>JAQTTH010000024.1 GCA_028710895.1 Paludibacter sp.
ATTTTCTCGTACTTTGCTAGAAAGTTGTTCATGGTATTTATATGATTGGTAGTCAGATAAATATACGGATTTTATCCGAAATGAACAACTTTTTTTATGCTATTTCTCTAAATGCACTACGGGTTAACCTATAAAAATGGTACAGTAAAATCAACTAAAGTTGCTCTTATCAATAATTAACTAGTATCGTTTTAACCAATTGGTTGGATTCATAAAAAAGGTGTTTAGGAAATCCTAAACACCTTTTTGCTTTAAAACCCTATTGAGACACTCAATGCCGATCGATTGAATGTGCCGTCGCGAAACATGGGAGTCGGATAAAAATTATAAGCAATTTTGCTATTGAATATAGCCAGAAAACGAATCTTTGTTCCAACGGTCCACCCGAATTGTGCGGGATTGTAGTTGTAGAATGGAATTCTATCCATAGAGGAAGCAAAAACCATTTCGTATATGGGGCCGGTATATAATTTAATTCCGGTAAAAAATGATTTATAAAGCTCATAACTGGCAATAAACGGAATTGATATAGATTGATTTCTCAAAACTGCATTGTAGTTTCCCATAGCATAGTTTCCGTCGGCAAACAGCGTGTATTTATTCCAGTTATAATTCACTCCAATCTGCCATGACACCCTTGAGTTCTCTTCAAATTTCTGGCCATACGCAGTCCCGATATGAAAATCACTCCAGCGATAATCGTTTGTGTGATTAATATCCCAACCAATATTTATATTTCTGAAAAGTTGTCTCCCCAGTGATTGTTCAGCCTGGAGTTCTCCTACAATTGTCATAAACAAGAAGAAAATAAGTACTACAAATATATTCTTTTTCATATCAACTTGATGTTTTAATAAACCTATGAAAATGCTAATCATTTTATGTGCCAAACTAGATAGAATGATATTTTTCAGGTATAATTTTATAATTTATTTAGTTCCAGAAAACTAATATATACAGCAAAGGAGGCTACAAAACCTCCTTTGCTGTTCAGATATATAAATTAAAATTTTAGCCTGTAAATCCTACAGCACCGGCTATAGCATTAATGCAACGCAACAATTCAATTAAAGTGTGATCCGCTTCAGTTGTATTTCCGTCAGCAGTAGAGGTACGCCATTTGTCAAGTAAAAATGCCTGATGTAAATGTAAAGGATCCATGGCTTCTGAACGTAAAAGTGTAGAATAGTAATGATTTTTACGTCTTTTTTCAAGCGGAATATTCAGCAACACATCAATCATTCGCCTTGTACGGATTAATTCCTCTGTCATAAGCTTAATGAAAACGGGGCTTTCAGGTACTTCGGATGCCAGACTTGCGTATTGCCTGAAGATACTCTCATCGGAAGCTGCCAGACTGGAATCAACATTTGTCAATACATAGCGTATAAAAGGATCTGTTTCAACTGATTTTCTAAACCTTTCAAATTTAGCTGGCTCTTTTTCATACATTTCTTCTAATGTTGTTCCGACACCGTACCAACTTGTTATATTAAAGCGGCACTGACTCCAACTGAAAACCCATGGAATAGCTCTTAAGTCGGATAAACTACGGGTTCCGGTTCTTCGTGACGGACGACTACCAATTTTACTTTGCTCAATGGCATCGATAGGTGTTGCTTTTTCGTAGAAGCGGATAAACCCGGGTTGCTGTGTCAGTTCTTTATACACAATCATACTTTTGTTTGCCAGATAATTAAGTTCCGAAGCAAGTTCATGTTCAGCAGCTTCATTATTTTTGTGCAACAAAGTGGCTGAGAGTGTTCCGGCTGTCAATAATTCTATATTGTAAACTGCATTATAGTTATTGGCATACTTTCGTTCAATGGTTTCTCCCTGTTCGGTCAGGCGCACATTACCATTGACTGAGCCCGGAGGCAATGCCTTGAGAAACCAATGAGTTGGTCCGGCACCACGACTAATGGAACCACCTTTTCCATGAAAAAAACAAAGCTGTACGTTGTGTTTCTTACCAACCTCTATCATACGCGATTGAGCTTCGTATAAATACCATTGACTGGCAAAAATACCACCATCTTTGTTGCTGTCGCTGTATCCAATCATTACCTGTTGAAGCATAGTGGCAGCGCCATCTCGCTCTTGTTGCCATTTCAGGCTGTTTTTGGTTACCGGATGTGAAAGAAACTCATCGAGAATTTGCGGACTATGAACCAAATCGTCGATGGTTTCGAAAAGCGGTACCACATGAACCCTCGAAGCAAGTCCATTCGTACAATTAACAAGCAAGCCAGCCTCACGTTCGAGAAGGTAAACCACCAACAAATCGGACACATTGCGCGTCATACTAACGATGAGAGATCCTATAGCCTCACTGCCGTAACGGTTTATATGTTTGGCTACAACACGATACGAATCAATAGTAGCATTGGCTTCATTTTCAAGTTCGGTACCGGGCAAGGTAAATGGTCGGGTTGAGTTCAACTCAGCATTTATATATTCTATCCGTTGGGCTATTTCTGAATCTAAAAACTCATCGCCATCCAGTTGTGCAGCTTTCATTAGTTGCGACAAAGCCAGTTCATTAAACCGGCTGTTTTGGCGAATGTCTAACTTGGCTAAATGAAACCCAAAAGTACTTGTAACACGGATAGTATCGTTGATATCTGTATATGCAATTTCGTTAGCACCAAAATCTATCAACGCTTTTTTCAAAAGATATAAATCCGAAATCAATTCGTTTGGCAAACGATAGCTGATTTCATCTTCATTGAATCGTCCTTTCCCATTTGATACAGGAATTTTCACAAGCAAGAATTCCAAAAACTGTTTGAAAACCTCACTTTTATACAATGCTTTAAAGCTATCTCTGTTTTCTTTAATCTCCTGGTATAGATGAGCATATTTTTTCTGAAACTCTAATCCGGTTTGGTTAATTGTCACATTAAAACTCAGATTTCTCTGCAATGCCGACAATTCTTTTTTGATTACTTCAAAAGCTTTCTCACGGAGTTTCATCAATGTTCGACGAGTCACATCGGCTGTAACCAGCGGATGACCATCGCGGTCCCCTCCTACCCAGTTCCCAAATGTTATTTTGGGAAAACTGTCAGCTTTACGAATCAACTGTTGATCAAATCCGGCTTCCTGCCAGGCTTGTATCAATCTTCGGTCATGTAGTTTAATCACCTCCGGGAAAACCTGTGTCAGATAATGGATAATATTATCGAGTTCTGAACTAACATCAGGTTTTTCTGTATAAATATCGGATGTTCTCCAAATACGATGGAGGATAATCTTGATGTTTTTCCGTATCTGGTTTTGTTCTATCCTGCTATACATCTGATTTTCACGCTTCACAACCAACAGGTAAAGTTCGCGCAGATGTTCAAGCATAACGGTTCGCTTGGCTTCGGTTGGATGAGCTGTTAGTACTGGCTCCACATGTATTTCATGCAGTTGCTCAACAATTTGGGTAGGTGTAAATCCTTTCTGTTTCAATAATTCGAGGTTATACGACCATAATCCGTTGATATCGGACAGCGATTTTTGATCCTCTGTTTTACGGCGGTTTTGCACAGCACCGTTTACCTCAACGATATTAAGTAATTGAAAGCAGGTAGAATATAACTGCAGATGTTTTTCGGTGAAGCTTGTTTGCTGAAAATCTGTTTTGGCAGAAATCCATGGAATGTCGTTTGCCAGATCTATTTCTCCCGATTCAATCATCACCTCTTTCAGGCAAAGTAATAAGAATTCAAGATCATTGTAGACTTTGGGCAATTTATCCTGAACTAGTTTTAATGTACTCATATGTTTTTAAACTGTTTTTTAATTAAACAGTTTTGAAATATCTTTGTTTAAAGCTTTTTCAATAAAAGCCTTAAAAAATTGCTGACATGATGAGAAAACTTATATTTGGAGCGTTTTTTGTTTAATTATGGACTACCGAATAAATTAGCAGGATACACAGTTTTACGACTAAAAAATAGTATCTTTGTCAGTCTTTTTCGGAAAAACTGACAAAAGCGACAAATAAGCGACAAACACACAAAGATATTAATATATAAAACATTGAAATATATGGGATTTAATGATTTTTTAAGCAAAGTATTTGGAAATAAAGCTCAGCGCGACTTAAAGGAGATTACTCCATTTGTAGACAAAGTAAAAGCTGTGTACGACGAAATTGTTTCACTGTCAAACGATGAACTTCGTAATCGCACAGAGTCGCTTAAAGCAAAAATACAGGAATATGTAGCCACGGAGGTTAATCGTATTGCAGAGTTGAAAGCCAGTATAGAAGCTACCGAAATTGATCTTCGTGAAAAGATTTATACCGAAATTGACAAACTTGAAAAAGAGGTTACAGATAAATACGAAGAAGTTTTAGACCAGATATTACCAGAAGCATTCAGTATTATCAAAGATACTGCACGCCGACTGACAGAAAACCCTGAAATAGTGGTTACAGCAAATGAATTCGACCGCGAATTAGCTACCAAGTACGACTTTGTCTCGATTGAAGGCGATAAAGCACATTATAAAAGCCAATGGACTGCCGGTGGAAACCTGATTAAATGGGAAATGGTGCATTATGATGTACAACTTTTTGGTGGTGTGGTTTTGCACAAAGGTAAAATCTCGGAAATGGGAACCGGTGAAGGTAAAACACTTGTGGCAACCCTGCCAGTTTTCCTCAACGCCTTAACCCGTAAAGGTGTACACGTTGTAACAGTGAACGATTACCTGTCGAAACGTGACTCGGAATGGATGGGACCATTGTATATGTTCCACGGTTTGTCAGTTGATTGTATCGATAAACATACCCCTAACTCAGAAAGTCGTCGTCAGGCTTACCTGGCTGATATTACTTTCGGAACAAACAATGAATTCGGTTTCGACTACTTACGTGACAATATGGCAACAAGTCCGGAAGATCTTGTTCAACGCAAACATAATTATGCCATTGTGGATGAGGTTGACTCGGTTTTGATAGATGATGCCCGTACACCGTTGATTATTTCCGGTCCGGTTCCAAAAGGCGAGGATCAGTTATTCGAAGAAATGCGTCCAAAGGTGGAGCGTCTTGTAAATGCACAAAAAGCTCTTGCTACAAAATACCTTGCCGATGCACGTAACTTATTGAAATCGGAAGATAAAAAGGTACAGGAAGAAGGTGCATTGACATTGTTCCGTTCGTACAAAGGTATGCCTAAAAACAAACCATTGATTAAATACCTGAGTGAACCCGGAATTAAAGCACTTCTGCTTAAAACGGAAGAGTTTTATATGCAGGAAAATAACCGCAATATGCATATTGCCACTGATCCGTTGTACTTTGTTATTGACGAGAAACAAAATTCTATCGAACTTACTGATAAAGGACTCGATTTAATTACTGATGATTCGGATGATGCACATTTCTTTATATTACCTGATGTTGGTAGCGAAATTGCAGAACTTGAAAAAAACAAAACTCTTTCGGCAGAAGAAAAACAATCGCAGAAAGATGAAATTCTTCAAAACTATTCCATTAAATCGGAACTTGTACACACTATCAACCAATTACTGAAAGCATACACCCTGTTCGAAAAAGACGTGGAGTATGTGGTAATGGAAAACAAGGTGAAAATTGTTGACGAACAAACCGGCCGTATCATGGACGGTCGTCGTTATTCTGACGGATTGCATCAGGCTATCGAAGCTAAAGAACGTGTAACAATCGAAGCTGCAACGCAAACTTTTGCAACAATTACATTGCAAAACTACTTCCGTATGTATCACAAACTTTCGGGTATGACCGGTACTGCCGAAACTGAAGCAGGTGAGTTGTGGGATATCTACAAATTGGACGTAGTGGTTATTCCTACCAACCGCCCTATTGCCCGTAACGATATGGAAGACCGCGTTTATAAAACAAAACGCGAAAAATATACAGCTGTTATTGAAGAAATAGATCGTTTGGTTGCTGCAGGACGTCCTGTTCTGGTAGGTACAACTTCGGTTGAAATTTCTGAATTATTGAGCCGTATGTTGAATGGTCGTAAAATAAAACACAACGTACTGAATGCCAAATTACACCAACGTGAGGCTGATATTGTAGCGGAAGCCGGTCAGAAAGGAACTGTAACTATTGCAACCAACATGGCCGGTCGTGGTACCGATATTAAGCTGACTCAGGAAGTAAAAGATGCCGGAGGTTTGGCTATCATTGGTACCGAACGTCACGAAAGCCGTCGTGTCGACCGCCAGTTGCGCGGTCGTGCCGGACGTCAGGGTGATCCGGGTTCTTCTATTTTTTATGTTTCACTGGAAGATGATTTGATGCGTTTGTTCGGTTCTGAGCGTATTTCGGGAATTATGGACAGACTTGGTTTCGAAGAAGGCGAAATGATTGAGCATTCAATGATTTCAAAATCAATCGAACGTGCACAAAAGAAAGTGGAAGAAAATAACTTCGGTATTCGTAAACGTTTGCTCGAATATGATGACGTTATGAACTCGCAACGTGAGGTTGTTTACTCCAAACGCCGTCACGCACTTATGGGCGAACGTATTGGCGTTGACATTACAAACATGATTTACGATGCTTCGGATAATATCGTTGAAAGTGCAAAAAACAACGGCGATTTCCTTCAGTTTGAAGAAGATTTGCTGAAAGTTTTTGCCATGGATACCCCTGTTGATGAGGAAGATTTCAACAATACTAAAACCGACAAACTTAGTGACATTGTTGCAGATGCAGCGCTTGGAACTTTCAAACGCAAAATGGAAAAACTGGCAGCAGTTTCGTATCCGGTTATTAAACAGGTATATGAAGAAAAAGGTCAGCAATACGAAAACATATTGATTCCTGTTTCGGATGGGAAACGTGTTTTCAATATCACAGCTCACCTTAAAACAGCTTACGAAAATGAAGCTCGTGAAGTGGTTAAAGCATTCGAAAAACAATCTTTACTGTTTGTGATTGATGATGAGTGGAAAGAGCACCTTCGTCAGTTGGACGAATTGCGTAATTCTGTTCAAAATGCAAGTTATGAACAAAAAGATCCGCTTTTGATTTATAAACTGGAATCATTCGGTCTTTTCAAAGAAATGATTGACGCCATGAACCGTAAAGTATTGGCAATTCTTATGCGTGGACAAATCCCAATGCGTGAACCGGAACAGGTTCGCGAAGCGAGACCAAGTCAACGTATGGATTTGAGCAAATACCGCACACAAAAAGATGAAATTGGTCGCAGTGGAGGAAATCAACAGGATCCAACAAAATTGGATACACGTGAACCACAAAAATCGCAACCAATTCATGTTGATAAGTTACCGGGACGTAACGATCAATGTCCTTGCGGAAGCGGTAAAAAATATAAGAACTGTCACGGAGCAAACTAATTAATAATTGTAGAAATTATGCTGCTAAACTTCATTACCTGGGACGTAGATCCTATTCTCATACACTTAGGACCATTGGCCATACGTTGGTACGGTTTGCTTTGGGCAATAGGTATTTACGCTACATTGCTTATTACAACCAAATTGTATAAACACGAAAAACTGCCATTGGAATGGTTGGATAAATTGTTTATCTATACAGTTGTAGGAACCATTGTCGGGGCACGTTTAGGACATTGTTTCTTCTACGAGTGGAAATTATTGCCCGAACCTGTTACTTTCCTTGGAATGACGTTTAGCTACGGCAATCACTATCTTTCTCATCCGTGGGAATTGTTATACATCTGGCATGGTGGTTTAGCCAGTCACGGTGGTGCTATTGGAATTCTGACAGCCATGTATTTCTTCAATAAAAACGTTTCGAAAAAAGGATATATCTGGATTTTCGATCGCTTGGTGATTGGTGTTGCCATTTGTGGAGCAGCAATCAGATTAGGTAATCTAATGAATTCCGAAATTTATGGTAATGCTACTTCCCTACCCTGGGGATTTATCTTTGTTCGTGCCGGTGAAACTCAACCCATGCATCCAACTCAGATTTATGAAATTATTTACTGCCTGCTAACATTCGTTGTGACCTGGTGGATGTATTGGAAGAAGGAAGCCTATAAGAAAAACGGTTTGATTTTCGGTGTATTCCTGATTGGTATTTTTGGATCTCGTTTTGTTTTGGAGTTTATAAAACTGAACCAGGAAGCGTTTGAATCCAACTTATTTCTGAATATGGGACAAGTTCTAAGCATTCCATTTATTATCTGGGGCATTTGGTTAATCGTACGAAGCCAGAAACTGCCTGTTGCAAAATAGTTTCGAAACAATAGAATCTGTAAGTTGTTATAGATTGGAATAAAATTCATAATCAGAATTAAATGGCAAAAAATAAGACTGTTGTTGATTTCACGAAGGTAAAACCCTACAATCAGGACGAAGAAAAAACGGCTCAATTGGCCCGGATGTTTAATACTATTTCGGGTAAATACGACCAGTTCAACGACATAATGACCTGGGGATTAGCTCGTTCATGGCGTAGAACTTCATTGTTGTCACTCAAACAATACAATCCGAAACGAATTTTGGACATTGCAGCAGGAACTGCTGATATGTGCATTAAATCATACAAATTTCTGAATCCCGACCACGTAACTGGTGTTGACATTTCGGATCAGATGCTTGATATGGGTCGGGTAAAAGTGGAAAAAGCCGGATTAAGCGATAAAATTGATTTGCAGGTTCAGGATGTTTCAGCCATGACTTTTGCCGATGGCAGTTATGACGCAGCAACGATTGCTTTTGGTATACGTAATTTTGAGAAACTGGATTTGAGTCTGCAACAGATTAACCGTGTATTGACTACCGGAGGGCATTTGCTTATTCTGGAAATGAATGAACCTGAAAAAGGCTTGTTATTCAAGGGATATCAACTTTACACGAAAGTCTTTGTGCGTATGACTTCAAAGCTTCTTTCGAGCGACAAAAAAGCTTACGACTATCTTCAGGCTTCGATGCATGCTTTTCCCAACGGAGAACGTTTAATCAATATACTGTCTCAAAATGGGTTTAAATTGAATAAATACCGGAAGTTTACTTTTGGAGTCTGCAGCATGTATCTGGTGGAGAAAATCTAATTTTCCAGCGAATAAAAAAAGGAAGTCAAATCTGGCTTCCTTTTTTTATTCGTTTGAGAATAACTTCTTAATACTCCTGATAAAAGAAATTTGGTTACCACTTTCTTTGGTTTTACTTTCCCTAATCTGTTTTATCGTATTGTTCCCGCTTGGAGTATCCATATTTGCTTTCGACACACTTACCCGTTGTGAAGTATAAATACCCGTATGTCCGCTAAAGTAATACGCAATAAAACAGGCGATTGCATAATATATAACATGTTGACCGCCAAACAACTCAACACCCATAATAGTACAGGCCAAAGGAGTATTCGTAGCTCCGGCAAATACGGCAATAAAACCAAGTCCGGCAAATAAGTCGACCGGTGATCCGGTAATCGTAGCGATTGTATTTCCAAGTGCAGCTCCAATAAAGAAAAGCGGTGTCACCTCTCCCCCTTTAAAACCGGCACTCAATGTGATTACCGTAAACAACAGTTTCCAAAACCAACCCATCAAATCAACTCCATTGGGTTTAAAAGCATTGACAATGGAAGTTCCTATGCCACTTTTGGTTATAACCCCTAAACCAAGATAGTCTGTTGTTCCAACAACATAAGTCAAACCGATTATCAGCAAACCTCCAATAAATGGAATTAGTAATTTGTGTTTGATATGAGTGTGAAATAAGGCTTTTGTTCGGTGAGAAAGTTCTGAAAACATGAAACTGGCTAGCCCAAATACTATCCCGGCCAATGCTATCCAAAGTAATAAGCTGTAATCCACATGGAAAAGTGACAAGCTTCCTTTAGTCCCAACCAATGAACTTATGATATAATGGGTATGCTTTATTCCGTAGAGTGTGCAAACAATATCGGCCAATACAGCTGCAAAAAAACAAGGTAACAGGGCATCGTACTTGATTTTCCCAATAGCCAGCACCTCTAATGCAAAAATAGTTCCTGCTACAGGTGTACCAAAAACAGCTCCAAATCCGGCTGCCACCCCGGTCATAAGTAATATCCGTAAATCTTCATTTTTCAGTTTGAAAATACGGGCAAAAAAATGAGCAATGCTTCCGCCAATTTGCACTGCAGTACCTTCACGACCGGCTGAGCCACCAAATAAATGTGTAATAACAGTGGAGATAAGAATAAACGGAGTCATCCGGAATGGAATACCGCCTCCCGGTTTATGAATTTCATCCATTACCAGATTATTTCCGGCTTCTGAATTTTTCCCGACAGAGCGATACGTAGCAACGATTATAATCCCTACAATCGGAAGTAAGAAAAGCAACCATTCATTATTCCAGCGAATCTGAGTGGCTAGTTCCAAAAGCCATAAAAATAAGGCAACGAGTGAGCCTACAACAATCGAAACAGGTAATACCAAAATAAACCACTTGATGATGTACTTGATTATAAAATACTGATCAAAAGATTGTACCCATTTCTTTATCATGCTGTTGCCGACTAAAACTATTAATTACCTTTTCCTCTCAGCAAATTAATGTCACCTTTTCGGGGATGTTCACCTACTCGCAGTTTTGTTTTAGAATCCGGCTTTGACTTTGGGTTATAATCAGTCCCAAAGGCTCTTATTATATAGAAATAAGGTCCGGCAGGAGCATCTTTCCCATTTATTTTCCCATTCCAACCCTTCTGAGGGTCATTCCAATAAAACACCTGACGCCCCGAACGATTAAATACCCAACACTCAAATTTTGCCAACGATTTATACGCAACTCTGAATTCATCATTTGTTCCATCTCCATTAGGTGTAAATACATTTGGAACTTGTAAAGCTGACTCAGAAACAGTTACTGTAATTGAATCGGAGTATGAACACTTTGTACTGCCTACAGTTACTTTCACCTTGTAAGTTCCACTTTCGACAAAAGTATAGCGTTGATCCTTTTCTATTCTGGATACTAAGGGTGAACTACTCCCATCTTTAAATATCTCCCATAAGTAATATGTTGTTGCTGGTAAATTGGCATTACTTAAGAACTGAATGTCAATTGGAGCCGAAAAATTGATTGAACTACTTTGAGTTGGACGTTCTCCTTCATTGGTTTCAGTACGGGGTGATATGACAGTTGTAGGATGACATTCCACTGCGAGGGCTGAATAAAGATTACTTATCGCCGGAGAAATAGAAATACCAAGCGATTCGGCATATTGATCTCCTGAAAGTGTAAACTTCGTATCAGCAAGAAGTACCTTATGCAATAAATAAGATGAAGCAGGTAATTTTAAAATCTCATTATCAGGAGTATAATCTACCCATTTCCCATTTTCCCACTTTTGATTCTGATAGCTGATTTTGAAATTTCTAATTAAGCTATACGTAGTTCCATTTGGCTTTTTAAAGCTAAGCGTGGGAATAGTGGCATCAATCAATAAATTCAGTTCATCACATGGCGAAGCAGTTGCCGGATCTGGTTCAATTGATTTCAAAACAGGCTTATACTTACTATAATCAATCACCCAAATTGTATCTTTGGCAATATCATCTACTTTAATAATGTACCCCGTAGCATCATCAGGTGATAAAGTTGGATAGATAGGATTGCTATTTAATGTAGCATCTTCATATTTATAGAAACGAACATTGGTTCCGGCATACTTTATTTCAGTATCGGAAGTTATACTATCAAATATTATTACTCTGACAGAATCTTGTTTAAATTTTATATGGGTTCCAACTATAGATAGTTGAGCCATTGAAATCAATGTGTTTATACAAAGGAATATCGAAAAAATGAATTTTCTCATGAATGGAAGGATAATAAATTATTAAAATACATTTATCGAATACAAATGTACATCTTTCTTAGCAATAACAAAAAAATCGGCGAATTATTACCTCCTTTCACTCCATGAAGTATATTTTTTGTACTTTTGCATTTCTTACTAAAAATCAATTAGTAAGCTACAAAACATGAAACGGGCATTAGGCATGATTATCGCCAGAGTTGGCACGAAATCTGACATGTGAACTCCATGTGACCCTATATAAAATATTTTTTTCGTATGAAAAAGCAGTTATTCAGTTTTATACTTATTGGATTTTTTTTAATATCACTAAGCGGTATTGCTCAGAACAAAAATTATCCGATCAAAAAGATAAATGGCGTTGAGTATTATCAATATAAAGTTGCAGTAAGCGAGGGCTTATTTGCCATTGGCCGAAAGTTTGAAATATCGCCCGAAGATATTAGTAAAGCCAATCCGGATATCAAAAACGGACTGAAAGCCGGTCAGGAAATTTTAATTCCTGTTCAGAAAAAAACAGTTTCGGAAAAATCGGTTAAAAGTATTACAGAGCCTGCATTCATTGAGCATAAAGTAGAAAAAAACCAAACTCTTTTTGCTATCAGTCGGAAATACAATGTCAGTCAGGACGAAATCATTAAATATAATCAGGGAATTGAGAAAGGCTTACACGAAGGTTTAGTTATCAGAATACCAAAAAACTCCAAAGAAAACAGTAAAAAAGATATTGAGAAACCAACTGATAAAGAAATCAAAACCAAAGAGCCTGAAAATCATCAGAAACAGAACTTCGTAACACATCAGGTTCAACTCAACGAAACACTTTATTCAATAAGTAAAAAATACAAAGTTGAAGTTTCAGATATTATTAAATTTAATCCCGGTTCTCAAACAGTACTATCGACAGGTGTGGAATTGAAAATACCTGTGAAAGAGGGAGCTACAAAACCTACGTTACAAAAAAAAGAAGAAACAACTACAGCAAATCCGAATCCGCTAATTGATATAAACTCCTTTATTAATCCCGGCGAATTAGCGAAAATTAAAAATTCGAACCGCGTTATTCGCATAGGCTTTCTGTTGCCATTTATGCTCGACCAGGACAAGAAGGATGCAAGTACCGACAAGTTCATCGATTTTTATGTAGGTTCTCTCATTGCCATTAAGGATGCTCAGGAAAAAGGAATTTCATTTGAAATTTATACTTACGATACCGAAAAATCGGAAGAAAAACTGGTTGAAACTTTAGCAAATTCAGAGTTAAAAACAATGGATCTGATAGTTGGTCCTGCTTTTAGTAATCAGGTATCACTCATTGGTGATTTTGCGAAAGAAAATAGAATAAATACATTAATTCCATTCACATCCAAAGTATCAGATATTGAAAACAACCCCTATCTCTTTCAATTTAATCCGGGTACAGATGCTGTGTTAGAATATGCTAATGAGTTATTTACAGACAAATATAAAGATGTACATATCATTTTTGCCGAATTACCGGGTATAAGTTCAATGGATGATGGTAAAAGTTTGTCGGAAGGGTTACAGTATAAATTGAAAAAATCGAAGAGATTGTTTTCAACAATTGAACTCTCAACATCCGATGTCGCTGACTTTGGAAGTGTATTGAAAGCCGGTGAAAAAAACATTGTCATCTTCAATACGGATAAATATGCTGATGTAAGTCCTTTCATTGCACCACTTCAGGCAGCTTCAAAAGAATACGATGTAGTTCTTTACGAGCAATATGGCTGGAAAAACCAGAGTGAGAAACTAAAACAGACTATGTATATTTCTCCATTTATTTCAGAAATGAATACCACAAAATTAAATGCATTTAATCAAAAATACTATTTTTACCTGGGTAAGAAAGTAAATGCCGAAACCCCTCGTTTCGATTTGCTTGGATATGACCTGACTAACTATTTTGTTGCATTATACCAACGATATGGCAATAAGTTTGCCGATAAAATAGGAACATTTAATTTTACATACGGTATTCAATCTCAGCCAAAATTCGAAGCTGTTTCAAATGGTTCAGGGTTTGTTAATCAACATGTTTATTTAGGTGAGAATTAAAATTTACCACAAATCTTTTGATACTATTGATATGCGTAAGAGTTGGATCTTAATATTATTACTTGTGACCACTACATTATTTGCTCAAACTCGTTTGGATAAGCCTGAGGTTTATCTGGGTGTTACCGGAGGAGCTACCGGGGCGATGGTGATGTTTAATCCAACTGTTGATCAAAGTTATCTGTTAGGATATAATGGTGGCATTGTTTTCAGGTATATTGCTGAAAAAAATGTTGGAATGCAGGCGGAACTTAACTTCTCACAACGCGGTTGGAAAGAAGCAAATGGACAATACAGCAAACAGCTGAACTACATTGAGTTGCCTTTCCTGACGCATATTTACATGGGAAAAACCAATCGTTTTTTCATTAATCTGGGTCCGAAGATAAGTTATTTGGTTTCAGAAAAAGCGCTTATAAATCTGGCTTCAACTGAGCCACAGCAAACAACAGCTATACAAAACCCTTTTGATTACGGTCTGTGTGCCGGTTTTGGGATTCTATTCAATATCAAAGGAAATATAATTCAGTTAGATACACGGGCATATTACGGGCTTAGTGATATATACTCCAATGCGAAAAAAGATTATTTTGATGCTTCTAATAATGTCAATGTAAGTGCAAACCTGGCCTGGCTGATTCAGCTAAAATAAGCAGATCTAAATCTTTTTTATTTCCACCCTCACGCGATATTTTTGCAATATCACTATGTATTTACTACTTCTACTTTGTATTATAACTTTTAGAATAAATTCCAATTGGGTTAATAATTGTAAACATGTTTTATAATATGTAATTATAGCTTGAATATGTCTGAAATAAGCTGTAATTTTGGTCGACCAATTAAAACAAGATACATAATTCAATAAAATATACAATGAAAACTAATTATGAAGTAAGGTATTCTGCTCATCCTGAAGATGCCAAGCATTACGATACCGCCAGATTACGCAAAGAACATTTAATCGAAAAGATTTTTTCAGTAGATGAAGTGAACATGGTTTATACCCTTTACGATCGTTTGATTGTGGGCGGTGCTATGCCGGTTAATCAGGTTCTTACACTTGACGCTATTGATCCGTTGAAAGCTGATTTCTTCCTTTCACGTCGCGAATTCGGTACATTCAACGTTGGTGGTGCCGGTAAAATCACGGTAGATGGTGAAGTAATTGAGCTGGGTTACAAAGAAGCGCTTTATTTGGGTGCAGGCGACCGCAAAGTTACTTTTGAAAGTGTTGATGCAAAGAATCCTGCGAAATTCTATTTCAACTCTGCTCCTGCACATAAAACATTTCCCGATCGTAAAATAACAAAAGCTGATGCAATTGTTATGGAATTAGGTTCATTGGAAACTGCCAATCATCGTAATATCAATAAAATGTTGGTTTGTCAGGTGTTGGAAACATGCCAATTGCAAATGGGTATGACGGAACTGGCTCCGGGAAGTGTTTGGAATACAATGCCCGCACACACGCACAGTCGCCGTATGGAAGCGTATTTCTACTTTGAAGTGCCCGAAGGACAAGCTGTTTGTCATTTTATGGGCGAACCAACCGAAACCCGTCACATTTGGATGAAAGGCGACGAAGCTGTCATTTCTCCTGAATGGTCAATTCACTCAGCTGCTGCTACGAGCAATTATACTTTTATCTGGGGTATGGCAGGTGAAAACCTTGATTACAGCGATCAGGACTTTTATAAACATACAGAACTGAGATAAACAGTTGATTAGTTGACTGGTTAATTCCTTTTACAAAATAACAACTTGTCCGTTGTCTGTCGACTTTGGACTTTAGACTAAAAAAAATATGAACCAATTTGATTTAACAGGAAAAGTAGCCCTTGTAACTGGAGCTTCTTACGGTATCGGTTATGCTATTGCTTGTGGTTTGGCCAAAGCAGGTGCAATTATTGTTTTTAATGATATTAATCAGGATTTAGTAAGCAAAGGAATTGCTGCTTACGAAGCCGAAGGAATCAAAGCTCACGGATATGTGGCTGACGTAACTAACGAAGATCAGATTAACGCTGTTGTGGCTCAAATTGCTGCAGAAGTTGGTGAAATTGATATTTTGGTAAACAATGCCGGTATCATCAAACGTATTCCTATGCACGAAATGAGTGCTGCCGAATTCCGCCAGGTAATTGATATCGACTTGAATGGTCCATTTATTTGTGCCAAAGCAGTTATACCATCAATGATGAAGAGGGGTTCCGGTAAAATTATCAACATCTGTTCTATGATGAGTGAGTTAGGCCGCGAAACGGTATCGGCTTACGCTGCTGCTAAAGGTGGTTTGAAAATGTTGACTAAAAACATTGCTTCGGAATATGGCGAATTCAATATTCAATGTAATGGCTTAGGACCGGGTTATATTGCCACTCCTCAAACAGCTCCGTTACGCGAAACTCAGGCCGATGGTTCACGTCACCCATTCGATCAGTTTATAATCGCTAAGACTCCTGCAGCTCGTTGGGGAAATGCCGAAGACCTTGTTGGTCCGGCTGTATTCCTTGCTTCGCCTGCTTCTGACTTCGTAAACGGACACGTTCTTTACGTTGACGGTGGTATTTTGGCATATATCGGAAAACAACCTAAATAACTTATCCCATGAAAAAAGTTGTATTCTCGATTCTGGCATCACTCCTACTCGTTTCAGGTATTTTTGCTCAGAAATCGGTGGTTGTGAGTAACAGCTCTGATCTGGATCGCAAAGCTGAGTTGGTAGAAGTAAAAGCATGCTGCAAGAAAAGCTGCATAATTACCAAATCAATTATTCTGAAAAACGAAAAAGGCGACGAAGTTCCTTATCAGTTGACTTATAACGACAAAAAGGAAGTTAATGGTTTAATCTTTCAGGCAGATGTAAAAGCTAAATCATCAACAACTTATACACTTGTTAAAGGTAAACCGGCTGTTGTAAAAGCGAAAACTTTCGGACGCTTTGTTCCTGAACGGAAAGACGACTTTGCCTGGGAAAATGACTTTGCAGCATATCGCATGTATGGCCCTGCATTGGAAAAAGAAAATCCAAGTAATGGTGTTGACTTCTGGGCTAAAAGTACAGAAGAACTGGTCATTGATCAACGTTACAACGGTGAGCTCAAAAATGGAAAATCATACCATATCGATTGGGGAAATGGCATGGACTTCTATAAAGTGGGACATGCACTGGGTTGTGGTGGTGTAGCACCTTACGTGGGCGATTCTTTGTGGGTTGGCAATCGTTTTGATACTTACGAAGTGCTTGAGAATGGGCCTTTACGTACTGTTTTCAAACTCACTTACAATAAGTTTGCTGTGAGTGGTGAATCGTACAAAGAAACCCTGGTGATTACATCCAGCGCAGGTTCATTGCTGAACAAAGCCGTGGTAACTTACGAAGGAAAAGCACAAAAAATGCAATTGGCAACAGGTATTTTCCTGCACGATGGCAAAGGAGTTTTTCAACCAAAAGCTGAGAACGGAATTGTTTGTTATGCAGAAAACAGTTTTCTAGAAATATCCAAAGAACCATGTGGTAGAAACTATGTAGGTGTAGTGGCTCCAGGTAAAGAAGTGAAGAGAAAAGGCTCACATGCTTATGTGTTGACCAACTACACGACGGGTAAAGCTATGACTTACTACTTTGGTGCCGGATGGAATAAATGGAAATTCCCAACTGACGAAGACTGGTTTAAGGCTGTGAGTGAATTTGCTGCCAAAACTAAAACGCCATTAAAAGTAAAGATGAAATAATATTCAAAATCAATTCCCTTGAAGTCCCTGTTTTCGTTAGAAGGCAGGGATTTCTTTTTTCATTCGGGGAAAATGCGTAAATTTGTGCTTCTTTATATTATTTCAAATTCAAAAAAATGATTATTCTACATATAGAAACCTCTACCAATGTATGCTCTGTTGCTCTGAGCGAAAATGGTTCTTGCCTCTTTTCCAAATCAAATGCCGATGGTATGAATCACGCTGCATTGTTGAGTGGATTCATTGCCGAAGCTTTAGATGTTCTCAAACCATCAAAAAAGAATCTTGATGCTGTAGCAGTAAGCAGTGGTCCGGGTTCATATACCGGTTTGAGAATTGGTGTTTCAACAGCCAAAGGATTGTGTTATGGATATGGAATTCCATTGATTGCAGTCAGTACATTGGAAGTGCTTACAGCACAGGCTTTAAAAAAAGAGGATATACGTGAGAATGCATTATTTTGCCCAATGATTGATGCACGTCGCATGGAAGTGTATGCTGCAATTTATGCAGGGAATGGGGAAATAAAGCGCGAGATTGCAGCTGATATTATCGATAGTGAATCCTATGCAGAAATTCTTGCCATGCAGCCGGTTTATTTCTTTGGAAACGGAGCCGAAAAGTGTAAGTCAGTCTTAACGCACCCAAATGCACAGTTTATTGATGGGTTGGTTCCACTGGCAGAAAATATGATTTCATTTGCTGAAATTGCGTTCAAAGAGAATAACTTCGTGGACACAGCCTATTTCGAACCATTTTATCTGAAAGAATTTCATACAACCACACCTAAGAAGCTCTAATTGCTTTTATTTTTCAGAATATAAATAGCGCCGTCGGAGAATGATTTAACCCGTTCTACTTTCTTGCATTTCCTGATTTCCTTCATTGTAAGCAAATCAGGATTTGGATCGTTATAAAACCAAATCAGTACGATTGGACTTTCGGTTTTAAACTCCTTTACATCGTGCTTGTAAACTCTCTCCGGCAAAGAACTTACCGAATGATTCGTTAGAAAATAAACTGCCTGACTATGATTGGAATATACAGTTGAATCGGGATTAAAATACTCATTATTTTTTTGTAAATAATTTACTATACGCGATTTTGTCCATGTATCTTCGGTATATCCGGGAATGCCGGTTTCCCGCATATACGATAAGTTCTCGTTATTGATGGCAAAGTAGCTTCCAATCACAATTACCCCAATTCCGACTGAAAAGGCAAAAAATATCCACCTCAATTTTCGATGAGGTAATTTCGCCCTCCATTTCGGAATCTGACAAGTTGAAATCCAGAGTGCCGGCAAAAATGCAGGAGCTAACAAGCGGTTATTTATTGTTTCGTAACGCGAAATTGTTGAAGACACAATGATAAAAAGTACATAAACAATAAAAAAGGCTACACTTGCATTTTCGTAAGTGTAATACGCCTTCCAATGGCGAATATTCCGAACGAAAAAGATAATAAACAGAATCATTATTGCAATGGCCAGAATTTCGAAGAAGAGCTGCTCTTTAAACTGTATTGTAAACCAGTCGGATAAAACACCGCCGGAAAATTCTATGTTTTTTGATAGTGGTGTAACGCCTTTTTGACGCATTCCGGTAGCCAGTCCATTTTCCAGTACATTACGTAGGAGATTCAAAGCAGCAAGTGATATTCCGATACTTCCAAAAAGCAGTGTGTGTTCTGTTTTTTTCTTCCAGCCCAGATTCTTATCAAAAAATATCAATAAACAACCGGTTGCAACTAATGTGATTCCGGCGTAACGTGTATCGAATGCTAAGGCAGCAACAATGGCAGCCGTAACTAAAGTAACAATATTGTGGGTTCTGAAGTAGCGATGAAAAAAAAGAATAAATAGAAGTATAAGCAATATAAAAAGTGTTTCTGACCAAAGCATTGTATAAATTTCTATAAGCGATGGGCTAAAAGTGATAATTGCCAATAATATACGTTTGTACCAGCTGGTTTTGTACTTAAACTTTTCAATAATTAATCCTGATAGGAAAATTACTGTAGCAAACAAAAAAGCGTTTAAATAGGGTGCTATTGTTATTATGTCTGTTTGGGTAACAAACATGATACAACTTAGAAAAAAGGGATAAAAAAGAGGAAAAGCAACTAAGGGTAGCCCGATTATATCCGTAAAACTCCCGGTTGCAATAAAGTTTCTGGAAGCACAGGTATACGCAATAGAATCCGGCGAAATTCCGATTCCACCATATTGTGTATATAAAATTACAAGAATAAATCCGACAGCTGAAGCAATCAGAGTATCAATATTTTTTTTTAAATCAGGAGTAAATTTACTCATCAAAACCTGTTTTTAAATTTATTGCAAAACTACACATTTTAGACTAATAATTCAGAATAGCTGAGATAAACTTATACTTGTGTTAGTATTACAGTGATATTTTTACAAATAAACATATATTTAACTAATCATGGATTATATACTAAATTTAACGTAAGGAGAATTTAAATCTGGAATATTTTCTCAAACTTCACCAAAATCTCTGTTTGCAAGGTTGTAATTAAGGAGAATTAATTATACTTTTGTAGTAAATACTACATGATATCATAAATATTATCATAATAATCAGAACCTTAACGATTTTCAATTAAATTATATGCTACAAGTAATGGTGAATTAACACTAAAAAGACCTAAAAAAACCAATACTGAAGCAAAGGATAAAAATGTTTATTTAAAAATCATTAATGTTACGAAAATTAAGTATCATTCTGTTATTATTCATTGCCCGTGAATTGTATGCAGAAAACAAATACCAGCAATTCTGGTCCTACACATTCGAAATTGGCGCTAATAAATTCGATGGAGATTTTAGTCAGAAATACAACGACTTAATTCCAAGTTCGGCATCTCATTTTACGTTTGGTGTTTCAGCAGAGAGAACTCTGACACCTATTTGGGGGATTGGAGCTGAATTTTATTATTTGCCTATGAGCGCCACAGCTACAGGCAGATCGTTTGAAGCAACCATGTTTCATTTAAATCCTTACCTGTCAGCAAATTTATTTAATCTTTTTGAATTAAAGCCAAATAAATGGGGTATCTGGGCTACAATAGGTTCGGGCTTTGCTTATTATAATTCAACATTATATAAGAACGGAGTAAAATTTGATGAGATTAAGGATGGACTTGCATTTACTGTACCTGTGGGTGCACTTCTTGAATACAACCTAACGAATTCAATTACCCTGGGAACTAAAATTCAATACAGATCCCATAACAAAGATAATCTGGAAGGTTCGAATAAAACAGCTATTGATGGTGGTTATAACTACAAAGGAGTAACAAACGATTATGTGGCTGTGGGAACATTTTTTATCCGATTAAAATTAGGAACACAAGATCAGGCTCATGTAAGAGATATGAGCCCCTATTCACAAATGAATGAAGCATTGGATCTGGCAAAACTTGCATTGGTAAAAGCCGACTCTGCCGAAATAAGAGCTCAAAAGGCAGAACATGGCATGGATAGTTTGAAACTGCTTGTTGACAGTTTGAATAAAATTATCGCTGATGGACCCGATTCCGATTGCGATGGAGTTCAGGATTCAAGGGATAAAGAGCCAAACACACCCCATGGAAATGCAGTTGATTTCTATGGTCGCACCTTGCCTTGTTTTGAACCCCGAAGATCTACAGAAGTAGTACACAAAATAATTGCTCCAAAAGTAAAGATTGACTTAAATAGTAATGGCGTAGACTCAGATAATGACGGTGTACCTGATGACCGTGATAAAGAACCAAATACACCTGCGAATACTCCTGTGAATTTTTGGGGCCAATCCATGAACAAAGACACGAATGGATTTGGAAGTGTTTATTTTGATTTTGACAAGTCCGACTTAAACGACGAGGCACATCAAACAATTAAACTGGTGGCTGACAGAATGAAAGAAGACAAAACACTCCGGGTTGAAATCAGAGGATATTGTGATTATAAAGGAAGCCAGTCATACAACTTACGATTAAGTCTCCAACGTGCCGAAAAAGCTAAAGCGGAACTTGTGAAAACGTATAAAATTAGCCCTTTGAGGATTGTTGTGAATGGAAAAGGGAAGTTGTTGGGTTCCGAAACTACAGCATATTTGAATCGTCGGTGCAATTTCTTCTTCGACAAAGATGTGAAGCGTTGATAATGAATCACTTCATTGATATAAAAAAGGTTACTGAATAAACATCAGTAACCTTTTTCAATTTCAGAGTACAAACTCCTGCCCTGCTATGGGTATTTCAATATCATGAAATCCGGCTTTCTCTAATTCAGTCTGATATGCCTGTTGCACGCTATATTCGCCATGAACAAGAAACGTTTTCTTGATCTGTTTTGTATCCTGGCAACTCAAAAATGCTTTCATTTCATTATAATCGCCATGACCGGAGAATGCCTCAATCTTTGCAATCTTTGCCAACACCGGATGATAATTTCCAAATATGGATATCTCACGCAATCCCGGTTCCTGTATGCGGGCACCAAGCGAAGTTGGCGAACAATACCCAACAATCAAAATAGTGTTTCTCCAGTTCGAAATATTATTGGCAACATGATGCTTTACACGACCAGCTTCCAACATGCCCGATGACGAAATGATAATACAGGGTTTCAGATAATCATTTAATGCTTTAGATTCATCCACATTCTTTATATAATGCAAGGAATTAAATCCAAATGGGTCCGGATCATATTTCAATACCTGCTTCACCTCTTCGTTCATGCATTCCGGGTGCATTCTGAAAATTTCAGTAGCGTTCACCGACAGCGGACTATCAACAAAAACATCAATTTTAGGCAATCTTCCCTGATTAAATAAATCATTCAGCACAAACACTATTTCCTGCGTCCGGCCAATGGAAAAAGATGGTATAATAAGCTTACCGCCATTATCAACACAGGTTTCTACTACTATCTTCAATAAATCCTCTTCACTCTCTTTATCGGCCGGATGCAACCTGTTTCCGTAGGTCGATTCTGTTATAAGGTAATCGCATTGTGGAAAAGCAGTTGGTGGGTGAATAATCCGGTTGTGCGGACGACCAATATCGCCCGTGAATGCCAGATGTACTTTCTCACCGTTTTCAAGCAATTCCAGATTAACAACAGCACTGCCAAGCATATGACCCGTGTTGGTGAACTTCACATTGATTTTATCATTGATTTGGAAACGTCGGTCGAAAGCTACACCAATGAACAACTCCAGACATTTTTCGGCATCTTCCTGATCGTAAATTGGCTCAACAGGCGAAAGACCCTGCTTGTCACGCTTCTTATTGAACCATTTATTATCCAATTCCTGTATGTGGCCGCTATCTGCCAGCATAATAGCACAAAGATCTCGTGTGGCATTGGTACAAATTACTGACCCACGAAAACCGAGTTTATACATATACGGAATCAATCCGGAATGGTCAATATGTGCATGACTCAGTATCAGGTAATCGATAGTTGCCGGGTCGAACATCAGGTTTCGGTTCATCGAATCGGTTTCCATACCCTTACCCTGAAACATACCACAATCGAGCAAAATGCGTTTACCTTCATTTGTTGTAACAAGGTGTTTACTGCCGGTTACCTCACGGGCAGCACCTATAAATTTGATTTTCATAATAGTTAGTATTTACGATTATAATTCAACATATCATTTCGTTCTCCAAAGCTACACAATCTATTTTACAAATCACATACTATCGTTAATTATTTTATGCCTTTTAGCTTGTTTACAGAATTGGATGTATAAATTTCAGTTTTTTTCGGTATTATTATACAAGTTAAATAGATGCTTAAATCCTTGTTTTAGCCAATATTGGGTCAAAAAATGGTAATTTTGCCATCTCTGCATTGCAAAATGGAAATAATGTACTATTTTTGTGGTCTAATAAATGCATATGGAGGCGTTTTATAAAACACATAAGTATTTAGTCGAACACGTGCAATCGCCTGTAAGGCGTATGTTGATGGACGAAATCGATTGGACGCACCGCCTGATAGGAATTAAGGGCAGTCGCGGTGTGGGAAAAACTACCTTTTTACTGCAATATGCAAAAGAGCATTTTGGCACCGATCCTGGCTGTTTGTATATCAATTTCAATAATTTCTACTTCACTGAGCACACGCTGGTTGAATTTGCGGGAGAGTTTTGCGCTCAGGGCGGAAAAACATTACTTATCGATCAAACTTTTAAATACGAAAACTGGTCGAAAGAATTGCGCGAATGCTACGACCGTTACCCCCAATTACACATTGTATTTTCAGGTTCGTCAGTCATGCGGTTAATCGAGGAGAATGATGATTTGCACGGAATTATAGCTTCTTATAATTTACGTGGATTTTCGTTCCGCGAATACTTGAATCTACAGGCCGGAACTACATTTCCTGCCTATAAATTGGAAGATATTATTCAAAATCATACACAAATAGCTCAAAATATTTGCGAGCAGGTTCATCCACTCGAATATTTCAAACCTTATTTGCATCATGGTTTTTATCCGTTCTTTTTGGAAAACCGCAGTTTTTCCGAAAATCTGCTGAAAACAATGAATATGATGTTGGAAGTGGATATTCTGCTGATAAAACAAATTGAGCTGAAATATCTCTCAAAAATTCGCAAATTGCTGTATCTGATTATGCAATCAGCACCGGGTCCGGCTAATGTGAGTCAACTGAGTAAAGAAATCACAACATCGCGGGCTACAATCATGAATTACATCAAGTACCTGAAAGATGCCCGGTTGTTGAACACCTTGTACTGCGAAGGCGACGAATATCCGAAGAAACCAAATCAGGTTTATGTACAAAACACGAATCTGATGCACGTGATAAGTCCCGATAACGTTGATCCGATTGCCGAACGTAAAACATTTTTTTACAACGCTTTGCATGTCAAACACAAAGTAAATACATGCAAATACCAACTTGATTTCTGCATCGATCAGCAATATCACTTTAAATGTGACAATAAGCCCGAAACCGGCAAGCAATATTCAAAAGTTTTATATGCTGCCGACGAAATAGAAACTGGTAATAAAAATGTTATACCTTTGTGGTTGTTCGGCTTTTTGTACTAAAATAACAACGAATAACAGCGAAGCTAATAACAATAATAACAGCATAGCTAAATAACGATAAATAACCGCCGAAAGGCAATAACTATAAAATAAAGAAAATCAAACATTAATAAATTACTAACAAAATGGCTAAATCTAAGAAATTTTTAACCTGTGATGGTAATCAAGCTGCAGCGCATATAGCTTATATGTTCAGCGAAGTAGCAGCAATTTACCCAATCACACCATCGTCGACTATGGCAGAATATGTTGACGAATGGGCAGCTACCGGTCGTAAGAACATCTGGGGCGAAAAGGTACAGGTGCAGGAAATGCAATCGGAAGCAGGTGCTGCTGCCGCTATGCACGGATCGCTTCAGGCCGGCGCATTGACAACTACGTTCACTGCTTCACAAGGTTTGTTACTTATGGTACCAAACATGTATAAAGTTGCCGGTGAATTGCTTCCGGGCGTATATCACGTATCGGCTCGTGCATTGGCTTCTCACGCTTTGTCTATCTTTGGTGACCACCAGGACGTTATGGCTGTTCGTCAAACAGGATGTGCCATGTTCGCTACCGGTTCAGTACAGGAAGTTATGGATATGGCTGCTGTAGCTCACCTTGCAGCTATCAAAACACGCGTACCATTCGTACACTTCTTCGATGGTTTCCGTACATCTCACGAAATTCAAAAAATTGAGCAAATCGATCAGGAAGACTTGATTCCATTGTTGGATCAGGAAGCATTGAAAGGTTTCCGCGACCGCGCATTGAGCCCTGAGCACCCTGTTGCACGTGGTACTGCTCAAAACGATGATATTTACTTCCAGGCTCGCGAAGCTTGTAATCCATTCTACGATGCTATTCCTGAAATAGTTGAAGATTATTTGGATAAACTGGCTGTTGTTACAGGTCGCAAATATGGTTTATTCAATTACTATGGAGCTGCTGATGCCGACCGCGTGGTTATTGCCATGGGATCTGCTACCGAAGCTATCCGCGAAGGTATCGACCACCTGAACGCCAAAGGCGAAAAAGTTGGTTTAATCTCAGTTCACTTATACCGTCCATTCTCAGCAAAACACTTCTTAGCAGCTCTTCCAAAAACTGCTACCCGTGTTTGTGTGTTGGATCGTACAAAAGAACCCGGAGCAACAGGCGAACCATTGTACCTTGACGTAAAAGACGTATTGTATGGTTCCGAAAATCAACCAACAGTTGTTGGCGGACGTTACGGTTTGTCTTCTAAAGACTTCACTCCTGCTCAGGTTATTGCTATTTACGAAAACTTAGCTTTACCTGAACCAAAAAATCACTTCACTGTAGGTATCATCGATGACGTTACGTTCACTTCACTTCCATTGAAAGAAGAAATTTCATTGGGTGGTGCTGGAACTATCGAAGCTAAATTCTATGGTTTGGGTGCTGATGGTACTGTAGGTGCTAACAAAAACTCAATCAAAATTATTGGTGACAACACCGATAAATACTGTCAGGCATATTTTGCTTACGATTCTAAGAAATCAGGTGGTTTCACTTGTTCTCACCTTCGTTTTGGCGAAACTCCAATCCGTTCTACCTATTTGGTAACAACTCCCGACTTCGTTGCATGTCACGTTCAGGCTTATCTGAATTTGTACGACGTAACAAAAGGCTTGAAGAAAAACGGAACGTTCTTGCTGAACACTATCTGGACTCCGGAAGAAGTGCAGAAAAATCTTCCTGCTAAAATCAAAAAATACTTAGCTGCCAACAATATCAGCTTCTACATTATCAATGCAACTAAGATAGCTGAAGAAATTGGTTTAGGTAACCGTACCAACACCATTCTTCAATCGGCATTCTTCAAAATCACCAATGTAGTTCCTTACGAACTGGCTGTTGAGAAAATGAAATATGCTATCAACAAATCGTATGGTAAAAAAGGCGAAGATGTCGTTAAGAAAAACTATGCAGCTGTTGATCGTGGTGGCGAATACCAAAAAGTTGACGTTCTTCCTGAATGGACAAGCCTTCTCGAAGAAAACGATATCAGCACAAGCATTATCCCTGCATTCATTGGCGACGTAGTTCGTCCAATCAACGCACAAGCCGGTAACGACTTGAAAGTTTCTGCATTCAAAGGACGCGAAGATGGTACCTGGGAACAGGGAACTACTAAATTCGAAAAACGTGGTGTGGCTTCACATGTACCTGTTTGGAATTCTTCAAACTGTATTCAGTGTAACCAATGTGCTTACGTTTGTCCTCACGCTGCTATCCGTCCGTTTATCCTCGACTTGAAAGAGCAGGAAAATGCACCTCAATTCGATATGTTGAAAACTAACGGTAAACAATTTGCCGATACTGCTTTCCGTATTCAGGTTGACGTGCTCGACTGTATGGGTTGTAACAACTGTGCTGAAGTTTGTCCGGGTAACAAAGGCAACAAAGCGCTTACAATGGTGCCAATCGAAACTCAATACGATAACCAGAAAAACTGGGAATACTGTATCGATCACGTAGCATCAAAACAACACCTGGTTGACGTAAAATCAAACGTGAAGAACTCTCAGTTGGCTACTCCATTGTTCGAGTTCTCGGGAGCTTGTGCCGGTTGTGGCGAAACTCCATACGTAAAATTGATTACTCAATTGTTTGGCGACCGTCAAATGGTAGCTAATGCAACTGGTTGTAGCTCTATTTACTCTAACTCTGCTCCTTCTACTCCATACACAACTACCCCCGAAGGTCACGGACCGGCTTGGGCTAACTCATTGTTCGAAGACAATGCAGAATTTGGTTTAGGAATGGTGTTTGCTAACGACAACATGCGCGACCGTTTGGTTCGTTTGTTTACCGAAGCACAGGCAGAAGCAACTATCTCTGATGAGTTGAAAGGTCTATTTGCCGAATGGATTGAAAAACGTAACGATGCCGACGAAACAATTATTTTGGAACGCAAAATTACACCATTGGTAAAAGCATCTGATAACGCTATCGCGAAACAAATTGCAGGTCTTACTCAATACATTATCAAACAATCTCAATGGATTATTGGTGGTGACGGTTGGGCATACGATATCGGCTTCGGTGGCTTGGATCACGTTATTGCTTCAGGTAAAAACGTAAACATCCTCGTTCTCGATACCGAAATTTACTCAAACACAGGAGGTCAGGCTTCTAAGTCTACTCCGGTAGGTGCTGTAGCTAAATTTGCTGCTTCGGGTAAACGTGTACGTAAAAAAGACTTAGGTATGATTGCTGCCACTTACGGTTATGTTTACGTAGCTCAGGTAGCTATGGGTGCTAACCAGGCTCAAACATTGAAAGCTATTCGTGAAGCTGAAGCATATGATGGACCATCTATCATTATTGCTTACTCACCATGTATCAGCCACGGTATTCGTGCAGGTATGGGTAAAGCTCAGGAAGAACAAAAACTGGCTGTTGAATGTGGATACTGGCACTTGTATCGCTACAATCCAACCTTGGCCGAAGAAGGAAAGAACCCAATGACATTAGATTCGAAAGAACCACAATGGGATAAATTCCAGGACTTCTTGAAAGGTGAAGTACGTTACACTACCCTGTTGAAACAATTCCCTGTAGAAGCTACAGAGTTGTTCGAAGCTGCCGAAGGAAATGCTAAATGGCGTTACGATGGATACAAACGATTGTCAGAACAACAATACTAAGTTCATTGCACAATTCAAAATTAAAGACTGCTCAATTTGGGCAGTCTTTTTTTGTCCCTTACGCTCCCACTCCATTCTTTTTTTAAACTTCTTTATAAATAATCATAAAAACAGATGGTCATGTTAATTTTGTTATTTATCTTTGGGGGCGAAAAAACTAACTGCAACTGAAAATATATTGATATTAGCAACTGTCGATAAAATGAAAATGCAGATGCCGACACAGTTAATCAGGCAATATAAGACAAAATAGAACATTATGAAATATGGTATTTTAATTCTCACTTTGACTTTCATTTTGACGACTAAAATTATAGCTCAACAGACTGATATGGCTGGTTCTTTAAATAGTTTTTCATTTGACCTTTATAAACAACTGAAATCGGATAAAGAAAATTTGTTCTTTTCTCCTTTTAGTATTGATGTGGCATTACTCATGGCCAGAGAAGGTGCTAAGTTAGATACAAAAACTGGCTTTGATAAAGTATTACATATTGATTCTAATCTGAATGATAAGGATGTTCATGATTTTATTCTAAGTTTGAAAAGTTTCAAGAATAGTACAAATCAGTTGAATGTTTCAAATTCCATTTGGATACAGAGTAATTATAAAATAAAAACAGACTTTCAAAACAAGATTCAAACCAATTATTTTGCCGATGCATTTCATGTAAATTTTTCTGATCAATCAAAGTCTGCAACCGAAATAAACAAATGGGCAGCCCAAAAAACAAATAATCTAATCAAGAATTTGATTTCTCCCAGTCAGATAACAGTTTCTACAAAGTTAGTCTTAATAAATGCCATCTATTTCATTGACAAATGGGATAAACAGTTTGAAAAAAGCGAAACAAAAAGGAATGATTTTTATGGGGTAAATAATGATACCGTAAAAATAAATTTCATGAATGAAACCAATTATTATGACTATTTTGAAAATGCAGACTTCCAGTTTATATCTAAATATTATGCTGGAAAAGACAAATCGTTCTGTGTGATTTTACCTAAAAAGAGAGATGGCATTTCTTCAATTGATGTAAGTATGGATAAATTGATTCTCGATGCGATATTTAAACACACAACTTCTACTTTGGTTGATTTGTCAATGCCTAAGTTTAAACTTGAAGCAAGCTATTCTTTAAAGGAATCACTAAGTAAGCTTGGTTTAAAAAAAGCTTTTGGGGATGATGCTGACTTTTTAGGTATTTCAACATCATCTCGATTAAAAATAAATAAAGTAATTCATAAAACTTATATTGAAGTCAATGAAGAAAAAACAGAAGCGGCAGCCGCAACTTCAATAGATTGCACTGATGGTATAATACTTCACGACAATCTGGAGCCTAAACCAAAAGTATTTAATGCAGATCATCCTTTTATGTTTATGATTATTGACACTAAAACAAAGGGTATTATTTTCATGGGGAGATACGTAAAACAACAATAAATACATATAATTATCAATCCCTGCTAGTGCGGATTTCTAATCCTTGCCAAATCCAAAACTACTCACATACTCCATGCCATTACATACAATTATTTAGAGTAAGTATATGTGTATTGCGCGGATATTAACGTTTGCACCAATAATAAAAAATAAAGATATGGTAAAACTCGCGTTACATTGGGAATATTTTAAGAACACATTGGTTTTTAGCCTTTCGTCTTCGGTATTACTCGCTTTTATTGTATACTTAACATTAATAACATTACCAGATCCTCCACCATTCCATATCGTATATATTCGCTGCTGTATGTTTGGTGGACCATTATTATGCCTATTATACTATGAGATGACAAGGAAGAATGAATATTATTTCTATTATAATCGGGGAATTTCAAAGTTAAGTCTTTTTATTACGACTTTGTCGACTTACATTTTAACAGGTTGTTTACTACTAATAATATTACGTTATGTCTAACTTACTTGAAATTGACAGCGTTGTCAAATCATTCGATATGCATGTAGTACTGACTGACATTTATTTAAAGTGTCAAACAGGTGATATTATAGGTATGCTGGGGCGAAACGGAACCGGAAAGTCGACTCTAATGAAGATACTTTTTGGAACTTTACAAGCTGATAGAAAATTCATTCGAATTGACGGTAAGGTTTACAATCAACCCTATAAAACAATAAATGAAATATGCTATCTTCCTCAGGATTCATTTCTTCCTAAACACATGACTATTGAAAAAACAGTTGAATTGTATTTAGGTGAAAAACAAGTCGCAAATTTCATGGAAGACTCGATATTGCAAAAACTAAATACAAGTAAAATATCACATTTATCAGGGGGAGAATTAAGATATCTTGAAATCAAATTATTGTTGCATACAGATTGTAAATTCTTATTACTTGATGAACCATTTAATGGCGTGTCACCTATTTTAGTGGGAGAAATAAAGAAACTAATTCTGAAAACGTCTAAATCTAAAGGAATAATATTGACTGACCATGACTATAGGAATGTATTGGATGTCGCGAATCAATTTTGTTTGATTTATGATGGCGGAATTAAGAGAATTGACGACAAACAAGAACTTGTACGGTGGGGATACATTCCGGAATCACGACTTTAATAGAATTACTGCTGCTAAAACACCCCTGCTAGTGCGGATTTCTAATCCTTGCCAAATCCAAAAACAAAAAATATAAGCTATAATCTGCTTAATCGAAGTTCAAACAGTCAAATCAACAAGGTATGAAACCGAAACAAACATTGCTCCTTATACTTGCGTTAACCAGTATAACAAGCTGCGTGTATCAACCCACTATGGTAGATATTCCTTTGATAAGCCAAAAGCACGAACTACGCGTAGATGCAGGAGTTTCAATAATTCCTGCCGTAAATGCAACTGTTTCGTATGGATTAACTGATAAACTGGCTATTCAAACTTATTTAAACACGAACACATACGACAGCTATTATCTTCAGGGTGCTGTGGGTTATTATAAGAACCTGGGCAATAATAAAATAATGGAAATATACGGAGGATTCGGATCAGGTGAGGGAGACGCATACAGCGATGCAAATCCGGGAAATTTAAAAGGCAATTATCAATCGTATTTTGCACAATTCAATATGGGAAGTATAAATGGCCGGTTTGCTCATATGGAGTCTGGATTTGGGATTAAAACAGGTATGTTACATTCAAATATGACCGATATGAATTATTATGATAAAACATACCCATTAAGTACATCTCACATCAATTACAGCGACAATAGTTTTCTTTTTGAACCAACGTTTTTCTTTCGATTTGGAGGCGAACGCCTCAAAGTCAACTTTAAAATGGGTGGATGCTGGATGTATAAATTCACGAATATTGATAAATACTTTCCATACAGTCGTCTTAATCTGGGTATTGGACTTAATTACAACTTAAAGTAATATATATGCTATGCTGTCCCTGATTTCCAATCCAAACCAAAACCAATTCAATCGGCTGTAAATCCTGATTCAGACAATAATAATCACTTATGAACAATAACAAACTTGGCACAAAGCCGCATTATCAAATTTTAGATGCACTTCGGGGTGTAGCAGCCATTATCGTAGTATTCTTTCACCTGGCCGAGCCGCTTTCCACCAGCCACCTCAACAATGTTGTAAACCATGGTTATCTGGCAGTTGATTTCTTCTTTCTCCTATCAGGCTTTGTAATTGGTTATGCGTACGACGACAGATGGGGTAAATTAACCATCGGTGGCTTTCTTCGGCGTCGGTTAGTGAGGTTACAGCCACTCGTTATCTTGGGTATGACACTCGGCGCCATCGGTTTTTACTTTACCGACTCCACCATATGGCCGCTTATTCATACGGTTCCTGTCTGGAAACTCATCATTGTTATGCTCATCGGATATACAATTTTACCCATACCACTTTCTATGGATATACGCGGTTGGCAGGAAATGCATCCGCTCAACAGTGTTGGCTGGTCACTCTTTTTCGAGTACATAGCTAATATCCTATACGCATTGGGAATACGGAAATTATCGAATAAAGCATTAGCTTGTTTTGTTGCGCTGGCAGGTGCATTGCTCTTACATTTTGCCCTTACCAACCCCAACGGAGACGTAACCGGCGGCTGGACACTCAATGCCGAACACATGCGCGTTGGGATAACCCGTACCCTGTTCCCATTCTTTGCCGGTTTACTTTTATCGCGGGTATCGCGGCCTGCCCACATCAAAAATGCTTTCCTCTGGTGTAGCCTGCTCGTAGTAGCTGTTTTGTTTATGCCAAGAATTGGCGGTGCCGACCATCTGTGGCTGAATGGTTTATACGAAGCTTTTTGCATCATCATCGTTTTTCCACTAATTGTATATATCGGTGCCAGTGGCATGGTACATAATCAAACCGAAAATAAAATCTGTAAGTTCCTCGGCGATCTTTCTTATCCCTTATACATGACACATTATGTACTTGTCTATTTTTACGTGGCATGGGTAAGCAATCACAGCGGCATTACATTGGGGCAGGCTTTGCCATACGCACTGCTCACATTCTCAGGAACTATCGTATTGGCTTATGCAAGTTTAAAACTCTACGACGAACCGGTAAGAGCCTGGTTGCGTAAAAAACTGGCTTAAATAATTCAATTCTATAAATCAACAAACAAAATCACTAATCTTAAAACTATACAATCATGGCAAGTACTTCTGAAACCGGTCACGCCACCAATGTGACAAACCTCGAAAGTCTCATTACATCAATCATGGCTCTCGGAACAACCTACAATCCCTCCAGAGACAGCATCAAACTGGCAGCATTACAAACCCTGCTCAACGTTTCCAAAGACTCTCTCAACACAGTCAATCTGTCGCTGGCAACTTATTCAGGCGCTGTTGCAGCACGTAAAGAAGCATTTAAACAATTCAGTCAGCTAATTACCCGGGTCAACAATTCCCTGAAAGCAACCGAAACAACAAAACAAATCGATAATATCGCGCAATCTATTGTCCGAAAGCTGCAGGGCCGTAGAGCAAGTGCCCGGCTATCAGAAGAAGAAAAAAAAGCCCTCGAAGCCGAAGGAAAAGAAGTAAATCAGATATCAGCTTCTCAAATGAGCTTCGACAGTCGTATCGAAAACTTCGAACGGTTTATTCTCCTGCTCGCAAGCGTCCCCTTGTACAACCCCAACGAACAGGAACTCAAAATTGAAACACTAAAAGCACTTCACACTACGCTAAAACAAAAGAATACTGACGTTATTATAGCCACAGTCCATCTAAGCAACGCTCGCATTGCCCGAAACAAAGTTCTCTACACCCAAAACACCGGCCTGTTAGACATAGCATTCGATTGCAAAACCTACATTAAATCCGTCTTTGGTGCAACAAGTCCGCAATACAAGCAAGTTTCAAGGCTGTATTTCAAAAACAGAGAGTGACAAAGTAAAACAGTAACTGTCCAATCCGAAACAACTCTCAACTAATATAGAATAATCTTCGGCTAATATATAATTATATTCGGCTAAAGTATATTCGCTTCCGGCTAAAATGTATTTCCATACTACCAAAGTATAATAGCATCAGTCCAACATGTAACAATGCAGTGCTAATGCGAAACAAATCCGGGCAATTATGTAACTTAGCAGGTCCAAACCAAATGAATAACCGTCTGCATACATTTGATGCCGGACTCGCTATTTTTATTAAATCTAAATAAACTCAGATATTCGGAACAGCTAACTATAAATAATCAATTAGTTTATCGCCTATAAATTAGTCGGTTCTAAATTATTTAAAGATTCGAAAACATCTTTTATACTTATAATTATCATTTTTACTAATTTTGTCTTTAACTTTGACAATTGAAACAAACGACCTGATAATTGGGCCAAATAACTAATAATCAAAAAGAACATTTATCAAGATGAGCAAAAGTATCTACAGTGTAATTACCGGAACCGGCAGCTACATTCCTACCCAACAGATTAAAAACGATGATTTTCTCACCACAGAATTTTACGAAGAAAATGGTAGCAGACTCAATAAACCGAACAGCGAGATAACTGAAAAGTTCCTCGAAATTACAACAATAGCCGAGCGTCAGTATGTAACAGATGACTTATTGACCTCCGATATTGCTTACTTTGCCTCCCTCGAAGCTATCAAATCGGCTAACATCGACATGGAAGAGCTGGACTACGTAATCTTAGCCAATAACTTTGGCGATACCCAGTCCAACAACCGCGTACCCGAACATGTACCCGCATTAGCTTCCAAAGTAAAACATAAACTGGGCATCAAAAACCCCGAAACCGTAGCCTACGATTTGACTTTCGGTTGTCCGGGTTGGTTGCAGGCCGTTATCCAGGCCGATTATTTTATCAAATCGGGCGATGCTAAAAAAATATTGGTAATCGGTGCCGAAGTGCTTTCAAGAGTCAGCGATCCCCACGACCGCGACAGCATGTTGTATGCCGATGGTGCCGGAGCCGTCATTCTCGAAGCCCGCGAAAGCGATACTCCCATCGGAATTCTCGCACATAAAACCCGCTCCGATACCTTTTCGCACTCAGGATTGTTGCACATGGGTAAATCCTATAATCCTGATTATGCAAACGGACACGATTTGTTCTTAAAGATGAACGGTCGTCGCCTCTATCAATATGCCCTCGAAACAGTACCAACAGCTATCAAAGCCTGTTTAGACAAAAGTGGAGTGGACATAAAAGACATTAAAAAAGTACTGATTCATCAGGCAAACGGTAAAATGGACGATGCCATCCTAAATCGTTTCTACGGACTGTACGATATTCACGATGCTCCCGAAGACATTATGCCCATGACTGTTGATACACTTGGCAACACATCCGTGGCAACTTTGCCTACTTTACTCGATCTTATTCTGAAAGATAAAATGGAAAAACACGAGATTAAGAATGGCGATACCGTTATTTTTGCTTCAGTTGGTGCTGGAATGAACATAAACGCCGTGATTTACAAAATGGAATAGCTCCTATAATAACATTTCAAATATTGTAATATTTGTAACAAATAAACAGCTAACATATTGATTTTATTTACGTAATAAACCAATTTGTATCCGAATAATTAAATCTGAAAGTAAAAGGCTATTCCAAGCGAATAGCCTTTTTTGCATAATGTCACTTTCAAATTATAAGTAATGTCTTAAAACTTGCATACTTTAGGGTGTTTTGTGCAGTTTTTTTGTATAATAATGCTATCTTTCTGATAATCAATAGTAAGAAAAAAGATGAAAATTTCTTGTGTATTTAGTTGATAATGAGAAATTATTGATGTAAATTTGCACTTCGTTTGAAATAAGGAAAAATTTCTGTAATTCACATTTTAGAGGCATTCTTTTTTCCTATTTTCAGAGGAGATTATTACCATCTATATCTGACAATTTTTTATTAACTATAAAACTATTTTTTTATGAAACCGACTCATATCGAGCATTTAGGTATTGCAGTAAAAAGTCTTGAAACCGCCATTCCTTACTACGAAAATGTATTGGGCTTAACTTGTTACGCAGTGGAAGAAGTTCCTGAACAAAAAGTAAAGACTGCTTTCTTCAAAGTAGGACAAACTAAAATTGAATTATTGGAATCGACCGATCCTGAAGGACCAGTTGGAAAATTTATCGAAAAGAAAGGCGAAGGCGTTCACCACATTGCGTTTGCAGTAGAGGGTTTGCAAGCTAAACTGGATTTGGCTGCCGAACGTGGCGTACAACTGATTGACAAAACTCCACGCAAAGGTGCCGAAGGTTTGAATATTGCTTTCCTTCACCCAAAATCAACTTTTGGCGTGTTGACTGAGCTTTGCGAAGATCCAAACAAATAATTGAAAAAACAGTTTTTGGCTGATTGGTACTTACACGTGATTTTGTATCAATAAACAACAGTCGAAACTTCAGCTATATAAAAATGGAAAATCAACAAAAGGTAAAAAACCTCATCGATTTACGCGCACAAGCGAAATTGGGAGGTGGTGCAAAAAGAATTGCGTCGCAACATGCCAAAGGTAAGTTCACTGCTCGTGAGCGTCTCGAAATGTTGTTAGACGAGGGTAGTTTCGAAGAACTGGATATGTTTGTAACGCACCGTTGCAACAATTTTGGTTTGGAAAACGAAAAATACCTGGGCGACGGTGTAATTACCGGTCATGGTACAATCGATGGTCGTACTGTGTATGTATTTGCGCAGGATTTCACGGTTTTCGGTGGTTCATTGTCAGAAACAATGGCATTGAAAATCTGTAAGGTAATGGATATGGCCATGAAAATGGGTTGTCCAATGATTGGTATCAACGATTCGGGTGGTGCCCGTATCCAGGAAGGTGTTACTTCGCTGGCCGGCTATGCCGAAATTTTCCAACGTAATATCATGGCTTCCGGTGTGATTCCTCAGATCTCGGCTATCTTCGGACCTTGTGCCGGTGGTGCTGTGTACTCTCCTGCCCTCACCGACTTTGTTGTAATGACAAAAGAAAACAGCTACATGTTCGTAACCGGACCTAAAGTTGTAAAATCGGTAACTGGTGAAGATATTTCTACCGAAGACCTTGGTGGTGCTGATGTTCACGCTCGTAAATCGGGTGTATCGCACTTTAAAGCGGAGGACGAAGAAGAAGGTATGTTGCTTATCCGCAAATTGCTTTCGTATTTGCCACAGAACAACCTCGAAGAACCACCATTGTTCGAAAACAATGACCCGATTATTCGTTTGGATGACAAGTTAAACTCTATCGTTCCTGACAATCCGAACATGCCTTACGATATGAAGGATGTAATTCACGGTATTGTTGATAACGATGAGTTCCTTGAAGTTCACCGTCACTATGCACGTAATATCATTGTTGGTTTTGCACGTTTCAACGGTGCTCCTACCGGAATTGTGGCCAATCAGCCTAACTTCCTTGCCGGAGTACTCGATTGCGATGCTTCACGTAAAGCAGCCCGTTTCGTTCGTTTCTGCGATGCATTCAACATTCCTGTATTGACGTTGGTTGATGTTCCCGGTTTCTTACCAGGTTCGGGACAAGAATATGCCGGTATCATTACACATGGTGCTAAATTGATGTTTGCTTACGGTGAAGCGACTGTACCTAAAGTAACTGTAACTATCCGTAAATCGTACGGTGGTGCTCACGACGTAATGAGCTGTAAACAACTTCGTGGTGACTTCAACTACGCATGGCCAACAGCCGAAATTGCTGTAATGGGTGCTGCAGGTGCTATCGAAGTATTGGAAGGACGTGCTATCTCAGCTATCAAAGATCCTGAAGAAAAAGCTGCATTTGTAAGCGAAAAGGTAAACGAATACAAAGAGAAATTTGCCAATCCTTATCAGGCTGCTGCATATGGCTATATCGACGATATTATTGAGCCACGTAACACACGTTTCCGCGTTATCCGTGCCTTCCAGGCATTGGAAACAAAGAAGGTTGTAAATCCGCCTCGTAAACATTGTAACATTCCTTTATAAGTAAGAATATGGAACTGAAAAAAATCTTTAGACTCATTTCTTATAAAAAGCTAAGGGCACAAAGTGCTAAAGCCGGAAAAGTTTCCGAACTATTGGGAATGAAAGGCGAAGTTCCTTCGGGTGACATAGTTGCAATTGCAATGGCTCTACACTTGTTTTACGACGAGGTACACGACGACGAAAGTAATGTGATTACAATCAAACGTATCGAAAGACGCTATTCACCCTGGAGTTCAAAAATTTACGGTGTAATTAATAATAGATAAGATTATATGAAGAAATTCAAATTTACAATAGAGGGGACTTCATACAGTGTGAACGTCAAATCGGTAGAAGGCAATCAGGCAGAGATTGAAGTAAATGGTAAATCGTATGCTGTAGGATTGGAACAAGAAGTAAATACCTTGAAAACACCAATTTTGGTGCGTAAAGAGGTAGTTACCAAACCGGGAGAAAATAAAATCACGGCAAAAGCTGCTCCAATGCCACCTTCGAACAAACCAAGCGCTAACGGCATTAAAGCACCACTTCCGGGAAGTATTATCCGTGTGGCTGCAAAAGTTGGTGACACAGTGAAAGAAGGTGATTTATTGCTCGTTATGGAATCTATGAAAATGGAAAACAATATTCTTTCTGAAAAGAATGGCGTGATTAAAACCATTGACGTGGAAGCCGGACAAGCTGTTTTGCAAGATGACATCTTAATGACTTTGGAATAGACTATTCCGAAAAACACCTTACAAAAAAGCCCGACGAAATTAATCGTCGGGCTTTTTTATTACACATTGATGCTTTATAATTCCGAAACCATTTGTTTTAATTTAGTTTCAGCAATTTTCAGGTTGTAACGGAAGTTGATGAGTCGTGTCGAAGATTGTACGTATGACTCCTGAGCCTGATGCACTTCAAGCGAATTAGTCTGGCCATGTTTCAACCGATCCATACTTATTTGAATATTTTCTTTGGCCAATTCATTATTTTCCATTTCAATTTTCAGTAATTTTTGTTGATTCTCAAAGTCCGTTAATGTGTTTTGGAGTTCAGTATTTAGCTGCAATTTGATACTTTCTAAATCCAGTTGAGCAGACTCAGCCTGAATTTTAGCCGTAGCAATTTTTCGTTTTGTTTCACCGGCACTGTAAACCGGTACAACCAGCGTTCCACCAATTTGTGGCCCCAGCGAGGTATTTTGCAAAATATTTCCGTTAGAATTGATAGTTTGTGAAGCATAGTAACCGGCCTTCATGCTTAACGTAGGCAACATCAGGCTCTTATTTTCTTTCAAAGCCAACTGAGCAATCTCTATTTGTTTCCGAAGGTTCAAAATACTTGTATTCGACTTCTCAATTTTTTCCAACAAACTTGCCTTATCGGGCCAATAATTCAACGGAATGGAGTCAGAAATTTCAAAAGAATCATTTGCTTTTCCTCCCAACAAAACATGTAGCGTTTTCAAGGTAGCATCAATGGCAAATTCTTGATTGATGGCATTTTCAGTGGTCACATTCAAATCAATTTTAGCCTGCAAAAGGTCCGTTTTCACTAAAGAACCTGCGTTTAGTCCTGCCTGAGCTAGGGTTACACGTTCTTTATTAAAGTTCAATACTTCGTTTATGGAATTCAATTGCTGTTTTTGACGAACCACATCGTAATAAGCCGCAATCACATTATACAAAGTCTGCAATACTTTTTCTTTGTATTGAATCTCGCCCAGCTCCTGAATTTCGTTCAACTTACTTTTTGTGACAAACATTTTTCCACCATCAAATAGGTTCCAGTTGAGCTGCGCTCCGGCACTAAGCGTAGTGGCCGACAAATCAGGATAATTATTGGTAACGCCCGACGAAAGTTTTTGAGTTGTATTGCTTAAACCATAATTACCTGAGCCGGTAATAGCAATGGTTGGTAACATTCCTGCATTGCCGGGCGTATTATTCACCTTAGCTATATTCACATCATTTCCTGCAATAAGAATATCAAAATTATTCTTCAGAGCAGTACTTATGGCATCATCAATTGTCAGTATTTTCTGAGCATTAATATTGAATGAAAAAAATACTAGAAACAGTACAAAAATAAACCTTAAACTAAGGATATTCTTTGAGATTTTCAACAACCACATTATTATTTTTTTCCAACCTATAACATAAAAAACTGGAATAACAAAGAGTGTAAGTATTAGCGAGAATAATAACCCAAAAACAACTACAATTCCTAGTGATACACGGCTGCTAGCTCCGGCTCCCAATGCAAATGCAATAGGTAAAGCTCCAAAAATAGTGGCTAATGAAGTCATCAGAATAGGTCGGAAACGAGCTGCAGCTGCTTCGAAGGCTGCCACGCGTTTATTCATTCCCAATTTACGTTTCTGATTGGCAAATTCAACAATTAAAATACCATTTTTGGTTACAATTCCTATCAACATAATCATGCCAATTTCCGAGAAAATATTCAATGTCTGGTTGAAAATCCAGAGTGAAAGCATTGCCCCGGCTATTGCCATTGGTACGGTAATCATAATAATAAACGGATCTCCAAAGCTTTCAAACTGAGCTGCCAAAATCAGATAAATGAGCAACAAAGCCAGAATCAAAGCAAACGATATATTGGAGTTACTTTCTGCAAAATCACGCGAAGGACCATTCAGAGCCGTTGTAAACGAAGAGTCAAGCAATTTATCGGAAATGCGCTGCATTTCGGCAATTCCTTGTCCAAGCGTTTTTCCATCGGCAAGGTTAGCCGATATAGTTGCCGATTTATAACGATTATAATGGTACAAAACAGGTGGATTACTGTTTTCCTTGATAGAAACGATATTATCCAATTGAATCATATTACCACTGGACGAACGAACATAAAGCGAAGAAATATCTGCCGGAACATTTCTATCCTCTCGGGCAACTTGACCAATAATATAATACTGGCGGTTGTTTTGCAGAAAATAGCCATAACGCCCACCACTATAAGCCAGATTCATTGCATTGGCTATATCTTTCTCACTTACTCCCAGACTATTCGCTTTCAAACGATCAACATTTATATTTAGCTCCGGTTTGTTGAATTTCAAATTGACATCCACGTTACTGAAAATTGGACTATTTTGAGCTTCATCCAAAAACTTGGGCAACATTTCATGCAACTTTTCAAAATCAATGTTTTGAATTACAAACTGAACCGGAAGACCATTGGAACTATTCGTCGTAATGGTTGGTTCCTGACTGGCAATAACCCGTAATTCAGCATTTTTAGAGTATATTTTTTGCAGCTTATCGTATATTTTTTGTTGTGAAACTTTTCGGGTAGAAGCATCCGTGAGGAAGTTCATTACAAAACCGGTATTCACGCCAGTGCTGCTGTTTCCTCCGCCGTATCTTGCTAATACAAAATTGGATTGTGGTACAGAATCCATATTGATACGGGCAATTTTATTCAACATCAGGGAAGTGGTGTTGAATTCTGTTCCCTCGGGTGCTGTAACGCTTGTTCGTATAAAGCTATGATCTTCAAGTGGAGCTAATTCAGAGTTTAATGTTTTGCCTAAAGAAACAATTATCAAAAAACATAATGCTACAATGGCCAATGAAATCCATTTGTTTTGGATAAAGAAAGCCAGAAAACGTCTGTATTTCTTTTCTACTCCCACAAAAAATGGTTCGCTGGCAACATAGAACTTAGAATGATGTGTTCCTGAACCACCCAAAATTACGTTCAAAACCGGTGTTAGCGTAAGTGATACTAATGCCGAAATCAATACTGCACAAGCTACCACGATACCAAATTCACGGAATAAACGCCCTGTAAACCCTTGTAAAAAGATAACGGGAACAAATACGATGGCCAGCGTCAATGAAGTAGACACAACCGCAAAGAATATTTCACGTGTGCCTTCAAATGCTGCCTTCCATTTATCCATGCCGGCTTCAATCCGTTTAAAGATGTTTTCGGTCACTACAATACCATCATCGACCACAAGACCGGTGGCTAGTACAATGCCAAGTAATGTCAGCACATTAACCGAAAAACCAAAAATGTACATCACGAAAAACGTTCCGATAAGTGATACCGGAATATCTAACAATGGACGTAATGCAATAATCCAATTTCGGAAAAACAGAAAGATAATCATTACAACCAGAAAAATGGCAATTAGCAGTGTTTCAACTACATCTTCTACCGATTGACGAACGAAAATGGATTTATCACGGGCAATATTAATTTCCAGACCTTTCGGTAGATTTTTTTTGATTTTATCCAATCGTTTGTAAAATTCATTAGCTATCAGAATGTCATTGGCACCCGGAAGTGGTGTCAATGCAAGCATAACTCCTGTTTTACCATTGATTAATGCGCTCGATTCTTCATTTTGAGGCCCAAGACTCGCTTCACCAATATCTCTCAAACGTACCACCTGATTTTCCGTTTGTTTGATAATCATATCGTTGAAGTCATTTTCAGTCACTAACCTGCCATGTGTTTTGATAGTTAACTCGGTTAGTCCACCTCTGATTTTTCCACCCGGCATTTCGACGTTTTCCTTGGTCAACGCAGCATCAATATCCGAAGCTGTGAGGTTATATGCTGCCATTTTAGCCGGATTCAACCACAAACGCATGGCCGGCTTCTGTTGCCCATATATAGCAATAGAACTAATTCCGGGAATGGTTTGCAGTTTTTCCTCCAATACATTTTCTGCATAGTCGCTCATTTGCAATGGACTCAGTGTTGTACTTTGAACGGCCAACATGATAATAGGATCACTATTGGCATCGGCTTTTGTAACTGTTGGAGGTGAATCTAAATCCTGAGGTAAGCTTCTCATGGCCTGAGAAGCCTTATCACGAACATCATTGGCTGCTTTCTCCAAATCAGATCCCAATTCAAATTCAACGGTGATATTGCTCGTTCCAAGTGACGACTGAGAAGTAATGGATTTTACACCTTCTATACCGTTTATTGTGGTCTCAAGAGGTTCCGTAATTTGTGATTCAATAATTTCCGGATTGGCACCTGTGTATGTTGTCTGAACAGTAATAACAGGTGGGTCAATAGCCGGATAAAGTCGCACGCCTAAAAAGTTATACCCAACAATACCCAGCAATATAATCAATAAGCTGAGTACAATGGAACCTACAGGGCGCTTTAATGCTATATCTGAAATGGTCATAATGAGTTATTTTACAGAAGAATAAGATAAATTTGCACCTTCTTTGAGGAATAACAAACCGGAAGTAACAATAGTATCGCCAACCTGAATGCCATCGGTTATTTCAACTGTTGAAGATTTGCGAATACCGGTCTTTACCTTTATAAACGTTGCCTTTCCTTCGCGTGCAACGATTAGAATTTTATTATCTTCCTGTGGTATAATGGCTTGTGTAGGAATCATTAATGCGTTTTTGTTTTCATTCAGCCGGAGTTGAACATTGGTAAAACCACCTGAAATCAATTCTTTTGAATTACTGTTTACCACAGCTCTGATTTTCAGGTTACGGGTTGCATCGTCAATTCCATGCTCGGTTGCCATAACGGTAGCATCAAAAAGTTTAGCTGAATTAGACATAGTGAATTTTACTTTCATGCCGGGTTGTAATTCCGAACTGTATTTTTCGGGAACAAAGAAGTCCAGTTTCAGTTTGTTGGCGGTACGAATGGTTGCCAGCAAAGTTGAAGGAGTAACTATGGCTCCAACGCTTATATTGCGTAAACCAATGACACCATCAAAAGGTGCACGAACTTCGGTTTTGCGAATCAGTGTTTTTTCAACTTCAATATCTGCTTTCAGTGAGTTTATTTGCAATCCGGTAAGTTCATAATCGTTCTGACTGATTCCGTTTACTTTCAGTAATTCCGACTGACGTTTATAAATCTGCTGTTGCACAGCCAGTTGTGATTGTAGCTTCTTCAATGTGGATTGCAAATCCTCATCAAAAAGCTTTACCAACAAAGTTCCGTTCTTTACAAACTTTCCTTCGGGTAGATTGATTAAAACGACTCTTCCGGCAACTTCATTTTTCAAATCTACTGACTCATAGGCTTGTAATGAACCCGAAACAGATATTTCGTCAATTAATGTTGACGGTTTCACAACAATAGCAGCTACCTTTCGCTGTGGTTTGTCTTTTTTAGATTTCTCTCTATCTTCTTTTTTGAAGAAACCGATATAAATAAATAATGCGGCCAGCAATATAAAAACAACGCCAATCCAAATCGTTCTCTTTTTCATTTTAATAAGTTATTTTCAATTGTTACAAGCATAGTGTATAATTCATCTGTTTGACTCCCGGATAACCCTTTAAAAGCCATTATAGATGTGCTTTCTATAGCATTTTTTATATGGGGTAAATGAAGTTGGGCTTTTTCGGTTACTGCCAATTCATATTTCCGCTTATCACTTTGATTTTGAATTCGCTCCACATATCCATTCGATGACAAATAATTAATTATGCGAACAACCTGTACTTTGTCGCACAACAGTTTGTCGGCTAACTCCTGCTGAGTAATTCCATTTCCGGCTTCGATAAGTAATAAAGGGTAGAACGAACGATCAATATCAAGATGCGACAGTGCTTCTTGAAGTTTTCCCTGATACATCTTGCCAATTTTATCCATTTTTCGGCCAATTGGTTCTTTCATGAGGTAATAAGATAGTTTAATGTTGTAAAGGTTTAATCCGAATTGCAAAATTAGTTATTAATATGAATAGTTATCATTGTTATCTATTTTTTAATGCAGATTTAATAAGAACAAACCAGATTGAGAAAGATTTATGTTGTTTGTTAATAACTTTTTCTTATTTTTGCATTATATAATCTCAACAATCCCGTTAATGGAAAATACCTCTCCTTATTATCAACTTGCTCACGATTTTGCTCTGTTTACAAATCGCTCTATTTTTCTTACGGGAAAAGCCGGAACCGGAAAAACAACCTTCCTGCATAAACTAAAGAAAGAGACTAAAAAACAAATGGCTGTGGTAGCACCAACCGGTGTGGCTGCTATCAATGCGGGTGGAACAACCATGCACTCGTTCTTTCAATTGCCGTTTAATCCTTATCTTCCAACTGCCGAGGGCCGTAAAAATCTGATTGAGAAAATGAAGATGCAGGGTAGTCGCCGGAAAGTATTGCAGGAGCTTGAACTATTGGTGATTGACGAAATAAGTATGGTGCGGGCGGACGTGCTTGATTCGGTTGATACGATACTTCGACATGTTCGTTATAGGAATAATGAGCCATTTGGAGGCGTACAGGTTATTTTTATTGGTGACATGTTCCAGCTATCACCCGTAGCAAGTGACGACGAATGGCGCATGCTTAGTCAGTATTATTCGAGTCCTTATTTCTTTCATAGTCACGTTATACAGCAACAGCAACCGGTTTATATTGAACTGGATAAAATCTTCCGTCAAACGAATGGCGATTTTATTCGTGTATTAAATGAAGTGCGTAACAACTGTTTATCAGAATCGGGCTTAAAGTTACTTCAAAGCCGCTATAATCCTTCATTCGTGCCTCCAGGTGACGATACTTATATTACACTGACAACACACAACTACAAAGCCGATCAGATAAATGCGGAAGAAATTGCCAAAATTAAAGGCAAAATATATACGTTTGATGCTGAAATTCAGGGAGAATATCCCGAAAAAAGCTACCCAACCGAGAAAACACTAGAATTGAAAATCGGAGCAAAAGTCATGTTTCTGAAAAACGATACTGAAACACCACGACGTTTCTTCAATGGAAAAATTGGCGTGGTAGAAAGCATTGACGAGGATTCAATCAGCATTAAATGTCCTGATGATTTTGAAGCGATTGAGCTGAATAAGGCTGTTTGGGAGAACATCCGCTATTCTACAAACCCAACTACCAAGCAGATAGAAGAGGACGAACTTGGTAAATTTATTCAATACCCCTTGCGATTGGCATGGGCTATTACCATTCACAAGAGTCAGGGATTGACGTTTGATAAAGCTGTGATTGATGCCGGAGCAGCTTTTGCAGCAGGTCAGGTTTATGTAGCCTTGAGTCGTTGTCGCTCGTTGGAAGGAATGGTTTTGTTGAGTAAAATTAATCCATCAACCATTCAGAACGACAAGCAAATTGTAGAACATGAACAGAATAAATTACCTGCGGAAGAACTTGAAATACAATTAAATGAATCAATAAATCTATATCGCAACTTTATACTGTTTCAATTATACGATTTCAAGAATTTAGTAGGACATGCCAACCGGTTATTGAAAGAAGTTACTGAGGTTGAAAGCTCGTTCAACGAAGAAACAGTTCCATTTCTGAAGGATATTGTTCGTCAATCGCAAAATTTGCAGGAAGTGGCTGAAAAGTTCCAGGGGCAATTGCAACGAATATTGAGCGAACGTCCGGTCATGGAAGAACATTTACAAGAAAGACTTGCTGCAGCCGGTGATTTTTTCAATGAAAAAGCCGGACTTTTGATGGAAACTTTACGGCAATCGCCTGCAGTTTCTGATAGCCGTGCCAACGCAACGGAATACAACGACGGAATTAAAATGATCTTCTCTAATATTGCTCAGAAAAGCTTTCTAATGAAGGGATTAAAGCTAAAATTTTCAGTTGAAGATTACTTTATTTTGAAAAACACATTCACAGTTCCTGATTTCAACGTAAATGCCTATGCCAAAACAAGTTCAAAGCAAAAACTCACAACGCGACAACCGGAATTGTTCAGACAGTTAATGCACATTCGCAATCAGATTTGCGAACCAGGCAACTTGCCCATTTACCTTGTTGCCGGAAGTCAGACTTTGAACGAAATGTCTGATTTTCTACCGCAAAACGAGCGTGATTTATTGCAGATAAGTGGCTTTGGACCGGCAAAAGTTGAGAAATATGGAAAGCAATTTTTAGATGTCATCATTGCCTATTGCCTCGAACACAAACTGCAATCGTTAATGCACGAAAAAGCAAGTGGAAAGAAAGAGAAAAAGGAGAAAAAGCCCGTTGGCGAGACATTTAGAATGTCTTTATCCATGTTCAACGAAGGCAGATCAATTGAAGAAATTGCCATGACCCGCAATTTGAATCATTCAACCATTGTCAGTCATTTAGAAAGGTATGTAATGAGTGGAGAACTGGATATCAACAACTTTATCAGTGCCGAGAAACGTGAAATTGCCAGCGAAATGGTGCGGAAAGGCACTGAAACTGGTTCTATATACGAAATGTTGGGCACTTTTCTGAATTACACCGAAGTGAAAATGTTTATGGCCTGGCTCAGAGGCGGGAAGAGATAATGCTTCAAAACAATTCTTTTTTCTTTATCTTTGTAATTCAAAGACCAAAATCAAGTAAATACTGCTAATGAAAAACTCAACACTTTATAAACGTTTATACGATTCCGGACTTATAAAGTTTATCAAGTATGGATTGGTAGGTGTTTTGGGTTTAGTGGTAGATATGGGTGTTTTTTACCTATTGAACAAGAAGTTGGGAGTGAATTATGTTGTTGCCAATATAACAAGTTCCAGTTTAGCTATCATTCACAACTTCATTCTGAATAGTTATTTCACATTTAAAATTACCGACAATAAACTGAAACGATTTGCCACATTCTATCTGATAGCACTTATTGGAATGGCAGTAAGCTCGGGCCTTTTGGTTGTGTTTATTGATGGTTTAAAATTGGATACAATGGTTTCGAAGCTAATAACCGTGTTCATTGTGGCTATTGGTCAGTTTATTTTCAACAAAAAACTCACTTTTCGTAAAAATAAAAAATGATGGAATCACTCAGTGTCATTGTCCCTTGTTATAACGAAGAAGCCGTTATCAATGAGTCATATAGCCGATTAAAAAAGGTGCTTGATGGCATCAAAACTCATCAATCAGAGATTATATTTATAAATGATGGAAGTCAGGATAAGACAGCAGAAATGCTCAGTGCCATTGCTGCCAATGACAAACAGGTTAAAGTGCTTCATTTCTCCCGTAATTTTGGCCACCAACCCGCTGTAACTGCCGGAATTCATTATTGCACAAGTGATTTAGCCATTATAATTGATGCTGACCTTCAAGACCCTCCTGAATTGATTCCAGACTTACTCGAAACTCAAAAGCGCGAAAATGCCAATGTCGTTTATTGCGTTCGAGAAAAACGTAATGGAGAAAGTTTTTTCAAAAAGCTGACAGCCCGTTTGTTTTATCGTTCGATGAATTACTTGTCGGAAACAAATTTTCCGCTTGACACAGGTGATTTCAGGCTCATTGACAAGCAGGTAATGCACGAATTCAAAAAATTCCGGGAAAAAGGAAAATATATCCGTGGCATTATCAGTTGGATTGGTTTTAAGCAAGTTCCGTTTACCTATAAACGCGAAGCCCGTTTTGCCGGCGAAACTAAATATCCGCTCAGCAAAATGGTTCATTTTGCTGCAACAGCCATGCTTTATTTTTCCAAAAAACCACTGAAACTGGCCACAGGACTTGGTTTTGTTACTGTCCTGATTGGAATAATTTATGCTATATGGATTTTGGTTGGAAAAATTGTTGGTTTTACACATGCCATTTCGGGTTGGAGTTCTATCATTATCTTAATCATTTTCTTTGGTGGCGTTCAATTGCTAACCGTTGGGGTATTAGGGCAATACATAGGCATTCTTTTCGATGAGATTAAAGACCGTCCTGAATACATTGTTGAGAAAGAAGAAAATTGTTGAACCGTTTCATTCTGCCTAATTTACCGTACCTTTGTAACATGAATCAGCAAATTATTCTCGATAAATTGGGCATTGAAACGCTCAATCCCATGCAAAAAGAAGCTTACTCAACCATTCAATCGAATGAGGAAGTTGTTTTGCTCTCTCCCACCGGAACCGGTAAAACGGTTGCTTTTTTGTTACCAATTATTGCCGAACTGGATGATGTCTGCAATGAAATTCAGGTGCTTATTGTAGTTCCTTCACGGGAGTTGGCACTTCAAATAGAGCAGGTTATCCGTCAAATGGGTTCAGGATTTAAGACCAATGCAGTTTATGGTGGTCGTGCCGGTTCGCAGGATAAAATTGACCTTAAACATCGTCCGGCGATTTTGATTGGTACACCGGGACGTATTGCCGACCATTTACGCAAAGAAAGTTTTTCGACAGAATTTATCAAGACGTTAGTGCTTGACGAGTTCGACAAATCGCTTGAAGTTGGTTTTGAAGTGGAAATGACTGAGATAGTTGCTGCATTGCCCAAAGTGAAAAAGAAAATCATGACTTCGGCTACTCAGGCACTGAAAATCCCGGTATTCGTTGGGCTCAAGCACCCGAAATACATCAATTACCTTCACGAAACCATCACACAGCTCACTATTAAAACCATTCTTTCACCTTCGAAAGATAAGCTGGAAACACTGGTAGATGCATTAAGTTACATTGGCAACCAACCGGGCATTATCTTTTGCAATTTCAAAGAAACAATTCAGCGTGTCAGCGATCATTTGACGGCAAATAATATCAGTCATGGCACCTTTCATGGCGGTATGGAACAAATAGACCGTGAACGGGCGCTGATAAAATTCCGGAATGGAACACATCAACTAATTCTTGCTACAGATTTAGCAGCCAGAGGATTGGATATTCCGGAAATTAAATTTATTTTGCATTACCAGCTTCCATCTAAAAGTCAGGAATTTACGCATCGTAATGGTCGTACAGCACGTATGAACAGCGACGGAACAGCCTATATTCTGGCCTGGAAAAATGAGCAATTACCTGATTTTATTGGCAAAACCCCTATAGAAGAAATTAAACCGGCTCCCCTACCCTCACCTTCTGTGTGGAAAACGCTTTATATTTCGGGTGGACGACGCGATAAGATCTCCAAAGGTGACATTGCAGGATTATTCATCAAGCAAGGAAAATTACGGCAAGATGAGTTGGGAATCATTGAAATAAAGCAGGACTGCGCATTTGTGGGCGTTGTGGCATCCAAAATTGATGATGTAATTTTTCATACAAATAATACAAAGCTAAAAACAAAGAAAATACGTGTAAGCGAAATATAATCAACAAAGAAATCTAAGTCAAATCACAATTAAATCTATAAACATGAGCATTTTAGGACCTTTTTTCAATCCGGTTGAGTGGGTAAAAGCACATAAGTTCAACAAAGAAAATTCAAAATTCGATAAATCGAGTTATGATTTGGAATTGTATCTTTATTCCAAGATATTAAACAACAACATGTTGCATTGGGGATATTTTGAAGACACAAACGTACTACCCGAAACTATTTCGTTGAAACAGGTTGAAGATGCTCAGGTTAATTATGCAAACAATATCATTGAACAAATTACAGATACCCAAAACCCGGTTCTAGATGTGGGTTGTGGAATGGGTGGGCTGGCGCAATTGATGCTTAAAAAAAAGCTCAAAGTGGAAGTTTTGACGCCTAATAAAAATCAGATCCAATATATCAATAGCAATTTCGAAGGCTTAGTAAGCCACAATTGTAAGTTTGAGCAATTTGAATCGGAACAAAAATTCGGAACTGTCATCAATTCCGAATCATTACAATACATTTCGTTGGATGATGCCTTTAAAAAAGCAGACGAAATTATGCTTTCCAATGGTCGGTGGATAATTGTTGACTATTTCCGGCTGAATGAAACCGGTATCAATAAAAGCGCTCATTTGCTTAAAAACTTCAACGAAAAACTGGAAGAATACAACTGGAAAAAAGTGTATGAAAAGGATATTACATTGAATGTTTTGCCAACAATTGCCTTTGCAAATATGTATTACACCCGCATTTTGCTGCCTGTGAAGCATTATGCATTCGAAAAACTACGATTTAAAAAGGGTTGGTTGTTTTATCTGACAAAGAACCTCAGAGAAACAATTGATAAAAAAATTGTAAAAGAAAAAGCCGCAATTGATCCCGCTCAGTTTGTGAACGAAAAGAAATATATGTTCTTCGTTTTGGAGAAAAACATCTAATTTCGAATGTTTTATGAGAAAGTCCGTTCTATATATTGCAGCAAGCTTAGATGGTTTTATTGCAAAACCAAACGATGATTTGAGCTTCTTGTCGATAGTTGAACAAGCCGGTGAAGATTATGGCTATTCGGATTTTCTAAATACTGTTGATACAATAATCATTGGCCGAAAAACCTACGATTGGGTTGTAAATGAGGTGGGTGAATTTCCGAATGCCCACCTGGAAACCTATGTAATCACAAGAACAGCAAAACCGGATTCAGGGAATATCAAATTCTATTCTGATGATTTAGCTCAATTAATGAATAACCTGAAACAGAAATCAGGGAAAAATATATTCATCGATGGTGGAGCTGAGATAGTAACTGAATTATTGAAGAAATCATTGATTGATGAAGTCATTATCTCTGTCATACCGGTAATTCTTGGTGATGGTATTCGATTATTTCAAAATGGAATTCCCGAAAACGAGCTTAAACTTATCGGTTCAAAAGGATTTGAGAAAGGGCTTGTTCAACTTCATTACAAAATACTGTAAACATTTTAACTTGAATGTTGTTTTATTGTTTAAAGTTGATGTTTAATTTCATTCAATTACAATGCATATACTATTTATCAATTCACTAACTGATAGTTGGTTATCATTTCTCATTAATCAACCAATTATCAATCAATTATTCAACACCTGGGTTTCTATATTAATCGTCACTATCCTTATTTGCTTTATAGTAGGTGAACTTACTCGTAATTTTAGTCAGGTTGACAAAATATGGAGCATTATGCCCATTGTTTACAGTGGAGTAACTTTATTCGCATTCCCCGATTCTCCACGTGTATTAATTATGTCGTTACTTGTAACGTTTTGGGGACTTCGCCTTAGCTATAATTTTTACCGAAAAGGCGGATATAACATTATCCCATGGAAAGGTGAAGAAGACTACCGTTGGGCTGTTTTACGTCAGAATCCGAAGCTAAAAGGCTTTCGTACAACACTGTTCAATTTGCTGTTTATTTCATTCTATCAGCAAGTGCTAATAATGCTTTTCAGTACTCCGCTCCTATTAGCTGCTCAACATTCAGATAAAGCTCTCACCGGATTAGATTTTATGGCTGCAGGATTTATGTTCCTGTTTATTTTAATTGAAACTATTGCTGATAACCAATTGTTTAATTTTCATCTACAAAAACAGAATAAAATATCCCGAAATGATCGGTTTACAAACTCTCTCAACAAAGGTTTTATGATGGATGGGTTATGGAAATATGTTCGTCATCCCAATTTTGCTGCAGAACAATCAATCTGGGTTTCATTCTATTTTTTTGGAGTGGCAGCTTCAGGACATTGGATTAACTGGACACTAACCGGACCATTCTTGTTGATAATGCTATTCATAGGAAGTTCAGATTTTACAGAAAGTATCAGCAAACAAAAATATCCTGAATATGAAGATTATCAGGAAAATGTGCCTAAATTTATTCCTGTAAGTTTAAAAAGTAAGAAATAATCTATTCTCAAATCAAGAATATAAACTTTTTATAATTAATACATTATGAATATAATAGTCAAAAGAATTCTGATTGGAATCGGTGTTTTGATTCTCATTTTGGTTGCAATAATGGGTGGTTTCTATTTTAAAATGAAATCAGAAATTAAAGATATGCATGTATTGGAAACAAGACAAGTGACAAAGGATGTGTATTCAATCAAAGATTCATTTGTAAATATGTTTTTAGTTCAGGATAGCGATAAATACGTTGCTGTTGATGCTGGAGCTGATGTTGCTACGATCCGAAAAGAACTCAAAACACTCAAAATTGACTCTTCTAAGGTTGTTGCTGTATTTCTTACCCACGGTGATGGCGACCACACTGCTGCACTTTCGATGTTTAAAGAGGCAAAAATTTATCTTTCCAAGGACGAAGAGCAAATGATAAATGGCAAAACAGCTAAAATGATGTTCATCCACAACAGCATTTCACGGAAAGATTACACGTTGCTGGAAGATCAGCAGTTGTTGAAAGTTGGAAATACAACGGTAAAAAGTATCATAACTCCGGGACATACTCCGGGCTCGATGAGCTACCTCATAAATGATAGTTTATTGTTTGTTGGTGATGCTTTTGGATTGAATCATGGAAAGGTTGCAAAACCAAACGCATTCTTTAGCAAAGACATGAATCTGGCTATAAAATCATTCGATAAAATATCCAGTTTACCTAGCGTTAAATACATTTTCACCGCTCATACCGGATTTAGTAGTGAGTATAAAAATGCTGTAAAAACCGAATTAAAATGAAAGTAATACTCTTTGGATCAACAGGAATGATTGGGCAAGGCACGTTGCAGGAATGCCTGAAAGACAAACAAGTTGAAAAGGTCCTGGTTATAAACCGTCAATCATGCGGTGTAACAGACCCAAAACTAACGGAAATTATTCACAGTGATTTCTACGATTTATCCTCAATCTCAGGTAATTTTGCCGGTTATGATACCTGTTTATATTGTCTGGGAATTAGCTCGGTAGGCATGGCTGAAGCAGACTATCACCGCGTAACCTATGATTTGACCATCCATATCGCTGAAACGCTGTTGAACCTCAATAAGAATATGAATTTTTGCTATATTTCCGGGGCAAATACCGACAGTACTGAAAAAGGAAAAACGATGTGGGCACGCGTAAAGGGGAAAACAGAGAATGCCTTATTGGCAATGCCATTCAAAAACGTTTATATGCTTCGCCCGGGATTTATTGAACCGTTGAAAGGCATCAAATCAAAAACTCCATTATATCAGTTCATTTACAGCGCTTTCAAACCATTGTTTTTCATTCTCAGAAATTTCAAAAACATAGCTACAAATACCGAAACCCTTGGTAAAGCTATGATTTTAGCTGCTACCAATGGTTATGAAAAACCTGTTTTGGAAAGTCGGGATATTAATGAAATTGCAAAAACGGTCTGATATCTTTAGAGATAACAGGGTCATTTGAAATTAAATCAAATGACCCTGTTTTGTTTATATCCACTAACTAATCGATAAAATTAAACCTTTTACACCCCAAAGCCGTTTTATGCCAAACATAAAACAGCTAATATGCCTACTCAACATAAATTCACAAACTCACTTTTTTTCGAAAGCAGTCCTTATTTACTGCAACATGCCCACAATCCGGTGAACTGGTATCCGTGGGGTAACGAAGCCTTGGAAAAAGCCCGTAACGAAAACAAATTAATCATCATCAGCGTGGGGTATGCTGCTTGCCACTGGTGCCACGTGATGGAGCACGAAAGTTTCGAAAGCGAAGAAGTTGCTCAGTTTATGAACGAACATTTTGTTTGCATCAAAGTGGATCGGGAGGAACGGCCGGATATCGATCAGGTATATATGAATGCCGTTCAACTGCTTACCGGACAAGGTGGCTGGCCGTTGAATTGCATTGCTCTACCCGACGGGCGACCAATTTACGGAGGCACGTATTTCCCCAAAGGGCAATGGGTAAATATGCTTTCGCAGGTTCGCCAATTTGCGTTGCAAAGTCCCGAGAAAGCTGAGAATCAGGCAAAATTGCTGACTGAAGGAGTACAAACTACCGAAAAGATATATGCAAGTCCCAACGCAACTGATGTTGGAATGGACGATTTGCATGAGATTTTTGCCAACTGGAAACATGATATTGACTACGTGGAAGGTGGACAAACGCGCGCTCCAAAGTTCCCCCTGCCTGTAGGTTATCAGTTTTTATTGCATTATTATTATCTTACTAAAAATGAAGATGCCCTGAAAGCCGTAACGATTACGTTAGATAAAATGGCGAATGGTGGCATTTACGATCAGGTTGGTGGTGGTTTTTCGCGCTATTCCACCGATGCGTACTGGAAAGTGCCGCATTTCGAGAAAATGCTTTACGATAATGCTCAACTGATAAGTCTGTACACGGCCGCATACCAACAAACTAAGAATCCCTACTACAAAACGATTGTAACCGAAGCACTTGAATTTATTGAGCGGGAATTGACTTCCGGCGAAGGTGGCTTTTATGCTTCACTCGATGCCGACAGCGAAGGCGTGGAAGGAAAGTTTTACATTTGGACAAAAGCTGAATTACAGCAATTATTGGGTGATAAAGCCGATTTGATTACAAAGTATTACAACGTGACCGAATCGGGTAACTGGGAACACGGTCAGAACATTCTACTCAGGAAATCTGCTGATGCTGATTTTGCGGCAAAAAACAACATCTCTGAAAATGAATTAGCTGAACAGATTACACAGGCAAAGAAATTATTGCTTGCAGCCAGAGGAAAACGGATAAGACCCGGCTTGGACGATAAAATACTGACATCGTGGAACGGATTGATGCTGAAAGGTTATGTGGATGCTTACAGGGCTTTTGATGACACGAAATACCTCGAAGTTGCTTTGCGGAATGCTGAATTTATAAACACCAAGTTGAAATCTGCTGACAATCGTTTAAACCGAAACTATAAAAACGGTAAAGCCACTATCAATGCGTTTCTGGACGATTATGCATTTACTATTCAGGCGTTCATAGCTCTTTACCAGGCCACTTTCGACGAGAAATGGCTCAGGAAAGCCCAACAACTGACTGCATATAGTATAGCACATTTCTACGACACACAAAGCGGTATGTTCTTTTACACGTCGGATGTGGATGCAGCATTGATAGCCCGAAAAATGGAGATGTCCGATAATGTGATTCCGTCGTCGAACTCCGAAATGGCAAAAAACCTGTTTCTGCTGGGGCATTACTTCTATAACGACGAGTATCTGGATATGGCTAAGCGAATGTTGGGTAACGTTGAACAACAGGCCGCACAACAGGGAATTTATTACGCCAATTGGGATATACTCATGGCCTGGATTGCCAAAGAGCCTGCCGAAGTAGCCATTGTTGGAGCGGATTACGAAGCTAAACGCCGGGAGTTTGACACCCATTATCTGCCGGACGTTTTTTTATCGGGTGGAAAAACAGAAGGCAATCTGGAACTACTCAAAGGAAAATTAGTGGCTGAAAAAACAACTATGTATGTGTGTAAAAACAAAACTTGCCAAAAACCTGTTAGTGAAGTAAATGAAGCATTAATCCAACTAAATATTGAATAACCCATGAAAAAAGTACTTATAGTTAGCGCACACCCCGAAAAAAGTTCGTTTTGCAGCAGTTTGAAGAATGAAGCCCGTGATTACTTCCAATCAAAAGGATACGAAGTGAAAGTGAGCGATTTATACGCAATGAATTTTAATCCGGTAGGTGATAAAACCGATTTCAAAGCAATTGCCAACAACGATTTCTTCAAATACCAGACGGAGCAAATCAATGCCAGTCAGAATAATCAGTTTGTCGACGATTTACAACAGGAAATGGACAAGCTCGAATGGTGCGACATACTTATTTTCAACTTTCCGCTGTGGTGGTTCGGTCTTCCGGCTATGCTCAAAGGATGGGTCGACCGCGTGTTTGCCATGGGGTTTGTGTATGGCGGTGGAAAAGGCGTTTACGATACCGGAGCTTTCAAAGATAAAACAGCATTCGTCATCATGACTACCGGTGGTCCCGAACAATCATACACCGAAGACGGACGAAACGGAAACATAGACACTATCCTCTTTCCCATTCATCACGGCATGTTTTATTTTGCAGGAATGACAGTTTTGCCTCCATTTATCAGCTGGGGTCCTGCCCGACTAACGGATGAAGAACGACTGAATGAATTGGAAAAATTGAAAGACTACCTGGATAAATTAGAAATTCATAAGCCAATTTATACGAACCGGTAAAAAAAGAGGACAGATTTGGTCTGTCCTCTTTTTTTTATTTCTGAAACAATTTCTTCAACAAATCCGGCCGTTTCATGCGGTTCAGATCGCGGATAATAGCATTTTTATATTCGCTCTTATACCAGAAAAAGAATTTACGTTGTTCCAGTTTTTCGTCCTTACTTTTAGCCGTAAAAATAGGCTCTAACGTATAGGGATGATAGCCCGAATAATAAATCTCGGTAGCCAGTGTCATAGGCGTTGGCGTAAAATCCTGCACTTGTTCCAGTCGGAAATCAAAATCCTTTGTCAATGCAGCCAGTTCGGCCATATCCTCGGTGTGGCAACCCGGATGACTCGAAATAAAGTACGGAATAAGCTGTTGGTTCAATCCTGCTTCGCGATTGATGCGTTCAAACTTCTTTTTAAACTCGCCAAAGTAAGCAAAACTAGGCTTGCGCATCATGTTCAGCACTTCGTCCGACGTATGCTCAGGGGCAATTTTCAACCGACCCGAAACATGATTCGTAATCAACTCCCGAATATATTCTTCGTGACTTTTGTTTACTTCCACATTCTTTGGGTCTGTCAGTAAAATGTCGTATCGCACGCCACTTCCGATAAACGATTTCTTCACTCCCGGAATTTTATCCACAGCCTTGTATATATCCAACAAAGGTGTATGATCCGTATTAAGATTAAAACAGGGTTTCGGAAAAATACAGGACGGTTTTTGGCATTGGCGGCAGATATACATATTCTTGCCCTTCATCTTATACATATTGGCCGACGGGCCGCCTAAATCGCTCAGGTAACCTTTAAAATCGGGCATAGCGGTAATCTGCTTCACCTCATTCAGTATCGACTCTTTGGAGCGCGACACAATGTGCTTACCCTGATGCGCTGAAATGGTACAAAACGAACACCCGCCAAAACATCCCCTGTGCATATTCACCGAGAACTTAATCATTTCATAGGCCGGAATCGTTTTATCCTTGTATTTCGGGTGCGGAATTCGGGTATAAGGCAAATCGTACGAAGCATCCAACTCAGCTTCTTTCAGCGGTTCGTAAGGAGGATTCACAACCACCCAACGGTTCCCGTTCTTTTGCAACAACCTGTTAGCTTCAAATTTATTCGATTCTTTCTCAATATGCTTAAAGTTGGAGGCATACAGTTTCTTATCTTTCAGACAAACCTCATGCGAAACCAGTTCCAAGTCTTTCCACTTGGGATGTGTTGGTACTTCTTTCGTCAAATAGGATGTTTGTGGAATGGCGGTCAGTTCTTTGAAAGTTTTGCCTTCTTTGAGTTGCTTAATAATTTCAATCAGTGGCTTCTCTCCCATTCCATATACCAATAAATCGGCTTTTGTATCTACCAGAATACTTGGCATCAGTTTGTCCGACCAATAATCGTAATGGGTGTATCGACGCAACGAAGCTTCAATACCACCAATCAATAAGGGGACATCCGGATAGAGTTTTTTAATGATATTGGCATACGTAATGGTGGCATAATCCGGCCGCATACCCGGTTTTCCATCCGGAGTATAGGCATCGTCGGACCGTAGGCGTTTATTGGCAGTGTAATGGTTTACCATCGAATCCATATTCCCGGCCGTAATGGCGAAGAACATCCGTGGACGACCCATTTTCTTGAAATCGCGCAAATCATCACGCCAGTTAGGTTGTGGTACGATAGCCACTTTCAAGCCCTGTGCTTCGAGTATTCGTCCTATTACGGCCGATCCGAAAGCAGGATGGTCAATGTAGGCATCGCCGGTGAAGAAAACCACATCTACCTCGTCCCATCCCCGAATTTCGAGTTCTTTTTTGGTAGTAGGCAGAAAATCGGTCAGTTTGTATATAGTGGGTTGCATATTGTTTTTCTCTAAAAAACACTTCTGCAGGGTTTTGGTTCAGAAGTTATGTTTCAGGGTACAAAGGTACGACAATAATCCTTTTCTGAAATACTGTGATTTTGTTTTATAACCCGGGTTCAAATAAGATAAAATTTAGTGCCTGTAGAAGTATACTTTATCCATTCTTTGCGCATCTTAGCGCACTGAGCGGTTCACTAATCAAATTTAAACTAAAAAAGGATGCCCGATTATTTTCGGACATCCTTTGTATTTATAAGTTACTTCTCTTACTTTTCACACAATCGCAGCTATTTGTAATGCAAACTGACCTTTATTTCATTTTGCAGGTTTCAACAAACCTGACTCTATAAGTGTACACCTGATTTCAGAAATTAGTTGACAAACAATTTAAATCCTTTACCATGCGTGTTAACAATATAGATGTTAGGGTCTTCAGATAATAATTTGCGTAGTTTGCAAATGTACACATCCATGCTTCTGGCATTATAATAGGTGTCTTCCAGCCATATCAATACCAAAATGTCTTTACGTTCCATAAAAACATTAATATTGGCAGCAAACAATGCTAATAAATAAGATTCTTTGCGGGTTAGTTTCACAACTTTAGACCCGATAGAAAGAATTCTCTTTTGTACATCAAATCTGTAATTACCAATTTTGTACGACTCTACAGACATAAGTTTTCTCAGGTCCTCATTCAATTCGCTTAATGCAATTTGCTCATTTTCGTTTTTCATTTTCGTAAATTGTTTTTAAAAGTTATAGAGTAATAGATAATTTCAAATTTATATATTTCTAACAATCAATAGACTGACTTGTTTTAGCTTGGCCGATTTTCAATTCGGCCCAAAGCCTGTCCGACAACTGGCGGATTACTCTTCGCTAAACTTGGACTAAAGTTAGTTTCGTCTCCTATGGTTGGACTAAAGAGGGGTCAGCCAGCCAATGGACAAGAGCGTATGTTAGGTACTGGTTTTTTGTCGTTCTTTTCTAATTTTCAATAAGATAATACAGTCGTAAATAATCATTATCGCACCCCAAATTAGACATACCCAAAATCCCCAAAGTCTTTTTTCACTCATAACGTTGTACATAGAGTGTGTCCAAAACAAAGATACAAGTCCAACGAAATTTAATAGAATGAAAATATTATTATAGTCTTTAAATTTAATAATCAAGGCAATTAGCCAAAGGATAAATGCTATTCCCAATCCATATCCAAATTCCAGAATAGAAAAAAAGTCTATAAGGCTTGCAATTCCCGTATAATTGTTATTTGGTCTAAGTAGAAACTTCAGAAATGTTGATTTTTTGGATATTTTCGTTGATAATTCATTATCCTCATTTTTTTCTCCTGTTTTGTCGGTATTTTGAGTCGTGTTTTCAGATACGGCTGTTTTTAAAGTGTCAGATTTTTCGATTTGCATTGTCAGTTCATTGCTATCTTGTCTTAAAGAGTCAACAGCAACAAATGTTGAGTCCGGAGTTGGGACGTTTTCAGCTTGCTTCGGATCACAGCCCTGAGGAAAGAAAGGAAGTAAAAAAGTCAGCAGCAATCCAATCTGCAAAAGTCTCGATAATTTGATTCTCATTTTCATTGTACTATTATTTTTTTGACTTATCGGTAACGACTAAAGCTATGGGCATTGGCGGTCCCGATAACAATCGGGGTCAGCCAGCCAATGAACAAGAGCGTGTGTTGAACTAAATTCCCTACGGGAAGGGCTTTGAATAGTTCTGTTTCCTTAATTAATACCTTATTTTTATTTTTCACGTTTCAGGATGTTGAACGGGAGTTCGCCGCTCCCTTTAAAA
>JAQTTH010000025.1 GCA_028710895.1 Paludibacter sp.
AAAATTCTGCTTATTCACAACAATATGTTTATATTTGCAAAATAATTGATATCTTTCAATTATATACCAATTCCGTTAGTAACGCTTTTAGTATACATATGAAAAGTGATGTAATAGCAGAAAAAATTGATTTTGAAAATATGGTTGGTTCTGAATTATTGGAGTATGTCTCATTCAAAGATGAGTTTCCCAATGAAGCTGAGTTGGCTTTCTATGTATTCCATGACAGATATCAAAGAGATATATTAGAAAAATCAGAAATTCAATGTTCAAAATTTGAATACAATGAAGCAATTGCATTTTTAGCAGCAACTTGTACTTTTGATAAAGTATGGAAAAATGCTCATACTTTTAGTATGAAAAAAGCAAACACAAAAAATGTTGACAAAGCTATTCTTTTGTGGATGTACAAAATATTGTATACCCAAATATTGCTTTTTAAAGATAGTGATACCTGCGCCCAGCCTACAAAAGAGGAGGATTTATCGTTAATCGAAAATTTAGATGACCTCGTTAATGTCTATGCACCTGAAAATCTTGAAAAACAAAAAGAATTAAAAGAGAATTATAGCTTTTTGGAGAAAGCGTTACAAGGACTTTCGCTAAAGCATAAAATAATTTATTTTACCTACTTGGCATACAAGCCGGAAAAAGACAAAAATATTCCTCGTTCTGTGAGTAACAAACTACAAGAAAAGTTGGAATTAACACAGGCTTCCATTAGAGTATACAGAAAAGACGCAGCTGACCTTGTAACCAATTATATAAACAAAGTCAATGGGAACAAATAATAATAAAAACACAATCAATAATCAGAATTTGGAAGAGTGGTTTCGTTCTACCGGATTCTTATTTCCAACAAATGAATTGGAGCTTGCTAGGTTTAATAAAATATATGCAGACTACGACTTTAAATTAAAAGATGTTTCAATTGATGCTAAGTCTATAGTTGAAGGGCATATTTGCTCCTGCGACGCAAAGAGGTTTCAAATAAAAAAAACTGAGGAGTTGAATAATGAGATTGTGGAGTTGAGGATGGTCGCCCGAAAAGGGAAAGAACTTCCAAAACATATCCTTGATAAAATGACCAAAAAGCATCGAAAGAATAACGATGATAAAGAAGAATAGTCCAAGAATTAAAAGATTAGCGGAGTATATTGCTTTACAGTTTGATGAGAAAATCACACCGCTTGAACGAATCTTAGAAGATGAAAACTTAGATGTGTTCTACGACAATTACGAGTGTGATACATTTGATGGGATGACCGTTTATGATAATGGGAATTTTTATATTCATCTTAATATTGACAAGCACAATCATCCGGGTTCAGATAGAGGTAGATTTACTTTAGCACATGAACTTGGACATTATTTTATTGATGCCCATAGAATAGGCCTACAGAAGGGATTATTAGAGCCACACCCATCATTAACTAATCAGAAACAATATTATACCATTGAACACGAAGCAGACTATTTTGCATCATGTTTATTAATGCCCGAATTACGCTTTCGAAATGATATCGGTAATAAGAAATTTAGTTTTAAAGTTATAGATTATTTAAAAACTGAATATAAAGTGAGCAGGACTGCATGTGCTTTACGATTTGCTGATATTGGTAATTGTCCTATTTTGGTTGTTTATGCTGAAAAGAATATTGTAAAGTGGAAACATTCAAGTGATGATTTTCCCTTTAAATGGTTGATCAATGACAATATTGTTCCTCTTTATACAGTGATGGGGGATTATTTCAACAACAACCACATTGCCGAGGTCTTTAGAACAGAGCAAGTTTGGGCAATTGATTGTTTTAAATATGTCAGAGACGAGGATGTTCAAAGAAAATTCTATGAACATTGTATTACATATAAAGATTCTGCATTAAGTATTTTTTGGGAAGATTGATTTAGAAGCCCAATGAATGATTTATTTAAGTTGTAGGCTTTTGTAATTTTAAATAATTTACACACAATCAATTAGCAGTTTGATTACAATCTCAATCTAAGCCCTTCATTAATCATGTAAAGAAGCGCATGAGCATTACCCAATGCATCTTCTACTGGATTATGTGTATGCGTGAAACCTTTTTGTTCCCGGCCATCTTTATCTATAAAGGTTATAGTCCTCATGTGTTTCCAGGATGCACGCATATCATTCTTAAAGCCTGACCATAAATCACCGATACGCCGGGAACTGTAACCAAAAGGATTGTTTCCACAAAATGTTTGAAAATACCAGTTGATCCATGAGGCATCATATCCGTTATTATCCGAAATCAAAATAGGTTTCCCGTTAGCGTTTGTTTCAGACAGCCATAAAGCAAATTGTTCGAAAACAATTTTCGGATTTTCAAAAGACTCATGTTCTTCTCTGGAAAAACCACTGATGGCAAGTGCCTCTTCGTTATAAGATTCACTAACTGGACGTGTTTGCCCATAAAAAGTTGTTTGCAGTTCATTATCCAACCGAACAGCTCCAAAACAAACCAGTGAGTTCACTCCTAAAATTGGTCCATCCGATTCAACATCTATAACATAGTAACTCATTTCCGTATAATTGTAGTTCGATTGATGTCGCCTTTATAATTTATTTATCAGTTTGATTTTTATCCTCAGGGCTCTCAAAAAGAAATTTCCTCAGTCTCTCAATTCCTTCATTAAATTTAGAAGAATTTGTTTTCTTTAAAGTCTGGATATTTTTCAACTTCCATTGTATAGAAGGATATCCGCTTAAATCACCGGCACAACATTTATCCCATTCAGGACTACCACTTTCGAAAGAGAGAAAAAATTCCCTATCCGTTTCTGTAAAGTTTTGATTGACTTGTTCAATTAATTCTTTCCGGGTATTTTCAAAATCTACATACTCAAAAGGCACATCAGACATTCCCTTAAATTGATTTTCAAGAGCTTGTTGCTGATCAACAGGATTAGGCTGTAAAGACTCAAGTACAGGCTTATCGCTTCCTAACAAATAAAACATCAAACCATTCTTTACGTCATCAAAAGAATCAACAACCATGTATTTATAATCAAAAAGATCACGTGGGTGCTGACGGCCTAAAGCCGCTGCAATTTTACCACCATATAACAACGAGAAAGGAACTATCCTGGCTACACAACTCATTTTAAATTCCTTCTGAGCCTTCTCGCAAAGTTCCTTTTCTTCAACGTCTCCAATGATACCCCGCTTGATACCATTAACCTCAATTTTCACAGTTGCTCCGCCAAAAGTACATTGCAATTTCAATACCGCTGGTTTGGGGATAACACGAATTCCGGGAATAGCCTTTTCAATCTGCTGTTTTAATGAATTCAGCTGATTATTGATTTCTTTTATACTCTCCTCTCTGTTTTTAACTGGAAGATAAGTCAAATCAATATCTACAGAATATCGGGGCATATCCTTTATAAACAGGTTGATAGCCGTACCACCATGTACTGCAAAATCTTTTATTTTATAAACCAATGGCATAATACGGATTAATAGTGCCACTTGCTTTTTATAAGTCTCATTCATATTCAAACAACTCTTTAGGGATAGTTATCATATATTCTGGCACGTAAACACCTTTGTCTGTCAACTGTCGTTTCCCGACACCTAACTGTATTTTACTTTTATCTAACTTACCAAACCATGCATGGCCGGCTTTCTCTGCCATATATAGGAATAATCGTTTTATCTTGAAGTTATCTGTATTCTCTAATAATAACTGAACCACTTCTGGTCTTAAAGCAGTGAGCTGTTCCATGATATAAAAGAGATCCATATAATTATATTGGTTCGGTGCCAATAACAAACATTCAAGAAAGGCTTGTTCCGGAACAGAAGTTAGCAACTCAGAGTTGCCTTTCTTCATTACGGTCAACTGAGGATTGGAAAACGTTTCAGTTATAAAGAATTTCATTTCAAATTCAAAATCTGTTTCCGTCATCCACTTTGGGACTTTATCTTCTTTTGAATGTCCAACCATTAAAATTGGTTTCCCCATAGGAACATAATGATTGAATCCAAATAGCTCTAAGGCAGAATGAGCACCAACATAAAAGCTTTTATTCAATTGAGTTTTTAACCCTGACAATGCAGCATAAGCTGAAAACTTATCGCCGGTTCTGTACAAAACCCCTTTCGATAGCAATGAAAACCAACCCGATTTACGATATTGTTGCATTAACTGGACAGAATATCCATTCTTATTCAGCCATGTAGAAAATAAAAGTGTTCCTGGATGCCAATTTTGTAAGAGTTGGTTTAATTTATTTCCCTGTTCTATATTCATAATATACAATGAGTCTTTAAATTGAACTACAAAAATAGATTTAAGATTCTATTAAAACAAATAATTTATGAACTCATTCACATCACACACTAATATTAGTTCATAATTATCCTTCATTATATAGTATTAATATACAATGAGTCTATAAAACAAACTATCTCACTACCTTTTCTTTTTCCACCACGGCTGTGCCCAGAAATTATATCCACTCGATTGTTCATGATAACTTTGGTGCGACCATGAATTTTGTTTGGGGCAATCTGGTTGAATAATCTCATCTTTATCATAATGATCCAAGTATTTATCAGATTTTGAAATAAAAGGATCAAGCCAGTCTGCTTTTTCTTTTGCCCATTCTATTTTTTGTAACATCTCCTCATCTGTAATTTCCATCTTTTGAAGATATTCCTCATAAGTGTAAATATAATTTCTCAAAATATTTGCCTTATGTAAACGTTCAGCCATTGTAAATAAATTCTGAAATTCTTTCAATTCTGATTTCTGCTTCGCTTTGAATTCTTCACGTTTTCGGTCTTCTTCCTCTCGTCTAATGCGTTCCTTTTCATCTTCAATTCGCTTTTCCTTGATTTCCTCAGATTTTATTTCGCAATAAGCAATAATTGCAACTATTTTATCTTCCAGTTTTGTATATGTCGTATCTTTATAGCATGTATTTTTTTCCCAATATCCATAATGATAGAAAATATTGAAATGCAGTTCGCCACTAAATATATTGTTATAATTATCTCGTGGATTACTGCTGTTTGGATTTTGCTTTTTCCTCTCAGTTATATTTACACGAAATTCTTCTTCATTTGCTACAAAATACGTTTTATCTGCATCAATTCTGAGGCTGTGCCCCCGCTTATTCATAGCGTTTATGAGGGTAGAAAATATCAACAATGCCCGATCAACCGATACACTGGAAACATAAACGTCCAGAGTTTCTTTAATTTTACTTTTGTAAGGATTATTCTTCAAATAAACATTGTTCTTATTTGATTCAGATTCAACACGAAGTTTCTCTTTCGTATCAATAATAAGGGCATCCTTTGCATATAACACTTCTGGTACTCTATACCAATCAGGATTTTCATACAGTAATAATTTCTCAAGGTCTCCTTGTTTATTTACCGGAGGTTCAAGATCCACAATCACATCATTTGGATCAACTTCTTTCAAATCGACATATTGCTTTTTCCCTTCGTATTCACTTGGCAGAGGTATTATTTCTACTTCTTTTTGGCTTTGCAATTTCGCCCAATATCCCAAAGGAGGCGTTGGAATATTCATTGATTTACAATGTTTCCTAAGCCCATTATCTGATATCCCAAAACGCTTACATACAGTGGTCATTGGTTCGCTCCAAACCAAATCATATAATTCTTTTCTGGTTAGTTTCATAATTCATTACCTCCTTCTTAAATTATATTCTTCAGTAAAAGTTTTTACCCGGGAAGACTCTACCCATTTAACTAATTCATCTTCAAAAAAGTACAGCTTTTTGTCTTGAACATAATGAGGGATAGATTTTGAACGAACCAATTTACTTACAGCTCTTTCAGTCTGATCTAAAATTCTGCAAGCATCTGTAATGCCTATTGGTCGATGTTTATCCACACCTAATCCTAATTGCTTTTCAATGTGCTCTAACATTACACGCATTTCAGCAATTTCATTGATTAAATAATTGACTGCCTTAGGGACATTTTGCAGAGTCAATTCTTCTTTGATTTCAGTTTGTGCTTTTTCCATAATCCAAGAATTATTTATTTGGATACAATATTAGAAAATATTATCATATACAACCCAGCATTATGCCAAATTTCTGGATTTAATGGTTAGCAATGATATGCAGATTTTGAAAGAAACGTTTGGGAATGGAACACAATTGAAAATCAAGCAATCGGCAGGATAATTTTTCCAATTGGTTTATTTTAACCCTCCATACTATACTAATAGTATAGTATGGAGCTACAAAATAAACTACCCACAGCAGAACTTGCACAAATAATCGGTTTTTTGTCGATTATTTGTACTAATTCTGCTGAGTTTTTTAAATGATATGAAATTCTAAAATAACAGTTCCTATCCCAATCCTATAACAAAATCATATTTCATTTGCGATATTCACCGAAAAATGTGTATTTGCGCGAACGAAATATCTTATAATAACGAATTGCATAAAAAAGAATGCGGGAACAAAACCTGCTGAATTCACGCCAGTCAGCCAATGCACATAAGAGAGGGTGTTAGCAACTGGGCTTTATTCGTTATATGTTTCTTTATTTTTGATTGACTCTAATTCTGTTCTATTCAAAAATTTAAAATTAATCCCAGAATAAAACACATAGTGGTTTCTATTCAATAAATAGCTTTCATCAATGTTTTCTAAAACCTGATATGTGTTTAGTATCTCTTTAAATCTTTTAATTCCATTTTTGTCTCTACCATAAGAGGATAATGCATCATAAAATATAAGAGCAAGTTCTTCATTTGATAATTGGGCTTGTAAGATATTTAAGTACCTTGATACATCGTTGTATTGACCTCTTTCATCAATTACAAATTTTATAGTATTATAAATATATCTGAAGTAATAACCAATGTTGCATTTGTTTTCTTTGATAAAGGAGTCAAAGAAATCTTGTATGCTACCTTCAGCCATCTCAACAAATGAATTAATCGATGAATTTTTTAATCCACTCATTATGTTGTTAAATTCAGGTTTGTTTGATTTCGTAGGGTACTCATTATAATATTTCTCTAACAAGTTATAATAATCATATATACTCTTCGATTCACTGCTGAGAAGTTTTAAACTTATATCTTGATTTACATTATTTCTAACGTCGTCTAGCATTGACAATAAATTAAAATAAGTAGTTTCAAATCTAGATTGATTTTGATCCTGATTTGATAAGTCGAACTGTTTTCGTTGTTCTCTGAACGTAATAAATAAGAATAGTGTGGTTGTCAATGTAAATAGAACACCCACTGTACCTGTTAAGAAATCTCCAAAATTATTTTTTATTTGCTTTAATACCGAATTGTAAATCCATTCATTTGAAGTTTGATATTTATACGAAAATACTACATATACAAAATAAATACATAATACAATGCCTATAAATAAGCCGATTAAAGCTATAATATATAATAAGTTATTATTCTGAATTTTACTCTTTTTCATGGTTGAATTGCTCCTTAATATGTGTTATTAAAAGATGAGCCTGTTTATTTATCGATTCATAAGTGGGATACTTATTATTTGCTAAGGTAACAAATTCTGTAATGTCCATGTATGTTCCTAGCTTTTCAATTTCTTTTATAGAAACTTTACGTGGAGTTCCCTGAACTTTGAACTCAAATTTCACATCTTCATATTCTATGTCTTCTACAATATAGAATGAAGATTTATCGCTTTTATTCATTACATTAAACCATTGAGATATATTGAATAAATTATTGCGCTTAGCATTATAAACAACTTCAATATTATCTACATTTTCATCTGAAACTTGTCCATTCGATAATTTAGAAACATGTAAGTCTTCTTTCCTTACTTTTTCAAAAATTATCTTCTTTGCTCCACCTGTTACATATTTCAAATGATCGTTGACTAATTTTTTTAATACAAGTGGTCTAACTTTTAATACACAATCATCATCAATCTTTGGTGCTGTATAAAGTCTAAGTTTACTTTCAATCAGACTATAAATACCCAAATTCCCGATACGTTCTACAATCAAGAATCCTAATTTTGAATTCTCTGGGAGATAAAACATAAAATAAAATGGATATAAAATCGATTCTGTAATTTTTTTAGTATGAGATGGTTTACCTGTTAATACATCAACAATATTTTCTTCGGTACCATAATCACCAGATTCAATAATACCAGTTATATATCTTCCATTCGCAAATAATTGATCTTTAGAGTCAATATTCATTATTCTAAAAACTCTTTCATTCTCATCATCTTTTTGAATTTGAGATATACCTTGTTCTGTATTTTCAGTTGGGACATATTTCCATGTTTTTAATAAGCCATTTACAATCTTTAGCAGGTCAGTTCCGTTCATAAAATCTGAAAGAACTTCATAGTTTTTTTTGTCTCTTCTCTTGTTAATCGTGATTTGGTAAAGTGATAAATTAAAGTTTTTCGCCATTCTTGTATGATTTATATTATTACAATTTTCTTTAAATGAGTATAATAGTATTTAGTTTCTCGATCTTTTCATTTTTTTTCAGCCTTCTGACTAACGACCGAGGCTATGGGCATTGGCGGTTGGCGGTTGGTGGGAGCGTTCGCTGTCGTGAAACGACAAAGTGAATGCGGGAGCAAAACTGCCGGAATGCACATCAGCCAGCCGATGAACATACGAGGTGTGTTAGGTGTAGTTTTTTAATAGTTGTCGTAATAAAAATCATCTATAAATGGCTGCTCTATTTCAGGTGACCAACTTAAAATATCAAAATTAGACCTCGTCAATACTCCATTTTTAGAATTTGGATTTAAAAATATATATGTGTCGAAAATATCTTTTTCTGTTTTAAGAACAGAGTTGTCATGTATAAAGACAATGCCGGAAATTAAACTTGCAATGTCAGATATTTTTAAATTTATGTTTGCTAATTCTGGATAAATCTCTGCCATATCTGTTGAATCTTTTGTTAATTCAATAAAGATACGACGTGATAAAGACCGATAAAATGTATTAAGAAACTCTGGTGAGGTATTTAGTTCTTGATTAAACCATGGATTAACAACAAAAGTAATTAAACTTGGCTTATTAGTGAGTAATTTATTATAATAGTCTAAGATTTTATATTTATAATCAAAGGCTAGACTATATGGTTCCATAATTCTCATTGTAGATAAAATTGTCAATTTATCTTTTTTCGTGTATTCAATTCTAAACGAAGCAGTTGTGCCACTCTGTAGTTTGTGATTATAAATTGATTTCTTTGTGTCTATACAATTTACAAGTTCGTCAATCAAATTTCCAAATTGCAATTCATATATAAAATCTTTCTTTGTTCTCAGATAGTCAACTTCATATAGATTATCTATTCCAATTAAATAATGTTGATTTGTTGTTTTTGATTTTACTCTATTAAGAATTTGGTCTACTAATTCTGTATGTGTTGGGATTAGTGACTTGACATCGGTATAAATTTTTCTTGTATGTAATTGAAGGCTAATATCAATATCAATTTCCTGTTGTCCGACTTTCTTTGCAATACTATCTTCAAATTCGTCTACGCTTCCTCTATCAATGAATTTTATATTTCTCAAGTTCTCAAATTGTATCCAATAATCCAAAGCAACTAATTCTGAATACGGACCAGACCATTTGTATCCTTTTAGTTGCCCAATTTGTTTAGCTGTGTTTATTATTTCACTTATTATTTCTGGTGAGGTTTTAGAGAAATAGTTGTTTATTCTCATTAATCTCTCTATAAAATTGGCCTTAAATACATGATATTCATCTGTACTATTAAGTGCTCCAATACAATTATTGGTTACTTTATTGTTTGTAAAACTAATTGTTTGTCCAAATATGTCTTCTAATATTATCTTGTAATTTTCTACTTGTGTCATATTCATTTAGTCTTGTATCGTATATTGTTTTTACTTTTTTAAAATTACACCTAACATCTATATATGCGCTACTCAAAACTATATATCGCAACTAAATTGTGTATATAGCTGTATGTATTAGCAGTAATTTATTATTCATATGACAAACAGACATTTTCGAAAAATAAAAATCCCTGTATTATCAAGCAGATCCAATTTAGAAACTGGTTGTTTGTTATTTCTAACTTTAATCAAACCCCAAAGATAGAAACTATTTTTCACACTCTTGCCTGTTTTTTTAATTAATTATCCCCTGTAACGTCAGGTAGTATGTTAGTTCGAAAACTTTGGCAGCCATACGGTTGTATAGCGTGTACTCTATATTACTTGAAGGTTATTCTATGATTTTCTTGTTTATCTGTTTGCTAAACAGAAGAATCTTCCTAAATTTGCAAATCATTCAAAACAACTCGTCAATTGTAGCGACAATTGCATTACATATTAATAAAGCGTTCGCTTTTATTCCTGTTCTTGAAACATCGACACTTTCATAAGCAAATTGGAATAAGTTAGTAAACGCCTGCGTCAAATGGCGTGGGCTTTAACTTGTTACTTTTGCTAGGCAGTCGATGGCCTCAAGAGCGTGACGGGTTAAATAACCCACGCTTTTTTTTATGTCTTACCGTGAAGACTTACGACTAAAACTATATCACATGAACGATTTTATAACTAAACTCAACAAAGACCTCAGTTCCAGGTTGCAAGACATCGACTTGGAAGAACCGGATCTCATTAGGAAAACTCAAAAATCTATTCGTTGCACAAAAGATGCCTTGACTCAGCTCAGAGCATTCACTATTCAACATACTTTTTGCAATGATGCTGAAGAAATTCTTTTTTTCAAAAAGATAAAGCCGGAACTATTCAGCAAACTTATTTACTACGTAAAAATCCTCAATATCGAAAGCCGCAGACCAGTTGGAAACCGCGAAATACAAAAAACCTATCTACAACAGGAGCTTGAAAAACTCACTTTCTTTTTCAATAACCATCTCGAATTTTATCAATATTACCGTATGAACTCAACATATCTCGATGATAAATACTTCATACGAGGCAAGGAAGATCTAAACCTGTACCAGGACACGCTGATGTCTTACATCGATCCGGATTTTTCAACTAGTCACGATTATATGGTATCCAAAATCATTGCCAACGATCGGCTCAAAGTATTTTTGAGTATCGAGATCGAAGCTCTGTCTATAAAAGCTGTAAAATAAATCTGTATACTGCACATCATTATGTCAAAACTCTTGACATAAAAATAAAATCATATCTTTGCTAATTATAAAAATCAAGAAAGATTATTTCTTCCATTATGTCGAACAAGCTATCAAAAGATATTATTGTAGAGGATTTACACAAGTTGTACGAAACTCTGGGGCTACCGCTTGATCTGACGGAAACTTCATCGGGCTTCACTGTGCATTACTTGCAGGATACATTCAAAGAGTTACCTTATACATCGCCGCCATTCCGTCCTAATTATTTTAGTTTCCTTTTCATCAAAGATGCTTTCGGAAAATATACTATCGACGATAAAAGCTTTCCTGTAGAACCGAGAACTGTTTATTTCACGAATCCCGGAAACTACCGGATTTTTGAATGGCATAAAATCACGGATACTTGCCTGATTACTTTTAATGAAGCGTTTCTAAAAGTGTATGTCCATGCAGATATTTTCGACCATTTTTCTTTCTTGCTGACAGAGACGGTGGAACCACGAAAACTTACCGAAACGCAATTTGAAGTTATTGAGAAGCTCTATCGCTTTATCCACGAACAGCATCTTTCCAATTCGCCTTACAAGGATCAGATCATTGGCAGCTTAACTGTTGCTTTGCTTCTTAAAATCAAAGAGTATTTCTTTCAGGATTACAATCCTATTTATGAAGGAAACAGAAGCTCACTGATTGTAAAGACCTTCAAACTAAACTTAGAGACTCATCTCCGTGAACTTATTGCAGGCAAAACCGACAAACAATTACGTGTTCAGGATTATGCTGATATGCAGGCGTTACATGTCAACTATTTATCTAATGTAATAAGTGCAAAAACGGGAAAAACCATAAGTGCCTGGATTGCCGACAAAACCATTTCCGAAGCCAGAGTACTTTTGCAAAATCCACAGTTAAGCATCAAAGAAATTGCAAATCGCTTGGGTTTTGTTGAAGCTCCACATTTCAGTAACTACTTCAAAAAGAATACAACACAAAGTCCCGTGGAGTATCGTAAAACGTATTCTAATTAGCACGCGTACAACATTTTATCAATCATATTGATATTGTAATTAATCTGAATGTAAAAAGAGTTTACAATAGAACTAAAGCTATTGAACAAGACTTTTAAACAAATTAATGACTGACAAGAAAAAACATCACTATATCCCAAGATTTTACCTGAAAAAGTTTTCTGTAAATAATGAAGGCAAACTCATCGGATTGTACAATCATGATAAAAATGTTTTTGTACAAAATGCTCAACTAAAGCATCAGGCCTACGAAAACTTCCTTTATGGAGAAGATGATGAAATAGAAAATGGCTTAGCTGAAATTGAAAACAATATAGCCAAGATGTTTTATTATTGGACAGAAGAAAAACTACTTTATCCACCTCCCATTGAATCTAACGGCTTCAAATTATTGAAGCGATTTATTTTGTATCAGACATTTAGAACCCCAAAGTCCGGTAATGATATCATGGAGTCTCTTAATCAGGGCTTAAAAACTGTGGTAAAAGAGATTAGGCCAGATATGTGGGATAAAGTGAAAGATGGAAATTTTGTACATAAAAATCCTGTTTTACTAAGTCTTCTACATTCTATAAAGTACGAATATCTTTTAGACTATCTGGATTGCAAATTTATAGTGAATCTTTCTCCGCTGTCATTTGTTACTTCTGATTCACCGGTAATTCTTTATAACCAATTAATGGAAAATGCAGGAAATTATGTTGGAGCAACAGGACTTGTGGCAAAGGGGCTTCAGGTGTTTTATCCTATACATCCAAGATTAATGATTTGTCTGTATGATGCAAATGTCTATGATTTTGGTAATGGCTGTATTAATTGTTGTGGTACTGAATCTGTTGAAGAAGTACATCAATTAAATGCTCTTCAATTTGTCAACAGCAAAGCTCAACTTTTTTTTGATGATAATATATCAGAAGAATATATAAAGATGTTGTGTAATGGATATGATGAATATAGAATGACATCAAAAACAATAAATAGTATTATCAACGATGGTGCTAAGAAATTCTTCTTTATGAGTTCAGAAGATGCACGTATAGATTTGAGTTTAGATTTCTTCAAATTTAAAGTCAATCCGAACGATTATAAAGATGAAATTGTTCCTTTAAGAGATCCATCTTTTGAACGCCCTATAAAAAAGATAAACTTCAGCTAAGCATCAAAGAAATTGCAAATCGCTTGGGTTTTGTTGAAGCACCTCATTTCAGTAACTATTTCAAAAAGAATACTTCACAAAGTCCTGTGGAGTACCGCAAACTACATTCTCAATAAACTTCTTAGATATTTACATCTCTTCCTTTATTTCTTGTACGTTTCCTGATAGGTTCATGGGCGATCTTTGTATCGTCAAATTTAAAACAAAAAATTATGAACTCATTAAATGGAAAAGTAGTACTTATTACCGGTTCCTCAAGGGGAATCGGCGCAGAAGTAGCAAAAGTAGTTGCTCAGTCAGGAGCAAAAGTGATTATCAACTATGCCGGAGGAAAAGATGCGGCCGAGAAAGTAGTTTCAGAGATTAACTCTAATGGTGGTGAGTCCATTGCCATACAAGCCAATGTAAGTATTTCATCGGACGTCACAAGGCTGTTCGATCAGTCGATCGCACATTTTGGAAAAATTGATGTGCTAATCAACAATGCCGGTATCATGTTCAATAAGTTGATTAAAGACACGCAGGATGATGATATTGATAGAATTTTAGATGTAAATGTCAAAGGTGTACTTTATGCATTGCGTGAAGCCGCAACAAAACTGGCAGATAACGGAAGTATCATCAATTTCTCCACATCTGTAAACCGTCTCATGTTACCCACTTATGGCCCTTATGTTGCCACCAAGGCAGCTGTTGAACAACTAACCCGTGTATTTGCCAAAGAAATTGGTTCTCGTGGCATAAATGTAAACTCCGTATCACCTGGTCCAACCAACACAGAACTGTTTATGACAGGTAAGCCTGATCAGGTAGTAGCTCATTTGGCAAGTCTTTCAGCATTCAACCGTATTGGAGAACCTGAAGATATAGCTCGTGTAGTAGCATTTCTGGCAAGCGACGACGCTAAATGGATTTCTGCCCAGAATATTGGCATAAATGGCGGAATGGCTTAATCTTAAATAAATAACATAGATATGAAAACATTATCAACCGCCCTGATTATGGGCTTCTTTGGGGCTTTGGCAGTATTTGTTTCAGTTTCCTTACAGTTTCCTACATGGATTTTATTCATTGCCTGGGTAAGCTATTACCTGTTTGGAAAATCATTAAAAACATCCGTTATTTCCCTTATTCCTATTGCCTTTGGGGTGTTTATGGGTGTAGCCATACAATTTATAGCAAAAGGCTTGTCCGAGATAGTTGGACAGCTTGGGTTTCCGTTAGTCGTGTTCGTTTTTATTGGGTCGCTGGCATATTTGTCTAAGGTTGAAATATTCAGCAACATTCCAGCATGGTTTATCGGGCTGATTATCTTTTTTGGGGCACACCCTCCAATGGAATCCCTTCCAATCTTGATACTTTTTATACCGGTTATTGCTGGGGTTCTGTTTGCTTTTTTGAACGACAGCGCAGTAAGTATGGCAGTTAAAAAAATTACAAAAAAATAAATGAAAAATGAACAGTTTAAGAAATAAAGTAGCCGTAATAACCGGCTCAGCTCGTGGGCTTGGCAAAGCCATTGCCGAAAGGTATGCTGCTTTGGGAGCAAATATCGTAATCAACTATTCTAAAGACAAAGTATCGGCCGATGAAGTTGTTAGTAACATCCAGGCAATGGGTGTCAATGTCATCTCGGTACAGGCAGATGTTAGTAAAGTCGCAGATATTGAGCGTTTATTCACTGAAGCAAAAAATGCTTTTGGAAAGATTGATATTGTGGTGGCTAATGCCGGTATTGAAATGGTGGAAACGCCGGTCATCGAATTTACAGAAGAACAATTTGATCGATTGTTTTCAATAAATACCAAAGGAGCGTATTTCACTATGCAGCAAGCTGCTAAAAACGTTGAAGATAATGGTCGTATCATTTACATAGCTTCCAGTACAACAGCCTTTCCTGTTGCTGGTATGGCAGTGTATGGCGGCAGCAAGACTACACCTCGCTACATGGTTGACGTGTTGTCCAAGGAAATAGCCCACAGAGGAGTAACTGTGAATACTATTATTCCATTTGCGGTGGATCATTCCGGTATTTTCGTAGATCCGGAGGCTTATCCGGAATTGAGGAAATCATTAGTGGATAGTTGTCCTATGGGTCGATTGGCAGAAGTGGAAGATGTTGCCAACATTGCTGAGTTCTTTGCGAGCGATCTTTCTTCCTTTGTGAATGGGCAGCATTTGTTGGTCAATGGTGGAGCAACCCAATAAATATAGCAATTCAGGACTTGTGATGCAATGTTTCTCCCCTATTTCCCGCAAACGGATACAATTTGAGTGGATTGGGAAACTTTTATGATGTTTATGTTCCGCAATTTTGCACAATATAAAAAATTGAGTCATAAATATTAAAATCAATCTTATGAAAACAAGAAAATTGGGCAGCCAGGGATTAAACATTCCGGTTTTGGGTTTAGGTTGCATGGGCATGAGTCCATCTATTAGTGTAAACACCTACGGTCAGGCAGATGAAAGAGAGTCAATAGCCACCATTCATCAATCATTGGAATTGGGTGGAAATTTTTTGGACACCGCTGACCTGTATGGACCGCTACACAACGAACGTTTGGTTGGGAAGGCAATCAAAGGAAACCGGGATAAATATATCCTGGCAACAAAATTCGGGTTCGAGATAGATGATAACGAGCAGGTAACATGGGCGATTAACGGGAAACCCGGGTATGTAAAAAAATCAGTAGAGCGTTCACTGAAAAATCTTGGTACAGACTTTATAGATTTATATTATATGCATCGTCCCGATCCCGAAATCCCTATTGAAGAAACCATTGGAGCAATGGGTGAATTAGTGAAAGAAGGGAAAATCGGATATATTGGGATTTCCGAAGTTACAGCAGAACAAATACAGAGGGCAAATCTTGAATTTGCGGTTACTGCCGTTCAGAATGAATTTTCGCTTTTCGAAAGAGCTGTAGAACAGAATGGAGTTTATGAACTTACCAAAAAACTTGGAATTGGACTTGTAGCTTATTCTCCGCTTGGAAGAGGATTTCTTACTGGTCAAATTAAAACACCTGATGATTTTGATGCTGATGACTTCAGAAGATCCATTCCTCGCTTTCAAGATACCCAATTTTACAAGAACATTGAACTGGTAAATGAAATAAATCTTTTGGCATTGGAAAAAGGGGTGAACTCTACTCAGTTGGCAATTGCATGGATTATCGCTAAAGGCGTGGTACCAATTCCGGGCACGAAAAGAGCAAAATATGTTGAGCAGAACATTGCTGCTTCTAACATTGTTCTTAGCGAGGAAGACATGGAGCGTATCGAGTCCATCATTCCGTTAGGAACTGATACCGGTGATAGGAATATCATTCAATCGTTTTAATCGTAAAAGGATTACCCCTTATTTATGATCTGAACTTGATTTGCAGGTTGTTTTAATCAAATAACCTGCAAATCCATTTATTTTCATTTCAAATATGTTATTGTTGAATCCAGAATGAAGAAACAAAATACATTTCACCCGATAAATACAGTAGCCGAATACCACAGGTTATTGCAAATAGAAAAACCGGAGCATCCATTGATGAGTATAATCGATTTTTCGAAAATCAATTATGCACTTCCGGATTCGGAAATGTCTATCGTCTTGAATCTCTATTGCATTTCCATAAAACAAGATCCTGGTTGCATTTTACACTATGGACCAAATACGTACGACTTCAATGAAGGAGTGATGACTTTCTTTAAACCGGGACAAGTTATAAAAGTTGAAAGTACAACAGGAGATTCCACTGAAGGTTATATGCTCACTTTTCATCCTGATTTCATCCAATTATTTCCTTTGGCTCTCCAGATAACGAAATACGCTTTCTTTAATTATGATTTTCACGAAGCACTTTTCTTATCGGACAAAGAAAAATTGCATATCAGGGAAATGATGGCAGGCATTAAAAAAGAATATCAATCAAATATCGATTCATTCAGCCAGGAGGCGATAGTGGCATACATCGAATTGTTGCTGGTGTACGTAAAACGGTATTACAGCAGGCAGTTCATCACCCGCAAGCCTCAACAGGATGAGGTATTATTAAAATTCGAGCGTTTATTGGATATCTATTTTTCAAATGACAACGCCTTGAGCAATGGGTTACCGTCAGTTCAATATTTTGCTGAACGGTTGAATCTGTCTGCAAACTATCTCAGCGATTTGTTGCGAATTGCAACGGGACAAAGTGCCCAAAGCCATATCCAAAATAAAGTGATAGATTTGACAAAAACGTTGCTTACAACTTCAAATTTATCTGTTTCTGAAATTGCTTATCAATTGGGATTTGAACGTCCGCAATCGCTAAACAAATTATTCAGGAAGAAAATCAACCTTTCTCCTTTAGAGTATCGTAATTCGTTCAATTGATCAGTGGAATTAGATACTATATCTCGCTTTGGTTACAATCTGCCTCAGTTTGGTTACATTGGGCGAATATATTGTCTCTAATTTTGCATCCAAATTCTAAATTAAAATCAAATGCAAAAGATAGTTTTTATTACGGGAGCTTCGGCTGGTTTGGGTAAAGCCACAGCTAAATTATTTCAAGGCAATGGGTGGAAAGTGATTGCGACTATGCGTAATCCTGAAAATGAGACAGAACTCAATCAACTTCAAGGAGTTACTTTATTGAAATTGGATGTTACAAATCCTGTCGAGGTTAGAGAAACAGTGGCTCACGCTATTGAGCTGGGAAATATTGATGTAGTAGTAAACAATGCAGCGATAGGATATGCTGGCCCATTTGAGACTACAAGCGAAGAGCAACTAACGCAGCAAATTGAAACTAATTTGATGGGTGCTATTAGAGTAACGCAGGCTTTTATCTCTCATTTCAGAGAAAAACAAAGTGGTATATTTATAAACATTACATCTGTTGCAGGATTAATTACGTTTCCTTTTGCTAGTTTGTATCATACTGCAAAAGCTGGATTACAAGCGTTTAGTGAAGGTCTTAGTTATGAATTAGCACCATTCGGTATCTCCGTAAAAACAATTGCTCCTGGCTTCATTCGTACGGGATTTGGAAACAAGATGACCGTTTCTCCTGCCGGACCTTATGTCCATTTGGTAGAAAAGCATATGACCGCCATCAATAGTATGATGGATCCGACCACAGCAGGATCAACACCTGAAGAAGTAGCGGCATTAGTTTATGAGTCCGTGACTGATGAAAAGCAGCAATTATTATACGTTGCGGGAAACGATGCCCAGGCGATGTATAATCGCTATCTGGAACTGGGAACTGAAGCTTCCAGAAAGGAAATGACAACTATGTTTTTAGGAAATGATTAAATTACCGGAATGAGAAAACTGCAAAGCCCTCCTATAAAAGTCAATTCTATCAATGAGTTACATCGAATGCTCTGCTTAAATAAGCCATTACATCCGTTAGTAAGTGTATTAGACAATGATCAGATGCTAACTCCCGCTATTTTACCGGCTAATTTTCTGTTCAACTTTTATAAAATATCTTATAAGAAAACACAGAACGGAAAGATCGGTTATGGCCAGAGTGTTTATGATTTTGACGACGGAGGTATGGTCTTTACTGCGCCGAATCAACTTATATCCATCACTGAGGAAGATACTGATTATGCAGGGTTCTCTTTGGCATTTCATTCTGATTTTATAAGGAACCATGTGTTGGAAGGGAAAATAAAAGATTTTGGTTTTTTCTCTTATAATACGAACGAGGCTTTGCATCTCTCCGATAAAGAACGTATAGCGATTTTTGGAGTAATTGAAAGCATTCGGCAGGAGCTGAACGGAAGTATAGACGACTTTAGCCAAGATGTAATAATCTCCTATATTGAAGTTTTGCTAAACCTGTCGAACCGCTTTTACAAAAGACAATTCATAACCAGAAAGGCAGTAAATCACGATCTTTTAGCTAGAATGGAGCAACTTTTGGACAACTATTTCAAAGAAGAAAAGCCATTAAACAACGGACTGCCAACCGTTGAATACATGGCGGAACAGCTACATATTTCTTCCAGTTATCTAAGTGATATGCTGCGCTCCCTCACTGGACAAAACGCACAGCAACATATACACGAAAAATTGATTGAAAAGGCAAAAGAGTTTTTAGTAAATACTAAGTTTTCTGTGGCAGAGATTGCTTACCAATTGGGATTTGAGCATCCACAGTCACTAAGCAGGTTATTTAGAAGAAAAATCAATCTTTCACCTTTAGAGTATCGTAATTCATTCAATTAGAATGGATTTTATTGTAATTTTATGGTCAATTTAATATCTGGAAAAAATATGATTACCACACCAACTCTCGACATACAAATCATTGAATCTCTGCGTGATTTTCCTACGTTAACTCCTGTTCTGAGGGATTATTACGAAAACTGAACTTTTCGGGTTTTCAACAGGAAAGATTTTGCCTGCAAAAATTACCTTTCTCCCAACAGGAGAAATTTTTATAAGGTACTTTTTATATCTAAGGGAATGGGCGTGTTTACTATCGGGCTGAAATCTTATTTTATCGACAGCCCGACTATTTTGTTTATCCACCCGAACGACGTTATCTCATGGCGAAACCTTTCGGATGTATCGGCAGGTTATTATTGCCTGTTCCAAAAATCGCTGATTGCGGAAGATCCTATTATAAAAGCTTCTATAGACAAATATGGTTTGTTTGCCGACAAATCTAAAAGTGTTATCACGCTGAACGATTCTGATATTGACCCGTTGAATGACTTGTTTGTTAAAATGCAAGCCGAAGAAGTGAACAACGGATTTCTTCGTATTGATGCTATGACCGCTTACCTGCAATTGATAATGGTTCACTGTTCGCGCATCAAAGAATTTATGCCCTCCACCACGGTGAATGGAGAATTGGAGCATGTTTACCATTTTTTTGAAATACTTGAAAACGAAACAAGTAATATCCGGAAATCAATACCCATACGCACCAAAACGGCGAAAGAATTTGCCGCACAGCTGTCACTACACCCGAATTATTTGAATGCTTTGCTGAAAAAACACACGGGGCAAACTGTCAGCACGCATATCACCGGTCGTTTTTTGGAAGAAAGCAAAATTTTACTCCTTCAAACCGACTGGTCTTTGGGCGATATAAGCTACAGTCTTGGTTTCTCGGATGCGCCGAATTTCTACACTTTTTTCAAGAAAAATACAGGTATAAACCCGTCTGAATTTCGCAATCACAGGAGCTTGCTTATCCCTTCCTGATGCTATCTTTGAAATTCATAATTCTACCTTTGGATTTCCTAAAAGCCGACTGACAATTTCTTCCGACCTTTGCTTCATAATTCTAAAACAAAAGAAATTATGAAGACTAAAGACAAATTACTAGGTAAAGATTTCTCCTTCAAACTTACCACAGCTTGCCTTATGGTAATGCTGTTGTTTTGTGCACAAAATTCTGTGGCGCAAACTAACAATAATAATCCTGCACATAGAAAACAGTTGGTGCTTGACGGCTTTAAAAAGTGGGCAGATGGCACTGGCAGTGTATTCGATTTGCTGGACGACAATGTTGTTTGGACAATCTCCGGTTCAGCACCTCTATCTAAAACCTACCACAGCAAAAAGCAGCTTATCGATGAAGTGCTTGCTCCGCTCAATGAACGCCTGTCTAAAAAAATCGTTCCTTCCGTACGCTCTACGTATGTAGATGGCAATACCGTGATTGTGATATGGGACGGTTCTGCAAGTCGCTTAGATGGTTCACCTTACAATGTCTCCTATGCGTGGTTTATGACTTTCACAGGCGAAAAAGTAGTTCGTGTTACTGCATTCTTAGACACGATAGATTTCAAAGAAGTATTTGAAAAATAAAAATATACAGATTTATTCATTTTAAATTAAAAGTTATGGAAACAAAAAAAGTTTGGTTCATTACTGGCTGTTCCACTGGATTTGGTCGTGAGTTAGCCAAGGAAACCTTAAAACAAGGTTATTATGTAGTTGTTACAGCTCGAAAAATAGCTGACATCGAGGATATCGTTAAAGAATATCCAAATCAGGCATTGGCTTTGAAATTGGATGTAACAAAACCGGAAGAAATAGCTCAGGCTAAAGCGGATGCATTAAAGCATTTTGGACAAATTGACGTACTGGTCAATAATGCTGGCATTGGCTATTTTGCTGCATTGGAAGAAAGTGACGAAGCTGATGTGAGAAAGATGTTCGAAATCAATTTCTTTGGATTGGCCAATCTCACCAATGCCATTTTACCGGTACTACGCAAACAACATAGCGGACATGTGATTAATGTAGCTTCCATTGGTGGCTTGATGGCTTTTCCCGGTGTCGGATTCTATAATGCAACAAAATTTGCTGTTGACGGATTCTCGGAAGCACTTTCCAAAGAAGTACGCCATTTAGGCATTAAGGTTACCATTGTTGCGCCGGGACCATTCCGCACCGATTGGGCTGGTCGCTCTGCCAAAAACGCTTCAGTAATTATTGATGATTACAAGGAAACCGCAGCTGTCAATATGAATACAATTCGTGGTTATAGCGGGAGCCAACCCGGTGATCCGGCAAGAGCTGCTCAGGCAATTATTAAAGCAGTCAAAGCTGAAAATCCTCCGTTGCGCTTATTACTCGGTGCAGCTGCACTGCGCAATGGTCGTATAAAATTGGACGAACTGAAGCACGATTTCGATAATTGGGAGCACCTGACGCTTGGCGCTGATTTTCCCATAGTTTAATTGCAAATTTTAAAGTAATTATATCTTATGAAACGAGCATGAAAACAGGTGTTTAATCCAAAGACCATGTTCATTGCGAGTTTCATGCGACAAATAATAAAAAAATAAATTAGAACGCATGAATAATTTTATTTATCAAAATCCTGTCAAAATTGTATTTGGCAAAGATCAAATCAATTCATTGGGCAGTTTGTTGCCTAAAAATGGAAAGATTATGGTGACCTACGGAGGTGGCAGTATTAAACAAAATGGCATTTATGACAGTATCGTAAAGGCACTGGATGGATTCAGTTATATTGAATTTGGAGGAATAGAACCCAATCCTAAATATGAAACCTTGATGAAAGCTGTACAAATTGGGAAACAGGAAAATGTTGATTTTCTGTTGGCAATAGGTGGCGGTTCGGTTCTCGATGGTACAAAATTTATTGCAGCTGCACTGCCAATAGACAATGACCCTTGGGATATTTTGTTGGGCAAAACAACTGTCAATACAGCCATACCAATAGGAACGGTACTAACACTTCCGGCTACCGGAAGCGAAATGAACGGCGGAGCAGTTATTTCACGAATATCAACAAAGGAGAAATATGCATTTATCTCCCCGCTGGTAATGCCTCAATTCTCCATTCTCGATCCGCAGGTTTGTTCCTCTTTGCCTCATAAGCAGATCGCAAATGGTATTGTCGATACCTATGTGCATGTTGTGGAACAGTATATTACTTATCCGGTTAATGCAATGGTTCAGGATTATTTTGCAGAATCCATTTTGAAAACGCTGATCGAAGTTGCCCCGAAAGTTTTGTCTGAAAATCCGGCTTACGATGATTTTGCCAACTTTATGTGGTCGGCAACCATAGCATTGAATGGAATTATCGGTTCAGGAGTTCCACAAGATTGGGCTACGCACGATATCGGACATGAATTGACTGCATTGCACGGCATTGATCATGCCAGAACGTTGGCTATTGTGCTACCCGGACTTTTGTCGGTAATGCGTAGCACAAAGCGGGAAAAGTTGGAACAATACGCATATCGCATTTGGGGAATTTCCGCAGGCACCTCTGATGAACGCATTGACGAGGCTATTGCAAAAACAATTGCATTCTTTGAGTCGACAGGCATAAAAACCCGTCTGAATGATTATGGCGTTAATGGCACAACCATTAGCGTGATTGCCAGTCGTTTCAAATCAAGGGGAACAATACTTGGTGAAAATCAGGATATAAATTACGAAACCGTAGAAAAAATATTGAATATCAGACTCTAATAGAAATTTAAATAAAAATGAAAACTCAAAAAACTTGGTTTATTACAGGTGCTGCAAGAGGTTTTGGATTGGAAATAACCAAAGCGGCACTTGAAAGCGGAGACAAGGTGGTTGCCGCTGTCCGGAATCCTGAAAAGTTTACACTTCAGGCAAATAATGCTGACAACTTACTGGTTGTAAAATTGGATGTAACTAACGAAGAACAAGCAAGACAAGCAGTATTAATGGCGATTGACTATTTCGGTAATATCGATGTATTAGTCAATAATGCCGGATATGGACTGTTGAGTGCTGTAGAAGAAGCTTCGGGCGAAGAAGTGAAAGCCAATTACGAAACGAATGTGTTTGGTTTGTTGAATGTTGTGCGAGCCGCGCTACCGTACATGCGAGCTCAACGAAGTGGACACATTATCAATATATCTTCTGTAGGTGGGCTTACTGGTTCTATCGGTTGGGGATTATATGCTTCCACAAAATTCGCAGTGGAGGGTATTACCGAATCTCTTGCTCTTGAATTAGCCCCACTTGGAATAAAAGCTACCGTTGTGGAACCTGGATACTTTCGTACTAATTTTCTTGATAGCTCTTCATTAACTCGCACTCCTAATATTATTGAGGATTATGCAGAAACTGTAGGTAAAATGAGAGAATTTGCAGCTCAAGTAAGTTACAAACAGCCAGGCAATCCATTGAAGCTGGCACAGGCAATTGTAAAAATAGCATCAGTTGAAAATCCACCATTGCACTTACCGCTGGGAAATGACACATTGCAATTTTACCTTAGCAAAACCGCTGCGTTTGAAAAAGATATCGAAAACTGGTATGAGATAATTACCGGAACGGATCATGACGATGTCTCAAAGTAGTTGACTTTTGAACACATGAAACCTACAGTATTCAGCAAATCAATTATAGTAATGATGCTGGCCAGTTTGTCTTGGTCGGCATCATTTATCACTATCGGATTAGCATTGCAATCGGTGAATGCCTCAACTATGATCTTTCTTCGCTGGTTACTGGCCGTCATAGTTCTGATACCTGTTGGAGTACTCAATGAAGGCTTGAAATTACCCAACAAACAAAACCTGTTACCTTTGATTGGTATGGGGTTATTCAACGTGGTAATTATGAATTTGTTGATGTTTGAAGCCTACAAAACAACCACTCCTACTAATGTTGCCTTTATTTCTGCATTAAATCCGGTGTTAATAGCTTTTTGGGCATTCATTTTCCTGAAAGAAAAACTGGGACGATACAAAATCGTTGGTGGAATTATTGCACTCATAGGTGTAATTATCGTTCTCTTTAAAGGAGACATCAACACATTCCTCTCCATTCACTATCGTATAGGGGATGTCTGGATGTTCATTGCAGTTGCCTCTCATGGATTATATGCAATATGTGCCAAAGTTGCTTCTAAAACAATCGGATCGATCAATGCAGTAATATATGCCGGAATTTTTGGTATCATTCTTTATCTCCCGTTCAGTTTTTCTAAAATAAAAATGCCCGATTGGAATTACGATTTAGCATTTTATGTTTTTATTACTGGTGTTGTAGGGACAGGTATTGCACAATGGTTTTTCATTAACAGTGTAAAACATATTGGTGCTACTGCATCCGGTATTATTATTAACTTCAATCCTGTTTTTACAGTTCTCTTATCTGGCATATTTCTCAATCAAATACCAGTTTTATCTCAACTAATCGGGTGGGTAATTATTATGTTGGGAATAATCTTGTTTTATAAAAGACCATTAAAATCAAATTTATAGTTATCTTAGTTCTAAACTTATCTATTAAATATTTTGAGAGGGACAACTCTATAAGCAATATCATGCAGAAAATAGCAATCATCAGTGACATTCATGGAAATTTACCAGCTTTAAGAGCGGTGATTCAGGATATAAAAACAGTTTTTCAAGCCGACCATATTTATTGCTTAGGCGATCTTACTGATGGCGCTCCATGGCATAACGAAGTTATAGATACGATAAGAGAATTACAGATTCCTACTATAATGGGCAATCATGATGAGCGTATTGCATTTAATTACGAGGTATTTCCGCTACAAAAACATAGCCTTGAGGAGCAGAAAGCTCGATTGAAAACAATTACCCACACGAAGAACACAATAACCGATATAAATAAAGAGTTTCTCTCTAAATTACCCGAGAGTATAAGCTTGAAGTATCTTAACGCTTGCATTTTACTTGTACATGGTAGCCCGAATAATAATGATGAGTACATATACGAGAATTGCGATGATAATTTTTTGAGAAACTTATTTGAACAGATGAATGCAAATATTATTGTTACCGGACATACTCATTTATCATATATCCGGCACGTCAAAACAAATAAAGTTGGGCAAAACAACTTATTCATTAATGCCGGTTCTGTAGGGAGATCAAAAGAAATAAATGGAGGAAAAGCGGTTTATTTATGGCTTACAATTGATGATCTGCAAAACAAGGCACATCCTGTTCTTCGAAAAATAGATTACAATATTTCAGAAACCATATCAGGCATACGGAATAGTTATATACCTGATTTCTATGCTAATTTCCTTAGTGAGACTATCAAAGCAAATAAATAATCATCGACTAAATGTCATATGAACAATTTTGTTACTAAACTCAATAAGAGACTCAATAATCAACTGCAATCTCTGGATTTGGAGGAATCTGATACAATCAAAAAAGCGCAAAGATCTGTTCGGTGTATAAAGAATGCCTTGACACAACTCAAGGCATTTATTTTAGAATATCCTTTTAAGAATGAAGATGAGGAAATTCTTTTTTTTAAAGAAATAAAACCGGAACTATTTAGCAAACTCATTTACTACGTAAAGATCTTTAATATCGAAAGTCGTCGGCCTATGGGCAGTCATGAGATACAAGAAATTTACCTTCGACACGAACTCGAAAAACTTACCTTCTTTTTCAACAACCACCTCGAATTTTACCAATACTATCGTATGAACTCAACTTACCTTGATGATAAATATTTCATTCGGGGCAAGGAAGATCTGCATTTATATCAGGACAGTCTCATGTTTTATGTTGATCCGGACTTCTCAACCAGTCATGACTATATGGTAGCAAAAATTATCGCTAACGATCGTCTGAGTGTCTTTCTAAATACCGAAATTGAGACTCTGTCTATCAAAGCTGCGAATCCCAATTGGGGACAACTTGGGGTTTTCGAACAAAACTTACAATGGACAGATAGCAAAACATCATTGGTTGAGCTTATCTATGCTCTTCACGCTGCTGGTGTTTTCAATAAAGCTAACTGCGAAATACGGGAACTTGCTGCTTTCTTCGAACATGCGTTTAATATTAGACTTACAGATATTTATCGCACATATCTCGAAATCAAAATACGCTCCACTCCCACTAAATTCATTGATACCATCAAAACAGCATTACTTCACAAAATGGAAGAAGACTTGTGATAGAATGACATTCTAATTTTAAATTTAAAAACTCTACAGCTCAAATTCTCTTTTCCCAATTGGGAACAACTTGTGATATTTATAATTTAATTTTACTATGAAACATTGGTAACTTCGTATAATCCAACAATTCAAATAATTAATTATCAGCACATTACTTCAAAAAACGAATGAATAAATTATTATTAGCTACCATCTTTTATTTACTATTTCTATCTCATTTTTTTCTCTTCCCAATTGGGTACAACTTGTGAATAAAACCCATTAAAATCCACCAATTTTGCCAAATACTAATCATAACCATTAAGTCTATAATCTTGGCTCTTGGTTCTAAAATCTAAAATACATGGCAAAATTCAACTTAGCATTTTCAAAAATGCTTTCTCACGAAGGTGGTTACGTCAACGATCCGGATGATCTGGGTGGTGAAACTTACAAAGGCATTGCCCGAAACTTCCACGGCTCCTGGCTGGGCTGGGCACTCATTGAACAATTCAAAAGCAAACCTGATTTTCCTCACTCACTCGACACCAACCTGAAACTTCAAAACTTAGTGGAACAATTCTACTTAAACAACTTCTGGCTGCCGCTCAATACTGAACGAATCCAGAATCAGACCTCTGCAGATTCTGTATTTGATTTCGCGGTAAACTCCGGTCTGACCACCGCAACACGGCTTGTGCAATCTATTGTCGGAACAAAAATAGATGGAATCATTGGAGAGATTACGCTCAATAAAATCAACTCCATGGACTTTGGATACTTTCAAGCTAAAATTACAGTGGCTAAAATTGAGTATTACATAAACACAATCCGGAAACGCCCGACAAGTAAAAAATTCCTCTTGGGCTGGATTTCCCGCTCCCTCTCATTCAACGATTAATTATAACAAAGCAGTCTTTAAGTCCCTTTAGAGCCTGTCTGGCTCAGACGGGGGTTTAGAGCACTATCAACTGTCAACTATAAACTAAAGATATGTCCGCTCAAATCATAACCACCGAAGATCTGAAGGAGTTCAAAACCGAACTCCTTCAGGATATTAAGGATTTGTTGACAGAACAACAAAATCCTGTAACCAAGAAATGGCTGAAATCAGTTGAAGTTCGCAAACTGCTCAACATTTCTCCTGGCACACTTCAAACACTTCGAATCAATGGCACACTCCCTTTTACAAAGATTGGAGGTACCAATTATTACAACTTCACCGATATCGAAAAACTTCTTTCAAAAAACAAATCCTAAAGCCCCTTTTTAAGGGGATAGGGGTCATTACCACATCAACTCATTATCATATCATGAATTACATTCTTCAACTCAGTGGATTCTTTCAAAAGGTTGCGGTTGATAATCGCCTCAACCCTACTCACGTTAGCCTTTACATGGCTATCTTTCAATTTTGGAACTCCGAACGATTTCAGAATCCTGTATCAATATCCCGGCAGGAACTAATGCGTATCAGTAAAATCAGTGCAAAAGCTACTTACCACAAATGCATCAAAGACCTGCATAACTTCGGTTATATCCAATATTTACCCTCATACAATCCCTTCAAAGGAAGCTTGGTTTACCTGTTCGATTTACAGTCAAGTGCTAAACTGGTTGTAGCCCCAGACCGTACTAATATCGAAACAAGCATTGAACAAGCATTAGCCCCTTATATAAACAAAGAAAACATCTTAAACCTAAATATTGAAAACGAAGATACCCGACCACAAAATGATATTGTGTTGAAAGTTTCAAAAAAAGGGGCGAAAGTAGTTGAGATAAATGGGGAAAAGATACAACCGGGAAACTTGCCGGAAAAAAGAACTTCAACAATTCATCCAACGAACACTTTTCCTCCCACTCTGGAGGAAATAAGCAAATACTTCCTGGAACAAAACAGCAGCGAAGTGGAAGCTCAAAAGTTCTTCAACCACTTCCAAAGCAACGGGTGGAAAGTTGGCGGCAAAGCCCCCATGAAAGATTGGCACGCAGCTGTCGGCAATTGGATACTAAACATTCCACAATTTGCACCGCAACCTAAGATCAGGGAACAAAAACAACCAACTCCCGGACAGCTCAACACAACTAGTTCAAAAAATTACTCAGAACCCCTTTAGAAAATAGTCATGAGTAGAGATAGAAATTGTACTGGTCAAAAATTAAACTGGTTTCTCTTTTGGTCTCCATTCTCCCCAATATTCACTAACAATTACACCAAATCCTCTTTTACTCCCCTCTAGGGCTTGTCCGGCTCTGACGGAGGTCGGGGGTCTATTTAAATAATATGAACAACAACCTGTCTATAATTCAGACCAAAGGAAATGATATATTCGGGGACCATTTTTACATTGTCCCCGAAGATTACGAAGTCGTTCATAAATTGCTCACGTGGTTTTTACAGGACGAACAACAGGCAAAGCATTTCAATATAAATCTACACAAAGGCATACTTCTAACCGGTCCTATCGGTTGCGGTAAAACCAGTTTAATGAACCTGATGCGAGTATTGGTACCACCGCAACAGCGGTTTGGTATCAAATCCTGCCGCGAAATCACATTTAATTTCATAAAAGACGGTTATGATATCATACAACGCTACAGCAGCTATGCTTATAACAACACAACCAATCCACCACAACCCCATACCCATTGCTTCGATGACCTGGGCGCAGAAAGCACCCTCAAATACTATGGCAATCAGTGCAATGTCATGGGCGAAATACTCTTATCCCGATATGACCATTTTATCAATAACCACATGGTCACACATGCCACCACCAACCTCTCTGCCTCCGAGCTCGAAAACTACTATGGCAACCGTGTCCGCTCCCGCATGCGGGAGATGTTTAACCTTATTGCATTTAATGCTAATTCCGTTGACAAGCGTCGTTGACAAATCCCATAAAACTATTTTCTGATTTCTTTCTCCTTTGGAGAGAGTCCCCGAAGGGGAATAGAGGTCAGGAGAGGTACGCAAAAAACAAACGAAAATAAACCACTCAACTAGCCCTATAGGCGTCCCAAAACATGCGAAAAAAAACCAACAATTAGCTCGTTAATAGATATTTCTAAATAAATATTGATTTTACTAAAAAACGTTCTTGTTTTTACGGGCAGAAACAAGAATAATTAATATCTTTGTCCTATAGAAAATAATCACATAAATGACTGATAAAGTTACAAATATTGTAAACAGCTTCCAGAGTGGATTTGTATTTACCACTAACGACTTTGGAGTAGAGTCTTCTAAACAACCAACCGTAAACCGTATATTAAACAATATGGTTGCCGCTGGGAAGATTTGCCGTTTATCTAAAGGTCGTTTTTATAAGCCACGCATCACGCAGTTTGGTGAACTTCAGCCCGACACATACCAAATAGTGAAAGATTTAATCGAAAAAAATGGCAAGACTATCGGTTATATAACCGGCTACACTGCATTTAATCAATTATTACTAACAACTCAGGTGCCTGTAACACTTCAAATTGGCAGGGCTAAAGAGAAAAATCCTATTAAGCGGGGTATTTACAAAATCAGCTTTATCAAGCAGCTGAACGCCATTACCAAAACCAATACTCCTTTATTGAGATTGCTTGATTGCCTCCGCTTTTTCAAAGAAATCCCGGATGCAATGCCAAACAATACTTGTCGGCGACTACTCCATTTGTTTGGAGAACTAACTCCGGAACAAAAAGCCGCAACAAAGCGATTGGCACTTAATTATAATCCTGGAACAATTGCTCTGTTAGGAGCAATCCTCGAAACACTAAATTCCGACGAAGATACCAATGCACTTTTTAAAGCATTAAACCCTCTGACGACATATAAATTAAATATTGCAACCGAGATATTACCAAATCAATCTAAGTGGTACATTAAATAATCTCGATGAGCTTTGGTAACTTACATTTTCTAAATCTCCGGAAGAGAAAGATATTGCAATAGCAGTCGTTAAAATTGCAGCAAAAACAACTAAGAAGTAATTAATAAACAGTTTAAAACAAAATATTATGTCAGACTACGGTAGTTACACAGAAAGAGATGCTTTTAATGAAGCTCTCTGTAATCTTGTAGAAGAGTATTTACAAGATAAAGATGCCTATCCAGCAGATACAGTACTTGCTATTAACAGCAAAACGATGGAAATCGAATTAGGAACACAAACCGACTTCGTTACAAATTGGGAAACTTACCCAATTCAAAGCCTGATTCGAAATAATGAAGATAATTCAGGCAAAGAAGCGGATATTGATGCCACACATGAATTAGCTTCTTCATATTTTTTTGTAAGATAAAAAAGAAGTACTGTAATCACATAGAAAACAGATATTAAACAATATAATTCACTACCAAATTTTAAAGTATGAAATATCTCGAATGGAATAATCTCATTGCAGAGTTTTTTTTCAATCCTTCAAATGCAGGAAAGGATATTCATTTGTACTTGACTCGGAATGACATTATTTCCATAGCGAGTCTACATTTTGGTGAAGAAACCAAAGACGAAATTTGGTCAGACTTTGTTGGCAAAATAAAATTCGGATTGCCAGGAGCAAGCGGAAGTATAATTGCAAGAGCAAAGTATGCGTATGAAAAGCGAAACTTAAAAAGCATTGATTCCATAGAAATAAAATATCCACCATACATTTCATACTTAGTTTTCTTGGTTCTTCCATTAATAGAAGACAGTGTTGGATGCAACAATCAAAGGGCAAACAATTATTATGGAAGACTTAACGATTTTTTAAAAAGAAACCAAATAAATGATACTATTGGCACAAATGATTTTAGCATCAATAAAATTAATTGTTTGTGGGGAGGTTTAGCAAATTGGGCTAATGTGAAAAATAACGGAGATTTCGGTTTGTTTAATGTTATTCCGTTTACAAATGCTAATTGGATTTATGTTGGAAAAGTTTTTTCTCAATGTGTTTTGCCACCAAAATTTTTAAATCGTTTGCCGGAATTATTTGAATCTATTGGTTTAGTCCCGGATACTATTTACGATGACCGATTTTTACAAGAAAAAATAAAGAATAGCAGAACAGATTTAATCCCCAAAAGCACGTTAGACTTTTTGAAAAAGGATGATGAGTTATCTAACTCCATCATTCAAACAATACAACGTCAATATAAAAAATGGACAGGCGAAACGCACGAAGAAATTGAAGACGGAACAACTCTACGAAAGAAAAGAAATTACACAGTTGCACCTTTATTTCTTCAATTCAAAGTAAACACTAATGACGAAAAAATTAAGTTGTCGTATAGAATGCATTCTTCAAATGACTATCCTGAAGATTTAAAATTTGGTGAATACGAGAATTTGTATGAAATAAACGGTTGGTCAAGAACATTGCCGATCATCTTCAAAGAAGGGCTTGAACTTAAAGACTGTTTCAATAAGTGGATTGCCAAGTTTCCTGACCGCGATGTGAGATTATTTGTAAGTGCAGGAACGTTTCAGTTGAGTAATGATTTTTGGATTGAAACAGACTTTCTTTCAAAAACAGAACGAATGTATTTGCTATGCAAAAACACCAAACAAGAGATAATCAAAGAGTGGGGAAAAACATTTAGTAACGTCAATTTTAAACAAGAAGATTTTGAAGGTTTGCCAGAGAATTATTCATTGTTTTGGTTTCGCCACCCCTCACAAAGCCTTTCTGAAATTTCACTTCTTACACTCTACACTGAAAAACGTATTGAATTAGTTGGAGGGCTAAAAGTGAATTTCAGAACTTATTCCAATGAATTTTTACCGGAAGTTGAAATCGTAAATTCAGACGGCAACGAAAAAGTTTATCTGCAATATAAAGGAACAGACGAAAAAATAATTCTTTCTAAAAAAACATCACTTAACAACTGTTGGTTATTACCCGAAAAAATGTTGTTAAATACAGATTTCTACATAAAAGTTGAGAATGAAAGTTTTTCAGGTAATGAACTTGCATACAATTTCATTTCAGCTGATAATACCGCAATAAACGTTGACGGTTCTAAATTACCGAAGCGAGATTCATTTGGAAGAAACATTACAACTGACGCGGTGCAATATTGTTTAGGTAGCAATATCGTCAATCCAATGACATCAAGCAAACGATATTCTTGTGCCTTGAGTTGGATTTTCACTTCTACAAATCAAAATGTCAACACACATATTTCAACTGCTGTATTCAATAATCATAAAGGAAATAACCTCTGCAATTTCCTTTCTTTGAAAGGTGCGCTAACAACCGAAGATTTTTTTAGAGCATTTGAGTTTTATTATTCAAAAGAGTTCTCAGAACATCAAATAAATTCAAACTATAATCTTACCAAACTAAAAAGAGCATCGTTAAATTTCTATGATTTCATCGGAATACTTGACTACGATTATGAAACAAAGAGCATTGTACTTAATCCACCTCAATTTATTTTTATCCCGACCGCAATAGGAAGAAAGGTTTTGCTGATTGGAGCAAGAGATACTGCACTTATTGAATCAATCATTAATACTGCACCAACACACAATTTACAAGTAGAAATAATAAAACAATTTTCTTCAAATGAAAGATTACTTTTGCCCGATGCAATAACCATAAAAGCACTTGGAACAGCAAGTGAAAATTATGGAGAAAGAAATATTAAAGCGTTGGCGGATAATTTAAAAATAATATTTTCAAATGACTACTTTCCACAATTAGCACTTCAAGAATTTTCTGCAAACATTACGGACTACGAAAATACGTTACAAGAGATTGATGAAGATGATTACGATTGGGCAAGATATATTTTCAATCCTGAAACTTTGGTTTTTGAAAAAAGTGAAACTTCAACTTTTGACAAATCATTTTCGTTGATTAGTTACAAATTAAATGAATATACACATCAGTTTAAACTTTGGAAAGACAATAAGTGCTACAAAATTGATATGAATTGGGGAAGATTTATTGCGTTGAAACATTTCAATAAAAATGTGATTTTATATGACAGAGAAAGTAACAAAGTTGCCATTCCGATTGAAACGCCTTTACCAAGATTATTATCAGAAGCCATTATGTTATTAAGTGGATTAGCACCCGATTTCAAAATAATAGACGGAAAGAAATATCGAATTTATGAAAATGTAATTGGCATTTTCACTCAAAATTTATTCAAATTAAAATTAGGCCAAACAGCAATAAATAAGACATTATGAAAGACCCAATTGGTTCGTTTGAAACCATAAAAGAAAATTTTATACGTTACGTAAAAACAGCTTTCGGAACAAAGTTTGAAGGCGTTGAAAAAGAGCGCTACGATTTATTGAATTATGACAAAGTTCTTTATCGCAAACCTTGGATTGAACCTCTGCCCGACTATGTCTCAAGTGGCAAAAAAATAAATGATTTAACTATCGAAGATTTCGGATATGCATTGAGCGAAGTAGAAGCAAATACATTTAAAGGACTTGTGAATACTGGACTTGTTGGAAATTTTCCGTTGCATTCACATCAAGCAGAAATGTTGAAACAAACGTTGCTTGGAAATAATTGCATAATTACTTCGGGTACGGGTTCAGGAAAAACAGAATCGTTTTTACTTCCATTGTTTGCTCAACTTTCAAAGGAACTTGCAAATTGGCAAGCACCAAATCAAAAATCAGCAAGTATAAATACTTGGTGGCAAGAAAATGGTGGTCTTCCGGCAAGGCAAATTGTCAATGATTCAAATTTCACTCTAAGTAATGGAGTAAGGCAACGCCAACACGAAACAAGAAAAGCAGGTGTTAGAGCTTTAATTCTTTATCCAATGAATGCTTTGGTTGAAGATCAGATGAGCCGTTTGCGAAAAGCCTTAGATTCTGACGACACAAGAAATTGGTTAAGTAAAAATACAAATGGTAATGCAATTTATTTTGGACGATACAACGGCAGTTCACCTGTTGCCGGAGAATTGAAAAAGATAAAAGATGACGGTACTTTTACAATCAACACCAAAAAAGTAAATAAACTTAAAGAGCAGTTACAGCAAATTGAAATAGATTCAAACCGTGTTGCAGAATACATACAACAAACAGGCAAAACAGGCAGCGAAGCAAAAGATTTGAAATCATTTTTTCAACGCTTAGACGGTGCCGAAATGAGAAGCCGATTTGATATGCAAGTTGCTCCACCTGACATTATGATTACGAATTATTCGATGTTGAGCATTATGCTAATGCGAGATATTGATAAAGGGATTTTTGATGAAACAAAACAATGGTTAGAAGAAGATGAAAATAATATTTTTCACTTAATTATCGATGAATTACACTTGTACAGAGGAACGCAAGGAACAGAAGTTGCGTATTTACTCAAACTTGTTCTTAATCGTCTAGGATTACAACCAAGTCACCCACAATTACGCATTCTTGCTTCCAGTGCATCATTGGAAGCCGGAGACGAAGCAAGTAAAAATTTTGTGTGTGATTTCTTTGGAGTAAGCCACGAATATTTTGCGGAAAAATTCAAAATCATTGAAGGAAAAAACAATCTTATTACTGCGTTTCCTGAAAGTGGAACAAAACTTCCAATCTATCCTTTCAAAGAAATTGCAGAAAAGTTTTCAGAAGCAAAAGAAAATATTGCGGACGAAAATTTTATTTCAACGTGTGAATCAACAGCAACTCAACTTGCAACAGCTTTCAATTTATCACAAGACGGAAATGGAATTCCAAAATTACTTTCAGTAATTACTAATCCTAACTTTCAGCTAAAAGAACGCTTGTTTTCTCCTTGCCAAGATTACAAAGCAGTTTGCTCAACACAAGCAAACGGTGATGATGCAAACGGAAAGTATTTTGCTGAAACAATTTTTGAAAAAACAACCAACAAAGAAGATTTAGAAAACGCTTTGCGTGGTTTGTTGATTACAAGAGCTATGTTAGATGAGCGAGAATTTGAAGCTATTGCAAAAGCAATTCCAGACGAAAGGAAATTACCCCGTTTTAGATTTCATTACTTTTTTAGAAATATTGAAGGTATTTGGGCTTCTATAAAATCAGATGATATTGATAATTCAGACTACGAAGACAGTGAAAGAACAGTTGGAAAACTTTATTCAACCACACGAATAAATTCGGAAAAAGGAAATCGTGTTCTAGAATTGCTCTATTGCGATAATTGCGGAACAACATTGTTTGGCGGTAGCCGGTTAGTTACACGGAATGAATCAGGAAATAATTCTTTTGAAATGCTTCCAATCAGTCCAAACATTGAAGGCATTCCTGAAAAAACGCCTGCAAAATTGGTTGAGAAAAGAAGTTATCAAGAATACGCTGTTTTTTGGGTTTGTGGAAATCAACCATTCACACCACACGATGTTGAACAAGGTATTCCGCAAAACTGTTGGAGACAACCAACTTTGAATGGCTTTAACCAAACTGATTTTGAAGCAAATTGGATTCCTGCGTCTTTAAATTGTATTTCTGGCGATATTGACAATACTCACAACAAAGCAAACGAAAAACCGGAACAATGGATTAAAGGATTTTATTTTATAATTACAAACAATTCAAATCGTGATATTGCTTTGCCTGATGCAAATGGAAATATTTCTACGATAGAAACACACAAAGCATTACCAAGTGTTTGTCCTTGTTGTGGTGTAAATCATCAAAAGAGACAACAAAATTGGAATAAAAACAAAACTTCTTCTATTCGTGGTTTTAGAACCGGTTTCGCCAAAACAACTCAAATGTTTGCAAAAGAGTTAATGTATCAATTGCCTGTTGGCGATAATGAAAGAGAAGAACCCAAAAGAAAGTTAGTTGTATTTTCAGATAGTCGTGAAGATGCTGCACAAATAGCAAATGGTATTGAAAGAAATCATTTCACAGATTTAATGCGTGAAATATTAGTTGCGGAATTACACACAAACTTGATATTGCGTTATCAAATAGTCAGTGCATTTGATAATGGAGACGATACAAAGAAAGAAGAGCTTAAAAATAGTAATGAAGCGATTTATGATGAAATCGAATATCTTGTTGAAAATACTAATTACAACGGTATTAATTCAAACCGACTAAGAGATAAACAGGATGCCATAGCAAAATTAAATGAATTTAGATCTTTGATTGTTACTGTAAGAAGCTTAATTGATATTACCAATTCTGTAAATCTTGCACCTCTAATTAAACATTACGTTGACTTAGGAATAAATCCTGGTGGTAATGATATTTCGTTGCAATCTAGGTTGTTGAATAGTAATTTTGTTCCTTGGTATGACCTTATTGATTTTACTAATTTTCAATGGGCAACAGGAGCAGACCAATCTTATATTGACGATTTAAAAGAAGGTTCATTTAGCGGGCTTGCTTCGATGTTTTTCGGCTCATTGTTTTATTCGTTCGAATCATCTGCGTTGGGTTATGTAAGCATCAACCATGAATTACAAGTTATAATAGCCCATGCAAACTCACTTGGATTATCAAGATTAGATTTCTTACAAATCATAAATTCAACAATCCGAATTTTAGGTGACAAATACAAACACAACAAAGTTGAAGATGCAAATCCATTTAATTTTATTCAATACAGCAATTTTCCAGGACAAGTAAAAAAATACATTCGTGCAGTTGCAAATAGATTCTCAAAACAAGAGAATGAAATTGGCGAAGCCGTTTTTAATACGCTTTCAACAAGTGGTTTATTAAGAGGTGATTCTGGAATTCAAATTGAAAATCTTTTTATTAAAGTTGCAAGGGCAACTGATCCAGTTTGGACAAGTACAAGAGGAAACAGACCACATTTGCATTTAAGTGGGGGTGTTTGTACATTTTCAGTTTCAAGATTGCAAACACAACACGATAGAATATGTGATGATATCTGGAAACAAAATTATCTTTCATACAATGCAATAAAGCTCCAACGTCCGCCCATTCGGTTGCATTGTGAGGAATTGACAGGGCAAACAGATGACCAATTTGAAAGACAAAGGCATTTTAGAAATATCATTTTACCAGACGAAGGAAATAGACAGGTTAAAGTAATTGATTTATTGAGCGTAACAACAACGCTTGAAGTTGGTGTTGACATTGGAGCACTGCAAGCTGTCATGTTAGGAAATATGCCACCACAACGATTCAACTACCAACAAAGAGTTGGTCGTGCCGGTCGTAGAGGACAAGCATATTCAGTTATTTTAACTTTTTGTAGAGGTAGAAGCCACGATGAATTTTATTTTGCAAATCCTCAAAAGATAACTGGAGATGCTCCACCAACTCCATTCTTGACAATGGGGCAAGAAAGAATTTTTAGACGTTTGCTTGCAAAAGAGATTTTACGAAGAGCGTACGTTGAAAAAAATATTGATATTTCTTCCGATGAAAAATCAAGTGTTCATGGAGAATTTGGCTCTATTGACAGTTGGAACACTTACAGAACAGAAATATCTGATTGGATAAACCAAAATCGAACAAGTATTGAATCAACAGTTGATGCTTTACTAACGCCACAGTTGCAAGATAAAAGAGATGAATTTATCAATTGGGTCTCTGATACAACAACAATAAACGGCTTAATTGGAAAATCTCAAAATTTGATAAACAATCAAGAAATTGCGACAACAGACATTTCTGAAAAATTTGCTGAAGGGGGAATATTACCAATGTTTGGAATGCCGACCACAGTTAAAAACTTGTATCACGGAATAAATAGACACCTTGAATCACTTTCAATAGATCGTGCACAATCAATGGCAATTTATGAATTTGCGCCTGGAGCACAAAAAACTAAAGACAAGGCTATTCATCAAGTTGTTGGTTTTACAAGTGATTTTATCAATACACGCAGAAATGGAACCCAAATTGTAACTAACGTTGAAACCAACAATCAACTACCATTTTCGTTAAACCGTTGGTTCGTACGTTGCAGGGGTTGCGGATTTTTTGAAACTTATTCAGAAGAGCAAAAAGCAGAATTGGAAAGCCAAAATCAATTTGACACATGTCCTAATTGTGGAGAAGATAACCCCAACAAATATCAACGTCCTTTTATGCTCAAATCGCCAAGAGCATACAGAACAAACCTTTCGGCAGGAAGCGACACAAAAGATGATTCTGAATTTTTGCTTTCACGTCCACCCATCTTTGCAGAAAAAATAGGTTCAGCTAATACAGAAATAATAAGCAATGCTTCAATTTCAATTTCGGATAACGATGTTACTTGGAGAGTAAACACAAATTCAGATAGATTTTTTACGGGAAAACTATACGACACAAACAACAAGTTTCCTTTTAATTCTAATGGATATTGGTTTAATAATCAATGGTTATTAAATGACTATGCAGCAAACGTTCCTGATAGTAACGGTTATTCAATGTTTGTAAGGCAAAACGCAACAAGCACCGATGAACAAATTGCATTAGCAAGCAATAAAAACACGGAGATATTCAGAATTGCGCCAACAAATGTTCCTTTGGAACTTGATTTAAATATGTTTTTTAGCGAAACAGATTTACCACACGTCAAAGCACAAAGTAATGGTGTTCGTTCAGGATATTATTCTGCAGCATTTCTACTACAAAGAATTTTGGCAGACAAACTTGATGTTGACCCAACAGAAATAGAAATTGCTGATATTTCAATGAAAGTGCTTGAAGATGGAACAAACAGAAGAATTGCAGAAATTATTTTGACTGATGAATTACCAAACGGTTCGGGCTTCGTTAGATTCTTATACGATAATTTTGAAAAACTTCTTTCTGAATCAATAAATCCAAGCAATCTAAGCAGCTATTTAGGAAAAATCCATTCGCAAAATCACCAGGAAAAATGTGAAGATGCTTGTTATGATTGCCTGAAAGTATTCCGAAATATGAATTATCACAGTTTACTTGATTGGCGTTTGGGTTTGTCAATACTTCGTGTGATGAATGATTCAACTTTTGTTTGTGGTGCCGACGGAAATTTCAATTTTGTTGAATTACAAGATTGGCTTAAGTTTTCGAAAAAATTAAGAAATGGTTTTGCTCAAAGTTTTGGATTCTCAAATACAGCAGAAATAAACGGTTTGCCAATTATCAAGTTTGGTAAAAATCAACGAAATGTAATAATGATTGTTCACCCACTTTGGAATCTGAGAAATTTCAGCGAAGCAAATTGGTTAACTGAGATCTATGCAGAACTTGATGAATACACAAAAAAAAATGATGGTAAAATTAGCATAATAGACACATTTAACTTGCACCGCAGACCGGGTTGGTGCTACGAAAGATTAATAATAAGATGAATAAAATTGGAGAAATAAATTTTAGGAAAATTAAACGTGTTTCGCCAAGCCAATTTTATTCAATGAAAAATTGCGCTTACAAATCTTTGTTGGCAGAAGCGTTTGACAAGATGCCTTTACTGCCTGTTTCACCTAATGCCTATTTTGGAACTGTATTGCACAAGATACTTGAACTAATGGCTAAAGGTATTATAAGAAACGAAGAGGATTTTAATGCAGAATTTGACAATCAAGTTAAAATACTTGAAGATGATTTACAGAAAAATGGCTTTGGCTTTTACGTTCCACTGAAAATAAAATTGAAGAATTTTGGATTAAAGAAAGTTCAACTAAAAAAACACTTGCAAAGCGAACTTGAACAACCAATAAGTTTCAGTAGTACAAAATTTCATTCAGAAAAATGGCTTGAATCACAAGACAAATTGATAGGTGGCAAAGTTGATCTAGTAATTGAAAGCGGCAATAACGTGGAAATTGTGGATTTTAAAACCGGAAGAATTATGCAAGATTGCTTAGACGATGAAGGCGATATTGTTTCAGATGTAAAAAATGAATACAAAGAACAGATTAAACTTTACGCTTACTTATATTTTGAAAACACAAACAAATTTCCGACAAGTTTGAGTTTGATTGATTTAGCAAAACAAAAATTTTCAGTTGTGTTTTCGGAAAAAGAGTGTAAAGCAGTTTTTGATGAAGCGAAAAACCTTTTAAAGACAACAAATGATTGCGTAAACACAAAATCATTTTCAGGCAATCCAAAAGAAGAAAATTGCAAGTATTGTCTGTACAGACCAGCTTGTTCTTTTTATCAAAAGCAACTTGAAACTGATTTTTCTTCCAACGATGTTCTAGGAGAAATTAAAGACGTGAAAAAATTTCAGAATGGAAATGTGAGTGTGTTTCTACGAAGTGGAATTAGGAATTTAATCATTAAGAATTTTTCTTCGGAAGCATTTGATGAATTAAACAACAACAAAAACAAACAAATTAAAATTTACAATCTAAGAAAAGAGGCAACAGAGTTTGTTTATTCTGTGGCTGACACAACAATGATTTATGAATAAAGGTAAAAAACATAAAATTCCAATTCTATCTTTCTTTTCAGGGGGAGGTTTTATGGATATGGGCTTTGAGCAAGCAGGGTTCGATGTAGTTTGGACAAACGAAATAGAACCCGCTTTTGCAGAATTTTATGGTCAAGGAATTACATCGTGGAAAAGACAATATAAATTATTGTCTCAAAGGCAATATTGCTCAATTTCAAATACCAACTCCATAAAAGAAATTTCGTCTAACACAATTATTTCAGAAGCATTTGAAAATAAAATACCAAGTTTATTTGGAATGGTTGGAGGCCCCCCTTGCCAAGATTTTAGTATAAATGGAAATCTCGAGGGATTCAAAGGGAAAAGAGGCTCATTAACAGATGCTTATTTGTACAAAATACTAGAACTTAATCCATCTTTTTTTGTAATGGAAAATGTTACTGGATTAATCCGTGTAAAGAAGAGTGCAAAACATTTTCTTGAGTTGTTGGATATAATGTCAGAGGAATATCTAATAGATTGGGAGATATTAAATAGTCTCGACTATGGAGTACCGCAATCCCGTGAACGCATTTTTGTTATTGGATTAAATAGAAAACATTTTAATTTAAGTTCTATAAAGATTGATCTTAAAGGAAAGTGGTTTCCTTTTCATCAAAATAAAAAGTATGAAACCCCCAAAAAAAAATACAACTGGCCACAAGCGATAGAATTTGGGAATTTAAATGTTGAAAAACCTAGCGATATTCCATATCAACTATGTTTAGAATCTTGCCTAATATCAGAAATCAATGAATCAGTTATCCCTAATGCAAGTGAATATTTTAAGTTACTCGGAGACAAAAAACGACTCTATTCGATAAAAGAAGGTGAGACAAATCGACCTTCTTTCAAAAGGTTGCATCGTTATAAATATAGTCCAACAGCTTGTTATGGGAATAATGAAGTGCATTTACATCCATATCAAAATAGGCGATTATCTGTAAGAGAGGCACTTCGTATCCAAGGTGTGGATGATTCCTATGTTTTGACCACTCAAAACCTTCTTTCAAAAAAATTCAAGATGATTGGTAATGGCGTTCCTGTTCCCTTGGCACAGGCAGTTGCTGAAACTTTAAAAGAATTTATTAACAAGTTAGTTGATTTACACCATGAAGAGGTGGAAAGTATATGAACGTATAGTGGCTTTGTTGTCTGCGGAAAAATATGACGAACCTTCTTTGACTATCATTCCTAATGCAAGGATAACTGGCCTTATTAGCAACAGGAAACGACAGATTGATGTTCTTATAGATTATCGATTCGAGCATGATTTGAAGCGACGTATGATCATTGATGCCAAAGAAAGGAAACGTCCTATAGATATAAAAGATGTTGAATCTTTTGAAGGAATGATGAAAGATGTTGGGGCACAAAGAGGGATTTTGGTTTGTACAAATGGCTATACAAAAGCTGCTAAAAGTAGAGCTCAAAATCATATTGGCATTGAAATTCTTCTAGAAGAAGAAATTGACACGTTTAACTTTAATGCATGGGATAATTGCTTATATCAGAAATGTAAAGACGGTCTCGTATTATGGGATAGGTATTTTGGGGTATCAATCCAGGACAGCCCTGCTTATGTCATGGCGACTGGTAAGTGCGATGTATGCCATAAATTTCATATATGGTGTTGGTCTTGTGGAAACCGGAAGGTATTAGAAAATGAGGATGAATGGCAATGTAACTGTAACGAACCTTGGTTTTGGCTTACTGCAATTGAACCAGAGGAAGATAATACGAAATCTGTATATTTACTTTTTTGTTCTGCCAGCGATATTAAAATTATTGATAGAATACCACTATAGTAGACTCATTTTCTTCTTCCATTTTATTAAAGAAGGATGTCTTGCGATATCATCGTAATATTATCTTTTTATTTCTTCATAGAATTTTAAAAAAATCCTTTCGAACTGGTTTAAATAGTTTAATGAAGTAAGTTTGCTATTTTTTGAATAAGGAGGTCAATATTACCTTTTTGTTGGATTTCACAATCCCATATTGTCAGAACATTCCAACCCATAGATAAAATCTGAATCATATTGTTTTTATCTCGTTCTTTATTGCGGATTATTTTTTCAGTCCAATATTGAGTATTTGTCTTCGGAATGTGTGAATCAATACAACCTATATCATGTCCATGCCAAAAACATCCATGCACAAATATAACAGTTTTATATTTAGGTAATACAATATCTGGCTTGCCTGGTAGATTCTTATAGTTAATACGATAGCGGAACCCCTTAGCAAAAAGAGCTTTTCGTAATAGTATTTCCGGTTTGGTGTTTTTTGACCGGATTTTAGACATTACTTCAGAACGTTTTTTCTTATCCCAAATATCCATAAAACAAAAATAATGAAATTCTATAGTAATTATCTAAATGTAATTATTTTTAATCAAATACAATCCACTCCCACCTCGTTTGCAACGAGGTGGGAGTGGTAAAACGTTTATAACGTAAAAAACTTTCCCTCCTGCTATTGCACTTTTGTAAAGCATGTCAATAAAAAATTCTCAGAACCAAAGATTAGATTTTGTCGGTTATGTGAATATCAGTTCAATATTTTTAGTTGTTCATTGCCAATGAACAGGCATTTTAATTGAACAAGCAGAAAGCGGTCAGGCTTCGCCTGTAAGTTAATTACGGCAGCTCCGCAGGGCAACCATCGGCAGGCAAAAATCCCCCGGTTTGGCGTAGTCACCTGACTACGCCAAATTAAAATCAAACCTCCCGATTTGAATTACCACATTGTCTCGTTGGCACATTGTCTTTTATCTTTATTTTTTCTCTAAAAACATGCAATCTATTGCACTTTATATTGCATACAACGAAAATAGTTGTATTTTTGCAGAAAAAAGAGCTATATAATGCACTATACAGAGTTGATAAAAACAATAAAAGACCGCCGGGAAGCCTTACAGGTAACACAGGAAACCGTTGCGGAACTTTCGGGCGTTGGGTTACGCACCCTCAAGCAATTCGAAAGTGGAAAGGGAAACCCAACGTTACTTACTTTACAAAAGATAGCCGACGTATTGGGATTAGAACTTACTCTCACCGTCAAAAATCTATCGGGCAATAAATGAGACAAGCAAAAGTATTATTCAAAGATCAGGAAGCAGGAGTATTAACCCAACACGATGACGGCTCCTTCACTTTCAGTTATAATGATAGTTGGTTAGCCGACAGCAGCAAACCCGCTATCAGCCTAACGCTACCCAAAAACGGACAACCCTTTCATGCTCCCTTTTTATTCCCGTTTTTTTTCAACATGCTACCGGAAGGCTCCAACAAGCAAGTTGTATGTAAATTAAACAGAATTGATACAAATGATTATTTTGGCTTACTGATTACTACCGCAAAAACGGATAGTATCGGTGCAGTAACCCTCGTGAAAATCATTGATAATAACACCGTAGAACAATGAAAAAAATATCAGAAAATAATATTCAACTGTCAATTACCCATTGTCCAGGCACCTTAGCTGAAGGTTTTAATGCTTATAGCAGAACATGCCTGAAACGAGTTTTTCAGGGCAAAGCAGTGCATTACATATTACCGTACGATTCGCCGGCATCCAATGCAGAAACAGACGATCTTTTCGATCAAAACAGAAAACGCATGTCTATCTCCGGAGTCCAGGAAAAATTCTCGGTACTGCTCGACAAAAATAAATTGAGGTTAATCGAGGAAGGCGAACGTGGCACGTATATTCTGAAACCGATTCCAGGAGTAGGTAAAAATCCTGATCAGATGCCTGCTAACGAACACCTCACGATGCAAATTGCACGTCAGGTATATGGCATAGAAACAGCAGAAAATGCGCTGATTTTCTTCAAGAACGGGGCACCGGCCTACATCACCAAACGCTTTGATGTAAAAGACGATGGTTCAAAACTGGCACAGGATGATTTTGCATCATTGGCTGGCCGGACACCGCAGACGCATGGAGAACATTACAAGTACCTGGGAAATTATTTAGAGTTGTTTGAACTGATGCAGAAGCATTTGCCAACCTATAAACTGGAAGCACCAAAACTATTGAAACTACTGATATTCAACTATCTGTTTTCTAATGGCGATGCACACTTCAAAAACTTTTCGATACTGGAAACCCCAATGGGCGACTACATATTAAGTCCGGCCTACGATCTGCTAAACAGCCGTATTCACATTGAGGACAAAGATTTTGCGCTGGATGATGGACTATTACCCAAAAGCAAAGCACAGGGCAAAGTAAGTCAACAATTTGCAATACTCGCCCAAAATGCAGGAATAAGTGAAACCATATTCAATGGAATCATGAAACTGATGCTCTCAAAATCAGCTGAGGTAGAGAAGTTGATAAATGCCTCTTTCCTCAAAGATACCATTAAAAAAAATTATTGGCAAGCCTATCAAACCCGACTAAAAAAGCTATCAAAAGAATAGTCCCAAAACCATAGCATTAAAACAGTTATTCTGTCGCAAATATCTACTATATTTGCGACAGAATCGTTTTATAAAACGCCCATAAAGGAATGACAATAGGACCATTACAAACAACTATCTTATTTTACCTGTATCTGGGTCTACAAAGTCCTCATTGTCTCCAGAAGCAATCAATCCTACCCACGCAGGTTTAAACCGAATGGGTAAAGCAATCTTCGTCATTCCGCACTTTGTTCGCAAATTTCGTGCAAGGTGAATGCAGAGCTCAGCTCGCTGAAGCTATGCTGAGCTGTTGCCGGAATTTTTGCACACAAAAAACATAACCCCAAGTTGGGAGAACGAAACATTTTTTCATTGAAAGCGGTTAAGCTTCGCCTTATAGTTCATTACGGGCAGCTCCGCTGGGTCAATCCCCGGCAGGCAAAAATCCTCACCCGTCGTACCTCTGGGCTTGCACAGTCTTTTTGCCTGTCTCCGCACAATCAACCCTGCTGTTGTTTTTTTGTCACACTTTTTGCAATCCACCCTGCTCTCACAGTGATGTTTTTTCAAAACCACTGTTTCAAGCCACGCACAGGCAAAAAAGAAATCAGGCACTCCAACCGCCACCACCGCGCCTGAACTTGCGCCAGAAAAAAACAACTCAAAGCTATTATACATAACATGTAGTTATATTCGATCCCCGCCTAACGGCGAAACAATAGGGATAAATATAACCTAATTATGTATAATAGCCGCACAAGATCAACGCTTTTGCCCCGCTCCGCTGCCCGAAGACCTCAAGATTTCCCCACCACCCATCAGTTGTGCAGAAAATAAAAACATGTGGTTATTTGTTTGTCCATGTGCTTGCTGTATATGATTTCCATTTTCGCTCCATTCCCTTCCAGGAGCTGCGTTCGTTCCTCGCTCTGACCCCTGATACTGCATTTCACTTTCATTCTAATCATACACTTCAGCACCGCACGGCTTCGGTAGTGTCTGCATGAAATACATTCAGCCATACCCAAGCCCTTTTCCAACGCCATTCCAGTGGTATGTTTTTATTTCCGCGACGAGTTAGCCCCATAAAAGCGCCTGAAGGCAGAGCGGAAAGTAATTACACCTTATCGGTGCGTTGTTCAGGCGTACCGCCAACCAGAGAATAAAGCCCCGAAAACCACTTATAGGTTTCATTGAAGATATATTTCGGGTAGCAATGAAAACTATAAAAGGTTTTCCAATGGGGACAGATGCCACAAACATTTTTTGTATTCCAGGGGTTTTCGTTGGACCCCATTCCCATACAAAAATGCTTTGTGCAAGAGTTTCATAACATTGAAAAGTAAGAATAACTTTAAAAAGTTATTTCCTGCTTTTCAACATTTATGTCCACAATCTCCCCACCAACCATTAGTTGTTGCAGTTCCTGAAAGCAAGCGTGTTTTATGTCCATGTGCTTGCGGTCGGTGCAATCATTTCTGCTCCATTCCGCTCCGGGAACTTCTTTCGTACCTCTCTCCGAACCCCTGCACTTCATTACATCTTCAGTTATGCATCCACCTCAGCACCGCACAGCTTCGGTAGTTTCCTTTCTTTCCATTCCGCAAGCTCCATTCATACAGTCAGTCACTACTCAAGCCCTTTACCACGCATTTCCAGTGGTTGCTTTCATTCCCTGCGACAGGTTTACACCAATAAAACCAAAAATCAGTAGGATAGAAAAATCTATATAATAGTATTTCTCCCAGAAGAAAATTACTTTGTAATTATTGGCAGTAATTGACGTATTATTGTCATTTCAGACACAGTCAATAGTTTGTAACTTTGTATCGAAATAAAAACGTATAACTAAACTCTAAAAAACAAAGTTATGATTAAAGTTGCTATTAATGGATTTGGCCGGATCGGACGTCTGGCTTTCCGCGAAATTGCAAACAACGACCAATTGGAAGTTGTAGCTATTAATGATCTTAGTGCACCTTCAATGCTTGCATATTTGTTGAAATACGATTCAGTACAAGGAACATTTAAAAAGAACATCAGTCACGCAGAAAACGCTTTGATTGTAGATGGTAAACAGGTTGCTGTATATGCAGAGCGAGATCCGAATAAATTACCATGGAACGACCTCCAGATTGATTTGGTATTGGAATGCACCGGCATTTTCGAATCTCGCGAAAAAGCATCAGCTCATTTGAAAGCGGGTGCTAAGAAAGTAATCATTTCAGCTCCGTCTGATAAAGATGTAAAAACAATTGTTTACAACGTCAATCATCAATTGCTTAATGCTACCGATCAGTTGATTAGCTGCGCTTCATGTACAACAAATTGTTTGGCACCAATGGCAAAAGTATTGAATGACAAATTTGGAATTATTGCAGGGCAAATGACTACCATTCATGCTTATACCAACTCTCAACCATTGATGGATACTCCTGACCCAAAAGTAAATTATCGCAAATCGCGTGCTGCAGCTGATAGTATAGTGCCATACACTACAGGTGCAGCAAAAGCTATTGGGTTAGTTATTCCCGAATTAAAAGGAAAGCTTGACGGATCATCTCAACGAGTTCCCGTACATTCAGGATCTGTTGTAGAACTCTTTACTTTACTCGAAAAAGAAGTGAGTGTGGACGAAATCAATAGGGCTATGCAAACAGCCGCTAACGAATCGTATGGATATACCGAAGATCCTATTGTTTCAGCTGACATAATCGGGATAAATTATGGTTCGCTCTTTGACGCTACTCAAACTAAAGTTGTAACTGCCGGAGACAAACAATTAGTCAAAACTGTTTCGTGGTACGACAATGAAATGTCATTTGTTTCACAAATGGTACGCACAACAGCTTATTTTGGAGCATTATAAAGGAATTATTTATCAATACTTATCAGGGGTTTACTTTAAACAAATCCCTGATAAGTATTATATTATAAAATTGCAGTGGCGAAATTTCGTCGATAATCGCTCGGAGTAGTTTTCATGTGACGCAGAAACAGACGACGTAATCCGTCAGCATTACCAACCCCACATTCATTAGATATTTCGTCTATTGTCAATCGGGTTTCCTCCAACCGTCGGCGAGCAGTTTCGAGACGCATTTTTTCAATATATTTTGCCGGTGTGACACCTGTTTCGCGCAAAAATACCCGTGCAAAATTTCGAGGGCTCATTAATGCTTTTTCTGCCAGTATTTCTACTGTAAGTTGTTCATCCAGATGATCAATTATCCAATCCTGGATAGTTTGGATAGGTTCGTAATCAACTGTTTGATGCATCAAAGCATTACTGAATTGCGACTGATTTCCTGGGCGCTTCAGATATAACACCAAAATTCGTGCTACCATCACTGCAACATCCCGACCAAAATCTTCTTCAACTAGAGCCAACGACAAGTCCATTCCGGTAGATATACCTGCCGATGTGTATATATTCCCATCTTTTACGTATATCGGATCTTTTTCCACTTTTACATCGGGATAAAGTCTTGCTAGTTTATCACATACCTGCCAGTGTGAAGTAGCTTTTCGTCCGTTAAGCAAACCGGCTTCAGCTAAAATAAAAGCTCCTGCGCAAATAGATCCTATACGGCGAATCTTGCTGGCATTTTCTTTTAGCCAATTCAATACCGGCTCAAGAATTGCGTCTCCGGGATTAGAGCCTCCCTTTCCGGCAAATAGAACGGTATCTATTTCGTAATTGATGGAGTCTAGTCCACCTTCGCAAACAATCGGCAACTGGGAAGAAGTATTGACAATGTGTGATGAATCAATTGACAATACATGCGTTGTATACGATTCCTTTATTGCAGGATGATACTCTTTTATATAATCCGCAGTCTTTGCAAAAACTTCAAGTGGTCCGGCCACGTCAAGAATGGAAGTCATAGGTGGAGCTATGATTACAATGTGCTTTGTCTTTTCCATAACAATATCATTTATTACGCAAAGATAATGATAAATGGCAGAAATGTACATAATACTGAATTTTATGCCATTTCATTAATCATCATCTGTCAACCCCAATAATTGAATTAAATAGAACGAAATCGGAAGAATTCAATGACATATCTTATCTTCAGAAGTTGGGCATAAAAAAAGCCTCCCCGCCGGGAGGCTAAACTACTGGAAAGGTTACCACACCATAAAAACAGTAGATTTGAGTATATATTAGTTCCCTTTTGGGGATTTCTTACCTCTAATAAGGTTTTTCAACATCAACGAAACTCCGAAACTTACAACAGCACCAACGACGGCCAGTATCACCGTTCTTACCAAATCCTCAACAAAAACATTGCTGAAGATGGAAAGAAACATGCCTCCGCAAGTTCCGGCATATACCTGCCCGTCGTGGTTTGGTTCTCGGAGCTTCATTACTGACCCTCTTTAGTGTTTGTATCAACGGCAGTTTGACTAACTGCCGTCATTACTCCACCAGCCAATGTAACATAACCGGCAATACTTACCAGAGCAGCTGGTACCGCAACTGTTGCCGCTAAAATAGCTCCACCAATTCCCGCCAAAGCTAACCCGATTGTCCGAAGCGTTTTAAAAAACTTTGGAGTTGGAGCTTTCACTCGTTGAACGACGTTCATTTCGTTAGGATTGCTTGCAGTAGCATTATTCATTTTTTCCATGGCTTAATCTATCTGAGAATTAAACAACTTCAACAATAGCCAATACGTTGTAGGCATTGTTATTCAATGAATAATCTACGTTATTTACAGATTGAATAAAATCAATCGATAACAAAACGAAGTTGATTCCACCAAGGACAGGAACGACTGCAGGTTTAATTGAAAGAGGTTGAACCTCAGCATTTATTGCTATACGAATAGGGTCAGAAACTGTAATTTCGGAATTTCCTGTTGCAAAATCAATACTTGCGCAACCACTTTTGAAAATAATATGGGTAGCTCCGGAAGGAACACTGATATCATTTTGTGGATTTATTGAAGCAATACTGATTTCACCGGTAGCGATATTCACTTGATATGGGCTGTACAAAACAGCTCCCAAAACAGAATTGACGTTGAAATTAAACCCTTTCAACAATAACTTGGCTTCGGTTTTTGCAATACCCTCAGCTGCGCTTCGTTCGCCCCTGGCATTGGCTTCGTCCATGTTTTTGATCTGCGCCATAACCTGAGTAAGCCTGGCGGTCACACGTCCATCCGATGCATCTTTACCCAATACCCGAACGGCATCACGCAATAATTTTCCTGCTGAAGCTGCATTCGCGAATTCAGCGCCGTTTTCCCGTGTTCGGGCAAATCCCGGATCATTGGCAATTCGGGAAGCATCCACCCCACCCTTTTCCCGTGCCAGATAACCATCTTGTGATTTGTAGAACGTAATCCCGCCGATGGTTCCTTGCAATTTTAGAATACTTTTTTGTTGTGCCATAATACTTTGTTTTAAAATTATGGGAACAAAAGTATATTCACAAATTCCATTTTATAACACAGGTACTTCCGGCAATGTATATATCTGCCGTTATTGCCTAAAAAGGTTTTGTTAAACGCATAATTATTAGTAAATTTGCATTGAAAATAATGACACAATGGAAGTCAAACGTATTTGCATATACCCGAAGGATGTGCAACGCATTACAGGCAAAAGCGAACGTTACGGCAGATCGTTGCTTGCGCAGATAAAAATTCACTATCAAAAGCAGGAACACCAATTCGTCAGCATTGACGAGTTTTGCCAATACACTGGATTAAAAGCCGAACAGGTACATCCCTTCATTACAGGATAACTAATAAATACACCATACCAAAGGTTAGTTATCTTCCTAAATAATATACTCAAACTACACTAAAAAATAGCCCTCATTCCTTTGTAATCTCGTCAAAATTAGCTACTTTTGTATACACGATTTTCCAAGCTTTGAACTAGCTTTTTTTGAGTGAAATTTTGAGGGTGAAAATCGGGTACCCAAGCATTTTACGAGTATAACTAACTGATATACATAATGAAATTTCGCGGATACAAGAGCCTCTCTCTCCGCAAAATAGCTAAGACACTTAGCGACAAATAAGCGTAAAACCCTACAAATTCAGTGATTTGTAGGGTTTTTTCGTTGTTATACGTTTCCTCGTAAAGGACACAAAAAAGACAAAAATCGACCTACTTTCTTTCCTAATTCATACCCCTTTCTTACTTTCCCCAAAAGGGGTACGATTTGTCCGAAATAGGCACTTTCCTGTCCGACATTGGCAGTCTGCATAACTCTCATAAACAATTTATTAAGTCTAACTTTGTAATTCAATTTTGAGATTATGAAAACAACATTCAACGTACTCTTCTTTCTGAAAAGAGACAAACAGAAAAAAAACGGAAACGTGCCTCTAATGTGCCGCATTACTGTTGACGGAAACGAAACTCGCTTTAGTATGAAAACCGACATTGACTCTGGTCACTGGGATGTAAAATCGGGGAAAATGACTGGAAGAAGTGTAAAAGCACTTGAAATCAATGCACTTATCGACAACACGAAATCAGTTTTAAACAGAATTTACCATCAAGAGCTGGAAAGAATGCAATCAGTGACCGCAGAGAAAATCAAGAATATTTTTCTGGGGATCAATACAAAAGACCATACCTTGCTTGAATTATTCAAGAAACATAATGCAGATGTAAAAAGCCTTATTGGAATAAGTAAATCAAAAGCTACCTATCAAAAATATGAGGTAACACTTAAACATACGACCAGCTTTCTCCGGAAAAAATATAATTTATCCGACATTCATTTTGCGGAAATAAACCACATGTTTATCTCTGACTTTGAAACCTTTTTAATGGTAGACTGTCAATGTCAATCTAATACAACTGCCAAATTTATGCAGTTCTTCAAAAGAATTATTCTGATTGCACGCAATAATGGTTGGATGCTTCACGACCCTTTTGTAAATTATAAGATTAGAATAAATAAAGTTGACCGTGGATATCTGACTAAAGAAGAACTGGAGTGTATCGTAAAAAAGAAAATTGATATTCCAAGGCTTGAACATGTGCGTGATATTTTTGTCTTTTCCTGCTTTTGTGGACTGGCTTATATCGACGTGTATAACCTGAAAGAAAGCAACATCCGCACTTCTTTCGATGGAAACCTCTGGATTATGACCAAACGTCAGAAAACGGATGTAAACTCAAACATTCCTCTGCTTGAAGTTCCCAAAATGATACTCGCAAAATACAAAGGAAAACTTCCTGAAGGGAAAATCCTGCCTATTTCAAGTAATCAAAAAATGAATGCCTACCTGAAAGAAATTGGAGACTTATGCGGTATCAAAAAAAGTTTGACTTTCCATTTGGCAAGACATACCTTCGCGACCACAATCACACTGTCGCAGGGCGTACCTATTGAGACTGTATCGAAAATGCTGGGACATACAAATATCAAAACCACTCAGATTTATGCACGGATAACGGATAATAAAATCGGTCATGATATGGGCATTCTTTCAGGAAAACTCAAGGAAATGGAAAGCTCCTTTCAATTATAAATCAACAATCATTTTTTATGGAACTACAACTTATCCAAAACAAAATTTTTGATATCAGAGGACTACGAGTGATGCTGGATTTTGACCTAGCTGAAATGTATGAAGTGAAAACAAAAGTACTGAAGCAAGCTGTAAAGCGAAATATCAATCGCTTCCCTCCGGACTTTATGTTTGAACTTACTAAAGTAGAATTGGAAGAGGTGGTCACAATTTGTGACCACCTACCCGAAAGCATTAAATACAGCTATATAAACCCCACTGCATTCACAGAACAAGGTGTTGCCATGCTTTCGAGCGTGCTACGAAGTGAAAAAGCTATTGAAGTAAACGTACAAATTATGCGGGCATTTGTTATACTGCGCCAATATGCATTAGGTTATGTGGAACTAAACCGTAAGTTGGAGGAGTTTATGATAGACACTAATATGCAGTTTAATGATATTTATCAGGCATTGACGGAACTGGCAAGCCAAAAGGAATTGGATAATAAACCGAGGAATCCAATCGGATATATTCAAAAGGAGGAATAGAGATGAGTTTCGAGGTATTTTGAATGAAAGCTGTATTGTTGCAACCAATATGGCTTTTTTTCATACACTATGTAGGGCGTTGATAGGGTTTTGCCATACCTCATCCATACATGAGGAACTAACCCGCAATAAACGGGGCAACCTGGTCAATTTCTAATCCTGTGTATCGGCAGAATTCGTCTACTGTTACGAACTGGTGTTCTTCCTTTTTGTTGCGTTCTTTTATCTTAGCAAGCAACAACCTACCGTAACGTTCACTCTTTCCTGTTATACGTTGGATATCCTTTGGATAGATACAAATACGTTTTACTTCCATTTCTCTTACTATTTTATGCAAAAATACAAATTTAATTTATACTCAAATATGTCTGTTTAGGAAAAAACGGAAAGGATAGTCAAAGGCGGAAGTGCCTGAGTTATAAAATGGTATTTACAACTATACTTTTGTCCAATAATTTTAAAACATAGTAATTATGGCACAACAAAAAAGTATTCTAAAACTGAAAGGTACCATCGGCGGTGTAACATTTTACAAGTCGAAAAATGACGGGTACCTAGCTCGGGAAAAGGGTGGCGTTGACGCTTCCCGAATTGCAAATGATCCGGGATTTGCCCGAACCCGTGAAAATGGTGCAGAGTTTGGTAATGCAGCTTCTGCAGGTAAACTATTGCGTGATGCAGTGCGTGCGTTGGGTAAAGATGCGTCCGATGGACGTGTAACTGCCCGGATAACGCAAATCATGTCGCAGATTAAAAACATGGACGAAGCAAATGCTCGTGGTGAACGAAGTGCAGCTGAAGGCATGGCCAAAGACGAGGCCAAAGCTTTGTTGATTGGTTTTAACTTCAATGTAAATGCAGCGCTTGGTACAGTTTTGTACAAAGCGTTTGAAGTGGACAGTGTAACCGGTGAAATTAAAATTGCGGCACTAACCCCTCAAAAAGATATTAGTTTGCCTAGCGGGGCATCTCATATTATTTTGAAAAGTGGTTTTGCAAGCATCAACTTTTTGACCGGTGACTCAGAAATGATTGTTTCAGAACCGCTGCGTCTTGCGGTCGGTGCTGAAACTCAGGCTGTCTCGTTGAAGCCGGCAACAGTACCAACAATTGAGGGAACTCATTTCATGCTGTTATCGATTGACTTTGTTCAGTCGGTGAACAATGCTGATTATTCTCTGAATAACAATGCGTACAACGTGTTGGCTATTGTTAGTGTAGAGTAAGACACCTCACCCCTAACCCCTCTCGACCTCATCCGCCCTATGGGCACCTTCTCCAATTGGAGAAGAAAAAAGGAAAATTGAGTTCAGAGAGGGGAACTAGAAAAAGTAACTTTTAGATTCTCTAATTTTTTCATGTTATACTAAAATTTTAATTCAAAATTTATGGCAACAGAGCAAAATAATACAACGATTAACCCGAATAACATGAGTGTTGTTGAACGGGTAAAAGCTCCAACTCCGAAGTTCTTCAAAACATTGCGTACAATTGGTTTGGCATTGGCAGCCTTAGGCGGAGCAATTTTGGCTTCACCAATTGCACTTCCAGCAGGACTGGTAGCTGTAGCCGGATATGTAGCTTTAGCAGGTGGTGTGGTTACGGCTGTTAGTCAAACGGCAGTTGATACAACCAATTCAAAAACAACAGAAAATGAAACTCCTTGAAACAAACAGCGACGGCCAAGTGTATGCCGGTACTTGCGGCGGTATGTTGCTATCAGTGTTTAGCAACGTGTTTATAGAAGACCTGGTCAGGACTATTATTCTTGCCGTCGTGGGCGCTGTTGTGAGTTTTATTGTTTCAATGGTTTTGAAAAATTATTTCAGGCGGAGAAACCGCTAAAAAACTACTATTTTTCCAGTGCGATAACCTTTTGTAGTAGTGAAGCCTCCCAAAACCGGGAGGCTTTTTTTGTTCTAGTTTGATTATTTGCACCCATCACTCGGAAAACGGGAAATAACTTTTGGGCCGTCCCATCGAGCCCGAAAAAAGTTATTCTCGTTTTACCGCCAAAGCTAACTAAAGCGAGAATGAACCCTTATGAAATGTACTTATAAAACAGCATACGCTTTGCATTGGCGATTAAAAGCAGGTTTTGTTTGTATTGCTTTTCCATAGCTTCTAGGCTGCGGAGAGCTTCCACAACTTTTTCAAACTGAGCCGGATTTTCATCCACCTTATTTAAACCATCCAACAGACAAAACTTTACATCCCGCAACACTACAAAGGGAATGACTGAACCCCGCAACAACGGATAAAAGGCTTTAGACTGCCATAAGCTATAAGCCAACCAATAAAGCTGCTCCTTTTCAGAATCAGTTTTGCATTGAATTACGAAGCAATTCGGACAGGGAGCTAATAAAGGCTTTCCGCTGTTATTTCCTTTGTTTAGAATGAAGAAATGAGGCATTGAATAGACAACGCCCGAACGGTGTGATTTGATACTAAAAATGCTCATAAACCGGGGGATTAAATGGTAAAAACTAAAAGCTGCTGCTGCGCCCGTAAATAATTTTTACCCCCAGAAAAGAGAAAGAAAAAAACGAAGAAAAAAAAGAAAAATATAGCCATCTTCTTAGGCGGACGGATTGGGCTGTCAAGGTTTTTGGGAAAAATACTACCTGAAGCTTGCGGAAGTGTGGAGATTTTTTCACAAAACACGAAGTGCCTGACCTTTACTGCCCAAAGTGTGGATTTGTGTTGGTCGCCTTATCTTTGCTGGATTTTTTATTTTTTTGTCGGTAAATATTATACTCAAAAAGTCCGTGTTGTATTTGTCTTTTGAATCCTTTTGAAAAAAGAGACCATTCCTTATCAAAACCAAAAGGATTCTTTTCATTGGGGCTTACTCTCGCCGTAGAAAATAAAACATACCGCTGGAAATGCGTGGGAAAAGAGCTTGGGTAGTGACTGACTGAATTAATGGAGCTTGCGAAATGGAAAGGAAGGAGACTACCGAAGCCGCGGGGTGCTGAGGTGTATGCATGAAATGAAAGCAAAATGAAATGTAAGGGTTCGGAGTGAGGAACGAACGTAGTTCCTGGAGTGTAATGGGCTTGAAAGAATGCATATACCGCAAGCACATGGATAAACTAACTCGGAATGTTTTTATTTTACTACACAACTAATGGGTGGTGGGGTCTTATTGTGGCTCTTATATTTGCGGAACGCACAACAAACTCACCGATAAGGTGTAATTACTTTCCGCTCTGCCTTCAGGCGATTTAATGGGGCTAACTCGATGCAGAAATGAAAAATATACCATTAGAAATGCGTGGGAAAAGGGCTTGGGGAAAACGGAATGAATGAAGCTTGCGAAATGGAAATGAGTATTTCCCGAAGCCGCGGGGTGCTGAAGTGTATGATTGGAATGAAAGTGTAATGAAGTATCAGGGGTCAGCGTTAGGAACGAACGCAGCTCCTGGAACGGAATGGAGCTAAAATGGAAATCATATACTGCAAGCACATGGATAATTAAACGCGTTATGTTTTTTATTTTCTGCACAACTGATGGGTGGTGGGGAACTCTTGAGGCTCTTCGGGCAGCGTAGCGGGCAAAAGGGATATTTGTGCGGCTATTATACATAATTAGGTTATGGGCTTCCCTATTGATTTGCCGTCAGGCAAGGGAATGACCATTAACTACATGTTATGTATAATAGCTTTGAGTTGTTTTTTTTCTGGCACAAGCGTGCATGGTGGTGGCGGTTGGAATGCACAGCGTCTTTTTGCTCTTGCGGGTTGATTGAAACAGTGGTTTTGAAAAAACAACACTGTGAAAGAAGGGTTGATTGCAAAAAGTGTGACAGAAAAAAACAACAGCAGGGTGGATTGCGCGGAGGCAGGCAAAAAGACTGTGCAAGCCCAGAGGTACGAAGGGTGAGGATTTTTGCCTGCCGGTTATTGCTCGGGCGGAGCTGCCCATAATAAACGTCCAGGCAAAGCCTGACCGCTATCTCTTAAATTAAAAATATTTGTCTTTTAAATGCTTTGCAACATGCTCAATTTCAGGAAATAGAGTAGATTCATTTATTCCTAGAATATCAAGTTGTTTGAGAATTTTAGCTTTTTCAGACTTATTTATAATAAAAGATTTATACTGAAATTCAAATTTTGCACACTTTGATTTATCATCATCAATACCAAAAATAAAAAAAGCTCCTTCTTGTCGAATTATTCTTGGATTATCTAATTTAGGTCTAACACAAAATACCATTTCCAAGTGTTTTGAGTCAATTACGGGTGAAAAATGAGGCTTTTCCGAACGAATTTCATGAAGTAAATATTGTATTTCCTCTTTATTATTAAATGTTGAATTTCTTAGACTTTTAATTTCTTTTATTGTAAATTTATGAGGTCTTCTCGAAATATTAGCGACCACACTAATTGTATCTCCATCATAATATTTGATATCATCGTCTTTAATCTCGAATCTAAATAAACGGCCATCTTCACTTTGTTGCTTTTCATCACTACATGCAAAAAATAGAGCAACCAGTGGATTTGATGTAATATCTAATAATCGAGTTGGTAAAGAATAATGTTGCATCTTAACGAGCTTCTCAAATGTCGTATTACATTCTTTAAAATCATTTGGGCTTCGAGCAATCATTTCTTTAAAGAGCTTATCTTCATTTTTAATCAAATCATGATTTCTATAAATGGATGGTTCCAGTTTAAAAGAACCATTTGAATGACCTCTATAAAATACAGACACATTCTCTTCAAAATCATTATCTTGTTTATCCAAAATATCAATAAGCGTTCTTACACTACCTATTTTAGAAGTCATTTCTTCGTTGAAGGAGTGAATTTTATCACTTTTAGAATTCCACGCATCTAAAGAAATCTGATAGGGCATTTGGTTACAAGTAATTATAACCCGATTGCATATAGCTAAATATTCTCCTATAGTATTGTAATCAAATGGCTTGATTTTTAAATTTTGGAGATAACTAATTGATCTTGAATCTAAAGATAAGTATTTTTCTGGGTTGACATAAAATAAAGAGATACTTAATTTTCCCTTGCCGACACCTTTAATTTTGAGAACTGTTTGAAAGAGTAGGTTGTCAATATTTTGTTTGACTGCCTGTTCAAATAATTTCCACAAATTGTCAATTTCATTGTTTGTCCTCAAATATTTAAAAGGGAAAAGTCTAACTTTTAATGGATTTGAAGTAGGCAAGCCTGAAACATCAGTTGGAGAAATACATTTTAGATCAAGTTTCTTATGAAGCGTTTGAAGTAACTCAACTCTCTTTGAATCAAGTTTATATTTATTAAGATAGCAAAAGAAAGAAAATGGATCGATTTCATCCAGTTCGAACTCTTCAATTGATTTGGTCGAACCTTCTCTAAAATCTCTAAATCCATCTATACCAATGGACTTTAAAGTGCTTATCAGAAACTTTTGATTATTCTTATGTGATAATAACCATGTTGTTATTTCTCTATAAGTTTCTATCCAGGTAAATTGATTGCTTGCCATATTATAAGAATATGATTTTTATTCAATATTTTCTTTAATTGCTTTGAAACTTACTAAAGCACTTTCAATATTTTCAATAATTGTATCTATAAGTGTTTCGGCATCAGGCAAATTTTCTAAATCAATTAAAGAATCGTCCTTTAACCAGAAAATATCTAAATTCGTTTTATCTCGCGTTAGAATTTCTTCAATCGTATATTTACGCCAGCGACCATTTTCAAGACTCCAATTTTCCTTCCTACTAGTTAAATCAGTGATGTTGTATAAAGTAATGAATTCGGCTAAATGCCCAATCTTTAATTGTTTTGTTTTTAATGTATGATGAACATTGGTACGATAATCATAAATCCAAATTTCTTTTGTAGGGTTTCTTTTTGTCTTATTAAAGAATAAAACATTCGATTTTACACCCTGAGCATAAAAAATTCCTGTTGGAAGTCGAAGTATTGTATGCAGATTACACTCTTCTAATAATTTTTTGCGGATTACTTCACCTGCACCACCTTCAAATAATACATTGTCTGGTAAAACAACAGCTGCACGTCCTCCATCTTTGAGCATAGATACAATATGCTGTAAAAATGCCAATTGTTTATTGCTTGTTGTAGCCCAAAAGTCTTTTCGAAGAAAGTAACCATCTTTTTTATCTTGCTTTTCGTCAATTGTAGGTATGTCACTACTACTTTTGCCGAATGGCGGATTTGCCAAAACAATATTTACTTTTTCAAAGTTATCTTTTAAACTATCAGTTATTTTGATTTCTGGAGTGCTTCTTAAATCGCCAATACCATGTAAAAAAAGATTCATTAAACAAAGGCGGGCAGTTTCCGGAACAATTTCCCAACCCCTGAAGGTGTGGAACTTCAAAAATTCTTGTTCAGCTTTGTTTAGACTATAATTACTTTTTATATGATTTAGCGCGCCAAGGAAAAATCCACCTGTACCACATGATGGATCTGCTACAGTTTCATTCGGCTTTGGATTTACACA
>JAQTTH010000006.1 GCA_028710895.1 Paludibacter sp.
AAATCTATGGTTCGATATACATTGCTGTTATCAGGCGTGTGTTGCTATTCCCTTTGCTAATTCTTCCCTGTTTGATTGCAAATATCTCAATTTTTTATTGATTTGAAATATTATGCAAACATACGAGCTAATGCGGGAGCAAAACTGCCGGAATGCACAGCTTGTCCCGATCTATCGGGGTCAGCCAGCCAATGAACATAGAGCGTGTGTTAGGGGTTTGTAGCTTCGTGTTTTCCTGTCGTGTTTTCTGTCAGGTGTTTAATGCTAAAAATCCCTTAAACTCACTTTCCTGTCAAATCGTTCTGATATTTTTCAATGTATTCTTTGAGTTCTTCAGCATCTTCAATTTGAATTACTCTTCTTAGTTGATTATTCTTCATTTTTATGTCTAACAGTGTATTGCTAAATCGTTGCTTAACTTTTATAGATTTTACGTTGTCTAATAAAATTAAACTATTCGTAGATCTTAAAAATGTAACAAAAAAGATTAGAAGTGACAATATCACAAGAACGATCCAAAATGAATGAAAGAATTCGTCACCTGATTGTTCAAATTTACCTATGTTTACAATTCCCCATATTGAAGTTACTCCTGTAGAAAGGAGAGTCATGGATTTTTGTTTTTTCGCATCATCTGAAATGACAATTCTATCTTCCGCAAATGAAATTTGTCCTTTTTTTAGTCTAAATGTTTGTGTCATTACTTTAAGTTTATAAATTCCTTTTTTATTCTTCAGTCGTTACGCTCATAGTCGGAACTAAAAGTCGTTTTCTTGTCTTTTCTTTCCATAAAAATCTGCGAAGAATTGTCCGCCAAGCAAATGTCCGAAACCGAGAAAAGTTGTCACGTTTTGCTCGTCAAGTCGAGTCACGAAGTGGGCAGTTCGTCAAAGACTTTATACCAAATTGCAGAACTGTCTTTTTTTCTGCTATAACCCATAACATATGTATATGGGAACTCTAAGTTGGGTATGAGAACCTGAGGTAGACATATATTTACAGTATAGTGCAAATTTATCTTGGTTATCTTACTGATATTCTGAAGATAATAAAATTTATCAATATTTAATGAGGTTCCCATATCAAACCTGTCAGTTAGCCGACCGTTGTTTTTCTTTTTAATTAAAATCCAAAGATAAATACTATTATTTAGATTAACAAGATTTTATTTAATTAATTTCAATTTATTTTAGCTATTTAGTTGCAAAACCAATTCTTCAGCCAAAAAACGAAAGTAGGTTTAATTGTTTGCACAATTAAACCTACTTCACTTTGTTTCCTTTTTTCCACTCCTAGCTTTTCCGGTGTTTAAACCGGCGGAAAGGGTATCGGAATAAACAGGTTCTTACCCCACTATCATGGCACTCACCACAGTGCTCCAGGGCCCTGTTTCCCCTTTGCGGTTTACCCAGCGCAGCCAGTACCACGCAGTTTTACCTGCTTTTGCGCTTTCGAACTTCACTACTAAAGGAGAAGCAGTGCATGTTCCCTGAAAATTCATTTCCTCAACGCTTTTGGGAGCTTCGCCATCTACTTTGAGGTAAATTTCGCATCCCGATACTCCTTCGGGCTTGGCATTACTGTGTGCCGAGGCCTGGTCGTAGAAAGAAATGCTGTGCTGCAAACGCAAGGAGAAATCGACACTGCCCACCGGAAACGTTGAAGGTGGAGGCACAGGCGTGTGGGTGTTGGTTCGCACGGTAATGCCAAGCCTTGCGCGGTCGGCATCCGTCACTTTCGGGTTGCGCACAAGCCATTGTTGCACCACGTCACGAATTTCTTTTGTAAAATCTTCACCTGCTTCGTTTTTGGTAATCACATCAGCAGTCGTACGGTTTTGTTTGTTGCTGGTCTTGTCATACGCAGTTGTCCACCGGGTCTGAGAAGCTTTTAATGACGTAATCACCTCTGCAGAAATACCCCATGCAGTTGCATTTTCAGATAGAAGAGCAATCAAATTAAATTGCCAAACATTATATTCGGCATCTGTTTTTGGAATGTAATCAGACATAATTTTAATTTTTAAAAGTTTATATATAGTTTACAAATCGCTTCTATTCATTTGTTTACACACGTTATCCGAACAATCTTATCTATTCTCAGAACATATTCTCAAACTCTCAGAACATATTCTCCAACTCTCAGAATATATTCTCTAACTCTCAGAACATAGTCTCTAACTCTCAGAATATATTCTCCAACTCTCAGAACATATTCTCCAACTCTCAGAACGTAGTCTCCAACTCTCAGAACATATTCTCCAACTCTCAGAATATATTCTCTAACTCTCAGAATATATTCTCTAACTCTCAGAATATATTCTCTAACTCTCAGAATATATTCTCCAACTCTCAGAACATATTCTCAAACTCTCAGAATATATTCTCCAACTCTCAGAATATATTCTCTAACTCTCAGAACATATTCTCAAACTCTCAGAATATATTTATTTTCTGAAATACGCTCTTTGTAAAGCAGATTCATTTAGCACTATCACTTGCGCCTTTATATTCCGGCCACAAATCTACAATTCCGCATTAACAAAAATGTCCCATTTCAAGAAATGGGACATTTTTGTTGAACTGACACACGCGCTAAGTCGAAAAAAGAGCCGGACAATCAATGGAATATTTTAGCTATTTTACTGTTTTACTTATAGTTATTGAAAAACAACTGCAGTTTACCCGAAGACAGCAAACACACTGTTAATGTTTCTAAACACGGGGGAAAGGATGGGAATAATTTTTGTCTCATTTTACGAAATGAGACAAAATGAGGAGTTTTAGTATTCGCAAAGTATCTTTTTTTGCTACGATTAAGTGCCGACAGGGTCTTTCGATCGCTGTCGGAGTTGTCGCATCCCTGTCAGCGGTCGGAAGACTTTGTTGGTAGATTTACATGTGCCTTTCGATAAGCATCGGGTGAAGTAGCGTAAACCTTGTCGAAAGCTCTGTAAAACGAACTCCGTGACCCAAAACCACATTCAAGGGCTATCGTGTCAATTGTTTTTCGTTGTTTACTTCGGTCTTCCAAATAGATAATTGCTTCTTTAAGTCGGTATTCAATAATAAAATCGGCAAAAGATATTCCGCCATGGGCATTGAGCAGGAAGGATAGCTGATATTCGGGTATATTCGTTTGTTTAGCCAACGATCGTAGCGAACAGTTTTCATCCCGGTAAGGCTTATGCGTATCCATATAGGCTGTAAGCGTTTTCCAATACAACAAAGCCTGTTCTTCTTTCAACTTGTTAGTCAGTTTCTTTTCTTCCACCTTTGCGGTATCGGTTGTTCCAATCTTAAGAGCTGCCATGACAAACAGAAATATAAAATCAATATTCACGGCCGTTTGTCCTATAAATATACTTGTTCGTTCATTGTTTATCAAAAAACAAACGGGTAATGATAGCAGCACAACTATAATATTGACTACCAAAAATAGTTTAACCCACGTAATATTGGTTCTGAATCCGTTCTTCTCGATATACACAGACTTTTTCTCCCGGGCTCTTACGGCACGAAAACTTATTAGCAGGTAAAAAATAAGCTGGAGATACAATACAACATTGATAACTGTCATTTCGGGGCTTCCTGAATAGAAATCGTGTATTAACCAGTTTATTCTGTCGGTGGGTGGTCGGAGCGAAAATATAAGATTAAATATCAAACAGGGCAGTAAAGGTATCAGGTGTAAAAGCATGGTCCAACGACCAGATTTTACCGGACGGTTTAGCAACATTAGAACATAAAAATACAAACATGGACTCATCAACATGAGCAACAATGCGTCAAGCGGGATATAATACGAAAGAAACGATACATTGTTGGTATGAACCGTATTGAAATGGAAGCTGGCAAGCTCGCTGTAGGAAGCTATTAACACGAAAAGTAAGCCCAGAAAATTGTTCGATTTTTTATTGGGCGAACGCCTTGTAAACAGAATCAAGGCCAATATTAAAAACAACAAACTGCTGGATAAATTGAATAATTTTGTTTCCATAGTATAATACAGGTTGAATTTATCTTAAATAACGACAAAAATAACAAAATTTATTAGATTATGAGATGTTTTGCAAAAAAAATCGACATCAAAGAATTAATAAAATAATTCTTTGATGTCGATAAATTTAAAACGAATATGCTACAGCAGTGCTAGCCCGCTACAAATCCAACAAACCCTCAGGGAGTTTTACGTAAATAATCTTCTTATCGTGGTCAATTTCCTCGATATACTCCTCACCTGCCGGAATCAACAATTCATCGTCCTTTATTGGAATAACAAAAAGGACATTGTCGGTAGTTTGATCTACTTCGGAGATAACGCCCAGCAAGCCTTTTTCGGAGTCTACCAGACTAAATCCGGCAAAATAATCCAGTTCAATTTCGGTATCTTCTACTTTTTCGAGGTACGATTTGGGTAAGTAAACTGTCAGGCCGGCAAAATTACGTGCCTGCTCGTCATTTTCAACCCCCTCAAGCTTTAGCAGGGCTGTTGTATTACTTTTAAAGCGATATTCCGTCAGAAAAAAAGGAACCAAAATACCTTCCAGTTCAAAAATAAAATACGGTACCTCTTCCCTGTCGAAAATATCGGTTGTAAACGAAAATGACATTTCGCCACTAATACCATGAGGTTTCGTAATTTGTCCTATCGGAATAACTTCGGTTTTGAGTATCATGCTGTTGATGTGATGATGTGGTGATTAGGTGATGTGATGATACGTTGATGTGATAATTAGGTGATGCGATGATGTGAAGATTAGATGAGGAAAAAATGATGTGTCAATTGATTAATTAGATAATAAGTACTTAATTTTATATTGTGCGATACAAAAAACAGAATAATTCGTTGTATCAATACAACTTTCCAAAATCAACGTATCAACAATTCAACACATTATCACAACAACAAATCATCACATCAAAATTACTCAACAACAGTAACCCAACCGTGTGTATCGGGTTCATCGCCGTATTGAATGCCGCGAAGTTTATGGTATAACTTATCGCAAACAGGACCCGGCTTACCATCGTGGGAGAAGATATACGATTTATTTTCATCATAATCGTCGATACGCTCAATCGGGCTGATAACGGCTGCAGTTCCACATGCACCTGCTTCTTCAAAGGTTTCAAGCTCTTCAACCGGAACATGACGCTCTTCTACAGTCATTCCAAGGTCTTCGGCCAACACCATCAAACTCTTGTTGGTTATAGAAGGCAATATAGACGTAGACTTTGGTGTAACATAGGTATTATTCTTTATTCCAAAGAAATTAGCTGCACCACATTCATCAATGTATTTCTTTTCCTTAGCATCTAAATAAAAGATATTCGAATAGCCTAATTCATGTGCCTTTTGACCCGCAACCAGACTGGCAGCATAGTTTCCACCTACTTTGTATTTCCCCATACCAAGTGGAGCCGAGCGGTCGAATTCGCGCATGATAACAAACGGAGTTGTTTGAAAACCACCCTTGAAATATGGTCCAACAGGCGTAACAAATACGATAAACAGATATTCATCAGCCGGACGCACACCCACTTGTGGGCCAGTGCCAAACAGGAACGGACGAATGTACAGGGAAGCTCCCGACTCGTAAGGTGGAATAAAACGTTCGTTCAACTTCACGGCTTTAAGCACAGCTTCTTCAAATTTCTCAACAGGAAGCTGAGCCATCATAGTTCCCGCACAGGAATCCTGCATACGCAATGCATTATCCTTCATACGGAAAATACGAATTTTCCCATCCTGACCACGAAAAGCTTTTAATCCCTCGAACACTTCCTGCCCGTAATGAATGCAGGTTGCAGCCATGTGCAAATTCAGATACTCTGTATCATGTATTTCCAGGTCGCCCCAACCACCGTTGCTAAATCTGCAGCGAACATTGTAATCGGTTTTAATGTAACCGAATCCTATATTTCCCCAATCTATCTGTTCCATAATAATTCTATTTTCAATTATTTAATTTTCAATTCCCAATTATGAATTATTAATTGTGAATTATCAATTGACTTTCATTGCCCATATTAAACAGCAAATCAATAATACTCAGGTTTGGTTGAAAACCAAATCGTTGCTCAAACACCTGATAATAAGGTTTTGAAACGTACAAACCAGTTTCCTTTTTGGGATGAATGCTTTCGCGCAAATCCACTGTTTCAGCATCAAACTCTGGTTGATATGCCATGCTGTATTTAATTGTTGGTTGTATATCAAGCAATTCCAACACTTTAGCCTGTATCTCAACGTTGTAATCAAACAAAAATGTCCATTTCTTCTCAAAAAAAGGAAGTAAATCATCTTTGTAATACTCAAAGAAAGGCGTTGAGTTATAGGCTGATTCAATTGAACGCCAATGTTGCACTTGCCAGTCATTGTGGTCCGAAATGCGCACATCGCGCGTCAGCATTTTCTCTCCTGAAGATTTCTCAACCGGAATACTCAGTGCCATTACTCCATTTGCCGCAGCAATATGGCATCTGTTTCGGTATGTTTGCTTCACGTAATAGTCGCAATGTTCAAGAAAAACAGTTTCGGCTTTTGCCAGGGCAGAATAATACTCCACCGGAGCTAAATATGCACTTGATAAACAAACTATTGACCCCCAACCCCCTAAAGGGGGCTCTTGCTGTTGCAACATTAAAACTATTTTAAATTGAACATGAACATCCTGGTTTCATTCTTAAAGTCCCCTTTAGGGGAACCAACGGTCAGCGACCGAAGGGAGATAATTAGGGATTACTTTTCTGCATTTTTAAAGAAGCGGTTCCAACGGATTTTTCCATCAAACAAACTCTTATCTTTATTCAACGACAACCAAACCAATACCGGACGACCCACAATATGATCTTCGGGTACAAATCCCCAATAACGGGAATCGGCCGAATTGTGGCGATTATCGCCCATCATCCAATAATAATCCATTTTGAAAGTATAGGTTTTTGCAGGTTTGTCATTAATATAAAACTCATTCCCTTTTACTTCAAGTTTATTATGCTCATAAACACGAATTATACGTTCATAAATTGGAAGATTATACGTATTCAATGCCAGGCTCATGCCTTTTTTCGGAATCCAAATGGGTCCGTAATTATCACGTGTCCATTTTTTGCCACCACCCAATGGAAATACATCCGGCATATTTGATGCTTCGATTACAAGTTTTGTAACACCTGTAAGCTTTTGTAACTTCATATAGGTTTCCTCATTCAATGGGAAATGATAAACAGGCAGGTTCGGATCCATTCCTATAGATTTCAACCCACTCCCAAACTGTGTATTATCAACCATTTGTCTGTCTTCAACACTAATATTGAGTTTATCCAGCATTGGATCTGTCAATTGAGTTCCATCGGTTTGAACAAAGTAATTAAACTGAATTCCCGGAATCTTTTCCTGAGGTACATTATTTACATATACCTGATTATCTTTGATTTTCATCCAATCACCCGCAATGGCCACACAACGCTTCACGTAATTTTCACGTCTGTCAACCGGACGGTAAACAATATCACCATATTCATTATTAGCGTTTGCGCGAACAATTTCACGTCCGATACTATAGCATTGGTCGGTTGCAGGTTGTTGGTTTGGATTTTGATTAATCAGCACCTTATAACCTGCCCAGTAACAACTTGAATAATAATCAGGGTTTTGTTTATTTACAGCAACAGTATCACCGGTTGGGAAATTAAATACAACGATATCATTTCGTTTTACCGAATCAAAACCTTTCAGGCGTTTGTAATCCCACTGTGGGTGCTCGATAAACGATTTACAATTCAACAGCGGGAAAGTATGTTGCACCAGTGGAAACGACAAAGGAGTATTAGGAACACGAGGGCCATAACTAGCCTTACTTACAAACAGAAAATCGCCCACCAACAAGCTCTTTTCGAGCGAAGAACTTGGAATCTGGTAGTTTTGAAACAAATAGGTATTTATAAAATAGACTGCTACCAATGCAAAAACAATGGCATCCACCCAACCCATAAAACTCAATACAGCTTTATTTTTGGATTTTTTCCACCAGGTCCATGGAATAAAATGAGTTATAAACGCATCAAAAACTACCGGTAAACCTAAAATCCACCAGAAATTACCAACCCAGGCGATAAAAAGCACATAAACTAAACTCCATACTCCGGCTTTAATCCATTGCTTAACTGGCTGATTGAAACGCGATGATTCTTTTTCTGTATTCATGTTTTTATTTTATAAATTGTGAAGCTAATAGTTAGTTAACTGCACAAATATAGCAACGAATTCCAGTACTGTGCAATACATAGTACTATATTTTAAAATTCTTGTAAATTTTTAATATATTTATCCAATTAAATCATTCAAATCCGAAATAAAAGCCTGATTTTGAATTGAAATTAATGAGAAAACACTATTTTAAAATTTGAATAAATCCTGCATACCAAGCAGTCCTTTTTTCCCTGCAGTGAATTCTGCAGCCACAACAGCTCCAAGTGCAAATCCTTCGCGGCTCTTTGCATCGTGGGTAATTTCAATCGAATCCACTTCCGATTCGTAGCGAATTGTATGAATACCCGGAACCTGACCTTCACGAATTGATTTAATGGCCATATCATCTGATTTAGCTTCAACTTCTTTCACCCAACCACTTTTTCTGTCCAGATTTTCCAGAATACCTTCGGCCAGGGTAATAGCTGTTCCACTTGGCGCATCCAGCTTTTGAGTATGGTGAACTTCGGTCATTTCCACATTGTAATTCGGAAATTGGTTCATAATGCTTGCCAGGTATTTATTGACAGCCATGAAAATATTCACCCCAATACTGAAGTTCGACGACCAAAACAAGGTTTTGCCACCTTCTTCAATTTCTTTTTTCAATTGAGGCAACTCTTCTGTCCAACCCGTTGTACCCGAAACTACCGCTACACCCGATGCAAACGCACGGCGATAATTGCTCAACGCCACCTGAGGAACAGTAAACTCAATCGCCACTTCAGCACTTTTAAATGCTTCCGAATCAAAATCGTCGATATTATCCACATCAATTACCGAAACTATTTCATGTCCGCGTTCCAACGCAATTCGCTCAATGGTTTTACCCATTTTGCCATATCCTATTAAAGCTATTTTCATTTAGTTACAAGTTACAAGTTACAAGTTACAAGCCAGTAATGACATACAAATTACAACTCATTATTACTACATTAGTCAAAATGACTATTCATTCTCAAATTATCACATCAGCACATCAATACTGTCCACTTCCCAGCAAAACCAACGTACATGCTTCTTCTACATGTATGTCATTCTGAATCAGCAGTTCTTCAAATTCCGGATTTTCTGTTCCCGGATTAAAAATAACACGACGTGGATTCAATGAAACAACATATTCGTAATATTCCTTTTGAAATTTGTCTGAAATATACATTGTCACAGTATCGATATCTTCAAAATCTTTCTTTTCAGTATCTATTGTTCTGTCAAAAATTACATCAGGTTTTCTACCAATCAATTCAATTTCATATCCATGAGCTAATAAACGCTCTGCTGCCATGTAAGAGTAGCGTTCAGGGTTATTACTTGCTCCAATAATCAACGTTTTTTCCATAAAAAATCAATTTCCAGTCGTAAGTTTTAATGTATTAGTTATATATTTTTTCAACCTTCTCTGAAAAAGTCGAAACATTCAAAAATTTCTTCTTTAGTAGCTGTTTGATTAATATGAATATCTCCCACATTAGCCAAAAGCGTAAAATTTATTTCTTTCGAGTCATTCTTTTTATCATGAGTCATCAACTCAAACAGCGCATCGTATTCCTGACAGCTAAACTCAAACGTTCCATAAAACTCTTTCGTCAGGTATTTCAACCGCAACAACTCATCCTTGGGAAAATTCAGTTTCACAAACGACAAATACAATTCGCAAAGCAATCCCCACATCACTGCATATCCGTGTAATACGGGGTTCTCTATTTTGTACGACCAACTTTCGAATGCATGTCCAAATGTATGTCCGAGGTTTAATGCTTTACGAATATTGGCTTCAAACGGATCCTGCTCAACCACGCGTTCTTTAATGCGAATACTTCTGGCGAGTAACTCTTTCAATTCGATAAAATCCAACTTTTCCAAATCATATTTCAACACTCTCTCCCACTCTTCGCGGGTATCAATCAAAGCATGTTTCACCATTTCGGCATAACCCGAGCGAAGATTAGCATCGTCCAGCGTTTTAAAAAAGTCGATATTAATCAAGACCGTTTCGGCCGGTGCAAAAACACCTATTTCGTTTTTCAGTCCTAAAAAATTTATTCCGGTCTTCCCTCCCGTTGCCGCATCAACAGCTCCAAGCAAAGTAGTCGAAACATTTATATAACGCATCCCCCTCTTAAAGGTTGAAGCTGTGAATCCACCAATATCGGTAATCATGCCACCACCAAGGCTTATCAACAGTGATTTTCGGGTGGCACCGTTCTCACTTAAATACTTCCATATCTCTACAGCCGAATTGATATTTTTATTTTCATCTCCACTTGGAATGCAAATTATATGGCAACCTTCAAGTTTTGGTGATTTTAAAGCAAGGGGCAAACAGAATTTTCGTGTATTTTCGTCTGTCAGAACAAAAATGCTATCTGCAGATTGCTCACCAATGGCTTGATTCAGTTCGGAAAGAAAATCCTCACATATCTTTGTAATCGAATGACTCATCTTTTGAATTTTAGCTCACAAAGATACTTTATTCTTTAAAATTAGCCGCCAAATTTCACAGGAAACTACATGAAATTTTCAGGCATTTTGCAATTAAATCTCTTTTTGTATTAAAAATATAGAAAATACTTTGTTATATGAATGCATGTTCATATATTTGCAGGAAATTTACAAGATGACTCAAAAACTAAATACAGAACTTATGGAGCAAGCAGCCTATACGCTTAAGGCTATTTCTCAGGGAACGCGCTTGTGTGTCATATCCTTACTGGCCGAAAAGGATGAAATGAATGTGAGTCAACTGGTGGAAGAACTGAAATGCGAACAATCATTACTTTCGCATCACTTAACCGATATGCGCGCCAAGGGCATTCTGAATTGTCGGCGCGAAGGCAAAAATTGCTACTACTCGCTTAAGAATAAACAAATGATACAAATTATTGATTGCATTCGTTCGTGCAATTGTGTTGTGTGATTTTTTTGCATACATACATGAATACATGTTCATATATATTCTAAAAACATCTATAAACTCAGAAATATGAAAGAATTTATCCGTAAACATATACTCAAAATTGCAGGGATCACCCTTGGAGGGATTGGAGGATTTGCTTATTACTACTTTATAGGCTGTGCAAGTGGCACTTGCCCAATAACATCTAATCCCTACATTACAGTAATTTACGGAGCTTTGATGGGCTATTTATTATTAGACATGTTTAAAAAGAAAGAACATGGAACAAATTAAAAAATACTTCAAAGAATGGGGTGCTGCGCGCATCATTCGTTTAATTTTTGCGATTGTTTTAGGCATTGCATTTGCAAACAGTGGAGAACAGTTTTACCTGTTTTTTGGCCTGATTCTATTCGTACAAGCAGCGTTTAATATCAGCTGTCCGGGCGGAAGTTGTAGCACCGGAACTGAAAGAGCAACAAAAACAATTATCAAAACAGAAAAATACGAACCTAAAAAGTAACAGATATGTACAGCACATTTATCATTTCAAAATCGGATTGCATGACCTGCACGAACAAAACGCTGAAAAGTTTAGGAACATTACGAGGGGTGTTTGGAGCAGAAATAGATCAAATTGACGGTAAGGTAATCGTTTCGCACACCGACGAAATTACCCGTAAAGAAATAGCCGACATGCTATTAACACTCGGTTATCCCGAGCTGGAAAATGAATCGGAACAAAAGGAAGAAATAAACTACGACGAACCCTCTATCTGGGGATGCGCATTATAAATTCAGGATATATGAGAAAAACAATCTTTGCAGCCTTGCTGCTTGCACTTACATTATCGGCCTGCGCCGGAACAAACAAAGAGAATAAAACGTTAGACGAAAACAAATCAAAAGAAGTAAAAAAAATGGGAACAATACATTTGACCAAAGCGGAATTTTTATCAAAAGTAGCTAATATTGAAGCCAATCCAACAGAGTGGAAATACCTGGGCGACAAACCTTGTATAATCGATTTCTACGCATCGTGGTGTGGACCTTGTAAGACAATTGCACCAATTCTGGAGGATTTAGCCAAAGAATATGAAGGACAAATTTACATTTATAAAGTAAACACAGAAGAAGAGCAAGAACTGGCTGGTGCATTTGGCATCCGCAGCATTCCTTCCATTTTATTCTGTCCAATGAACGGTGCTCCGCAAATGGCTCAGGGTGCAATGCCTAAAGAATCATTTAAGCAAGCCATAACTGAAGTTTTACTGAAAAAATAAAATTTCATTCGCCATTTTATTGTCTGCGTTGTTATAACTGCAACACGTAATCAACAAACAAATTCATTATGGAAAACATGTTTTTAGAATATCAAAGCAAATATGCATTTGACGAGACAATAGAAATACTGGCCGAAACAATTTCGAACGGAGGTTGGAAAATTTCCATCATTCACGACTTGCAGCAAACATTGAAGAACAACTCGATTGATGTTTTGCCGCTGAAAGTAATTGAGCTTTGCAATCCGAAGTATTCTTCGCAGATTCTCAAAGAAAGCGATTTGCGAATTTATTCAGCCATGATGCCTTGCAGAATTTCTGTTTATGAAAAAGCGGATGGCAAAGTTTATATATCAACTATCAATTCAGGGCTAATGTCTGAACAGATAGGTGGACTGGTTCAACAGGTAATGACTGCTGCATTTCACGATGCAAAGCATTTCATATCCGTTGTAATTTAGGCAATTAAACACTTGGGTTAAATAATCAAAACAAATCAGCAAGGATTAAACTATTGAGAACAAGCGGAGTCAATACTAGCAAATACCAAATTATTTTATTAGTAACAATCATTAAAAAATTGCATTATGAAAAAGTATGGAATGTTAGTATTAGTTTCGGCTTTTATGTTTAGTTTAGTTGTTTCGGCACAAGACCAACCAACCCCTCCTCCAGTTAAAGAAGGACACAGAAAAGAATTTAAACAGCCCGAAAAACCAAAACTTTCAGCTCAGAAACGCGCAGGTTACCTGGCTGTTGATTTAGAACTTACGGATGCTCAACGCGCGAAAGTTCAGGCATTGTATGAAAAGCAGGACAAAGCCCGTGAAGAACGCCAAGCTGAAGTAAAAAAAATGAGAGAACATGAAAAGGCTAAGTTTGAAGCTGAACGCAAAGCAAACGATGCTGAAATGGAAAAAATTCTCGGAGCAGAAAAATTTCAACAGTTGAAAGCCAAACAAGCTGAACGTCAGCACAAAATGATGGACAGAATGAAAGAAAGACGATTTAAAGGTCCAAAAGGTCCTGCCTTTCACGAAAATCAGGAACAGCCGGCTGAAAAAGAAGTTCAGAAGTAATTCTATTCGGAAATTTTAATCCAAAACAAATACACCCGTCAATTAATTTGACGGGTGTATTTTGTATATATGCCTGGTTGAGACCACCCGTTCAGTTGAACACAAAAAAAGCCACCACAAAAAATAATTATCGTGATTAAACTCTCAACTCACTAAATAGTCAAAGTACTGTATTCGATTTTATTATTATCAACAAAATAAAAAATGTATTATGAAAAAGTATGGAATGTTAGCTTTAGCTTTTAGCTTTATTTTGAGTTTAGCCGTTACGGCACAAGATCAAACGCCACAACAGGGACAAGGCGAAAGAGGACCAAGACCCGAAATGCGTCAGGGCGGTGACAGACAACAAATGACTCCACAGGTACGTGCCGAGAGATTGGCAAAACAATTGGACTTGACTGCCGACCAACAAGCACAGGTTCAGGCTTTGTATGAAAAACAAAATGCTGAACGCCAGAAAAAACTTGCTGAAGCAAAAACATCAGGTGAAGATATGAGAGCTAAATTTGAAGCTGATCGTAAAGCTCAGGACACTGAATTGGAAAAAATCATTGGCCCTGAAAAGATGAAAAAACTTCAGGATATGCGTGCTGAACGCATGAAACAAAGAGGTGAAAATGGTCCAAGACCACAACAAAACGAAGTAAAGTAAGTAAACAGACGGCTTTATGAGTGAAAACTCCCGCCAATCAATCGATTGGCGGGAGTTTTATTTTTTATCAAATTAAAGCTCTGAGTTATTTCATAATCTCTTGTTGATGACGAACAGATTCTTCGTGAATGGCAACAAGTACCGTTTTCATGAATTCACCATCCATGCCCATTTGTTCAGCCTGAGTGATGCGGTTTTTCAAAATTTCATCATAACGCTGTGATTGTAAAATCGGCATATTATGCTCTTTCTTGTATGTTCCGATTTCCTCAGAAACACGCATACGACGAGCTAACAATTCGAGCAAGCTGTTATCCAGTTCATCGATCTGACGACGTAAAGCTGTCAGATTTTCTGTTGACTGTGACATATCACGAATCACCAATGTGCTTAGAATTAAATCCAATACCTCAGGGGTAACCTGCTGAGCTGCATCACTCCATGCTTTTTCGGGATTGCAGTGCGACTCAATAATCAAACCATCAAAGTTCAGGTCCATAGCTTGCTGGCAAAGTGGAGCAATCAGTTCACGTTTCCCACCAATGTGACTTGGATCACAAATAATCGGCAAATTAGGAATCTGACGTTTCAATTCGATTGGAATATGCCATTGTGGAAGGTTACGGTAAATCTTTTTGTCATAGGTACTGAAACCACGATGAATAGCACCAATTTTACGAACTCCTGCATTGTAGATACGCTCAATGGCTCCAATCCACAAATCCAAATCAGGATTCACAGGATTTTTTACTAATACCGGAATATCAACACCTTCAAGCGCATCAGCAATTTCCTGTACAGCAAAAGGGTTAGCTGAAGTACGTGCACCTACCCAAAGAATATCAACTCCATGTGCCAAACATTCACGAACATGGGCAGCTGTAGCAACTTCTACGGCAGTATACATTCCTAATTCAGATTGTACGCGCTTAAGCCATGGTAGCCCTTGCACGCCAATTCCTTCGAACCCACCCGGTTTGGTACGTGGTTTCCAGATTCCGGCACGAAATATTTTTATGCCACGGGCATGCAATCTGCGTGCCGATTCCATTACCTGTTCTTCAGTTTCCGCACTACAAGGTCCGGCTATTACAAGAGGACGCTTGGCGTCAACTCCGGGGAGTAAAATTGATTCTAATTCCATATATTTTTTATTGTTTTTACATTGTAGAACTTTTCCATTGTATCGGAAAGTTTAGTTGACTAATTGTTTCACTCTCTCCAATGCTTCAGAGAGCATGTTGTCGTTTGCACAAAGCGAAAGTCGGATATATTGATTTCCTTTATCTCCAAAAATAAATCCGGGTGTAATAAATACCTTTGCTTCATAAAGCACTTTGTCGGCCAGCTCACCGCTATCGGCATAAGTAGAAGGAATTTTACCCCAAAGGAACATTCCCACCTGCGTTTCGTCAAATGTACAACCTAATACAGTCATAATTTCTTCGGCTAAATGACGACGGTGTTTGTATAAATTGATATTCATTTCGCGATGCCATTCTTCCGAATTGTTTAATGCTGCAATAGCAGCTACCTGCATAGGTTTAAACTGACCGCTATCAATATTGCTCTTCACTTTCAGTACCCATTGTACGAATTCTGCATTCGAAGCTAACACTCCCATACGCCAACCCGGCATATTGTGCGACTTACTCATCGAGTTCAGTTCAATACAAATATCTTTTGCTCCTTCAACTTGTAAAATGCTCAGTCTGTTTTCGTTCAGAATGAAGCTGTACGGATTATCATTACAAATAACGATGCTGTGTTTTTTCCCAAAAGCCACCAGTTTTTCAAAAAGTTCGGGAGTGGCACTTGCACCTGTAGGCATATTCGGATAATTGACCCACATTAATTTAACGCCTGACAAATCCATTTGTTCAAGTGCATCAAAATCGGGTTGCCAATTATTATTCTCATCCAAATCGTAGGTCAAAACCTTTGCCTGAACCAGATTACTAACCGATGAATAAGTAGGATAGCCCGGATTGGGTACCAAAACCCCATCACCCGGATTGAGAAAGGCCAATGAAATATGCAAAATACCTTCCTTTGAGCCAATAAGTGGTTGCAATTCATTTGCCGGGTTCAATTCCACCTTGAACCATTTTTTGTACCAGTCGGCAAAAGCTTTACGCAGTTCAGGAATTCCCACATAAGGCATATAACCATGTGCGTTCGGTTCTAAAGCCGATTTGCTCAGTGCTTCTACAGTTTCTTTCGAAGGTGGCAGGTCGGGACTTCCAATACCCAGGCTGATTACATTCATGCCTTTGGCATTCATTTCGGCCACTTCTTTTAGCTTAGTCGAAAAATAGTATTCAGAGATTGAATTTAATCTTTCAGCAGGTTTAATATTCATAATATAGTTATTTTTTATTCCCTAAAATTATTCAGTCGGCGTAACTCCTTCAGGATATTCACCTAAACTTTTCAATTCGTTTATAAGTGGCTTAATAGCAGCTAATGATTGTTTGTAGCGCTCCAGATCGTCGAATTTAAAATCGACGTAGAACTGATATTCCCATTCCCGACCAATAATCGGCAGAGATTGAATTTTTGTCAGATTAATACCATAAAACGAGAAAACAGACAACACTTTCGACAAACTTCCTTCGGCATGTGGTAAAGTAAAAACGATAGAAGCTTTATTAATTGCATCATCCTTTTGAATTTCATCCACAACCCACGAATTACCAAAAATGAGAAACCGCGTAAAATTACGTTTATTTGTTTCAATACCCCTTGCAAGAATATTTAATCCATAAATTTCGGCTGCTCTCACACTACAAATAGCTGCATTTCCCATTAGATTCTGAGCAGCAATATCGCGTGCAGCAAGCGCAGTATCTTCATGTTCAACCACTTTCACACCCGGCAATGTTCCCAAAAAATCGGCACATTGCATCAACGCTATCGGGTGCGATTGCACTTCTTTTATATCGTGAATTGTTTGTCCGGGTAATGCTGCCAGACAGTGTGAAACACGTAATTTATATTCGCCGGCAATCGGAAGTTTATGCTCTTTGAGTAATTCGTAGTTTGGCAACAGGCTCCCGGCGATTGTATTTTCGATAGCCATAATGCCCACCACATTGGAATCTTTTTTTATGGCCGAAAAGATATCTTTAAAAGTAATACATGGAATGATTTCAACTTCTTCACCTGCAAAAAAATTCTCTGCTGCAATGCCGTGATAGGCTCCCAATCCTCCCTGAATAGCTACTCGTTTCATATTGTTTGTTGACTAAAAAAAAATCCCACTCATAATTGAGCAGGATTTTCATGTATTGTTTATTTATAGTTGTTTTTTACATAAAGAATATCCTGCTCTCACTTACTAAAGTAAAAGTAAAAATAAAAGTATGTAAAAAATCGGTTTACCATAATTGTGTCTTTTTTTGCTTAGACGCTGCAAAAGTAATATATTTTTCAGTTATTACAACGAAACCAACAAAAAATTGTTCGAAAAACTTTCAAATTAATATAGTTCCCTTGCCGTTTAGGGGCAAAAGACAACTATTTTATATACACATTATATGATTATAACTCTTTAGCCATTCTGTTTCTCATATCCCTGAGGATATAAATGATTGGCAAAATACCAATTGTATTGAAAACAGCGATGCAAATAAACCAAGCAAGTTGGTTATTACGGGCAGCTTTCCAAAGAGCAATTACCTTCCATGTAAAATCCCAAAGAATTAAAATTACAAACAGCCATTCATAAGGAGCCATTTTCCAATGAAAATTTTCAAGATTGCAGCACATAGTGTTTTAATTTATAAGTTAATACCTTTAATTTGCAATATAGAATTACCGGACAAATATAATCATTTATCAGCATGTGTATCACATTTTAATCAATAAGTAGATGAATTTATAACCGCTATTATCTTTTCACAACTTCATTGACAATTTCAAATAAAATACAAACCGACCATTCATACTTTTTTTTTAAATTTCAAGTAATTGTTGCGAAATTCTGTTGTAGAACATAAAAAATGATATTCAATCTTTCGAAAACAAGTGTTTTCTTTACACTTGTTTTAAAACAAAAAGTAATTGTTTGAAATCAAAAACACATAACGCTAATTTACAACACATTACAATTCGCCGGGTTGAATTGTAAACTATACAAACTAATGACTGCTACTTTTTATCAAAATAAAGACTCTTTTCTGGTTGCTGCCGATTGTATCATTATGGGGTTTCATGAAAATGAATTAAACATATTGGTTTCACGCCGGCAAATTGAGCCTTTAAAAGGAGGTTGGTCGTTGATGGGTGGATTCGTTAATGCTCCTGAGAGTATTGATGAAGCTGCAGAACGTATTTTTGGTGAATTTACGGGCATCAAAGATATTTTCATGGAACAGGTTGGAGCTTATGGCGAAATTAACCGTGACCTTGGTGAACGTGTAATCTCCATTGCGTATTATGCGCTTGTAAATATTGATGAATTTGATACTTCGCTTGCAGAAAAATATGATGCTCGATGGGTACGTTTGACTCAATTGCCCGAGTTGGTTTTTGACCACAATAAAATGGTAAAAGATACAATTGGAATTTTGCAACGCAAAGCAGCAGTAAAACCAATCGGATTTAATCTGCTGGGTGATCAATTTACATTGCCGACTTTGCAAAGCCTGTATGAGTCTATTTATCAGGAGAGTATCGATAAACGAAATTTCCGCAAGAAGCTCATGACGATGGACATTCTGGAAAAGTTGGATGAGAAAGACAAAAGCTCATCGAAAAAAGGGGCTTTCTATTATAAGTTCAACAAAGAAAAATACGATCAGCTCATTCAACAGGGCCTGCACTTTTCGCTCTGAAAAATTTTTATTGGATTAAGTGTAATTTGAACGCTTATACAAAAAGACAGCAAATAGTAACTGATTAAATAGTAAATAATTTTATGTTAGAAGCATTAAAAGAAGAAGTATTTCACGCTAATCTGGATTTAGTAAAACACGGATTGGTGATTTTCACATGGGGAAATGTGAGTGCTATCGACCGTGCTACCGGACTTGTGGTAATCAAACCTTCGGGCGTTTCGTACGAAGATATGAAAGCCGAAGATATGGTGGTGGTTGATTTGGATGGCAAAGTAATTGAAGGAAAGCTGAAACCATCGTCGGATACTGCCACTCACCTTGTATTCTACAAAGCATTCCCGAACATTGGCGGTGTGGTTCACACCCACTCCACTTACGCAACAGCATGGGCGCAGGCCGGCTGTGACATTCCAAACATTGGAACAACGCACGCTGATTATTTCAGCGATGGCATTCCTTGCACCCGCGACATGACACAAGCTGAAGTTGAAGGTGAATACGAGCTGGAAACAGGAAATGTGGTAGTTGAGAAATTCAATGGATTAAATCCCGACTTTATCCCCGGCGTGTTGGTGAAAAACCACGGTCCATTCTCATGGGGTAAAAATGCACACGATGCAGTCCACAATGCAGTGGTAATGGAGCAAGTCGGTAAAATGGCGTACATCGCTTACGGTGTAAATCCAAATCTGACTATGAATCCGCACCTTATCAAAAAACATTTTTATCGCAAACACGGACCGGGAGCATATTACGGCCAATAAAAAACTCACCTAAGAGTAATTTCAATCACGAGATATAACAACTAATTAAAAGATAAAACAAATAAAATTAAATTATCATGGAATTCAAATTTGAAAATTTAGAAGTATGGTTCATTACCGGAGCTCAATTGCTTTATGGTGGTGACGCAGTAGTAAGTGTAGATGCACACTCAAACGAAATGGTTAAAGGTCTGAACGATTCAGGTAACCTTCCTGTAAAAGTTGTTTACAAAGGAACAGCTAATTCTTCTTCAGAAATTTCTGAAATTATGCGTGCTGCGAACGGAGATACAAAATGTATCGGTATGATTACGTGGATGCACACTTTCTCACCTGCAAAAATGTGGATTCATGGTTTGATGGACTACAAAAAACCATTGTTACACCTTCACACTCAATTCAACGAACAAATTCCATGGTCGGAAATCGACATGGATTATATGAACCTGAACCAGTCGGCTCATGGTGACCGTGAATTCGGTTTCATCACAAGCCGTTTGCGCAAGCCACGCAAAGTGGTAGTTGGTTTCTGGAAAGATAAATCGACTCACGATAAAATTTCGGGCTGGATGCGTGTTTGTGCTGGTTGGGCTGATGCTCAAAACATGCAAATTATCCGTTTTGGTGACAACATGAACAATGTGGCTGTAACCGATGGTGATAAAGTTGAAGCTGAAATCCGTTTGGGTTACCACGTTGACAATGCACCTATCGCTAAATTGGTTCCTTTTGTAAACGCTGTTACTGAAGCTGAAATCGATGCATTGGTTGCTGAATACGAAAAAATATATGACTTTGCTGATGATTGTAAACGTGGTGCTGAAAAACACATTTCAGTACGTCAGGCTGCTGCTCAGGAAATTGGTCTGCGTCGTTTCCTTGAATCAAAAAATGCAACTGCGTTCTGTACAAGCTTCAACGAATTGGAAGGTATGTCTCAACTGATGGGATTTGCTTCTCAACGTTTGATGGCAGAAGGTTACGGATTTGGAGCTGAAGGTGACTGGAAAACTGCTGCTTTGGTACGTACCATGTGGGTAATGGGTCAGGGACTTCCTGGTGGCCAATCATTCCTTGAAGATTATGTATTGAACTTCGACGGTGCCAACAGCGCTATTCTTCAATCTCATATGTTGGAAATCAATCCACAAATTACAGGTGTAAAACCACGTATTGAAGTTCATTTCTTAGGAATTGGTGATGCAGGTGTTTGTGCACGTTTGGTATTCCAGGCTCACGAAGGTGAAGGTATTGCTGCAACTATCGTTGATATGGGTAACCGTTTCCGTATGATTGTAAACGAAGTGAAAGTAATTGAGCCAAAGGCGTTACCTAAATTACCTGTTGCTTGTGCATTGTGGATTCCACAACCAAACCTTGAAGTAGGTGCAGGTGCATGGATTGTTGCCGGTGGTACTCACCACTCAAGCTTCTCTTTCGCTATCACAACTGAAATGATGGAAGATTATGCTGAAATAGCTGATTTGGAAATGTTGATTATCGACAAAGACACCAATATCCGCAACTTCAAACAAGACATTCGTAACAACGAAGTGTATTACATGTTGAATAAAGCACTTAGATAATTCACAATTAGTAATTCATAATGCATAATTTTGAATTGTGCATTATGAATTATGCATTAAAAATATTATGAACAAATACGTTATAGGTTTAGATTACGGAAGCGATTCAGCCCGCGCGGTTGTTGTAAACGCCGAAACTGGCGAAGAACTGGCTTCATCAGTAAAATATTATCCACGCTGGATGGAAGGCAAATACTGCGTTCCCACCGCCAACCAATACCGTCAACATCCACAGGATTACATTGATGCGTTGGAATACACAGTAAAAGATGCACTTTCAAAATGTCCTGCCGGAACAGGCGAACAAGTTGTAGGTATTGCATTCGACACAACCGGAAGTACTCCTGTATTTACCGACAAAGAAGGTACTCCGTTAGCACTGCTTCCTGAATTTGCTGAAAACCCAAATGCCATGTTCGTGTTATGGAAAGATCATACAGCTATTAAAGAGGCTGAAGAAATCAACAACTTGTGTGCACGTTGGGATATTGACTACTCATCGTACGAAGGTGGTATTTATTCTTCGGAATGGTTCTGGGCAAAAGCACTACACGTACTTCGTTCAGACGAAAAAGTACGCAATGCTGCTTATTCTATCGTAGAACACTGCGACTGGTTACCGGGTCTCATAGTTGGAAAAACAAATCCACATGAAATTTGCCGTAGCCGTTGTGCTTCAGGTCATAAAGCTATGTGGTTGGAGAAATGGGGCGGACTTCCTGCCGAAAACTTCCTTGTAGAACTGGATCCACTGTTGGCCGGTTATCGTGATCGACTTTACACAAGCACTTGCCCTAGCGACAAGAAAACAGGTGAATTGACTGAAGAATGGGCTGCACGTCTTGGCTTGACCACTAAAGTTGCCGTTGCCGTTGGTGCATTCGATTGTCACATGGGTGCTGTAGGTGCCGAAGTAAAGCCGGGTGCGTTGGTACGTGTTATCGGAACTTCTACCTGCGACATTATGGTTTCGAGCTACGAAGAAATGGGTCATAAACTTATTCCGGGCATTTGCGGACAGGTTGACGGTTCGGTTATTCCGGGCATGGTCGGGTTAGAAGCAGGTCAATCGGCATTTGGTGATGTATACGCATGGTTCAAAAACGTAGTGGCATGGCCTGTAGTAAATGTTCTTTCAAAAACAACGTTGATTGATGAAGCTACCAAACAAAAACTGATCGACGAAACTATGGATCAAATCATTCCGGCTTTATCTATTGAAGCGGCAAAAGTTCCTGTTTCTGAATCAACAATTCTGGCAACCGACTGGATGAACGGTCGTCGTACTCCGGATGCTAACCAAAAAGTAAAAGGAACAATCACCGGATTGAATTTGGGTAGCTCTGCTCCTCTTATCTTCCGCGCATTGGTTGAAGCTACTGCTTACGGTTCAAAAGCAATTGTTGATCGCTTTATCGAAAACGGCGTTGTTATCAACGAAATCATCGGTATTGGCGGTATCGCTTTGAAATCACCTTTCGTTATGCAAACATTGGCAGACGTATTGAATATGCCTATCAAAGTGGCGAAGGCTGAACAGGCTTGTGCATTTGGAACATCCATGTTTGCTGCAGTAGTAGCAGGCGTTTACGAAAAAGTAGAAGATGCTCAGGCTGCTATGGGTATGGGCTTTGCACAGGAATTTTACCCAAATCCTGCCAATGTAGTTTTGTATGCTGAATTGTACAAAGACTATATCAAATTGGGACAATTTACAGAGAAAGAATTATTTTCTTAATAACAAATCTAATATTATCACAAAATGAATTGGAGTTCACATGAATTTATTTGGCTCGACTGGGTTATTCTCGCAGTCGGAATATGTGCTGTAACATGGGCCGTATGGCGCGCAGTACAAAAAGATAAACGTTTGCAACAAGGTGCCAACAGCGAAGACTACCTGTTCGGAAAAGGCGAACCATGGTATATCATTGGTGCAGCTATCTTTGCAGCAAACATCGGTTCCGAACACTTAGTAGGGCTTGCCGGAACAGGTGCAAAATCGGGTGTAGGGATGGCACACTGGGAAATGCAAGGATGGATGATCCTTATTCTGGGCTGGTTATTTGTACCATTTTACCAACACATGAACATGAAGCTGGGAAAAATCATTACAATGCCCGACTTCCTGAAAAATCGTTACACACCTCGTACTGGTTCGTGGCTTTCAATCATCACACTGATTGCATATGTGCTTACCAAAGTAAGTGTTACAGCATTCACCGGCGGTATTTTTATGGAAAGTCTTCTTGGTTTGCCTTTCTGGTACGGAGCTATCGGTCTGATTGTATTAACCGGTGTATTTACCGTATTTGGTGGTATGAAGGGTGTTATGACACTGTCGGCCATTCAAACTCCGATTCTTATCATTGGTTCATTCCTTGTACTTTTCTTGGGATTGTCGGCGTTGGGAGATGGTAATGTAGTTCACGGTTGGACTGCTATGATGGATCACGCCAGAGCGATGAGTATCGGAACTGATGGACATGCTTATGGTACTAACCACATGTTCCACTTAGAAACTGGTGACCCGCTGTATGACGACTATCCTGGTTTCTGGGTATTTATCGGAGCTTCCATTATCGGTTTTTGGTATTGGGCTACTGACCAACATATCGTTCAACGTGTACTCGGACAAACAAAAGGTGAGGCTAACGATGTGGTAATGAAACGTGCACGTCGTGGTACAATTGCTGCAGGTTATTTCAAAATTCTACCGGTATTTATGTTCCTTATTCCGGGTATGATCGCAGCTGCCTTAGCAGCACGTCCGGGCAGTGGCTTTGCATTGACAAACCCTGATACTGCTTTTGGTTCAATGGTTAAGTTTGTATTACCAGCCGGTGTGAAAGGTATTGTAACAATCGGTTTTGTGTCAGCATTGGTTGCTTCTTTGGCAGCATTTTTCAACTCTTGTGCTACCTTGTTTACTGAAGACTTTTATAAACCAATGTTCAAAGGTAAGAGCGAAGCAAGATATGTATTTGTAGGTCGTGCTGCAACAATTGTTGTGGTAGTACTTGGTATAATCTGGATTCCTGTTATGATGAGTCTTGGTAGCCTTTATTCATATCTGCAAGGCATTCAATCGTTGCTTGCTCCGGCCATGGTAGCCGTATTCGTAATGGGTATATTCTCCAAAAGAATTACACCAAAAGCTGGTGAAGCAGGTTTGATCGTAGGTTTCCTTATTGGTATGGCACGTTTGCTAACAAACGTATTTACAAATACAGGTAAAAATGTAATGACAGGTTGGGGCTGGGAATCTACTCATTGGTTCTGGCACACTAACTGGCTAATCTTTGAAATCTGGTTATTAGTATTCATCATGTTAATGATGGTTGTTGTTTCGTTCTTCACAGCGAAACCAACCGCTCAACAGATTGATGCCATCACTTTCAATGGCGACTATAAAACACTTATCAAAAACAGCTGGAACAAGTGGGATATCATTGCTTCACTTGGTGTTGTAGCTATTTGCGCTGCATTCTACTGGTATTTTTGGTAATTAGTTACCGATATTTAAACAATTACAGGACTGACTATTTATTTAGTCAGTCCTGTTTTTTTTTGCAGATACAATTAATTTGTTAATTTTGCAAATCTATAAGAAAAGGGGCTATGATTCGATTAATACATACGTATATTATATTATTGATTTGCCTATGCATGGTTGGTTGTTCACTCACACCCAATGAGCTGAAAAGAGCTGAAAAGCTAATGAAAACGTCACCCGATTCGGCTTTGACCGTGCTCAAGGGCGTACGACGTCTCCAACTCATCAATCCTGCCGACAAGGCTTTGTATGCGCTTTTAATGAGTAAGGCCTTATACAAAACAAATTCTGAAATTACTTCAGACTCTCTTATTTCCATTGCCACAAACTATTATGATGCAAAAGACCCAGTGAGAGCCGGCTACTCGTGGCTATACTCCTCGCGTTGTGCCAAGAATCGTGGCGATGCAGAAGTACAGGCAGCCAATCTACTTAAAGCTCAGGAATTTGCTCAAATGTCTGATGATTATAAACTGCGGGCACTTATATACTGTGATAAAGCCGACATGTACCAATCGCAGGGACAAATGGATAGCTCAATTATCCTGAACAAAAAAGGATTATTGGCATTCCGCAAAGTTAACGATGCATACAATGCAGCGCTGACAATTTATACTATCGGTTATATTTATTCAAGTATGCGTCAAAATGACAGCGCATTATTTTACCTCCTTTTAGCAGAAAAACTGGCAAGACCTCTCAATAAAATAATACTCTCACAAACTATCTACAAAGGACTTGGTAATAATTATTTTCACCACAAAGACTACAAAAAAGCCTTGTATTATTATCAGGCTGCGCCTATCACGCATACAAGTGTGTATGATTACAATAAATGGTATTTAATAGGATATACATTTATAGAACTAAACAAATTGGATTCTGCCAAATTCTATCTTAGAAAAGTAAAAAGTGCTAATAAATTCTCGCCGAGCTATTATTCGCTTTGGCAAAGAATCTACGAAAAAGAAGGTAATTACACGAAAGCTTTAGACTTCTCCAAGCAAGTTAATTCAGCCCAGGACTCAGCTTACAGACATTCATTATCGACTAGTTTTGCGGGTATTGAACGGAAATATAACTATGAACACTTGCAACTGGAGAACAAAAACCTGATTATCAATAACAAAGAACGCGGAATAATCATTCTCGCATTCTTATTGATATTAAGCATCATTATCATTATATCACTCTACCTGAGTGCCCGCGTACGAAAACAGCAGTTAATAATTCAACAGGAACTCACCGAAAAAGAAAAAGCATTACTGGAGAAAGCAAACGAAAACAATGAATTATTACTTCGACAAACCAAGTTGCAACAATATCTGCTTCGGAACATTAAGAAATCTCATCTCCCCAAAAGGGGAGTTTCAAGCGCTGACACAAAAAGTACCGCCTCGTCAGATAAAAAAATAGGTGACGAAATTATTACTCATGTTGATTTTCTATACCAAAACATTTCTACCAGACTTGGCGAGCAATATCCAAATCTTACTGCTAACGACATCTTGCTATGTTGCATGTTACTGGCCGACTTTGATTCGGGTATGATTGCTACTTTTTTAAATATTCGACTAGACTCCGTGCTCACTCAACGTGCCCGACTCCGCAAAAGACTTCAACTCAAAAACGAACAAAGTCTGACCGATTTCCTGTCTCATTTTTGACCATTTCTACAGCATTTCCCATTTCTTAAAATAGGCTGTACATATAATTATTAACACTTCCAGTCATATAACACTGTAAAACAATTATTTACAGCGATTAATTTCACACACCTGTACATGTAATAAATATCGGATATTCGAAAAATATTCGATCTATTTTATTTTACTTTACCCGAAAATTTTAGATAAACTTTCACACACAATCAATTCACGAAAGCAAAGAAATTGGCTGCCGATGACCAGCAACTATTCTTTTCTAGTGAATCAAATTCGAAAAATCGGTGTGTAAAGGAGAACAATGCTACAAATTCGGAGAAAGAGTTTAAACTTCCGTAGACTTCTGCAGAACTTCTGTATAAAGATATGAGACTTTCGCAAACTTATGCGGAACTTCCGCATAAAGATACGAGACTTCCGCAGACTTATGCGAAACAACAGTATAACAATACAAAACGGCCGTATAGTAATCTGAAAGATTCGGATAAGAATGCCGATTACTTGCAGACCTATATAACGAAATATCTAAACCCACGGAACTTCCGTGGAGTTATACGAAACTTCCGCAGACTTATACGGAACATTCTTTTAAAGATAAAAAACGTTAGAATAGCTCTATTAAAACAGATCAGAATTATACCGGACATTCGGGAAGCTACCCGAAACACCTGTATATAAACAAGATACAATCGCAGACAAGGCACATTGCCTGATATACCAAAATAATTTATTCACAACATAGTAATTTTCAATTGTATAACTAAAACAAAAAATGTATGAGTACTGCAGATTTTATTCCACGTAGCGATTCTGAATTCAACTTGTGGCAAGGAACATTAGTTGAATATGTAGCCCTGAATTTAGTTGCTTGGGGAATTCCAGAACCTGATTTTGCAGCGGTAAAATCAAAACAAAACGCTTGGATAACGGCATATGCCAAAGCAAGTAACAAACAAAACCGTACGTCAGTTGATGTAGTGGCAAAAGATGACGCACACACTGACTATGTAACTTCTATTCGCCCATTTGTTGCTGAATGGTTGGCTAGCAACAGTAAGGTAACCGATAGCGACCGTACCCTCATGGGTTTGACGGTAAAATCAGGCACACATACACCTGTAGCGAAACCAACAACTATCCCTGTAGCTTCTATTGACTTTTCTGTACGGAAACAACACACAATTAATTTTCACGACGAAACCTCAAGTCGTAGCAAGGCAAAACCCGAAGGTGTACACGGTTGCGAGATTTACACGAAGGTAGATGGCGATCCTCCTAAAGATGTTTCTGAAATGAATTATGTAGGCATCTGTACCGCTACACCCTATACTATATTATTTGATGGTGCAAAGGTGGGTAAGATAGTTTATTATTGGCTTCGGTGGATTAACACCCGTGGCGAGTGCGGTCCGTGGAGTACCCCGGTTAGTGCTATCGTAGTAGGTTGAAAAAATAACTGAATGAGAAATTGAAGTCTTTTCCAATCTCGAATTATCGGGATTGGAAAATTTTAAAATAATTTTATCTATTAACTAATACTTCTCAATTATGAACAAACTTACACTAACCTTATTTTTTTGCAGTATCATGCTTAGTGCTGCAGCGCAGCACAGTCTTACTTCGGAGTATAACTCCTACCGAGCTGCCGACCAGCTGGTAAAGCAACAGGTTGAATTTAAAGACCCCGAATCCTCGGGTAAAGATTTACACTGGGACTTTAGTATGGTACAACCCATAAACGAGGACTACAAACTTGATTATTTTATCCCGGATTCTACCCAAATGAACCGACTCTGTGGTATGGAACACAATACGCGTTATTACTACCTCCAAAAGAATGATAGCCTATGGGCTACGGGGTTTGAAAACTCAACCACCTATATGGAATATGTAACACCTGAATTGAAGTTGAAATTTCCTTTTGCCTATGGAGATACACTGTACAGCCAATTTAAGGGAGCAGGTGAGTATTGCCATCGCGATTCTATCTATGTGAAAGGCTATACCCGTGTAATAGCCGATGCCGAAGGTGAGTTGAAGTTACCCGAATTTGAAACTGTAAAAAAGGCTCTGCGAGTACGAACGCTGCGACATTATACGAAAACTGGAAAAGACAGCGTGGAAATGACACTAGACACTTACTCATGGTATGCCGCAGGAATCCGTTATCCGGTATTTGAAAGCATTAAAACCACCCTCAGTAAAAAAGGAGACAAAAAAGATGAACTGGGTGAAAGCATGAATGATACGACAGTATTCTCGACCTCGTTTTATTACCCGCCCGAAAAACAAATATCGGTGGGGCAAGCAACTACAACAACCGACACAGGGACGACGCTTACGCAGGATATATCGAGAGTGTTTACCGAAGGGCAATATATGCCTAATCCAGTGATAGATAACCTCTATGTAACATATAAACTTACCCGACCAGCCAAAGTGTGGTTTACACTCCATAATAACATTGGAGTAGCTCAATGCAGCACCTCGCCTGAAAACAGAATCGAAGGTTATAGTGCAACCACTATAAATATGGGTAACCTACTAACAGGAACCTACACGTTGTATGTACATGTGGACGATATGGTGATGCAGAGAGTGGTGGTTAAGAAATGAAATAATATGAAAATTTAAATAAATATCTTTATTATGAAAAGGACAATATTTTTAGTAATTTGTATTGGTTTTTATTTTACAAATCAAGCTCAAATTCCAAAGGCACCTACTAGTCTGCTTAGTCCAACTACTGCAAATTTAGGCCTATATGGTGAAGTGCCAGTTTCTTTATATACAGGTACTCCTTCTATAGAAATTCCAATATACGAAGTAAGTCAAAATCGTTTCAAATTACCCATTAGTTTAAGTTATCATGCATCAGGAATACGACCTGATCAACATCCCGGTTGGACAGGGTTAGGTTGGAATTTAAATACGGGAGGAGTAATTACTCGCATAGTAAATGATCTTCCGGACGAGAATATAAATACAAATCTAACACCTGCAAATGGTAGCTATTATTATTGTGGATATTTTTACAATCACAATATATTAAATGGAAGTAATTGGAATCGGCGAACATATTTACGGCAAATTGCACAAGGAGATGAATCATTATTTAAAGATACACAACCGGATGAATTTTCTTTTAATTTTTTAGACTATCATGGAAAATTCCTAATTGGATCAGATGGAAGTTGGAAAGTACAATGCGATAAACCACTTAAAATCATTTTTGATAATCAGTACCTAAATATTCCATTTGATATTTCTGGAACTGAACTTCAAAATGTCGGCTGTCCCCCTTCATTTAAAGGATTTACAATTATTTCAGAAAATGGCACTAAATATTTTTTTGGAGGTGATAACACTTCTTTGGAATATTCAATTGATTTTTTCAATCAATCAGGAGGCAACTGGGTTGCTACCACATGGCATCTAACTAAAATAATTCTTCCAAACGGCAGTGAAATTAATTATACTTACGAAAGAGATAATTTTATAAATCAAATGTATCTCTCAATAAATCATGATTTGGGAACCTTTGGTGAATACACATTCAATAATGGGATATTTAACCTGAATCTTGGATGTTCATCAACAAGTTATACTTCAATTGAATATGGGTACGGGGGAAATCTAATTTCTCCAATATATTTGAAAACAATCACAACTCCAGATTGTATCATTTCTTTTGATAGAAGTTTTACGATGGAATTAAGGTACAGCAATTCGATTTATAATTACGCATATACTAATTGGTATAATTCAACTTCTTCTTTTCAATTTCTCAAATATTTAAATTCAACACAACAAGGGTACCCCCAATGTTTAGAGAATCTCAAATGGTATAAATTGGATAAAATATCTATTAAGAGGAAAGACGATTCTATTTTAAAATCATTCAATTTTATATACAACAATACAGGTGTTGATCGCTTGTTTTTAACAAGTGTGGTTGAAAAAGGGACAGATGGGCAGAGCAAACTATATACATTTGATTACTATAATAAGACTCTGTTACCACCTTATTTGTCAAATAAAGTTGATCATTGGGGATTTTTCAACAACAAATATGCAGCAATAGACAACTATTCAAACTATTATAATTTAAGAGAAGCAGACCCGAATTATACTTTATATGGTGTCTTGTCAAAGATTACTTACCCTACAGGAGGATATACTCGTTTTATATTTGAACCACACAATTATAGAAAACAATTAAGTCTTAAGAGATGGGAAAGTTGTAACGAACTTCCAGTAAATAAACTTGCAGGTGGAGTACGAATTAAACAAATTATTAATTCTCCAACAGGTAATATACAAGATGAGTATATAAATAAAGAATATTACTATACAAGCGATTATTTGCAAAATAAAGAAAACAGCATTAAATCGAGTGGTGTTTTAGGAGGGCAAATACAATATTTTTTTGATCAATATATAGTATATTCATTTAACGACAATAATGCAAGAATGAGTAAAACACTTTTTTCTTCTCAATCCGTTTTACCCTGCTCTAATAATACGTATGGAAACCATATTGGTTACACTGAGGTGATTGAGAAATGTAATGATAGTACATTTACCAGATATATATTCACAAATTTTGATAATGGAAGAATGGATGAAGCAGCTGATACAATCATACAGTTGTCAAGTACACCTTATGAACCTTATGCTTCGAAAGATCAGGAACGTGGACTTTTACTTTTTAAGGAAGATTATAATACTAATGGTGTAAAGGTTAAAAAGAGTGTTATGGATTATGTAAAAAGTGACAATTCAAGCTTTAATTATGTGAGATCAATGAAAGCAAGCAATTCTAACATTTGTCCTACTATTTCAACATCCTACGATGAAGGGTCAGCATATAAAATATATACATATTCAATGTTGTTAAGCCACAAAAAAGAAATTACTTACAACAACACGGATTCATTAATTAATGAAACAAAGTTCAAATATGACACCAACTACCCTATAATCGTCAATCAAACGGAGAAAGATAGTCATGGAGATTCTATAACGACTGTTTATACATATCCATTCCATGTTGATGGTCAATATTATGCCCCCGCTCCCGGAACTAGTAGTTCGGCAGGATCAAGAGTTATTTCAACTACATTGGCAACAAACTGTAAAAGTATGAAGTATCTCAACTTCCTAAATTCACCAATTGAAATTCTCATCTATAAAAACAGGAATGTAATTGGAGGTAAACTCTTTTATTATGGTATGCATGGGACGAGTAACTATTTGCCGGATTCAATTTATTCAATTGAAACTTCTTCGCCACTTTCAACTTTTTGTCGTTACTCTACACCCACTTTTCCTCAATACATAGTTGATGGAAGATATGAAAAATCGCCATCAATATCATATAAATATGATTCAAAATCGAATATAACCCAAATAACAGAAAAAGGTATTTCGACAGCTTATCTCTGGGGTTATAACTATCAGTATCCCATAGCAGAAATAAAGAATGCAACAATAGATAAGGTGACATCGTTACTCGGAGGCATATCGGTAGTTAATAACTTAGCTTTAAGCAATACGATAACTGATGAAAATATTGCAACACTAAATTCATTGAAATCCAATCTTCCCACTTCTCAAATTACTATATATACATACAAGCAACTTGTCGGAATAGTTAGGAAGATAGATCCTAATGGTGTTGTCACGAATTACGAATATGATAATTTCAATCGTTTAAAGTGGATTACGGATACAAATGATAATCTTATGAAGGAATATCAATACCATTATTATAATCAGTAAGTAACAATCAGAACACAGGGCTTTTTAAGTAAATATATTCTTATGAAACATTCAATATACATAATCAGTTTAATGCTTGTGCCCGTATGGATATTGGCACAGAGTAGCACTCAGAACTATGTTCTGACCAAGACCTATCAGGATGCTAATGCAAGTAGTTCGATCGATGTGATTCAATACTTCGATGGACTGGGACGGCCTGTAGAAACAGTGCAAAAAGGAGTAACACCAACGGGTGGTGACCTTGTAAGCCTTGTAGAATACGACGTGGCCGGGCGGCAGTATCGTAACTGGCTTCCGTTTGTTTTTGGAGGCACCCCGGGTGCATATGTGACACCAACCGCCATAACTCAGGGAAGCCCGAGGAGCTATTATAATTACGATAACAAGCCGTATGCCACCACTGAATATGAGAACTCTCCCTTAAGCAGAGTAACCGGACAATACGGGACAGGTACTGACTGGTATGCTAATTCTAAGAAAAAGAGTATTGCTTTTCATACAAACGTATCGAACGAAGTGCCCTACTATTTTGTGGGCAGCACAAAACAATTGCAGCGCAACGGATATTTTGATGCAAATACTCTGTATAAAACAGTGACAACCGACGAAGACAGCAAACCCACCACGGAATATAAAGACAAACTGGGACGGGTGGTGATGACTCAAAGCAGCACCGATGTGCGAACCTGCTACGTGTATAACGATTTGGGGCAATTGAGTTATGTGCTACCTCCTATAGCCACCGACTCGCTGCCCACATCGGGTGTAATTGATGATAACCATGGCGTGCTGAAACGGTATGCCTACGTGTATAAATACGACGAACGTGACAACCAAAGTATGAAACGCCTGCCGGGTTGTGATAGTATTTGTATGGTTTATGATAAGGCAGATAGATTAGTACTCTCGCAAGATGGTAACCAACGACAGAAAAATAAATGGACTGTTACAAAATATGATGTTTTTGGGAGGGTGCTCTATACAGGAATTATGACACGAAACAATTCGCGAACTCAACTGAAAACGGAAATTAACGGGAAGGTTTTAACTGAAAGCTTTAATGGTACAACCGGATTTTATAACACTGGCTATAGTAACAATTATTTTTCGGGTGAAATAACACCCCTTGTTGTGAATTATTACGACAATTATAATTTCCGAAAAATGCAAACAGCTATAGATAGCCTGAAACTAATTTATTCTAGTCTTACCGGATACGATGCTATGTATAGTTTTGGTAAAGCCAATGGACTGCTTACTGGAACCCGTACATATATTTTAGATAAAACTGGAAATTATTTGGTAACAGCCTTATATTACGATGACAAAGGACAAGTGGTTCAGACACGTTCAAATAACCAAGCGGGAGGCTATGATATTGTATATAATCATTACGACTTTGCGGGACGATTGCGTGGCAATCGCAAAGAACACAATACTTCTTTCCAAACCATGTTACCTGAAGTATATACCTATGATTATGACAATGCCGGGCGACCTACCACAACCTATTATCAATATAGTACGAAACCAACAGTTTTGCTTTGTAGTAAGTATTATGATGAGCTGGGTAGATTGACCACTAACTTCAGACATAATACCACTGATACGGTAAGTTACACTTACAATATTCGAAATTGGGTGAGTAGTATTAAGAGTGGAGGCTTTAAAGAAGAGTTGTTTTATAATACATCCAATCTTTGTTCAACGACTACACCCTGCTACAATGGCAATATTGCTGCTTCCACATGGCTATACAACGGAGTTAAGAAAGCTTATGTGTATAATTATGACCAGCTAAACCGATTGAGATTAGCTACCGGATATCAAACTTCGGGTTGTACGTTGTATGCTCCGAATAACAGAGAACAGTTTGATTTTGATAAGCAGGGGAACGTACAACGTCTTTGGCGCGATAAGGATTATAGCGGCATTGATTTTCTGCAAATGACATACAATGGCAATCAGGTGAAAGCTATAAGTGATGCATACACCAACCTTAATTTATCGTCGGTTAAGGAGTATAACAATGGGGCAAATCAGACAACAGAGTTTCTGTACGATAAAAATGGAAATATGATCAAAGATTATGATAGGAATATTGTTACTATTCGGTATAATTTATTAAATTTGCCGGACTCTATTCAATTTGCCAATGGCAATCAGATTATTAATCGCTATGCCGCCGACGGGCGGAAGCTCGGAACAGAATATTTCACAAGGGTAGTTTCTACTGTAATTCCGATGGATAAAGACTCTGTGTGTAACTGGACGTATCAATCCGGAGTGACTAACCAGAGTGGAACAATATATATTGGTAACATTGAATATCAAACACTTAATGGAAGCCCATATAACTTGTTTTATATGAAATTTAAAAATCCAGAAGGATATTCCAATAAGTTTCTTATGTATTATAACCGATACGATCATTTGGGAAATGTACGGGAAGTGTGGCAGGCTGGTACATCAACAAACTCTGCTTACCAACGTACACAGTATTATCCTAGTGGGCTACCTTGGGCAAGTAATACAAGTGATTATCCGGGACATCAGCCATATAAATACAACAATAAGGAGTTTGTAGAAATGCATGGGTATGACACCTATGACTACGGAGCTAGAGGATATTACCCTGCTGCTGACTTTATCCCAACTGTGGATCCGCTGGCAGAATTAACTCCAAGTATAAGTCCATATGCATATTGCAAAGGTAATCCAGTAAATATGATTGATCCTACGGGAATGTATTCTACTAAAGAATGGATGGATGATCATGGTTTAACGGACAATGATGTAACGACTATTTATAAAGCTCCTAGTGAAAATAAAGACGACAATATTAAGAAACCGGATTTATTAGAGAATTTAAAAAACGATTTCTTAAGCTACTTTGGTTGGGGTCTTAATCCAGATGATCCAAAAGATAGAAAGAAATTAGATGAAGGTTCAAAAAACAGGGTAAAAGCTGCTGAAAAAATTGATGAAGCAAATAGATTTTTAATTATACAAGGTACGTTGTTTTTCGTGGGAGAGGGAGCGGCTTATTGTATAGAAGAAGTTGGGGGAACTATTTTAGTTAGAATAGTTGGGAAAGAAGCTGTCCAGGCAGCTGAAGAAGGAACTAATGTCGTGTATCTTTCTGTGGAAAATAAGGTAACACAATATGTTGGCATTACTGGTGATTTTGCAAGAAGAGCAGCTCAACACGCTGATAGATTTATTATAAATCCATTAATAAAGAACATATCTAGATATGACGCAAGATCTGTCGAACAAGCTTTAATAGAAATTCACAAATTAGGTAAAAACGGCGGCACTTTGTTAAATAAAATCAATAGTATTGCTACTTCTAATCCAATATACAAACAAAGTTTAGAAAGAGGATATCAAATTTTAAAGTCAATAGGATATGAATTCTAGAAAAATAAAGTTAGGAGATGTTTTTGAAATAGAAACATCAAAAGGAAAGTCTTATTTGCATTATATTTATAAAGATAAAACTTTAGGGAATTTAATTAGAGTATTACCTAGTATTTTTAAAGAAAAGCCAGATAATATGGATGAAATAATTTCTCAAAAGGAAGATTATATGATTTTTTTTGCTTTACCAATCTCAATAAAAATGAAAATAGTTAGATTTGTAGGATTTTATCCAAGTGATAATTTTACAAAACCAGAGTTTATGCGTACTGAACATAATATACGTGGAAATCATTTGGGTTGGGACATTGTAAACACTGAAACTTGGAATATACAGTTTGTTGAAGAATTGAATGAAAAACAAAAGAAACTCTCTCCATGGGGAATTTGGAGTGGTAATTCATTAAAAGAAAATATTGAAAGGGGCTGGAATTTAGATAATTGGTGTTAAAATGAGGTGATGTATTCCTTTTTTGTCCAAGTCTGTAGTTTTACATTCGGTGTCTAGTGCAGTCTGTCTAAAACGGAGACCCTGTTTCAGGCATTAACAAAGTTACGGGTGCATTCCGGAAAGAATTAGATTATTTAATTGAAAAAGGTTATAGATTAATTCGTAATGGAACTCAACTTGTAAAATAAATTAAAATGGACAACATAGTTATCAATAGGATCATAAGTCTTACTACGGAGTTTTATAAGAAGAGTAATGTGTCGATCTATACGTTATTAAAGGAAACAGGATATTTTGAAATGTATAATCAAATTAATGAAGCCTCCATTCTTAACGAACTTACAATTCATCCAGAGTTCATCGACAAATGGGTTCGTTGGTCCGAAAATAAAAGGAGTAGCTCTGGGTGGTACTTGAAACAAAATGAAAATAGCACATATGCTGTTGGGTATTTTCCTTCAAATAGAGATATTGCACCAATAGAATACTTTGATATTAAAGAAGCTTGTGCGGCTTTCATTATAAGAGAAATTGAAGAAATTAGAATGAGTTAAATGAATATGAAAACCCAGAGTCCTCAGGGATATGCAATAATCATCAAATGAGAAAATGGAGCGGCATGGTTGGTGGGATCTGCGATCCCACCTTCTTGTATTATAAGGATTTGAAATCCGAAACACGAAAATCGGCAGCACTACCGGATATGCTGCTGGATTAAAATTATTCCCTTCGGTCATGACCGTTGGTTCCAAAGAATACAAAAACTGGAATTCTTGGCAAGCCAAGCTGTAAACCGAGCGACAAATCCCAGTGACAATGTGCAGATTTTATACATTTAATGAGTATATCCGCAAGGACAAGGGGCTTTTCTTTTTGTTTACAATGAAGCAGAATAGATTGCCAAACATCTGTAAACCGAATTGTGATTCGGGGTATTTTTGCTACATTTTTAAGACCTTCAAATAGATTCTGTGACTACGCAACGCGGATGATTCCACAAAAGACTTCAATTCTAAAATGACCAAAGTCTCACCGACTTCCTGTCTAATTTTTGATCATTTTACTACTACTTTCTCATGTGCAAAATAGCCTGTACATGTAAACATTAAGATAACAAAACGTACATTGCTGTAAAACAAATATTTACAGAGGTCATAACCATCACCCTGTACATGTAATAAATATCGGATATTCGAAAAATATTCGATCTATTTTGTTTTACTTTGCCTCAGAATTTTTACTCACAATCAATTCAAGATAATCACACATGGCAACAAAAAGATTCTCGTTGGAGAACAACCAACAATTACGTTTTTCAAACTTAGCGTACAGAATTCAGTTTAATACTGAGGGTGACACTGGATCAACGACACCGGGTAAAGACCCAGTCATTATTCCGCCACCCAAAGCTTAGCTGGCTTTCAAAATAAATTACATTTCTTTCTAACATTCATTTCTCGTACTTTACATAGCGTTTAAATTTCTGACAAAACCTGATTAGCTATAAATTTCTCTGTTGTTTTTGATTCGTATTTCCAATATCCCGAAAAGATATAAACCTTGTCATTTCGGGATGTAGGGAGTAAATTCTCAATCGTTTGTTTTAAATGGGTAGTAGTGGTAGTGAATTACACCCAAGTTCTTCCTGCAAGTGATATTAACACACTTGTGGGAAGTTTCCTTGACAAACAGCATCTCCACAAAAGAAAGACATGTAAATTGCACAAATTAAAATAACGGGCATGTACGTAAAAAATAGCCAAGAATAACCGAACAGATGGAGATCGACGAAAAAATCATTCAGGAAACCACTCACTGTAGAAGGCATTTTGAATGCCTGAAAGCCGACAAAACAGTGTGCTTAAATGGAAAAGTGAGTCATTGTGTGAATGGCGAATCGCGCTCGATAAAATGTAACGAAGTCATTTGCCACTATCGGATGAACTTTGGCAAATATACAATTTGCAATTGCCCTACCCGAAAAGAAATTTACAGGATAAAAAAAACAATGACTCCCAACCATTAGAGTAAATGAATATCGAATAACTGGAATAATTTTCAATCAAACTTTGTTCTTATGAAATTCTCAAAAGATTTTTCCCTAGCCGAGCTTACAGCTACGAATTCTCCATTCCTCAATATTCCGACTGAAAATGACATTGAACGCCTGTCAGAGCTTACTTACCACGTATTGCAACCTTTGCGGAATTTATTTGGCAAAGAAATTAAAATAAAGTCAGGGTTCCGCTCAGAAGAGGTAAACAAGCATAACCGGGGAGATCTCAACTCACAGCACTGCACAGGCGAAGCCGTAGACCTTACAAGCATTGACAACGCACAGCTCTTTCATCTCATCCGTCAGCACCTCCCCTTCGATCAACTTATATGGCAAGGTGGCGACGACCTCCGACCAGCTTGGGTACACGTTAGCTTTAGCAGTAATACCCCCAACCGCAAACAAGTGTTGAGAATGAAAACCCACAAACGCAAAAAAGTATACGAACGGATTTGAAAGTCTCTACTGAATCAGGTCAATTGCATCGATTCTGATTCACGTTAATTCACAACAACCTTTGCGGTCATGGACGAATGATAAGTACAATGGTAGTTATATGTTCCGGCAGTTGTAAATGCGTGACTATATGTTCCGTTTGCACCAACATTTCCACTATCGAATAGTCCGGTATCACAGGTTACCGTATGCGCAACACCATCTTTATTGGTCCATTTCACAGTAGTTCCAGCTGTTACAGTTAATGTTGCCGGAGAAAATGCCATGCCCTGTATAAAGACTTCGTTAGCAGCAGGTTCATTAGTACTCGTGCAACTGCTTATAAAAAACAATATAGATACAAGTACAAAAGCCAAAAGGGCAATTTTAGGGTAAGCAATAGTTACTTTTTTCATTTGGGTAATTTTTCAGGTTGTTTTTAAAAGATAAAGTTAGTTTACTAACAAAGATCTCAATATAAATGTTTTATTCTTACGTTTCATAAACAAAACAGCATCTTGAACTGAATCAAGATGCTGCCGTTTGTTTATTGAAGAAATATCCTCCTCACTGAAACTAATGTTTCTGGTTTTAAAACTTCACATTAAACCCTCCGTTGAAATTAATTCCCGGCATAGGGTAACCGTAATTGATTTGATATTGTCTATTCAACAGGTTATTAGCAGCCACAAACACTTCAAGTTGCTTTAACGGGCGTACAGATAAACGGCTATTCAACAGAAAATAATCAGGAACAGTAACAATTACCGGAGAAAACGGATTAGCTGAATTTAACGCGTATAACTTTTCGATATATTGTGATGATACATTCAGATTCCAAATTTTATAGCTGTAATTGGCACTTACATTCAACTGTTGACGGGGTGCGGCAATAACTACTTTGCTCAGAGTCAAATAACTGTAATTGGCATGAATGAACAGGTTTTTAGTAACGGCATATTTAGCTGAGAATTCAATCCCCTGATTGTCAAACGAACCAACATTCTGTCTCTTTGGCGGAAATGGCGGTGCAACAACCTGAATAAGATTATCACCTTTTACCTTAAATACTGTCAACTCGATATTCAATTTATTGTTCAGCAATGATTGCAACCAACTTATTTCATAGTTCATCATACGTTCCGGTTGCAAATCTGGATTTGGAGCATACATATATAATTCCATAATGGTAGGACTACGGAAACCTTTCGACACCGAAGCTTTAAAGGTGGTAGCGTCAGTCAGATTATATGTCAATCCACCAATAGGAACAAGTTCAGTTCCAAATTTAGAGTTATTCTCCAATCGCAATCCGGCACTCACGGTCAGCTTATCAAACAATGTTTGTTGTGCGTAAGCATAAGCAGCCAGTTCATTTACTGTAATCAACGAGTCATTTACAGACAAAAAGGGTTGATTTGTTACCTTACCGCCATATTGTTTAAAATCAGCTCCAACAGTCACATTAGTTCCGGTAGCTAATTTAAAAGTCTGGAAAAGCATAGCACCGCTATTTCGGTCGGTAGAACGGAAACCGTCCGAAAGAATGTGATTACCAAAATTGTGATAGATCTTCAAACCACCTTCCGAGTGTTCGAACTTATTATCGACCGATATCGACGCTTTACCACGGGTAACATCGATATTGAACGGAGCAGGAGCCGGAAGATAAATAGATCCATTATCGCTGGCATTAAACTTGGCTATACTAAAATCGGCTGTCAGATTAAACTTCTTATTCAGCTCATATCCTACCTTTGCGTATCCATTGTTGATATTAAAATCAGTGTTTGCACGGGTTCCGTCGGTTTGGTCGTGATTTATCGAAGCAAAAAGGCTCAATTTATCTTTTTTATATCCAACTGTTCCGTAATACTTTTGCGTATTATAAGATCCGTAAGAAGCTCCAACATTCACTTTCAAACCTTCATCATGTTGTTTCTTTGTAATAATATTAATCACTCCGGCCATAGCGTTTGATCCATAAAGAAACGAAGCCGGTCCGTGTATAATTTCTACTTTTTCTACGTCAGAAGCCACATAAGCATCCCCAAGCGGATGGCCAAAAATACCCTGATATTGTGGATTTCCATCAATCAACACCAACACATCAGTATTTGGCGAACTACTTATACCGCGCATGGTAATTGAACCAGCAGCTGTACTCGATACCCCGAAGCCAAGCGCATTGCGTTCAGTCACAAAAACACCGGGCACATAGGTATTCAAAGCAGGCAGAATATTCATTTGCCCACTGCGTTCGATATCTTTCTGCGATATTTGTGAAACCGAAAGCGGAACGACCTTGCGCGACACTTGCGTTTTTGAACCTGTAACCACCACTTCATCAAGTCTAAGAGAGTCCTTTGAATTGTTTTGAGAAAAACTCAAATTGGCTATCAGAGCCATTATTATCAAGAAATTGATTTTCTGCTTCATTACTTGTTTATTATTTAATGTATTAGTATTTATTCTATATAGTTGTTATTTTCAATTTAATCCGAATGCAAATTAAATGCTATCGTGTTATTAATAATAAAATTCGTGTCACCATGAAAACAAAAAAAATTAGTCCACTTTACTCATTATCAACTTACCATGCTCAACACCTTTAATGCCAATAATCGTTTCTGACAATTCAGTTAGCGTATGAGAAGGACCTTTCACAGCTATGATTTCCAAAGCTTTATCCGCTGAAATATAAAAGCACTGGGCCGATAGAATTTCATTGAGAGCTTTTTTCTTTATTTCAGACAACTTTGCCTGTACATCATTCTTATTGTAATCGTAATTAATAATGATAGCACCGGCTACAATGTTATTACATTTCCACTTACTTTCTACAATATTTTTCTCTATAAGCTGCCGAATAGCCTGCGACCTGTTTGGAAATTTATTCTCCAGCACATAGGCATCCAATGCATCTAACAATTCATTTTCGAGTGAAACTCCAAAGCGGGCTACTGGCATGGTGTTACTATTATTTAAAATCGTGTCGCAAAAGTACACATTTTTATTTAAAACCGGAAATTCAACATTAAACAGTGCTTTTTAATACAAATTAGTCACATAATTGTTCATATTTAATTTGTTTTTATAATCAATAAGACAGTTTATTTTGTAAATTTGCGTCAGAATTCAAAAAACTCACGAATATGAATAAAATTGTCAGTAAAGAGAATTTCTCAGCCAATGTAATAAAATTTGAAGTGGAAGCACCTCTTATTGCAAAAGCGAGAAAAGCCGGTCACTTTGTCATGGTAAAAGTAGGTGTAAAAGGTGAGCGTATACCGCTAACTATAGCAGATGCCGATTTACAGAAAGGAACAATTACCCTTGTAGTGCAAAAAATGGGCGTTTCATCATCGAAATTATGTGCACTTGAAGCCGGTGATTATATTACTGACATGGTTGGCCCATTAGGAAAAGCGACACATATCGAGAACTTTGGAACGGTTGTTTGCGCTTGTGGTGGAGTTGGTACTGCACCCATGTTACCCATAGTCGCAGCTCTGAAAAAAGCTGGTAACCGCGTAATTACGGTAATAGCAGCGCGTAACAAAGACTTAATTATCCTTGAAGAACAAATGCGCCTGCATTCCGACGAAGTAATCGTTATGACAGATGATGGGTCTTACGGCACTAAGGGCTTGGTTACAAACGGAGTAGAATCGGTAATAAATCGCGAAAAAGTGGATTTATGCGTAACAATCGGGCCGGCTATTATGATGAAATTCGTAAGCTTACTGACGAAAAAATACGAAGTCCCCACCCTGGCATCGCTCAATACAATTATGGTAGATGGAACCGGAATGTGTGGTGCCTGCCGCGTAAGTGTAGGTGGAAAAACAAAATTTGTTTGTGTCGATGGACCCGAGTTTGATGCACATTTGGTTGATTTTGATGAAATGTTGATGCGTTTGGGTGGATACAGAGATATTGAACGGGAAGAAATGGCTAATTTCAGTAATCATTAATCATAAAAGAGTAAATATTATGAATCATAGTGAAGAAAGAGCATTGGCATGGCGTGATGAATTACGCAAATCGATGAAAGCCAAAGAACGTACCGACATTCCCCGTGTTCACATGCCTGAACTCAATGCTGAATACCGCAGCCATAGCCGTTTGGAAGAGGTGAACCTTGGTTTAACTGCTGAAATGGCCATGCTAGAGGCTAAACGTTGTCTCGACTGTGCAAATCCCACCTGCATGCAAGGTTGCCCTGTTGGAATTGACATTCCTCGCTTTGTAAAGAATATTGAACGTGGGGAATTTCTGGAAGCGGCCAAAGCTCTAAAAGAAACCTCTGCCCTACCCGCTGTATGCGGACGTGTTTGTCCACAAGAGAAACAGTGTGAAGGACAATGCGTACATTTAAAAATGAAAAAAGAAGCTGTTGCCGTTGGACATCTGGAGCGTTTCGCTGCCGACTACGAACGTGAAAGTGGCAATATCTCGGTTCCTGAAACTGCAGAAGCTAATAATATCAAAATTGCCGCTGTTGGCTCTGGTCCTGCAGGACTCGCATTTGCAGGCGACATGGCCAAACTGGGTTATGAAGTTGTTGTTTTTGAAGCATTGCATGAAATTGGTGGTGTATTAAAATATGGAATTCCTGAATTCCGTTTACCAAATGATATTGTAGATGTGGAAATTCAGAATCTGCAATCCATGGGCGTTCATTTTGTAACGAACTGCGTTGTTGGAAAAACTATTTCAATAAAAGATTTGGAAGACGATGGATTCAAAGGCATTTTTGTTGCAAGTGGTGCTGGTTTACCACGCTTTATGAACATAAAAGGTGAAAATCTGGTTGGTGTAATGTCATCAAATGAATACCTCACCCGTGTGAACCTAATGGATGCAGCCAGTGAAGATTCCGATACTCCGGTATTCAAAGGTAAGAAAGTGGCAATTATTGGTGGTGGCAATACAGCCATGGATTCTGTGCGCACAGCTCGTCGCCTTGGAGCTGAACGTGCTATGATAGTGTATCGTAGATCGGAAGAAGAAATGCCGGCCCGTTTGGAAGAAGTAAAACATGCCAAAGAAGAAGGTATAGACTTTCTGACTTTGCACAATCCAATTGAATACCTTGGTAACGAACAGGGACGTGTAACTCACATGTTGCTTCAGGTAATGGAGCTGGGCGAGCCAGATGCTTCGGGTCGCCGATCACCTGTTGAAATTCCGGGTAAAACTGAATTAATTGAAGTAGACGAAGTCGTTGTAAGTGTTGGTGTGTCACCGAATCCACTTATTCCACAATCGGTTGAAGGACTCGAAGTGACCAAATGGGGAACTGTTGTGGTAAACAATGATACTATGCAGTCCGCTGTCCCAATCATATTTGCAGGCGGTGACATCGTTCGAGGTGGTGCTACAGTTATCCTGGCAATGGGTGATGGACGAAAGGCAGCCAAGTCGATGGACGAATGGATTAAGAATAACTAATCCCAATTGAAAATATCAAAAAAGGAGCATATACCAATTGGTAAATGCTCCTTTTTTATATTATATATTTAAAATAATTAGATAATCAACATCGCATCACCATACACTCCGAATTTATATTCTTCTTTTATAGCTAGCTCGTAAGCTTTCATAATCAAATCATAATCTCCAAAAGCTGCTGTGAGCATTATCAAGGTTGAATATGGTAAATGAAAGTTTGTAATCATTGAATTAGCTACTGTAAAATCGTAAGGAGGGAAAATAAATTTGTTTGTCCAACCATCATAGGATTTTATTTTACCTTCAGTTCCAACTACTGTTTCCAAAGCACGCATAACAGTTACACCAACAGCACAAATACTCTTGTTTTCATCACGGGCTTTATTTACCTTTAATGCAGTTTCTTTGGTAACTAGCATTTGCTCCGAGTCCATTTTATGCTTAGTCAAATCTTCTACATCGATATCACGGAAGTTGCCCAAACTCATATGAGAAGTTATATAGGTAGTGTCAATACCCTTAATTTCCATACGTTTCATCAACTCTCTACTAAAGTGCATACCTGCAGCAGGGGCAGAAACAGCACCTTCATTTTTCGCGAAAATAGTCTGGAAACGGTCAGCATCCTCCGGTTCTACCTGACGGGTAATATTGCGTGGAAGTGGAGTTTCACCTAATGAATAAAGACCTTTTCTGAATTCTTCGTGTGTTCCATCAAATAAGAAACGTAATGTACGACCACGAGAAGTTGTGTTGTCAATTACTTCAGCTACAATCGAATCGTCTTCACCAAAATAGAGTTTATTACCGATACGTATTTTACGTGCAGGTTCAACCAGCACATCCCAAAGCCGCATTTCATGGTTCAACTCACGTAATAAAAAGACTTCAATCTGAGCTCCTGTTTTTTCTTTATTTCCATACAACCGTGCTGGAAAAACCTTTGTATCATTAAAAATGAACAAATCATGTTCGTTGAAATATTCAAGCACATCTTTAAAGGTTCTGTGCTCTATCTCGCCTGTTTTGCGATGCACTACCATCAAGCGCGACTCGTCGCGATGTTTTGCCGGATATTGCGCAATTAATTCATCCGGCAACTTGAACTTAAACTTTGATAACTTCATATTTTATTGTTTAATTGTTTCTAATTCATTATTTTCGATAACTGTCATGTTATCATTTTCATGTTGCGATTTGAGAATTTCAGCCTCAACATGTAGCACCAAATCATCTATTTGCCAGCAATCGGCAAGTCTAACCTCTCCAATTCGGGTTCTTTCCAATCCTATTAAATGAGCTCCGCTACCCAAAGCTAATCCAATATCACGTGCCAATGCTCTAATATAAGTTCCTTTACTGCATACCACCCTGATTTTCAACACAGGTAGCGTAAAGTCTAATACCTCAATCTCATCTATAACCAATAATTTTGGTTTAAGTTCAACTTCCTGTCCGTCACGGGCATAATCGTAAGCTCGTTTACCATCCACTTTTACCGCAGAATAGGCCGGCGGAACCTGCCAAATCTCACCGATAAAACGTGGAATTACCTCGTCAACCAAAGCGCGCGTTATATGTTTAGTCGGAAAAGTAGCATCTACAGGCAATTCAAGATCAAATGATGGTGTTGTGGCCCCCAATTCAAGAGTTGCAATGTATTCTTTTGTCTGATACTGAAATTCTTCAATAAGTTTTGTTGATTTTCCGGTACAAATTATCATCACGCCCGTTGCCAGAGGATCAAGTGTGCCAGCATGGCCCACTTTCAACTTTTTCATTTTAAGCGTCTTTTGCAACTTCCAACGCAACTTACTCACTAAATTGAACGAAGTCCAATTCAATGGTTTAGCTACATACAACACTTCACCCTTTACAAAATCCATTTTTTATTCGTTTAAGACGCACTACTGACGTCTGAATAGGGACTCAAATTATAAGATACTTAAATCAACTCCCAAGAGAAGTAATACTAAAATAGCGACACCTACCACAATTCTATAATATCCAAAAGCTTTGAATCCATTTTTGGTAATAAACCCAATAAAGAATTTTATAGCAATCATGGCGACAATAAATGCCACAATATTTCCGATTAGCAGGCTAACCAAATTATCCGATAACATGGATATACCAGTAGGATCTTTTACAATTTTCAATAATTTATATCCCGAAGCTGCTGCCATAGTTGGAACAGCCAGAAAAAATGAAAATTCTGCAGCATTCTTACGTGAAAGTTTGGTTGTCATACCTCCCACAATAGTAGCCATGGAGCGGGAAACGCCGGGAATCATTGCAATACATTGAAAGAAACCAACTTTCAGAGATCGTTTCCAATCCATAGTCTGATCTTCTGTTGTTTTATCGAACCATTTATCGACAAACAACATTAAGATACCACCAAGAACTAACATTATAGCTACAACCGTCACATTCTCGAGGAGGCTATCAATATAATCGCTTGCCAAAAATCCGATTACAGCTGCCGGCAGAAATGCAATAAGCAATTTCCAATAAAAATCAAGACTTTGAAAAAAGCGTTTCCAATATAAAACTATAACCGAAAGAATAGCTCCAAACTGAATGTTTACTGTAAAAGCTTTTACAAACTCTGTACTTTCTACATTTAAAATTTTTTCAGCAATAATCATATGCCCTGTCGACGAAACCGGCAAAAACTCTGTCAATCCTTCAACAATGGCTATAATAATAGTTTGTATTATGCTCATCCTTATTTACTTTTCGGTTTAAATAAGATAGCAAAAATAATGAAAACAAAACCGAATAATGAAACCATTGGTGCTACAGTTATTCTACGTGCACTGAAAATATCCGGATTATATTCAACACCGGTTGTAGAACCACCCATAAGGAAAAATCCTAAAACGATAATAACAAAACCAACGGCAATCAATATAAGATTGATTTTGCCCAACGTAAAACCTTTATTTTCTTCCATATTGTAATTGAATTTTTTAGAATGTACTATTGTAATTAAATGATATGCAATTCATTCGAGTTCATACGCAGGTATCTTCCTACGGCAAAATAAGACGAAACTCCTGTAAGTAAAGCGCCTAAAAAGACAACTGAAAAACTTACCAGAAGAATGTTTCCGGTTGGCATTATCATTCCCGGCACACCAAACTCTGTTTGCACAAAAACTATAACTCCGATTAATAAAACGATTGAAATAACAGCAGCTATGAGACCATTTATAATACTACTTATCAAATAAGGCCTACGTATAAACCAGGGTGTTGCCCCGACAAGTTTCATTGTATTAATCAAGAAACGATTAGAATATAAACCCAATCGAATAGTATTATTAATCAGAGCAATTGAAACAAAAAGTAAAATTGCTGCAATGCCCAGTAATACCAAGCTTAACTTCCTTACATTATCATTCACCAGGCTTACCATATCTTTCTGATAAACAACCTGATTTATATTCTCAAATGCTTTAAGTTTAGATTGAATCAGAACTACACTTTCGTTATTTGCATATTGAGCATGTAGCTTGACTTCTATTGATGCCTTCAATGGATTGTAACCTAAAAATTCCTGTGGATTATCGCCTAAACTTGATATATGGTCTTTTAAAGCAGCTTCCTTTGAAATATATTCCACAGATTTGGCATAAGGAGATGCCTCCAGGTACTTCACCAATCGCTGTTCTTCGGCTGTAGAAATTTTATCTTCCAATATAATTGACAAATTGATATTTTCTTTTACATAGGTACTCATATCCCGAGCCACCAACAATAACAGAAACACCATTCCAACCAAAAATAACACCAACGACATACTAACAGTAGATGTTAGTTGTATATTTCTTAAACCCGGTTTCCCGATACTCATTTTTTCTTTAGTCATATCTTTCTGAGAATATTATTTTTTGATTTCAGACTTTGCGATTTGATTTTTAGATTTTTTCCATTGAAAAAATAAATAAATCAAAATTGACAAGACTAATATTATTGACGAAATCAACGAGAGTATATTACCAACACTATAAGCTTTGGGTTCAAACTTAAATTCAATTTCGTAAGAACCGGCTTTTAGTGCCATTGCGCGCAACAGGTAATTTGCACGTACATACGGAACCTTTTGTCCATTTATATACGCATTCCAGCCTTTGTCGTAATATACCTCCGAGAATACTGCCACCTGATCGGTTTTAGAACTAAAGTTGTAAGTCAAATGATTTGGTTCGCTTTTAGTCAGAGAAATATGAGCCGAACTGTCAGCAGTAAGCGAAGTTGGCAATTGTGAAGCAAATGACTTATCAACAACCATTTCTGATTTAGTATTAATCTCCCCAACCAATTTCATTTCTTCATTGGCGTCAGCAGCGATTCGGATATTTTTCACAAACCAGGCATTACCATTTGCATACGGATTTACCAACGGTGCTGCTTCCTTATTGTAAATCAGATACTTCATGTTAAGCATATTCAACACGCCCAATGAGTCAAGAGTTGGTGCAATTTGGTCGAATGATTTAGCATGTCCGAAAGCTCCAAAGAGTTGTCCCATCTCAGCAGTAATCTGCATATTAATCAGTTCCTGGTAACGACGAAGTTTTGCGGCATGGTACCCACCAATATTATTATGAAAGTAGGACGGCTTAGCATCCTGAAAAACATCTGTAGTTGCATCCAATACACGGTAGTTAGATTTATCCTGAAGAATAATTTTGTCAGCAGTAGATGGCAAAATTAATGTTTCTATTTTACGTTTCTTTTGGAAATTATCGTTGCTCAAATACCGTTTTGATACAGGAGCTAAGTCAAAAATGATTAAGATCCCCAACAATACATAAGCAACATTCTTTTTCAACATTCCTTTAATGTACAAAAACAGCAAACCTACTGAACCAATGATAAATGCCAACGAACGAAATGCATCTGAACGTAACATCGACTCACGATCCAAAGGCAATGTTTCCTTTAGGAACGAATAATCACCTTTAAACTGAGCATCTGCAGGTGACACAAAGCTTCCCGCCAATGATGGAATAAGTGCAAAAATAAGCGCAATTCCACCGGTAATCGCTGCACTTATAAGTAATGGTCGAATCAATTTTTGTTTATCTGTTGATTCATTAAAGACTTCCTTAAGGGCCAAAATCGCCAGCAAAGTCATACCAAAACAAGTAGCCACCAAGGTCATTGAAACTGTACGGAACTTGTTGTACATAGGTACATAGTTGATAAATAAATCCGTGAGCCACATAAAGTTTTTACCCCACGAAAGCATTAATGTCAATGCAATCATTGGAAGTAGCCACCATTTAATTCTTTTCTCAACAATAAAAAGGCCTAACACAAAAAGAAAGCAAATAATAGCACCAATATAAACAGGACCTGAAGTACCAGGTTGATCACCCCAATAAAGTGGCAATGGCATTTCCTTTAGCATTTTTTCTACATTTGGCACTCCGAATCCGGAAAGTTTTTTACCAGTTTCACTCGTCGCATCCAATGCAACAGCACTTGCTCCACCTTTAAAATTGGGGATTAGCAATGTCATTGTTTCGTCTATGCCATAACTCCATTGAGTAATATAATCTTTATTAAGTCCTTGTTGTGAATTTTGAGTATCTACAGTAAGTCCGTTAGATTCTCCTCGCATTGTATATTGACCATATTCATATGTAGTCCACAAAGTCATAGCATTAATGCCAAGCGCAATTGCGGCAGCAATAATCAACATCCCAACTGATTTGAAGAAACCTTTAAGTTCCTTTTCCTTTACACTAAAGATTAGTTCAGCAACAGCAAAAATAAGTAGAACTATGAGCGTATAATAAAGAATTTGAACGTGATTAGCACGAATAGCTAAACTAAGGAAAAATGCAGTGAGGATACTACCCAACAATTTCTTATCCCTGAATGCCAGGAATACACTACCAATTAATGGAGCCATATATGCTATTGTTATGGCTTTAGAATTATGTCCTGCAGCAATTATCACAAAATTATAAGAAGCAAAAGTAAATGCTATTGCCCCAACTATTGACAACCAGGGATTTACCCTGAAAGAAAGAAGTAAAATGTAAAATCCAATTAGATATAAAATGACAAAAAAGACTGGACCTGGGAATATTGTCAGTATTTTTTCAACATAATTCATAACATTATAAGGTTGCTTCAATGATATCTGGTATGTTGGCATACCACCAAACATTGTATTAGACCATAAAGCTACATCATTGTGTGAAGCATTATAATCAATAGTGGATTTAGCCATATATATCCAACTCTCAGTATCGTGCCCTATTAGTTGTTTACCCTCCAATACTGGGGTGAAATACATATATGAAATGCAGATAAAAAGAAGTATTGCAGCAATGTGCGGTACAAGTTTGGTAAGAGCAGTTTTATTCATGATTACATAAGTGGTTTACTAAAAAGCAGTTTTGGGAAAAATCATACAAAAGTACATCATTTATTCACAATTGATATCCAGGTAGGGGTTAAAATAACAAAAAAGAAACAAGATTCCTTAGGGATTGACCATGATATAACATTTTTTCATAGATTCCATTACAACTTTAACGAACCAACTTTGATTCAGCAATTTTCAGATTGTCAATTTTGCAAATTATCCGTACCTTTGTCGAACAAAAACACGTTCAAACAGTTTCTTTAAACATGAACACAGAAGAGATACAACATATTCGAGCTGATTTTCCAATTTTGGAAGAGAAGATTTACAATAAAGATCTGATATACTTTGATAATGGTGCCACAACTCAAAAACCATGTTGTGTAGTTGAGAAAATCGAAAATGGTTATTATCATCTAAATGCCAATATTCATCGTGGGGTACACTTTTTAAGCCAGAAAGCCACCGAAGAACATGAAGCTGCCAGGACCACTGTGGCTGATTTTTTAGGAGCAAAAAAACGTGAGGAAATAATCTTTACACGAGGAACTACAGAAGCAATAAACCTGGTAGCAACTTCATTTGGTGAGGTGTTTTGTGAAAAAGGCGACGAAATTGTTATCTCTGTTATGGAACACCACTCAAACATCGTTCCATGGCAAATGCTTTGTGAGAGGAAAGGACTGGTGCTACGTGTTATTCAAATGAATGATAAAGGCGAACTGGATATTCAAAATTTCAAAACACTTCTCAACCCCAAAACCCGTATTGTTTCAGTAACCCATGTTTCTAACGTTTTGGGAACCGTGAATCCGGTTGCAGAAATCATAAAGATAGCTCACGAACAAAATATCCCTGTATTAGTTGACGGAGCTCAGGCTGTTCCTCATGTAAAAGTAAATGTAACTGAACTTGATGCTGACTTTTATGTGTTTTCCGGCCACAAAATCTACGGTCCAACCGGAATAGGAGCATTGTACGGCAAAGAGAAATGGCTAAACCAAATGCCTCCGTATCAAGGTGGTGGCGAAATGATTCAAACTGTTACGTTTGAGAAAACAACATATAACGAATTACCGTTCAAATTCGAAGCTGGCACACCCGATTATATTGGTTCAACAGCTTTGGCAGAAGCTTTACGCTACGTTGAAAAAATAGGAATATCCAATATTGCTGCCTATGAACATGAATTATTAGTTTACGGCACTCAACGATTAATGGAGATTGATGGGATGAGAATTATTGGTACTGCAACAGAAAAAAGTTCTGTAATTTCGTTTCTTGTTGATGAAATTCATCCATACGACATTGGCATTCTGCTCGATAAGCTTGGGATTGCTGTTCGTACTGGACATCACTGCGCACAACCATTAATTGACTCACTTGGAATACCCGGAACTGTACGCGCATCATTTGCATTTTACAATACCAAAGAAGAAATTGATAACTTTGTGGCTGCATTAAAAAGGGTAGTCACAATGCTTAGCTAAAACAACAAATGACATTCAACAAAATATTAATTGCAAAAATGACAATCAACGAATTACAAGACAATATCATTGAAGAGTTCAGTATGTTTGACGACTGGATGGACAAATACGCATTACTGATTGAATTAGGAAATTCACTCGTACCGTTAGACGAAAAGCATAAATCACCTCAAAACATTATTGAAGGCTGTCAAAGTCGTGTTTGGTTGAATGCCGAGCTGAATAATGGTATTATCACATATCAGGGCGAAAGCGATGCGGTACTTGTAAAAGGAATTGTATCGCTGCTGATTCAGGTTTTGTCTGGTCACACCCCTGAGGAAGTGATAAACACTGAACTTTATTTTATTGACAAAATAGGACTGCGCGAACACCTTTCTCCGACTCGCTCAAATGGGCTATTAGCAATGATAAAACAGATGAAAATGTTTGCTTTAGCCTTTAACGCGTCCAACGCAAAATAAAAATAGTCAGGAAATTTATTCCTGACTATTTTTTTATTTATACTAGCGCAAAAGAGACCCAATATTAGTTGTAAATAATTTTACGGCTATTGCCAAAAGAATTATTCCAAAGAATTTTCGAAGTATATAAATTCCACCCTCTCCTATTAGTTTTTCGATTCTGGAAGTTGATTTCAGAACAAGAAAAACAAATATCATATTCAGCACAAGTGCAATTATAATATTCTCTGTTGCATATTCGGCTCGTAGTGAAAGTAGTGTAGTAAATGAACCCGGACCAGCAATTAACGGAAATGCAATTGGGACTATAGATGAACCACCTTCAGGGCCTTTGTTACGGAAAATCTCAATGTCTAATATCATCTCCAAAGCAAAAATGAAAATTATCAAAGAGCCAGCCACAGCAAAGGACTCAATATCAACGCTAAAAAGTTTCAAAACAGCCTCACCTGTAAATAAAAACAAGATTAAAATAAACAACGCAACCGCACTGGCTCTTGAAGCGTGAACACTTTGACCTTTACTTTTGATATTCAAAATAATTGGAATCGATCCCAGAATATCGATTATCGCAAAGAGTACCATAAAGGCACTTGTAATTTGAATAAAGCTGAAGTTCATGATTAATTATTGAGTCTTATAATATATGCTGCCTCTTCCGTTCCCCTTTTTGAATAAAGTATTCGCATGAAGATTGATGAATTAATTTATGCTTAGATTTTTGCTTTACAGGAATCTGCTTAAGAATCTCCCGATTTACAACTCTCCTTTCTTTGTCAAAAACCCACCCCCACTTATTGAAATATTTTATCATATTGACCATGTGAATCATCAACATCTTATAATCAATGTATGAACTCTGAGCATGGTGATGAATGATTTTTACATCAGGATAATAAACAGTTCGATACTTTTGATGAATTCTTCTGGTTAAATCGATATCTTCAGGATACATAAAAAATCGCTCATCAAAAATTCCAACATCTTTTAGTGCCTGAGTTCGAAGAAACATAAAACACCCAGAAAGATATGGCACATCGATCAGCTTATTATAACCAGAATCTCTTAATTCAAATTTACTGGTACGCTTTAACGTCAACTTATCTGGCAAAAATCTTCTGAAAATCAAATCAAAAGGGGTCGGAATTAATTTACAAAGATACTGAATTTCTCGGTTAGGATAGTACACTTTAGGCATAATATGTCCAATTCCCGTATTATTATTCATAAAGCACTTGATTTGGCCCAAAATTCTCGGATCAAATGAAATGTCAGGATTTAAGACTAAATGGTAAGGAATATCTTGAGCTATTGTCTGTCGAATAGCCAGATTATGACCAGCTCCGTATCCAATATTCTTGCCTGTGAAATAATAATTCACACCAAGTGTTTCATACCCGGGAGTTAACTCTGGGGAATTATCTATTAAAAAGACAGTTGAAACAACTTCTGATTTATTCAACATTTCAATTAGTGGTTTAACCTCCAAAATTGAATGTTTGTAGAGTACTATTGATACATTTACCATCCTGATTTTATTTTGACAATCAATTTAATCAGCCCTAAAAAATAAACAATTTAAAGTCTACTCATATTTGTGCATTTTGTCATCAATACTTACATCTATTTTTGAACTTTGAATCTTCACATAAGTCATTAGGCTATCAGCACCTGCTGCATAACATGCATCTTGTGCCAATTTTATTACATTCATAATTTCATCGTAGCCACCTTCCATAACGGTTTCAAACGGAGTTACTTTATATCTTAGACCTGAAGTTGCAATTACTTCAATAGCTTTATCAACAAGGTCGTAAGGGTGGATATTTTTCGAAGTCGGTAAAATTTGCAGAGCGATATTTACTGTATTGTTCATTTAGGAGTATTATTAGTTTTATCAATAGAATTAAACGCTGAATCAAAATAAAAATTGTGTAGAAATATAAAAAAGTGTAGATAAGCCTACAAATACTTTGTAATCTACTTGAAAAAACAAAACCCGAAATTTCTTTCGGGTTTTGTTTTTTCAAGTTCTTAACTGATATTATTCAGCAACTTCTTCTGTAGCAGTAGCTTCAACTGGTGCTTCTTCAACTACTTCAGCTTCGGCAGCTGCAGCAATTGCTTCAGCTTTTTTCTTTGCCAATTCAGCAGCCTTAGCTTTATTAACTTCTACTTCGGCAGCTAGACGCGCTTTAGCAGCAGCTTGTTTATCAGCAGCTAATTGTTCTTTTGTTTTTACGAGATTTGATTCTTTACTTGCTTTCCAGGCGGCAAAACGTTTGTCAGCTTCAGCTGCATCGAATGCTCCTTTTTTTACTCCTTCGAGTAAGTGTTTTTTCATCAACACACCTTCAGCAGAAAGAATGTTACGAGTGGTATCAGTTGGTTGTGCACCCGTAGTTAACCAATATAAAGCACGCTCGAATTTTAAATCGATAGTTGCCGGGTTAGTGTTTGGGTTGTAAGAACCGATACGTTCGATGAATTTACCATCACGTGGTGCTTTGCTGTCTGCGATCACGATATGATAATAAGCATATCCCTTACGACCGTGACGTTGCAATCTAATTTTAGTTGGCATTTTTTTATTTATTAAATGATTATACCTGATGCTTTTTCTCGAAAAGCGGTTGCAAAGGTAGTGCTTTTATTTTGAATGTAGAAATGTTTTGCAAAAAAAACATTTTACTTACAAAGTACCCAAGCAGTTTCAAACCGTGTATCAGTTTTTCGGAGATTTTCCATATACTTTATTGCTTCATCTTTGTTAGAAAATGACTGTATTGCAACCCGATATGTTTTTTTGGGAGGTAGGACTTTTGCATCTGAGAAGTTAGCACCAATCAATTCTTTGCAATACTTATCTGCAGACTCCTGAGTGGGTAAACTTGCAACAACAACATGAAATTCATTTTCAGTTGAGGGGAGTGATTTTTCGTTGATTTTCTTTTCAACGGGAGTGCTAACTTCTAAATTTACTTTTTCATTTAAAGAATTTGCATCGGTTTTCCCTGCCACAGAATCAGAAATTGTATCGACAAATGATAATGACGATAAGCTGGCATATTCTGCTTGACGGACATCAGCGACTTTTGGAGAGATAAATAACAATCCAGCTATAATAGCTGCTGCTGTAGCAAACTTGTAAAATTTGGATGATGGCAACGATATTGTCAACTTTTTCCTTTCATCGTTTTGCTGTCTCGATACAATGGTAGAAACATACAATTCGTTCAGTTCAAAGTTTTGAGGCAAAAAAGAAGCTTTCATACTTGGCAAAAACGTCAGATTATTCATGCCACCATAGATCAATTTCCCCAGATCACCCAACTGAACGCGCCCGTTTTCTCTCAAATCTGACCAAAGTTGTACCACTGAATTATCAATCACTTCAACTGCCTGACGATAACTGATTTGCTCCGAACGTGAGATTTCAATTGCAAGTAAACCATCGGCATATTGCATCAATGGATTAAAAGAAATAACACTCGTTGGCGGAGTAATACGATTGTGCAAAAGTTGAGCTGATTGTTTTTGAACGACAAATCCACCCAAATTTGGAACAACAACGTAATCGTGCTGCACCAATAAATTTTCTATATGATGACAAAAATTTTCCACCGTGCAAAAGTAGATTAAAGGAATTAAACAGCATTTTTTTTCAACAAAAAGTTTTCAACAAGTTGTTAGACTAAAGAAAACGATGTATCTTTGCCACTCCTCTAAAAAAACAATAATTAATGAAAAAAACAATCTTAATAACAGGTGGCGCTGGCTTTATTGGCTCGCACGTAGTACGTTTATTCGTAACCAAATACCCGGATTATCAAATCATTAATCTGGATGCATTGACCTATGCCGGAAATCTCGAAAATCTAAAAGATATTGCCGATGCACCGAATTACAAATTCGTAAAAGGTGACATTACTGACGATAAATTTATTCCGGAATTATTTAAAACATATCAATTCGATGGCGTCATTCATTTGGCGGCAGAATCACATGTTGACCGATCAATAACCGATCCCTTTGCATTTATACGCACAAATGTTTTTGGAACAGCAAATCTATTAAACGCCGCCAAAGAAGCCTGGAAAACAAATTTTGAAGGCAAACGTTTTTACCATGTTTCTACCGATGAAGTGTATGGGGCATTAGAATTTGATGGAACGTTCTTTACCGAAACCACCAAATACGATCCACACTCACCATATTCGGCAAGTAAAGCTTCTTCCGATCACTTCGTTCGCTCTTACCACGACACCTATGGTTTGCCAGTTGTTATTTCGAATTGTTCAAATAATTATGGCGCAAACCACTTTCCGGAGAAATTAATCCCACTCTCTATAAATAACATAAAAAACAACCGCCCTATTCCTATTTACGGAAAAGGAGAAAATGTACGTGACTGGTTATTTGTAAATGACCATGCACGCGCTATCGACACCATTTTTCACAATGGTAAGAATGGTGAAACATATAACATTGGCGGCAATAATGAGTGGTCTAATATCGACTTGATTCATGCACTTTGCAAAATTATGGATATTAAACTGGGTAGACTTGAAGGAGAATCGGCTAAACTGATAACATTTGTAAAAGATCGCGCCGGCCATGATTTACGTTATGCCATTGATTCAACAAAACTACAACGTGAATTAGGTTGGAAACCATCACTTCAATTTGAAGAAGGCCTTGAGAAAACGGTAGATTGGTATCTTGAAAATCAGGCATGGATGGATAATATCATCAATGGAGATTATCAAAAATATTACGAAAAGCAATACGCTGAAAGATAAATTAATAAATATACACAAAAACGGGCATATCAGAATCTCTGACATGCCCGTTTTTGTGTATATTTATTAATTATTTAGGTGCTGTATTGTAAAGGTAAACACCAATAATAAGAAACACAACATTTGGCAACCAAACTGCGGCAAAAGCTGACATTACACCCCCAACAGAAAAAGAGGTAGACATAGTAGTAAAAAGGATATAAAGAGAGCTAAGAGCTAAACCCACACCCATATGAAGCCCGATACCTCCGCGCACTTTTCGGGAAGAAAGTGACACTCCGATAAGCGTCATGATGAATGCAACAAATGGCATAGCATATCGCTTATAATACTCGTCCTGAAAACCCTGAATATTACCTACGCCACGGTCTTTTTGCCGATCTAAATATCGACTCAGTTTTGTTGTACTCATTTGAGGTGCCTCCTGAGCCGTCAGAAAAAACTCTTCGGGCTGCACCATAATTGTTGTATCTTTACTCAATCCCTTTTTAATAGATTCACGCATTCCATTAAAGTCACGTTGCAAATAATTCGTTATTTTCCATCGGTAGAGTGAATCCCACGATACGGTTTCAGCTGTCAACCTTGAGACCAGCCTTTTACCATCAAATTTTTCGAGAGAGAAACGATAACCTGTGTTATTCGTAATCTCGTAACGCTCAATATACATGATAACCCCTTTTTGAACTTCCATCTGAATATTATGTGCATTATCCCTTTTTATGGGAGAAACATACTTATCTTCGAAGGCAATCTTTTTTTTGTTGCCCGGTGGAATTACATAGCCGCCAACCACAAAGGAAATAGAAGCAATGATAGCTGCAGAAATAAAATAGGGTAACATTAACCGGCGAAAGCTTACACCACTAGCCAAAATAGCAATTATCTCGGTATTTGTGGCCATTTTCGATGTAAAGAAAATTACAGCAATGAATGTGAACAGCGGACTGAACATATTCATATAATATGGAATGAAATTCAGGTAGTAATCAAAAATAATGGCACTTAAAGGGGCATTATTATCGTAGAACTTATCAAGTTTTTCAGTCAGGTCAAAAACAATGGAAATGCTCAGAATAAGCACAATGGAGAAAAAATACGTTCCCAAAAACTTTTTGATAATGTATGTATCAATTCGTTTTAGCCCCAATTTCCGATAATTGATTTTCGTTTTCATTCAGTTGTAAATTAGTTACAGTCTTCGCCCCACTTGTTCCACCATGATTTTTTTCCACGAAGTGAAGTCACCAGCTTGAATGTGTTTTCTGGCCTCTCCAACTAACCAAAGGTAAAACGCCAAATTATGTATCGAGGCTATTTGCATAGCCAACAGCTCTTTACTAATAAATAAATGACGTAAATAGGCTTTCGTATAAGCATGGTCAACGAACGAAGTTCCAAACTCATCGAGTGCCGAAAAATCATTTTTCCATCGTTCATTGCGGATATTAATTATACCTTGTGACGTAAAAAGCATTCCATTTCGTCCATTTCGGGTTGGCATAACGCAATCGAACATATCAATACCTCGCTCAATTCCTTCCAAAATATTTTGAGGTGTACCAACTCCCATCAGATAGCGAGGCTTGTCTTTGGGAAGTATTTCGTTTACAACCTCTATCATTTCGTACATTTTCTCAGTTGGCTCGCCCACGGCCAAACCTCCAATGGCATTACCATCACGATTCTGAGAGGCAATAAATTCGGCAGACTGACGACGCAGATCAGGATAAACGCAGCCCTGTACAATTGGGAAATAAGTTTGAGAATAGCCATATTTCGGCTCTGTTTCATCAAAATGCTTCAGCCCGCGCGTCAACCAACGGTGTGTCATCTCCATCGATTTTTTTGCATATTGATAATCAGCAGTACCAGGAGTGCACTCATCAAAAGCCATAATAATATCCGCGCCTATCGAACGCTGTATATCAACAACATTTTCTGGTGTAAAAAGGTGTTTACTTCCATCAATATGCGAACGAAATGTTGCACCCTCTTCTTTTAATTTTCTGTTTTCGGACAATGAAAAAACCTGAAAACCACCACTATCAGTCAGTATTGGACGATCCCAGCCATTGAACTTGTGTAATCCGCCGGCACGTTCAAGCGTATCAATACCTGGTCGAAGATATAAATGATAGGTGTTGCCAAGTATGATTTGGGCTTTTATATCATCTTTGACTTCATGAATATGCACCGCTTTTACAGATGCAACTGTTCCGACAGGCATAAAAATTGGCGTTTCGATAACACCATGATCTGTTGTTATTTTTCCCGCCCGAGCATTACTGTTTATGTCGGTATGCTGAATTTCAAAAGTCATTTTTTGAGTATAAAGTCAATATGCTAAAAAAGTAGTGGTAAAATATGCTAAAGGAGCGAAGTTTGATTATTCTCCCTGTATGAAGTTTTCTAAAATCTTCTGACCAACCTCACCCGATTTTTCGGGGTGAAACTGAACAGCAAAGAAATTATTTTTTCGTATGGCAGAGCTGTATTCTATAACATAGTCAGTTTTAGCGATGGCATCCGCACAACTTTCAACATAGTAACTATGAACAAAATACATGTATGCATTCTCTGAAACATCACGCAATAAGTGGGTTTTCAAGTCCGTTATATTATTCCAGCCAATCTGCGGTATTTTGAGTCCCTGCTGAGGAAACAGCTTTACTTTCTGGTCGAAAATTCCCAAACATGGAGTGTCATTTTCTTCGGAATGTGAACACATAAGTTGCATTCCAAGACAAATACCCAAAACAGGTTGTTTAAGTGATGTAATCAATTTATCAAGACCTTTTTCCGTTAGGTATTTCATGGCCGAAGAAGCCTCTCCAACACCCGGAAAAATCACGCGATCAGCAGAGCGGATTTCGTCATGATCATCAGTAACAATAGCATTTACACCAATGCGCTCAAGTGCGAAAAGAACTGAGCGAATATTACCTGCATTGTACTTAATGATAACTACTTTCATGAATTGTCAGATATTGCTGTGTGATTTAATTTAAATTGATGATAATGAATAATCTAAAAGCAATGAATGCGTTTAAATTATTTTATTTGTTGCTGTGTCCGGAAATACAATTGCAGGTTTGAATGTGCGGGCTTCTTCCATTTCCATCATTGCAAATGCCATGATTATAATAATATCGCCGGGTTGCACTTTTCGGGCAGCAGCACCATTAAGACAAACGACACCGGAACCACGTTTACCGGTTATGACGTAAGTTTCAAATCGTTCGCCATTATTGTTATTCACAATGCTTACCTTTTCATTTGCAATAATATTAGCAGCTTCCATCAAATCTTCATCAATAGTGATACTCCCAATATAATTCAAATTTGCTTCAGTAACAGTTACCCGATGAATTTTTGATTTTACTATATGTACTAACATAACTCTTTAATTTTCAATTATGAATCAGATTAATATCTGATATTATCAATTAACCTTACTTCTCCGCAAAAAACTGCAACACACCCAACTGCAGGTTCTGTCCAATCATCAATAGATTGTAAAGTTGTTGAATCTACAATTTCGTAGTACTCGACTTCTAACTCAGGCACTTCGTTTATTTTGTCAACAACCCATTGTGTGAGGTCAGCCGGAGACATTTGCGCTGCAAAGTTACGACTTTCGAACAAAACTTTGGAGATTTCAACTGCTTTTTTGCGTTGATCAATTGTCAGTCGCTCGTTTCTACTACTCATTGCCAATCCACTATCTTCGCGAACTATCGGACAATCAATGATTTCGACACTCAAACCGAACAATTTTACCATATGATGTATAATGGCCAACTGTTGAAAATCTTTTTCACCAAAGTAAGCTCTATCGGGTTGTACCAACTTAAATAGTTTACTCACAATTTGTACAACTCCATTGAAATGTCCTGGTCGAAATTTGCCTTCCATAACTTTGTCAAGACCGCCAAAATCAAAAGAAAAACGATTGTCAAGTTCTTCTGCATTATAAATCTCAGCTGCTTCGGGTGCAAAAATCAAATCACATCCAACTTGTTGAAGTAAATCAGCATCTTTTTTAAGATTTCTTGGATATTTGTCTAAATCGGTTTTATTGTTAAACTGGGTTGGATTCACAAATACGCTTACAATTGTAATGTCGTTTTGGGCTACACTTTGTGAAACCAATGCAATGTGTCCGGCATGAAGCGCACCCATAGTAGGAACAAACCCAATCTTTTTACCTGAAATCTTAAGTGAATCAATTTCAGACAAAAGATCCTTTTTGAGTTGAATAATTTTCATCATTTTTAATTATGACTAAAGTTCAAGTGAACTGGCGATTTATAGTTGTAAAAATCGCGTGCAAAAGTAGTAAAACTTATTTGTATAATCATTCAAAACGCACACATATCTGAAACAACAGAAGTTCAAACATTGTTGTTTGTCTGGAATTAGTTTGTCTAAAACGAAGCTATAAAACCATCACAAACTTCAAGTATACAATTCTTGGTTAAACTTTTATAATATCCTTAAAGTCATTTGGAAAGCATTTATAGTCACAATTCCGATAAGCGGCTGACTTTGTGCAAACTACACAAAAAACGAATCTTTATTCTTTTTGTATAAGTTATTTATTTAGTAAGTCGGCTTAACATTCGGCACTAAAGGTCTTGTTTATATCCAATTTTTTTTATATATCTTTGCATACCGAAAGTTTCTCACAAGCATCGGCCAAAGAAAAGCATGAAAAAGATTACTAAAGTTTTGTATATTTCGCAAGAAATATTCCCTTATTTACCAGAATCCGAATTGTCGAATATGGGGAGGTATTTACCTCAAGCAGTGCAAGACCGCGGACGCGAAACACGCACATTTATGCCTAAGTTTGGAGCCGTAAATGAAAGACGAAACCAGTTACACGAAGTGATTCGCTTATCGGGCATGAACCTGATCATTGACGATACTGACCACCCGCTTATTATAAAAGTAGCTTCTATTCAGGCTGCCAGAATGCAGGTTTATTTTATTGATAACGATGATTATTTTCACAGAAAAAACACAATTGCTGACGAAAATGATGAAGAATACGAAGACAATGATGAACGTACAATTTTCTTTGTCAGAGGTGTAATGGAAACGGTGAAAAAATTGCGTTGGACGCCCGATGTGATTCACTGCCAGGGTTGGATGACTGCATTAGCTCCATTATACATAAAGAAAGCTTATAGCGACGACCCTTTCTTCAAACATTCAAAAGTTGTTTATTCTGTCTTTAACGATGACTTCAAAAAACCATTCCGCAATTTATTTGCTGAAAGACTTTTACTTGAAGGTATCGAGAAAAAACATGTGGTTCAGGTCAAAGACAAAGTAATTGATTTTGTGGCACTTTCGAAATTAGCAATTGATTACTCGGATGCAGTTATTCAGTCGAGCCCGGAAGTAAACAGCGATGTATTAGAGTACATTGATTCAAAAAAAATAAAATTCTTACCGTATCAGTCTGAAGAAGATTATGCAGATGCATACGTAAATTTTTATGACAGCATTTTATAATTTTCCAACGATATCTCTGTTAGTATAACATTCAATATTCAATTTATTTTCATTATTGTCTGAAACGAGCACTTTAGAAACGTTCGCAAAAACCGTTGAACAACATTGCAAGTTACAAGCAACCTTGATGTAGAAATAAACATTTACTCATGAAATATTATCCTATCATTTTAATTTTGTTTTTGTCGTTAATCACTTACTCTTGTACAGATAGTTTAGCTGATCTCGGTAAAGGAATTCAACCATCTTCTGATGCAATCGAAATTGGAGCAGACACAGTGCATTTAACATCGTCTGACTTATTCATTGATTCAGTAGAAATGAGCGTGAATCCTGATTCATTTCTATTAGGAACTTACATTAATGCTAAATACGGTTCAACCCGGGCTGATATTTTGGCTCAGCTAAAATCACCAGTTGAATTCACATTACCGAAAGGTTCTGTTGCAGATTCAGCTAAAGTTTTTATGAGTTATTATTCTTATTTCGGGGATGCCTACTCACCTATTGAGGTTAGTATACACCAAATGGATAAAGGCTGGTTTGATTATTCAACGGCATACCCTACAAATCTAAATCCTGCAGATTATACAGATGTGACTAATCCCGCTTTATTGATGGGAAAAAAAGTTTTCACAGCACGTAATGCTTCAAAACCAACGACTACCATCACGGGGGTTTCAATACCACTGACTACTGATTTTGTAAAACGGTTTTTTCCGGATACAACTACCGCAAATTATTACTCAGACACTAATTTCCGGAAAAACTTTAAAGGAATGTATATCACTACAAACTTTGGAAGTGCCACCATGCTAAATATTAGTCAGATAGACCTTTTATATTACTATCATTACTCTTATACCTACAAAAAAGCTGATGGTGTAGATACTACAAGAAGAGTGAATAATGTATTAACTTTTCCGGCAAATGATGAAGTACGTCAGATAAACAGATTTACTCATGCTGACAGAAAGGCTGTTGTACAATTGGATGAGAAGTATAATTTCATAGCATCTCCTGCAAATATGCAGGCAAACATAACAATACCTTTGAAAAGAATTCAACAAAAAATCGATCTCAAATCCAAATTCAATGGTAAGAAGCAAGTGATCAACAATGCCGTAATAGAAGTTGAGGCAGTTGTAGATGAAGCTGACGATACGTTAGCAATGCCGGCAGTTAAGTATCTATTGCTTGTAAAAGAGTCTGCAATTTCACCAACTGATCGTTTTTTCGGTAAAAAAGAATTACCTTCAGATACTTGTGCAATTATTGGAACTTATTCAGCGTCACAAATAGGAACTACTGGAAAATATAAATACTACTACAGTTTCAATGTAGCTGGTTTAGTTGCAAATGAACTAAAAAACAATCAAGCCGCCATAAAAGAAGACTTATCAAAATACATTGAAACACTCAAACTGAGACTTATTCCTGTAAAAGTAACCTACAACAGTAGCGGATATGTTACAGCTGTAACTCACCAAAACACCATGAGTGGAGTGAAAATGAAGAGTGGTAAAAATGAATCGCCAATGACATTAAGGATGGTATATAGCGGTTTTTAATAATACGGATAAAAAAAATGGCTGACTCTTTTTGTAGTGTCAGCCATTTTTTTTTATCCGTATTATCGATTACTTTGACTTTTCAACATAAACAGTTTGAGTTGGGTAGGCAAACTGAAGATTCGCCCCATTAAAAGAACGTAAAATTTCAGAATTCACCTGAGATGGCGTCTCCATTACATCTGCATTCTTTTTGATAAAGTAAACAAACGTAATCACCAATGAGAAATCTGTAAAATCTGTAAATGCAACCACAATTTCTTTTTCCGAAACACCCTTCACCCTATTGGGTATATCTCTAAGAATAGTCATTGCCTCATCCATTTTATCCGGAGTGGTATTATACGTCAACCCTAACTTCATAAGAACCCGACGCATTGGCTCTTCAGAGATATTTTCTACAGGAGCATCAACCATTTTATAGTTAGGTATTGTCACCAATCGCTTTTCAAGGGTACGTAAACGTGTACTTCTCATCCCAATATCTTCTATAAACCCATCGTACTTATCTACCTTAACCCTGTCGCCAATACGGAAAGGACGGTCGGTAAAAATGGTAATACCGCCAAACATATTTTTAATTGTATCCTGAGCAGCCAGTGCAAATGCCAAACCTCCAATACCCAACGTTCCAAGTAATGCGCGAACATCAATTCCGATATTATTCAATGCCATAACAATACCTAAGGCCCAAATAACAGTCAGGATGGTACGGCGCAAAATAGAAATCAGATGCGTATCGAGAATTTTATGTTTCCCATCTTCGGCTTTCGGAACCCAATATTCTTCTATCAAAGCATTCACCAAACGAGCTACAAACCATGTTATATTGACTACGGTAAGTATCTTGTATGATTTTGAAATAATATTCTCAACAGGAGCGCCTAAATCGAGCCGTTTGGCAGCCAGCCAAATTGCAAACAAAGCTATACCCAACAAAACGGGTGCTTCCAGCATTTGAAAAAGAATATCGTCAAGACGATTATTCGTCTTATTCGTCAGTTTTTGAATAACATGCTTATTCAAAAGAACAATTATATTATTCAGTATCAAAGCTCCAATAATAATAATCAGCGATATCATCCAATTGTAGAGCGAATTTCCGTAGAATGTTTGTTCGAGCATAATTCGGGTATCAGTAAACAGTTATATTTGAAGAATTTCAATTTTCAAGGGTAAAAACAATAGCATCACTCGGCATACGCCAGTCTCCACGTGGAGAAAGATTTATAGAACCAACCTTCGGACCATCGGGTATACAGGAGCGTTTAAATTGTTGTGCAAAGAAACGGCGAAGAAATATTTTCAACCATTTTTCAATGATTTCGTCGGTATAAATTCCGGCAAAAGCATTTTTAGCCAGAAAAAGTATTTTAGCCGGACTGAATCCAAACCGGATAAAATAATACAAATAGAAATCGTGCAGTTCGTATGGACCAACTATATCTTCGGTTTTTTGAGCAATATCACCATTCTCATCAGCCGGCAACAATTCAGGGCTAACAGGTGTATCCAGCACATCGCGTAAAATTGTCTCCGATGTTGAGTCTAACTGGTGTGCAGCAAAACTTACTAAATAACGTACCAAAGTTTTGGGAACCCCGCTATTCACGGCATACATCGACATATGGTCTCCATTATATGTTGCCCAGCCAAGTGCCAATTCCGACAAATCGCCAGTGCCAATAACCAGTCCGTTGTGTTTATTGGCAATATCCATTAAAATTTGAGTACGCTCACGTGCTTGTGTGTTTTCGTAGGTCACATCATGTTGATTCGGGTCGTGAGCAATGTCAGAAAAATGCTGCAAACAAGCATCTTTAATTGAAATCTCAAGCATAGTAATACCGAGGGATTTCATTAGGTTTACAGCATTATTATAGGTTCGATCGGTAGTACCAAAACCGGGCATTGTAATACCAATAATACGTTTTCTATCATACCCGAGCTTGTCGGCTGTTTTCACAGCAACTAACAACGCCAAAGTCGAATCCAATCCACCGGAAATACCAATAACAACAGTTTCAGCATGGGTATGCTTCCAGCGCTTTGCCAATCCTCCAACTTGAATCGAAAAAATCTCATGACAACTTTCTTCCCGTGTTGTAATCGGCGGAACAAACGGATGTTTATCAAAGGTTCGTTTTAAATCAAAACGGGTAAAATGCGCATCCTCTAACTTCACTGTACGATAAGTTTGAGACGACTTATCGTTTAAATAATTTGTATTCCGCAACCTATCAGCTTGTAAACGCTCAATATCAATATCACTTATAATCAACTGGGGATCAAACGAGAAGCGTTCGGAAGTGGCAATCAGTTTACCATTTTCTGCAATTAAGCCATTTCCGGCATACACAACATCAGTTGTCGATTCACCTGCACCCGCTGAAGAATAAACGTAGCCTGCAATGCAGCGGGCTGATTGTTGTTCAATAAGCTGACGAAGATACAGATGCTTTCCAATGAGTTCATTTGTAGCAGAAAGATTGAAAATGACATCTGCACCATGAAGGGCATGTTGAGAGCTCGGTGGAATTGGTACCCAAAGATCCTCACACAGCTCTATCCCAAACGAAAACTTCCCATCACTGAAGAGTAAATTTGTACCAAAGGGGACTTCTTCTCCTGCGAGTAAAATTGACTGAGTTGTTGAATCGGCTGCAGAAGAAAACCAACGTTTTTCGTAAAACTCGTTGTTGTTTGGTAAATGCGTTTTAGGTACAACACCCAAAATATGGCCACCCTGAAGAACTACAGCAGCATTAAACAATTGACTTTGAGCACGGATAGGCATACCAACGATTATGGTCGCTGTAGTTGAAAAAGTGAGCATTTGTAACTCATGCAACGATTTTTCAGCATCAATCAAAAGTTGTTGTTGAAAAAACAAATCGGCACAGGTATAAGCAGTTATTGATAATTCAGGGAAACAAATAACCTGCACTTTTTCGTCTTCACCCTTACGAACCAAATCCGTTATTCGGGCAACATTAAAAGCACAGTCGGCTACCCGAAGTTCAGGAATGGCTGCTGCAACACGTACAAATCCGTTATTCATATTTTAGTCTTAGAATTGTTATTGATTCATTTCTTCTGCAGAATTTGTACTTGCTTTATCCTCCATTTTCCCTAAGTAAATTTCAAGGGATTTGGCCGAAATTTGAATTTCCCAAACCGAAAGGCCTAGTGAAATAATGAGACTCAACAAAGCAACACCAAAAACATAAGCCGAAACATCGTGCAACCCAACGTAGATAAGAAACATTGTCGCCACACATAATAGTAAGCTTGCCACACCAAAAAGCTGCATATTTTTAGTCAGATACAATCGTTTTCGCAGATTCATTATTTGAGCATGAGTTACTGCCGAATGATCAACCATATAACGGTCTTTCAGTGTACGAACCAATTGCGCATACGATAAAAACCGATTTGTATATGCTAATAAAATCAGTGATATTGCTGAAAACAAAAAAGTTGGCGTAATTAATGTCAATTGTTCCATAATGTTACGATTATCATTTTTCAATAAACAGTGAATAATAACAGCTAACGATTACAGTGACAAATTGTTCTGAAATGAAATACAATTATACGCAATGTGGTGCTTCGTCAACATGATTTTTCATCAATACAGCCACTTCTCTTCCCAATTCCAGACAAGCGTCGTAATTTACGGTCTTTAATCCTTGCTTTTCATCTACTTTCAATTCAGCTGTCTGCCATTTCATTGTTTCAACAAAAGTAGTCAAACGCTTAACAGCACCACTTGCCCATGTGTACGAGCCAAAACAACCGAACACGCGATTTTTCACGCCACGGATTTCAACTTTTCGTAAAAGTGATTCAACTTCAGGATATAATTCGTTGCAATAAGTCGGGCTGCCAACAATCAAGCCTTTATATTTAAAAATATCTCGAATGATAACAGAAGAATCCGATTTGGAAACATTATGAATGATAATGTTTTTCACTCCCGATTCAGCCAAACCCTGTGCAACGGTTTCTGCCATAAGTTCGGTATTTCCGTACATCGAGCCGTAAACAATCACAACGCCATCCTCACCATGATAGCGACTCATTTGGTCGTACATATCAACAACTTCCGAAATGTATTTTTTCCAAACCGGGCCATGCGTACTACAAATGAGTTCAAAGTCAAGCGGAGTCAACTTTTTAAGTGCTTTTTGAACCGGGTTGCCATATTTTCCAACAATGTTGGCATAATAGCGGATCATTTCATCCCAGTATTTTTCAATGTTCATTTCGGCATCAATCACTGTTCCATCCAACGTCCCAAAACAACCAAATGCATCACCCGAGAATAAAACTTTGTGATTAATATCATACGTCATCATGGTTTCGGGCCAGTGAACCATGGGCGTAATATGAAACTGAAGCTTATGAGTTCCTAACGAAAGGACTTCTCCATCTTTAATTTCCAACGTATTATCAGCAACTCCATAATACCCTTCTACCATACCCAATGTTTTATTGTTACCTACAATAACCATATCGGGGTAATACTTGCGAATCAGACGAATAGAACCCGAGTGATCCGGCTCCATGTGATTTATAATGAGGTAGTCGAGAGGTCTTCCTTTCAATTGAGCCTGAATTTTATCAATAAAGATATCTCCAAATGAAATATCCACCGTATCAATCAAAGCCGTTTTCTCATCAACAATCAAATAGGAGTTATACGAAACTCCGTTTGGTAACGGAAGCATATTTTCAAATTTATGCTTCTGTCGGTCATTAACTCCGACATAAAAAATATCTTTAGCAATCTCTTGATTTTTAAACATGTAACTAAATTTTCAACATTTAACATTCTACCTATAAACACCCATACCACAGGGTTTGTTTCCGGCTGCAAAGATAAGACAATTTAAGCAATTTTTAGTACATAATTGACACATCATAATTGTTATAACTGAATAGATTAACTCTATAATCTACTTTTTCAATCCAAATTTGAAAAGCTGCCGGTCTTGGAAACCCGACTTAAAATGAAAGTTTTTCTGTACATTTGCATGAAGATTTACTCACACAATTTTAATGTACTGACAGGTCGCGACCTATCCCATAACGTAAGAAGATGATTGTTTGCATTGCCGAAAAGCCCAGCGTGGCACGTGATATTGCCGAAGTTCTTGGAGCAAAAACCCGTAGAGATGGATACATTGAAGGAAACGGATACCAGGTAACCTGGACTTTCGGACATTTGTGTGGCTTGTTGGAACCTCATGAATATGCTCCCGAATGGAAAGCCTGGGCGTTGAGCCACTTACCTATGATTCCGCAACGATTTGGAATAAAGGTAATGAATGATAGCGGTATACAGAAGCAATTTCATGTAATTGAAACCTTGATGGCAACAGCCGATGAGGTCGTGAATTGTGGTGATGCCGGCCAGGAGGGTGAATTAATTCAGCGTTGGGTAATGCAAAAAGCCATGTGCAAGTGCCCGGTGAAACGATTGTGGATTTCGTCACTAACCGAGGAAGCCATACGCGACGGATTTGCTAAACTCAAAGATCAGAGCGAATTCCAGCGTCTTTACGAAGCCGGACTTTCCCGGGCCATTGGAGACTGGTTGCTGGGAATGAATGCTACCCGGCTTTACACCCTCAAATATGGCAAAAACAGACAGATTCTTTCGATTGGACGCGTACAAACACCAACATTAGCACTGATTGTGAACCGGCAATTGGAAATTGAAAACTTTAAACCGGAAGCGTATTGGGAACTGAAAACAGTCTATCGGGATACCGTTTTCTCAGCTACCAAAGGGCGTTTTTCGAGTATAGAAGAAGGAACTAACTTTCTGGATACCGTTCGCACTGCAGATTTCTACGTTACTGACATTTCCACAAAAAAAGGAACAGAGTCGGCTCCCCGCCTGTTCGACCTGACATCATTGCAGGTTGAATGCAACAAAAAGTTTGGATATTCAGCCGACGATACGCTTAAAACTATCCAAAGTTTGTACGAAAAGAAAGTGACAACTTATCCACGTGTTGACACAACTTACTTGAGCGACGATATTTATCCGAAAATTCCGGACATTCTAAAAGGAATTAAAGAGTATGAATTGCTGACTAAACCATTATTGGCAACAAAACTTCCAAAAACAAAAAAGGTATTCGATAACTCAAAAGTGACCGATCACCATGCCATTATCCCTACTGGCGTGCAGCCAACGGCCCTGTCAGATACCGAAAAACGTGTTTTTGATCTAGTGGCACGCCGCTTTATTGCCAATTTTTATCCCGAATGTAAAATATCAACTACTACCGTATTGGGTGAGGTTGATAAAGTGGAATTTAAAGTTACCGGAAAACAGATTTTAGATGCCGGTTGGCGTGTTGTATTTGCAAAGGCACCTGCTGAAGAGAAGGAAGGTGAAGAAGATGAAGAATGGACATTGCCATTATTTACAAAGGGAGAAAATGGCCCCCATGAACCTACATTAGCCGAGAAATGGACTTCGCCACCGAAGCCATATACCGAAGCAACATTGTTGAGAGCAATGGAAACCGCTGGTAAACTGGTTGACAACGATGAACTGCGTGATGCGCTAAAAGAAAACGGAATTGGCCGACCTTCCACCCGGGCTGCCATTATTGAAACCCTTTTCAAAAGGGATTATATCCGCCGCGAAAAGAAAAATCTAATGGCAACAAATACTGGTGTTGAATTAATCCAAATGATTCAGGAAGATTTACTGAAATCAGCTGAGCTTACAGGGCTTTGGGAAAGAAAACTCCGTCAGGTAGAACGTGGCGAATATGAAGCTAAGATTTTTCTGGACGAAATGAAGGCATTGATTACAGAAATTGTTTTCAATGTAAAAAGCGATAACAGAAGGCCCGGTGAAGCAGCATTGTCAGGCAAAACAGCATCTGAAGGTTCTACTTGCCCACTATGCGGCAAAGGAAAGCTCTTAAAAGGGAAAACAGCATATGGTTGCAGCGAATGGAAAAATGGGTGCAGTTATAGGCTCCCGTTTTAATCTCTTTGAGTAAATTCATCCCACAACTTGAGAAAAATAACACAACTTTGTCTTCAAGACAGTTTGTTCTATTAACAGAAGTTCCTATCGACCCAATCGGAACTCCGACAATGGCAATCGGAATTTCCTTAGCTACAATTGGAATTCCGATCAACCCTAAAGAAAGTCCGACAGACACAATCGGATATCCGGCAATGACTATTGGAATTCCGGCAGACATAAAAGAATGTTCGATCGTCCCAATCCGATATTCAACAAGCTCAATCGAAATTCCAAGAACACCAATCGAAATTCCCACAATGGCAATTGGATGTTCCTTAACTGCAATCGAAATTCAGATCATCCCAAAGAAAGTACAACAGACCCAATCGGATATCCGACAAGGGCAGAAGGATATTCGACAGGTTCAACAGGGCATCTTTTCAATTTACACCGAAGTTTGAATAGGATATTAAGCCCTCTCGTCCCCTAATAAATTAAATATAGGCCAGTATAAATCCGGCAAACCACTCTTTATATCCTTAGTATGCCGTAGTGTATTGAAAAGCCACAGTTATTGATATCGAGAACTTTATTGAAAAATTTCTGAAATTTCCAATTGTTATATCAAAAAAAAACAGTATAATTGTTGCTTTAATTGAAGAGTACCTAAAAACATGGGAATAAAGTTATTCCGATTGTTTACCGCCTACCGAAAATTACTTTAACGCCGGACAAAATAAGTTTTCAAATCACTGTTGTTTTCCACTCTAATTGTATCACAATATGAGATTAAATAATAGATTATTACTTGCATTTGCAATTTTGATTCTTGGAATAAGCATCTCTATTGGGGTTCAATATGTGCGGAATGACAAACAGCTAATCGAGAAAACAAATCAAATCAATTTAGTAGTTTCAAACCAAAGTATAGCCATTGAACATGAGCTATCATCCAGCTTTTCATCTGTCGAAATTCTAAAATACTTCTTCGAGAAAAATCAGACAATATCCCGAAAAGAATTTCAGAATTACACCGAACCTATTTATCTGGAGAATCATAGCATAAAAGCGATTTCATGGGTGCCAAAAGTTACAGCCGAAGGGAGAACTGAATTTGAAAGCGAAATTAGCAAAGAACGCTCCAATAATTCGTTTTTTATTACTGAGCGAAATGCCAAGAATGAACTTATAAAAGCTAAAAACAGAGAGGATTATTTTCCTGTTAAATACATTGAACCCATTGAAGAAAATAGTACTGCAATAGGGTACGATATTTTTTCAAACGACATTCGTAAAGCGACCATTCTCAACGCTATAAATAGAAAAAAAATTGCCATAACTCCAAGAATTCAATTGGTTCAGGATGCTCGTGGTTATGGGTTTTTAGTCTTAGTTCCTGTTTTCAACCACTTTCTCACAAGCAATAGCGCTAACAGATTTGAAAATACAAAAGGCTTTATATCAGCCGTATACAAAGTAAATCAATTGATTGACACTGCTTTACTGGAGAGTAAAGTGATTGGTGTTCAATTGGTTGTAAATGACATTACTGCTACTCAAAAAGAGGAACTCTACAACAACACCCGCAAAGCCTTAAGACAGTCCAAAATACTAAAAAAACAAATTGCTGTAGGTGACAGAGTGTGGGAATTAAACTTTATCATTGATCCGTTTTTATATAAAATCGACAATAAATACTCTTACTTTTTAATTGGAATTTCATCATCCCTCCTCATTTTTCTTCTAATATTATTACCTTACATCAAAAGTAAAAGAGCCGAAATACTTAGCCATAGACTTCATATTGAACAGAAAGTAAGAGAAGAAACAGAACAATCGCTATCTGAAAGTGAAGAATACAATAGAGCGCTGTTCAAGCAAGCAACTATTGGACTGGCACTTACAACTATGGACGGACGACTAACCGACGTCAATCCTGCTTATGCAGAGATTATTGGCCATTCAATTGAAGAAACCTTAAAGCTTACTTATTGGGAAATCACACCCGATAAGTACATAGAGCAAGAGCAACTCCAGCTGCAATCAATGGCTAAAACGGGTCATTACGGACCCTACGAAAAAGAGTACATCCATAAAGACGGTCATTTTGTTCCTGTAAGATTGACGGGAAAAATAATTGAACAGAAAGGTGAAAAATATATTTTATCGAGCATTGAAGACATAACGGAACAAAAGCGATTGATTGATGAAATTAAAGATAGTCAAACACTTTTAATGAACCTGATTAACGCCATTCCGGATTTGCTTTGGCTAAAAGATATTAATGGCATTTATTTACATTGCAACACCATTTTTGAGGATTTATACGGTGTTAAGGAAAAGGATTTGATTGGAATGAGCGATTTTGATTTAGTCACAGATCCCAAACGAGCTGAATTTTTCAGAGAAACCGATAGAACGACGTTATTAAACGGAAAATCATTTATCAACGAAGAAGAGGTTACATTTTTATCTGATGGTCATCACGAGGTTGTTGAAACAATAAAAACGCCCATTTTCGATTTTAATGATAAAATTACAGGTGTGCTTGGTATTTCAAGGAACATTACTGAACACAAAAAATTTGAAAGTGAGATTATTCGGCTCAACAATCATCTCCAGAGTCTTATTGAGGTTATTCAAAATCTGGCTAAGGCTCGGAGTCTCGACGAAATAGTAAGCTCGGTAAAAGTGGCAGCTCGAAAATTGACCAATGCCGATGGTGCAACATTCGTACTTCGCGAAGGTGACAAATGTTATTTCATAGATGAAGACGCATTATATCCTTTATGGAAAGGCCAGCGTTTTCCGTTGGAAGAACGCATTGGCGGTTGGGCCATATTAAATAAAGAGATGGTTATTGCTGAAGACATCTACAAAGATGACCGCATAAATTCTGATGTTTACAAGCACACATTTGTAAACAGTTTGGCTATGTTTCCTATTCGAATGGAAAATCCTGTGGGTGTGATCGGAATTTATTGGTCAAAAAATTACAGACCCACCGAAGATGAAATTATTATAGTAAAAACCCTTGCCGATGCCACTTCAATTGCAATGGAAAATGTTTCCTTCTACGAGAAACTTGAAATAAAAGTAAAAGACCGAACTGTACTGCTTGAAGCAGCAAACAAAGAATTAGAAGCTTTTAGCTATTCAGTTTCACATGACTTGCGTGCTCCGTTACGACACATTAATGGATATATAGACCTAATAAACAGACGATTTCCAGACTCATTACCAGAAAAAGGACAGCAGTTTCTAAAAAACATTAGCGATTCAGCCACACAAATGGGTATGTTAATAGACGATTTGTTACTTTTTTCAAGAACTAGTCGACAGGAGCTTAGATATGATAAATTAAATATGCAAATACTTGTTCAAGAGGTAATAAAACTCATTGATCAGGAAAATACGGGGCGAAAAATTGAATGGGCAATTAGCACATTACCCAATGTGCTTGGCGACAACAACCTGTTGAAGCTTGTTTGGATTAATTTACTGAGCAATGCTGCTAAATTTACACGAAAAAAAGACCAGGCAAGCATAAAGATTCAATTTCAGGAAAACGAAAAGGAATATATTTTCTCAATTCGCGATAATGGAGCTGGTTTCGATATGCAGTATGCTCAAAAATTATTTGGAGTATTCCAACGGCTTCATTCTTCTGCCGATTACGAAGGAACTGGTATAGGGCTAGCCAATGTACAGCGGATTATCATTCGTCATGGAGGTCGAACATGGGCCGAAGCAGAGGTGGATAAAGGAGCTACATTTTACTTTACATTACCTAAAAACATAAATGAGTTATGATTAACGTAAAAACAATTTTGTTGGTTGAAGACAATCCAATGGACGTAGAGTTAACTCTTGAAGCATTAGGAGAGAATAATCTTGCGAATCGGGTTGTGGTAGCAAATGATGGCGTTGAGGCATTGGAATACCTTCGATGCGAGGGTAAATATGCTCACCGAAATCCCGAAAATCCGGCAGTCGTGCTTCTTGACATTAAAATGCCACGGATGGATGGCAAAGAATTGCTAAAAATTATTCGAAGTGACAAATTATTGAAAAATCTTCCGGTTGTCATGCTGACATCATCGCGTGAAGAACCGGATTTAACCGCATGTTACGAACTAGGAGTTAACGCTTATGTAGTTAAACCAGTTGACTTTAAAGATTTTATTAACGCCGTCAAACCACTGGGCGTATTTTGGGCATTAATTAATGAAATTCCAATTTGATAAAAACTAAATCTTATGAAAACACCTGAAAAACAAATTTTAAACATCCTGTCACTTGAAGATTCATTAAAAGACTTCGAGATTATCTGTGAGTTACTGATTGATAATGAATTTGATTTTGTAATTGAGCGTGTCGAAAATCAAAAAGACTTTATTGATTCACTGGGCACAAAGAAATTCAACATCGTTTTATCTGATTTTTCTTTGCCTAATTTTAATGCATTTGGTGCATTGGAACAAACATTAAAAATCTGTCCCGAGACACCATTTATAGTAGTCTCCGGTTCGATTGGTGAAGAAACGGCCATTGAACTTGTCAAGAAAGGTGCTTGCGATTACGTACTGAAGGACAAACCAGACAGACTCCTGTATGCTGTAAAAAGAGCTTACGAAGATTCAAAGGCAATACTGGCCAGAAAGCAAGCAGAGGAAACACTGGCGCATGAACGATATTTAATGAATATGCTGATGGACAACGCTCCTAACCATATCTATTTCAAAGATAAAGAGAGCCGCTTTATCAGAATTAACAAATCACATGCTACAAGTATGGGATTAAATAATCCAAATGAAGCTATTGGGAAAACTGATTTTGACTTTTTTGACGAACAACATGCAGCACAAGCTTTTGAGGATGAAAAAGAAATTATGAAAACAGGCATCCCTATGATTGGCATTGAAGAGAAAGAAATCATTCCAGGCAAAACCGAAAAATGGGTTAACACTACAAAAATGCCTTTGAGAGATAAAACAGGAGAGATAATAGGCACATTTGGCATCTCAAAAGATATTACTGAACGTAAAAAAGCAGATGAAGCTTTGCTAAAGAAAATCGATGAACTTGAGCACTTTCATCGTGTTACAACTGGCAGAGAATTGAAAATGATTGAGTTAAAAAATGAAATCAATTCTTTACTCAAAAGATATGGAGAAGATGAAAAGTATTTTATCATTGAATAAAATTCGCTTGAATATACAATTTCAGCACTTCCAATTATGATACATAAACGCTAACAATGTAACTGCTGTTAGCGTTTTTTATGTCTATCGATGTATAAGAATTATCCGGAATCAACAACAGTAACAAATTCTAGTTTAATCCTTTTATTCAAGTTACAAAATAGTATTTCAGTTTATTTAATTTGTTGTATCTTTGCAACTCTTTTTTTGCAAGCCAACTAATGACATATCAAACATATACACTTTCCAACGGACTTCGACTTATATTCAAACCGGACAACTCTGCGGTTGCCTATTGTGGATTGGTAATTAATACCGGCTCACGCGATGAAACTGAGGATGAGCAGGGAATGGCTCATTTCATTGAGCACATGCTTTTTAAAGGCACAAAAAAGCGCCGTTCAGGTCATATCATCAATCGATTGGAAAACGTTGGTGGTGAACTGAATGCCTACACTTCCAAAGAAGAAACGGTTGTATATGCTACAGTTTTGAAAGAATATTTTGAGCGTGCAATGGAATTGGTTTCTGATATTGTTCTTGATTCTACATTCCCACAAAAAGAGATTGACAAAGAGGTAGTTATCATAATCGATGAAATACAATCGTACAATGACTCTCCATCCGAATTGATATACGATGATTTTGAGGAGATTCTTTTTGCGAATCATCCCATTGGCCATAATATTCTGGGTAAAACAGAATTACTGGAGAAATACAGTACCGAAGATGCCACCCGCTTCATCAGCAAACATTACCACCCGGAAGAAATGGTTTTCTTTGTAACTGGCGATTTGAATTTCAACCAACTAACACGTTGGGCTGAAAAATATTTGCAAACTGATCAACCTAAAGAACCTAAACCAACCCGGTTCTCCCCTAAAATTCATGCTCCTGAAAGACGTGAAGTTTCAAAAAACACCCATCAGGTTCATTTTATGCTGGGCAACCGCGCATACGATTTAAATCACCCGAAACGAATGGGCATGTACTTGCTGAACAACATTTTGGGAGGTCCGGGAATGAATAGTTTGTTGAATTTATCGTTGCGCGAGAAGCATGGTTTGGTATATAACGTAGAATCAAATTACCAACCATTTACCGACACCGGTTTGTGGAGTGTTTATTTTGGTTGTGATACTGAAAATGCCAATCGTTGTGAGCAATTGGTAATGAATGAATTGCAGAAACTCCGGGAACAACAATTATCCGAAAACACCCTGAAGAAATACAAACTTCAACTAATGGGCCAAATGGCTATTGCCTCCGAACAAAAGGAGAATCTGGCATTGAGTCTGGGGAAAAGCCTTTTACGTTATGGGAAGATTGATGATATGGAAGTTGTGAAAGAGTTGATTAACGCTGTTACATCCGAACAACTGCAGGAAATTGCCAACGAGATATTTAATCCCGAACAATTATCGGTATTGAAATACGTATAAAATGAATATTGAAGATTACATACTATCCCATTCCGACCCTGAGCCCGAATATCTGGCAAAAGTAAACCGTGCCACTCACGTTAAACTTATCAACCCGCGGATGTGCTCCGGACATCTGCAAGGACGGGTTTTATCTATGTTTTGCCACATGATTTCCCCAAAGAGTGTATTGGAACTTGGAACATTCACCGGATATTCAGCATTATGCATGGCAGAAGCTTTAACAGACAATGCTGTATTACACACAATTGAATGCGATGACGAACTGGAAGATTTTATTCGTCAAAACTTTGCCGGCTCGGAACATGGGCACAAAATAAAGTTACACATTGGTGAGGCTCTCAACGTAATTGAATCATTGAGCGAAACATTCGATTTGGTTTTTATTGATGCCGATAAGCGTGAATATTTAGCTTATTATGAAGCTGTTCTACCGAAACTGCGTGCCGGAGGATTTATATTAGCCGACAATACACTTTGGGACGGAAAAGTGTTGAAGACAGTTGATGCAAATGACAAACAAACTATCGAAATCATGCATTTTAACGACTTTATTGCAACCGATGATCGAGTTGAAAAAGTTATGCTTCCCCTACGGGATGGCTTGACATTAATTAGAAAAAAGTAAACATCACAACAGAAATGTATATATACGAATTAGAACTAAAAGTGCGCGATTACGAATGTGATATTCAGGGAATTGTAAACAACTCTGTATATCAGAATTACCTGGAGCATACGCGTCATGAATTTTTAGAAGATAACCACATTAGCTTTGCCGAATTGCATGACAGAGGCATCGATGCCATGGTTTCGAGCATTGAAATTGCTTACAAAACGCCATTAAAACCAGGCGATAGTTTTATTTCCAAGCTTTACGTAACAAAAGAAGGTGTCAGATACATTTTTCATCAGGTCATTTATCGCAAATCTGACAACAAATTGGCCATAAAAGCCAAAGTTCATGCTGTTGTTGTGATAGATGGAAAATTGGCAGCAGCATTACCCGAATTTGACGAATTGGTTTTACGTAGCGAAGTAAAGAACTAAATAAACTATTTCCATGTTGAGCTTGTTTATCAGATTGACAAATTAATTGAAAAAATAGGAATATAATTATATGAATGAATTTTTAGAAACAGAAGAACAAATCGTTCGAATGCTGAAAACAGTGTTCGACCCTGAAATTCCCGTAAATATCTACGATTTAGGGTTGATTTACAAAATTGATTTAGCCGATGATGGTCATTTAAATATTGATATGACTCTGACCGCACCAAATTGTCCGGCCGTAGATTTTATTGTAGAAGATGTAAGAATGAAAGTCGGTGGTGTTGATGGAGTTACAGAGGTTGATGTAAACATTGTTTTTGAACCTGCATGGGACAAAAGCATGATGAGCGAAGAAGCACAACTGGAACTGGGATTTTTATAATCTGAGTTGGCAGTTGATAGTTGTCAGTTGACAGCACTATCAACTATCAACTATCAACTATCAACTATCAATGATTTATTTTATATCTGATGCTCATCTTGGTTCTCGTTTGGTGAAAGACCCGAGAGCACATGAAAAAAAACTGGTCGACTGGCTCGACCAGGTAAAAACCGATGCCACCGCGATATATCTTTTGGGAGATATGTTCGATTTCTGGTTCGAATACCGTACAGTTGTACCCAAAGGGTTTGTACGTTTTCTGGGCAAATTAGCCGAATTGACCGATGCAGGAATTGAAATTCATTTTTACACCGGGAATCATGATATCTGGACATTTGGTTATCTGGAAAATGAAATAGGTTTGATTGTTCACAGACATGCAGATACAGTTCAACTTGGCAACAAAAAATTTTTTCTGGCTCATGGCGATGGGTTACATGCCGAAGATCGTGGTTTTGAGCTATTGAGAAAAATTTTCCATAGCCGGACAGCACAAAAACTATTCAGATATGTACCAGCACAACTGGGACAAGAATTTGGCTATAACTGGTCGAAAAAGAACCGGGAGAAAATACTTCATATCGAAAATAAATTTCAGGGAGAACAAAAGGAAAATCTGGTTGTTTTTGCCAAGAAATATGTAGAAACTCATGATGTTGACTTCCTTATTTTCGGACATCGTCACATTGCACTTGATTTGCAACTAAAAGAGAATAAGCGGGTTGTAATATTGGGTGATTTTGTTGGAATTTTCTCGTACGGAGTATTTGATGGCGAAAATTTCCATCTCGAATATATAGAAGAAAATTGAAACATTAGTATAACAACAGAAAAGCCTTAAACTATGATTTAGTTTAAGGCTTTTCTGTTTAATCAATAATTTTAATATTCAAATTTCCCGAACTCGCTTTCAATAAGCAACTCTTTCTTATCCGAAGCTTCGCAATAACCAATTATCTGCGCATCGATATTAAATGATTTCGAAATTTCAATTACTTGCTCAGCATATTCGGCAGGCAAGTAAACTTCCAAACGATGCCCCATATTGAAAACCTTATACATTTCCTTCCAATCAGTACCAGATTCCTTTTGAATCAATTGAAACAGTGGTGGAACAGGGAATAGATTATTTTTCACCACTTTAAGCTTATCAACAAAGTGAAGAATCTTAGTTTGTGCACCACCTGAGCAATGTACCATTCCATGTATATTCGGACGAAGTTCCTGTAACAATTTCTTTACTACTGGTGCGTAAGTACGGGTTGGCGATAAAACCAGTTTACCTGCATCAATTCCCAATCCCTCAACCGCATCAGTCAGTTTACAAGAGCCCGAATAAGCCAAATCCTGAGGTATATCAGCATTGTAACTTTCAGGATATTTTACGGCCAGGTAATTCGCAAAAACATCGTGACGTGCCGAAGTCAAGCCATTGCTCCCCATGCCGCCATTATATTCTTTCTCGTAAGTTGCCTGTCCACTCGACGATAGTCCTACAATCACATCACCGGCTTTAATGTTGGCATTGTCAATCACATCAACCCGTTTCATTCGGCATGTTACTGTGCTATCAACAATGATTGTGCGAACCAAATCACCCACATCGGCAGTTTCGCCACCTGTAGGATAAATATTCACGCCCATGGTAGCCAATTCTTCTACCAGTTCATTTGTACCATTGATAATGGCCGAAATAACTTCACCCGGAATGCGGTTTTTATTACGCCCGATCGTTGATGAAAGTAGAATGTTATCTGTTGCCCCAACGCACAATAAATCATCAATATTCATGATAAGTGCATCTTGTGAAATTCCTTTCCAGACAGAAATATCGCCGGTCTCTTTCCAATAAACGTATGCTAATGAAGATTTTGTTCCGGCACCATCAGCATGCATAATATTGCAATATTCAGGATCATTACCCAAAAAATCAGGGATAATTTTACAAAAAGCCTGTGGATAAAGCCCTTTGTCAATATTCTTTATCGCATTGTGTACATCTTCTTTTGAAGCAGAAACGCCTCTTAAATTATACCGTTGATCACTCATTTTCGTAGTTAGCGTTATTTTATTGTTATTTGATTTAAATTTTATCTTCGTGACTTTGAGATCATTTCAGTTACCTTATTATTGAACTTCGTTTCTTTCAGCAATTGCTCCAGCGTCATATGCATACGATAGCACCAAAAGTTACGCGGATTACTTGGAACATTAATGCGTTCAGCAAACGGGTGTTCCAGACATAATTTCGATTCCAAAGCCATCCAGTCCTGCCAGGGCAAAATGATGAGCATTGCTTCAGATTGTAAGTGCTGCTCAACAATTTTTTCAGCAATCCAGGTTTCGCAGGTTTCAGGAGCCGGTCCCTGCATACGTAGCGCTTTATTATAAAACCGCTGTGTCAAGGCAGGATCTTCTTCCCACCAAGCCCTAATTGGGTTCATATCATGAGTAGAAGTTGTGCATACAGAGCGATATGGCGCATCCGACGGCATAGCAAATTCAGCATTTGGTTTTTTAGGCATACGTTGAATTTCCAGACTTAATATTTCCAGCGAATTCATCACATCGGGGACGGAATCGGGTACCATTCCTAAATCTTCTCCACAAACAAGCATATTTGTAGCCGAAATCAATGCCGGAAGCTTTTTCAGAGCTTGTTGCTTCCAGAATTCAGTATGTCGGTGATAGAAATAATCTACATATATACGATCGAGCAAACGGCGGGTTTCATCCGGTAAATCCCGGAAAGTAGCCGAACTATGCATCGAAATACGCGGATGGAATTTATCAGTATCATGGATATCTCTTACAAAAAGCACCTCACAATGAAGCATATACAATCCATCTCGAATCAGAACTTCCTTATTTCCAAAATTATAATCGAGCGAAGCGAAATGTTTCTCAATTTTTTTCTGAGTATCAAACTCCGGTTTGAATTTATAATTCTGCCAACCATCAGATAACAGGAATTCGCGAATTACATCGTCCGTATATTTTCCAAAAGTGGCATAAAGCACATGCTCTTTCAGGAATGGTTTCAGGAAACGGCTTTCGTCCCACCAAAGTCCTTTAGATTGCAATTCCTCACGGGTAAATGGTAATGCAGGTTGAAAACTCCCTGTCAATCCCCAAACTGCATCCACCGGAATTCCCCAAATACGGAAAAAACCGAGCACATGGTCAATGCGATATGCATCAAAATATTCGGCTAACTTTTGGAAACGCTTGCGCCACCATTGGTAACCATCTTTCTCCATCAGTTCCCAGTTATACGTTGGAAATCCCCAGTTTTGCCCGGTTGCAGAAAAATCATCGGGTGGAGCTCCGGCCTGCATATTGGTATTAAATAAATCAGGTTCAACCCAGGCATCAACACTTCGAGGACTGACACCAATCGGAATATCACCTTTGATGGCTATACCATTTTCGCGGGCATAATCATGCACTTCCACCAATTGTTTGTGTAAATGATACTGAAGAAAATAATAAAGAGCTATTTCGTTGAAATGAGGTTGATCGGGCGAAGTCAAAACATCAATTTCATGCTTGTTGAAAACGCTGTATTCGGGCCATTTGGCAAAAGATGGCGTTCCATTCAAGTCCCGCAAATAGGAAAATGCTGCATAAGGAACTAACCATTCCCGATTAGCTTCAAAAAACTGTTTGTAGTCATCGCTCGCAAAAACGGAAGGACTTTCCTGAGGATAAATAATTTTAAAATACTCCCATTTTGCATTCATTACGTTCTGATAATCAGAAAATGTCTGCGCATTCAATTCCAGCTTTTTGGCCTGAAAATAGTCTTTTTGAGCTTTAGTTTTCAGTTTCCCCATTTTATCCAAATGCAGATAAATCGGGTGCAAAGCATAAACCGAAACGGCATTATATGGATATGAGTCGTAATTGGTATGATACAGAATTGTATCGTTTATCGGAAGAGTCTGAATAACGCGCTGGCCGGTTTTCCTGGCCCAATCAACCATTTTCTTTAGGTCGTTGAATTCTCCAATCCCAAAGCCTTTTTCGCTTCGCAACGAAAAAACCGGGATTGCTACCCCTGCGCCTTTCCACGAAGGGATTAATCGAATAAAATGTTCATCGTTTATAATCGTTAACGCATTTTTATCGGCACTGGCAACTTGCCGGTTTGGTCCCCCACCCCAGGCTAATACTTCGTCGGTCTTTGAATTAACAATCAGGTATTTATATTCGAGGGGAAAGTTTATTTTGTTTGCATCGAGAGTGATACTCCAAATCGGATAGTTTGATTCATTCAATCTGACTTTATTTACCACATCCCAGCTTCCTAAAGCCTCTTGATTTCCAACAATTGCAAAATGCCGGTCGGGCTCCATTTGTGGACAATTAATGCTAAGCACTAAGTTTCCATCATTAGAGTCAGGTTCGGGTTTAGGAGTTCTTTTAAAAAAACAATCGGAAAATGCAGCCGTTTTGAAAGGACTATCACCGTAAGACGCCCGCCAGTTATCAAGAACATTGACATTATCTTTGAAAGCTGGAAAATTCAAAATCCGCACACCGCCATATTCATATACAAATGATTTATTGACATTTAAAACGGCATATTGATACGAAATAGAGACTGACTTTTCAATAGAAATCTCCACACTCCACTCCGATTTATCGTTACATCGCATCTCATAATCTTCAAACGAATCAGCTTCTGATTGAGATGAAGTATGCAACAATAGGTGCATTGATTCACCCCATTGAGTTTTAAAATGTATATTGAATCTGATTTTCATAATTTTATCTTATCTATTTGGATACAAATTTACGAAAATAATGCGCAAAAAAAAGTGGAATAAAGAATCAGTACTAAAGAATAACTGCAAACGATTGAGAAAAAATAAAACCTTCTCAGTAATTAAACTAAGAAGGTTTTGAGGTTCGTGGCGGATTCGAACCGCCGTATACGGTTTTGCAGACCGGTGCCTAGCCACTCGGCCAACGAACCTTGTTTTTCGGAGTGCAAAGATAGCATTTTTTCGGTTCGTTCCAAAGCTTTTGTGGCAAAAAAGTTAGAAAAGCATTTATATTATTAAGGACGTGGCCTTTCGGGTGGACGCCGGCCCTGGAAATCCTGCAAAAGCTTACGTTTAAACTCCCGTTCGGCCCTGTAATAATTGAAAAGTGTTTCGGGTGAAAGCAATTTTCGAAGCTGCATATGATAATTCTTGAAAAGCTGAGCTTCTTTAAACTCAAAATCAACATACCGATCATTTAGCTCAGCATAATTTGGTTTCACTTTTTTAGCGTCTTTCATTGACGCTTTAAAAAACTCCCGATTTTGTTGATGTAAATCCCATACTGATTTCTCATAACTCATAAAAACGGATTGAACTTTAGCAACATCATCCGGAGTTAATTGAGCTTTGGCAACCAAAAATTGCCATTTTTGATTGTGCATTTCTTCAATTTTCGGCATTCTGTCGTTATCCTGAGCACTGAGAAACTGGCCCAACAGTACAAACGCGCTAAAAAGTATAAATTTTATTGTTTTCATAAACTGAAATTTTATTTGTTTATCAAAAATCCAGGGTCTTATTATTTTGTGGAACTATTATTATCCACATAACAATCCAACAAGGCGCTTTCGTCAACCTGAGACAGCACATAGGTTTCATAATTGTCAGTATTTTTTACAATATTTCTCTGACTATTTGTGGTATAAAAAACCGGTGTTAATACCATTACACCTACAAATACAGCAGCGGCGGCATACATCCATGGCCTGAAGATCTTATGTGATCGGGCCGAATTATATCCAATTTGTTTGTCAATCTGATTGGCAAACTGTTCGAAATAATTATCAGGGACGCTGAACGGCAATTCCTTTCCTATTTCTTCAAACGATATATTTTTGTTCGTTTTCATATTCTTATTGTACTCTCCGTTTGACTATTAAAGTTCATTTAGGTTTAATTACATTTATTTTTTTATGATTGAAATTCATTCCTCTTCAGAGAAAATCTTTTCAATTTTTTTTACAGCATGATGGTAAGAGGCTTTCAGTGCACCAACCGAAGTACCCAAAATACTTTCCATTTGTTCGTAAGTTATTTCCTCAAAATACTTCATATTAAATACAAGTCGTTGTTTTTCAGGCAATGTAAGTATAGCCTTTTGGAGTCTGATTTGCAATTCATTACCATTCATATAGGTATCGGCCTGAAGATTCTGAAGCATTAAATCCTCATCACCATCCATAGATTGAAGGTTTCTCATGCGCTTATTAGCCAGAAAAGTCAGCGTTTCGTTGGTTGCAATCCGATATAACCAGGTTGAAACCTGAGAATCGCCCCGAAAGCCATCCAACCCATTCCAGGCCTTCATAAACGTATTTTGCAACACATCATTTGCATCGTCGTGCGACAAAACCATCTTTCGGATATGCCAATAGAGCCGTTCCTGATAGGAGCGCACTAACGAAGAAAACGCTGCAGCACGTTTCTTAGGTTGACTAAGTTGTATTTGCAAATCCTTTTCGTTTGGATCCATATTTTAACAGATTAGCAACAACGCTTGTAAATTGAATTTATAAAATTGATTTTTGAGTTGGACTCACAAAATTAAAAATGGTTTAATTTACCCTTGAAATATCTTTACTGCCGGCAAAAAAACGTATAATATTCTGTGAAGCAAACCGGCTCATTTCATTTCGGGCTTCAATGGTGGCAGTTCCATTATGTGGGGCAAGAACTACGTTGTCAAGCCGAAGTAATTCGATTGAAATCTGAGGTTCAGATTCATACACATCCAATGCTGCAGCATAAATCGCCTTTCTTTTCAATGCCTCAACTAATGCCTGTTCGTCTACTATAGAACCTCGAGCCGTATTGATCAAAATAGAGCTTGGCTTCATTTGATTCAGCTGTTCAGTACTGATTAAATGATGTGTTTCATCTGTCAAAGGCGTATGTAAAGATACTATGTCTGAAATTTTCAACAATTCGTCCATTTCTACCCATTGTGCCTGGAAACGGGTTTCAACTTCACTAGCAAGTTGAGTTCGGTTATAGTAAACAATTTTGAGTCCGCTGGCCAAAGCCCGGCGAGCCAATGCCTGACCAATCCGCCCCATTCCAATGATACCAAGCGTTTTCCCATAAAGCGTTTGACTCAGATTTTCCATTACACCCCACTTTAAACCATTTTCTGTTCTGAGCTTACGGTCACATTCAGTTATACGCCGTGCAGCAGCATGCATTAGTGCAAAAGCCTGTTCGGCAGTAGGTTCAATAACCGGATCGGGGGTATTGGTGACAACTATTCCGCGCTCGGCTGCATAATTGACATCAATGTTATTGTATCCCACACCGTAATTGGCAATAATTTTCACCCTTTTGGCAGCAGCATCAATCATATCTTTATCCACTTTATACAGGAAAGTTGGTATAAATGCGTCAAAATCGGGCAGTAAACGAATCACTTCTTCTTTTGTAAAAACTTCATTTTCAGGAAACACAATCTCGAACTGATTTTGCAATTCTAAAAAACCGTCGGGAAGTAAACGAGTGGAAACAAGTACGCGCATAGAAACTAAATTGGTTTTATTGAGCAGAAAGACAAATATAGGAATTTAAAAACTAATAGCCATAAAAAAAGCGGGTAAACCCGCCCTTTTCTATTGTTTTCGCATTATGTTATTTTTCAAGTACACTCTTCAAATTATCCAAACTCTTTTCAATATCTTTACCCAACATTTTCTCCATCATTCCTTTCATCACATTCATTGGAAATTTAGCCGGACTATAGAACCCCCACAATACACGAGTCTGATTTTCTGACACTTTATCGATGACAAAGCCGGATTTTGCCACGTTTTTCATCGGGCGGCTAAACCTTACCTCATATTGTATATTCTTTCCTTCTTCAATACTCAAAACCTCCTGTTCACCTGCTCCTACGTTTTTGTTCGTTGGGCTATCCCAGCTATAAATATATCCAACCTCACCATCAGTCCCTTTATAATTTTTATTCATGTTCGGATCCGTCATATTCCAGACACTAAAATTATCCTGATTTCTTACAAATTTCAGATAATTAAACACTTCGCTGAGTGGTTTTTCAATGATAACGCTGCGTTCAATATTCATTTCTTTACCGGCAAACAAGGCTGCAATTAAAATAGCAGCAACAAATAGTACAATTACAATAAGAGCTGTTGTCATATAAATTAATTTTAAAAGTTTATAATATTATGAAACATAACAGGAGCATATTTAGTTTTAATGAATCATCACATAATTTATTTAGTACCAGTTTGTGACGGAGATTTGGTATTATCCCCATAAATGACTACAAGATCTTGATAGAATCAGCATTAGTGGTGATATAAAAATTGATTTTGCATCCATAACTTTGCACACAAATAATACGAAATAGATATTCGTCATGAAGCTAATTTACAAATTATCAATTACCGGACTGTTTACAACAATCTGGTTATGCTCAATTCAGGCGCAAGTGGACAGTAATGCAAAGGAATCTTCTTTTAAATTCCAGGCATCTTATATTGGTGATTTGGTTAGCAATTTTAGTGGTGGTATAAAAACCGGGACTACTTATTTAGGATTAGCGAATCTTAAAGCCGGATTCAATACTGAAAAGGCGAACTGGTGGAAAGGTGGGCAAGTTTTTGTAAACGTAGGCAATACACATGGTGGAGAGCCTTCAACCACATTAGTTGGAGACTTTCAGGGAGTTTCAAACATCGAAGCCGGTAATCTTACATTCATGTATGAACTTTGGTTTAAACAAAATATTGGCAAATTTGAAATTACACTTGGCTTGCAGGATTTAAATTCTGATTTTGCAGTAAGCGAAAACGGAGCCTTGTTCACAAATAGCTCATTTGGGATACATTCGAGTTTAGCGGATAATATATCAGTACCCATTTTCCCTTTGACAGCTTTAGGGGCAAATATCCATTACAATATCTCAGACACTTATACCTGGGAAGCAGCTATTTTTGATGGAACACCTGATGACTTTGAGAAAAATCCATACAACCTGAACTGGAAATTAAGTAAAGAACAAGGATATCTGTTGGTAACTGAATTTCGATCCAACAAAACACTGATTAAAGGCAAAAATGGAATTTACAAATTTGGCGCATATTATCACCAACACAATGATTCGATAGATAATCAACAACGAAATGGTGGACTCTATTTAGTTGCAGACCAACAGATAACAGACAAATTATCACTCTTTACACAAATCGGATATAGTCCGAAGAAGCTAAATTACAACAACAAATACTTTAGTATAGGTTTCAATTACAAGGGATTATTCAACAAAAGACCTGCTGACCAGTTCGGTCTGGCAATGAATTATGCAAGTATCGAATCTAGTAATATTGGAAGTGAAACTGCATTTGAGATGACCTATAAGTACGAACTTTGCGAACACATTTATTTGAGACCCGACATTCAATACATTATTAATCCGGCAGGCACGAACAGTAAACTTAAAAACGCTTTAGTAGGATTTTTACGTTTCGGAATTGATTTTTAAAAAATAAATCATTTACACAAAATGACAACAAACACAACATATCTCTCGGACATTAAAACCGGCAACGAAGCCATAATAACAAAGGTTCTCGGCCATGGGGCTTTTCGCAAGCGCATTACCGAAATGGGCTTTGTGAAAGGTGAAAAAGTAAGGGTAATAAAAAATGCGCCCTTGCAAGACCCGGTGGAATATGAGATTATGGGCTACAACGTATCTCTTCGACGCAGCGAGGCCGAATTGGTAGAAGTGGTATCGGTGGAAGAAGCCGCCAGTTTATCCGAGGTTAAGTTTGAAGGAACGATTGACGAAGAAACACTCAAAGTATCGGCACTCACCAAAGGAAAAACGATCAATGTGGCTTTGGTTGGTAATCCCAATTGCGGCAAAACAACCTTGTTCAACTATGCTTCCGGCTCGCATGAACGCGTAGGAAACTACAGCGGCGTGACCGTTGATGCCAAAGAAGCCGTGATGAAAAAGAATGGTTATGCGTTCAACATCTTCGATTTACCGGGAACATATTCAATAACCGAATACTCGCCGGAAGAGTTGTACGTTCGCACGCACATTACCGAAAAAATGCCGGATATTGTGATTAATGTGGTGGACGCCTCGAACCTGAAACGAAACCTTTTTCTTACCACCCAACTTATCGACATGAACATCAAAGTAGTGATTGCTTTGAATATGTACGACGAGCTGGAGAAGAAAAACGTAAAATTTGATTATGACAGTCTCGGTAAAATGATCGGCATCCCGATTATTCCAACCGTGGCTTCGAAAGGAAAAGGGATAGATGAACTTTTCTCAAAACTGATTGATGTGTACGAAGACCGTGATCCGAGTGTAAGGCACATTCATATCAATTACGGGCCATTAATCGAAGAGGCTGTAAAAGATATTCAGGATGAAATCTGGAAAAATCCGGTAATAACCGACAAATTATCATCGCGTTATGTGGCTGTAAAATTGCTCGAAACGGACAAAACAACTTTATCACAACTGGAAAAATTTAGTAACTACGAATCCATAAAAGCCAAAGCAGAAAAAGCCATTTCTAAACTGGAGAAAGAATACGGCGAAAAATCGGAAACCATCATAACCGATGCCAAATACGGTTTTATCGACGGCGCTTTGAAAGAAACACTTACCGAACCAAAGAAAGACAAACACGTAATCAAACGGGAGTTGGACGATTTACTGACTCATAAATACTGGGGATTTCCCATTTTCATGTTCCTGATGTGGCTTATGTTTCAGGCTACTTTTACCTTGGGCAGTTACCCTATGAACTGGATTGACTCGGGTGTAAATTTGTTGCGGGAGTGGGTTCAAACGTCCATGCCACATGGCGCATTGCGCGATTTGATGGTGGATGGGATTATTGGTGGCGTTGGTGGCGTGATTATTTTCCTACCCAATATCATGATCCTCTTTTTCTTTATTTCCCTCATGGAAGATACCGGCTATATGGCTCGGGCATCGTTCATTATGGATAAACTGATGCACAAAATCGGACTACACGGTAAGTCGTTTATTCCGTTGGTAATGGGTTTTGGGTGTAACGTACCCGCCATTATGGCAACCCGCACGCTCGACAATAAAAAAGACCGTATCCTGACAATGATTATCACGCCGTTTATGTCGTGCAGTGCCCGACTACCGGTGTACGTGCTACTCATTTCGGCTATTTTCCCCGCTTATCAGGGCTTGATGTTGTTCACCATTTATGTAATTGGTATTGCATTGGCAGTGGGCACAGCACTTATAATGAAACGGGTGGCTTTTGCTAAAAAAGAAGTTCCGTTTGTAATGGAATTGCCGCCCTACCGCATACCGACTTTGAAAAACACAAGCCTGCACATGTGGCACAAAGGCCAACAATACCTCAAAAAAATGGGTAATGTGATTCTGTTGGCTTCTATTCTCATCTGGGCATTGGGTTATTTCCCACGCAACGTGGAGTATAGCACAAATTATAGCGCGCAAATAGCAGCTATTCAGTCCAACACAAAACTGACTGCAAAGGAGAAAGAGCAAAAAGTAAAGCATATTGAACTTGAGCAAGAGTCGGAACGTCAGGAAAAATCGTATATAGGCCAGTTGGGGCATGCCATTGAACCTGTAATCAGTCCGCTGGGCTACGATTGGAAAATGGGTGTGAGTATTATCACCGGCTTGGCTGCCAAAGAAATTGTGGTAAGCACTATGGGAATTCTTTATCAGGCTGATATGCAGGCTGACGAAAATTCAGGAACTTTGAAACAGAACCTTCAAAAGCAAACGCACAATTCAGGCGAATTGAAAGGGCAGAAAGTGTTTTCGCCACTTGCCACCTTTGGTTTCATGCTTTTCGTACTTATCTATTTCCCGTGCGTGGCAGTTATTGCCGCCATAAAAAAAGAAGCAAACTGGGGTTGGGCCATATTCACCATGGTTTACACCACGGCCATTGCCTGGATTGTAGCCTTTGCAACTTTTCAGCTGGGAAGTTTGTTTATATAAATCAATCTTATTTTCAATAAGCATTATGACACAGACAATCATCGTATTTATAATCGTAATCGCCGCCATTGGCTATTCCATATTCAGCGTTGTAAAAAATATCCGCAAGAAAGAAACATCGGCTTGCGGAGGCTGTAACGGGTGCGACATAAAAAAAGAGATTACGAAAAACATCTCAAACAATAGCCCGAATTCAGCCTCATTGAGCTGTGGGTGTAAGTAAGATTTAGAAAATAAAACAGAGTTTATTATCAAAAAATCAATCTATTGGCATTGCTATTTATAGTGATGCCATTTTTATTATTGTTCTTTTTTTAAATAAATAGAAAAAAAGTCATTATTAAGAAAACAACTTTTACATGTAAAGCGTTAAGTGATTAATTAAAAATGATACATACATTTTTGTGTGTTCCACGAAATAAAACATAATAACAAATTACATGAAGATTCACGAGTATCAAGCAAGACAACTTTTCAGGGAATATGGTATTCCGGTAACAGACGATGTGCTGTGTTACACAGTAAGCGAAGTAGAAAAAGCCGCACGCGAAATGAACCGTATGGTGGTAGTAAAAGCACAGGTTTTAGTAGGCGGACGCGGGAAAGCGGGTGGTGTGAAACTGGCTAAATCAGTTGATGATGCAGTTTCGGCAGCAAAACAAATTCTGGGAATGGACATCAAAGGATGCAAAGTAGAAAAAGTATTGGTTGCTGATGCAGTAAACATTACCAAAGAATTCTACGTAGGCCTGATCAACGACCGCAACACAAAAACTGTAACTTTAATGGCCAGCGCCGAAGGTGGTGTTGAGATTGAAGAGGTTGCCAAAGACAATCCTGAGAAAATTATCAAATTCCACATCAACCCACTTACCGGATTGCTTGACTATCAAGCCAGAGACATTGCATTACAACTTTTCGACGACATTAAACTGGCTCAAAAAGCTGCTTCAATTTTCACTAAGTTGTATAAATTGTATGTGGCTACCGATGCCACCATTGCTGAAATAAACCCGTTGGTGTTGACACCCGATAACGAAGTATTGGCTATTGATGGTAAAATGAATTTTGATGATAACGCCTTGTTCCGTCAGCCTAAAATTTTGGCAATGCGCGAACCCGACGAAGATGAATTAGTTGAAATTGATGCAAACTCAAAAGGTCTGTCTTACATCCGCCTGGATGGTAACATTGGTTGTATGGTAAACGGTGCCGGACTGGCAATGGCAACTATGGACATGATTAAACTATATGGTGGCGAACCGGCTAACTTCCTGGATATTGGTGGTAGTTCAAGCCCTCAGAAAGTGATCGACGCCATGAATATCTTGCTGAACGACAAGAATGTAAAAGCCGTAATGATTAATATATTTGGAGGAATAACCCGTTGCGACGATGTGGCAAAAGGGTTGCTAAAAGCAATGGAAGTTATATCAACCGACATTCCAATTGTAGTACGACTTTCGGGAACTAATGCTGCTGAAGGATTGGAAATTTTGAAACATTCGAACCTTCCAACAGTAAGTTCTATGAGTGAAGCTGCTCAAAAAGCAATTGAACTTAGTCGTAAATAAACAGAGAAAGTAATTAGCATTTATTTCATCTAAAAAAATAAAATCATTATTATGAGCATATTAGTCAATAAAAATACCAAATTGGTTATTCAGGGAATTACCGGTCGTGACGGTAAATTTCATACAGGCAAAATGAAAGATTACGGTACAAACATTGTTGCTGGTGTTTCGCCCGGCAAAGAAGGTTTAGTACTCGATGGCATTCCGGTTTTCAACTCGGTTGCAGGGGCTGTGAAAGCAACAGGAGCCAACACCTCTATTATATTTGTACCGGCTGCCTTTGCAGCAGATGCTATTCTGGAAGCTTCGGAAGCCGGAATTGAACTTGTTGTAGCTATCAGCGAAGGTCTTCCAATTCAGGATATGATTCGCATTACTCCTATTCTCAAACAGAACGGAACGTTGCTTATCGGTCCGAACTGTCCGGGCTTGATTACTCCGGGTGAAGCATTAGTTGGAATTCTACCTGCCAATATCTTCAAAAAAGGAAATATCGGATTTATTTCACGTAGCGGAACATTGACTTACGAAGTGGTGAACCTGTTGACAGAAAACGACTTTGGTCAAACCACCTGCGTAGGTATTGGTGGTGACCCGGTTGCAGGATTGTATTTTATCGATTTATTACAACGCTTCGAAGATGACCCCGATACAATAGCCGTAGTGGTTATTGGCGAAATTGGTGGAGATGCCGAAGAGCAAGCAGCCCAGTTTATTGCTGAGAAAATGACCAAACCGGTTGTTGCCTTTATTGCCGGACAAACAGCACCCCCCGGAAAACGTATGGGACATGCCGGTGCTATCATCTCGAGTGGTGCAGGAACAGCAGCTGAGAAAATTGCAGCATTCAACAAAGCCGGTGTTCCGGTGGCAAAAGAACCAAACGAAATACCTGAATTATTGAGACAAAAACTAAAAAAGTAATCATTATTTTTTAGTAAGATTAATTTTCTATACCTTTGAAAACTAAGTTATGATGCACTAAAAAAGCATTGTAACTTAGTTTTTCATTTTCGACACACCGAACATACTGTTTATGAAATTAAGGCTAAGTTTGTTACTGGTAATTTTCAGCGCGACTACACTCCTATCTGCGCAAATAGATTCCACCAACACCCACATTCAGTGGAATTGGAATAAATTATCGGTTTCGGGAAGTTATATGAATGGCAAAGTAATGCCAACAAACATTTTTGTACGTGGAAGTAATGCAAATTCTGTTGAGATTGATGATTATCAGTCATTTTCCGTGCGGCTTTCGACACAAACAACCGGGGAACATCTTTGGGAAAGAATTTGCAATTATCCAACCTGGGGAATAGCCGTATCGGCACTTGACTTTTACGATAAGAGCGAAATTGGTATCCCGATTGCCGTAAATGGTTTCATTGATGCACCGATATTCCGATTGAACAGGTTGTCGTTAAACTACGACCTGGGATTCGGAATTACCTTCAACTGGAAATCATTCAACCCGTTGACTAACAAATATAACGTGGCAATTGGTGCGGGCGAAGCATTTATGAGTACCGCCGGACTCAATCTCGAATATGCACTCACCGATCATATCGATATTTCGGGTGGTGCGGCTTTTTCGCATTTCTCCAACGGTGCTATTAAGCTTCCCAATTTTGGTATCAATGCCATTGCACCAAAAGTAAGTTTGAAGTATAATTTCTACGAACGTCCAAAGTTCGTGAAACATGAAATTCCCAAATTCACTCCGCACAACGAATGGGTGTTTTCCACCTTTGCCGGGATGAAAAATGTGATTTATGATTCGTTGGATGTGGCTGCTTCGGAAAAATATGAAGGTATATTTTTTCCTGTTTATGGCATTTCAGCTTTGTTTAATCGGCAGATCAGCTACAATTCAAAAATTGGTATTGGTATGACGCTCAACTACAACGAGTCTATTAACGCGCAGGTGGCAGTAGACAATAAAGAGTTGGTAGACATTGACGGAAAGTTGCTTGATGGGTTTCAGGTGAGCATTTATCCTTCGTACGAAATTTGTGCCGATAGAATCTCGTTGGTTCTGCAACCCGCTTTTTATATTCTCCGAAAAAACACGAAAAATCAATCGCCTGTTTTTCACCAACGCGTCATGATAAAATATCACATTACCGACCAGATTTTTGCCGGCATAACACTCCGCGATTATTCCATGCATGCCGATTTTGTGGAGTGGACGTTGGGATACAGAATCAGTAAGTAAAACCCATCAAATGCCATAAACACAAGATGGGTTTTATAATTTTCTTAGTATAATTCAGAAGATTTTCTGCTTCATCAAACTCCTTTCATGAAAAGAATTTGAATCATAATCACTTAATCCACCGCCAAAATTATAGAAGATGCCTTCACAATTGCACTTGCCTCTATGCCAACTGTGAGTTCAAGCGATGCGACAGATGATTTGGTTATTACAGCAGTTACGGTGTAACCACTTCCCAAATCAATAGACACTTCATCATTCACCGAACCTTTAAGAATGGACGAAATCTTTCCGGTCAAAACGTTACGGGCGCTGATTTTTTTTACATCGATGCCTATGATTACGCTCGACGACTTGATAAGTGCATAAGCTGTGTCGCCTACTTTCAAATCCAGATTTTTTACGGCCCCATTCGTCACTACCGATACAATTTCGGTTCCACCCGGCAATATCAATATTACTTCGGCATTTACTGCACCTTCAGTTATAGATTTTACCGTTCCTTTGAGTTGGTTTCTTGTACTTAATTTCATGTCGTTTAATTTTCAATATTTACAAAAAGGACTAATCGAGTTCAAATATAGCACATTTACAGGCAATAGTGCAAATAAAGTAACAAATAACTCGAAATATAACCATATTTGCAATCATATTTATCACATTTGTACTACTTTTGCATTATTAAGACAGAAAACATTGTACAGCTTAACATTCAAAATATTTTAAAACAAAATGAGATGTTCACATTCATACATTAATGTAGAATTGCAATAAAAACACTTCATTCACGTAGTCAATCTTACATCGATTTCATATCACAGCAACAGATAAAGTGCTACAAATTGGTACTTTACCACATTGGCACATAAATTGAAAATGGTTTCATGTGAATTTCAGCAAACAGCGTGCACCTGATTGACTGAAATTATAAAACACGACAGTAAAAAAACAGCAAACAAGATGAAGCAATCGTCCTTTAATATGGCTGCCGAACTTTCATTCTATCGTGATGGTGAGATTTTTCTCGGCAGCTTGCAAATTCGGTTAATGAAACAAGTCGTGACAGACGGTTCAATTCATGCAGCAGCTAAGAATCTGAAAATGTCCTATCAGCATGCATGGCATCTGCTTGACAAACTTAATCGGTTGTCGCCGCTACCTGTAGTTATCAGACAAAAAGGCGGACGCGATGGTGGAGGTTGCGTAGTAAGTAATTATGGGCTGAAACTTATCACTACGTTTGAAGCAAAAGAAAATGCCTTAAAGGAGTTTCTTGCCAATAACAATGCTGATTTTGACACCTGTTTTTTTTGACAATCGTTATTCTTGCGGCAGAACACCGCTTTTTTTTATAAAGCGTTATACTTTTAAACTTATAACGAGGTTCAGATTTTCTAGTTATTCATTTCCGATTTATAATTATTTTAATTGAAAATCGGTTTAAAATTCAATTTACATGAAAAGGATTCTAATAATATTTTTAGTTCTAGCAGCATTTACAGTCTCGCAACTTGCTGTTTCACAAACAGTAGTTATTGACGGAGAAATTCGTCCACGAACAGAATATCGGAATGGTTATGCAAAACCATTGTTACAAACCAACGATCCGGGAGTTTTTACGATTCAGCGAACTCGTTTGGGAATGACATTTACAAGTGGGTTACTCACCACGCAAATTACGTTGCAGGATTCGCGCACTTTTGGTCAGGCTGCTAATGCATCGGATGTGGCATCCACCGGAATTTATGAAGCCTGGGCTGAAATGTTGCTTATTCCGGGTGGTTCATTCAAAATTGGACGACAGACCCTAAACTACGATGACAAAAGATTGTTTTCGTCGCCAGTTTGGAGCAATACCGGCACAACACATGATGTTGGCGTATTCAAATATAATATCAATGACTTTCAGGCACATTTGGGTTTTGCTTACAATAATAATAGTGCCATCTCATCGGAGAGTTACTATACAGCTATGACCAAATACCGCTACCTGAACTTTCTGTGGCTATCGAAAGATATAATTGACGGACTAAATATAAGTGCTATTGGCATTGATGAAGGCGTGCAGGACACTACAGGAACTAAAAACACAACAACAAACTACCTGAAAACAAAAATGTATCACGCCTATACATTGGGTGGAAATCTGAAATTTCAAAGTGATTCATGCCCGGTAAGCGCGTTGGCAACTGCTTATTTTCAGGCAGGAAAAAATGCAACAGGACAAACCTTGAACGGAAAATTACTGGCATTGAAGATTGACTATAAGTTCTTTGACTTCCTTTCAGCAAACGTTGGAACTGATTATTTATCGGGGGATAAAAATGGAACAACAGATGGCACTCAAAGCAATTTCAAAAAACTGTACGGCTCCGATCATGCATTTAATGGTGTAATGGATTATTGGGACACCCCATTATCACAAGGGCTATTAGATTATTATGGTGGTATTACCGGAAAAATAGGCAAAAAGCTAACATTGGAAGGTGCTTATCACGTATTCAATTCAGAGTACACAGGTAAAAATAAAAAAGGGATTGCATTTAAAAAAGATCTTGGTTCGGAGTTCGATTTAATTGCAACTTATAAATTGAACACATGGTCAACCATTCAGGCTGGTTATTGCCGGTATTTTTCCAACTACAACACCATTGTGGCGAAAGACATTGTGACTTCGGCAACAGTTACGCCTGCCATTCGAACTCCACAATGGGCTTACGTGATGTTCACCATCAAACCTACATTTTTAAACACTGCTTCGGCGAAATAAAAACAAATTATGAAACGAATAATCATCTCATTGGCGATTTTACTCGCTACAATAACCCTTTCGGCTCAAAAAGTAAATGTAGCCGCAGCAGCCAACCTACGATACGTGTTGGAAGAAATAAAAACGGCTTACCTAAAACTAAACCCTAAAGCAAAAGTAAACCTGACATTTGGGGCTTCGGGCATGTTGGTACAACAAATCCAAAGTGGCGCTTCATTCGATTTTTTTATGGCTGCCGACAATGAATTTCCACTGAAGCTAAAAGACAAAGGGCTTACTACCGGTACTATGTCGACCTATGCATTTGGGAAACTGGCCATTTACAGCACAACATTGGATGTTGAAAAACTCGGGTTGGAAGCATTGAAAAGTCCGACCATAAAAAAAGTGGCCATCGCCAATCCGGAAACGGCACCTTATGGAGAACGGGCTGTTGAGTTACTTAAAAGTCAGAAACTGTACGACGGATTGAAATCAAAAATCGTATTGGGCGAGAACATTGCTCAGACAGCACAGTTTGCTTTTACCGGAAATGCCGAAATAGGATTTATTGCGCTATCGTTGGCATTAACTCCCGATATGGATAGTAAAGGCAGTTACTACATTGTTCCTCAATCGCTTTACAAACCTATTGAACAGGCATGTATTTTAATCAAAACACCTGTTCTAAATACCGAAGCAGCTAAATTCAAGAAATTTGTACTTTCGGCTGCAACAAAGGGAATTTGGGAGAAGTGGGGATATAAGACAATGCATAATTAGTAATGCATAATTCATAATTGAAAAGAGTTGGTAGTTAGTGACTTTTCCAAAGTTCTAAAACTTTGGAAAAGGTGGATAAATCGTAAATGGTAAATGACATAATAGTAAATGTATATGTTGGATCAGGACTTTATAAATACACTTTTGCTTACGGGTAAGTTGGCGGGTTGGACTACGTTTATACTTTTTATAGTAGGTTTTCCAATGGCTTATGTGCTTGCCTATAAACGGTTTTGGTTCAAACCTATTGTAGAAGCATTGATAAGTATGCCATTGGTATTACCACCAACGGTTTTAGGTTTTTATATGCTGATAGCGTATAGCCCGCAAAATGCGTTTGGAAGGTTTCTGGAACAGCATTTCAATACCCGGTTGGCATTCAGTTTCGAAGGCGTGTTGATTGCCAGTGTCATTTTCAGTTTACCATTTATGATTCAACCGCTGCAAAACGGACTGACAAGCATTCCAAAAAGCTACAGGGAAACTGCTTATACGTTAGGAAAATCGGAGTTCACCACCTTTATCCGGGTGTTGGTACCGAATATGATTCCATCTATTATCACCGCCGCTGCCATGACTTTTGCGCATTGCATAGGTGAATTTGGCGTAGTAATTATGGTGGGCGGTAATATGCCGGGCGAAACGCGGGTAGCTTCCATAGCCATTTACGACGAAGTACAAGCCATGAATTATCATACGGCCAATCAGTATTCGTTTGTGTTATTTATAATCTCCTTGCTCATTCTTACGCTGATTTACAGCATAAATGGAAAAAAGAAAATATTCCTGTAATTAAGAACCATATAGACATATAAGTTATTGAAAGAGTATAATGTAGTATTTCACAAAAGAAATAGAACGCTGATTTTCAATGATATAGCGGATATTCGCTGATAATAATTAAACTGATTTTAGTCATGCAAGCATGACTGATAAGACTGAAAATGCATGAAAATCATTCCGCTTGCCGGAATTAAAATCCGTTTTAAAATCCGCTATATCAGCGAAAATCAGCGTTCTATTCTTATTTGATTTATTAATCAAATTATATAACATTATTTGTTTCCATTACTTATGTACCTGTGTGGTTCAAAAAAAAAGATATATGTTGAAAATTGATATACAAAAAGCCATGCTTTCGGCTGAGGGTAAAACAAACTTAGAAGTTTGTTCGGAAATTCAGGATAACGAACTGCTGTGTTTGTTTGGGCATTCTGGTGCCGGGAAAACAACCCTGCTCCGCATATTGGCCGGACTGACCAAGCCCGACAAAGGGCGCATTGTGTTTAACGATACAGTTTGGTTCGATTCGGAAAAGAAAATAAACCTGCCGCCACAAGAACGAAACGTGGGTTACATGTTTCAGGATTATGCCCTGTTTCCCAACATGACGGTGGAGAAGAACATCAGCTTTGCCCAAAAAGAAAAGAACAAGAACGAAGTAGATAAATTATTGGAACTTTTCGACCTGGAGATATTGAAAAATCAACATCCTGAAAAACTCTCGGGAGGACAAAAACAACGGGTGGCGTTGGCACGGGCATTAGCTGCCAAACCGAATGTATTGCTACTCGACGAGCCCCTTTCTGCCCTTGACTTCGACATGCGACTGGCTCTGCAACATGAAATCCGCAAAGCGCACGACTTGCTAAACACACTCACGGTTATGGTTAGCCACGATTTGCAGGAAGTTTTCCACCTTGCCTCATCAGTTATTATGTTGAAGAATGGAACGGTAATCAATAGAGGAGCTCCTGCCGAAATATTTTCTGAGAACACTTATTGTTTTCAACAAAGAGTCTGTTATCAATTCAATCAATAAACATCATTCTCATTAACGAGAAAATGATTGAAATGCATTTGAAATGCTTTCTCAATGTTGAGAAAGGGTAATAATTCACTTTTAGTACTTTCTCATTAACGAGAAACGATGTTTTATCCATTTCCAATGCTTTCTCATTAACGAGAAAGGTCTAATAATCCGTTTTTGATACTTTCTCATTAACGAGAAACAATATTTTATCCATTTCAAGTGCTTTCTCATTAACGAGAAAGTTCTGATAATCCGCTTTTAGTCGTTTCTCGTTGTCGAGACAATAGTGATCATTCAATTTCCAATCCGCCTCCTACTGTTGATGAATATTGATCCTAAATCGGTCTGCTTTTTTCCTACCTTTTAAGTATAAAACCCTACATCAATGTAGGAACTTGCATCTTCATCACTTATCCACATTTCGGATAAATTTCATTTCAAACAAAAAAACAATTTTTTTATCAACCTACATATCAAATCATTAGCACACAATATTCGATCGTAAAAATCACCCTAAAATGTTAATGGCACGGTAAATGAATAAGGGTTGTCAGGTTATTCGAAACTTACACAAATCAGAAACATTAGTTATTCATTTAAAATATAGAAAAGATGAGAAAAATTGCGATCTACGGAAAAGGCGGAATTGGTAAAAGTACCACAACGCAAAACACTGTTGCCGGTTTGGCAGAAATGGGAAAAAAAGTAATGGTAGTGGGTTGTGACCCTAAAGCTGACTCTACTCGTTTACTACTTCATGGTTTAGCTCAAAAAACGGTTTTGGACACATTGCGCGACGAAGGCGAAGACATCGATTTGGATGATGTATTGAAACCGGGCTTTAAAGCAACAAGCTGTGTAGAATCAGGTGGTCCGGAACCGGGTGTCGGATGTGCCGGACGTGGTATCATTACTTCTATCAACTTATTGGAGCAACTTGGTGCTTACGATGACGACAAAGCATTGGATTATGTATTCTACGACGTATTGGGTGACGTTGTTTGCGGTGGATTCGCGATGCCAATTCGTGATGGTAAAGCCGAAGAAGTTTACATTGTAGTATCGGGTGAAATGATGGCCATGTATGCTGCCAACAACATTTGTAAATCTATCTCTAAATTTGGTAAAGTTGGTACAGTTCGCTTGGGTGGTTTAATTTGTAACTCACGTAAGGTAGACAACGAAGCTAACATGATTGAAGAATTTGCCCGTCAGTTGGGAACTCAAATGATTCACTTCGTACCACGCGACAACATGGTTCAACACGCTGAAATCAACCGTAAAACAGTTATCGACCACGCTCCAGACCACGGTCAGGCAGATGAATACCGTTCATTGGCTAAGAAAATCAACGACAACGAAATGTTCGTTATCCCAAAACCCTTAGAAATGTCGGCATTAGAAGAATTATTGGTTGGATTTGGAATTATGAACTAAGACCCCCTACCCCCAAATGGGGGTTCTTGGAGGAGTTGATTCAAATGAATTAAATATAAATCACACAAACTTTCTGACCCCCATTTGGGGGCAGGGGGTCATAAAATCAAAAACATTATGTATTTATTAAGAGCAATTGTTCGTCCGGAAAAATCAACCGTAGTTATGAAAGCATTATTCGATGCAGGCTTTCCGGCAATTACAAAACTGGCCGTATTCGGTCGCGGTAAACAACGTGGTATTAAAGTGGGAAATGTAACATATGATGAGCTTCCAAAAGATTTGCTTATGATGGTTATTCCCGAAAAAGATAAAGATTTCGTCATCGAAACAATTATGCTGGCAGCCCGCTCGGGTGAAAAAGGTCAGTTTGGCGACGGTAAAATCTTCGTTACTCCGGTAGAAGAAAGCTACACTATTTCAAGCGGTAAGAAAGATTGATGAACCCCCAACCCCCAAATGGGGGCTTTGAAGAGTTGATAGTCTAAAATAAAATATAAACATCAAACTTTCTGAACCCCCATTTGGGGGCAGGGGGTATTAAAATGATTTAGTATGAAACTAATATTAGCAATGATACGCATCGACAAAATGGCTGCTACCAAGCTTGCTCTTTCGGATGCCGGTCTGCCTTCGTTCACGGCTATGCCGGTATTGGGACGCGGGAAAGGAAAAGGCGGATTTGAAAAAGCTGCCGGACTGGACGAAGACCAACAAGAGCTCATTATTGAGATGCCTCGTTTGAAATCCAAACGAATGATTACACTGGTAGTTACCGACGAGAAAAAAGAATTGGCTGTAGATACACTTATCAAAGTCAACAGTACCGGTAAAAGTGGTGATGGGAAAATATTTGTGATTCCGGCAAGCGATTCAATCCGTGTTCGTACGGGTGAAAGCGGAGAAATTACACTCGACTAATTCATAATGTATAATTCATAATGCATAATTACTTATGAATTACGAATTGAAAATTGTGAATTAGAATACTAATTATGAATTATGCATTTTGAATTATGCATTAAAAAAAAACATTATGGGAAAGACATTAATAGAAGAACTGGATATGAGTAAGTTCACCGAAGAGGTGATTAAAGCTTACCCTAGCAAGGTTGCCAAGAAAAGAGCAAAATCGATTGTGGTAAACGACCCCGATTCGATTCCCCAAATTCAATCAAACGTGCGTACCATTCCGGGTATTATTACCCAACGCGGTTGTACATATGCCGGTTGTAAAGGGGTAGTACTTGGTCCAACCAGAGACATTATCAACATAACGCACGGACCAATCGGTTGTGGATTCTACTCGTGGTTGACACGTCGTAACCAAACCCGCGCCGACAAACCTGAAATGGATAACTTCATTCCATATACCTTCTCAACCGATATGCAGGATTCAAATATCGTATTTGGTGGAGAAGAAAAACTAAAAGTGGCTATTCGCGAAGCCATAGAATTATTCAACCCCAAAGGTATAGCCATCTTCTCAACTTGTCCGGTAGGACTGATTGGTGACGACGTTCACCGCGTAGCCCGCCAGATGAAAGAAGAATTCCCGGGAGTAAACATCTTTGGATTCTCTTGCGAAGGTTACCGTGGAGTATCACAGTCGGCCGGTCACCACATTGCCAACAACGGTTTATACAAACACCTGATTGGTAATAACGACAATTATGTACGCAAAAACAAATACGCAGTAAACGTACTGGGTGAATACAATATCGGTGGTGACGCTTTCGTTATCGAAGATTTGTTCGAACGGATTGGTGTTGATATCGTTGCTACCATGTCGGGTAACTCTACCCTGGAGCAATTTGAAACAGCACATACAGCCGACTTCAGTTTGGTAATGTGCCACCGCTCGATCAACTACGTGGCAGAAATGTTAGAAACTTCATTCGGTATTCCGTGGGCAAAAGCCAACTTCATTGGAGCCGAAGCAACCGCCAAAACATTGCGCAAAGTAGGTCAGTATTTTGGAGATCAGGAATTGATCGACCGCATTGAAGTAGTGATTGCTGACGAAATGATAGCGGTAACAGCTGCTGCCGAAAAAGCAAAAACAAAAACCACCGGCAAAACAGTTATGATGTTCGTGGGAGGTTCACGTGCTCACCACTACCAGGAACTTTTTAGTGAACTTGGAATGGAAACGCTGGTGGCGGGTTATGAGTTCGGACACCGTGATGACTACGAAGGTCGCCGCGTAATTCCAACCATTAAGATTGATGCCGATAGTCGTAACATTGAGGAAATCACTGTATATCCTGATGCTACACGCTACAACCCTCGTAAGAGTGAAGAAGAATTGGCACAACTGAAAGAAGCTTTCGACATTGAGTTCAACGAATACAAAGGTATGATGAACGACATGAAAAAAGGAACATTGGTAGTGGACGATTTGAGTCACCACGAAATGGAAAAACTGGTAGAAATGTACAAACCAGATGTGTTCTGTGCCGGTATCAAAGAAAAATATGTGGTTCAGAAAATGGGTATCCCAATGAAACAGCTCCACAACTACGATAACGGTGGACCTTATGCAGCTTTCGCAGGTGCTATCAACTTCTACAAGGACATTGAAATGATTGCTTGCAGCACTATTTTCAAACAAATGAAAGCGCCTTGGGAAATGGAAGAAGTATTAGAAGCGGAATACGTTTTTAATTAATGCATAATTCATAATTACAAACTATGAATTTGCATTCAATTATGAATTATGAATTATAAATTATAAATTAGACTATTATGTTACTAAGACATACAACAGCAAAAGAAATAGACAGAAAGGCGTTGACTATCAACCCAGCCAAAACCTGTCAGCCAGTAGGCGCAATGTATGCTGCATTAGGTATCCACGGATGCTTGCCTCACAGTCACGGTTCACAAGGATGTTGTTCATATCACCGTAGTGCGCTTTCGCGTCACTTCCGCGAACCAATTATGGCCGGAACCAGTTCGTTTTCCGAAGGCTCTTCTGTATTTGGTGGATCGGCCAACCTTGTTCAGGCTATCGACACCATGTTCACCATTTACAAACCCGAAGTGATAGCGGTTCACACCACCTGTTTGTCGGAAACGATTGGTGATGACTTAACTCAGATCATTTCGAAAGCGAACGACGATGGTTGCGTGCCGGAAGGAAAACAAGTGATTTATTGCAACACACCAAGTTATGTGGGAACACACGTAACCGGTTATTCGAACCAGGTGGCTGCGTTTATCAAGTTCTTCTCTACCGCAACTCCAAAGAAACGCAACGTAATTAATATCGCTGCCGGATGGATGGAGCCTTCGGATCAACGCGAAATCAAACGTCTGACTCAGGTAATGGAAGCGCGCACCATTTTGTTTCCTGACTTCACCGACGTATTGGATGCCCCACTCGATGGACATTACAAAATGTACCCAACCGGAGGAACTACCATTGCCGATATGAAATTGACAGGCGATAGCAAATTCACGCTGGGACTTGGACAATCGTCGACCGAAGATGCTTGTATCAAACTGGAAAATAAATGTAAAGTAAAATTCGAAGTATTGGATATCCCTATCGGATTTAAAGCTACCGACCGTTTCCTAATGTCACTCAGCCGCCACGCCAACTTACCGATTCCACAAAGTTTATCGGACGAACGCGGTCGCTTAATCGACCTGATCTCAGACAGCTCGAAATACCTTTACGGAAAACGGGTAGCACTTTTCGGAGACCCTGACACGTTGATTCCATTGACAGAATTCCTGGTGAGCATGGACATGAAACCGGTTTACATTGTAACAGGTACACCAAGCAAGTACTTCACCGAACGCATGACAGAGATATTGAAAGATATACCGGAAGCTAAATTCAAAAGTGGTGAGATGGCCGATATGTTCCAATTGCACCAATGGATTAAACAAGAAGGTGTGGACTTATTGATTGGAAACACCTATGGTAAATACATTGCCCGCGACGAGAATATACCGTTCATTCGCTTTGGTTTCCCTATCGCCGACCGTCCGGGACACAACTACTTTGCCAAAACAGGTTACGACGGTGGTGCAAACCTGGTAAAACAAATCATGGACGGATTCCTTGACCATTTCGACCGTACTTGTTTGGAAGAAAAAGTGGAATGGCAACTCTAATTTAAAAGCCCGGGAACAAAATCGTATTGTTGTTAGTTAACATGTCTATTCAGTCACGTTCCCGGGTTTTCTTTCATATAGTCGTATCGGCGCATGACTCCAGTCCATTAAGGGCGCATGACACCAGTCGAAAAAGACTATTATTTTTTTATACATCTAAATTTGCCACATCTAGTATTATTTAAAAATCCAACTACGGTTTCACTTCAATGTGAGGCCGTAGTTTTTTTATCAGTCTCAAATTCGACATATTTTATTCCTACATTTTAAGGTTATTATCCTACATAAATGTAAGGTATAGGTAAACCAAAACTATGGAAAAGACTTGATTCGAACAGACAAAGCGATAAAAAATAAAAATGTAAACAACTACAAATATGACACTTAACCATCATACATATGTTATAAAACATAGAAATAATGTTAATGGCACGATAAATGAATAAGGATAAATGTGAATTATTAATTACAACTAAATAATTGATTAAGATATGGCTCATATATTAGATGAAAGGCAAAAGCAAGTATCGATGGCAGGTGCAAATGAACGCACGATCGATTGCAACAAGGCCAGTTTGGCAGGAAGTGTGAGTCAACGTGCATGTGTATTTTGCGGATCGCGCGTGGTGCTATACCCGATAGTGGATGCACTACACATCATTCACGGCCCTATTGGTTGCGCAGCGTACACCTGGGATATCCGTGGTTCACTCTCTTCGGGTCCGGAACTACACCGACTCAGTTACTGTACCGATCTACAAGAACGTGATGTGATTTTTGGCGGAGAACCGAAGCTGCAAAAATCAATCAACGAACTGATAGAGCTACACAACCCCAAAGCCGCATTTATCTACACTACTTGTATTGTAGGCGTTATTGGCGACGATGTAGAGCAAATAAGCCGCACCATTCAAAAAGAAAAAGGCATTCCGATTATACCCGTTCAGGCTCCGGGATTTCAAGGATCGAAAAAAGACGGTTACAAAGTTGCCTGCGAAGCCATATTTACCCTGGTGGGAACCAAGAGCAAACCCTATACTCCGGCTAAAAGTATCAATATTCTGGGCGACTTCAACCTTGCCGGCGAACTTTGGATATTGCTGGAATACTATAAAAAAATGGGCGTACATGTAAATGCCACTATCACCGGCGACGGACGGGTAGACGATATTTGCAATGCGCACAATGCGGCACTTAACGTAGTGCAATGTTCCGGCTCAATGAACTATCTGGCCAAGATGATGAAAGACGAATACGGTATTCCTTCTATGCGGGTTTCGTATTTTGGAATTGAAGATATGAGCGATGCGCTCTACGATGTGGCTCGCTTTTTCAAAGACGACGATATGATGGCAAAAGCCCGTGAGCTGGTAACCGAAGAAATATCGCGTATGATGCCTGCATTGGCTTGGTATAAAGAAAGACTGACCGGTAAGAAAGCCGCCATTTATGTGGGCGGGGCATTCAAAGCCATTTCGCTGGTAAAAGCATTACGACTGATTGGCGTTCAATCGGTGATTGTGGGGTCGCAGACCGGAACAACTGAAGATTACGAATTAATTAAACAGCTCTGTGACGAAGGAACCATCATCGTTGACGACTCGAATCCGGTGGAACTTTCGCATTTCGTGAAAGAAAAACAGGCTGATATCTTTATCGGAGGTGTAAAAGAAAGGCCTATTGCTCACAAAATTGGTCTCGGATTCTGCGACCACAATCACGAACGCAAAGAGCCACTGGCCGGCTACGAAGGCATGATCAATTTTGCAAAAGAAATATACGCCACGGCAATGAGTCCGGTTTGGAAGTTTACAAAAGGTTAATTCAAAATGCATAATGCATAATGCACAATCAGGATATGAATTGTGAATTATAAATTATGAATTAAAGCAAAAATTATGGTCGAAGCAAAAACATATACATCCACCCGCAACTCATGCAAACTCTGCGCTCCATTGGGTGCGTCGATGGTATTCAAAGGCATAGAAGGATGCGTGCCGCTTATTCATGGTAGTCAGGGTTGCGCTACCTACATTCGCCGCTACATGATTAGCCATTACAAAGAACCGGTTGATATTGCGTCGAGTAATTTCAGCGAAGAAACAACCGTGTACGGCGGAAGCAAAAACTTTATTACCGGTATCAATAACATAATCAAACAATATAAACCAACTGTAATAGGCATTGCTTCAACCTGTTTGTCGGAAACTATTGGCGAAGATATTCCGGGTCATATCCGCAATTTCAAAGAAAACTTTCAAGGACCGGCCAAAGCAATTCCAACCTTTATCAATGCTTCTACGCCGAGTTATTGCGGAAGTCATGCCGAAGGTTTTCACAATACGGTGCTTGCAACCGTACAAACGTTGGCTGAGCATGAAAAAACAGATGATTTGCTTACCATTTTCCCCGGTATGGTTTCGCCGGCCGATATTCGGTATATCAAAGAATTATTGGACGATTTTGGAATAAAACATATCCTTTTCCCTGATTACAGCGAAACGTTGGACAACGAATATACTTCGGAATACCAATTAATCCCAACGGGCGGAACTCCTGTTTGGAAACTTTCAAAAATGGGAAATTCAAAAGCAATAATTGAATTTGGTAGCGCTTTCAACAAAGGTGTAAATAGGGTAAAAAATTCAGGCTCATTGCAAACAGCCGGCGAATGGCTCGAATCTACATTCTATATAAAAAACAATCCAATGCCATTGCCAATAGGCATTGAAGCCAGTGATCGGTTCATGGAAACATTGAAACAAATAAGTGGAAATGAAATTCCTGAAAAATACCGCAAAGAGCGCGGAAGATTGGTAGACGGATATGTGGATGCTCACAAATATGTATTTGGCAAAAAAGCATTGCTCTACGGCGAAGAAGATTTTGTAACTGCCATGGCCGATTGGTGTAAAGAAATTGGTGTAGAGCCATTTTGGATAAAAGGAGCTGACTTTGAAACGCTCCGTGAAAAAGCAGAAGAATTCAAACCAGACTTTGTATTGGGCAATAGCAAAGGCTATTATATAGCCCGCGAACGAAAAATTCCGTTGGTACGTGTAGGTTTCCCAATTCACGACCGCTTCGGAGCAAACCGCATGCACCACCTGGGTTACCGCGGCACACAGGAATTATTCGATCGCGTAGTAAACGCCCTGATAGAATACAAACAGGAGAATTCACCGATAGGGTATAAATACCTTTAGTCAGTGGACAGTTGATAATTGAAAATTGACAATGAAAATCAGGTAACTTAAAACTACGAAGTGGTTAAATGTGAATAACCTCCGGTAAAACCGGAGGATGGAAGAACTCTCAAAAGCTACAACCCCGGAGGGGTTGAACATAGGACAGTATTAGGAAATAGAGGAAGAAATAAACAAGACGACACTAACTCAGTATCCCTTTAGGGGTTAGGGGTAGTTTCTTTAAAACAGAGACGATATGGAAATGACCGAAGAAAGAAAACAAGCACATCCTTGTTTCAACGAAGAAGCAAAGCATACCAATGCACGTGTTCACCTGCCAGTAGCTCCAAAATGCAACATACAGTGTAATTATTGCAATCGCAAATACGACTGCGTAAACGAAAGTCGCCCGGGTGTAACATCTTCAGTATTGGCTCCTTTCCAGGCAGTTGATTACCTGAAAGATCTTGATAATCGAATTGAAAATCTGGCTGTAATTGGTATTGCTGGTCCCGGCGATCCGTTTGCCAACCCCAAAGAAACGCTGGAAACAATGCGCAAAGTAAGTGCTGAGTTTCCCGATAAATTATTCTGTCTTTCTACTAACGGACTTGATTTAGAACCTTATATTGACGATATTGCAGAGGTGAATGTATCGCATGTTACACTTACTATCAATGCTGTTGACCCCAACATAACCGCTCAAATTTATAAATGGGTGCGATTCGATAAAAAAGTTTACCGTGGTGTGGAAGGTGCAACCATATTGTTGGAACGTCAATTAGCATGTATCCCTAAGTTGAAAGCCCGTGGAATTACTGTAAAAATTAATTCCATTATTATTCCGGGTATCAACGAAGATCATATTCCGGAAGTTGCACGGGTTTGTGCCGAGTTAGGAGCCGATGTTATCAACTGTATTCCATTAATTCCAACTGCCGAAACGCCATTTGAAACAGTAGATAAACCCGATACAAAAATGATTTTCAAAGTGCGTACCTTGTGTTCCGACCACCTGAAAATAATGAGTCACTGTGCCCGCTGTCGTGCCGATGCAGCCGGATTACTCGGACAGGATTTAAGCGAAACACATGTATTGCTCAAAGAGTATTCTTCACGCACCGAACAAATGGACATTACCAACCGCCCTTATGTAGCTGTGGCAACCAACGAAGGATTATTGGTAAATCTTCATTTGGGTGAAGCTATGAAAGTCTATATTTTTGAGGAAACAAAGAATGGATACAAGCATGTGGAAGTTCGCGAAATGCCCCCTAAAGGTGGTGGAGATGTACGCTGGTTGGAGACGGCCCGCGCTTTGAAAGACTGTCGTGCTATTTTGGTAAGCGGTGCCGGTGAAAATCCAAAATCGATGCTTAATGGTTGTGGTGTTCGGGTAATAGAAATGACCGGACTTATCGATGAAGGATTAGAAGGCGTGTTCAAAAACAAAGCGATTCGCTCCATTGCCAAACCCGATGCATTCAAATGCGGAAGTGGCTGTAAAGGCGAAGCAAAAGGGTGCGGATGAAAAAATAATTCACAATTAATAATTCACAATTAATAATTTTGAGTTTACTCGTTTACTTGTCTACCCGTTTTCAAAGGAACTTGTATCTCGTAACTAAAAAAACATGAAAAAGCCAGATTATCACATTTTAGTATGCAATTCGTTCAGAATTGCCGGTGACGCACAAGGTGCATGTAACAAAAAAGGAGCAACAAACCTGCTTCAGTATTTAACCGAAGAAGCAGCAGACCGTGGCTTGGACGTAGCAGTAAGCTGCACAGCTTGTTTGAACGTTTGCTCACAGGGTCCTGTAATCGTTGTTCATCCAAACAACTACTGGTATGGCGGAGTAGAATCAGAAGCCGTTATCGATGAAATTCTCGATGCTTTGGAAGAAGGCGAACTTTGCGAAAAATATTCTATTGCAGACTAAATAATGTGTTGATTAGCTGATGTGATAATGTGATGATATAAAGATAAAATAATTATAGTTCATCATGTGAACCATATTTATCGATTAGTCAATTTAAATTATCACATCAGCTAATTATCACATTACCACATCAGCTAATCAACTAATTATGAACCCATACTTTATCGACACCACACTCCGCGACGGAGAACAGGCCCCGGGCGTTGTTTTCTCGTTTTCCGAAAAGCTACGAATAGCTGCGTTGCTCGATGGAGCAGGCGTGCCCGAACTGGAAATAGGTACTCCAGCTATGGGCGAAACAGAAATAGAAGAAATACGCAATCTGTGTCGTATGGGATTCAAATTTAAGACACTATCGTGGTGTCGTGCCAATAAACACGATATTCTTTGCGCCTCGCGTGCCGAAACCAATGGTGTTCATATCTCGTTTCCGGTTTCACCGATTTTGATGAAAGCCATGGGAAAAGACCGGAACTGGGTAATGTCGCTATTGATGGAGTTGTTGGAGTTTGCTTCGCCCATGTTCGATTATGTAACTATTGGTGCACAAGATGCTTCGCGCGCTGATATTAGTTTTTTAAAAGAATTTATGAGCACAGCAAGAGCATTTGGAGCAGCCCGCGTCCGACTCGCCGATACGGTAGGAATATTGAACCCAATCACCACCTTCGAACTGATTTCGGCTATTCGTAGCGTGGAAGCGGAACTTCCGTTGGAAATACATGCGCACAACGACCTGGGAATGGCAACAGCCAACACGGTAGCGGCTTATATGGCCGGCGCCAATTGCCTGAGCACAACCATCAACGGACTAGGCGAACGAGCCGGAAATGCTCCCATGGAAGAAGTGGCTATGGCATTGGAACTAAGTGCAGGTATTAAAAGTGGACTGCGAACAGAAAGCTTCGCGGAACTGAGTGCATACTTGGCTCAAGCTTCCAACCGGGTACAAAGTGCAAGCAAACCAATTACCGGCAGCAGCGTGTTGACTCACGAGAGCGGTATTCATACCAATTGTCTGCTGAAAGATCGTAACACCTATCAGCTTATTGAAGCCGCCAGTGTGGGACGAACTGAAGATGATTTCCTCATTGGGAAACACAGTGGAAAAGCCACATTAATACATTATCTGAATGAAGCCCACTTACCTGTTGATGACAATGTGTGCAAGCAACTACTTTCAGATATAAAAGAAAAAGCCGAAACGTTGAAACGCTCGCTTACAAAAGAGGAGCTTTTTGCATTATACACCGAAATATATTCGAGGAAGAAAAAGTTCACAGTAAATTACAAACTATAAATCAACAAATTATGTCAGAAGCAATCATTCCCGACGAAGAAATGCGCACATTGGCCATTTCGAGTTTACAATATGCAAATGGTTATTATAAAACCTTATCGAACAGTATAAACAGCGAAAAATCACGTTTCGATAACGACATGCTCTATAATTTGGCGGTAATAGCTGTTGAAAAATACTTTGTTGGACTGATGGCGCGATACGACTGGAATGCAACGCACCATATGCCCATTGCACTATACAAAGAAGCCCTCACATTTGTCCCAGAACTGACTGAAAACATGAAGCAAACAGCCATTCTGGTAGGAAAATTTGAAGCTATTTGTTCGCTGGAAGGCTTTGGATACCGAACGCCGAGCAACGAAGATCTGGAAACTATGACCAGCGGAATTAAAGAAATAAAAGAATTAGTAGAAGAACGAATTGCAGAAATAAATTAGTTGAGAATTATCGGTTGATAGTTAGCAGTTAGCAGCTATCAAGAACTGACTATCAACAATCAACAAAATAAATATGGAAAAGACATTTATCATCATCAAACCCTGCGCAATAAGAAGAGATTTAATTGGTGAGATTATTCATCGTTTCGAAATGAAAGGCCTGCAAATGTGTGGAATAAAGATGATGCAACTTGATGATAAAATCTTGGACGTGCATTATGTCCATCTGAAAGGAAGACCTTATTTTCAACGCATTAAAGATTCGATGATGAAAACTCCGGTAATTGTAAGCGTGTGGAAGAGCATTGACTGCGTGCAAATTGCCCGAGAAATGGCCGGTTGCACGAATGGACGTGAAGCTGCACGGGGAACTATTCGTGGCGATTACAGCGTGAGTATTCAGGAAAACATTGTTCACACATCAGATTCGGTTGAAAATGCAGAAATCGAGATTGCACGTTTTTTCAGAAAAGAAGAAATATTTGAATTCAACCAACTAAGTGCAAGTGTATTGTATGCTTGCGACGAATGCTAACTTATAAAATAACAAGAAAATGGGAACAACAAAAGATACGATTGAATTCTACGAACTGGAGAAAGTGAAGTTCATTGTAAAAGATGCTTGTGGTATTGATATTGCCTACGCATACGAAGATTTAGTATTCTCAGAGCATGGGTTATTCATTATCCAGTTTCAGTCGAACTCAAAAGAATTGGGATGTTGGTTCAACAAGGAATGTATCGAAACAAGCAAAGTCACCATGTTCAATTCGTTGGCAAAATCGGCAACGCTCAATGGCATGGAAATGAAGTACATAGGAAAATTTAAGATGACTCAGAAAGAAGGGAAAGACGAAATCGACATTCAATTCAGGGAATTAAGATAATCGTTTAACACGATCAACAAAACATACGCTGAAATGACCATTTTAGGTTCATTTCAGCGTATGTTTTTAGGCCTGGCATTCAAATTTCGAGCGACTAGCTAAACAGCCGAAACCAGGCTTTTACTTCCTTCACCCTACCTGCCTGTTCGTAGGTTTGGCATTTAAGTTCCAACACATTAAAAGCATCTTCAATCTGTTCCGGCGTAAAACCCAAACCTTCGTTAGTCAGCATTTGCAGCAACTCTTGCTGAGAATTAGTTTTATAACACGATTTCCGAAATTCGCTGTTCGAATCGACTTTGGAAATAAAATTTATGGCATTTTGGAGACTCATCTTATATATTATTTATTCAATTCATTATTTCTTTTCATCATCACAATCCGTCTTACAATCATCACATTCACCACCACAGACTGTAGCAAATTTCATAGCTGCTTCCATGTCAAATGGCTTTAACTCATCATCAGACAAAAAACGCAGATTAGCATCCAACTCATCACCAACAGATTTTAGTACAACAATTCCTTTATTTACCAGAACCTTAAGTGCCATTGGGTGAACTTGTTTGGTAATAACTGTTGATATATTATTTCGCTCAAAAGCCGGAAGCAGTTCTCCCATATTAGGTGCTAAATCCAAGGTTTTCATCCAACTTCCTTCTTTCGTTTCGGTGTTGTAAATGCACAAACTACCCACTACACTCAGGCTTCCTGCAATGCGATTACGCTGCAAGTCCTTATCTATTACGGGAATGGCTATTTTCATAACTTATCTGTTTATAATTTCTTTGTCCAAAACAACATATTCGGCTTACATTCCTCAAAACCGAGACTTTTGTACAGACCTTGTGCCACATGATTATCATCGCGCACCTCCAGTGTCATTTTCCCATACTTTCGCTCAGTTGAAATATGTATCAATTCCTGCATCAAATTATTGGCAAATCCTTTACCTCTATAATCAGGATGCACAAAAAAATCGTGTACATTAAGATATGGTTTAACCATAAACGTAGAAAAGTTGATAAAGCAAGTTGCCAAACCGACTACCACGCCATCAAATATTTCGAAGAGCACAAAACAGGATGGATGGTTTGCAAGACCATCTACCAACCTCAATTGCTGCAGTTTATTTAACTGTGGTGAATCGCCCATTGGGTCGGCCATATACATGTTCAAAAGGTCCACCAAAGCTTTTAGATGCGACGGGTTTTCAAAATCGCAGAATTCAAATTCAATCATACTGAAAGTAATTAAAATTTCTATTAATCGTGGGTGGATTTATGAGTCTGATGCGAACTTTTAAATCGCTTGGCATCAATATCATACTTCTTAATTCGTATACCCATCATACGTTCTGTAATTCCCAGTTGCTCAGCTGCTTTTGCACTGTTTCCTTTGGTGGAAATAAGTGCGTCCATGATGATTTGTTGCTCCATTTTACCCAAAATGGTATCCAACGTGCCATTTTGCATGGTTTCGGATGTGGTGGCAGTTTGAAGTGAAGCCGGCAAGTTATGCGTGCGGATAACCGAATCGGTACTTAAAATACAGGCTCGTTCAATACAGTTTTCCAATTCACGGATATTGCCCGGCCAGTGGTAAACCATCAAAGTATCAATGGCCATCGTAGTAATTCGTTTGATATTTTTTCCGTGTCGTTTATTGAATTTATCAATGAAGAAATCAGTCAAAACCGGAATGTCATTGATTCGCTCACGCAAAGCCGGAATGTAAATCGGGAACACGTTGATACGATAGTATAAATCTTCTCTAAACTGGTCTTTGGCAATCAGATCTTCCAGATTCCGGTTGGTTGCACATAAAATCCGCACATCCACCTTAATTGGTTTTGTACTACCAATACGTTCAATTTCACGTTCCTGCAACACACGCAACAGTTTCACCTGGGTAGAAGCAGGTATATCGCCAAACTCATCCAGAAAAATTGTTCCACCATTCGCAGCTTCAAAACGTCCGATACGTGTATTCGAAGCACCGGTAAATGCACCCTTTTCATGTCCAAACAGCTCACTTTCAATCAAACTCTCAGGCAAAGCAGCACAGTTCACTTTTATAAATGGTTTACTTTTTCGGGCACTGCTGTAATGTATAGCATCAGCCACCAACTCCTTCCCTACTCCACTCTCGCCACGAATCAGCACCGTTGCATCTGTCATTGCCACACTGTCGATGAGCGAGAAAACTTCATTCATTTTTCCGGAGTTTCCTTTAATACGATCCGGCATAATGCGACTGCGAAGTTCACCACGAAGGCTCAGGTTTTCATTTCGCAATTGCTCCATTTCCTCTGCATATTCCTGACGACGACGGAGGGTGCGCCCAATCATTGAACCCACAATTTTGAGCAAACGCAGGTCATAATCAAAATTCACAATACGCTTGTAAACTTTGTGGAGGCTGATTGTACCAATAATTTCATCTTTATATCTGATGGGCGTACAGATAAATGACACATCAGCACCATCAATGGTCGTGGCAGCATGAGTCAGATTCAAAAACTCATGCGAAACCGCAATTTTCGGCAACAAAACGTTTTCCCCTGTTTTAATAACACGCCCTATAATTCCTTTTCCTACCTGATAAATGGCCTGTTTTTTCTGATCTTCCGAGACACCATACGATCCTTCGATTGTAATCTGAGAATTTTCACGATTTAAAATCGTCAGGATGATTCGTTCAGCCTTTAAATGCTGAGCTAAAATACGAAGTGCCTCATCCAAATCAATCTCCTTATTGCTCAGCAAAGAGCTTAATTCAAGAAGCACTTCCAACTCCTTGGCTCCGTAACAATCAGATCCATTAAAACTACATAATGTTTCCATAAATACACCTTTTTTATACCTTCTGACACCCACAATCAGAAACAACAATCTTTAGTCTGCAAATTTAATCATTTTAATTTCATAATGACATAAAACCTGTCGTTTTAAAATCATTTTAATCTTAAAGTTTCAATTCGACAGAATAATTGTGTAATTGTGGCACAAAACAAGTAATCAAGACGCGATTAATTTTATTTTATATCAACCTATTACAAAATGAGTTTTTGAAATATGTAAAAAAAACGTACTTTTGCATTCACTCCGCCATTTGAGAGTCTATTTTTATTAGAATTATAAATTATCACATTATGATATTAAATTATATCTGGATAGGATTTATACTTATTGCTTTTGTTGTAGCCTGCATACAATGCATACTTTTTGGTAACACCAACATCTTCATGGAAGTAATGCAAGCTGCTTTTGGTTCAGCTAAAACAGGTTTTGAAATATCTTTAGGTTTGACCGGCATGCTTTCGCTTTGGTTGGGTATTCTTAAAATTGGCGAAAATGGTGGAGCTATCAACAAATTATCCCGTATGGTTGCACCTTTTTTTTCAAAGATTTTCCCCGATATACCTGCCGGACATCCTGCCATGGGCAGCATATTTATGAATCTTTCGGCCAATATGCTCGGGCTCGATAATGCTGCCACACCACTGGGATTGAAGGCGATGAAAGAATTGCAGGAAATCAATCCTGACAAAGAAAAAGCTTCGAATCCAATGATAATGTTCCTCGTACTGAACACGGCAGGTCTTATGCTCGTTCCAATCAGCATTCTCACTTTTCGTCAACAACTTGGCGCAGCCAATCCTGCCGATGTATTTCTGCCTATCCTTATTGCCACTTTTTGCGCTGCACTCACAGGACTTATTACTGTTTCTATTATTCAAAAAATCAACCTGTTTCAACGCACTGTAATGCTGACGCTTGGAGGTATGATTTCACTTATCGGAGGATTGATTTATCTGTTGAGCCAATTACCGAAAGAAGACATTGCTAAATATTCTAATTTCGCAGCCTACCTGATATTGTTCAGCATCATTGTTATATTTATCGGTATGGCCATGCGTAGCAAAATAAACGTCTACGATTCTTTTATCGACGGCGCAAAAGAAGGTTTTCAGGTGGCCATAAAAATCGTCCCTTACCTTATCGGGATATTGGTTGCCATTGCCATGTTTCGTACCTCAGGAGCAATGGATTACCTAATACAGGGAGTAAAATACCTTGTATCGTTAACCGGTTTGAATACCGATTTTGTGGAAGCCTTGCCAACTGCTTTAATGAAACCACTGAGTGGAAGTGGCGCGCGTGGCATGATGGTGGATGCCATGAAAATACATGGTGCTGACTCGTTTGTTGGACGACTTTCCTGCATAATTCAGGGATCTGCCGATACTACATTCTTTATCATTGCCGTTTATTTTGGTTCGGTTAATATCAAAAATACGCGTTATGCATTGGCATGTGGATTATTAGCCGATTTTGCAGGAATTGTTGCTGCCATCCTTTTAGGATATTTATTTTTTCATTAATCAAAATGTAATTCACTATGATACAATACATTGCAGAAGATATACAACTTCCAATACTTCAAAAACAAAAAATAAACCGTTGGATTAAGGACGTTGCAGCCGGTTACAATTGCAAAACAGGTGATATTGCCTATATATTTTGCACCGACGAACGCATTCTGGAAGTAAACAAACAATATCTCGATCATGATTATTACACCGACATAATTACGTTTGATTATAGCGAAGGAAATATCATTTCAGGCGATATATTTATCAGTCTGGATACTGTCAAAAGCAATTCGGAAGAATTTGGAGTAAGTTTTGAGAAGGAATTATTTCGCATTTTGATTCATGGAATTCTTCACCTTTGTGGTCAGGACGACAAAACTCCTGAGCTGAGAGCAGAAATGACGCGAAAAGAAAATTTGGCTATAGAAAAATACACTGATTAAAGGCTTTTTAAACAATTTTACAGACAAATAATCCTCATTTGCTACTATGTCAGTATTTATGCAATAATAAGTTAAATAAAGCTTTCACATCAGTAGCATTTTACCATCATTAAAAGATTATCACTACTTTTGTTGCAGTATTTTGATTTGAATGACAAAATTTAATCGCAAAAAACACGTTGATAGTCTAATTACTTACAGTCATAGATGCAGTATGAAATTTAAATTAATTAGATCAGTTATTCTTGTAGTTTTTGCTTTAAATGCATTACAAATTTGGGCACAACCCCCTGTGTTGGACGAATACAAGGCCGAAGTGGGTATAAACGGTGGTGGTTCTTTTTATCTTGGTGAAGATAATGGATTATTATTTAATCATATAAGTCCGGATCTGAGTACCTTTGTTCGATACAGACTCAATACACGGCTTGCATTCAGAGCTGAATTTTCAAGCACAAATGTTGTTGGAAATACTATTACAAACAGACTACTGTACTTTGGAGACGTGTGCGGAGAATTCAACTTTTTCGATTTGGAACAAAATCCCTACAAAAGGTTTAGTAAACCATTCTCACCATATATATTTTTGGGAATGGGTATGATTACTGACATTTACACAGGACAAAATGCCCCTGAATTTTATATTCCATTTGGCATTGGATTTAAACTAAAACTCGCAAATCGCTTGAATTTAAACGTACAATGGTGCAACAGGCTTTTATTGGCTGATAACTTGGAAGGAGACACAAGTCCAAGTATATCCAGCAAATTCAATAACCCGAACAATTTGAATGGCACAAACATGCTAAACAATGATATTTTATCAACATTTACAATAGGTATTAGCTACGACTTTTGGAAGAAAGAATGTTCTTGCCTGAATATCAATAATCATAAATAGACTTTATTCAACCAAACAATTTCGAAATGTCAACATATACCGAAAAAATAGATAAAACACGCTTGCCCAGGCACATAGCCATAATTATGGATGGAAATGGTCGTTGGGCAAAAGAACGCGGATACGATCGTATTTTTGGGCATCAGAATGGAGTTACTTCCGTACGCGAAGTAACGGAAGCAGCAGCTGAAATTGGGATTGAATATCTTACATTATATACTTTCTCAACCGAAAACTGGAGTCGTCCGCAATCGGAAGTTGATGCATTAATGGAAATCTTGATAGACACAATCGAAAAAGAAACACCCACTTTGCACAAAAACAATGTTCAATTAATGGCAATTGGGGACTTGAGCCGATTACCAAATAATGCGGCAGAGAAGCTTCAACGGTGTATAAAAACCACCAGTAAAAATACTGGCCTGGCATTGGTTTTGGCTTTAAGCTATTCATCCCGTTGGGAAATTACAAATGCTGTAAAAGAAATATGCAAAGAAGTTCAGGCCGGCAAAATCAAGATTGAGGATATAAACGACGGTCTTATTAGTAATCACCTGACAACTAAAAATATACCTGACCCGGATTTAATGATTCGTACAAGTGGCGAAGAGCGTATTAGCAATTTTTTACTCTGGCAACTTGCATACACAGAATTGTATTTTACAAAAACTCATTGGCCGGCATTCAGAAAAGACAACCTATATCAAGCTATTTACGAATTTCAACAACGAGAACGTCGTTTTGGCAAATAATTATTCCACCAACCCCGTTTCACACCGATACTTCATATAAATTATGCAATACAAAACGCTTTTCTCTTTCTCATTGCTATTCATTTTTAGCCAACTCATTGTAGCGCAAACAACTACTAAAGATACTACCGAAGTTCCCGTAATTGAATACTCCAACTCTACTCCCAAATACGAGATTGCCGATATTAAAGTTACCGGTGCCAGTAATTACGAAGATTTTGTACTAATTGGATTCTCAGGTCTTTCTGTAGGTGACATTATAGAGGTGCCGGGTGATGCTATTACAAACGCCGTTAAACGGTTTTGGAAACAAGGACTTTTTGCCGATGTGAAAATTCTTGCAACAAAAATGCAGGATGGTAAAGTCTGGCTTAATATAGCGCTAAAAGAACGTCCGCGTGTTTCCGAGATAAACTATAGTGGTTTAAAAAAGAATGAAATAGACGACTTGAGTGCACGCATCGGTATAGTTAAAGGAAATCAAATTACTCCCAACATTTCGGATAGAGCAAAAAAGGTTATCGAAAAATTCATGGAAGAAAAGGGCTTCCTGAATGTGGTTGTAAATGTGTATCAACGTAATGACCCCAATAAAGCAGGTCATGTAGTTGTAGATATTAATGTTGACAAGAAACTAAAAACAAAAATTCATCAACTTGTATACACTGGCAATGTGGCATTGAATCACAACAAGATAAACCATGTAATGAAAAAGACTAACGACAATAACTGGCGTAACTTTTTCCGTACTAAAAAGTTTGTGAAGGAAGAATACGAAAAAGATAAAGTAGCATTAATTGAAAAATATAATGAAATTGGTTACCGCGACGCATTCATTGTATCAGACAGTGTTGTGAAATATGACGATAAAAGTGTAGACGTCTATATCAAAATTGACGAAGGCAAAAAATACTATTATCGTAACATCAAATGGATAGGAAACACAATATATCCATACGAGTACCTAAACACTGTATTAGGTATCAAAAAAGGCGATGTCTACAATCACAAACTCTTGATGGAAAAACTTGAAACTGACGAGAATGAAGCAGTTAGCAAGCTGTATAAAGACCGTGGATATTTATTTTTTCAAGTTGATCCGGTAGAAGTTCAGGTAAACAATGATTCGATTGATTTTGAAATGCGCATTATGGAAGGCAAACCAGCCACCATTAATGAAATTGGCATAAAAGGAAACACACGTGTTTACGAACATGTTGTGCGTCGTGAGATCAGAACAAAACCAGGGCAATTATACAGTCAGGAAGCCGTTATGCGTACATTGCGTGAACTAGCTCAAATGGGTCATTTCGATCAGGAAAAGCTTCGCCCGGACATTCAACCGGATCCGGAAAACGGAACTGTTGATATCAACTATCAATTGGAAACAAAAGGTAGCGACCAGGTTGAATTTTCTGCTGGTTGGGGTTCTACTGGTGTTGTTGGAAGTATAGGTTTGAAATTCAGCAACTTTGCTATTCAAAACTTATTCCGCCCTGAAACATATCGTATAGTACCGCAAGGAGAAGGACAAACTTTCAGTTTAAATGCCAGAACAAACGGTCAATCTTATTCTTCATTTAGTCTATCGTTTTTAGAGCCTTGGTTGGGAGGAAAACGTCCGAACTCACTTTCTGCATCGGTCTATTATTCCACACAATCTGCAATCAGTTCACGCTATCAATCAAATTTATCCAACATGTATAGCAACTATTACAGTGGATATGGAAGCAGTTACAGTGGTTATGGAAGCGGATATGGAAGTGGTTATAACAACACTGCTTACCTAAGTGAAATTGACCCTGAAAGATATATGCGTACGATTGGAGCATCTTTAGGCTACGGAAAAAGATTAAGCTGGCCGGATGATTATTTCCAATTCTACGGTGAATTATCGTATCAATTATTTTTATTAAACAACTGGTACCCTGGATATTTCCCTATGACTGCCGGAGCCTTCAACAACTTAAGTTTAAATCTGACGCTTAGCCGTAGTTCCATTGATAATCCAATTTACACACGTACAGGGTCTGCTTTCTCATTAGGGCTGAAAATCACTCCTCCATATTCATCTTTCAATGGTAAAGATTACACAAACACGTCTATGACTACCCAGGAAAGGTATAAATGGATTGAATATCATAAATGGACATTCAGCGGCAAGACATTTACTCCTATTACTACTGACAATAAGCTAGTTATTATGAGTAGAGCTATGTTCTCTTACCTGGGCCATTACAACGTAAATGCACGTTCACCTTTTGAAGCATTCAGTATGGGTGGCGATGGAATGTCAAGTTATACTAGCTATGGTACCGACTATATTGCCATGCGTGGTTATACAAGTGGTTCGTTGACTCCATACAATGCTCAAACCGGAACAAGTATGGGATACCTATATAACAAATTTACAATGGAATTACGCTATCCATTATCGCTTGAACAATCTGCAACTATTTACGCCCTTACATTTGTTGAAGCTGGTAACTGTTTCAACAGTATAAAAAATTACAATCCTTTCAATCTGAAACGTTCAGCAGGTGTTGGTGTGCGTATTTTCCTTCCAATGTTTGGTATGATGGGTATCGACTGGGGTTATGGATTTGATAGTGTAGATGGTTCAACTAAGCCTAGTGGCAGTCAGTTCCACTTTGTGTTAGGTCAGGAATTGTAATTTGGCAGAATATTTGTAATGGAGAAATTACACAATTCAAAATGATGTAAAACCATTAATCAAAAGAAATATGAAAAAACTCTTTATTTCCCTGTTCTTATTAGCCGGAATAGCATTTACCGGAAATGCACAAAAATTTGCAATGGTCGACATGGAGTATATTATGAAAAATATACCTTCGTACGAAACTGCAAATGATCAATTGAACCAAATATCAAAAAAATGGCAATCGGAAGTTGATATTCAAATGCAGGAAGTTCAGAAAATGTATAAGAACTATCAAACAGAACTTGTTTTTCTTTCGGAAGATATGAAAGTGAAACGCGAAGAAGAAATTGTTGCCAAAGAAAAGGCTGCTCAGGAACTGAAACGCACTTACTTTGGACCTGAAGGTGAATTATTCAAAAAACGCCAAAGCTTAATGAAACCAATTCAGGATGAAATCTATACTGCCATACAGGAAGTAACAAAAGAAAAAGATTTGGAACTTGTATTCGATAAAAGTTCAGCAATGAGCGTTATCTTCAGTTCTCCAAAATTAGATATTAGTGATGTAGTATTGCAAAAATTGGGTTATTCAAAATAATTTTATAAATTTGCAATCCCTTTTGAGAAATAATAAAAATTTAAAATAGAATCAACATGTTTAAAAAAATTGCTTTAGTACTGCTTTGCGCACTTCCATTCTCTTTGATGGCTCAAGAAGCTAAGTTAGGTCACGTTAACTCACAAGAAATTCTGACAGCAATGCCAGAACGTGCAACCATTGAAAAAACTATTAATGATTTACAAAGTCAGTGGGAAAAAGAATTAGTAAAAATGCGTGAAGAATATTATGCTAAAATCAAAGAATTTCAGGATAAACAAGCTACTATGCCTGAAAGTATCAAACAAGCTCGTCAAAGCGAAATTGCTGAAATAGAGCAACGTATTACAACTTTCAACCAAACTGCCAGCACAGACTTGCAAAAGAAACAACAAGAGCTTTTTGCACCGGTTATTGACAAAGTAAAGAAAGCTATCACTGAAGTTGGAACGGAAGGTAATTATGTGTATATATTTGATTTAAGCACACAAAGTATTATTTACCAATCTCCTAAATCTAACGACGTTACTGCAGCGGTTAAGAAAAAACTAGGTTTAAAATAATACAAGCCCTATCTTATAAAAAAAGACATTGAAGGAAATTCTTCAATGTCTTTTTTTATAAGATAGTATAGGAGAAACGATGATATTTATTTTTTAAGCTTCAAAAGCTTTTCCAACTTAGATTTAAAACTTACATTTTCCATAAAGCCGCTAAAATTTTCGGCTCCGGGCCCAAAAGCAAATACCGGAACAGGAATTCCGGAATGTCCCTTCGTAGTAAATACTGCTTTCATTTGATCCGACCCAAATTTCCCGTCTATAATCGCCATTCCACCGGTTTCATGATCGGCAGTAATAACGACCAGAGTATTACCATCCTTCTTAGCAAAATCAAGCGCTTTACCTATAGTTTCATCGAAATCAAGCATTTCTTTTATTACCTGCACTGAATTGTTATCGTGACAAGCCCAATCGATTTGAGAGCCCTCAACCATTAGAAAAAAACCCTTGGTGTTGTCATGTAGCATATTGATGGCAGATTCAGTTGCCTCAGGAAGCATATTCCCACGTTCAGGCATATTAGGATTTTGATCATCGTAGAGTAAACCAACTAGTTTACCTGACTTTATTGCCTTCACTGAATCCAATTTATACGCAATCTGATAATTCTTGGCTTTCAACTCTGAAGTCAAATTCCGACCATCAGTTCGATCTTCAAAGTACTTACGACCTCCACCTATAAAAACATCGATATCTGTCTTTAAATAATCAGCAGCAATTTCCTCATACATATTACGATTAACCTGATGAGCTACATACGATGCCGGAGTGGCATGCGTTACAGCACAAGCCACAACAATGCCAGTAGCTAGTTTATTTTGGGAGGCAAGCTCCAGAATGGATTGAACAGCAACTGAATCAGAGCTCATACCAATCATTCCATTGTTTGTTTTCACACCACATGCCAATGCGGTTCCACCAGCACCAGAATCAGTCGTAAAGTTATTTGCGGAATATGTCTTAGAGAAACCACTATAAGTACAGCGTTCCAGGTTTAGCTTATTACCATTTGCCACCATTCCGGCATAGATCTGCGATAGGCCCATACCATCTCCAATTAGAAAAATTACATTTTTAGGATTTTTTTGTGCGGAAACATGCTGTATTGGAATACACTGCAAACAAATAGTCAGGCAGAAGAAGAGTGTTTTTCTCATTTGTTCTAATAGGTTCACTTATGAGAGGGCATTTGAGATACCCAGCAATTCAGTTCTGATTTTTTTGAGCCGTTCTACGACCTCCTGCTGCTTGGCAACAGCATCTTTTTTCTGGCTTAATTTCCTTCTTGCACCATCAAGTGTAAGCTTCTGCTCATTCACCAGGTATATTATCTGCTTAATTATTTGAATATCCTCCGGCGAATAGAAGCGCGTACCTTTAGCATTACGTTTGGGCGTCAACTGTTTAAATTCTTTCTCCCAAAAACGCAGATTTGATTGATTAACATCAAACATATCTGCCACCTCGGATATGGAGTAAAAAAGTTTTTCCATAAGAATTAAATTAGCTTTTATCAATTTCTGATACTAACAGAACAACTCGAAGAAAACAGGTTCTATTATTTAATTATTTTGAGGCGTTGACCCTTCTGAATTTTACTGCCTTTTATATGATTCCATTTCTTTAATTTTGAAGCTGGAATTCCATACCTGGCTGCAATTTCACTGATTGTCTCACCCGGTCTTACTTTGTGAAAACTGACTCTTTCAGTACCACCTAACGAAATTGGTGCTACCTGAGGTACTTCAATTTCAGCTCTACGATTATTTACCAATGAATCTGCCTTATAAGCAACAATTTGGTCGAATTTATCAATAAATGAATTCGCATAATTCAATGGTAAACACAAAGAATAAGGCTTGATATTGCCCGGAATAATATCTTTCCGATATTGGGCATTCAGTAAGCGGACTTCTTCTATTGGCAAATTCAACACATTAGCAACTTGCTCTAAATGAATTCGTTGATGAACCATAATTGTATCGGTCAAAGCCGGCATATTTACAACTGCAGGGCATAAATTATGCTCAGTTGCATAATGAATAGAATAATTTGCTGCAATAAAAATAGGGACATAACCACGGGTCTCACGAGGTAAATAGGGATATATTGCCCAATAATCGCGCTTCCCACCTGCTCTGCGTATGGCTTTGTTTACATTTCCCGGACCGCAGTTATACGCCGCAATAACCAAGTGCCAATCGCCATAAATCGAATAAAGATCTCTCAGAAAATGGGCTGCTGCATTGGAGGCTTTAACCGGCGATAGCCGTTCATCAACCAAACTGTTGATTTCCAAGCCATACATTCGACCTGTTCCTATCATTAATTGCCATAAACCGGCAGCACCCATCCGGGAAACAATGGTTGTATTAAGAGCTGACTCAATGATAGATAAATATTTTAGTTCAAGGGGCAAATTATTTGCCCCCAGAACCTGTTCGAAAAGAGGAAAATAGTATTCACTCATCCCCAACATATATTCAACTTGCCGACGTTTGCGAACTGTATATAAATCGATAAATGAACGAACAGTAGAATTATAGGGCATTTCCATTAAACAAGGCATTTTCGATAGCCTCTGCTTACAGATAGAATCAGAAACAGGTACATCCTCACTCGATCTACAATTTGATGATTTTGCACGTTGAATTATCCATGAATGAGTCATATAATCCAATGTGTTGTCAAATTCTTTTGGAATAGAAACCATTGAATCAACTTCAAGCTCATCGTACGATGATCGTGAAACTGTTCGAGCATTTTGAGAAAACGCATCAGTTCCGGAAAACACAAGAAATAAACCTATATAAATGAGGGTTTTAAAATTCATTACAAAAAAATGTTTTTCAATTCTATTTTAAACTAAGGCAACACTGCATACCCAACGTATTCTTCACACCAAAACTATTTTCCATTAAAGTCGGCTGTAACCGCAATGACAAATCAGGACTAATATCAAAATCATAAAGTTGTGCATCAACATAAGCATCAACAATCGTCAAAGCATAATATGCCACCGAAACAATAATACTCAAATCACGATAACGCCTGTAGTTATCTTGTTTATTCTTTAATATAACTTTATAATTCGCTTCACCACCTATATAAGGACTATCGATTGATGTAATTCCTTTGGGTAGAATATCCAGGAAACTGTTTGTACTGGGGTCATTGTCAATAATATCCCTATATGCCGTTTTATACGACTCATAAATAGTTGAATTCCAGGAAACGGCATAAGCACAACCCAAAAAGCCACCATACACAATAGGCAATTTCCAGTATTTTTTATTCATAATCTGCCCGTACCCGGGAATAATTGCTCCCATCCAAACCACCTTCAACGGATCGGGTTTAAATGGTTTCAAGGTCAGCGAATCATGAATTTGTTCAGCTTCATTTACAATTTCTTTAATCCGGACTGCTTTCAAAGAGCTGATTTTTAAAGTGTCAGACATCTTTGTACTGTCAGCGAATGTCGTCCCGGCATAAGCACTATACGACACAAAAAACAATAAGACTAAAACTATGTAAGAATGTATTTTCACCAATCAGGTTGTTATATTTTATCGAACAATTCCATGATACGGGCTAATTCTTCATCATTCGAAAATGGAATTGAAATTTTACCTTTTCCATCGGGGTTGCAGGAAAACTGTACGTTTGTTCCAAACACATTTTTCAATTGAACCTGCAGGTCTTCAAACTCCTGAAGTTTTTTTACCGGATTCGGCGTAGTCTTTCCTTTTAATTCCCAATCGCCTGTCTCTGTATATTGACGTACAAGTTCTTCAACCTTACGAACAGTAAAATCATTCTTTAAAATCGACTCATATAAATGTAACTGTGCTGCCGGATCATTCACACCTAAAATTGCACGGGCATGTCCCATATCAATTTTCTTATCCTTAATACCCATTTGAATTTCGGCAGGTAAACGAAGTAAACGCAAATAATTGGCTATTGTTGCCCGTTTTTTACCCACACGTTCGCTCAAGCGTTCCTGAGTCAATTTATATTCTTCCATCAACCGATAAAAAGTCAATGCAATTTCAATGGCATTTAAATCTTCACGCTGAATATTTTCAATCAGCGCCATCTCCATTACCTGTTCATCAGCAGCCGTTTTCACATAAGCAGGAATACTTTTAAGTCCAACTAACTTCGAAGCCCTAAAACGACGTTCACCTGCAATAATCAGATAAGTTCCATCATCATTCTTGCGCAAAGTAATCGGTGAAATCACACCCAATTCGCGAATTGAGGTTGCCAGCTCAGTCAGTGCATCCTCATCAAAATATGACCGGGGTTGATTGGGATTCGCAACTATTAAACTCATTTCCACTTCACTAATAGATGAAGAGCCGCTTGTTGTGATATTGTCAGTATCAATCAAAGCGCCCAATCCTCTGCCCAATCCTGTAAATTGATTCTTTGCCATAATATATTTTGAAATAATGATGCTTAAAACGTTATTCTCTTCGAATAAATCAATCCTGATTCTTTTCGATCAATTCTTTTGCTAAATCCATGTAATTGCTTGATCCTTTTGATTCCGGATCGTAAAGCAATACAGGTTTTCCATGACTTGGTGCTTCACTTAAACGAACATTACGAGTAATAACCGATTCGAAAACCATACCCTGAAAATGTTTTTTCACTTCAGCAAACACCTGATTTGCTAAACGTAAACGATTGTCGTACATTGTAAGCAAGAAGCCTTCTATTTCAAGTGTTGTATTTAATTTGCTTTTAATAATCTTGATTGTATTCAACAACTTACTAATCCCTTCGAGTGCAAAATACTCGCATTGAACCGGAATAATTACCGAGTCAGAAGCAGTAAGAGCATTAACAGTAATAAGCCCCAATGAAGGTGAGCAGTCAATCAAAATATAGTCATAATCAGTTTTCAAAGGTGTAAGCAAATTTTGCATCACACGTTCACGATTATCCATGTTCAACATTTCAATTTCAGCACCTACAAGGTCGATATGAGATGGAAGAATATACAAATTCTCAACGTCGGTTGGATGAATCGCCTGCTTTGATGGGACATTATCAATCAAACATTCGTAAATTGTAAATTCCAGCGTTCGAATATCAATACCTAATCCCGACGAAGCATTTGCCTGAGGATCAGCATCAATCAATAATATTTTCTTTCCTAACGATGCCAATGATGCAGCTAAATTTATGGCTGTTGTAGTTTTTCCAACACCCCCTTTTTGATTAGCTAATGAAATTATTTTACCCATTTTGTAAGGTTTTTATAAAAAATATATGACTAAATTATACTTTCACGTATTTCGATAAAAATTTGCGCACAACAGTTAAACAAACATTATTATACACACAAATGGCTGAAAGCTAAATTTGTTTAGCAATCGAACCATTTTCCGTTACCGTTTGGCAAAGATAAGAAAATAAATCCACCCACTCAACAGACAAATAGCCCCTGAAATATAAATAAGCTTTTTTAATGCTATAAAACATATTGAGAGTTTCAACCAAATAAAACACATCTTCAAGCAAGAACATTAAACTCTAATTTACAGACAATTAATCATCACAAACAAGAAATGAAACTTTACATTAATCTGTCATATCTTGATAAAGCTTAATATCCTCATTTGGAAATTAAGCTAAGACTAAAATGCTTATCTTTGCATACCGTAAGTTGAGTTTGAATTTAAAATATCAACTTAATTTGAACATAAAAACGTAATTGAATTATCTCTGTTATATGAAAATTCGAAATCATCGAAACCTCATCTTGTTGATTTGCCTTGTAGTGTTGGTTGTCATTTCTATTTTTTATTTTTTTCGCATCGATCTAACTTCCGACAAGCGTTACAGCATTGCAGAACAAACTAAAAATTTAATGGGCCAGGTCACTGAGCCACTCGACATAACTATCTACCTCGATGGTGATTTAAATCCTGCATTTTTGCGATTGAAAAAATCAACCGCAGAATTGATTGATGAACTATCAGTATATTCGGGAAAAACAATACAGGTTCATTACGTAAATCCATCATTGGCTGACAATTCGAATGAGAGAGAAAAAAAATATGCTGAATTAGAATCACGGGGACTCAAAGCAACAGCTGTTTACGAACGGGACAAAGAAGGAAAATCCATACAAAAGGTGATTTTCCCATGGATTGAGCTTAGCTACAAAGGGCGGAAAATTCCGGTTTGTCTGTTGAAAAACATTTTAGGGAACTCGGGGGAAGAAAACCTCAATATATCCATCGAAAATCTGGAATTTGAAATCACAGATGGTATCCGTCAGTTAGTAAATACCGATGTAAAAAAAATAGCATTTATCGAAGGGCATGGCGAACTGAATGAAGCCGAAACATACGATATAAGTAAGTCACTTAGTCGCTATTTTCAGGTCGACCGGGGCGTATTAGGTTCGAATGCAGCCATTTTGAATGCCTATAAAGCCATAATCATTGCCAAACCAACACAGCCTTTCAGCGAAACTGACAAATTCATTATCGATCAATACATTATGAATGGAGGGAATGTTCTTTGGCTGCTGGATGGCGTGCGAATAGCCAAAGAAAACTTATCAACCATCGGCATTTCACCTGCAATGGAGTTAGATTTAAACCTAAACGACCAACTATTCCGGTATGGCGTCCGCATCAACCCGGTTTTACTTCAGGACGTTCAATGCGCTTCAGTTCCGGTGAATATTGCACCAGCAAAAGAGACTCCACAGTTTGAAGCTACGCCCTGGTTTTATGCTCCACTTCTGCTTACATCGCCTCAACATCCGGTGACAAGAAATATCACCGAAGTACGTTCAGAGTTTTGTTCTGGAATTGATTTAGTGGGTGACAATAAACAGGTAAAGAGTCAGTTGTTATTGGCAACTTCTGATAACACACATATTGTTGGAACTCCCACAACTATTGACTTGAGCCAGTCGCCAAAAACAACTGATAAGGCCTATTTCAATGTGGGTTATGTACCTGTGGCAGTAGCCCTGGAAGGTAACTTCGATTCGGACTTTGCAAACAGAATGATTCCCAAAGGGTTGACAAATACGCGACCTATTTTGGCAAAAAGCTTCAAGGCAAGGCAAATTGTTGTGGCCGATGGAGATATTATTCGGAATGAAACAACTGGCGTAGCAAGCGATTCCACCATTGCACCACTTGGGTTCGACCGTTACATGAATCAGCAATTTGGGAACAAAGATTTTATTCAGAATGCTGTTTTATATCTGACGGATAACGATGGTTGGATGCAGTTACGCTCAAGAACATTAAAAATGAGGCTGTTGAACAAGAAAATAACGAACAATGACCGAATTGTCTGGCAGTTAGCAAATACACTTGTTCCTATCGTTTTACTTATCATTTTTGGCATTGGATATCAAATCATCCGAAAGAGAAAATATACGAGATAGTTCGATTTTATTTAGTCTTATAATTTGAATCCTCTTTCAAATCACATCCACTGCACACACTACAATTGCCCGTAGAATCAGGTTTAGTGCCAACTGATTTGTATAGTTTCCAAACCACATAACCAAATGTGACAGAAGCGATGAAGAATACAATCAGATCCTGCATAAGCTATCCGACTATCTGAAATACAGCAAAAGCCATTAACCAAGCCAGAACAAGACTGTAGGTTGAAGCAAATAAGGCCCAGCCCCAATTCCCTGTTTCATTTTTTATAGCCACAAAAGTCGCCAGACAGGGGAAATAAATAAGTACAAAAACCATAAGTGCCAACGCCACACCAGGTGTGAATCCGGGATCACCATTTGCACGAACCTCTGAACCCAGACGCACAGAAAGTGGTTCGTTGGGATTATTATGATTCCCTGTATACAACACACTCAACGTACTAACTACAATTTCTTTTGCAGCAACACCCGACAACAGGGAGACACCGATTTTCCAATCGAAACCAAGCGGCTCAATTACAGGTTCAATAGCATGTCCAATTTGTCCGATATATGAATGCTCCTGCTGTTTCATATGTTCTATGGGAGTCAGATTTCCTATTTTTTCTGGTCGTGGATAATAACCAAGAAACCAAATAATAATGGAACCTATTAGAATAACCGTACCCATTTTTTTCAGATACTGACCACCTTTTTCCCAGGTATGAACAAACATTGATTTAGCAGTTGGAACACGATAAGGCGGTAATTCCATCACAAATGGAGTTTCGTCTTTTGTAAACAGGAATCGTTTAAACAATCGTGCAATAATTACGGCCAGACCAATCCCCAACGAATATATTCCAAACAGGATTAATCCGGCATGATTAGGAAAGAAAGCACCTGCAATCAATAAATAAACAGGCAGGCGAGCACTACAGGACATCAACGGGTTTACCAAAATGGTTATCATACGGCTATTTCGATTCTCGATTGTTCGTGTAGCCAAAATAGCAGGGACATTACAACCAAACCCCATAATGAGTGGAATAAATGATTTACCGTGAAGTCCCATTTTATGCATGATTTTATCCATAATAAAAGCTGCACGAGCCATATAACCGGAATCTTCCATCAATGATATAAAGAAATATAGAATCAAAATATTGGGCAGGAATACAATGACGCCACCTACTCCACCAATAATTCCATTCACCAGCAAATCGCGTAATGAACCCTCAGCCATAGAGTTTTGAACCAATTCGCTCAACCACCTCACACCCATACCAATCCAACTCATTGGATATTGCCCCAGCGAAAAAGTGCTTTGGAACATGATATAAATAAACAGAAGAAAGATAGGATATCCCCAATATTTATGAGTCACCAACGAATCAATTTTCGTTGTGCGTTTGTGTTTGTGCTTCTTTTTACCATTCACCCAGGTTTCGGTAAGTGCCCCGGCGATAAAGCCATATTTTGCATCGGTAATTGCTGATTCGGAATCTTCGCCTAATACAATTTTAATTCGCTTGATTTCTGCATCGCGTAAATGCATTATCTCATCAGCATTCTTCAACTCTTTGACGATGTCTTCAATTTCTTTATCATTTTCCAACAGTTTAATTGCCAGATAGCGGGTTGAATAGACATCGCGCAACGACGAATTTACTGCAATTGCCGTTTTCAGGACATTTATACTGTGTTCAATTTCATTACCATGATTGATATGGATATGCCGAACCGTTTCATGAATTCTATGTCGCCCCTCCAAGTCGGACACACTTTGCGATTTATCATGATGGTGATGAATCTCAATCTGGTGGAGATATTCATCAATCAAACTATCATCTTTTACCGACGGAATAAGCACACCCTCGGCATCAACAATTTCACTTCCCTCATACACTTTTATCACCATGCGGAAAAGCTCGTCAATACCTATCTTCCGACGCGCAACAGTGGGCACAAACGGTATACCCAATAATTTTCCGAGTGTTTTATAATCAAGCTTATCGCCACTTTTTTCCAGTTCATCATACATGTTCAATGCCACTACGGTGCGCACATTCATGTCGATAAGTTGGGTCGTCAGATACAGATTTCGCTCCAGGTTGGTACTATCCACAACGTTTACAATCACATCCGGCAGCTTCTCGGTAATATATCCGCGAACATATTTTTCCTCGGGCGAATAAGCCGAAATGGAATACGTTCCCGGCAAATCAACCAACGTAAAGCTATAACCCTGAAACTCAAAATTTCCTTCGTGCGCTTCAACCGTTACACCACTGTAGTTTCCAACATGCTCATGACCCCCTGCAGCAAAATTAAACAAAGTCGTTTTTCCACAATTCGGATTCCCAACCAATGCAACACGAATATGTTTGCGCTGCTTCAACGCTATTTTCCGAACTTCTTCCTCATCAATAAAACCACAACGATTTTCGTCAACAACCTTTAATTTTAAAGCTTCATCCTCACTTACAACTTCAATAAGTGCCGCCTCGCTTCTCCGAAGTGATACTTCATAACCCATTACACTGTATTTAATCGGGTCATTCAGCGGGGCGTTCAGTATTGACTTCACCACTTTTCCTTTCACAAAGCCCATTTCTACAATGCGCTTGCGAAAGCCTCCATGACCCATTACTTTTACAATGGATGCCTTTTCACCTGTTTTAAGTTCGGATAATTTCACAGAATACTTATTTTATTTTGCCAACAAAGGTAGCTATTTAGATTGATTCTAAAGACTTATGAAATAAAAAAATCCCAACGGATTCTGACTTAGAGTTTCCTTTTCAACAACAGAGCGGCTGAATCAAATTTGATTCAGCCGCTCTGTTTATTTACAAGTGATTATGCCTCACCTCCACCAAAACCCATTGGTACCGGTGGCACAAAACCATTATCGGAAAGTTTGATTTTTCCATTTTGTTGCTCGTATTTTGTTACGTTTTCCTGCAAAGCAAAAAGCAAGCGTTTTGCATGTTCGGGGGTAAGAATTATGCGCGATTTTACGTTTGCTTTCGGTGTTCCCGGCATGATGCGAATAAAATCGACTACAAACTCAGAGGTTGAATGCGAAATGATAGCTAAATTTGAATAGGTGCCTTCAGCAATTTCTGCCGACAATTCAATGTTTAATTGGTTATCCTGGTTTTCCATGTGATAAATGATGATGAATATTATAGTGTAAGTTGAATAATCTGTTTCGGAAACTATTGCTTTTGGCGAATACAAAGATACAGTTTTTATCGTAAGAACAAATGAAGACCAGACGCATTATTATTCAGAATAATCATGCGCCCGAATTTGAATATTTATTACCTTTACCTGATTTTTGGCATGAAATTCGTAATATCCACACTTGTTTGAATTTATAACTACAATTCCACTTTAAACACATTACAATCATGAAAAAGAGCAGCTTAATTCTCGGATTAGTATTTCTCACCAGTACTTTTCAGCTTATTGCACAAAATTCTTCTTCTCCAAAACCGGAATCCATTGTATACACCATCGGATACAACAAAGTACCCGACAAATGCAATATTCCTCTGATCGGTTTTATCAATGTTGCCAAGGGAAGCTACACAGGCTTACAAATTGGGTTTGCCAATACAACAGCTTCAAATTTCAACGGACTGGGAATTGGATTTGCCAACACCATTGGCAGCAACAAAACCGGCGCTTTGATTGGATTTTTCAATACAATAGGTTCTTCGTCCAAAGGATTGGATGTTGGATTCTTCAACACAATCGGGAACAGTGGGTCTGGAATTGAAGTCGGCTTTTTCAACACACTTGGAAGTTCATTTCATGGTATTCAGACCGGATTCTTCAATACACTTGGCAGTTCGGCAAATGGTGCTCAAATCGGTTTTTTCAACACACTCGGAAGTTCTATGCATGGATTACAAGTCGGGTTTTTCAATACACTCGGTAAAGAAGCCGATGGCATACAAGTAGGATTCTCAAACATTCTTGGAGGTTCGATGAAAGGAATTCAAATCGGATTTTCGAATATCGATGGGAAAGAAGCTAAAGGCATTCAACTTGGATTCTTCAACCGGACACCTGAATTATCGGGTATCGGTATTGGATTTTTAAACGTTGTAGATACAGTAAAAACCGGTGTTCCAATCGGATTTCTGTCATTCGTAAAAAAAGGAGGATATCAGGCACTGGAAATTGGAACAAATGAAATGTTTCCCGTAAACATTGCTTATAAAACCGGAATAAAACAATTTTACACGTCGTTACTGCTTTCGTACAGCCCCATATCGCACAATCATTACGCCATCGGAATGGGAATTGGGTCGTTCGTTCCGTTGAACAGTAAACTGAGTTTTAATCCTGAACTATTATCGCAAACAACCTGCACAGTATCGTGGGATCAAATCTACAGCTTGCATCTGAATTTTGACTACAAATTATCCGACAAATTGAGCATTGCTGCAGGACCAACCGTTGTTTGGAATCATTTACAAAACGGAACAATACTCCATGAACCTGTATTTGCCATCTATCAGAATGAGCTTGATGCAAACAATAAATTATTGGTTGGATTGAATGTAGCTTTGCGTTATCAGTTATAGAACAAACTCATTGGATCAAACTCTCAAAGGTGCAAAGCCACTCTTTGAGGTTTAATCGTAAGATTAAAACTAAAAAATCCCGACAATCGTTAGATTATCGGGATTTTTATTGTGCGGCTGAAGGGACTCGAACCCCCACGCCTCTCGGCACCAGATCCTAAGTCTGGCGCGGCTACCAATTACGCCACAGCCGCATGCTGCTTGATTGCGGGTGCAAAGATACACTCTTTTTTCGTTTTCACAAGCACTGTTTGAGATTTTTTGCCAGCAAATTGCAGAATTCTTTGCAAAACAATAGAAATCAACCGCTCAGTAAGATTTATTGTCGTAAAGTTTTTGCCAGTCGTTTGGTTGAACTCACAAATGCCTCATCGAGCAGTGCAACGTGAGAAGCCCGGACAGGGTTGATATCGATACCACCGCGACGGGTGTACATAGCCGCCACCATCAATTCTTCGGGTTTGAAAGCGTCCCAAAAGCGCTTGTAAATCATCTCCACCACTTCTTCGTGAAAATGATTTTCCTTGCGAAACGAAACCAGATAAGCTACAATAGATGATAAATCAACAACAGACTTTGTACGTACTCTTACAAACAAATCTCCCCAATCGGGTTGATTGGTTACGCGGCAGTTGGAGCGCAACAAATCGGAACGAAAAGCATATTCGTGTATCGTATCGGTAAGTTCCGCTTTGAGCAGATCGGGTGATTCCAGAAAGTGCGAAAATTCAATCTGCTCAAGCTTTTCCTCCGGCACTAAATCGGTCAACTGCTTATCGGCTATATCCTGAAAAGGAATCAATTCTACACTTTGATCTGCAAAAAGAATAGCCTGTACTTCAGCTTCCAACAAATTGCTCAAATCAGTCGACACGCTCTCAACAAAGTTTTTTTCAGCCAACAGAACCGACCGCCCCAGTTTTTCCATGTTGAAGGAGTTCAGGTAAAGTTTCAGGGACTTTGACTCAACCAGAAACTCACTCTCGCAGGAATAAATAAGCTTCATCATGCGGGAAACAGGCAAGCCATTATCGGTCATAAAGGAAACTTCGTAGCAATTCCACACATCCACACCCACAAAAGGTAACCGTCCGGCTTCGAGACCGTAATGCTCCCTATTTTCGGAACGGGGAATGCGGAACAAAAGCGAAGCATCGTATTTCTCGGGAGTGAATGCGTCTTTGCCTAAGAGCGAATCGTTTAAATTGAAATCCATTTTTATAGTTACAAGGGAATAGTTACGAGTTACAAGTTGGGGAAATATAAATGAAAGCGGGTTTCGCGATTTTTAATCGCGTTCTGATGAACAACCGCGATTAAAAATCGCGAAACCCGCCTAAGATTATCTTTTTAATTTGGCACATTTGCGACTTAGCCACTCGCGCTCGTCGGCTTCCAGGTTAGGCGCCACCGAGTCGTACACCTTTTTGTGGTAGTTGTTCAGCCATTCAATTTCTTCGTCACTCATCAAATCCACATCAATCAGCAGTTGGTCGATATAGCAAAGCGTAACGGTTTCGAATTTGAGGAACTGTCCAAATTCCGTTTTCTGAGCGGGAACAATGTGAATGAGGTTTTCGGTACGAATACCATACTCGTTGGTTCGGTACAAGCCCGGCTCGTTCGACATAAACATACCCACCTGCAAGACAACGGGGTTTTCTTCGGCACGAATGCTTTGCGGACCTTCGTGTACATTCAGAAAATGTCCGACACCGTGACCGGTTCCGTGTCCGTAGTTGAGGCCCAAATCCCACATGGCTTTACGAGCCAGAACGTCCAACTGCGAACCACGGGTTCCTGTTGGGAAAATGGCCATCGACAAGGCAATGTGACCTTTCAGCACCAGGGTAAAGTCGATTTTTTGCTGAACGGTTGGTGTTCCGAGGGCAATTGTGCGTGTAATATCGGTGGTGCCGTCGAGGTACTGACCGCCCGAATCGAGCAAAAAGATACCATCGGGTTTGAGCGTCGAAGCACTTTCGGGGGTAGCACTGTAGTGTACAATAGCCCCATGAGGACCGTATCCGGCAATCGTACCAAAGCTTTCGCCCATGAAACCCGCTTGCTGACTGCGGAATTCGTATAATTTTCTATCAATAGTCACTTCGGTGTGTTTGCCACCCTTCAGGTTTTCTTCCAACCACTTGAAAAAACGAGTGAGTGCCACACCATCTTTCACCATTGCCCGACGGTAACCAGCCATTTCCACGTCGTTTTTAATACTTTTCAGTTTGAAAACAGGCGACATGGTATTGCGGATAGCACAACTTGCAGGAATGGCTTCGAACAAGGATTGGTTGAGTTTTGCACCATCAACCAACACCGCCTTATCAGCCTCAACAACTTTCAAAGCATCGTAAACACCCAAATATGGAGCCACTGTTACTCCTTCGGCCTGCAAATAGGCAGAAGTTTCGGCGGTGAGTTTTTCGGGAGATATGAACAAAGTTGCTTTGTCGGCAGCAACTAGCGCGTAGGCAATAACCACAGGATTGTAGTCCACATCATTGCCACGGATATTAAACAACCATGCTATATCGTCCAATGCCGACATCACAAACACATCGGCACGGGCTTTTTTCAACTCGGCACGTAGTTCGGTCAGTTTATCGGAAGCCGACTTACCGGCATATTTCGTATCGAAAACAAAAAACGGTTTCAGAGGCAGTGAAGGTCTGTCGGTCCATGCTTGAGCCATGAGATCGATTGACACCAACTCAATGCCACTCATCTTCAGGTCGGCTTTCATAGCCGCAAACCCATTCACCGAGAACATTTGTGCATTCACTCCTACCCGCTCGCCGGTTTTCAGTTCGGTGCCCAGCCAGGAAATCATATCCAGTGTTTCGGGCTGTCCCATTTTCATGAGTTCAATGCCAGTTCCCGCCAGTTGCTCCGCTCCCTGCAAAAAATAGCGTGAATCGGTCCACAATCCTGCCTTGTCCAGCGTTACAACCGCTGTTCCGGCTGAGCCGTTGAAGCCCGAAATCCATACACGTTCTTTCCAGTATTCCGCTATATATTCGCTTGCGTGTGGGTCGGTTCCGGGGATTATGCAGGCCGACACTCCGGCCTTTATCATGGCCTTACGAAGTTTCGCAAGGCGGGTTATTATTTGCTCCATTGTATATTTAATTTATGATTATTCAAATTTTTGTAGTGCAAAGATAAAAAAATAAGAAAAGAAATGCAACCGAAAACAAGATATAATTGTTCTGTCAATCTATTCGGAACGCCATTTATAGAGTATAAACAAATAAACTGATTGAATTTCAAGGATTGTTTAAACACAAGAAAATAGAAAACCTGCTTGCCAACTGTAGATTGCCACCTATTAAACTCAATCGTTTAACGTCATCTACGCCAACGTTGCAGGCAACTTACTACTTCGTATTAACCAGAATACACCGCCGTATTGCCTAATGTACCTGGTCGTATTGCCTAATTGACACCTCCGTACAGTCTAATGTACACCTTCATACTGAATAATGTACACCCTCATACTGCATAATGCACACCTTCGTACTGCCTAATGCACCCAACCGTACTGAATATAACACACCACCGTACTAAACATAGTACACCTCCCTACAGATAAAGAACACTATCGTACCAAACATAGCATACCTCCGTATCAGACATAGCTCACTACCGTACAAGACATAGCGCACCTTAATACAAGGCATACAACATAACCATACTAAACATAGAAAACTACCGTATTGGATATTGAATACCGCCGGACAAGACATATGAATCGGTAGTATTAAAGAGAAGAAATCAGAGTATAACAGAAAACATGAGAAAAAACAGAATATTTATTTGGTTCGCATCAGTTAGGTTAATTTAGAAATAGTATATATCTTTGGAGAAGAAAAATCCGGATGGGGATTCAATGTAATTAGCCATAGGTGAAACCTGTGATTGTAAATGAAACCATGAACGTATTCCCGCAGGGGTTGAATATGAATCATTAATAATCGCCATGCATTTTATACATGGCTGACATTAAAGTGAAAAGTTCATTTATTTGTGATCGAAGTATTCTATGTAACTTGATGTAAACAATCCACCGAATGTAAACTTATAGCAAATGGTGGAATAAATTTGAATAAAAATGGAAATATCTGACATTATATATTTTAAAATCGTATATGACTTATTTGATCAATACTATAGAATCGAGACAAATAACAATATGACTTTTGATGATCAAGAATTATGTGCAGAGGCAAAAAAAAGAATTATGCAGCTAGAACATTTACTTAATCTTGTGAAAATAATTGATTCGAAACGTGCACAACAATTTAAGGAAGTATGGGAATCTATAAAAGAGTTTGGGGAAATTAATGGAGAAAACACCAAAATTCCTATTGAGGTTTATAAAGGCAACACTAAAGCACAAATAACCAATCAACTGTTCTTAATTGAATTACACGCTGAAAGCTTTTATTATATTGCATTTAGATTACGAAATATAATAAGACATTTGCCAAATCTCGGAAAGAAATTTGAGTCTGAAGGTATAAGAAATGTAAGGAATTTGATTATTGAGCACCCTCAAACACAAAAAATTTATTCAAATGGATTTAGTTGTGGCAACAAAGAAATAGGTCCATGTTTAAAATCAATAAGACTTGTTGGTGATAACTCTTACCATGACAAAGGATTATATCATAATGCTGAAGAGTTTAAGAATAATCTTGAAAACATGTTAAACAACTATTTATGCAACAATAATGGGTTATTGACAGATAATTGATGTAACTTATTGCGCTCAAATTTAAACTCTGTAGTAGTTGAAAACATGGAATAATTCTGGAGTTTCTTAAACAAAGTATCTTAGAGAAAAAACTGACTAATGAAAAAAACAATACAATTAATAGCAATAATAATCTTTGTGTCTGGTTTATTCGGAACTGGATTACTATTATATGTAAATAAATTCTTTGTTGATTTTAAATCTCAAACGTTTAACGAGGTAATTACTCCAATTGCGACTATTTTCGCTGCAATTATTTACCTGTACACTCTGTTTGAGATCAGAAGACAAAGTAATATTTCAAATAATAATTTTCAGTTCAGTTTTTTTAAAGAGAAAATTGAGAAAGAAAAACTTAAATTAGCAAATTGGAAGTTGAGAAATCAACCAATTGGCGTATTAAAAGAATTCTCTGAATTAATTATTGAATCTAATGGGCTTAAATATTATCAATTATACAATGCAATATATTTTAAAATTATAGAATCAAAAGAATACCAATCTGATTTCGAAAATGGAGTGGTAATAACTCAATCAGATAATAGAGAATATGTTAGATTGATTCATTCACTATTCAGCATTAATTTTCAGTTATATTTGAACAACTGTAGTATAGAACAATTATTGAAGGAAATAAATGGAACTAAACTATCTGATTTCCAAAAAAAATCTTTAAATGAATTAATTATTATTGAATTACTTAATGACTACATGTTGATATTTCAAGACTATCACACTTTATCAAAGTCTAGAAAAAAGATCCATGAGAAATGGATTGAATTTTCATATAATGAAATATTGTATAGAACTGATATCGCAGTTCCAGAATCAATTGTAGATAAAGAATTTGAACTGTGCTCTAGCTTGAAAGAAGCTCAGTTTGACAGATTAAGTAATTACATCTCTACAAATAAATTATGGAAATAAATGAGTCATTTCCAGCCCAAGTCTCCGTTACACTCAGACTTGAGCTACTCACAAATGCATAATCAAATCGGCTTTACCCTAATTTCAAATTAGGATAAAGCCGATTCTTTATTTGTAGATGCTGATTCCGACAGTCTTCTACCAAATCTTCACCCTCAGGCTATCGGGGCGCCACATGGCGTCGCCCTGCTTCACGCCAAAGGCAGCGTAGAACTCCGGTATATTGGATAGCGGACCGAGCACACGCCATTTTGCAGGCGAATGTTCGTTGCTTTTTACCTGGTTTGCCATGGCTTCGGGGCGCATATTAATCATCCAGCCCTGTGCAAAACCGAGGAAGTAGCGTTGTTTCGGGTTGAGTCCGGCAATGAGTTCATTCTCCTTGTATTGCTTTGTCTTTTTGAAAGCTTCATATCCCATAACTGCCCCACCCAGGTCGGCAATGTTTTCGCCCTGTGTTAGCGAACCGTTTATGTGCAGCTTGTCGACCGCCACATAATCGTCGAATTGTTTCACAATCATTTTTGTTTTCCGGTTGAACCGGATGCTGTCCTCGCTTGTCCACCAGTTGCTCAGGTTGCCCAGTTCGTTGTATTTGCACCCCTGGTCGTCGAAGCCGTGGGTAATTTCGTGCCCGATGGTGCTACCGCCAATGATAGAATACAGTATGGCGTCATCGGCCATTCGGCTTTCGTAGCCCGGCACAATGATATTACAGCCCGGAATTACGATTTCGTTGTTCGATGGATTGTAGTAGGCATTGTAGGTTTGAGGCTGCATGCCCCACTCCAACCGATCGACGGGTTTACCGTATTTCTGTATCATGTAGTTGAATCCCCATTTGTTGGCATTGATAACGTTGCGCACATACGAGTTCCGGCTCACCTGCATATTACTCAAATCCTTCCATTTGTCGGGATAGCCTACTTTCATAATGATGGCGTTGAGTTTTGTCAATGCCTTTTCTTTGGTTGGAGCACTCATCCAGTCGAGCGTTTTAATGCGTTCGGCAAAAACAGTTTTGATAGCATTGCCTATTTCCACCAATTTCTCTTTGGTACCCTTTGGTAAATATTCCGCCACATACACCTGCCCGATGAGTTCGCCCAGCGAGCCATCAGTTTGTTCCACCACGCGCTTCCAGCGGGGTTTAGGTTCCTTCACACCTGTAAGCGTAGCCGTATAAAAACTAAAGTCCTCCATAAAGGTTTTATCGTCCATATAGGCAGCCAGTCCGTTGAGCAATTGAAATTTCAGGTAATTCTTCCAGTCGTTCAGCGAATATTTTGTCAGGTAACCGTTCAAAGCCGTAAGAAACTCGGGCTGCCCCACTACCACGCTATCCACTTTTGTGAGTCCGGCGGTATTCATAAACACAGTCCAGTCGAGATTCGGTGTCAGTGCTTTGAGTGCGGTAAATGTTATTTTGTGATAGTTGGCAATCGGGTCGCGGGTATCTTCGCGTTTGCGTGCTGCCTTTGCCAGTGCTGTTTCCATTTCCATCAACTTAGCTGCAGCCTGTTTTGACTTTGCAGCATCATATCCCATAATCTGAAACATCTTATCCACATGCACAACAAACTTTTCGCGGATAGTTTTGGCTCTGGGGTCGGTGTCGAAATAGAAATTACGATCGGGCAGACTTAATCCTCCCTGACTAATATACACCTGATATTTGGTGCTGTTTCTATCATCCTGAGCGATATAGAAACTGAACAAAGGAGAGGCCGAAACGGAATGTATATAGGCAGCCAAACGGAGAAGTCCCTTCATATCCTTTCGTTGATCGATAGCGGCAAACTCATTTTTCAGGTCGCTTATTCCTTTTTTATTCAACGAAATACTATCCATGCCCGAATAAAAGAAATCGCCGATTTTCTGCTTATTACTGCCCTGTTCCACGTGCTGTATCGCTGCCGACGATTCACATATTTTGCGTATCTGGGCGTTGATAGTATCCTGAATCAACTGAAAAATACCATTGCTCTGCTCACTTGCCGGGATGGGGTGCTGTTTAAACCATAGTCCGTTTGCATACTGAAAAAAATCGTCACCGGCTTTTGTTGTTGTATCAATGTGGGTAGCCAAAGGGTCCGGTGAGTTATCTACTGACGATTTCGGCTTGCAGGATGTCATAGCAGAAAGTAGAACGAAACTACTGACAAGGGCTTTGTAATAAATCTTTTTCATATGCGGGGACATTAAATAAATAAATGAAAATGCTAATTCTTAAGGACTGTAAATGTAATTATTTTAGCATGAATATGCAAATAGTGGTGATTTGAATTCGAGTATATGCAAAACGATCTACAACCCTGACATCAAAATTCTATCGGAAGTAGCGCACAAATCGTCTTAAAAAAGAGTATAACATTGTAAAAACTTTCTTATCTTTGGCACTAATTAATGTTTCGATTCCTTCTAATCTAATTTTTTCAGTAGCGCACAAGTCATTTATCGGCTATACTGCAACTGCTCAGATTAAAACGACACCTTAGATTTAAAATACTATACTATGAACAGTCAAAACAAAACCAATGAACAACCCGAAAAGGAGTTGCAGCAATTAAAGCAGGAGAATAAGGAAAGTTCGTCCATCTTTAAAAGACACAATACTGATTTTTGGCTAAACACCGTTGTGCTTGTTTGTGCTAGCATTACAGTATTTATGGGATTATTTGTGTTGCTTAGCTGGGCTTTGGGGTTCAATGATGTAAGCAGTTTTGGCAAAAAGTTCATCCCAATGGCCGAAGAATCGGCTTTATTGTTTTTAGTTACTGGTATTGCGCTAATATTAATATTGCTAAGATCAAAAAACAGACTGTTACAATACCTCATAATCGGTTCAACTATTTTTATTAGTGTTATTGCACTGCTCACACTTATTGACTCTGCCACAGCCTACAGGTGGAATATTAGTGATATCCTGGGGGAAACAAATACCGTCAAAGTTGGTATTGTAACCGGAAAAATGTCGTGGATCACTGCTTTATGTTTCATTTTGGTAAGTTTTGCTCTTGTATTACTCACCAGCAAAGCAAAGAAATATTCGGTTATTTTCAGCTCGCTGATACTTTTTATCGCATATATAATTGTTGTTGGTTACTCATATGGTGTGCCCCTACTCTATGGAGGAACATCCATACCCATGGCCTGGCCTACTGCAATTGCCTTTATTTTTTCGGCCACAGGTCTGATATTTGCAGCCGGTAAGGACGCAGCACCCATCAGCTATTTTACAGAAGATTCAACCCGGGCACGACTGCTTCGAAATATCTTGCCATTGGTTTACCTGATAACTGTACTGCATGATTTTGCCGATGCATTAACCAACAAAGCTTATAACACCGTCAATTCAGTAACAAACAGTATTATTGATGTTATTGTATTGATTATAGTTGGAATCATTATTTCGGTAAAGTCGAAATCTATTGGGAATTCAATTGACAAAAACATTTCAGAGCGCAAGCAAGCAGAAGAAGCCTTGCGTGCAAATGAAGAAAACCTTTTTACAACGCTCCATTCAATTGGCGATGGCGTAATATCTACCGATAACAATGGTTTGATAGTGCGTATGAATCCTGTTGCCGAAAAGCTGTGTGGCTGGCTGTTGGCCGAAGCTGCGGGCATGCCATTATCCGAGGTTTTCAATATTGTCAATGCAGAAACCCGTGAAACAGTTGCTAATCCCGTGAAAAAAGTATTGGAAAACGGTGAAATAGTAGGGCTTGCAAACCATACAGTTTTAATTTCGCGCAATGGGGACGAACACCAAATTGCCGACAGCGCTGCTCCTATCAAAACCAAAGAGGGTGAAATTAATGGGGTCGTTCTGGTATTCTCCGATGTTACTGAGAATTATGCTGCCCAAAAGCTCATTGAAGAAAACGAAGATCGATTTCGCAGTTTGCTGGAGAATCTGGAGGCCGGTATTATCGTTCATGCACCGGATACTTCTGTCACGATTATCAATAACAAAGGAGCTGAACTATTGGGGTTAAACAAAGACAGGCCGAAAAATCAACCCATCGATGCCTCCATCTGGAAACTGGTAACTGAAAATAATGAGCCCTTAGGCGTTGAAGACTATCCGGTTAATCAGATTGCAAATACTAAAAAGCCGATAAAAAACAGGGTACTTGGTATCCAACACCCTGATAATAGAATTGTATGGGTGGCAATTAATGGCTTTCCTGCACTGAATAGCGCAGGCGACATCACCGAAATAGTAATCAGTTTAATTGATATTACCGATCGCAAACTGACCGAGAAAGCATTAAAAGATTCAAAAGAGCAATTGGCAAACTTTGCATCCAATCTTCAAAATATAAGCGAAGAAGAAAGAATAAATTTAGCCCGCGAAATACACGATAGTCTTGCTCAACTACTGGTGGCATTAAAAATAGATATGGGTTTATACAAGAAAAAAGTATCAGGTAAAATCCAGCCTATCGATTCCGAAGAAGTAATATCGGAAATTGAACGCTTTATTACTCAGGTAGAAAATACAAATAAATCGGCGCGCAGGATAATGAATGGCTTAAGACCCGAACAACTTGAGCTTCTCGGCTTTATTGAAGCAGCAGAAGTGCATATCAATGACTTTAAGGAAACACATCACATAAACTGTATTTTTACAAATGAAATTCAGGAGCTAATTATTGACCGGGAGCCAGCCCTGGCGCTTTTCCGTATACTTCAGGAATCGCTAAACAATATTCTTAAACACTCAATGGCCAATCTGATAACTGTGAGATTAGCAAATATGAGTGGAAAATTATTGATGGAAATTGTAGATAACGGAATTGGATTTGATGAAAATCATAAAGGTCGGGTAGATTCTTACGGTATTGTTGGCATGAAAGAGCGTGTAAAATTGTTGGGTGGTAATTTTGAAATTACGAGTAAAGTTGGTGAAGGGACACGGGTGCGGGTCGAAATAGTATGCCCCAGCAGTATATCTAACTCCAAAGAAATGTAGAAATGGATTTCCGTTTTTTGTGTATTATACGAACCATTTCAGTTGCCTGCACGTTTAGAATTTCGTATCTTTGCAAGTTCTAAAAAATTATCCGTTTTGACAACAAATTCCGACATACAACCCACCGATGCTACAGAGTATGTAGAAGTGATCGGGGCGAGGGTTCACAATCTCAAAAATATCGATGTTTCCATTCCGCGCGACGCTTTGACGGTAATTACCGGACTGAGTGGAAGCGGGAAATCATCGCTGGCATTCGATACTATTTTCGCCGAAGGACAACGTCGCTACATTGAAACGTTTTCGGCTTATGCCCGCAGTTTCCTTGGCAACATGGAGCGTCCGGATGTAGATAAAATTACCGGATTGAGTCCGGTAATCTCCATCGAACAAAAAACCACCAACAAAAATCCACGTTCAACAGTAGGTACAACTACCGAAATTTACGATTTTCTGCGTTTGCTTTATGCTCGTGCAGGCGAGGCCTTTTCGTATGTTACAGGAGAGAAAATGGTGAAATATTCCGAAGATCAGATTGTGGATTTGATTTTGAAAGAATATGAAGGCAAGAAAACATTCCTGCTCTCTCCACTTGTTCGTGGGCGTAAGGGACATTACAAAGAATTATTCGAACAGATACGTAAAAAAGGCTATCTGCATGTGCGCATCGACGGAGAAGTCCGCGAAGCCACACATGGTCTAAAGCTTGACCGCTACAAAAATCACGACATCGAAGTGGTGATTGACAAGCTGTTGGTTACCGAAAAAGACCGTAAACGGTTGAAAGAATCGATGCAAAAAGCCATGCAACAAGGCAACGGCATTGTGATGATTCTGGAAAAAGACAAAGAAGAGGCCCGCTATTTCAGCAAAATGCTGATGTGCCCCACCAGTGGTATTTCGTACGACGAGCCTGCACCGCATAATTTCTCGTTCAACTCACCTCATGGAGCCTGCCATCATTGCAAAGGCCTGGGCTACGTGAACCAGATTGATATGGATAAAATTGTGCCGGATAAGAAGCTGAGCATCTACAACGGAGCCATAACGCCATTGGGCAAACATAAACCGACTACTATTTTCTGGCAAATTGAAGCCATACTCGAAAAATACGATTGTACGCTGAAAACACCCGTGAGCGATGTCCCTGACGAAGCCATGGATGAAATTATGAACGGTACCGAGGAGCGTTTGCACATCAAAAACCAATCTATCGGTACCAACTACTTCCTGAGCTACGACGGCATTCTGAAGTACATCGAAATGCAGGCTGAAACAGGCGCATCGGCTACCGAGCAGAAATGGGCCAACCAATTCTCCAAATCCATTGTTTGCCCCGATTGTAACGGTGCCAAACTGCGTAAAGAATCATTGCATTTCAGAATTCACGATAAAAATATAGCTCAGTTATCGGCTATGGATATTTCTGAATTATCGGAATGGTTGCAAAGTGTCGACCCCTTTTTATCCGAAAAACAAAAAACAATTGCGGCAGAAATTCTGAAAGAAATTCGCACACGCTTACAGTTTCTACTCGATGTAGGACTGAATTACCTGTCGCTTAACCGCAGCTCTCAATCACTTTCGGGTGGTGAAAGTCAACGAATCCGGTTGGCCACGCAAATTGGCTCGCAATTGGTAAACGTACTTTATATACTCGACGAACCAAGTATCGGACTTCACCAACGGGATAACCAACGACTGATTCGCTCGTTGAAACAATTGCGCGATACCGGAAACTCGGTGATTGTGGTGGAACATGACAAGGATATGATGATGGCTGCCGACTATGTTGTCGACCTGGGACCTCATGCCGGACGACACGGTGGCGAAGTGGTTTTTGCAGGCACTCCGCAAGAAATGCTTGAAGCGGATACGCTGACCTCGGCCTATCTGAATGGAAAGAAATGCATTGAAATCCCAACTGAACTTCGTCCCGGAAACGGCAAGTTTATAAGCATCAAAGGCGCAAAGGGCAACAACCTGAAAAATGTGAATGTAACTTTCCCATTGGGAAAAATGATTTGCATAACCGGAGTTTCGGGAAGCGGGAAATCAACGCTTATCAACGAAACACTGCAACCGATTCTTAGTCAGTATTTCTATCGTTCGCTTCAGGATCCTTTACCTTACGATAGTTTTGAAGGAATAGATAATATCGATAAAGTGGTGGAAGTGGATCAATCACCGATTGGTCGTACACCGCGTTCCAACCCGGCAACTTACACAGGTGTATTTTCGGATATCCGGAATGTGTTTGTGACCTTACCCGAAGCAAAAATCCGTGGTTATAAACCGGGACGATTCTCCTTCAATACAGCCGGTGGCCGATGCGAGGTATGTGGTGGAAATGGCTACAAAACCATTGAAATGAATTTCCTACCCGACGTGTATGTTCCCTGCGAAAGTTGCGACGGAAAACGGTACAACAAAGAAACACTGGAAGTGCGTTTTAAAGGCAAATCGATTGCCGATGTACTGAGCATGACCATCAATCAGGCTGTTGAGTTTTTCGAGAATCAACCGTCTATCCTGAATAAAATCAAAACATTGCAGGATGTAGGTTTGGGTTATATCAAACTCGGACAATCGAGCACAACACTTTCAGGCGGTGAGAGCCAGCGCGTAAAACTTGCTACCGAACTATCCAAACGTGATACGGGACAAACTTTGTATATTCTGGATGAACCAACAACCGGATTGCATTTCGAAGATATACGAGTGTTGCTGGGCGTACTAAACCGTTTGGTAAACAAAGGAAATACGGTCATCATTATCGAACACAATATGGACGTTATCAAAGTTGCCGATCATATTATCGATATTGGCCCTGAAGGCGGTGCTGCCGGAGGAAAAGTGATTTGTGTGGGAACACCGGACGAAGTTGCGAAAAACAAGAACAGTGAAACGGGTAGGTTCCTGAAAGAAGAACTGAAACAAAAGTCCTGTAAAGAATAAAAATCGCAAAACCCAATACATGGAAATAAAAAAGTCGGCTAAATCCAGCCGACTTTTTTATTGATTATTTCTGAACAGTGAATTTAAAAATACATCTGCTGTTGTAAGTTTTTCCCGGTTCCAGAATTACTGAAGGCCAGTTTGGTTTGTTCGGACTATCCGGATAATGTTGAGTTTCCAGACAAACAGCTGCACGTTGTTTATAAACAATGCCTTTTTTACCTTTTACAGTTCCGTTCAGGAAGTTACCTGTGTAAACCTGAATACCTGGCTCAGTTGTATACACTTCAACTGAAATACCGCTTGCAGGAGAAGTTACTTTAGTAGCTAATTTTGTAATATCACCTGCAGTTGCCAACACCCAGTTGTGGTCGTATCCGTTACCGTTTTTCAATTGAACGAAATCGTATTTGGTAATGTCAGCTCCGATAAGTTTAGGAGTTGAAAAATCCATTGGAGTACCTTTTACAGGAAGGATTTCGCCGGTTGTCATAAATGTGCTGTCAACAGGAGTATATTCGGTTGAATTGATATACAACGAATCACCTGTGATTGGTTGATTTGCATCGCCCGACAAATTGAAATACGAGTGGTTAGTCATATTGATAACCGTTTTCTTATCGGTTGTTGCAGAATAACTGATATCAATAGCGTTATCGTCGGTCAGTTTAAATGTAACCTTTGCAGTTACTTTTCCCGGGAAGTTAGAGTCTCCATCAGGTGAAACGTGTGTAATCTCTAGAGTTTTATCATCAATTTTGTTTACAGTTTCGTAAACCTGATATTGCCATCCTTTAGGACCGCCGTGCAAACAGTGACCAAAATTATTTTGTGGCAACTGAGTAGTCACGCCATCAATGGTGATTTTGCCATCTTTAATGCGGTTTGCATAACGACCGATTGATGCTCCAAAGTCACTTGGAACATTAATATAGTCACCTACACTATCGAATCCAAGAACTACATCCTGAAGCTTTCCTGTTTTGTCAGGAACCATAATAGAAACAATTCTACCGCCGAAGTTGGTAATACAAACTTCCATTCCGGCTGCATTTTTAAGCGTATAAAGATCTGTTTTCTGACCGTTCACTACTTTTTGGAAGTTCACAGGATTTAAGCCCGAAGCCGTTAATTCTACTTTCGATTTATTGGTGCATGCACAGAAAGCCAGTGCTGCAAAACCAACCAATAACCAGGATTTTTTCATTGTCTGAATTTTGTTTGAATGATTAATATTTAATTATTTCTAATGTTGAAGTTCCAAAAGCGAACATATTCTAACGGAGAAAAATTCACTTTAGCATATTTCAATTGTTATTTATTTAATTTTTCTACTCCTTCGGTGGTCATTTGAACCCGCTTCATAGTTCCATCTGCGTTATAGTACAATTTATCTATGCAAACCGAACGGCGGAAGCTTCCACCATCGTTGTTGATTGACCCATTGTGATAAATGAACAACCATTGACCTTTAAATTGTACAATTGCCTGATGGTTTGTATTTGAATTACCCGCAACTTCATTCAGGATGCCTTTATATTCCCACGGTCCGGTGATTTTTTTGCTCATGGCATAGCATATTTTCTCAGGAAATTCCGAAGCATATGACAGGTAATACCAATTGCCGGCTTTGTGAATCCAGGGAGCTTCGGTGTAACGAGGTAATGAAACCGGAACAATTGGGCCATCCAGTTCTATCATATTCCGTTTAAGTTTAGCATAATAACATTGGGTATTTCCCCAGAAAAGGTAGGCTTGCCCATCGTTGTCAATAAAAACGGTTGGATCAATATCGTCCCAACTGATTTTGGTGTACTGAGTTGTCATATCATTGGTAATAATGGCACTGCCACGGGCATCTTTAAATGGTCCGGTTGGAGAATCGGAAACAGCTACACCAATTGCTTTTCCATGAATATCTTTGTGTTGTACAGCTACATACCAATAGAATTTTCCATCGCGCTCGATCACCTGACTAGCCCATGCGTCGCCATTCGCCCAACTAAAATCGGAAACCTTCATAGGTGTGGGATGTTCGGTCCATGTTTTCATGTCGGTAGTCGAAAACAAACACCAATCGTTCATCACATAGCGTTGCTGAGGAGCCGGACAAACATCGTGACCGGTATAAACATACAATCTGTCTTTATAAACAAATCCCGCTGGATCGGCTGTGTATTTGTATTTTACAATGGGATTACCGGTGGCAACAAAAGTAGTATCCGTTTGCGAGGCAAAACTGAGATTGGTAGTAAATAATGCAATGAATAAAAGAAACTTGTTCATCCCTGTGTACGTGTTTTTAATGAGTTTAGAATAGAAAAATTAATCAGCACAAAGATAAAATAATTTCAATGAATCACGGGTTGAGAATTATTCATTTTGGTAGACGAAATAGTATATAGCTTGGATTTATTTCTATTAAAACCAATTAAATCTTAATGTTCCAAATGGCAATTATGTGACAAATACTACCACCCAAAACAAACAAATGCCAAATGGCGTGGGTGTACTGAATTTTTTTGAACGAATACAGCACTGCACCAACAGTATAAAAGAAGCCACCACCTATAAGCCAGTATAACGACGATATTGAATTTGTAGCTACAAGAGAATCAATAAGTGGTTTAAATGCGATTACAACCACCCAACCCATGGCTACATAGCAGATGGTTTCGAACTTGCTGCCATTTTTCAGCTTCAAAAAACTGAGCGAAATGCCCACAACAGCCGCAGCCCAAATCACGCCAAACAAGGTCCAACCCCAGGCACCGTTTTCGCGCAAAACAATTAATGTAAACGGGGTATAACTTCCGGCAATCTGCGCATAGATAGCTGCGTGATCAAATTTCCGGCGAAGTGGTTTGATTTTTTCATCTTTCTCGGCATGATAGAGTGTAGACGAAAGAAACATGGTAGCCATAAAAATACTGAAAACTATTTCGCTTGTAATAGCCCATACATTATGCGATGCAAAAGCTTTTTGTATCAACAATGCGCCTGCAATAACAGCAATAACGACACCAATGGCATGCGAGTACGTGTTTGCTTTTTCTTCTCTGGCAGAATATCTTGGCATATTTTTCAGTTATAAGGTGCGTATAACGCGGTTTATCACACTACTTTCGAAACCACGACTTTGTGCAAAATTGAAGAGTTTTCCCTGCTTTTCGTACTCGAACTCATATTTCAATCCTTTGAGCTTGGTTTTCAGAATTGAAGCAAGCATTTCTTCGTATTCACCATCATCGATAGTTTTTAAGGCTGAGTTTATGAGACTCTCACCAAGCCCTTTTTGTTTCAGAGCATACGAAATTTTAATTTTACCCCATTTATTGAAACGGAACTTATCCTTTACAAAGAAAACACAAAAACGTTTTTCGTTGATGAAATCTTCGGCTAACAAACGCTCTATAATCTTCGATTTATCATCACATTCAACACACCACGCATTCAATTTCTCCTCTACTTCAGAAACACAATGTTCCGAAATAGAACAATACGATGCAGCTTTATGCAGCAATTCGTCCAATGTATACTCTTTTTTCATTTCGAATAATAGAATGAAGGTAAACGCTAATAAAATAGACTCACAAATGTAGTTATTTTTATTGTTTCGAAATGGAATAAACAGCGCTAAAATATATTTTCAATCAAAACAAAAAAAATCAGGTAACAAAATATTGTTATATGAATATAAAATGTAACTTTGCAACGTTATTGTTTACTACACAACTATGAAACTGACTAAAAAAGAACAGATAGAACAAAAAGCCAAAGAGCTTTTCTGGAAGCACGGCTTTAAAAAGGTAACGATTGACGAAATCTGCAAAAAGGCAAATGTCAGCCGCAAGACTTTTTATACGTTCTTCGAAAATAAAACAGCACTGGTGATTTATCTTATGCGAAAGCTAACCGATGAGGCTTTTGAGGAGTCGCGGCAAATAATGGAGAGTGATTGCTCTTTTGCCGAAAAACTGGAAAAATCACTTCAGGTAAAATTACAACGCAATAAAGAAATGTCGATAGAGTTTGTGGCCGATTTCTACAACCCCGATGCCACTGAGATATTAGCTTGTTTTCAGGAAATAATGAAAAAATCGATGGCCATGCTGGTCGACTTTTTGCAAAAAGCCCAGCAGAAAGGTGAAATGAATCCGGAATTGAATCTGAATTATGTGCTTTGGCTGCTGCAAAAACAGGTGGAATTTTGCAGTTCGCCGGATTTGATGCACATGTTTCCTGACGTAGATACGCTTACCAAACAGCTTACGCAGACTTTGATTTACGGTATCATGCCGTTGAATAAGACAACAGAGCCAAGATAAAAGAACCAGGACATGAAACTAAAACTAATTGTTCTACTTATTTTGTTTATTTTTCTGAGCGATTTGTCAGCACAGAAAGACTCAATACATATAACCTTCAATGGGAAGGTTACAGCCTGGGGAATTGCTCAGGTGAAAGATCCTGCTCCAGTGCAGTTTAGAGGACGATTTGTGCCAACTGTTCTGGGAGATTTCAAAGTATCCCCAAACTCGAAACTTGATTTTGAAGCCTCGCTCAATATAAACGGAACTGCTGATTTTACCGGGTTACACTACGATACAGTTATGGGACAGTTCAAACCGTACCGGGTTTGGGCGCGCTATTCGGGACAGAACTGGGAAGTACGTGCGGGCTTGCAAAAAATAAATTTCGGCTCTGCCAAAATGTTTCGTCCATTGATGTGGTTCGACGGCATGGATGTACGTGACCCACTTCAATTAACTGACGGTGTTTATGGACTTTTGGGAAAATACTTCTTTGAGAACAATGCCAATTTGTGGGCGTGGGGATTAATCGGGAATAAAAATCCGAAAGGATATGAGTTGTGGGGCACGGCCCAATGGAAACCTGAAATTGGTGGACGTTTTCAAATGCCTGCAGGCCCCGGAGAAATTGCAATAAGCACACATCATCGCAAGATTCAATATCAAAAGTTGTTTTCAAGTACGTATAACCTGTACGAAACGAATGAATCAAGAATTGGACTTGATGGGAAATGGGATCTAGGAGTTGGATTGTGGTTCGAATCAAGTGTGACAATGACTGATACTCAAAATAATAATTTCCCATTGCTGAATAAGGTTCAGGACATGTGGAGTCTGGGAGTTGATTACACTTTCCCGGTTGGAAATGGAATTGGTGCAACAGTTGAATACTTTCGCTACCATGCAGGTGATCAGTTCATTGTCAATGGAAACGCTAGAAATGTGTTGGGCACAATGTTAAGCTATCCGATATCGATGCTTGATAATCTTTCTGGTATGGTTTTCTACCTGCCTGGGCAAAATAAATTCATGAATTATTTGAGTTGGAGTAGAACCTACGACAATTTCAATATTTATGGTATCGGGTACTGGAATCCGGAAAATGTGCAGTTAATGGCAGCTCAATCGCAAAACCGAAATATGTTTGCTGGCAAAGGAATACAAATTATGGTAAGTTATAATTTTTGAAATAGTACTATATGAAAGCAATTGTAGAAGTAAAGAAATTGGTCAAGAAGTTCCCTGTTGGCTCAGGGTTCTTTACGGCACTTGATGGTATCAATCTTGAGTTCTCGGAAGGTGAATTTACCGGATTGGTTGGTCCAAGTGGTTCGGGGAAAACCACCTTGTTGAATATTATCGGCTCGCTGGACATCCCCAGTGACGGCGAAGTGGTAGTTTTGAGTAATTCGGTGGGAAAATTGTCGCCGAAGCAAGCTGCCAAACTCCGCAAAGAAGAACTTGGATTTATTTTTCAGCATTATAATCTTTTGCCTGTTTATACGGTATTTGAAAATGTTGAATTTCCACTGCTGTTGCTCGATATTAGTGCTGATGAACGCAAAAAGCGTGTAATGGAAACGCTGGCCTGGGTGGGTTTGACCGATAAAGTAAAATCACGCCCCGCTCAACTTTCGGGTGGCGAGTGTCAGCGCGTGGCCATTGCCCGTGCTATGGTAAAACGCCCTAAACTGGTACTTGCCGATGAGCCAACGGCCAACCTGGATTCGGCCAATTCGCACAACATTCTCCAAACTATGGTAAAGCTGAACGAAGAATTGAAAACCAGTTTCATTTTTGCCACACACGACGAAAAAGTGATTGGTTATCTGCGCAGAATCATTCGTTTGCAGGATGGTAAAGTGGTTGAGGATAAGATAATAAGTTGATTGGTTTACTGGTTAATTGGTTTCCAGTTTTGAAATTCCAAACCAGTTTAACTAATTTATCATTGAAACTCAACTAATCAACAAGTTAACTAATTTACTATTCAACTAAGATGAAACTATTCAAAACAGCTTTCAGAAGCTTAATTGGCAACGGTCTGAAAACATGGCTTAATGTTTTTGTCCTTTCAATTTCCTTTGTGCTGATAATTCTGCTACAGGGAATTTTAAAAGGCTGGAGCTCACAGGCCGTTGACGATACTGTGAAATGGGAAATTGCCGACGGACAATACTGGCAATCAAAATACGATCCGTTTGATCCGTTCACGTTCGATTCGAGTACGGTGGAAATTCCAACAGTGTTCAAAAAGGATGTGGACAGTCATCGGATTGAACCAATTCTAATAACACAGGGAAGTATTTATCCTCAGGGTCGCATGCAAGGCGTGTTGCTAAAAGGAATCCGACCAAACCAGAAATTACTGAAAATCCCTACCGAAAAACTAAATGAAAACTCAGCCGAAATACCTGTGGTACTGGGTGCCTTCATGGCCAAACAAACCAAACTGCACTTGAATGATGTGGTTACTTTGCGTTGGCGTGACAAAAACGGAACATTCGAGGCGGCTGACATACGGGTTGCAGGGATTTTCAAAACCTCCATTCCCACTGTCGATAATGGCATTTTGTGGATTCCGCTGGACCGCTTGCAACAAATGACCATGAACACGAACTGTGCGAATCTGCTGATAAAATCACCTGAAGTAAAAGCAGTCAGCCTTCCCGGATGGACATTTAAGGATGTGACAAAACTGACTGAATCTACCATGTTGTTGGTAAAAACCAAATCGATAGGCACCAGTTTTATGTATATTATCTTTTTATTACTGGCCATGCTCGCTATTTTTGATACGCAAACGCTATCTATTTTCCGCCGTCAGCGCGAGATAGGCACATTGGTAGCATTGGGAATGACTCAGCGCGAAGTAGTTTGGCATTTCACACTGGAAGGCACTATTAATGCTGTGCTGGCTTTTGCTGTGGGCACAGTTTGGGGAGCATCCATTTTATATTATATGGCCACAAAAGGCTATTCGTTCAATATGGATGCCAGCGAAATAGGTGTGCCAATGGCTGATACAATGTATGCTACCATTACACTGGGTCTGGTTATTAATACAATGATTTTCATTCTGATAGTGACGGCTGTTGTGAGTTATATTCCGGCACGGAAAATTGCCAAAATGAATCCGACGGATGCTATCAGAGGTAAAGTACAATAGTTGAATGGGTTTATTAGTTAATTAGTTTAAGAGCCAATTAACTGATAAACAAATCAACCAATTAACCACTAACTAATCAACCTACAAAAATGATTAAATTCTTATTAAACGGACTCTTGCGCGACAAAAGTCGCAGTCTGTTACCGATAATCGTTGTTTCGCTGGGTGTGATGATTACAGTATTTCTGCAATCGTACATGGGCGGTATGTTTAACGACAGCATTGAAACAACGGCTAAGTTTTCGTCCGGTCATGTGAAAGTGATGACGGTAGCCTACAAAGAGAACCTGACACAAATGCCCAACGATTATGCCATGTTGGATGTAAATACCGTAATGGCAAAGCTGAAAAAGACCTATCCTGATATGACCTGGACAGATCGCATTCAGTTTGGTGGACTACTCGATGCACCCGATGCTACCGGAAAAACACGTTCGCAAGGCAATGTAATGGGTATGGGCATTCATTTACTCGGCAATCAGGACGAGATAAACCGCATGGATTTAAAGTCCAAGTTGTTCGCGGGGCGTTTCCCTGTGAAACCGGGTGAAATAATGATTACCAACGAGCTGTTCAAAAAGATGAGTCTGAAGCTTGGCGACCGTGTGACACTTATTTCCAACACCATGTACGGCGATATGGCTATGTATAACTTTACCGTGTGCGGGACCATTCATTTTGGCACACAAGTGCTTGATAAAGGCATGGTGGTGGCCGATATTGACGATGTGCGGGTGGCATTGAATATGGAAAATGCGGCCGGTGAAGTACTCGGATTCTTTACCGACTCCAACTACGATAACTCCCGGGCAAAAGAACTGGCAGTCGGATTCAATAATGACAACACCAAAAAAGGCGATCAGTTCTCATTGACCATGGCACCTATGAGCGGTATTGGTGGCATGGATTTTATGATTGCATACTCCGAAAATGCACAGTATATCATTATCTTTATTTTCGTTTTTGCCATGTCGATCGTACTTTGGAATGCCGGGCTGGTAGGTGGTTTGCGCCGCTACGGTGAGTTTGGACTTCGGTTGGCCATTGGTGAAAACAAGCACGAAATTTACCGCTCACTGGTAGGTGAAGCTTTGTTGGTGGGCCTTATTGGTTCGCTCATTGGAACGGCTATCGGACTACTCTGTGCATGGCCTTTGCAGGTCTACGGCATTGATGCCCGTAACATGATGCGCAATTCGAACATGATGATGCCGAGCATTATTCGTGCACAAATTAGCACCACCACCTACTTTATCGGTTTTATTCCCGGAGTGCTTTCCACTGTTATCGGAGCTATGTTGGCCGGAATAGGCGTTTATAAACGACAAACGGCGAATCTGTTTAAAGAGTTGGAAGGATAAGACTGCCCCCAACCCCTAAAGGGGAACTATAATAGTATTATCTAATTTAAAATTACATATATGAATACTTTAAAAATACGAACTAACTTAGTTCCCCTTCAGGGGCTAGGGGTTCTTTTCCTTTTATTTTTATCACTTAGTGCTTTTGCTCAAAACTATCCTTCGGGGAAATCCATTCTGGATAAAGTGGACAATAATATGTCGGCAAAATCGCGCATTCTGACAGCCCGAATGGAGATTAATTCGGCACGCGGCACACGTACCATGGAATCTAAATCGTGGTCGTCGGGCACTGAGAAATCATTTACCGAATACCTTGCTCCGGCGCGCGAAAAAGGCACCAAGATGCTGAAGCTTGCAAACCAGTTGTGGATTTATTCTCCTTCGACCGACCGGGTTATTCAAATTTCGGGGCATATGTTGCGCCAATCGGTAATGGGCAGCGATATGTCGTACGAAGACATGATGACCGACCGACCTTTGCTGGAGCAATACAAAGCTGACGTAAGTGGCGAAGAAGTAGTGGATGGTCGCAAGTGCTGGGTGGTGAATCTCACAGCCATTGCGACGGATGTGAATTATGCTTCGCAAAAAATGTGGGTGGACGAGGAACGATATGTGCCGCTGAAAGTGGAAATGTTTGCCAAAGGTGGAAAACTGCTGAAACGCATTACGTTTAGCGACGTACAACGCGTTCAGAATCGTTGGTATCCCAAAACATTTGTGTATAAAGATGTGCTGAAAGATGGCAAAGGAACTAAAATGGTTATTGAAGAAATGCAATTGGATGCAACTATTCCGGCAAGCGTGTTTAATTTGGGGAATTTGAAATAAAAAAAGGTAGGGACAATTCGCAACTTGTCCCTATCTTTTTATTAAGTGATGTATCTATTCTTTTTGTTTCCGTGCTTTTGTTCAATTGTATTTTATGCATTCGAATTTACTTTTCAGCCTGGATTTCGTCCTACGACATCTTCCCTATTTCGGCCATGAACGAAAAGAAAATACTCCTTGACGAAGCTGCCGAAAAGAACCAGATTCTGATGTTTGAACACGACGCCTATACCGAATGCTGCACCGTGGTGGCACAATACAAAAAACACAAGGTGGACAAAACAATGACGTTTGAGGAAATACTCAACTAAAAAAACAGCGGAAACTTGTAAGTACAAATTTCCGCTGTTCATTTTGATATTTACACCGCAAAATAGGCTTCCAGTTCATTCAGGGTATCATCGCCTGTTTGGAGGTCTTTCACCACATTTCCTTTTTCGAGCACCACGATGCGCTTACACACTTCGGTAATATGATTCAGGTCGTGGCTAGAGATGAGCATTGTCATATTAAAGCGGGTTTGTAAATCGGTGAGGAAGCGTTTCAAACGGATTTGCGACGAAGGGTCGAGCGCCGTAAAGGGTTCGTCGAGAATCAGTATTTTGGGGTCACCAATAAGCGCGGCAGCAATACCAATTTTCTTTTGGTTTCCTTTCGAAAAATCGCGGATCAGTTTTTTTGAACCCAGTATTTCGTCGTTGAAAAAGTCCTTCATCGAATCCAGGAAAAGAGCAATGTCGCCATCGGTTTTGTTGTGCAGTTTTCCCACAAATTTGAAGTATTCTTCCGTTGTAAGAAAGTCAATCAAAAAGCCTTCGTCGAGGAACGAACCTGTTGAAGTTTTCCAGGCATCGTTGCGCATAACCAGTTGGTCGTCAATTTTCACTTCGCCCTGCGTTGGTTCAATCAGGTCGAGAATCAGGCGGAAAAAAGTTGTTTTTCCGGCACCGTTATTTCCCACCAATCCGAAACTTTCGCCTTGTGGAATCGTCATATCAGGTATATTCAGCACAGTAACACCGTTGTAAGCTTTCTGCAAATTCGATACTTGTATCATACTCTTTTCAATTATGAATTATGAATTGTAAATTATGAATTAATTTACTCCCCTTCGCGGAAGCCTTCGGCCATAATGTATTTACGGCGGTTAAACTGATTGACACAAAGCGTTATCAGCTGATTGCGGAACAAAATGCCAAGCGCCCCCAAAGTAGCAAGCGTCCACAAAGCAACAGCTATGGAGGCCAGACTTGTAAGCACCCCCACAATGATCATGGGCAAAAACATAAGCGGAAGCACAATCAGGAAGTTTTTATAGGTAGTTCCCTGGTAGTTCATGGCCGACGATTTGCTCAGGTCGAGCTTGCGGGTATTGTAGGTGGCAAAGAACAGGAGCAGGAAAATATTTACTCCGGCATTGAAAATAAAAGCCGTCAAATGCATGTACACAATCTTCATCCCAAAAAAGAAATAGGGAGTAGTGAGCACAAAACAAATAACGTTGAATGCCAGCAACAAATAATAGTTGGCGTTCAGGTACGTGCGGATAGGAATATTCTTTGTCATCAGGCTATCGAAATGTGAGCTATCCCAGCTGATAATCCACTGACCGAACATCAGCATAAGTAACCCGGTCATAAACATAGCCACAAAAAACAACATACCGCTGTTGTGCGCGTAGGCTTTGTTGGTGTAAAACAGCAGTCCGTAGAACAGGAAGAAACCCGACATATACAGAATACTTTTTGTCCGTTTATGACGCAGAATCAGTTTCAATTCCAGCCCGATAAGTTCACCTATCACCCCGAAACGATTGAGGAAAGACAGGTCGCGGGTAACTGTTTTATCGCTTTTTATTTTGCTGTTGAATTTTTCGGGGTAGAAGTTCTGTGAGAAAAACCATTTATTGAGCATAAACGCCACAGCAACCATTAGCAATGCCACCAGCAATCCGTAAGGGTTTAGCACTATAAAGCCGTAGAATGATTTGGAGATATTGAAAAGCGAGAAAACTTTAAAATATTCCAACGCAACAATACCTGCAAAAGCCAGTATAATAAGCAGAAACGAAAGCAGACTTGAGCCGTATTTGCGTTTAATATAGGCTCCTGTAAGTGAATTGAACCAGATAAGAAACACAAAACTAAGCACAAACCGCAAAGCCACCCCGACACTGTAATAACCCACTACCGACTTTATGGCAAAAGGCACAACCACCAGCAACAAAAAGTAATTGATGGGATTGGTGAGCGGTTTCAGCAACAGGAAATTGATAAGCAACGAACGCTTTATGGGCAACACCTGATAAGGAGGCAGGTTAAACGTGTTCAACTGCTGCATGGCAAACCGGATAATCAAGCCCATTAGCATAATATACAGCATTGCACCATTGAACAACTCCATGGGATTAAGTGTATTATCGGCCTTTTCAAGTATTTCGTTGAGCGAAAAACCGATAAATAACAAAATGGCCGCCATATACAGTGTAAAAAATCCCAACAACAAACTAACAGCGAGATTTTTATAAAATCCCTGCGCCCGATAGCTCTTCTTCCATTCTTGTACCACCAAATCCAGTATCAACATAATATTCAGTTTTTACATTTAACAGGCACAAAATTAATAAAAAACATGTGAGAATAAAATTATTCAACCATAATTTTACGCTCACATGCAATTATTTCGACAAAACCCGATGCCGACCACTAAATACAGTTATTATTCGGTTTCCGCTTTCTCGTCTTCTTCCATAAACCAACCGGCATACATGGCATATTGATGCGCAATTTTGCGGTTCATTTCGTTGCTTTGCTCCGGGGCAACAGCTTTTACCATTTTAGCCGGAACACCTGCCCAAAGCGTAAAAGGAGGAATCTTTGTATTGCTGAGCACCAATGCCCCAGCAGCAACAATAGCCCCCTCACCCACTTCGGCATAATCAAGCAAAGTAGCTCCCATACCTATCAGAGCATAGTTATCGATTTTAGCCCCATGCACAGTCACATTATGACCGATTGAAACATAGTCGCCAATTTCAACGGTCGATTTTTCGTACAATGTGTGCAACACCGAACCGTCCTGTATATTCACGTGATTGCCGATTCTTATCGAGTTTACATCGCCACGCAACACGGCGTTGAACCACACACTGCAACCATCACCCATAATAACATCGCCTACCACAGTGGCGTTTTCGGCCAGATAACAATTCTCGCCCATTTGCGGAGTAAAGCCCCGCACCGATTTTATTAATGCCATGCTATATTTTTAATTCATAATTTCTAATGCATAATTCATAATTAGAAGCCTCCTCACTTTGGGGTCTAACTGAAGCTGCAAAGATACGGGACTTGACAGAAAATAGAAAACAGAAAAGGGATTTATTTTCAGTCCCGTTGAAAGTGAAACAAAAAGACCGTTTCGAAAATTCGAAGCGGTCTTTTTTATTTAGTTTAAATCAAACGATTAGTCTTTGAATTTTGCACTCAGGAACTCACGGTTCAAGCGGGCAATGTGCGAGATAGAAACGTTTTTAGGACATTCAGCTTCGCAGGCTCCTGTATTCGTACAGTTACCGAAACCAAGTTCATCCATTTTAGCCACCATTACTTTAGCACGGTGAGCAGCTTCTACTTTTCCTTGTGGAAGTAATGCCAACTGGCTTACTTTTGCCGCAACGAACAACATAGCCGAACCATTTTTACAAGCAGCCGCACAAGCACCGCAACCGATACATGAAGCAGCGTCCATAGCCTCGTCAGCAATGTTTTTTCCAATAGCAATGGCGTTACCATCAGGAACACCACCGGTATTTACCGAAACATATCCACCAGCCTGAATAATTTTGTCGTAAGCACCACGATCCACCATCAAATCTTTGATAATAGGGAATGCAGCCGAACGCCATGGCTCAACAGTGATTGTTTGTCCATCGTGGAAGTTACGCATGTGCAACTGACAAGTGGTAATTTCACCGTCCGGTCCGTGAGGATGTCCGTTGATATACAAGCTACACATACCACAAATTCCTTCGCGACAGTCGTGATCGAATACGATTGGCTCTTTGCGTTGTTTGATTAATGATTCGTTTAAAACGTCTAACATTTCAAGAAATGAACTGTCAGTAGATACGTTATCCACTTTATAGGTCTCGAATTCGCCTTTAACTTTCGGACCGGCTTGACGCCAAACTTTTAGCGTTAAATTTATACTTTTTTCCATTGGTTATATTAGTTACGAATTACTGATTAAGATTTATAATTACGTTGTTGACGGTGGATAAATTCGTAATCCAATGCTTCTTTAAGCAATTCGGGTTCTTTACCTTCGCCGGTAAATTTCCAGCAAGAAGCAAATGAGAATTCTTCATCGTTACGTAATGCTTCACCTTCGGGAGTTTGGTACTCTTCGCGGAAGTGACCACCACATGATTCTTCGCGCATCAACGCGTCACGTGCCATCAATTCACCAATTTCAATAAAATCAGCCAAACGAAGTGCTTTTTCAAGTTCCACGTTCATATCGGCACTAACACCCGGAACATATACTTTGGTCCAGAATTCGTGACGCACAGCTTTGATTTTTTCCAATGCTGTTTCCAATCCGGCTTTGTTACGACCCATACCTACAAAATCCCACATAATCAATCCCAATTCGCGGTGGATAGAATCAACTGATTTATCTCCCTGAATCTTCATGATCTTTTCGATTTTAGCATGAATATCTTTTTCAGCTTGTTCAAATTCAGGTAACTCGGTGCTCATGCGTGGAGTTTGAATCTGATCGGCCAGGTAATTTTGAATAGTATATGGCAATACGAAATATCCGTCGGCCAAACCTTGCATCAATGCCGAAGCACCCAAGCGGTTAGCACCGTGATCAGAGAAGTTAGCTTCACCAATACAGAACAATCCTTTTACAGAAGTTTGTAGTTCATAATCAACCCAGATACCACCCATGGTGTAGTGAATAGCCGGATAAATCATCATCGGAGTGTTGTATGGATTATCATCAACAATCTTTTCGTACATCTGGAAAAGGTTACCGTAACGGGCGCGAACAACGTTTTCACCTAAACGTTCGATTGCAGCGGAGAAATCAAGATAAACAGCCAATCCTGTATTACCAACACCGTAACCGGCATCGCAACGTTCTTTAGCAGCACGTGAAGCCACATCGCGGGGAACAAGGTTACCGAAAGCAGGGTAACGACGTTCAAGATAATAATCGCGTTCGTCTTCGCTCAGGTCAGTTGCTTTTTTCTTTCCGGCACGAATAGCCTCAGCATCTTCTTTTTTCTTTGGAACCCAGATACGACCGTCGTTACGCAACGATTCAGACATCAAAGTCAGTTTCGATTGGTATTCGCCGTGAACAGGGATACAGGTTGGGTGAATTTGCGCATAAGCAGGGTTAGCAAAATAAGCTCCTTTTTTATACATCTGGATAGCAGCCGATCCGTTCGAAGCCATTGCATTGGTAGAAAGGAAGAAAGTATTTCCATAGCCACCGGTTCCAACAACCACTGCGTGAGCGAAGAAACGTTCGATTTTACCCGAAACAAGGTTGCGGGCAATGATTCCGCGGGCGCGACCATCAATTACAACCACGTCCAACATTTCGTAGCGTGAATACAATTTCACAGCACCTTTACCGATCTGACGGCTCAAAGCTGAATAAGCTCCCAGCAACAATTGTTGACCGGTTTGACCTTTTGCGTAGAACGTACGTGAAACCTGTGCTCCACCAAACGAACGGTTGTCAAGCAAACCACCGTATTCGCGGGCAAAAGGTACACCCTGAGCCACACATTGGTCGATAATGCTATTCGAAACCTCTGCCAAACGATATACGTTAGCTTCACGGGCACGGTAGTCACCACCTTTGATAGTATCGTAGAAAAGACGGTAAACAGAGTCACCATCATTTTGATAGTTTTTTGCAGCATTGATACCACCTTGTGCAGCAATTGAGTGCGCACGACGTGGTGAATCCTGAATACAGAAGTTCAATACATTAAAGCCCATTTCAGCCATTGAAGCAGCAGCTGATGCTCCGGCCAACCCTGTTCCAACAACGATAATATCCAAACGACGTTTGTTCGATGGATTTACAAGTTTTTGGTGCGCTTTATAATTGCTCCATTTTTCGGCCAACGGTCCTTCAGGAATGCGGGCATCTATTTTAGTTGCATCTACCGCAGTAGATTGTTCTTTCTTTGCCATATTCTTATTTACTATTTTTTTTATTTACAACTTACCATTTTAAATGCAAGAACCGCATCCGAATAGATAATACACAGGAATTGACATAAACATTAAAATCACAATCGTAGAAATAATGTTTGAAATAACTTTTACACGTGGTAACCATGTTTTGTTATTTAAGCCGGTCGTTTGTAATGCACTCCAAACACCGTGAGTCAGGTGAAGCCAAAGTGCAGCAAGCCATACAATGTAAATTCCACAATACACTTTATTGCTGAACAACTCTTTCACATATTCAGCACCTTTTGAAGGTTCGAAATTACCTGTGTGAATACCAGACAACTCAGCAAACTGCATTTTGAACCAAAAGTTGTACATGTGTAAGGCTAAAAATCCAAACACAACCGCTCCAAGAATCAACATATTGCGTGAAGCCCACGAAACACCTTTTTGATTTTTTGTCACAGCATAACGTTCAGGACCACGAGCACGTAAATTTTGATACGATAAAACCAGAGCGTACAAAATATGAATTACGAAACCGGCTGCCAATACGCTTGTTCCAGCAACAGCATACCAGTTAGCTCCTAAAAATGCACAGATTGCATTGTAAGCTTCGGGCGAAATAATCACCACAATGTTCATACAACTGTGAAAAAGCAAAAACAACACGAGGAAAGCCCCCGTGATACTCATAATAAGCTTTCGCCCAATAGAGGAATCAATTAACCACATAGATTTTTGTTTTAGTTTGTAATATATATAGAAGTTTTGAAGTAACAGAAGCTATAAAAGTAATTGAAATAATCCTATCTACTCAAACAGCACAAGTTAATAATACTGCATTAAAAATGCAAACCACAGCAATTCAACGCCTTATAAAAATAATAGCTATTCTTTAAATTTAGCGCAAAAGTAGTGCATTGCATTCAATACTGCAAGCAATTACGGAAAAAATTCTTTAATCATTTTGTAATATTGATTAACTTTCAAAATGTCAAGAACATAAGAAAGATAATCGGTAAAAATTAGTTCTCTACCACGTCACCAAAAAGCGTTGCTGATGACGCACTTGTTACTTTCACCCGGATAGTTTCACCAATGTGGCGACCCAGACGCGGGAAAATAATCACTTTATTCTGCGATGTACGACCAAAAAGCTGTTCTTTAGACCGTTTTGAAAAACCTTCAACCAGCACTTCGAAAGTTTTACCGATATCATTCTGATTACTTTCCAGTGCCACCTCGTTCTGAAGTGCAATGATTTCGGCCAGTCGGCGAAGTTTAGTTTCTTCAGGCACATTGTCGGGCATACGCTTGGCAGCTACTGTACCCGGGCGCTCCGAATACTTGAACATAAATGCCATATCGAATTTTACTTCGCGCATCAACGACAAGGATTCCTGATGGTCTTCTTCCGTTTCGTCGTGGAAACCACAGAAAATGTCAGTACCAATTGATACGTCAGGAATAATGCGTCGCATAGCCTCAACCCGACCCAAATACCATTCCCGGGTATATTTACGGTTCATCAGTTGAAGTATTTTATTGCTTCCCGACTGCACAGGTAAGTGTATGAATCGACAAATATTCGGATATTTGGCAATCACTTCAAGCGTTTCGTCAGTCATATCCTTTGGATGTGGCGATGTGAATCGGATGCGCATATCAGGCACCATTTCGGCAATAATACTCAGCAATTCGGGAAACTCAATAACGGTTCCGTCTTCGTTCTCGTAGCGATAGGAGTTCACAGTCTGGCCAAGCAACGTAACTTCTTTGTAGTTTTTTGCCTGCAAATCGCGAATCTCGTTCAAAATGCTTTCAACTTCGCGGCTTCTTTCTCGTCCTCGTGTGTAAGGTACAATGCAATAGGTACAGAATTTGTCGCAGCCACGCATAATCGACACGAAACCCGAAATAGCCTGACCGATACGGGTTGGCAGAACATCTTTATAGGTTTCGGTTTTCGACAACTCCACATTAATTGCCTTGTTACCATTTTCTACCGAATTAATCAGATTAGGGATGTCTAGATACGCATCAGGACCAACCACGATATTTACACCATGATCGGTTATCAACTCATCTTTCACACGTTCGGCCATACAGCCAATTACTCCAACTATCAACCCTTTGTTTTTTCGCTTCAGGGACTGAAAGTATTTTAAACGCTGAACAACCCTTTGTTCTGCATTATCACGCACAGAGCAGGTATTCACAAAAATTGCATTGGCATCGGTAATTTTATCGGTCATTTCAAAACCATCCATTTCCATTATCGATGCAACGACTTCGCTATCGGCCACATTCATCTGGCAACCGTAAGTCTCGATAAATAGTTTCTTGTCGTTCAAAACGGATTTAGAGTCCGTCGAAACAACAGTTTTTTCGTTTGTATCCATTATTATTTAAGTATATTTTGTTCTACAAAGATACATCAACTAATCAAAATATGAAAGAAGTGTGCTTTTTACATTTTTTAACTCACTTATTGTACATTACACACTTTCCTAATAATGAATAAATTACGAATAAAACGTGCTTATTTGAAAAAAATATTTGATTTTTTTTATTCAAACCTCTTGCACGTTTAAAAAATTATTCTCACTTTTGCAAGTGTAAACAAACAGATAAATTTTTCATAGTTAAGGTTTAGGTTAAAATGTGCAATGGGTGGCTGTGAAGTTACCCATTGTTTTTTCTATAAAGTCGGGTGAGAGCAAAACGACAAATAAATTCCTAAACAAAAAAAATGCTTTTAAACACAAATGAAATAGCTTATATCTAAAAAAAAGCTTGTATATTTGTCAATCATAAAAAATATCACTTTAGAATCAGAGTTCCGGCGAATATTGTCGGAATTCTTTTTGTTATATACTTCTAAAAACCTAACAAGGGAGACAAGACTATGGCAGTAAATTACATGACCGCAGATGGTTACAAAAAAATGGTAGAGGAATTGAATGAGTTGGAAAGAGTACAACGTCCTGCTATTTCAAAACAAATTGGTGAAGCGCGTGATAAAGGCGATTTATCGGAAAATGCTGAATATGATGCAGCCAAAGAAGCTCAGGGCATGCTCGAAATGAAGATTTCTTTATTGAAAGAAACCATCGCTTCGGCGCGTATGATTGATGAGTCGAAAATAAGCACCAAAGAAGTTCAGATTCTGACCCGTGTAAAAATAAAAAACACGAAAACTGACCAGATTATGTCGTATATGATTGTTTCGGAAAGTGAAGCCAACCTGAAAGAAGGCAAACTATCCGTTACCACTCCTATTGCAAAAGGGCTACTTGGCAAGAAAGTAGGTCAGAAAGCATCCGTTGCCGTCCCTTCGGGCGTTATGGAGTTTGAAATTATTGAGATTTCTCTGTAACAACCAAATAGCTATGAGTAACTTAAAACCGCATTACTATGGCAACTATTTTTTCGAGAATTGTAAACGGCGAAATTCCCTGTTACAAGGTAGCTGAAGACGAAAAGTTCTTTGCTTTTCTGGATATAAATCCAATGTCAAAAGGCCACACGCTCGTTATCCCCAAAGTGGAAGAAGATTATATCTTTAACCTGGACGATGACACCCTGAGCGGAATGACCCTCTTTGCAAAGAAGATTGCAAAAGCCATTGAAAAAGCCGTACCTTGTGTACGAATAGGAGTAGCTGTTATCGGACTTGAAGTTCCTCATGCTCACATACACCTGATACCAATCAATCAGGAATCGGATATGAACTTTAAAAATCCAAAACTAAAGCTCAGTCCCGAAGAAATGAATGAAATTGCACTGAAGATACAGGAAAACCTAATATAAAATAATGGCTGTTGCAAATTTACTGCAACAGCCATTATTTTTATCCTGTTCAATTTAGTGCCTACGGTCTTATTGCCCTTACCATCCTGTCGTTCCCCGATATATCTTTACGAAGTTCAACATCGACAAATCCTAAATCATTAAGCATTTGAGTGCAAGTTCGCCCTGCCGACCTGTGAATCTCAAAATAAAGCTTTCCTCCGAATTTCAACTGTGTCAAAGCCATATTGGCAATCTTACGATAGAACAACAAAGGATCGTTATCCGGAACAAACAAGGCCAGATGCGGTTCATAATCCAATACGTTGGGAAGTATTTCAGCCTTTTCAAGCTCCGGAATATAGGGCGGGTTACTTATAATGATATCCCATCGTCTTGAAAATTCAATCGTAGTCAGAATATCAACTTTCGAGAAATTTACAGCCAGATTATTTCTTTCAGCATTTCCGGCAGCAGTTTTCAGAGCTTCGTCCGATATATCAAACGCATCAACTTCCGAATGTGTGAATTCATGCTTCAGGCTGATAGCAATACAACCGCTACCGGTACCAATATCCAGCAGATTCAAATGGGCTGCACGGTCATTCTCTGTCCGTATCCAGTCAACCAACTCTTCGGTCTCAGGTCGGGGAATCAAAACCGATTCATTCACCGTAAACATTAAGCCATAAAACTCCGTTTCACCTAATATATACTGAATTGGAACATTTTTTTTCAGTTTCTCTAAAAAAGAATCTATTTCCTTACGGTGTAAATCAAAAATTTGAGTATTTTTGTTAAGGATTATTTGAGTTCGGGATAAACCTGTAAGCTTTTCAATAATCAGCAGGCTAAAACTCCTGATTTCTGATTCAGGATAAATTCCCTGAAGTTCTGTTTGTATATGTGCGAAGGTTGATTGCATAACGCAAAGATAGAAAAATTAGTTGCTAGTAACAAAGTCGCAACATTTGAATCAATTAAAAATCACTCTCAGTTCGCTATGGATACTGATATAAAGTATATGTCCCGCTGCCTTCAACTGGCCGAACAAGGTGCCGGTTATGTTGCACCTAACCCTATGGTTGGTTGCGTAGTTGTTTGCGACGATGTAATTATTGGCGAAGGATATCATCACCGGTATGGCGAAGCGCATGCCGAACCCAATGCTATAAATTCCGTAAAGAACAAAGAGCTACTCGCGAAATCGACACTTTATGTCAGCCTGGAGCCTTGCTCCCATTATGGCAAAACACCTCCTTGCGCCAACCTCATTGTTACAAGTGGAATTCCGCGCGTTATTATCGGAACACTTGATCCAAACCCAAAAGTGGCCGGTCGCGGAGTAGAGATTCTTCGCAAAGCGGGTATAGAAGTGGAAATCGGCTTCATGGAAAAAGAATGCCGGGAGCTAAACAAACGATTTTTTATTTATCAGGAACAAAAACGTCCATACATTTTGCTCAAATGGGCTCAGACTCAGGATGGATTTATCGACCGCCTGCGAACTACAGTCGATGAACAACCTCTGATTATTTCAAACAACATCACCCGTCAGCTGACTCACAAGATGCGTTCGGAGAATCAGGCTATCATGGTAAGCACGAACACCGTTATATTGGACAACCCTTCACTTACAGTTCGTTTTTGGTCAGGTAAATCGCCCATACGCATAGCCATCGACCGACAAGGACGCATACCAGCCGACTACAAAATATTCGATGGTAGCTTTCCGACGATTATATTCAGTGAAAATCACAGACCAATTGATCACCCTAATGTCGAATTTATTACGCTCGACTTTGAAAAGGATAGTTTGCAACTGATTTTACAGAAAATTTACGAACGAAATATTCATTCGGTACTCATTGAAGGTGGTTCTCAACTTTTAAACAGCTTTTTGGCTGCCGGTTTGTGGGATGATGCCAATGTGGAAATTTCCCCGGTAAGCATCACCGAGGGTATACCTGCACCTAAATTATCGTTACAACCTTATTCCCGGAAAACGTTTGAAGGGCATGAATGGATTAGTTTTAAAAGAAAAGGCTCCTATTAAACTCACTCGTTTTTCAACCTGTTGAGTTCGTTTTTGATATCCAGAAGACTCTAATTGCTCATTTTTAATTATAAAATAATTACCGGAATGACAAGTATTTTAGCATCCTTCTTCCTTTTATTGTATATCTACACAACGATAAGTATCATATCGGTGCTTTTGTTGGAGAATCGTAACCCGGTGAAATCGCTTTCCTGGTTATTGGTACTTGTTTTTCTTCCCATTTTGGGCATGTTCTTCTACCTGTTATTCGGACAGGATTACCGCAAAAAGAAAATTATCTCAAAAAAAAGCATTCGTCGGGTTATTGACAGGCCTGTAGCATCCTTTGACATCGACAAACTCGAAACTCTTATACAAAACGAGAGTCACCTAAAGCTGATCAACTTACTTTATAAGAATAATGAATCGGCTTGTTATGCTAACAATAAAATTGATATCTATTCCACCGGAGAGAGTACATTTGAAGCACTCTTCGAAGCCATTCGAAATGCAAAAGACCACATACACATACAATTTTTCATTTTCGACGATGACAAAATATCTAACCAACTGCGTGAGTTGTTGATACAAAAAGCCAGGGAAGGAGTATCTGTACGAATGATTTACGACTATTGGGGAAGCTTCAATCTCTCGAAGGAATATATGAAATCGTTGCACGATGCCGGAGTTGCCACCGGGCCTTTCCTGCCTTTTCGGTGGAAAATTTCGATGAGCAACAAAATCAACTACCGCAATCACCGAAAACTTGTTATTGTAGATGGTAAAATCGGATTTACCGGTGGTTTGAATGTAGCCGACAGGTATATGTATGGAAATAACCTGGGTATCTGGCGCGACACTTTTGTGAAGTTCGAAGGCTCAGCCGCACATGGGTTGCAACTATTATTTATGATTGATTGGTTTTTTGTAGACCAGAACCTACTTGAAGGTGCAAATTATTTCCCCGAACCTCCAAAATTCGGGAATAATCTCGTTCAGATCGTCAGCAGCGGTCCCGACACCGACTGGGAATCCATCATGCAGGGCATTGCCGCTGCTATTATGTCGGCCACCAAAAGCATATACATCCATTCACCTTATTATATGCCTACCGAACTTATTACAGGTTGCATCGAAATGGCGGCATTGAGCGGCGTCGATGTTCGGTTAATGATTCCAATGAAATCGGACTCAAGGCTGTCGGATGCCAGCACTTTTAGCTATCTGGGCAAGTCGCTCGAAGCAGGTGTGCGGGTTTTCCGATACAAAACAGGCTTCCTCCACAGCAAAGCCATTGTGATTGACGATTATATTTCCATTATCGGCTCTACAAACCTCGACGAACGAAGTTTTGACCAGAATTTTGAAGCCAATGCATTTATTTACGACTCCGAAACGGCTCCTACACTCAAGAAGCTATTCGTGCAAGACATGGAAAACAGTGAAGAATTGAGCCTTGAATCGTGGTCGAACCGCAGGCGGAGGCAAAAACTCAAAGAATCATTCGCACGTCTCTTCAGTCCGTTGATGTAATTTTCAACCCGAAAGTGTCAACTTTAAGAGAAAATCAACGCCCAAACACTTTTCAAAATTGATTCTTTTTATTACTTTTGTGTCACTAAAAAATCAACGGGATGTAGCTCAGCCCGGTTTAGAGTACTGGTCTGGGGGACCAGTGGTCGCAAGTTCGAATCTTGTCATCCCGACCGTTGAAAATGAAAGACTTACATTAATTTGTAGGTCTTTTTTATTTTCAAACATTACACAAACATTACACAAAATAGATATTTAATTACAAAAAAATATAATTTGATATTAGTGTGATTGATTTCATGCCTACGCTTTTAAATGAATAACTTCCTTGTTATTCGAAATACTCCATCCATCTTTCTGAATCTCAATAAGCATTTTGTGAGCCCTAGTGATTTCATCACTAGGGCTTGTTTTATAGCATCAAAAAGCATCGTTTAGCGTTGTTCATGTATTTATTACACAGTTGATTGACTTGTACATTTACAAGAAAAAATCAACTGTATGAAAAAAGTATTATTCAAACTGCCTGATTGGTGGAAAGCTGAAACTCCTGTTTTGGCTCGTTTCTTTCAACTTATCTCCAGTGCCATTGCTGCACTTCCATTGTATTACGCTGCGTTGCCAGCGGAGTTTAAAACAGCTATTCCGGACAGCTATCTGAAGTACATTGCTATTGCCGGTGGCGTGTGTGCATTTATCCTCCAATTCTTCAACAAGAAACAATCATGAACAAACTAGGAAAATACTTCTCACTGGAAGAATTGACAGTAACCCATGAGAACCTGGACAACACCCCCGGGCCGGTACAAATTCAAAAGCTGAAAGAACTAGTCAAAAATATTTTGGATCCACTCAGGGAAATGATTGACGAGCCGATAGCCGTGAACTCAGGTTTCAGAACATTAGCAGTAAACAAAGCCATTGGCGGGGCTCAAAAGCCCATTAGCCAACATACCAAAGGCGAAGCTGCGGACATAGAATGTTTTGATAATGCAAAGCTATTTCAAACTATTCGTGACCACTTTCAGTTCGACCAGTTGATTTGGGAGAAAGGAAATGACCGCCAACCCGACTGGGTACATGTAAGCCTAAAAAGCAAAGGAAACCGCAACCAGATACTCAAATATAAAAATGGAGAATATATACAATTATGAAAAATTCAAACAGCCTTTTTAAAATCATAGCGGTATTTCTGACACTGATCATCTATTCAGTGTTTGTATTTCAGAAATGCGATTATAAGCAAGAAACACCGCAACCCGCAACAATTGACCAGCGAGACAGAAACGAGTCAAAAGAAGATAGTTTAAACACTGCCAGAGCCACTGTTTTGCTTTGTCAGAAAGATAGTACTATTCAAACACTAAAGCCAAAACTTGCGAAAGAAAAAGCCAATACAGCTACTCAAAAAGCTGAAGCCAACAAACAACATGTTCTAAACGACACACTCCAATCCCGATTTGAAAGAGGTAAGGACCTGAGCACTTGCGAAGATCTTATCCGGGGTTTAAAGTTTGAAATAGTTGAAAAGGATAGTGTTATTGAAAGTCTCGATTCTGAGATAGAAAACTACTCCTGCGAAGTGAAAGAACTGGAGGAGAAAGTGGATATTCAAAAGGGTGTTATCGACAGCAAACAAAACCTGATTGCCTGCAAAGATTCAACCATAAACTTTTACAAGGTTCAAAAGAAAGAAACTGACTTGTGGAATAAGGTAAGAATCAAAGTTGCTGGAGTAATCATATTAATTGAAACTATAGGATTGATTTTGAAATAGATTTATTGTATTGGCTGAATAGCATCAAAAAGCATCGTTTAGCATTATTTATATATTTATAACACAGTGGTTTGTCGCTGTAAATTTACAACAAAATTATTAGTACAAACATTTAAAGACTTACAACTATGGCCAGACAATTAGGACATGTAAAGTACAAAGGTACAATCGGCGAGATTCGCCATTTCAAGATTAAAGGTATGACTGGCAACTTTGCCGGATTAAAGGGTGGTGCAACTGGTGAGCAAATCAAGAATGATCCCGGGTTTGTCAGAACCCGAGAAAACATGAATGAGTTTGCTGCTTGTGCTATTGCGGGTAAATCTGTTCGCGTTGGGTTAAACATGCTCATGAAACAAATGAGCGATGCTCAGCTGACTGGTCGATTGACTGGTATCATGAAAAAAATCAATCTGGAAGATCAGACCGAAGCTCGTGGTTACAGGGCAATTTTAGTTTCGACTCAAAACAAGTATTTGATTGGTTTGAATTTCAACAGAAACTTCAGCTTTGATAGTTCGTTCATTGCTCCGTTTGAATTAACTGCCAATGTTGACCGCAACAGTTCAACCTTGACAGTTCCGGCATTTAGTCCGGCAAAATCAGTGATTGCCCCTGCCGGTGCCACTCACTTCCGATTGATTAATGCTGTGTCTGTGATTTCAGATTTTGCATTCAATGCTACAACCGGAATTTATGAACCCATCCAGCCGGAACTGAATGAAGTATCAAATGTAGCCTACTCGGCATACCTTGATATTAAACTGGACATTGCAGCTCCGACAGTCATTGCCAGTGCTCTTCCGGGAGCTCCTGAAATGAATGACGATGTAACAGTGTTGAACTCGGTTGGTATTGAATTCTATCAAAAAGCCGGTAACGATTACTACCTGTTGAATGCAGGTCACGCATTGAAGATTCAAAGCACATTCTAAAACCAGTACCTGGTATTAATTAGCGAAAGGGCGTTCCGAATGGATCGCCCTTTTTCATTTCTGGGAATTAAGGTGGACTTATAGCTGAAACATCATGAGTGCACTTATGTAGCCTTTATGTAGGGATTTTGTATGACTTATCCATTACTTGAGTATCGTTTGATTATTTGCACACATCACTCGGAAAACGGGCAATAACTTTTTGGGCCGTCCCACCGAGCCCGAAAAAAGTTATTCTCGTTTTTCCGCTGAAGCTAACTAATGCGTGCAAGTAGCATTTAGGGAATGTCCTTGTAGAATAGCATTCGCTTAGCATTGGAGATTAAAAGCAAATTTTGCTTATAATTTTTTTCCAGAGCTTCCAAACTGCGGAGAGTAGAAACTGCTTTTTTAAACTGAGCCGGATTTCCATTGGCTTTATTTAAACCATCCAAAAGGCAAGACTTTACATCCCGCAACACTACAAACGGAATAACCGACCCACGCAAAAACGGATAAAAAGCTTTAGACTGCCACAAGCTATAAGCCAACCAATAAAGCTGCTCCTTTTCAAAATCAGTTTTGCATTGAATAACAAAGCAATTCGGACAGGGAACAGAAAGCGGTTTTCCGCTATTATTTCCTTTGTTTAAAATGAAGAAATGATGCATTGAATAGACAACGCCCTGACGGTGTGATTTGATGTTGAAAGTGCTCATAAACTGGAGGATTAAATGGTAAAAACTAAAAGCAGCTGCTGCGCCCGGAAATAATTTTTACCCACAGAAAAGAGAAAGAAAAAAAGAAGAAGAAAAAAAAGAAAAATATAGCCATCTCTTCAGGCGGACGGATTGGGCTGTCAAGGTTTTTGGGAAAAATACTACCTGAAGCTTGCGTAAGTGTGGAGATTTTTTCTCAAAACACGAAGTGCCTGACCTTTACTGCCCAAAGCGTGGGTCTGTGTTGGCCGCCTTATCTTTGCTAGATTTTTTATTTTTTTGTCGGTAAATATTACACTCAAAAAGTCCTTGTTGTATTTGTCTTTTTGAAATTTGATTTTTGAATCCTTTTGGAAAAAGAAACCATACCAAAATAAAACCAAAAGGATTCTCTCCATTGGGGCTAACTCGACGCAGAAAATAAAACATACCGCTGGAAATGCGTTGGAAAAAGGCTTGGGTAGCGACTGACTGAATGGAGCTTGCGGAATGGAAAGGAAGGAGACTACCGAAGCTGTGCGGTGCTGAGGTGTGTGCATGAAATAAAAGCGGAATGAAATGTAAGGGTTCGGAGTGAGGTACGAACGTAGTTCCTGGAATGTAATGGGCTTGAATGAATGCATATACCGCAAGCACATGGTAATTAACTCGATATGTTTTTAGTTTTCTGCACAACTAATGGGTGGTGGGGAAATATTGAGGTCTTAAATCAAACACTTTCACAAAGTATTTTGGTATGGGAATGGGGTTCACCACAACCCCTGGAGTGCCAAAATGTTTTGTATCCACTGTCCCCATTGGAAAACCTGTTATGGTTTTCATTGCTACCCGAAATTTATCTCAATGAAAACTATAAGTGGTTTTCGGGGCTTTATTCTCTGGTTGGCGGAACGCACAACAACGCACCGATAAGGTGTAATTACTTCCCGCTCTACCTTTAGGCGATTAATGGGGCAAACTCGCCGCAGAAATGAAAAATATACCATTGGAAATGCGTGGGAAAAGGGCTTGGGGAAAACGGAGTGAATGGAGCTTGCGAAATGGAAATGAGTATTTCCCGAAGCCGCGGGGTGCTGAAGTGTATGATTGGAATGAAAGTGTAATGAAGTATCAGGGGTCAGCGTGAGGAACGAACGCAGCTCCTGGAACGAAATGGAGCGAAAATGGAAATCATATACTGCAAGCACATGGATAATCAACTCGATATGTTTTTTATTTTCTGCACAACTAATGGGTGGTGGGGAAATCTTGAGGCTCTTCGGGCAACGGAGCGGGGCAAAAGCGTTGATCTTGTGCGGATATTATACATAATGGGGTTATGGGCTTCCCTATTGCTTTGCCTTCAGGCAAGGGAATGACCATTAACTACATGTTATGTATAATAGCTTTGAGTTATTTTTTCTGGCGCATTTCAGGCACGGTGGTGGCGGTTGGAGTGCCTGATTTCTTTTTTGCTCTTGTGGGTTGATTGAAACAGTGGTTTTGAAAAAACAACACTGTGAATGTGTAAGGATTGCAAAAAGTGTGACAGAAAAAAACAACAGCAGAGTGGATTGTGGGGAGGCAGGCAAAAAGACTGTGCAAGCCCAGAGGTACGAGGGGTGAGGATTTTTGCCTGCTGGGGATTGCCTCGGCGGAGCTGTCCTTAATGAACTATCAGGTGAAACCTGACCGCTTCCAACCGAACTTTTTTTCCTTTCGGATTTTATACCTATTTCTCAGACAAACCAGATTTTTACATTTAGATTTCAGAAAATACCCCTTGGTTGCGGAGTTGCGGTTGCGGAGGGCATCAAATCCTTTACCATAAAGGATCCTATCGATTTTGTCCCGCAACTAAACTGAATTTGTTTTGGATTGTAATTTTATTTTTGTTGCGGTGTGTTTCTTCTGAAAACCTTACTAGTAAAGCTTTTTAGCGTATTTTGACCGCAACCAGGCAATTTCCAAGATTTAGTGTTAATTCAGTTGAAGTGATTCAAACAAAAGGTTGTGCAAAAAATGGTGCAATTAATCAAGTTTTTTCTTGCGAATGACAAATTTTGTCGCAAATAGATCGAATCAGCACAAATATCAGCGCACATAAAGTTATTCGGTCTGTTTTTTCTCATCTTCCAGAGCTTTGTCAAAATCGTCTTTGGACTTTTGACTGAAATGTTTATTGCTAAACTGTTTCAGCATATTTTGAACAAAACAAAACAATTTACGTTGTCACTAATGTCGAATTATTTTCAAAAGCAATATTATAAGAAAAAACGAATTCTAATTACGAGTTTCTAAAGGCCCAATAAATTTTGGGAAAACCTGCAACAATTTTCCTTTTCTCGTCTAAAATTCTTTTATTTGGATGAAGACCTTGTAAAACCATATGAATATCGTTTATTAATGCCTGTGTACTTGCAAAATATCCATGTCCAAGCAAACCTGTATCTACTTTTGAAGCATCAACTGTATCAATACCATCAATTACAATAATATTCTTACCGCCATCTCCAGCTCTTGGATAATTGTATCTAAGTTTTTTTGATGCAAATAAAGCATTGTCTTTCTTCGATGCGTATAATGTTAATCTAATGTCGCTTTTTATAGCAGGCATTATCTGATTGACAAACACATCCTTATCAATATCCGGAGCAGCTAATATAATCTGATTAATTATTTTATTTGGATAATTACCTTCGATTTTTAATTTTTCTAGAGCCTTAGTTAAAACCACATTTCCCATACTATGAGCAATAATGTGCAGCTTATTTATATCTCCATTAGTAAGTAATTTTATAAAATCACATAAATATTGTGATGAGGCGTCTGCAGTAGAGCAATCTGCCTCGTAACCTAAAAGATTCCCAACCGATGGCCAAGAAAAAGCTGTCACAGCACCTTTAAAGTTTAAATCGAAACCTAACTGCGCTGTTCTCATGAGCGCTTCTTTAAAGTTTACATTAAACCCATGAATAAACAACAAGACGTCCTTATCAGTAGAATTAGCTAATTTTCTTTTTAAAATATCAATAAAATTTAATTCAGCTAACTTTTTAGTTTCTAATACTGTAAAATGTTTATTTTTACTTTCTTCAAAAAATAAATTAGAAAACCAATCAGGTCTTTCAATTTTACCTGTTTTATGTGAGGATGGTATACTGACTACACTTGAACCTAAATGTAATTTAGTGTCTCTTCTATTCGCGAATTGAATTTCATCCAAAACCGATTCTACTATTCTGTTTGTACCAAAAAGGATTTCGTATTTATGATATTTATTTTCATCTATATTGGAAGAACTACTTTCAAACTCAGATGTTATTAATCCAGATCCATCATAAGAATCTGGTTCTCCAATAGAAAAGTTAACACTATTTAAACCACCCTTACTTTTTTCATTTCTAATTACACCACCTTTTTTATTTAAATTGATTCGAGATCCTGAAATATACATTCGAGACAAGCGACTTAAATTTGGGCTTCTACTTAATTTACTATCTGGCTGGTTTATTATTTCCAAAAATTCATTTACGTCAATATCAATATTTACATTTTTTTCTATTTTAATTATTTTCTCTAAATTTAACGGTCCAGATTCGACTTTAATTTTATCAGAACCTAATCTTATAGATGCATAATATCTGGACTTGGGTTTGGTTGACATTTTTCTCTTGTATGAAAGCGGCTCAATATAACTAGTTGATATTTTGACAACTCGTCCATTTCTACGCAATATTGCTTCATGTCTTTTATTGCTTTCCACTTTTAAATAGATACTCTCGTATCCGGCATTAATCATCTTTGAATACAACTGTTTAAATGCAACAGTAGTATTTTTTTCATTATTAACCATTACAAGTGCTTTCATATAATGTTTTTGATTACAGATTAAACTAGATAACTTTACTTGTTATAAACTCAATTATTTTGTTAATATCAATTCCTTCATTTCTATACTTGGAGTCAGTTATAATAGGCTCATCTGTTTTACGAACTCCTCCACTGTGATGAAGAGCAACAACCTCCCATTGCGAATTAAAGACAGGCGAACCTGATGACCCAGGCATAGTATCTGTTAGATATTGAACTGTTCTATTGGTTGTATTAGTTACAATATTATGATATAATGCAAGTTTTTTAAATTGGCCTGCGGGATGCTGAATTATATTGACAAAGTCATTTCTCTGTACATTTACTTTATCCAATTGAATATAGCCATATTGATCAATTTCTTCTGAATGAATCAATTTAAAAATTGTAACATCAAGATCTGCAACAGGAGAAGTGTACCAAGGTCCTTTGATATCAATATTGAAACTCTTTGAAGCTTTACTATTACCGTAAATATCTTCTTCGTAATCAAAAATTATTTTTGTAAAGTTTATATCACTCTTATCGCTTATAACATGATGATTAGTCATGAAAAACAATTCAAATTGTCCTTTTATTTTGAACAGGAATCCAGTACCAACTTTACTTGATGGACCCTTTTTTATTTCGACTTTACCCACAGAGCGACTACTTACGATCCCTTTTTCTAGAAAACTAATAGGCAATAGTGAGTCATTTTTATATGTAAGAACTTCAAGCGTTTCTGCACTAATCTTCTCCCACTTGCTAATTTCATCTAGTTTAGGGCTTAATAAGTATTCAATATCAGAATGATTTAAAGCTGTTTTAAGAAATGGACTATCTGGATACTTAATCAGAACTGCATTAATCAAATCATCTACTTTAGAGCATTTTCTAGCTTCATTAATAACGCTATTCCAAATATCTAATGCATTTCCATTGAAATTTATCATTTGAGTTCGTAAGCCAGCTGCATTTACGAACTTTGAAATACCGTCATGATGTGGTACTAAATCACTCAATACATCATTTAGCTGAGTAAGTCTTGGCGTCCATTCCATAATCTATTAGTTTCTAAATATTATTGGGTGTTCTACGATCATTCTATCTATTAGTTCCTCAGTCTTGTTTTTCTTAATGCATAAATTTATCAGTTGAGCAGACATAGATGCAGCATTATCATCAGCTAGAAATGCAGGGCTAATCCCGATTCTTTGTGACAATGCAGAAATAGATACACTTGAGTTGTAGTAATATGGCAAAACATGAATTAATTCATCTAATGTTGTATGATTGAAGCTTGTATTTCGAATTCTTTGAAAAATCAAATCTAATTTTGCTTTTTCTGAAGGTCTTTGCATATCAGCAGGTGAAATGTACTGAGTTTCAAATGTTGGATTTGTAATGTCAGGGTTAATTAAATAACTTCCATTTCTATTTTCTTGTTTAGCATAATCATTAAAGAATGTTTCAATTTCTCTTCTTTGATTTTTCACTTTTGAATCAAGGGATAGATATACAAAGTCGTATAAAAGAGCATCTTTCGATTGATATTCCATTATTGAAAACGGATGATATAATACTGGAACATTTTCATTACGTGAAATTCTTATTTGATCAATTGAATCGATTATCAAATATCCTCTAGGAACTCTTTCAGTTGAAGCAAATCTTTTTGCCCATGGGATATCCATCTGTTGCCATTTTGCCTCTTCAATATCTACAACATCACCTTGCTTAAGATTTAAAAGATCATAAACTTCAGGAAAAATTAGTATCGGGATACCAACTGAGGCATTACAACTTGATGTTATAGATATCAGTCTTTTTCCTTCATCATTCGGAGGCAAATGAATTGTTCCAATTCCACCTAAAACTTTCTTTGATTTCCCAGGAGGGTGAAATACAATCCAATCTTTACTTTTAATAGCAATATCCTGTTCTGAATGTTTACGAATTTCTGCAGAATATTCAGTCCAGAAAAGTCCAGGAACTCGAGCAACCCAATCACTCACGACAAAATGATAAAATGAAAATTTCTTATTCCAAAACTCGTTTTGATTGTTCGTAACTTTATACCAGAATTCTTTGTCTTCAATAATATAACTCTCAGAACAAAAATTAGCATTATGTTTATCGATCACGAGCTCATTTTTTACAATTGAATAGTTTTCAATTGTTTCAATAATCTTCACTCCTTTATATGCATCTAAATTTAACATGCGGTTTAGTTTATATAATTTTTTCTAAGGTTGTATATCAATTTAAATCTCTCATTGGAGTCATAATAGTTTTTCTTTATTTCTTTTAATAGTGAATTCATCGTAATATCTTTAAAGAAGCCTCTCCTAAGTTTAGTTAGAAGGTCATGCCAAACTTCAACGCCAGTTGAATTGATTAGTAAATCAGATTCCTTACCACCAGCATTATTCCAAATCGTTTTGATAGCTTGTCCATTAGGATAAAGATCAACAATTATATCTTCGGTACTTTTCCACCATTCATCGGTTGGTATTTTTACGTTTGCGATAATTCCGGAAAAAGCTAATGCTGCTCTGGTTACAAAATCCAGTAGTTGATGACATTCTTCAAGTGCAAATTTCCAATTATTGTATTTGGATGATTTATTATAAATAGTTGTGGCTACCGAGTTATATCTTCTTGAATGCACTAATCTTCCTAATTGAACAGCATCTGTTGCATCAATTGATTGTGAATGATTATATACGTAATCTTTCAAAATGCGTTCAGGTAATTGGGAGTATTTGGAGAATATAGGTAAAACATATCTGACTTTGTTTCTATTATAATATAAGAATGTCGATATTCCATTTGAGATTATGTAATCAGATAATATTTTATCATCTGGGACTATATATGTTGAATTTATACTTAATAATTCAAGCAACTTACTCGATGTTTTCTCTAAGAAACCTTTCTTTGATTTTAAAGATAATTTTTGCCATAAAATATCCCTTCTCTGATAGTCCAAGATATTGCCATATTCTGATTCGCTAATTTTTTCTATGAGATCTTTATTATATTCTTTTCCATCAATAATTAAATCGAATAACTGAAAAACCTTTTCTATGGGATTGAGTACACCATCATTCAATTTATTACCTTGATTTATAGCACAAACCCAGATTTCTTGCCAATAAAAATTTGAGACATCTATGTTATTTAGAAGGGAATAGTCCTTGTGACAATACTCTCCACACAAATTAATTAATCTCTTATCTCCATTGATTATTGTAAAACTAATAATTGAACATGGTGGTATCCCTTCAATAATAATTTTAATACCACCATTAAAATCTTGCTGTTTGTCAAAAACTAGTTGTTCCTTTAACGCTTTTTCAAATGGATATTCTAAAATCATCAATTTAGCGTGAAACTTGAGCCAATTCCTTTCAATAGCAAAAATAATTAAACCCTTAAACTGTGATTTCTTGTATGAGTTAGCTAATTGAGAAACAAAACAATTTTCGGAATCCGTAGATTTATCAATAAAAGTCTCAATAGAGCCTAATATTGAAAAGTCAAAGCGCAACCAATTAAATATTATAGTTGCTTCTTTGACAGTAATCTTTGATAAAAAGTTTATTAATTGGCTTTGTATGTTACGACTCCACCAGCTATCCTTGTTTGAATCATTTATCTTTTCAAATATTGGGAAGAAATTTATTCTTGAAGTTTCAGCTTCTGTAAATAAGTATTTATCTAACCATATATTTATCGCTACTCTTAATTGATTCTCACTATTTTCAAAACTTTCTGTTTTAAAGTTTCTTACCAAATTCAATTCCGATATTTCACAAGAAGTAATTAATTTGCAAATTTTATCTAATACAATATTCTTAAAACGAATGCCTTTTTGTTTATCCGGAGAGTATTTGGCAATAACCTGAGATAGTGAGTTGATTTTTTTTATATCAATGATAGAATCAATATTCTCGAAAGTATTTAGCACAATTCCGACTTTATTTATTTCATCTTTGGATAATTTATTTGTTTCAAGTGCTTTCTCAAATTTATTTATTCTTTGACGAGCATTGGAATCGCCAGCTAACAGTTGTTCATAAATTTCCGTAAGAATATAAGTGTCTGTTTTGCGGATCAAACAGAATCCTCCACTAATAAATTTACTTTCAATATTTTCAGGTATAGTAATTAGATTAAGCTTTTCTTTAAGGACTGAATCTAAGTTAAAGTAAATGCCGAAATTAAGTTTTTCCTTTTCTTCAATTGAAAGAATTTGCCAGTATTTTGAAATTGCTAATTCATAATCCTCATCACCTACCCATATAATGGTATTTCCATAGTTGAGAATACTTACAAAACCATGAATTACTTTGTTAAACCTGTTTAGAAATGACTTAGAACTATCTTGTTCAACACAGGTTTTACTATCAATTTTGATTATATCAATTGAACAATTTTTATTAAGTTTTTTTGGAAGGAAATCGAAAATTGCATATAGGTCAACTACATTTATCAAATTAGCCCTTGATATTGCAAAAACGTGTGAAAAAACTCTACCAGGCCGTACTTCCAGTGATTTATCCGGAAAAGTTTTCATAATTAGAAAATAGTCTTCACACATAAATCCTCGAACAGTTGGCTTCCAGTGAAGACCACCTATTTGATCTTGGATGTCGGTGTAAAAAGCAATTCTTTTTGCAAGACCTACATCATTGAATGTTGTTTTTATTAAGCCCCATCCACCTTTTTCATCCTCACCACAAAGTATTTGATTAATTTCTATTTCCACTATAATGCCTCTAATATTAGTTCGGTAATATCGTTTGTTTTTTCGCCATCTTCTTTTATTATATAGCCAAAACTTTCAGGACCTTCAATTTGATATTTCTCCTTGTTCTCTACAGTATTTAAAGGAAATTCCAATGCAGACAAACCAATAAATTTTAAACACTTATTATCCCAGTTGGTTACAATAAAATTAAGTAATAACGGTAATCTTGATTGCAAAATATCTTTTGGTTTATCATTCGTATTTAACTCATCCCAACAAGTTAGAACAATAGTAAGTTTAATTTTAGCATTTCTTAAATGATAATTATACCCTTTGTGGTGAAGTAGTAACTGTAAAAGCTCAATTAGCGATGATTGATCTGACAAACTATTGTTATCTGTACTTTCTCCTTTTATAATTGGATTTTCTTTTGATATTTCCATGACGCTAATGTCGAAAGAGTGGTTTATCCCATTCAATCTAATGAAAAAAATCCAGTTATCACTGGTTCTTATTGCATCAGTCCACGTTTTATCAACTTCTCTTGTTTCAACTATATTATTTACTTGCTCACCAGCATATTCGGGGCATCTGAGGTCTATTTGAACTCCTTCATTAGTTTGGATAGGCAGATAAAAGTATTCAGATTTTTGAGTGTTAGTAGGTCCTGGCTCATCACCATTCGCTAATGCTTCACGTGCGCCAGATATCGGAGATAAATCATCAACTGTCTTATATAAAATGAGTTTGCTTTTTTTCTTTTGTAATCTGGAATAAAATTGTGTAAGAAAAACAGTTTTGGATGAACGTGGTCTTCCTATGATAAGTAGTTGTTTATTCATTTTCCTTTATAATTTAAAAAAAAGTCATTCTCGTAATTATTACTTATTTCTATGTTTTTCTTAGAAGGAAGAATGATTGACGCTAATAGCCAATCAATAACTTTCAAATTATTTTTGTGTACTATTTCGTCCGGATTTTTAGAAGGAAAGTTACTTATATCAATTTCTGTGTAATTGGAGAAAATTTCCTGCAGTTCCTTTTGAAGTGATTCTTTAATTTTAGGATGAACATCGGCTTTTAAATCTGCTTTTGACCACACAGCAATTACAGGTCTTTCTTTTAAATCATTATTCAGCATTTCTGCAATGTCAATGATTTCTGTTTTTGCACTATTTTTTCTTGTGATTAAGTCATCGCAATCAATAAACAATATGAACCCATTCGATCTATCATATATCCACTGTGCATTTTTAGCATTGGCAGCATCTTTATTTTGAGACCAATTAGTGAACACTTCACCGGATGCATCCGTAAGTAATACATCTTTCAATTGATCCTCATTGTTTCGCAAGGCAAAATGTAATAATCTCAAATAATTTGTTGGAGTAGGTTCCGGTAAAGACACTTTATTCTCCTTTACTTTCAATTTGTTATACAAATTATCCCAACCAATTATTGTTTTAGTACCTGCAAAGCCATAATTAGAAAATTCCTGTCCATTTAACAATAGAGTGTAAAGCATTGATAAAAAAGTAGTTTTTCCGGCCTTTGCCTTTCCTGCTAGTCCTATAATTATTGGAGTATTGCGATAACTAATTTGGCTAACGTCGTCTATTTTTAAAACATCGCCTGACCAAACTTGACTTGATTTAGAGCTATTTCTTGATAGTTCTTTTGGAACCTTAGTTTTAAGTGTATTGTTTTTTACCCAATTTGGGCATTCAGTATGATTATCATGTCCGTCATGACATGAAATTGGTGCTGGACAATCTGGATTTGAACATTTACCTTCCATGATTTATTTTGAATTTATGGAGTTTAATACCTGCAAATCATGAAATAACCAAAGTATAAAGTCAGATAATGAGATTTCTATCGTTTCTGAGAGACCTACAACGACCTTAAATTGATTCATTGTAAATTTATCCCAAATATATCCAGAGATAAAATGGAATAAAGAAACTCTTTCAACATCATATGTTGATTCTTTAATTATTGATTTTAAAATATCTTTAGATGTGTCTATTTGCTTAAGTATTTTTGAGAATGTTAGTATTTCGTCTTTATCAACTATTCCCCTATGCGTTTCTTTCAAGAAATAATCTACACTTGAAGGAAATATACAAGGTACAAATGAAACGTAATCCTTTGCCATAATAAGCTGTAATAAACCTATAGGTTGTCCTCGATAGCTATCCTTAATTGATGGAGAGTAGCAAGATTCTTTCCACCAAAGAAGTTGAGTTCTCATTTCTAATATTTTATTCCGTTGGATAGTTTGTTCGAATGTTTGTTTAAATATTTTGTCAATAACCTCTTGAATTTTATTTTGAATAATATTTATTTCGTCAGTTTGTTTTTTTAGAGCTTTATTAATAATTTCTGCTATTCCTCGACTTGCTCTATCAGAAAAGAAGTTAGGCCATATTGCCGCATTATGACTTGGATATTGTGGATTTTCCCCGCCATCACCTAAACCCGAATGTATTGATGCTGCTTTTAAGTGATTTTGAAGCTCTACTTTATCTATACTTACTCCTGTAATAGTTTTAATTTCAATTGATAGTTCCTGAAATTTATAGTCAAGGTGTATTGCCCAGGTTTTAGCAGCATCTTCTTCGATTTCATTTCCTATATTAGTCAAAAAATTTATTATCAATTCTCTTTCTTTTCCAACTAATTTATAGTATTTCTGAATATTCCTTCCAGTAAGCCAAATCTGATTTGCTATATTTATATCTTTTGACATAGTATTTAATGCTTCAAGAATTACAGCTCTTATATAGGTTAATGGAGTGTCTTTGCAATTAGAAGTAAATGTTTTCCAATTATCAATAATAAGCTGTTGTACCTCTTGTACATTTGGGTCGGATACTGGTATTTCTGGATCTAAAGCAATTAATGTGAATGCTATTATTTTACTTTTGCTCTTTAGTAATTTTTTTTCAAGTGAAGTACTTGCTTTTTGTAATTTATCTACATTACCATCTTCTGAAATTTGAATGAGATTGTTGGTGAGGAATTGTTGTATCATAATATTTATTTTAAGTATTCGTGGTTAATAAAACATCTTGAAGTGGTAATTAATTACATTTATTTCTATTTTTATTTTAGTTTACAAATGTAAAAATAATTATTTACAAAGTAATCTAATATGAAGTGTTTTTCGTAATTTATATTTCTTTTTATTTATTTATCAGAGAACTTCTCGGATTTATTTGTCTATTTAATTTCAAAAATAAACGTGACGAAATTTTGTTATCTCGTCTCATTTTTGATATAAAATGAATTATATGCATTTTTCCATTAAAAGCTATTTTAATCTATTTTTTGATTGTCCAATTAATAGGTTTTAATCTTTCTGATACTTGTGATAAGGTATTCAAAATGTTTTCTTCTGTTGGCAGCTCACCATACACTAATTCGTTGAAAGTTGTAAGGTATGTGTTTCTTAGTTGGGTCCAGGTATTGGTTGTGTCAGAAAATATCATTGCTGTTGCAGGGTGATTTGCTAACCAGTCGTTATTATTCTTGAAGCTAAGGACATCATCGTTTGCTACGGTTAATAGCATTGATTCAAAACGATCTGAATTAAAGAAATCATTTATTTCCGTTTCAGCGAGCAATTTATGTATATCATAAATGTGTCTTATCTTGTTGTTGAGATCGACAATCGGGTTTTCGGTAAATGAGAAACGTACCAGACTCATTATTTTCTCACATAGTGTACGCTCTTTGCTTAATACCTGAACCTGAAAGGGCTGGAGGTTGTATTCTTCAACGAGTGCTTGTTGACCGGTCTTGTTCATCATGTCGGCAACAAATGAACTTATCATGGCTGTGGTGTAAGGTTCGAAACTACCCAGCCAAGTTGATTCAAGTATTATATTATCCCGGACCTGACCGAATTGACCTTCAAAGTTTTTCTGATAACTGTGAACTGTTTTACGAATCATACCTTTTTTGTTTGTTATTCCAGGAACATCAATTTCGGGGAGTACGGCAGACACAACCTCTGAAATCTCTTTTATTTTATTTTTGAGCTGGTTGCCTGATTCATCACCGGCTTTGAGAATAACGATGTCAATGTCTTCCGAAAAGCGTTCAACTATTCCAAAACATTTTGATAGGGCAGTGCCGCCTTTGAATACTGCCTGACTTCCTACCTTAGAAGAAAAGATATTGTACAGCGCAAGCGTTACCCAATAATCTTTTTCAACATAAATTTCCGGAATACCCATCTGCTGAGCAGTGGCGGTAATGGCATCTTTGTATAACTCAAGATTTTCGTGTAGTTTCATTTTCCTCCTAATTTAATTCGCCATTCCCGGGCATTTGGTAAAACGTTTTCTTTGATATTATATTCGAATTCTGAAAGTGGATTTAAACTGGTCTTCAGCTGAGTGAGATTAAGTTTAGTATCCATTAATTCCAGTATTGAGCCGATTAAAGCTCTTGCTCTGGGTGGGTATTTCAGAGCAAATTGTATTATCTGGCTGATTTCTTTCTCTGACAGGCTTTTCAATCTTTCTGTAAGTATGAGAATGCCTGACTCTGCATTTAAGTCGGGGATTTGATTGAAGTCCTTTGCCGCATCGAGGATTTCAAGCAAGTAATGGTTTTTATCAGTTACATCAATATAGCTTTTTACCGGTTTGCCTTTCAATGTTCCGACTGAGGCATAAATGCGTTTATCGCGACTTGCTATTTTAATAGTTTTTGGAACCTGAGTTGTGAGTCCCATTCGGTTATACAAACTTAGTCCGGTTATATAGGCGATTCTTTTCCCATTTTCGAATAAATAGGTTTTGATCAATTCTTCTTCGTTAGGTTTCAGCGTTCCAAACACTGTCTGTTTGGGTTTATAAAATATACCGGAAGAGACTCGTTTGATAATTTCCTTTTTTATTAACCGTTCTAATGCTTTTGTGGCTGCTGCATATTCCTCCCGTTCCACCATTAGTGTTTGGTAGTCGAAAGTTGTTCCAGCTTGTAATTGCTGAATGCGTTGATCTATTCTTTTGGAAACTGTCATGTCTTTGTTTTTTAGGCTACAAATATACAACATATTTTTATTTTGTCAAGTAAACAGCGCAAAATACTTGACAAAAAAACTAAAAAATGTGATATGTAAATAATAAAATGGCTGCAATAATTGTCGTTTTTCGGATATTATCGCAGCCAAAATATTGGATTTGTTGATTAAACTATAAACTATATCAGGTTTGCCTTACAATCGAAAAGAGAAAGAATGTTTGACTTTGAAAGTTATCAAACATTCTTTCTAACCTAAAAAAAACTAATCGAGTGACAGTGAACTATGTCAAAATAACTAATAATTTAACTAATCTTACAAGCTCCATCACCAATCTCGGCAATGTAGAACTCGGGTTTGATTTCAATCTTAGCTTCGTAAGTAACACCTACTTCTTTGATGAATGTATCGATAGCTTCATCTTTTACCAACGAGACGGTGCAACCACCAAAACCACCACCAGTCATATGTGAACTGATAAGCCATTGATTTTCCATATCAATTATTTGTTAATTGATATAGTTTGATACTTTTAGAATTTAAAATAGCTTTGACAAAATTTGGAGAAGTGAATTAATTTCACCTGTTTTATCACTAAATATCGTTTATACAATACTCCCTCGCTTTATTTTAATCCTCATGTTGAACTCACGTTAATTTTCCAAAAGAATCAATTTAAAAGATAAAAATATCCCCCTAATTAATACATAGTTCGACTTAACACTTCAAGTTGAACTGATCTAGGTAATTCAACAAATCGAGCGCAGAATCCCCCAACACGAACAATTAAGTTTGTATATTTATCAGGATGTTTCATAGCATCTTCCAAGTCACCCCTACCTAAAACGGTTAACATAGCTTGTGCTCCACCTTTTCTCCAATATGAATTTAACAATACTTCTACTTTATCACGGTTTTGAACAAAGAGTTCTTTTGAGAATTTCATATTTTGAACTGCACCGGCATGTATATATGTGCTTGGTTTTATAATCGAGTTAAGCATTGCTGTAATGCCATTTTTATCAACTCCACCAGTTGGTGTATTTGCGTTAGCCATATATGTTCGTTCTTGTCGTCCATCAGCTGATGCAGCTGTTTGCAATCCCATTTGAGTGTTGGCACTATTGTTAATACTTACTACTAAATAAGAATGTAATCCGTTTACTTTATTCTGATCTCTGGCAAATTCACAAACGTGCCTGTCGACTTCAACCTTTAGAGAATCTGCATAATTATTGTCGTTTCCATATTTAGGAGCATTTAACATCATATTACGCTCTATGTCATAACCAACAAAATTTTTATCTAATATACGCACAACTTCTTTTAAAGAAAGAATCTTTTGGTCATAAACCAATAGTTTGATTGCAGTTAAAGCATCGGCAGTATTTGTATTTCCATAAGCTTCCAGCGTTCCTCCCAAATATCGTACACCGCCACTTAACAATGCTTTTCCATTTGCAATACAATCGTCGAAGAGCATACTTAGATATAGTAATGAGGCATTGTCTGCAGCTACCTTATATTCAAGTGCTTCTTGTATTGCAAGGTATGTTACATAATATTCCACTTGTTTTTTATATGCTACCATAAGTTCGTCAAAAGTTTTGTAATCTTCTACATTGCCCAAAGATAAACCCATTTTTTCCCCAGTTAATGGTTCAACCCCATTGTGAAGTGTAACGTTTAATGCTTGTAACAGATTTATAACGGCACTTGGAGTTCCTATGCTTTTGTGGTAAATAATATATTCACCGCATCCATATGGCAAATAATTTATTGCAACATCGTAAGAGACATTAAAAGCAGCCTGAACTGAAGGAATGATTACATCATCGTTATAAAGCATAGGATAAGTATAACCTGATCCAATAATATCGAGTGCAGTTTTATAAAGTTGTTTATTTTGTCCTTCATAAAATCGTAAAGTAAGCTGAGGAACAATGCTACGATATTTATTCATCGCCTCCATAATTACTAAAGCCAATTGATCAGCATTTTTTTCATTTCGTCTTCCTTTTCCACCTACAATAGCACGTGTATCCCAAATTTGATGATTTGATTCCATCATTTTAAAAAGTGATGAAAACAGATGGATAGCTTCACTTTTTACAATCGTCCCTTTTTCCAAATCACTTTGATACAGATCCCCTAAATACTCATCTATACGACCATAGTTGATAGTCCCGGAATACTGTGCATATAAATAACATAGTTGTATAGCTTCATAAAAATTGTTTGGTTTATGATTAGTTACTTCTTTTAATGAGAGAATGATACGATCCATTTCTGCAAGTTGATGTTTGTCAATAATTCCTTTTTTTTGTAATTCAATCATCGTTGCGTAATAGTTTGCAATTTCGATGAAAGTATTCAGAGAATTATGCATCGCCTTATAAAGCATTTGCGACTCCGCTGAAGTGTTTATCTTTTCAAATTTCTCAATTTCTGCTTGTAAGCCGGGAATTCCCAAACGAACCAATTTGTCAAAATCCATTTGAGTACCAGCGATACGATACAGTGGGAATGCTACACCCGGGACACCCTGAAAATCGTTTGAGGGTAATGCTTTCTTCATATCGGGTGGATAAGCATTCATAAGCTTTGACATTGTCTGCTCTTTCGACCAAAAAGGCTTCATTTTTACTAATGAATCTTTGTTTGCAGTAGAAAGGGTTTTATCTTCCATGAGGGTATTCATCAAACCTTCATCAAATGAGTAAACATAGCCAACTTTTGGTTGGGGTAAAACACTTAAAACTGAGTTTGTAATTCGACCTCCAAATAAATCGCCAGGTTGCCAGGCAGAGGCCTGCAATTTATATTGTGCCTTTATACAGGCGGCCTCCCTCAATGCAACGTTTTCTGAAGACTTATATGCATGATTAAAGTCAATCAACAATTGGGCCTTTTGATTTGCGTCAATCCACGAGGGCAAATAATTAACGCCTCTTCCAAAGTAATCTTTTTCCTTTTCTTGTGCAGAAATCGAAAAAGAAATAAAAAATACACATCCTAATGTATAATTAAAAAATTTAACACGATTTTTTTTCATAATTATTATATTTACAAATGTTTATACTTTATTCTATCGATTAAAAATGAACTACCCACCATGGATAAAAGTAAAAATAGCGACCCATAATAAGCATATCGAATTGAATGTTTATCCGAAAGCATTCCCATCATAATCGGTGTAATTAAATAACTAAAATAACTTATAGAGGCAACCATACTTATCCCAAAAGCAGGTTTAGATGACCAGTGATTGCCTGCTATGCTAAATATAGTTGGTAACAAAACCGACATTCCAATACCAGAAATTGCGTATCCAATTATAGCTAACTCTTCGTTATGAGCTACTATCAAACAAGTTATTCCTAAGATACAGAGACATAAAGCAATCCAAAGGAATAATCGATCTTTAATTTTATTCCTTAACCTATCACCAAAAGCCCGCCCTACCAATACTGCAAGTGAATAAGTAACTAAACCGATAGTATTCAATTCTGCAGAATCTGAAAAAACTTGTGATATATAAGTGGTATTCCAATCTGTAAGCGAACTATCAATTATTATAATTCCTAGAAGTAAAATTCCCAATAACAAAACTTTTCTACGAGGTTTTCTACAAATTCTGACTGTTTTATTTAAATGACCATCATGCGGTAATGATTTCAACCACCATGGCAACAATATTAAAGCTAAAATTGCAACAAGTATAAAAAAATGAGATAGAATTATTTTCTTTAAAATAAAACCAAACACAAATGCGCCAATTATCATCCCTAAACTGAAAGATGCATGAAACCCGGTCATCATATATTTTTTACACCTTTGCTCTATATTAAAAGCTTGAACATTCATTGAAATATCTATAGCTCCAACTGAACAACCCATTACAAAGACCGCAATAAAAAAAACTGTAATTGTATTTATCTGAGAGAAACTCAAATAACTACCCGAAAGCAACAAAAAAGAAAAAACAAGCACTTTTTTACTACCAAATTTGCCAGTTATATAACCGACAAAAGGAACTGAAAGTAAAGAACCTACTGACAATGTAAAAAGTAAAATTCCAAGCGTACTGTTATTCAACTGAAATTTAGATTGAATTACCGGGAGCAAAGCCAACCAACAGGCATAAATTACACCATCAATAAAAAAGACTGAATAAACCGTTGATTTGCTTTTTGAAATTGAAATATCTTTATCTAATATCACTTTTATACATTATTATTTAACTCAGACGGACTTTGTCGTAACCGTTTTTTTTAATTTGCCTAATCCATTTTTGAGCAGTGACTTTATCTACAGATTTAAAATTAAATGGATAAGCACGTCGTCCAATTTGAGTATACTTTGATTGACCAAAACTCACGTAAGGTTCAACTTCAACATGATCGATATTAGTATATTGTTTACCAAGTTCGGCGATAGCCCTAAAATGAATTTCATTATCATTAACCGTAGGTATAATAGGACATCTGAGAACTATTCTTGCTCCCTTTTTGCATAGAAAATCAAGATTTTTCAATATTTTAATATTTGAAACTCCTGTCCATCTTACATGTTCATTATCATCAGTTAATTTATAATCATAGAGAAATAAATCTACGTATGGTAGTATTGCATTAAAATACTTCATATCTGCTCGTCCGCAGGTTTCAATACAAGTATTTATTCCTTCCTTTTTCAACTCCCTTAACAATGCCAATGCAAATTCAGGTTGAGCCATTACTTCGCCACCGCTAAGAGTTACACCTCCTGATTTTTCGTAATAGTCTTTATCCTTTTTAGCAATTGCAACAACTTCATTAACTGTAGATTTATATCCAATAATTTTGAATGCCTGCTGTGGACATTCAGTTACACAATCCCCGCAACCCGTACATTTCTTATAGTCAACCCGAAGCCGATTGCCTACCGCCAATAATGCACCTGTTTTACATATTTTTGTGCAAATCAAACAATTGTTACATTTTTCTTTGAAAAATTGAAGCTGCGGTTCTCCTTTTTGAGATTCAGGATTAAAGCACCATGAGCATCTTAGCGGACATTTCTTAAAGAAAACCACTGTTCGAATCCCTGGACCGTCATGAATGCCAAAGCGTTGAATATCAAACAACATTCCCTGAATTTTGTCTTTGGTTGTATGCGTTTTTACTTGTGCAAATAGTGAGTTCATTTTACTGATATCAAGTAACGATACTCCTCCTATGACTAATGCTGTTTTTAAGAAGCTTCGCCTTTTCATATTTCAATGTTTTTTATGAGTATTATCTCCAATCTCAAAACAAGAAGATTCGAAAAAAAATTATTTAATTGTTGTTTTAACTGTAATTTCAGCATTAATAAGTCTGTCGCCTGAAACAGAAAGCTTTATTTCTCCATCTGATTTAATTGAACCTATAACAGCCACCATTTTCCCGTTAAATACTTTCATATAATTGGAAGAAAAAGAGGTTAAATCGGTCGGATCGCCATTGCAAAGAGCTTTCAATGTACCATTTCCTTCAGTTTTGAAAAACAATAATCGTTGCGCATTCGGACATATATTTCCTTCTTTGTCAACAACCTCAATTGTAATAAAAGATAAATCCTTCCCATCAGCTATTATTGAAGTTCTGTCGGCCGTTAATTTAATCTTTGCCGGAATGCCTGCTGTTTTTATGATTTCAGTTCTAACAGTTTCCCCATTGCTATTGTAGGCTAAGGCTTTGATTTCACCCGGTTGATAAACAACATTGTTCCAAATTAAGCGGTATTTTTCATACTTGTTCTCATTGGTTTTTTCTTTAATTCCCATACTTTTGCCATTTACAAAAAGCTCCACTTTTGGATAGTTTGTATAACAAAATACCGGAATTGTATCACCTTGTCTTCCTTCCCAGTTCCAATGAGGCAATAAGTGCAAGACAGGGGTTGTACTCCAACGGCTTTGATACAAGTAGAACCGGTCTTTTTTTAGACCTGCCAAATCAACTATTCCAAAATATGAACTCTTAGCTGGCGTACCTTCGTTGTAGGGTGTTGGTTCGCCAAGATAATCAAAACCAGTCCATACAAATTCTCCCAGGGAAAAATCACATTCATCTTGCATTTCAAATTCAGTGTCAGGTGTTGAACCCCAAAACGGATAATCCAAATCATAACTTGAGGTTTGATAATCATTATACCATGGATTATTATTTCCCTTTACAGGAAATTTATATACACCTCGTGAACTGAGAGTTGAAGCTGTCTCACTTCCATAAATTCTATAATTTGGGTGATCAGCATGTACTTTTTTGTAAATAAATGGCTTATAATTGAATCCAACTAAGTCAACAACATCAGCTAATCCATTTTTCAATGCTCCATCAGGCCTGTCGAAAGCGGCTGTTGTAGGACGAGAGGGATCTTCCCTGTGACAAATATCAACCAAAAATTGTGCTTCAGTTTTACCATCCTCTTCCATCTGTTCTCTGATTTCGTTTCCAATACTCCATACGATAACCGATGGATGGTTTCTATCCCGATGAATCATGGCCACCATATCTTTTTCAGCCCATTCGTTGAAAAGACGATTGTAACCATTCAAATTTTTACCGTTTTTCCATTCATCAAATGATTCAATCATAACAACAAAACCCATACTATCACAAAGTTCGATTAATTCTGGCGAAGGCGGATTGTGAGATGTACGAATGGCATTGCAGCCCATCTCTTTCATAATTTCAAGTTGTCGTTGAGTGGCACGGTAATTTACTGCTGCCCCCAACGGGCCCAAATCATGATGCAAACAAACCCCTTGTAGTTTTAAATATTTATCGTTTAAGAAAAATCCATTGTTTCTGTCAAATCGAATACTTCTGAATCCAAATGGAGTTTCATAATAATCTTTTAAAACTTTATTTACAAAAACTTTAGATATAGCACGGTATCTGATGGGAGAATTAATATCCCATAAAATAGGATTTTTCACTTCCATGATTTGTGTAAATTGTCCTTCTCCAATAATTTGTTTAGGAGTTTTGGTTGCGGCAACCATTTCACCTTTTGAGTTATATATCTCAGTTACTAATTCAACCTTCTCAGATGTTTCTGTTTGATTTAAAACCTTAGTTTGAATTGATACTGTTCCTTTTTGGGCAGTAATTGCTGGAGTAGTGATATATGTGCCCCAATGTGCCACGTGAATGGGATTGGTAGAGACAAGTCTAACGTTCCGATAAATTCCTGCTCCTGAATACCATCGAGATGATTCCGGCTTATTTTCCAACCTTACAGCAAGCAAGTTTCTTTGCCCATGTTTTATGTATTTGGTCAATTCAAAAGAAAATGAACTATATCCATAAGGCCATTCGCTAACATATTCTCCATTACAATAAACCATTGCTTGACTCATTGCACCATCAAATTCCACAAAAACTCTTTTTCCAAAATCGGATTCGGGAATTTCTATGATTTTTCTATACCAACCAATTCCAAAAATAGGTAATGCCCCAGTTCTACCCGTTCTTAATTTTGGTTCTTTATCTCCATCTTCTCTGACTTGTACCCATTGTATGTCCTGATTTAAATCGAATTGCTTTCGTATAGCCCAATCGTGAGGAACAGAAACAGTTTCCCAGGAAGAATCATTAAAGTTCAACAACGAAGCATTCTTGATTTCACCTAACGAAAATTTCCAATTTTCATCTAAGAGAATGGTTTTACGTATTTCATTGTTCGAAAAACAGTAAATTGACATCAAGATAAATGCAATTGAGAAAAAGATTTTTTTGATCATTATTATAAAATTAAAATTATTCAAGAATAAAATATAAGATGCTAATGTGTTGTTTTATTTACATTTTAGATATGGTAGATTTTATTCTGTTTTTAAGTCATTTACCATTGTTTATCTCTTAACATCTAAATAATACCATACGGTAATATCATTTCCAATTTCGAGTCTAGCTACGCCTTTATCAACAGGTAATGTCATACTTTTAATTGAATTGCCTTTTCCATCAAGAGGTTCAACAACAATTTCCTTTGCATTTGATAGACCGGACAGTATTATTTCACCTTTAATGACTTCAATGGTTGTTGGTTTAGCCCCCGGATTGACTAAGTTTTTTCTATCATCACTCCATTTCATTCCTGTCATTCCTGTCCGCCCGGTAGTAAGAAGTAATAATTTCTCTGATGTTTCAATTGGTTTATCATCCAGTGAAATTAGAGTGATGGATGCAAATTTATTTTGAATATTAACATTCATGTGTTTCAAAAGTGAAGTCGCAGCAGGGATAAAACCTGTGAGAGATTCTGTTTTAGGTGCGGCAACTTCAACGAAGCTTTTATCATTTACATGCCAATCTATTTCCCCAGTATTTGATTTAATTTCCGAAGGATTTTTTATTATTGGAAAATTGTTGATCCTACTATCAAATGAACTGATCCTTGTTTTTTCAATTAATGGAATCAATGGTGAAAATCCTTTAGTAAAAAACGGTTTATGATCTGATGTTTCCCTTATTCCTTCAATAATTTCAGATCTTGTATATCCTCTTTGCACACATGATTCAGCGGGATTAAGGTCACCTCTTAAAAACATTAAACCAATTGCAGCCATTGAAGGCATTTTAATTGGATCCAAACCCATGCTAAATGAACCTGAATAATTATTGTTCCATAAATCGGGTGAAACATGCTCCAGAGCATAAATGAAAATTCCATCCCAATCCTGCAATGAACCATAAGCTCCTAAAATGGGTATTCCTTCACATGCATATTCATTAGGAAATGGATGATTAGTTTCGGAAACTGTAAAAGGTTTCCCTTCAACTGCCGACCGTGACAACTGTACTACAGTGCTGAATTTCGGATCATTTACCATTGGTTTGCTAATTTCTCTTGAATCAGGGTGTTGCCAGTATACATGACTATCAACAATATCGAGTAAAGAAGCTGAAGAAAGGAAAGCATAACTATTGTGATTATGAGCGTTGTCGCTATTTCCTATAACCAATGATTTAACCAATAATTCTTTTTTTAGATAATTATACATTCCGGTGTGAAAATCTCTTTCAGTCTGAATAATAAATTTTGCTTCAGTGTGAAATCGTAATTCCGAAGCATTTTTAAATTCCTTTGGAGCTAGCCTCGGAAGATCTTCGCCCGTTTTTACTCCGACTTCTTTCTTTATTTTTTTTATTTCTGATATATTTACATTTTTCTTAAGCCACGAATTGAATTTAGTTGTCAATTCCTTTCCATAATATGGGGGTAAATCAATCCATGCGTCATCGCTAATAGTTGTATTTTTGCCCAGCAGCCTTCCATCAATCCATTCATCAATGAGTGAATTCTCATTCACAATCTCTACCATAACGATTGCAGGTTCATTAATGTAAGCGTTACCAGTATATGGATTTATATGTGTTAATAGTTGCTTTGCATACTCTTTCTGGAGTTCAATAAGGTGATCATCGAATAATGTAGCCCCTTTTCCATAATTCAGGAATTGGTATTCCGGAACGCCATCGTCTTTTCTGAAAATTCTGTAATTATTAAGATTTAAGTCACTGTATATTCCAGCTTTTTTTAGTTCTGAAATAAAAAAATCCAATTTATCAAGCTGATCTGGATAAAGTTCTCTAGTGTTATTCAGCTTATAATTGAAAAGGCTACAATTCTGACTACTGTTACGATCCATAATATGTAGCCTTACTGTATTAATTCCAAAACGAGCAAGAAAGGCAGCATAAGCCGGGGCATCTTTTTTATCGGGGAAACAGGCTCCTTCGACAATATTTACTCCCCACATTTTGAATCTTTCACCCGTTGGTTTAACAAAATGCCCATCTTTAATGGAAATAAAACCATTTTTGCCAGCAGGTTTATCAAGAAGAAATGATAAATTTAATTTCGAATCTTTGCTACTTTCCCAATTTATTGAAAATGGCACCAATTCATTTTCAATATTGGGTAATACAGATGACTTTTGAGCAAGCAGGTTGCAGATACCCAAATAAGATAAAATGGTTATAATAAAAATAAACTTCTTCATACATTCACATTGTTAATTATTTAAGACTCCAATTTATGACTACCGTTTCTTCTGGTGAAATCATTAAATTGCTTCCTTTACAAAAGCCCTTTTTGTTTGCAAATAAAATTTGCGATTTAAAGTTGTTAGATAGTTGTTTAATCATCATTTTTTTTACCTCTTTTGACTTATTAAAAATAACCGTTATGTAACCATCTTGCGTTTTAAGAGTTTTCATTGAAACCAAGGGTTGAAATTTATCAAACAAGAATGGCTGTTTATTCAATTCACATTCTTTATATAAAAATTTTGCTAAAGGTTTATATCCAAACAGCCTTGCACCATAACCTATTAAGGTAGGAATCCAGATAACTTTCCCTTTACCGAATTGATTGCGAATTGCTGTAACTTCTGTATCATTTGTGCTCAAAGTGCTACTCGTTGCTAATGATTTAATTCTTCCAATCCAACCATATCCAGGCAAAGTAACCTTCGAGCCTGACATTGAGTAACTAAATGGGGTATCGTTATATTTGAATTCTGCTATTTCACCACCAAACAACGATTTTAATGGAAATCCTGTTAGCATTACATTGTGCACATTCTCATCATAAAATCCGGTTAAACCGTCCACTATCAATTTGCCTCCTTTGCTTACAAAATGATTAAGTTGTTCAACATATTTTTGTGGTATAGCTATTTGATCTGCCAAAATAATTGTTTGATTTTCAAAGTTGTCTTGTGAAAAATCATACTCTTCAATCGCTTTAAAATTAGGAGTAACTCCGCTTTGGCTAAGTACTTCAAAGTAGCCCAACATATCTTTCATTATTGACCCGGTTTCCTTTGGTGGCATTTTTTTTCCATCTTTGTTGAGCTGTTCTTCAGCAAATAAAGATTCTCGAATATACAAGATATTTATACCTGAATCGTATTTTTTAGATTTACTCAAAACAAATGAATTCTTTTTTGCACAACTGATAACCTCACTTGCTGCTCGAACTCTGTCTGTTGGTTGATGTTGAAAATCTAACAGAGCCCATTCACCCGATTCAATCCCTGAGGCACGAGGATTAAGTGTCCAAAAAATACCTCCTTTACCTTCTGTTGCCAGAATTGTCCACAACCATTGTGTAATTTCTTCAGCTGTAGGACATAATGGAATATTTCCACTATAGGTAGTGTTACCTCCTGAAATTTCAGTCATAATCCAAGGTAATCTTCCAGCTCCAGAATAAATCATCTCACTGTTTGCCGACATGGCCATTGCATATTGCTGTCTGTCAAAAAAGCCAAAATGCCAACTTGCATGTGCCGAACCACCAAAACTATTTAAGAATGGTCTCCATTCAGTAAAATTATATTCATCTACTAATGAGAAAATGGCATGACAATTTTCATGTAAATGAACTTTCTGATCATATTTTCTAACCTCATTTGCTATCCAATTGAGCACCCATGTATTTTCATAAGCCCGAAACTTTCCATCAAGTAAATCGACAAGAACCGGATATCCTTTGTCGTTTCTATCAATTGTCGGATTAGTTTTCGACCATTCTTTTCTTAATTTTCTGGTAAAGGAATTATCTTGATATCCACCACCAATTTCGTTTATTAGAACCCAAGCATATAGCGATTTATATTGCTTAAAATGGACTGTGACCTGTTTTATGAATTCCGCAAATTTAGCAAGCTGTTCTTCATCTTTTGGAGCTTTCCAGCCACCTATATCCGTTTTAGAAGTTTCTGGGAAAAAAGTACCATAGACCTTAATGCCATGACGTTCGGCTGCTTTAAAAGCTGTATCGAAAAGAGTAAAATCCCAATTTCCACTTTCGTTTTTCATATAAGACTCAAACATCCGAATCCGGCATATAGTCATTCCGCTCTCTTCAAGCACTTTAAACCAATGATCTATATCTTGTTGGGTTTGGCCAGGTTCAATAAAAACTTGTGCTCCAATAAGTGGATACTGTGGTTCTTCAGCTCTTACAGTAAGGAAAGAAATTGCAAAAAGAAGTAAAGCTAATATTTTTTTCATTTTAATTTATTTTGAAATTTTATAAAAGAGTAAGGCACTATCTAATTAAGGCATATTTTGGGTATAATTCATTCCAAGTTGATAAATTAAAATGCACTTACACTTCTTCTTATTTTTATTACTAATGGCATTAACAGCTTAATAGCGGCCATGTTCTTATACTCTTTGTTTTCAGATATAAATTCAAAAAGTACAAATCATATAACACATTTAACCTTTGAGAATTTTCTCAATTTGATGCAACTCGTCAGGTAGGAATTTTAAATTTGCCAATGAAGTGATGTTGTTGAGAAGTTGATTTACATTACTTGCACCAACTAAAACTGAAGTTACTCTTTCGTCTTTCAACAGCCAGGCAATAGCCATTTGGGCCAACGATTGATTTCTATTTTGAGCAATTATGTTCAATTTTTTCACCTTTTCAATCCTTTCGGTTGTTACTTCATTGAGTTGAAGAAATCCCGTTGCTTTTGCCGCTCTAGAATCTTCAGGAATCCCATTCAAATACTTATCAGTAAGTAATCCTTGCGCCAATGGCGAAAATGCAATACAACCGATACCATTATCATCAAGGACATCCATCAATCCATCCTCTACCCAACGTTCAAACATCGAGTATTTAGGTTGATGAATTAAGCAAGGTGTATTATACGATTTGAGTAAGTCGGCAGCTTGTTGAGTTCTTCCCGATTCATAGCTTGAAATACCTGTGTAAATTGCTTTTCCAGCATTTACTGAACTTGCCAATGCCCCCATTGTTTCATCCAGTGCTGTAAATGGGTCAGGACGATGGGAATAGAAAATATCCACATAATCGAGTTTCATTCTTTTCAAACTTTGATCCAAGCTTGCAATTAAATATTTACGTGAACCAAAATCGCCATACGGGCCGGGCCACATATCCCATCCCGCTTTAGTGGAAATAATCATTTCATCACGATGCGATTGGAAGTCCATTTTTAAAATACGTCCAAAGTTTTCTTCAGCTGAACCTGGAGGAGGACCATAATTGTTTGCCAAATCGAAATGGGTTATACCAGCATCAAATGCTTTCCAAATAATTTTACGAAAGTTCTCAAAAGCATCAACACCGCCAAAATTATGCCACAAGCCCAATGAGATAGCAGGTAATTTGATGCCACTTTTACCACAACGACGATAAATCATATCGACATATCTGTTTTCTGAAGGTTGATAAATCATGTCAAATTAGTGATTTAAATATAATTTAAATTAGTAAGAGCCTTAATTACAATTTCCAAATCAATTTCTCCACGAAAACCACTAAAACCAATTGATAGAATTGTGCCATCCTTAAGCTTAACGGGTTGTCCACCTGGCCATCCTATTAAATCTGGAGCATCAATACCTAATACGGTTTCATCCACTTCATTGTTGAAAATCAATTTTTCGTAATCTCCGGTTTTCATTTTTGTGATCCAAACCTGACTCGCTTTAATCCAAGCTAGTTTGTAAGTGCTACGACGTGTAACTTTTTCTTGACCGAACATTTTACCATATACATTGCCCTCTTCGTCAATTATACAAATGGAAACATTACCATTGGTTTTTACTTGGTCTAATGGATTTTCCATATAAATTGGAAGTATCCTTTCAATTTCTTGCATTAATTCCTGAATGCAATTTCTAAACTCCATATTTTAAGTTATTAAATATTTAATTGTTAAGAAGTTTGTCTTTTTTTAAGGCAAACTTCTTAACGTTTATTTATTCTAATAATAATCCACAGTTTAACGGGTAATCGAAGTGGAAAAAGAATTATTATTCTCGTTCGCTTCTGTGAAGCGGTTTACATCATCAACATAAGCCATAATCGTGTGAGTACCGCTAGGAATATTGTATGCACCACCATCGGATCCTATAGTAACCGAAGCTCCTGCAGCCAAGGGTCCCGCAACACTCCCCCACGTTCGATTTACTCCATCAACTGAGTATGCCACACCAATAACTACTCCAGCAGGTGTTGGACTGGTACTCTGGTTCTTAACTACACACGTAAAGATTCCTGTTGAAGTGTTATAAGAAAGTGTTGTGACAATAACATCCGGGAGTGAACTTACTACAATCGGTTGTGTTAGGGTATTATTGTTCTCGTTCGTTTCTGTGATAACGGCATTATCATCAGCTAAAACACTGATCGTGTGCGTTCCGGCAGGAATGTTGTACGCTCCACCGTCTGACCCTATTGTTACAGTTGCACCAGCAGCCAACGATCCTGTAATCCCACCCCATGTTGCATAATTTCCATCTACTTTATATTGGACTCCAATCCACCCACCAGCAGGAGTTGCTACATTGCCCTGATTTTTCAATATGCTTGAGAAAATGCCGGTTGCTGCATTATAAGATAGGGAAGTAACAATAATATCGGGTAAGGATGAAACAATTCCTCCTTTAATTTCAATAATCATTGGGTGATCACTCATTGTGTGTAGTTCAACCCATCTCACATTCGTTTGCTCTGTTCGTACCGGCCATGTGCCTACAGTAGGGTCATATACTGTTACCGAGGAGTAATTTGCACCAAGGTCAATTGAGATATCGTTGATTCCACTTAATAGTTCACTCCATATTACTAGTTCATAGGTGCTATTGCTCTTTTGCAGAAGCATATCGTGTACGGTCTCCGGTTTGTTGAGACCGGAATTGTGTTGAACCGTGTAATTAACTGATCCTGGTGTGAAGTTGGAAGAATTATCAGCGAGAATCGTTGTCATGTTATGAAGGTATGTTGCACCAAGCTTTGGAGAATTGTCAGGTCGGTATAAACCGTGATGTAACTCATCTTCTTTTAACTGATACCAAAAGGTATAGCTAAAGCCTTGCTTGTATGCATCAAGAAAGGTATTCAGAACCGCTTTCCCCTGATAATCCTCTGATACCATGGGAAAACCACTTTCCGCAACTGTAGTAAAACCTGATTCTGTGATAACACGTGGTATGGTCGGAAGTTGTGCAAGGGTGTAGCCATTAAATCCATTCCAGGTATGGCAATGTTCGGAATACATTGCGTCATTTATATTATCCGAACCCAAGGTCATTAACCGCCACACGGCATTGTCGATTAACGGTTGGTTCCAAAAATAAGGATGAAGATTAGCATAATCGGCAAATTTCGTTCCTGCAGCCATTATCGTTCCTGCACCAGCAGGGATTTGGAGAAATTGCATACCAAGGTTTTGTGCCTGTGATGCAGCTCCTAATGAAGAATGAAATACGGGATAATTAGCCAACTGCCAATCTGCCTTTACCTGCGTATACAAGTCTCTTTGTGAATGAGCTATAGGCACACTATTGGTCGGACTTGAGGTTACTCCTTCGTAGGTCACAGGCCAATTACAAGGCTCATTCATTCCTTCAATAGCCAGCAATGCATCAGAGGCTACAAGTTGCTTCGATGTTGCGATGGTACGAGTTATTATTTGCTCGAATGGTAGGTCATTCCATGTCTGCACGATACCCCTGACTCCAGCCTGTTGACGCAACTGAATCATTTCGTTCACTGTTGACCAACCACCTCGCACATTGCGAATTCCAAGATATTTTACCATATTAATATGATCAGCATTGGTAAAGTTCGCATACCAGTGGGCACAAATACCTGTAGAATTAAGGAAATCATTTGCTTTGACAACCTCTTTGCCAACCACAGGAGCTTTAAGGGGTTTAGTTGTTGGAGTAGTTGTCATTGCATGATCTAATTCAATATTATTCTTTTCGCAGGAAATAAACGTTATAAAGATTAAACTAAATAACGTAATGATGATTTTTTTGTTTTTCATGATTTTTTCATTTTATTTGATTATTAGTCCAATTAAAGTTATCTCGTTTTAAAAAAATATTTTCAAAATCTATTTTGTAAAGTATAATGTTTGAGATTGTTTGTTTGAAATTAATTTTACAATATATACGCCTTTTGAAAGATTATCAATTTTGCTTGATATTTTTTTTACTCCTGCATATTTTTGATTAATAACAGCACAACCATTCATATTATATACCATCATTTCAACATCTTTTTGAGATTCTAAAAAAAAAATATTCATCGTTTCATCTACGTGAGTGGGATAAAGCTTCGCAAATTTATCATCGTTTTTTTTAGGGTTATTTATGCCTGAAAGACCATTTGAATCTATAACTTCGACAAAGTACACTTCATTCGGTTGGAGACTTGGAGTTGAACTCACAACAACACCTCTTAATAAATCTTTACACAAGGTACCATTTTTGGCATTCTTTAGAATAATATTTAGGGTTGCAACACCTTTACTGGCATTTACCACAGATAGAACATTATTGCCCTGATCATTTTTCACACATCTCCACACACATCCATTTAAACCTGAACCAACCGTATTGGTTTCAGTAACAATCACCTCCGGAAGTAGATCTTTAGTTGTGACAAATTGTAATGCTTTGTAAGCCATGTATGATAAACTGCTTGTGGATATCAACTGACCTGTTCCTTGCGTTAGTGGAGACAGAGAACGACCATATTCATCTTTTTTTAAACTAACCCCATCAATGAATACAGTCCCTCCATTATTAAGATAGCTTTGCAACGCATTTAATTCGTCTCTCGTAACATTAGGTGTTTGATATACAAGAATTGCTGCCCAATCGCTATTATTTTGTCCTGTGATAATTCCTTGAGTGGCAAATCCTAACGGAATGCCATTAAAAAAGAGCGATTCATACAGACTATAAATATTATCCATGTAACTGCTTATGGAAATTGACGAAGTTTTAGAGTAAAAAATTCTGAGTGGTCTTTTTAATCTTTGTATGGCAGCCATGTCAACAGAATTTGCATTTAAATCCATCGTCGTTGACTCAACTTCATTCAAAACACGAGGTTGTTGCATAATTGATCCTGCATATCCTTCACCTGTTTCGCTTTTTATTGAACCATTCTGATTTCTTCCCCATACCCAGGTTTGACTAGCATTTAATCCCTGCATATTTGCCAACCATGTGATTGCCCTTGTATATTCAGGTGTCATGTATAAATCCCTAAAATTATAACCCGATAAAAAATGAGTTTCCGAATTGAGAATTGGTTTATCAGGGGCTACCGACTTGAAAAAATCATATGACATACACATTTCTCTCCATGTAAATGCATAACGGTTCATCCATGTTTCGGTTCCCCCATTTCGGTTTTTACTATAAGCACCTGCACCAGCATCATTTCCGACAATGTCACTTAAATTAGCTAACGCTTCAAAATCTAATCCGTGATCACAATCAGATCCAGTCCAGTCTGTTGGCATTACTTTAATATGTACTTTCGCAGTATTATCGTATTTGAGAATCTGATCTTTCAAAAAAGTAAACCAATTAGTAACCCTTACCATATTAAAAGTCATCCAATCGTACCATTGGGGAGTCCCTCGCAAGGTTTTATCCATAGGTATTGTAACCGTTACGGCATCGAAACTAGAAAAATTCTTACCCCAAAGTGAGTTTAATTCGGTAATTGCAGCATACTTAGTTTTCAACCAATTTCTAAATTTATATTTTGTAGAATCTGAAACTACTCCAGTATCAAAACTTCCTGCTGCCGTATGCCAACCAGGTTCATTGCATAACATGTACCCCATTTGAGTATATTTTTTACCTGCCATGAGAGGAATAGTGCCTTTTAACAAAAAACCTTGCACCTCGCGAGATCCATAATTGTCAATGTCATATTTTGTGTATCCTCTTGATCCAACCTGGAAATTGGGATATTTATTTATCGCCCATTGTGGTACAGAAGTATGATCCATAAAAACAGATCCAAATTTTCCTGTTGTCTTGTTTTGTAATTCCGATATTGCTGACCCACTAATTGTACCTGTTGCATTCTGAACATAATTCGGTGTAATATATTCTCCATCCAACTGTCCAAAAAAATCAGTAAATTCACTTACACCCGGCTTCCAAATATAATCTGATAAAAAAACCGGTTTCCCATTAAACATTATTTGATCTTTATCTATTGTTAGAGTTGACCAATCAATTATAGGTGTTGGTTTTCGAACTATTGCCCCCGATATTACTGATTTAAAGTCTGATATAGCTTTTGTCAACATTAATATCACCTCGTTTCGTTCAAAATCAGGAAGATTTTGAGCCATTTGAGTGGCGTTACTAACATATAAAGGATATTGTGTAAAATACGAACTGTTTGTTGAAACATTGGAAGCGTCCCAATTGGCATACTTCAAAAAAATCTGTGCTGTCCGAACGGTCATGCTCTCCTTTTGAACATTAATACCCATTGTTTTTGCAGACACGATTAAATTGTTTAAGCTATCAATTTTTGATTGCGCTTTTTGTTCGAGAGTTTGTGCGTGACTTAGAAGAGGTACAGACAGTAGAATTAACAAAAACTGGATTTTAGTATTATGTTCTTTGTAATATGAAAATAAATCGTTAATGGTTTTCATTCTTATGATTTTTAGGAAATTTATCAAATAATACATTTCTAATGATATTGAATTGTCATTTCGCCTCTTGGTTTACTTCTAATACAACACTTGTTCGCTGCTGATTCAAATCAGGATTAAAACCAACCTTCATTAAATAGTCACCACTGAAAATGGCAGTTGTGTCTAAGGTTGTTGACGTACCCGGATATAAATTTACTTCTTTAATTCTATATTTTTGTTCGGGATTTAAACCTTGTAAACGAATTGGTGTTGGTGTGAATTTTTCATCAAAACGGTTGGTAACTACATAATTAAAGATAACAGCTCTACTTTTCACTTCATTTACAAACATTAGAGAGGAATATGGGTTTTCATAAGGTGATGCCAGTCTATACAAATCGCCGTGCCACACCAATTCTTTGACCGAATTATACGCTTTTACTGCATCTTGGCTGAACATCAATTCTTTTTCCGATAAGTTACTAACGACAATATCGTATCCCATTTTTCCCATCATGGCCACATCGGTTTTATATTTAATGCCCACCTTACTCCAATCAGTAATGTGGTTACAAAGGGCAATTGCCGGATAAAAATAGCTGTAATTCCATTGAATATAAGCCCGTTCAACAGGACCTGTATTGTCCGATGGCCAGAATTCCGTAAAATATTTCAATGCTCCATAATCTACCCGACCACCGCCACTAGAACAAAGCATCATAGGTATTTTCGGATATTTTGAGCGTATACGTTCCAATACTCTATAAAGTCCTTTTACATAATCAACATACAATTGCGATTGGTTTTGCCCAGTCTTCTGTAAATAAGATGAATTTGCATTATAAATAGCAGTGTTACAATCCCATTTAATATAGGCCACTTCTGTATTTTTTCCAAACAAATTATCCACTATCTGAAATACATAATCCTGAACCTGAGGATTTGTTAAATCAAGAACTAACTGATTCCTGAAATAAAATTCAGGTCTTTCCGGTTGCTTAATGACCCATTCCGGATGTTTCTCATACAATTCCGATTTTGGATTCACCATCTCAGGTTCTATCCATATCCCGAATTTTATACCCGCTTTATCTGCTTCTTTCACCAGATAACCTATTCCATTGGGTAATTTTTTACGATTAGGTTCCCAGTCTCCCAAACCTGCACGATCATCATTTCTTGGATATTTATTGGCAAACCATCCGTCATCGAGTAAAAACAAATCAACACCTAATTTTTTGCCATCTGCAAATAGGTTGATCAATTTAGCTTCATTAAAATCAAAAAAAGTTGATTCCCAGTTATTCAGCAAAGTCAGACGACTACCATTTCCATCGAGTAACCGGTAATTTCGCGCCCATCTGTGTAACTGTCGACTTGCTTCACCAATCCCCTGATTGGAGAAAGTATAGATAAATGAAGGCGTTTCAAATTCTTTATCTGAAACTAACCGATATTCCGATGAGTATGGATTAATACCAGCAATCAGGCGGAGATTATGATATGGATCAACTTCAAATTCCATCTTATAGTTACCTGACCAAGCTAAAGTCCCAAGCAATATTTTGCCATTTTCTTCTGTAGCCGGCTTGTCGAACGATACCATAAACACCGGTTGCATAAAGCTATCTGGTCTTGTACCCAATTTAGAGTCAAGACTTTTTATCCCATAAGACAAAAGAGTTTGTTCCGGATTCATTTCACGACCCCATCCACCGTGGAAAAGTGTTAGGTAATAGTCCTTGTCAACAAAATTGAGGTTGGCCGACGCATATTTTTGAAGTGTTATGGAACCTTTTTCCTTATTTTTAATAGTGCTCCATTGTTCAATTACATTCTCATTGATATAAGTTTTATAATACAATGTAATTTCTGTTCCGTAAACAGGGTCTTTAAGCAAAACAGAATGAATTTGAACATTGGCATCTATTACTTCGTTTTTGTAGGATATGAATTTAAGTTCGGTAGAAAGATTGCCATCAGAATGAGTAATTGAGAGAGCCGGTTCAACCAGATTCCATGTTCCGGATGGCGTATATGCATGGTTAAAAACGCCTGCTCTATTATCGTCCTGCTTCATTTGGGCATTTAATAAAGCATACTCTGACGAGTTTTCCAACTTGACACCGAAATATGTAATCAATAATCTATTGTCTGCATCAGTTTGGAGTATAAGTGCATTTTTGGCAGTTTCAATTGGAATTACAACGGCCCAAGCAGTAACCAGATTTACAGCATATAATACAAAAAAACTGACTATTTTTTTTATAAATTCGAAGCGATTGATTTTCATACAAAAAAATGTAATTAGATGTTTTATGTAATTTGCATATCAGATATTCTACCATTTGGTGAATTCCTGAATTTATGCTCGTAACATATTTTGTTTTGAAATTGAATTTTCCAGAAATAATGTCAGGGAGATGAAGTTTTGTCAATACTCCTAAAGAGTATATTAGAATGTCAATGACATACAGTTTTACAGTGTATTGTTTTTTTTCTGAACAACACTTTAAAAAATAAATTGAACTATATCAATTACAAAAATCAATCATAATAAGTTTAAGAAAAGTGTCATATATAGTTGACTTTTAATAATCCGCTAATTCAAAAATCTGAATTAGCGGATTAATTTGTTATGTTCAAATTGAAACTTTAAATACTTTTCCCTTATTGTTATTATTTACTTTAATCAAATACATTCCTTTTGCCCAGTTAGTTGCATCGATTTTACAATTTGATTCTGCTGAGTTCAATTGTTTAACTAAAGAGCCTGATACATTGTAAACCTTTATATCATTAGCACCTTCTAAATTATTAATCGAAATTAGTCCGTTATTATTAATAGTTGTTGCATTAGAATATTGATTACTTTCAAGCCCTGTAGTTAAGCTTACAGTAAATGGGGCGGACCAATCAGATGGAACTGGTGAAATAGTTCTCACTTTCGCAGTATATGATGTGGAGGTTAAGTCTGTAATTGTAGCAGTTTTTTCGGAATTCTGAAGCACTACGCCTCCACCGTCAGGATCATCAAGTTGGATTTCCCACTGAGAATCCAAACCACTATCTTCCCACGATAAATCGAACCCATTAGATGTTTTGTTGGTAGTGGCTAAATTTGTTGGTATTACTCCAATTTTACCCCAACCATACACAACATTTGCCACATCATTTAAAATACCTGTGTTTTTGGCCGCATCAACTAAATTTGCAGTGTGATCACCAGTTTGTTCGTTAAATGTATAATTAAGGACTAAACCTGGTGAAGTTGGATCAACATGTGATTGGTAATTCGATAAAATTTCGTCTGCAGTCCGGACGGTATTCCAAACTCTAAAATCTGCTATTTTTAATACAGCACCACTTGTAAGACTCCAATTATTACGACCTATCATCAAGTCATTTATAGTAGAGGTTGTGAATGGCATTGTATAATCAACTCTGTAAGCTTCAACACCATTTCCATAAACAATTACTGCAGTTCCATCGATAACCATAGCCAAATGTTGCCATGTAGTGATAGAATTTGCAGGACGCTTAAAATCAAGCCATTTTTCTGATCCACCATAATTCACACTTCCCCACCATTCCCCTAAATTCCAGTGAAAACCATTTTGAGGATCATCCAAACTTGATGCAAGTGCACCTTCTTTTCCCATAACCCAAGCTTCTACGGTGATTACACCCGTACTAATGTCCAATTTGCCACAATCAATCCCAGACAACCCTGTACCGGGCAATGAAATATATCCCCATCCTTGAGCAGAGATACCCATTAGAAAACACACATGAAAAATTGCAATGATTGCAATACGATTTAAAAATGTAAGCTTTTTCATAAAAATAGATGTTTATTTATTTTTCCGTTGATAGTATAATACTTTTATTCACACCAACGGATTTATGCGAATAAAAGGCTTATTAATAAAATACACTTTTTTTTAATTCTTCTTAATGAAATTTAATCAGATATTCTTGAAAAAATTGATAGTTGGGAGCAAATTTATTTACTTAACTTGCCCCTTTCTAATTTTTATGTTTATATATTTACCAACCTTGATTCTGTTTAAGATTACTGTTAATATTTAGTTCTGTTTGTGGTATCGGGTACAAATTCATTTTCTCATCCCAAATCCTGTTTTCAACCAATTTTCGGGTATAAGTTAGTCCACCTGATCCGTCTTTCGTAATATCAATACCATAAATGTCTTTTACTGTATTTCCTATTTTCCATCTTCTGATATCCCAGAAACGGTGATCTTCAAAAGCTAATTCAATTCTTCTTTCATTTCGTAACTTATCACGGAAAGCCGCTTGAGTCATTCCAGCAGGAAAAACAGGCATAGCTACACCCGTTCTGTTTCTTACTACATTCACCTGACTTCGTGCCGTCAAGTTGAGGACAGGATCACCACCTGGAACATCCGGCCCATAGGCTTCATTCATAGCTTCCGAATAGTTCAATAAAATCTCTGCATAACGGAATATTGTCCAACAATGCAACCCTGTTGTTGGGAGCGCAGGATCAAGGGATATACTTTCTAGCAAATATTTTTTTAGATAATAACCTGTTTTTGTCGCATTTGACTTTGGTGGGGCATTTAAACCTCCATTCCAAATTTGCAGAACCTGTGGAGTTTTCCACACCGCACCGTCATAAAGAATCGTTGCCACAAATCTAGGATCGCGTCCAACATAAGGTGTTGAAGCATTATATCCAGAGCCGGTTTCATTAATACCTTTGCCGGTTGATTTCATTTCGTAGGCATCCACTAAATTTTGAGTAGGACATGTTCCCGTATTACCACCTGCAAATCCAACGGCCGTATTTGCGTATTCAAAGTAATTAGAAAGAGCTTCCCTTCGTTCAAAAATTAATTCTTTCGATGTCAAATTATTGAAAGTTGTGGTATAGGAAGGAAGAGGTGTGTATTGTGACTTAAGAGAATCAATAACCATTTTCGCTGCTTTCGCAGCAGCAATCCATTTTGGATCTCCCAATGGCAATGCATTTGGATTATGTAACGGACTGGCAGCATATAATAAAACCCTCGATTTTAAAGCCCATGCAGCACCTTTTGTGGCACGACCTGTTTCCTTGGTTGTACTAAAATTGGAAAAAGTTTTTGGAAGTTTTCGTGCAGCCGAATCACATTCAGAAACAATAAACTTAATAATTGAATCAAATTTTGCAGGCACTACTTTATTTGCTTGATCTGGTGTAAGAACCGTTGTAACTAAAGGCACATCACCATATCTTTTGATTAATTCGAAATAAAAGAATGCACGCAAAAACCGTGCTTCGTAAGGATAAAGAGCAAATTGTTGCATTTGAGCAGCATAATCCGAATTATATTTTGTGCCTGAAAATGTTTGTCCTGCAGATTCCTTTAAATAGGTGTTTACGGCTCTAATTCCGGAATACATGCTATTCCATTGGTTATCAAGTGTTACAACCGAATTCCAACTTCCATCATTGAATTTTTGGATAGCTGACAAATCCCAAACATGCTTTGCATCATCTGTTGCTGAAGATCTCATCGCACCATCAACGCTACTAAAATCAGAAGGGAGATAACTGTAAATATTGGTAAGAAAAGCTTGATTTCTATCAAAAACCGAGAATACATTATCTTTTTCATATTGACTAGATTCATTATAATCTAAGTAATTACAACTGCTAAATATTATACACAAGAAAAGAACTCCTAAAAAGAATTTTATTAATCTCATCTTCATAATATTAGATTTTCTTGGGGATTGATGAAATGATACAAATTTTGACACACTTTTTTTCCCTTCTTCTGTTAGATCATTTATATGTTTCATAATTATATTTATTTGAATAGTTTAAAAACCTATTTGTGCCCCGAATAAGAATGTGGAAAGTGTTGGGTTGCTTGGCCAGATAGCTTCAGGATCAACACACTTAATATTATCAATTGACAATAAATTCAATCCTTCTACATAAAACCTTACATTCTTAATCTTTATGTTTGATAATAACTGCTTTGGTAGGTTATAATAAAGCTGAACAGATCTTAATTTAAGATATGATCCATTGGTTAACCATGTTGAATTTGGTTGATAATTATTTGCATTTTCCGACATGGATAATCTTGGCAAGGTTGCAGTAGAAGCATTGGCAGGTGTCCATGCGTTATCAGAAAAGTGTGTTATTGACATATTGCCTCTCAGCGGCCAAAAGAGTGTAGGTGCGTTCAGATAAACCGTTTGATTAGCAGTACCCTGAATTAAGGCATCGAATCCAAATCCTTTGTATTCACAACCTATGAATCCGGAAAAATAAAATTCAGGATTCAAAGTTGAATAACCTAATGGGATTTGATCATAACTATTAATAATGCCATCGTTGTTCTGATCCTTATATTTTATATCACCAGGCCTAACAATTGAAAAAGTTTGTTTTGGGCTGGCTGAGATATCAGCTGCATCCTTGAAAAAACCAATGGATTGTAAACCGAATGCCTGACCAATGCTATGTCCTGTTCTTTTTAAATAAGCCTCGGGTTGATAACCTTCATCCATATTAATAATTTTGTTTCGTGCAAAGGATAATTGACCTCCAATATGATACGAAAAATTATCTTTGTTGTTATGTAAGTTTATTCCAACTTCAAAACCTTTATTTTCTACAATTCCAGTACTGCTATATGGTACATACGCCCCAATTACTCCTGAAGTTGTTCCCGTAGCATCTACCAAAATACCAGTTCTTTTATTATAAAAAGCATCAGCAGTCAAATCCAGCATCTTAAATAAAGTTGCATCCAAACCAATATTCGATTTGTTTGAAGTTTCAAAGGTCGGAGTTGAAGCTAAACGTCCTTCTGCAAATCCATAAGCCCAAAGATTATTTACGTTAAAGTAATACCCTGATCCTCCAACAATTGTACTCATTGAAATATTCTGCATCACCTGATCGTTACCGGACAATCCCCATGAAGCTCTAATTTTCAGATCATTTACAATGAGACTTTCTACGAGCCATTTTTCATTCGATAGTTTCCATGCTACGGAAACTGCTGGGAATAATCCAAAGCGGCTTGTTGTAGGTAATATATTAGTACCGTTGTATGATAAAGAGAAATCTGCGAAATACTTGCCTGCTTTCGAATAATGCACATTTCCTGCTGCGAGTAAGTGCCTATATGTATTGTTTTGACCGCTCAGGGCTAATTCATCAGACTGGAGAATTATATTTGAATTTAATACGTTATTATCCCATGCAGTACCATATTTTAGAGTTAATAAAGCTGTTGTTCTTTGTCGTTGCTGCAGAACATAATGTGAAAACCCTAAAGCAGTATTGCTTCCGTACAAAGTTGCCGCTGAATCGGTAATAACCCCGGATGCTGGATCAATTACCGGATTAACCTGTTGGTATTGATACTGTTTTGATCGAACGTCAACATATTGGTATGATTTATTATAAGAATATCCCGCTTCTGCCGACAGCCCTTTTATTATTTTGTCTAATCTTTGTTTCAGAATAAAGTTTGTAGAAATTTCAGTATTTCCCTGAACATTATATCCCTGTGATGAAATCAAGGCAACAGGATTCGTGGTATAGGTGGTAGAACCTCCCCAAATATTGTCTCGTGTTTTAACGGGAAATGCCAATGAAGGTGTATTATACATAGTATAAAAAATATCAGATTCACTGTTTGCCGTTGAGGGTCTCGAATTACTACTTAAATTACCAGCCAGATTCACCGAGAATTTTGTTGTTTTAGTGAGATCGATATCAATATTTGTCCTAAAATTAAATCTATAATATCCAATTTGCGTATTGTAACCAGAATTCAAATTAACAGGTTTCAATAAACCTGTTTCATTTTCATAATTCAATACTGTAAAATGTCTAACAGAACCTGCTTGCTGCTGAAAAGATATATTAAATTTATTGGACATGCCAAATTCATTGAGACACTCATTTAGCCAGTTTACATTTGGGAATAAATAAGGAGATTCACCTGATTTGTATTTATTCAACATAGATTGGCTATAAAGTGGTATCAATCCATCATTAGCTCGCGCTTGATTAACAGCATTTGCATAATCGTATGAATTAAGTAAATCCGGTAAACGAAAAGCCTTAGTTATTCCATGTTCATAATTTACATTAACAGAAAGATTTTTACCATTTCCTTTCTTTGTGGTTATCCGTATGACACCGTTTGCCCCACGCATCCCATACATAGCCAAAGCTGCTGCATCTTTAAGAACAACAACACTTTCAATTTCGGACATTGATAATGACGAAATCGGTTGTTCAAAACCATCAACAAGTGTTAATAGGTTTGTATTCGTAAATCCGCCTATTCCAAACGTTTCAACACCCCGAATGTAAAGAGTGGGATTGTTGTTCCAGTCTGTTCCACCGGTTTGCAAGACCGTTAAACCCGGAATCTTACCGTAGAGGGTGTTGGCTGGGTTAATCGCTGATATTTTATTCAATTCTTCCGCATCCACAAGACCAATGGAAGATGTTATCTCTTCTTTTCGTAGCTCCATGCCATACCCAATTGGAATTAGTTTGTGGCTGCCACCCATGGTTATGGACATTTTAGTATCAACTAGTCTGAGAGATTTAGAAAGCTGGTCGACTGTTGTGATTTCAAGGGTTTGCCCTTTTTCTCCGGGGATTTCAAACTTTCCTTCCTGATCGGAAAAAACTTTAAATTTTGAATTTTCTTTGATAGTAACCAATGCACCAATGATCGGTTGGCCAGCTTCATCCCTTACAGAACCACTAAAATTTGGTTGTTGGGCAAAACATAGCAAATTTACAAGCAATAAAAAGTACAGACAAAGACGTTTCTTGCTATATGTATATTTCATTTTTTTCATTCTTAGATTGCTAAATTAATTTATTAATTACTCCCAGCCCGGATTTTGAATCAATCCGTAATTTTTATTTATTTCCGATATAGGAAAAGCACTCAGATACCATTTAGGGGACCATGTTGTTTTCCAGAACCGTGCAGGCAAATCAAATTTTGTATATGAGAATGTAAACGGAGTCAATTGAACTGTATTTACACCATGTAGTGTTTTAGTAAAATCTGCATCGCGTTTCCAGCGAACTAAATCATACCATCGTACTTCCTCCCACCCAAACTCAAGGGCTCTTTCTGTTATCACTGCTTCCCTGAATTGTTCTTTACTTAATCCGGAAGGAAGATTCCCCAACCCAACCCGATTACGGACTATGTTAACACATCTGTATGCTTCTGCACTAGGAGTTCCTTCATATTCATTACTTGCTTCGGCATACGATAAGTAAATTTCAGCTAACCGTAAGTACGGCCATTGGATGACAGTTCCTAAACTAGTAGCTACATCATGGTCTAAGATAAATTTTCGGACACAATAACCTGTCATGGCTGCAAGATTTCCTGCCGAAGGCCTTTCACGCCCTCCTATAAATAATTCAATGGTCCTTCCCCTATAAGCATCACCGTTTACCATGACTGTTTCGTATAATCTAGGGTCGCGATTTTCATTGGGGAATGCCGGATCATAACCTGAAGCCGGATCGGTTATCGGTAGTCCATTTGCCATAGGGAACATTTCCACATAGTCAGCGGTCACATTTCCACAACCCCATCCGGTCGAACCGGAAGCCGTATTTGCAGGACCAGACGAAGCATTAAACATAAGACCTTCAGTCTGTGCAGTTGATTTGAATGCATATCTGGTTGAAATAAGGATTTCTCCATTGCCTCTTTTCCAGTATGCTCCCTGAAAATCTAGCCTATAGCTATTTCCATCCAGATGATATAATTTATAATCTCCTGTGCCTTCAGCATCTTCAATCAGTTTATGAGCAGCATCGGCAGCTTTTTTCCAAAGTGAATTATCATACCCCCCATGCCAGGTAAGTTTTTGATCAGATGCCTTTCCAGCCAAGTAAGGAGTACTCGAATTAAATAACGGACTTGCATTAAAAAGAAGTATACGCGCTTTAAGACCTAAAGCAGATGCTTTGGTAAAACGACCATCCCACGTTTCAGGATCATCAAGAGTCCATGGCAAATCCGGTATTGCTTTATCAATTACAGCCACAATTGAATCGCAGGTTGTCTGCGCCGTCAGACGTGGAAACGTAGTTATATTTTCATTTGTGGTGTAAGCATGAGTTAACCAGGGGACACCACCAAAATTGCGAAAAAATTCTGTGTATTGAACTGCAATAACCATACGGGCTTCCGCTTTTAGTCTGTTTTTATATACTTGATCCGCATTTGGAACTTTATCGATATTTTCAATGAGAATATAACTTTTTCTTATTCCATCAAACTTTTGATCATTTATAAATGGACATTTTCCATTCGTGCTATTTTCAAAATTTGAATTGTATGATCCGTTGTAATAGTAATTGGCTCCTCCCCAACCTAAATAGGACTGAGATAAATCGGATATACTCTCAAGTACATCTGTTTGCATTTTAGCGAATTGATTACCAGCATGTGTTCCATCACTAAATGCACAATTCAAACCATATGGCAACGTTTTATAAGCACCCCATAAGAAATCCTCAGCATATTTAATGTCACTGAATATCGTATCTTTGGTTACATCTACCCCAGGTGCTTTTTCAAGAAAATTATTACCGAACTTAACGTCTTCACAACCATAAGTAATAAATAATCCTACAACTAAAACCAGTATTGTATTTCGTTTTATGACTTTCATAATTTCGTTTCTCATTTAAAAGTTAACATTTATACCTACATTGTAAATCGTAATCAATGGATAATCTGCACTATTTGTCCTTGATTCGGGGTCAATAAATTTCAACTTATCGAAAGTGAGTAAGTTATACCCATTCGTATAAACACGCACACCAGAAATACCCAATTTCTTTAGAGCAGAACCTGCGAAATTATACCCAATCTCCACATTTTTCAGACGAATATATGATGCATCCCGAAGCCATAATGAAGAGTTTTTCGTATTATTATCTGAACTTGTGAATGAAATGCGAGGTGCCAATGCCGTATTGGCTGTCTCTGGCGTCCAGCTATTATCAGCTAACCATTGAAGAAGTCCGGAAACATGAGTTCCACCAAAAGCGACTCTCCATGTACTGTTAAACGAACGTGAGACATTGCTTGCGCCTGTCCACATCATGCTAAAATCAAACCCTTTATAACTTAAACCTCCCGATAAGCTGAAATTGAATTCCGGATAATCAGGGAATCCCATGGCTTGTTGATCATCTGAATTAATCTTTCCATCTCCATTCAAATCTTGATATTTACAATCACCGGGTTTAGGCATATATAAGTAATCCGGAGTTATACGTTTTCCCTGAGCATCTAAATCGTTATATTGTGCAACTTCATTGGCAGACCAAAAACCTGTGAAAACATATCCAAATGGTTGGTTAACACTTTTACCTGTTTGATAGAGATAAGGCTCGTTTCTAGGAATTTCATCCATATACAAAATCTTATTTTTTGCATAAGAAACATTACCAGTAATATAGTAATTTACATTACCTATTTTATCCCTCCATTTCACTTCCGCTTCAAATCCCTTATTCTCCACTTCACCGATATTCACAGCAGGTAAATTGAAAGAAAGTATATTTGGAACCGTATTTCGGGTAGTAAGAATATTATTTCTGTATTCGTAAAAAACATCACCGGTTATACCCAGCTTTCCTGAGAGTAATTTAACATCTATTCCAATATCTGTTTTTTTTGCTTTTTCCCAAGTCACACCAGGATTCCCAATTTTACCTTCGGCAGCAGTAATATGCATGGTAGGATCATTTATACCGAAGCTGTAACCTCCCGCTAAAACATTGTTACCAGCATTAAGTCCTCCTGGATTTGTATTCGTTATATAACTATCGGGCAAATAAAGAAACCGGCTACTGCCTTGCCTATCATTTCCTACTTCTCCGTAGGACATTCGTAGCTTCAGGAAATCAAGAAAGGAAACCTTATCTTTTAAGAATTTCTCTTCCGTCATCACCCACCCTGCAGAAATTGCAGGGAAGAATCCAAAACGTTTATCAGTGGCAAAATTTTCAGACCCGTTATAACCTAAGTTAAAATCAACTAGGTATTTTGATTTGTAATTATAAGTACCTCTGGCTGCAAGACCAACATAACCTGTAGGAATGTCGTTATAAACCGAAGGATAATAGATTTTACTCTCATTATAAAGTAATAACCCTGTAATTTGATGGTTTCCAAAAGTACGATCATACGAAAATGCACTTTCCATATACCAATTGCGTGCATTCCATGATGACTCGCCGTAACCAATTAATCCATCAGTTCCATTTTGAACAAATACAACAGTACTATCTCCTTTATTAAAATTAGGACCAGGCACATTAGTTAAGTATTTTGGTGTATAGTATGCTTTAGATTTTTGTCTGGATTTTGTAAATCCAACTGTACTATTATTTGAATATTTTAGTCTCCAATTAAGTCCTTTTGTAATAAAATCGAGCTTTTGGGATAGTTGAATATCCAAATTGAGTATATTAGACGTGGCGTTTTGATATCCTGTGCCAAATCCAACTGCCTGAGCACCGTTATAGGTTCCAGACATCCCCACCTGATTTTGTCCAATCAAATATAATTTACTATCAGAAATTAATCCTGCAAACGGAACAGCACCATAAAGAACCGGAAAAACTCCATCGTAAGCCATTTGTCCTGGTTGTTGTCTTACCTCAACCCTTCCTCCAGTTGTAAAAGCTAGAGTGGTCGTTTTCGTCATTTGTAAATCCACGTTAGCCCGGTAGTTATAACGTTTATACCCAAAATTATATGTATCTGCGGTATTAAACGTATTGAACTGCCCATCTTGACTCAGGTAGCCCAATGAAACAAAATACTTTGCCACTTTGCTACCTCCAGAGATATTGATATTGTATTGTGATTGAGGTGAATATGGTTTGACGATTTGACCCACCCAGTCCGTATTCGGGTAAATAAATGGATTTGATCCGGTTTTGAATGCTTTAATTGCTTCAGGTGTAAACATTAATGAAGATGGGGAAATTAATGGATTATCGCTAAGTTGACCTTCATTATATTTCATTGCATAGGTATAGCTATCTGCCATTTTCACTAAACGGGAGGGTGTTTGCATACCAGTACTCATAGTAAAACTAATCTTGGGAGCTCCTTCAGTACCTCGTTTTGTGGTCACGATAATAACTCCGTTTGCTCCCCGAATCCCATAAACTGCAGTCGCCGAGGCATCCTTCAAAACCGTAACACTCTCCACTTCATTGGGGTCTATTTGATTAAAGGAGCGTTCCACCCCATCCACCAGCATCAATGGAGATGAAGCATCCGATGTTAGTGAGCCTAATCCACGAACAAAGATGGCAGGTTCGTCAGAACCCGGTTGTCCTGAGTATTGAACAGTTGATAAACCAGTTACACGCCCAGCAAGTGTATTCGAAATAGCAGAATTTGGCGATTTGATCAGAAATTCATTTCCAACGGAAGAAATAGCCCCTGTAACTGATATTTTTTTCTGCGTACCATATCCAACAACAACAACTTCTTCTAAAGACTTTAATGATTGCTCCAAGGAAATAATCATATCTGATCCTATTTTTATTTCTTCTTCTTTCGCATCGTAACCGATATAACTAACCCGAAGCTTTGTATTTATTGGTACTTCAATTGAAAATCGACCATTAATATCTGTGATAACGCCAATATTACTCCCTAATATTTTTATATTAGCTCCTATAACAGGTAATCCTTTTTCATCCAAAACTATTCCAGTAGCTCTTTTTTGAGGTTTTGAGGCAGGAACCGGAGAAGTGTTTTGAGATTTTTGAGGTTTAAAAATTGAAATGCTTTTACCTGTTATTTCAAAACTAATTGCCTGTTTCTTGAAAAGTATATTTAATACATCGTTTACGGTTTTATTTATGATCTCAATAGTAACTAATTCTTTCAAGTTCACATCATTACTCCTCACTAGAAAAGAATATCCTGTTTTTAGTTCAATTTGATTTAGAACTTCACCCAGAGGTTGCTGTTTTATTTTTAATGTAATTTTCGTATCCTGAGCTGACAATGAAAACCCCCATGATGCATAGAAAAAACATAAAAGTAATGCCAATATACGAAACGAAATAAAGTGATTTATTTCAAGAGTATTGAGTTTCTCAAATTTGTGTTTCATTTATAATATATTTAAGATTTTAAGTATAATTGGTTCAATATAAGTCTAAATTAATTTTAGACTATCAAACTTATGTGTCAAGTTGTATTTCTCATATATTTCCTATTTATTTTTTATTGTTATTGTTTTGCCGTTGTACGTTCTTGTAAATTTTCTATCAACATCAATATACTCTAATAATGTATTTATAGGTAAATTTAAATTAAGACTCCCAGAATAATATTCATTTTTTATTTTATCAGACTGGAAAATAATATGAACATCATATTTTCTTTCTAAATCTTTTGCAATGTCTTCAACCGAAGCATCCATGAAACACAATTTACCAGTTCTCCACAGTGCAGATTTAGAAACATCCGCAGCAAATGATTTCATTGTTTTAGATTTTTTAGTATAAATCATTTCCTGATTTGGCAGCAATGTTAACTTTCCAATATTCTCGTTATTTATCATTGAAACATCCACTTTCCCTTTCAATAAATTTACTTCAACCGTTGGATTATCATTATATGAACGAACATTAAAAACAGTTCCAAGTACTTTTATTTGAATATCATTAGTATGTACCAGAAATGGTTTACTTTTGTCTTTTTTTACGTCAAAATAAGCTTCACCAGTCAGTAAAACATCCCGATTTGTCTTTCCATATAAATTATTGTATTTTAATGTTGAACCTGAGTTCAACCAAGCTACCGTTCCATCAGGGAGAACAATTTTGGCTTGAGAACCGAGGGGTACAACAGTTTGATAACTCATCAGTTTATTTGATGAATTGTTATACGATGTATAAATATAATAGGTAGAAACAGACGTGGAAAGGACGAAGATAATGATAGCTGCGACTCTTGAGAAGTATTGCCAAAAACTATGTTGAAAGTTTACTGACAATTCATTATTTAAGAACTTTAGTAAAAGTTTGTAATTTGAAGCTCTTTTAGATTCTATGAGAGGAATTTGTGAAATGGCTCTAGTCTTTACCATTTCGTTATACAGAGTTTTGTATTTAGGATCGGAATTGAGAATGTCTAAAAACACACCCTCCTCACTATCGGAAATTGTTCCCGATAAATGATTCATCATAAGTTTTTCGAATTGGTGTGATTTATCCAACATTAGCAAGCTAGATTGCATTATATTGCATTCTATAACTATATACACATCTCGAAAGGAAAACGTTTAGGCTATTCTTGTATTTTTTTATTATCTTGAAAAAAAGAAAGAATGCCTGACCTAGATTATCAAACATTCTTTCATTAATTAAAAAACTAATACGAGTTGGAAAGTGGTAGTGAACATGAGTTAACAAACAACCAAGATTTCAAATTATTCTCTATTAATATATACACATCTCTAACTGAAAACATTTAGGCTGTACCTTGTTTTTTGAAGAAAAATAAGCGTATAAATGAGAAATATAGAAATTTATGAAGCAACTATACCTAAAAACGGGATTTTGTATATAATTTCTCAGCAATTACTGTCGTTTGATACCTATATGTATTGTATCGCCGACTTGGTGTATTGTAAACTTTTTATCAACATCAATATAAGAAAGTATTTCATTCAGCGAGAGATTCAAATTTAAGCTTCCAGAAAATAATTCTTTTTTAATCTGTTCATTTGCAATTTTAATCTTTACATCATATTTGCGTTCCAAATCTTTTGAAATTTGTTCGATGGTTTCATCAACAAAACTTAATCTGCCTGTAGTCCATAATGCAGATCTGGAAGCATCTGTTTCGGAAGAAACCATCTTCTTTGATTGTTTATTGAAAACTAATTTTTCATTAGGCTTCATAGTGAACGAACCAGTACTTTCCTGTTTCGGTAAAGAAATATTCACGACACCTTCAATCAGGTTTACCGTTACTTCAGCATCTTCCGAATAAGCATTGACATTAAAAACAGTACCCAACACCATTACATTTAAAGAATCTGTATGAACTAAGAATGGCTTTCCCTTATTCTTTTTTACCTCAAAATAGCCCTCACCCAGCAATGTGACCTCTCTATTTTTTTTACCAAACGATTGGTTGTATTTCAAAGAAGAACCAGAGTTGAGCCAGACGATTGTACTGTCAGGTAAAATAACCTTTGTTTGTGAGCCTAAAGGTGAAAAGGTCTCAAAGCAAAATAATGCATCATTAGAGGAAGAAATGTCTTTGATAATATAAACTGAGGCAACAGAAACAGAAACGACTAAAATAATAATGGCGGCTATTTTTCTAATATGGGTAAACCACGAACGAGAAATATTATATGTTGGTGTATCATTGATTTTTTTCATTAACTTTTTATAATTATCTTGCTTTTCAGCTTCGATTTGAGTTGCAAACGAAACAGCATGGAACTTTACCATCTCATCAAATCTCATTTTGAAATTATTATTCGATTTTAAAAGATTTGAAAGGTACTGCAAATCAACTTCGGAAATATCCCCCGAAAAGTAATCAATCATTAAATCTTCAAATTTTTCGTTTTCGTTTTGCATTCTGTTAATATGAATCGATTGAAAATTAAGTTTTAGTTAAAACGTAATACTGAGAGAAAAAAACAAAAAGAGACAAATAAGATGATTTAGAGAAATCTTTAATTTGTCCATTGCATTCTTGATTTGCACCCGAACTGTACTTACATTAATGCAAAGTTCATTTGCAATATCTTCAGGAAGTTTTCCAGAGAATAAATACTGTTCAAATATAATCCTGCATTTTTCAGGAAGACGTTCAATCGCATTACGTACTTCTTTTTCGATTTCTTGTGTTTCCACATATTGCAATGGGGTAGGATTTGACAAAATGTATTCTTCCTGAAAATCGAGCATTTGCTTTTTATGTTCTCCTAGTACACGTTCATTAGTACGTTGAGCACGAATATAATTTAGACAGCCATTTTTGACTGATTGAACCAAATATGAGTGGATTGGATAAGCTAACGTATTTCTTTTATGCCATACATTAATGAATACATCATTCACAATCTCATTAGCAACATCCCTGTTGAAGACATAGCAAAGTGCGACAGTGTTTAAATAGGTGTAATAACAATCGTAGAGCAACGAAAAAGCTTTTTCTTCGCCCTTTGCAATTTTTTGTATTACATTTTCATCTATCCTTTTGATTGACATCTTGGGCTTTCGTGTGATTTACAATAAATACAAAAGTAGTATATTTTTTTATTTAGTTGTAATTACTTATTTTAATTGCTGCCTTTTATGAAAATTTAATTTAATTGATAACGTAAAACAATGAGTATTTTGCGCATACAATAGAATTAAACTTCTTCTAATTGTAACCCAGATATCAGAATTTCTAAACTATTGCTTTGAGCAATCATGAATTGTAAAGTGGGGCTAAAACAACTTTGAATCTCTGGTATAGATTTCTTAGATTTTAGTTCGGCAATAATATAATCGGCAATATCTAGCCCATTCTCTCTATCTGTATCACTGGCCTCATTTTCCAATAAGGTAGAAATTGTAATTTTGCAATTACACTGCTTTTGTATTTCGGTTGCTTTTAAACTCCATCTCTCAAAAGCTCCCAAATCGGGATAAAGTATCACTTCTCGATTCTTCAGAACTTGACATTTTTCGATAGGTAATCCGTTTATGTTTCCAGCTGCAAGCCAAATCAATTCCGGCATTATACAATTGGCAATGATGGCTGATTTTTCACTTTCTACAATCGCAACGGATTTGTCCGGGTAAATTGTCAAAAGGTGTTCCCCGAAGAAACACTGCTGTAAATTAAAATCTTCAGGTAATGTTCCGGCTTTCTTTAGTTTGTTGTGCACCCAATCAATTGCACCACTTTCATGTTTAATACGTTTTCCAGTTTCTGGATTGTATTGCATAATTTTGCCAGTGCGGACTTTCCCGGTAATATCTATTTGCCAAAAGATAACTTCTTTATTTTTTGTTGCTCCTAAAGCATAGTTTTCAACAGCGTTTTGTATTTGTTTGTCTGAGAAGTGTTCAAAGAGAAAACGTACAAAATTACTTTTGTAGGAGGCGGATTTTTGGACGTAGGAGAAAGGCACCTCACCCCCTGACCTCACCCCAGCCCTCTCCAAAGGAGAGGGAGTAGAGCATATATCAACATTTTTTGAATTTGAAGCGTATTGTGTAGATTTTTGAATATCAGGATTATCAATGAAAAATTGTTTTGGAGTGTAATGATAGCCGCATTTGGATTCACGGTTGCATTTGCCGACAATATCATGAATGGGTTTATGTGTATTACCATCTAAATACTGCGTGAAACTAAGTTTTGCTTTGCATGATGGGCAATCGTGGCGTGTGTCTTTGCCTTTGTATTTTTGAAGAAATGGTTGAGGATAGTTCATAATTTAATTTACAATTTATTAATTTACGATTGACGATTGAAAAAATAAATTTTATGATAAGGTGATTTTTGCTTAGTTGCGGCGTGAAATGCAGGAAACCGTTTACTGTAAACAGTTGTAGCGATATTCGACCGCAACTAAAATGTGTTTTTAAAATTTATATTTTTTTATTTAGTTGCGGTGGTTTTTTTCTGAAAGCTATACTGGCAAAGCATTTCAGCCGACCGCAACCGCAATTCCGCAACCAAGGGTAGTTATTAGTTTATAGTGTATAATTGATTTAAGTTGGATTTACTCGTTACAAATTTTTGAGATAAATTGACGTGATAAACCAATTGAATCTGCAAATGCTTGCTTATTCTTAATGCCATATTCTTTTTGGATTGTTTTTATTGCTTCAGCAGGATTCATTTTTCTTGAGATATTAGCTGTATCAACTAATAGTATTCTCGAATTAAAATAATTGCAGAGCTTAATTGCGTATTGTATTGCTTCTTTTGTAATCATTCCCTTTTGCCATTCCGTATTATCGTAAATACCGCGGATAATTTGAATAATGAGAGCCAAGCGCAGTACCTGAATCTCCATTTTGGCATAAGTGGCACGAACAAAGTTATTTGAGCAACCATTCACCAGATCTGTTGTTTGATTGGCATATTCAATAAACAGCTCTTTGGCTTCAGGGGAAAGCATAAATGGATTTTCAATCTTGGACAAATAAAAGCAATGAGTAATCAGTTTTTCATATCTGTCAATAATAAATTTATCCGGAGTTCTTTCGGAATACTTTTGCTTTTTGACTTCTTTTGGATAGACGTATAAAAAACGACTTGCAAAACCATTTTCTTTGAGTGTGTTACTGCTTAAAGCAATGTTTAATACTTCGGGTTGTATTGTGCCGCAAATGGTCAGGAAAGGTTCTGGAATCTGTAATGGTTCTTCACTTTTTCTATTGATACAAAATTGTGCATTATTGAAAATTGACAAATACCGACTTATCTCTCCGTTCTTGTTGTATCTGCCGAAATCGGCAAACCAACCTGAGAGTTCATCCCGATAGAGCGATATGGATCCGTTGTTGCGGAACATGGTTTGATATAAACTCTCTGGAGTAAAATCATCAATCAGGCATTGTTTGAAAAAAGGTTTTTCCGGTTCCTGAGCTTTGAGTTGTTTTGCTTCTGCGCATTCCGACTTCCAACGGCTCAGTTCCAGTTGATAATCATCGTAGCTAGAATTGTCCAGCTTTTGTAATGGACGGAAAGCAGCTGCCACCGGTTCAGTTTTCCCTACTCCGGGAGGAGCAACCAGCATAACCCACAATTGTCCAAAGTTCTTGTATTTGCCACTGTCTATTACAAATTTCTTTCTTGCCGCTGCACTTACAGCGCATAAAGCAGACATAACAGGGAATTCAACAGGTACTCCATAAACTTCTGAAACTTCCAATGCAAAATCAAGAATTACATGTGGTAGCCCATTGATTGGAAAAATGGTGTCATTTACTCCCGAATTCAGACTATTAGTATGAATTTCAGCTTTCAGTTTTTGAATGAAGTTTGTATTTTTGTTTTGCTCAGGTTTATTTGCCTCTTCGGATACTGCAAGGTTCGAAGGGGCTTCTTTTTTTTCTATCATGGCTTTCTGGCCTTTTTAATTGATTTATGATAGTTATCATCCAACAGTTTCTGTATGTCGGACATTCGATAGTAGATTTTCCCACTGATTTGAGAATAACTGATCAAGCCCTGATCTCTCCATAGCTGAGCGGTACGAATGCTGATACTCATTAAATCCATAAATTCGTCGTTGGTAAAGAAAGGATCCTCCGGAACTTTTCTGTATTCACTTAGACTGGCAATGAGGCAATCAAGTTTTTTCAACAGAACGTTGTGCTTACCGCTAACTTCATTCAAAGACTCAATAATTGTTTCATCGTCCAGCATCTTTTTTCGAATGTCGGCTTCAAACTTCTCAAAATGTTCTTTGAAATTCATTTATTACTCCTTCCATTTGAAAGTCGGTTCTCTTTTTCTTCGATGAATTCTTCTATTGTTTGAATGCGATTGGCAAGTAACCATGCTTCAATCTCATCTCTTTTGAAAATGACTTTAGCATTTCGCTTGTAAAATGGAATTGCTTTTTCGCAAATCATTTTATTGATTGTATTTACTGCATAACCGGTTAGTTTGCTGCATTCATTTTTACCGAATGTTTCCGGAAAGATTTTTTGGTCTGATTGGCTAATTGATTGCGGCTTTACCATTTCACCTAATAAATCTTTAAATTGACCAATGGTTAAAGCAGCTAATGGAGTTTCGTTTGTTGGTTGGAATTTTGTTTCCATAATAGTTTTTTATTTTGATTTTATGTAAGTCAATAGCTGCGCAGTCTATTGACTTTCTTGTTGCAAATGTATTATCAAAATATAAGCAGATACTATGAAATCATGGAATTTATAGGGTCGTACTCCGACTTCGGATAGGTCGGACATGCTATGTATTATATAGAAAAAGCCTCAAATAGAGGCTAATGTCAGGTCGGATTTTGGGTCGGAATTTTAGTTATTTTTTTGCATTGAAATAGTGATAATTTGTTCTATTTCTTTATGCATTTTGCTGCGTTCATATCTTTTTTTTGTTGGCTTGACGTAAACTGTTGTATCAAATGCAATTTTAACGGTCGCAGCAATGCTTTCACCACATAGATGTTGAATTACATTTGAGAGTAATGTAGGTGAGTCATCCCATGTCAAAGGCACAGGAACTTTAATGTAGTTACGGTTGAACCAAAAAAGCCAAATATCTGTATTCGGATTAATCAATTTCTTTTTGTGTAAGAGATAATGCATGATTTTTATAAGGCATTCATCAGAAAGGGTTGAATTGAATTTAGGATATACATTTTTTTGTAAATTTCCAGTTCCATTTTCAATTAAATCAAAATTACTGTTTAGAGACGATTTAAATTTCGCTTCAACTTGATTTTCTGTTTCGATTCTTTCAAATGTATAAAGTTTGTATTTAGATTTTTTCGCCAATATGACAATATCAATCTCGAAACAAATAAACAACTCAATTAATCTATCAATGAAATTAAAATGTTTAGATAGACGAAAAGTAAGATTGTAATTTGGATATGTTTCATGCTCTCCAGTCGTTAATGTTTTAACATCGCTTTTGAAAATAAATTCTCTGTTTAATACATATTGAAACATCTCTCTATGCCTATTGTTTCGTTCCACTTCATCAATATTTCGTTTATGAATATACCTCTTGTTGATGTCCCTCAAGAGAATATTAGCATAGGCTATTTTGTCAGCTTTGTTTGTTAATCGGAATAGATTGCTTTCAATTTCATTAATTACGTGTTCATGGAATTCAACTTGCCAGCTTTCTACACATTCACGTTTAAAATCTGACAATTTAAATGTCCACTTAGGTATTCTGGGTATAAATCTATTAATTTTATCTGTGGTATATTCTTTCCTAATTTCAGATTCATTGTGGATACCATATGATCGAATTTGATATTTTAGTACTGTTTTATCAAGTGTGTTGTTTTCGTAGTTGTAAGCATTTTGCCAACATAGGTACAATGCTTCTGAAAGGATATCTAATTGTTTGAAGTATTGGTCTGTAAGCTTTTTCTTAATCATAGTTTAAAATTTCCTATTAATGAGTTTTAGTTGGTTATAGTTAATACTTAAAAAAAATGACATGATAAATCATGTCATTTTTTTTAAGTATTACCATTTTTATTACAAAACTTTGACTGCTTCGTCAATTACATTGCTATTAAAGCTATCAAGATATGTATTTGTTGTTTTAAGGTCTTTGTGTCCCAAAATTTGAGAAATGACTTCTCTAGGAATCTCGTTGTTTTGTAAACTCATGGCCATTGTATGGCGGCTAACATACGAGGTTAAATCAAAGTCATTAATTCCAAATTCAATAGCCATTTTGTCAAGATACTTGTTGAACTTACCCAATCTTGTTTTTAAATGGTTGTATAAATCTTCGCCAGTGAGACCCTCGACAGATACAATTGGTAATAAGTAATTCTCAACCGGCTTCTTAATATTACAGAGATCGTTGATAAGCATTTGCAGCTCTTCTGTTAGCTTGATATTGATTGCTTTGGCTCCTTTACTATTCTTGGTTTTATGTCGTTTGTAAACAATATATAGCCCGTTTTCGAGCCTTTTGATATTTTCGGGAGTCAGATACGCCATATCTACAAAACTAATTCCATAACAAAAGTAAGAAAAAAGAAATAATTTGCGAGCATATTCATTAACTTTTCTTTGTGAACTTGTATTCTTGATTTTCAAAAGATACTCAGTTGGTAGATATCGTTTCTCAGTTTCTTCAGCTAATTTAGCGACTTCAAAACCTCCTTTTCCAAAAGGATATGTCGATGTGCTTGCTTCTTTGGCTTCGATAGCCTGATTCAGGACTGCTCGTAAAGTTCTGAAATGAATCATTCGTGAATTGCTTGAATTTCCTTTTCTTTGTACAATCCTTTTGTTGCCCTTTGAACTTGTATATACAGATTCACGAGGCATCTGAAGAAAAACATCAAAGGCCCGAACATATTTAATGTCGATTTCTGAGAATAACTTTTTGTCGAATTTCTTATCGAAAATTTCAAGCATGTCAAGCGTTCTTTGATAACAAAGTGCGTTACCAATATGATTGGTTTCTTTTAGTTTTCGTATCTGATTTTCGAAGAAATGTTTAACTTTGCCTTGCTTTGAACGATTCAGGAAAGCGTCTTCGAATTGGTTTAGAGTCCAGTCGATTTTGTTACGGTCAAAGTCATCTATAACAGCTTTGGCTTTTGTTAACTGGTTGACAATATATGCATTGCTCTTATCGTAATCAGGATTGATTCGTTTATCTTTCTTGAATTGAGAGAATTCTTCATTCCATTGATTTGGATTTGCAGAAAGATTAAGACTTAAGTATTTACGAACTCTGTCTTTTGTAATTCTCAAAACGATTGGGTGTTCACCATTTTTTAAGAGATTACTTTTACTTTTGAATAGGATTATTGAAATGTATTTCATACTTGCGTTTAATTTTACATTACACAAACATTACACAAATGAGGAAACTTAATACAAAATACGCAAAATGACTATTTGTTTAAGTACCTGTTATATAATGCAAATATACACAAATACAACGAATTACCAAAGAATATTATGCAATATTTACCGGTCTGGGGGACC
>JAQTTH010000007.1 GCA_028710895.1 Paludibacter sp.
ACCAGTTCCATTGTTCCGGCTGTTGATACGTCGCCTATTGGTCGAATGTTGACCTGTGCCATTGTTCCGGCTGTTAGATCGCTTGTCTATTGATTGAATGTTGAGAAGTGCCATTTTTCCTGGTGCTGATCGTTTGCCTATTGGTTGAATGTTGACCAGTTCCATTGTTCCGGCTGTTTGATCGCTTGCCTATTGGTTGAATGTTGACCAGTGCAATTGTCCGGCTGTTGATAGGTCGCCTATTGGTCGAGTATTGACCAGTGCCATTGTCCGGGTGTTTGATGGTTGCCTATTGGTTGAGTGTTGACCAGTTCAATTGTTCCGGCTGTTGATGGCTGCCTATTGGTCGAGTATTGACCAGTTCAATTGTTCCGGCTGTTAGATCGCTTGTCTATTGATTGAATGTTGAGAAGTGCCATTGTTCCCGGTGCGGATCGTTTGCCTATTGGTTGAATGTTGACGAGTGCCATTGTTCCGGCTGTTAGATTGCATGTCTATTGATTGCATGTTGAGAAGTGCAATTGTCCGGCTGTTGATAGGTCGCAAAAACTCTATTTTGTACCCGTTTTTGTACTGTTTTTGTACCCATTTATCTAAATGCCTGAAAATAAGTATTTGTTTCAAGTCTTATAAAGACTAGCACACTAAAAAATACAAAAAACACGGTTTAAATTCCGTGTTCTTGTTTGGTGTTTTTAAATTCATTTGAAAACTTTTCGTAATCTCTCAAAATCTCTTTTTCGCTCTGTTTTCTCAATCTTACGGGGTTATGTCCGTTTTCTGTAAGATATTTGTTTACCTGCTTTAATTCGTCCGTTTTTGTTGGTTGCTTTGGTTTGTATTCCAGTTCGTGTAAATATCCGTTTTTCAAATCTTGCAGAATTTCGCTTATAAGTGTATTTGTAAAGCTGTTTATTATAATTAAGCAATCACGGACGGGTAACCCGTGGGCGTTTGCTGTGTCTATAATGCTTTTTTGCTCAAAAATGTGTTTTCCTAAATACGTCAAATAAACTTCAATGTGTTGTATTTTCTTATATTTGGCAAAAAATCCCCGTTTTTCAATGATATGTTGTAAATATAAACGGGTCTTAAAATTATCTCTTATTTTGAAATTCTTGTCAACTTCAAAATAACAACGTAAAGCTGTCAATAAATCGGCTGCATTTACTTTGTTGTTTTGTTCAGAGGTAAATAAACGGCTGTATTTAATGTTTTCTTTGCTTAAGTTCGTTTTATTACCGTCAATATAGACTATTTGCCCACTTTTGTACTGTTCGCCTTTAAAAGTCAGTAAAACCAATTTCGGAACGCTCAAACATTCTTTTTCGATCCTTATGTAGTTCCCTGAAGTAGGTTTTATATATTTTGCCGTTTGTAAGTTGTAAACTTTGCCCGTTTCGTTTATCAATAAGCTTTCAAAACCTTGCACGGCTCTAAATCCGTCCTTTTTCAATTGCCTTGCTGTTTTCGGGTGTATGTATCTTTTTTGCTTCATTTCTTCAAATTGGTTTTTTTGTTTTACTTGTTTTAGTCTGATTCGGTGGCATTTTTTATATATCTCCATGCTGTTACACGGCTTATTTTTAAAGTTTCGCTAATTTCTTGCATCGTTCGACCTGCTTTTTTTAGCTCTAAAGCCCTTTGTTTTATAGGTTTACAGTTTTTTAAAGCCGTCCATTGTTCCACTGTTTGCCATTTTTCGAGGGTTCGCACTGGTAACCCGTCCATCAATTTACTAATTTCTTGCATGTTTAAACCCATTAAGTAATACTTTCGGGCTTTTTCCCGTTGGTCTGCTGAATAGCTGTTACGGGGCTTTAGTTTCTTTGCTTTGGGTACTGTTGAACTCATACGCTTTATTATTAAAATTGGATTAAAGTAATTACTATTTTTCGAGGGTGTTTTTTGTGTTGTTTTTTCTGAAACATTTTGTAATCAAACCCCCGTTTTAATTTCTTGTGCTATTTCGTTCCTGCAAAGGTTTAAAATAGGGCTTTTCGGGGTTTTTTAGTTCTTTTCGGGCTGTTTGTGCGCTCTAAGTACGCTTAACCTTCATTTTTTAATTATTTAATCGTATATTCTGAAACATTGTGTTTTTTTGCTTCAATTTTGGGTGGTTTTTACTTTAATTCTCATTTTTCAATTAAATCACATGCAAACTCCTTTTTTCGGGTGTAGGTAAGTTTCTGTTTATTTCATTTTGTTGCATTGCCCTTGTTTCTGTTCTAATCCGTTCCCAAATATCAATGTGTTTTTGTTCTTTGCCGGGTGCGTTCCATAGTTGGGGCTGTGATCGGGTTCGTATGTGTCGTTTTTCCATGTTCTTACTTATACTTATATTTTAACACTGTGCCCGCTTTTAAATTCTCTCCGTTCATGCCTTACGGCGGGTGTAGTACGAGCTGCCGGAAATTCGTTTTTTCGTGTCGGTTTTTGTGCTGTTTTTCGGTTTACGGCTGCGTATATAGCCGTAAAATGTTGTTTGTTCTCTTAATAAATGTGTTTAAGTTCATTTTATATGTTCATTTATTGCCGTGCCGTGTTCTATTGTGTTTGTTTTTAAGGAAAAGCGAACACCTAAAAATTGACGTAAAGGGCATTTTATTAAATGTCATTTATTTTACTGATTATTAGGTATTTAAACGTTTCGGATGTTTTTGAAATTTGTTTGTCTAATTTCATGTTTTTAGCTTCTATTTCGTCAAATTGTTCTTTAAACCATCTATATTTTTTGTTTGAGATTGCGCCCATTTTTAAAAGTGCCTTTTGATTAATCAACGTTTGTTCAGCTCCTATTTTATCAATGCTTTTTATAATTTCATACTGAACGTTTGTAATATCCTTTGTTTTAAAATAGTGCGTTTCAAACTCCAAATCTTCAACAAAACGCTGTTTAAATTCGTACTTTGTCATTTGCTGAAAATTCGGATCAAACAACTGTCTGAAGTAAACTTTTTCCGATGGGCGGTGCGTGTCCTTTTCTACCCTCAAAACATTGTCGGGGATGGTCTCCCTACGTTCTTTGTCTTTTAGTTTGCTTCGGGCTTCAAAGGTTTTGTTATAGAAAATATAAACAATGCGTTTATCCTTGTCTTTGTTGGTGCTGTATTGCTTGTATTCTTTGTAATGCAAATCTTCTAAAATCCGCATTTGTCGCCCGTTTACAGTTATTCGGTTTAATTCCCTCATATAGTGGTCGGGGTCTGTGGGTGTAATTATGTTTATACCAACTTCAAACGCTTTAACCAGTGCCGTACTTAGGTCTATTTTTAAAAAGTCGGTTAATAGTTGGTTTGCTTCGTTTGCGCTTTCAAAATTGAAGTCGTCGTAATTATATAAATCCCCATTTTTAACGGAATTATAGAACTTATGCAGTGAGAAAGATATTGAAAAACTGCCTTTTCTCCCGGATGTTGGTAGTTCTATTTTGATATAAAGCCCTTTGTTTTGCTTCATTCCCTCATATCCCTTATTGTGCAAAATTCCCTTTTTTTCGTCCTTTACGAATAAATTAAAACGGGTGCAAAACGTTTCCTGTTCGGGTTTGCTTGCAAATGGATAGGGCAATAAAAGTCGTATATTGTCGTACATTAAAAGTCTTATTAATAATTTATTTTGCATTTTTTCCGTGTGTGCTTATAAATTACAATCTGTATTACTGTGCTTTACATAAAATACATGTGTTTTGTTCCAGGCCCATTGTGTAACCTTTACCCGGTCATAACTCCAAACTCATTTGCAGTTCCTTTGGGGCTTGTATTTCTGGCTTATTATAAACCAATAGTAAAAAGTCAAACAATGCCGTTTTTAAGTTTATATTCTTGTACATACGTTGCAGCATGTTTATTGTTTGTTCTCGGTTGTAGCCTGTATCTAGGTAGCAAATGAAGTCGTTCAGTTGATCAATTCTCAATACTCGAACATCTTGTAGCGTTGCAGTTCCTTTGGGGTTGTCGTTTATCTCAATTTCGTACACATTGCCCACTTTGTATTTATTCGGGTTGTGTAGTCGTATGGTTGTAAAAGCCTTGTTTTGTAGCTTGTTATTCCAATTATACGAAAACTGAATTTTGTCCGTGTGCATATCTTTTCAGTTTAGTAGGCTGTAACTCCTGTTACTTTTGCGCTCTCGGTGCAAAACCGTAATATTGTGTATTTATCCCGTTCTTTTGGGGCGATGTGTTTAAGTACATACGCCCGTAATCGCATACCCGGGGGCGTATCACTATCTAAAAAAATAATGTTTTTTACTGCTTGCTTTTCGCCCGTGGGAATGTGCTGAATAATAACACTCCCAAAATATATTTTTTGGTGCATAATGATAGAGTTTTGATATTTACAAAATACTTTCTATCTTTGCAGCTTATTGTTTTGCACTTCTTACCTGCAAAGCTTTAAATTGGTTTAAACCGTGTTCAACAAGTGAGTTGTACACGGTTTATTTTTTAGCTCTCTTACCTGCCTTTCAATTGGTTTAACCCGTTTTTCGTGTGTGTTACTCTCTTTCTTTTTTTGAAAATAAAATCCGTCCGCCTGTCATTTTTTAGTATGAGCTTAAAAATGACAGTCAGAGAGTGGGCGGACGGCTTTTTTTAATAGCGAAATTTGCAGTCGTAACCCGTTTTTTTGCTGCAAACTTCGCTAACTTCATTTAATGCCAATATGTGAAATGCCTTAAACATATCCAATGCATTAAATTTTTATTTAAGTACTAATTTGTTTATAAAATCAGTTTCGCAAACCATTACAAACGGGCGGTGTCGGATGTGTTTTCCCTCCTGTTCGGGAAACTCTAGGCTTTCAATAGCGATTCTGTTTTCCCCAGTCATAAATAGTTCCGCATATGCATTGTTTAAGTATATTGGACTTTCATTTTTTGACATCTTGATTAACTTTAGAATATCAGTCTCCGGTAACTTTCTGTCTTTATCAATCAAAACCCCTTTTATTGTAAATATATAATCTCCCGTATTGAATTGCCTTTTTACAGTCCCTTGCCGTTCGGACAATGCTGTGCGAATAATCGTATTTTTAAAAGTAACCCTAATAGTTGCACAGTCAATTTTAAGTTTGTAGTCTCCTTTTGCATTTGTTAGCTCAACTGGCAAATAAACTTCAATGCCACTAGGGTGTCCCGGTAAATTACGTATTTCATTTATTTTTATTCCGTGCTTTGAATAATCCTCCATTATCGCACCGTTATCCGATGCCATCCCTTTCCATTCATTTGGAATGCTATAATTAATAGCAATTTCTTTATTATTACTATCACTTTTTGCAATATGATAAGGGCGTTGAAAGTATGTATTGTAAACGTCTAATAAATCATTAGAAACATGTCCCATAAGTCAAGCTATTTAAATTAAAATCTCGATATATACCCTAAATCAACACTATAACCTATTGTTTGCCCCTCAAACTTATATCCTCTTAAGTCAGGAAAACCCGGTTCCACGGTCAAAAAATACTTATTTAATCCGTCTAACATTCCGTCCAAAAATTTAAACATGTCGGCTTGTTTCTGATTCTGTGCGTATAATGTGAACTTTTCAGCAATTATGTTCTCATACCCGTCAACGGTGTTTATAACTCCGTCTGTAAGTTGTAAATACATTCCTATATCACTTCTTTGCAATTGTGGTTCTGTTCCGCACTCTTTAACCAGTTCAACAATGTTTTGGGGAGTGTCTAACATGTCTATTAGTTTGCTTCGGTTCATTGTTAGACTATTAACCGTCTGCATTTCGGTATTGTCAACAATCAAATCTTTAATCTTGTATTCAAGCCCGGAGCTTTGTCGGTTGGCTGAAACTAAGCTAAACATTTGGCTTATGGTTGGTTTAACTCCAATTTCATTAAAACCATTGTAAAGGTTTTGCAAGTCTTCAGCCGCCTTTTTGCAAAGTTCTATTTTTTCACTTATTGCTGTTTTGTCTATCGACATTATTACTTTTTCCATGTAATTTTATTTTTTTAATGTTCGTTATTCTTAAAAATTTCTATCTGCTGTTCGGGTGTTTGAATGGTGAATAATAATAGTTGTTTTAGCACATTCAAATTTGGTTCTATCTCACAATCAATCTTTTCAAATATCAATAGAGTATCTGCTAAAGCCTTTTGTATCTCTTTTAATACCTCTTTTGGCTTTTGGGTTGGTATCTCAATAATTAGACTGGTTTCAGTTTCTTTTATCATAATCTTACTTTTGTTTAGTTCAAAACAGCCGTCCGCCTATCATTTTTCCCCTGAGATAAAAAAACGATAAAGAGAGAGGACGGACGGCTTTTTTGCGGTGAACGGTTTATTTGTTTGTTTTGATAGTTTCGTAATATAATGGGTAATTTGTTTTTACGTCCTCCAATTCACCCGTTTTGTATAGATCGGAAAATGTTTTCCCTTTGTACTTTTCCGGCAATTCACGAACTTTTATAGAACTTATTAAGTCCTCTAGTCCTTTGGGGTTGTTTGCATACGTTTTGCGTAGTTTGTCGGCTAAGTCCTTAGTTAGTTTCTGTTCTGCACGTCCTTTATTGAGTATTTTATCAACCTCAATTCGGTTTAAATCTTCTAGGGCTTTTTCTGCTTTATTTACACGGTGGGCTTTGGCTCTTAAGTCCGTCAATGCAACTGTTATTTGTTTCGATGTTGCATTATCCTTAAGGTTTAGAGTGCTTTTAATTGTTAGGGTTGCACTAAATACGGGCTTTTTTCCAATAATAGAATTAACGCCCTTATTTGTGTCGGATAAGTCCATTAGAACGTTATCTGTTTCGTCATAAATTTTCGCTAACGCGTTATAGTTTCCGGGGATATCTACAATTGAAATATCACGGGGAAACCATTTAGTGACTGTTATTCCTGTTTGCCCCTCTAGTTTCATTGCCTTATCGTCACTCCATTCCAGTGCAACAATTTTCCCACAGCTTGCAGCATCATAAAAACCGTCCTCAATTTGTTGTGCTAAGTCGGGGAATGCTGTTGTATTTACTACGGGCTTTGCATAAAGCTTATCACCGTCAAATCGGAAATCTTCCCAACGGACTGCAACTCCCTTTTCACGGTTATGCATTAAAAAACCTATTGCCGGTGTATATCTGTTTAGTTGTATTCCCTCGGTTAAACACCTATAACTGTACACATTTACCGAGTTGTCGGTTAAGCAATATTCTTTATTAATTTTTTGTTGAGCCATTTTGTTTGGTTCTTTTAGTTTATAACTCTATTTGCTGCCCGTGCATGAGTTATGCCACATTGTCAAAATACCTGACAATGTGGCAAAATAACTAATCTTGTAAGTCTTTTAATAGTAGCTTTTCGGCTTCGATGCGTTCCACATATATTTTTCGTGCGCCCTGGGTGCGTACTACTTTCATTTGTCCGCTGTTTTTCAGTCGTTCAAATGTTGACCGTCCAATCTTTAATAAGCTGCAAACCTCTTTAGGGCTTAAAAGCTCTTTGTTTGGCTTGTTGGTCAACGATGTAAGCATTGTATTAATGCCGTGTATCATTTCCTTTGTTTCGTTCCATTCTTGTGCCGGAACTGTAATAACATTTATTGTATCCATATCTTTAAATTGGTTTTTATTGCCGTTTAAATGCTTTTTAATATTGCTTTTTGCTGTTCAAATGTTGGAAACGTTTCTTTCATTAATTGCAATAAAACAAATTGAAATTGTGGTTCGCCATACGTTTTGTAATCATAGTATTGTATGGCTTCAATTAATGCGCTTTGAATTTCGTCTACTTTCCCGGCAGCTTTCTGTTCTATATTGTTCCCGGCTTCGCCTAATTCAATTTCAATAATTAGCTTGTTATCTTCTACTCTAATCATGACGTTATTTGTTTTTAGTGGGTGGGTTGGTTGAATAATGATTTTTGCTGTTCCAGTGTTGGCAAAGTAGCATTTAAAAGCGCTACAAGCCTGTAACATGGGTTTTGTTCTCCAAAATCCTTGTAATTAAAGAACTGGATCGCTTCGGTTAACGCCCTTTGAAATTCTTGTAGCTCCTCGGCAGGGTTAAAGTAATTTCCCTCAATTTCAATCTCAATAATTAATTTGTTTGCTTCTGTTCTTACCATGACTTCAAATTGTTTGTAGTTATTATTATTTATTTATCAATCTGTTTTTATTTTCATTAAACGCCAAAATGTGCGTTCGTCCATTGGATAAATTTTTTTTACATGAGTTTTATAAACCCATCTTTTGCACTTATCTTGTCTGCCCGCTTCGTAATGCTGTTTTACTATTGCTTGCACTAGCTTTGCCCGTTCGATGGTGCTTTTGTTCATACAGTAAGCGTTAAGCCATTTGTAAATGGCCATTTAATACGGCTTTTGCCCGTTCATTTGCTTTGGTTTCGGCTGCCTGAATTTCTTCTAGGTATTCGGCAACTGCGTTTATTACTTTGGCTTTTTTATCGAACATTGGATTATGTCCATTTAAAACCCGGCTAATCAGCGAAATTTCTAAACCGCTTCTTTTGGCAATGGCTGTTAACGCACCGCTTGGAAGTTTAGATTTTAGTTCTTTAAGTTCCTGTGTGGTCATTGGTTTGTTGTTTTTCCTATGTGATGAATTTTGATTGTCGATGCAAAAATATGATAATACTTTGGATAAACAAAGTGCTATCATAAGTTTTGAGCAAAAAAAATAGGCTGCTAAACGCAACCTATTGTTATATAATTAATTATATCTATGTTAAATATTTATATTGTATGTGTTTTTAACTAGCTCGGTATAGTTGTTTGAGTAAATAACGCTATCAATTATTGAAATGTATTTATTTATAATTTCGCTATTAAATGTAAAATTTTCAGGTAAATAGTACTCTGATTTTCTTTTGTAAGTTCTCAAGAAATTAGAAAGTTCGTTTTGAATTTTATTATCTATCCAATCAATATATGGAATATCGTATCCCGTTTTAATATTGTACGGTGCTAAAAAACTTTTTAACCGTTCACGTAATATTAAAAGTTCAATACTATCTACACTTAAATTTTTCAACACAAATTCGGCTTCTTGAACTGGATTTTTATAATAAAAAAACTTTTTTGCCTCTTCTTGGTTTTTTAGACTGAAAACATTTGCTAATTTATTATATATTTCGTTTTCTATTTTTTCATTGCAATAGTTCCAAATAACACCGAAAATAGAATCAGTATAAAAATCAATATACGCATTCAGTAAATTTATAAAGTCGTCTTTACTGTTGTAACCCTTTAGGCTTATATAAAGAAACTCCTTTTTAACGCTGTTTTCTTCAATGTCTTTTAGCAGTATCTTTATTGTTCTTGTATATATTTCCTGTTCATAGTCTATCAAACTTCTTAAATTATTACCTGTCAATGTTTTTCCTTTTTTCTCAAATTCCTTTTCAGAAACAACGTCGCAAATATGGCTTTTTCGTTGTATATTCTTACTGTTGACAATTATAGAAATATACACGGGATAATATAAATTCTTTCCGTCTATTTCCGGCTTTAACTTTTTGTTTAGATAATGTTTTACAGTTATTTTTCCCATTTGATTTGATGTGTAAAAAGGCGTTAATGTTCAAAGAATATGCAAATATAAGCAATTTTATTTGTCATTTTGTACCCGTTTGTACCGGGTTAATTTCTTGCAAGTACTTTCTCATTCTCTTTGTTTCGATGGTTCGGGTTCGGGCTTTCGGCTTGTTTGTAAAGGTTACGGCCTTTAGTTCGTCTATTACTGTCATATCCATAACTTTTGCGTAAATCTGTGTCGTTGCTAGTTTCTTGTGTCCTAATAGCTTTTGCACGGTGGTAATGTTTACGCCTTTGTATAGTAAATAGGTGGCTTGTGTGTGCCTGGCGGTGTGGAATGTCAACCGCTTTGTTATCTCGGCAAGCGTGGCAATTTCTTTTAAACAACGGTTTACGTATTGGTTTGATAGTTCGTCAAAAATATACTTTCTGTCGGGCTTAGTGTAGGTTTTTAGTATCTCTATTGGTTTGCCGTCAAACAGCAAATATAATGGAATGCGTTGTGGTGCGCCTGTCTTAATGGTTGATTCTAAAACAATCCATGTTTTGCCGTCTATGATCTGTATTTGGTCGGTGCGTAATGCTGAAATGTCCGAAAACCTTAAACCGCAATAACACGAAAACAAAAACAAATCCTTTACTTTTTGTAAATATGCGTTTTCTTTGGTGAAAGTCAATTTTTCAATTTCTTGCACCTCTTCAGGGCTTAAGTATTCCCGGTTTGTTTCCTCTAGCTTCATTTTGAACTTACGAAACGGGTAACGGTTCAAATCAAATAGTTCTTTGTCAATGGCCAAATTTATAAACTTGCGGATGTGCCGAAAGTATTTGTTTACCGTATTTACTTTCAGTCCTTTGTTTAATAAGTGCTTTTCTAGTTCGGTCATTAGTTCAAAACCTATCTCATCAAAAAGGATGTTCTTTCTAAACTCACAAATCATGTTGAGTGTGATAGTTTGTTGTACTTTGGTGGATGCTGTGTTGTTTCGGTCGGTTGCTATTTCGTTACGCATGAACTGTGTAAAGCTGTCAATCTCTTTGCCGTTCATGCATTCTTGTAGAATTTCGAGCGTAAACGGTTTACTGGCGTTTCTCCTGTCTAGTTCTGTTTTTTCCATTTTTGCCACAAATTCGGATATTTGGCGGTTTATCCTTATGGCGTTGGGGTGGTTTTTTACTCTACTATGCTTTTTATCCCATTGGTCGGGCGTTACATAGATGTTTGTAGTGAAGTACTTATTTACTCCGTTTAGATAGGCTCTAATTTGAATTAGTGCGCTGCCGTCCGACAACAGTTTTCCCTTACGGTTGTAAACTGCTGAAAAAATCGCTTTTTCCATACTCTGCAAAACTTTAAATTGGTACGGCAAAGTAAAACAAAAAAAACGAAACAACAAAACACTTTATTTAATTCGGGTACAACGTTGGTACAAAAAACGTGGTTATTTGGGGAAAATTGCATTTATCCAAAAATGGTTTTAAAATGCTGTTTTTCAATATAAATTCGAACTTTTGGACACAAAAAAGCCGTCATAAATAACGGCTTTTGTTGTCTTACTAGGATTCGAACCTAGACAGGCAGATCCAGAAACTGCAGTGCTACCATTACACCATAAGACAGGGTATTTTTTGAGAGTTTCACTTCAATATTCTGGTTGTTGAAGTGGTTTGCGTGTCAAAATTACAAAAATATTTTTGTGCTGACAAATCAAAGATTGAAAAAACGGTTGAAATTCGTTTTAGAATTTCAACCGTTAAGGTTTTGTTGTCTCACAAGGACTCGAACCTTGTCAGGCAGAACCAAAAACTGCAGTGCTACCATTACACCATGAGACAATCGTTGGGCTTCATTTCTAAAGCGGTGCAAAGATACGATTTTTTTCTTTTTGCCAAAAGCTTTTTGAAATATTATTCTGAATTTACCCGATTCTGCTTACTCAGCAGTCAATAAATAGTAGTTTTTCTTGCCTTTCTGCACCAATAAATATTTGTTGTTGAGCAGTTTTGAGGTGTTCACAATTTCATCCTGATTGTCGAGCTTCTCTTTGTTAATACTTACTCCGCCCGACTGTACAAGCTTACGCATTTCACCTTTTGATGGAAAAACAGCAGCTGTTTCGGTTAATAAATCGATTGCTTTAACCCCTTCGGTAAGCGCAAAGCGCGAAATATTGAATTGTGGAACGCCATCGAACACAGCTAATAGTGTTTCTTCGTCCAGTTTTTTTAATGCTTCCGACGTTGAATTTCCAAACAGAATATTCGAAGCTTCAACGGCTGCGTTGTAATCTTCTTCGGAGTGAACCATAACGGTCACTTCCTGTGCCAGTCGTTTTTGCAATGCACGTTGATGAGGGGCAGCAGCATGTTCTGCAATCAATGCATCAATTTCGGCTTTATCAATGGCGGTAAAGATTTTGATGTATTTTTCGGCATCAGCATCGCTTACGTTTAGCCAGAACTGGTAGAATTTGTAAGGCGACGTATAGCGACGATCCAACCATACATTACCACTTTCTGTTTTTCCGAATTTACCACCGTCGGCTTTTGTAATCAATGGACATACAAGGGCAAAAGCTTCACCACCCGTTTTACGACGAATAAGCTCTGTTCCGGTAGTGATATTCCCCCATTGATCTGAACCGCCCATTTGTAGTTTGCAGTTTTTATGTTGGTACAGGTGTAAAAAATCATAGCCCTGAAGCAATTGGTAGGAAAATTCGGTGAACGACATACCCACGTTTGAATCGTTGGCAAGACGTTTTTTTACCGAGTCTTTGGCCATCATGTAGTTTACAGTGATGTGTTTTCCGATATCGCGAATAAAATTCAGGAACGAATAATCTTTCATCCAATCGTAGTTGTTGACAAGTTCGGCTGCATTGGGTGCCTCACTGTCGAAGTCGAGGAATTTTTTCAACTGGGTTTTGATGCATTCCTGGTTATGACGCAGAGCAGCTTCGTCCAGCAAATTGCGTTCGGCCGATTTGCCCGAAGGGTCACCAATCATGCCTGTAGCACCACCAACCAACGCAATTGGTTTGTGACCCGCACGCTGAAAATGTTTCAACATCATGACACTCACTAAGTGACCGATATGAAGCGAGTCGGCTGTTGGGTCGATACCCACGTAGGCTGCTGTCATTTCTTTGGCCAATTGTTCTTCGGTGCCCGGCATTTGGGTGTGTATCATGCCTCTCCACTGCAATTCTTCGATAAAATTCATCTTGTATGTCGTGTTTTTTATTTGTTATCTGCTGTTTTTTGAACGTGCAAAGATACTACTTTTTAGGTTTACGAACAAGAATGCGGATTGACTACTTAAGGTGGCATACATCCTCCGAATGAAATATCATGAAACTGTCATTCACGATTAATTATTTTTTACTACTTTCGCTGCAATTCTATTTTAAAATTCAAGTCCGATGAATCTCAATAAATTCTTTTTGTTGTCATTTTTTGTTGTTACTTTGATTTCGTGCAGCCCTAAAACATGGCAGATTGTCAATGCAACTTCGATAAAAATTCCTATTGACAGCGCAACGGAAAAGCTTGCCGATAAGTCTTACGTGGCTTACCTGCAGCCATACAAACAAAAAATAGATGCCGGCATGAATGTGGTTATTGGTCAGGCTGCTGAAACAATGCGCGGACATGCTCCTGAGAGTTTGCTGTCCAACTTCAGCGCCGATGTTTACCGACAAACAGCTTCCGGTTTTATAGGCGAAAAAGTGGATATAGCTGTTGTGAATCTGGGTGGTTTACGCACTGTTGTAAATGCAGGCGATATAACGATTGGTAAGGTGTTTGAGCTTATGCCGTTCGAAAATGAATTGGTAGTTGTTTGGCTGCGGGGAGATAAGCTGGAAGAACTGCTTCAGTTTTTCGCAAAGGTTGGTGGCGAAGGTATTTCGGGATTGCGGATGGAAATAAACAACGGCAAGGCTCAGAATATTAGCATTGATGGAAATTCACTTGACAGAAATAAACTTTACAGCATTGCCACAAATGACTATCTGGCTGCCGGAAATGATAAGATGGTTCAACTGGGTCAGAATGAGAAGCGATTGAATACCGGGATAAAAGTCCGTAATATGTTGCTTGACTACATAAAAGCTGAGACTCAGAAAGGAAATAAAATTGAGGCGAAGTTGGATGGACGAATAACAATTATCAAATAGTCAATTCTCAATTAAATATAAGCACAATGAATTTATACAATATTCAAAAGTTCAGAATGATTAGTTTGGTGTTGATTCTTTCAACGTCATTAGTTCTGGCAGGTCCCAAAGTAAAACTGGTCATCCTTCATACCAACGATACACATAGTCAGGTAGAGCCTACTGAAAAGTCAGCTTCAAAAACGGCTGATATGGGTGGATATGCCCGCCGAATGGGAGTAATTCAGAAGATACGCTCCGAAGAACGACAGGTGTTGTTGGTTGATGCGGGTGATTATTCTCAAGGAACGCCCTATTTTAATTTTTACAACGGAAGAATTGAAATAGATGCTATGAACCGCATGAAGTATGATGCCGGAACGCTCGGTAATCATGAGTTTGATAATGGGATTGATACCTTGGCCATGGTTTTGAAAAATGCCCGATTTCCACTTCTTAGTGCTAATTACAATGTTGATAAAACGGCATTGAATGGCATGCTAAAACCTTATTTGATACTCAAACGTGGAGGTTTACGCATTGGTATAATGGCTTTGAATGTAAATCCTGAAAGTCTTATTTTTGAGAAGAACTACAAAGGCATGAAGTACGAAGACCCGATTGAAAAGGCGAACGAAGTTTCTACTTTGCTCAAAAAGAAAGAGAAATGCGATGTGATAATTTGCTTATCGCATCTGGGTGCTGATACCACAAAAATGGAAGTAAATGATTTTGAAATTGCTCATAAAACCCGATACATTGATGTAATTATTGGTGGTCACTCGCATAGTATGATAACCAATACCACCGAAAAGAATGCTGCCGGAAAGCTGATTGTTATTGCCCAAATGGCGAAAAGCGGATTGTACCTGGGGCGTGTGGATTTGGAATTGGAGAAAAAATAGATAGAGTAACTAGTTGGAACGAAGTACTAATGCCGATCCAACCAGCATGGGGATGACGAAATTGACCAGCCAAATGCATAATCCGGCTAAGGCAATGCCTACAATTTGTCCGGAAAATGCTCCGATAACAAGAACAGCATAGGAGCTCCGGATAGCCGCTTCGGAAAAAGCAAACGAAGGGGTGAAAGTGACGAATAAATAAGTTGTAGGAATGGCTATCAGTGCTTCGATGGGAGTGAGATTGATTTCGAAAAAATACAACATAAAACCAAACTGCAGGCTGAAAACTACATACCGAATGAAAGAAACCAGCATTATCTCTGATAATTGTATCGCTGAGAATTCTGTCAGGCAAGTTGTAAAGGGTATTATTTTATCGGCAAATTTAGTTGTTGCTAACTTTCTGCTGATGCGCGGTAGGGCAATGTAAACGAGTGCAAGTACAACCACGCAAACAATTGTCCACCCAACATACCACATTAAATCAGATGGACTTCCTTTGCCTGCATGACTGAAAAACAACATACAGGCCGGAATTCCGCATAGTGCCATGACTAAGTTTTGTGTCAGGCTGTTTACAGCACTTAATGTTACACCGGCTTTTTTGTTTTCGGGTTTTAAATATAATAATCTGCCTACAAATTCTCCAACCCGGTTTGGCGTGAAAAATCCGGTTGAAATTCCAGCCAGTACAGCTTTTGCAGCCTGCGTAATACTAATTTGCTGAATATTGGCAGTCAGCATTTTCCATTTCGAAGCCTCCAATAGCCAATTGAGTGGGAGTAAGGTGAATATTGCTAATAACCAGCCGAAATGACTGAATGACATATTCTGCCAGGCTGAAAATAGTTCGTTGTATTGATTGAAAGTGAAAAGTTTGTAGGCCAAAAAACCGTAAGCACCAAGCATAAGCACCCATTTCGAAACCCAAGTCCAACTTTTTCCCATTGGTCTGAGGTGTGTCAGTGAGGTTATGTGTTGTCTGTTGAGCATGGGTGAGGCCTGATTGCCGGTAATTAGACTACCTTGGTTGATTGATTTTTGAACGTAAACTTCTTTTGTGAGAAATAGCTGACCAAAATACAAAAGAAAGTGGCTGCTATTTGTGAAGGTGTTGTCCAGAAATGAAATACTTCTACCAATAATTTCAAAATTATAGCATTAATACCTAAGTTGATAAACACAACGATAAAGTATCGGTAAAGTTGTACGTGTCCACGGAGCTCCGATTCGGTAAACGTGACGTATTTTTGTAGCAGGAATCCAAAGAAGTTTGAGAATGGAAATGAAATTACAAGTGCTGCAATGTGAGAACTTAACGTAAAGAATCCCAAAGGCAACATGTGCTGACGCAAAATGTAGGTATAAACCACAAAATAAATGACAATTGAAACGGCAACATTTGTTGCTCCGGTAAAGCCATATCTGAAAAACTGCAAGGTCATATACTTGCGAAATGGTGGATAAAAGAAATCGATAAATCTGCTTATCCGGTTGCCGGTTGTTTTAAGTGTATTTCTCATGTAGAAACTGTGAATTAGACCATTAACGGTGTTAGGTGTCTAAAAGTATATTAATCGAAATTATTTTGTTACTTTTGTACTCCCCCGAAAAAAAAGGGTCTTGTTGTGTGATGATGCAAAGATACAATTTCTGAATTGACTATTAACGGTTGATAATTGATAATTTGTTGATGTTTAACATTGGGCCTGCCAAAACTATTCCGAAGAACAAATAACTTATGACACAAGTACGCGCAAAAAAATATTTAGGACAACATTTTCTTAAGGATATGGACGTTGCACGTCGTATTGCCGATAGTCTGACGATTGATGGTCCTACATCGGTGCTTGAAATTGGTCCGGGTATGGGTGTACTGACTCAGTTTCTGTTGCAAAACCCACTGATTGATTTAACGGCGGTGGAGCTTGATGGCGAATCGGTAGTTTATTTACACGAGCATTATCCGCAGTTGAAAGTCATTGAAGCCGATTTCCTTAAAATGGATTTAAAGAGCTTTTTTCCTGATAAATTCTGCATTATTGGAAACTTTCCGTATAATATTTCAAGTCAGATTTTCTTTAAAATGCTCGATAATAAGGATTCGATACCTTGTTTGGCAGGTATGATACAAAAAGAAGTGGCCGAACGTATTGCTGCACCTGCCGGAAGTAAAACCTACGGTATTTTGAGTGTGTTGATGCAGGCATATTACAAGATTGAATACCTTTTTACAGTGCATGAGCACGTTTTTGACCCTCCTCCCAAGGTCAAATCGGCTGTTATTCGCTTTACCCGTAACGATGTGGCGCAAATTGATTGCGATGACCAGTTGTTTAAAACGGTAGTGAAAACAGCCTTCAACCAACGCCGCAAAACCCTGCGTAATTCTCTTCTTCCATTGGTGGAGAAAGGACACCCCATGTTTGCCGATCCGCTATTCGACTTGCGTCCTGAACGGCTGGATGTGGCTGCATTCATTGACCTCACCAAACGTGTTGAAACAGCAATAAAAAAGTCGTAGATTTACGCATTAGTTACTTTGAAAGTTGTCGGCAAAATTCTATTTGTTGTTGAAAATAACAAGAATATACAGGCTCTGGATGAACATATCTGTGGTCGGTGCATTATAATGCGTGGGTTGTAGGGTGACGCTTTATAGCTGGTGAAAAACACAAGAAAGGAAACAATTTTATGTCAGAATTAAGGCTGTTTTACCACGAAGATGGTAAACTCAAAATATCAAAAAATCTTGATACGCTCAAAAAAGTAAATCTGAAAGATTTGATCTGGATTGACTTAAACGATGTGTCGGATGCAATTGAAACGGAATTGGAACAATTCCTGAAAATTTATATTCAGGAAGATGAAGAGATTGAAGAAATTGAGATGAGTTCGCGCTATATGCAAACTGACGACAGCATTGTTGCAAACTCCAATTTTTTACTCGATAACTATACGCTGGAGCCCGTTTCGTTTATTCTGAAAAATGGTATTCTGGTTTCCGTTCGTAATGTCGACCTGAAATCCTTCAATGAAACCATTAAGAAAATATATGCAAACACGCGTAATTTTCCTACCGGATATCATGTGCTGATAACTTTGCTCGAAACCCGTGTGGAATATGATGCGGATATGATTGAAGAAATAACCGATCAGATTACGGGATTAAGTAAGACGCTGAATACGGAAGACGACCTGGATCAGGATATTTTGATTCGTATTAAGGATTTACAGGAAAAGGTGATGATTATCCGTCAGAATATTATGGATAAGCAACGTGTGGTGTCGAACATGTTGAAGTGTGATTTCTTTCCTGCTGAGTTGCTGCCTCGTATGACAATGATTATAAAAGATATCAATTCGCTGTTTGAATACACACGTTTTGGCTTCGATCGGTTGGACTACCTTCAGGATACTTTTCTGGGTTTGGTTAACCTGCAACAGAATAAAATCATAAAGATTTTTACGGTGGTTTCGGTTATTTTCATGCCACCAACACTCATTGCCAGTATTTATGGAATGAACTTCAGGCATCTACCGGAGCTTGATTGGAAACTGGGTTATCCTATTTCCATTTTCATGATGGTGGCGTTTTCAGGAGCCGTGCTTATTTATTTCCGACGAAAAAAATGGCTATAAGCAAGACCCATTGTATAATAAAATAGGGAAAGCAGATATTGTCTGTTCTCCCTATTTTATTATGTTTATGTTATAAACCGGTTGCTAAATCACTGTCATTTCGCCGCACATGCTTACGCTGAGTCTGTGTTTTACGTCGTCCAGCGATGTGTATTCGCCAAGCAAATACATAAGCTTGGTTACAATAGCTTCGGTAGTACAGTCGAAAGCGCTCATCACTCCGGCAGTCATTAGGTTCAGACTCGTTTCATACCTTCCCATTTCCACAGAACCGGTACTACACTGGGTTTTGTTGACTATTAAAATGCCACGATCGGTTGCTTCTTTTAATGAGTTGTAAAACCAGGTGCGGCGGGGAGCATTTCCTGCGCCAAAACTCTCAAGAACAACAGCTTTCAGATTAGGAATATTCAGAATAGCATTAACCGTATGCTCTGTAATTCCCGGAAATAATTTCAGAATGGCAATGTTCTGGTCAATGTTTGTGCGAACCCGCAGCTGTGACCCTGCCGAAGGATAATGAATGTAGGAACGGAAGTATTTGATATGAACACCGGCTTTTGCCAGTGCCGGATAGTTGTATGAATTGAAGGCGCTGAAATGCTCAGCATTTTTCTTTGTTGTGCGATTGCCGCGGAAAAGTGTGTCTTCAAAGAATATACAAACTTCGGGTACTATTGTCTGGCCGTTTTCTTTCGCAGTTGCAATTTCAATGGCAGTAAGTAAATTTTCCTTTGCGTCCGAGCGCATCATGCCAATTGGCAATTGTGCTCCGGTGAAAATAACCGGTTTCGATAGATTTTCGAGCATAAAACTCAATGCCGATGCCGAATATGCCATTGTGTCAGTTCCGTGAAGCACTACAAAACCGTCAAAATCGTCGTAATTTTCTTTGATAATGAGTGCAATCCGCTCCCATACAGGTGGATGCACATCCGATGAATCAATTAATGGTAAAAAGGGGATGCTTTTAATCCGAATGCCGGTTTGTTTAAGCTCAGGCATCAATTCCTGTAGTCGGTCAAAATCAATAGGGCGCAAAGCGCCTGTTGCGGGATCTTCTGACATACTGATTGTTCCACCCGTAAAAAGTAATAATACAGCACTTTCTTTTTCCACTGACGATTTTCGTAAAAATTTATGTGCAAAGTTAGCATAAAAATTCATGTTTGTTTCCGGAGTTTGTCATTTAGAAATCAAAATTGTTTTTTTTATTTTCAAAAAGGAATCCTCTTGATAAATTATTACTATTTTTGCTATGTTTAAATCGAAAATATAAGTATTTGATTTAAAAAGCAATACATTAAAACATGAATAGAATTTTTTTGATCGGATATATGGGTTCAGGTAAAACTACCATCGGAAAACTGGTGGCGGCAAAGCTTGGTTATGGTTTTGTAGACATGGATACTCATATTGAAAATAAGCTGTTTAAAAGTGTTTCACAAATTTTTGCCGATAAAGGTGAAGCTGAATTTCGTCGACTTGAGCAGTCTTGTTTGCATGAGGTGGCAGAATTTGACGATGTGATAATTGCCACCGGTGGCGGAGCGCCCTGTTTTTTCGATAACATGGATTATATGAACTCACATGGGTTGACTGTTTATCTCAAGCTTACGGCCGAGGAACTTGCTGAGCGGTTGGAGGCAATTGGAGGGAATAAGCGTCCATTACTTGCCAATAGAAAAGGGGAGGAGCTTCGGCAGTTTATTGCCGAGGGTCTTGCAGGGCGTGAGCCGTTCTACGAAAAGGCCGCCTATTCGCTTTCAGGTAGCATTGAAGATACGGTTGAAGAAATTTGTGAACTGATTTTAAAAGCAAACTAAAGCTTTTTTAATCATGTTCTGTCTTTATTCCCCAACCATATTATCTGCCCTTATTTATATTTTCTTGTCTGATTTCTCTCAAATTTTTTATTCTTTCTCTAAAATACCTCAAGTTCTTCATTCAAATTTATACTGACACAAGCTGTTGGTTCTTATTGTGTTGTAGTAATATTTCTTATTGTTTTGTCGTAAATTCGATATGAATCCCCTCTTTTTGAAAATGTGGATATAAGTTAGCAAGAAAATATCCCAAAACTGATTAACATTAAGTTTTTTTTATATCTTTGAACTTTAAAAATGCATTTTGTTTTTATCGAGTAATGTTAGATTACGACAATTTTGTAGCTTGTTGAAGTTTGAAGGAAATAATCTTGTGATGATTTGATAATTTTTTTGTAATAAATTCGGTTTTATTGAAACTACAAATCAAATAGCTAAAATATGCAAAAGAGTGAACTCGACATATTTAAAAATGCACTAAATGAAGTTGCGCATGTATTTATTACAGACGGAAATGGGGATATTACCTACGTAAACGATAAATATTGCAGACTGTCTAAATACACTTTCGAAGAATTAATAGGGAAGAATAATCGGATATTCAAATCAGGATACCATTCTCGTGAGTTTTACTCAAACATGTACGCTGAGCTAAATCAGGGTAAAACATTTAAAACGAAATTTAAAAACAGGGCAAAAGATGGTTCTATTTATTGGGTTGAGGCCACAATAATCCCATTTTTAGATGAGAATTCAATACCTTATCAATTCCTGACTGTGCAGTTTGATATCACGGATAAAATTCATGAGGCGGAATTGAAAGAGCAGTTTCTGGGGGATGTGAGTCATGAAATACGAACTCCGTTGCACGGTTTGCAAAGTTTTATCAGTTTTTTGTCGGAAAGCGATCTGAGTATAGAACAAGTTGGCTATATGAGTCATATTGAGGAGATCGCTGATCATTTGGGCGGACTAATCGGCGATTTACTTGACTTCTACAAAATAGATTCGTCCAAACTGAAGTTAGAACAAACGTCCCTAGATATTAAACAGATTGTCAATTCGTTGGTTGAAATGTTTACGGTAAAAGAACGAATCAGGCAGATTGATTTTGATTGTACAATAGACGATAACATAAGTAATTTGCTGTTAGGTGATTCAATGCGATTGCGGCAGACGTTATTTAATTTGTTGGATAATATTTTGAAATACAAAGATGTTGGACTTGTAACAGTTAGGGTGAAATTGTCAGGTGAGACATCTGAATTTCAAACAATTGAATTTCATGTTTTGAATTCAGGAACGGGAAATCTGAATCAAGAACAAAATCAGATTTTAGATAATGGAAGTCAATCGTTGGCTGATAACATTGGTATGCAAACCGATGCCGGCCTTGGAATGACGATTGTGAAGAGATTGATCGAGCTCCAAAAAGGAAGCATATTGATAGATGGGGTAGATGGGCGAGATGGAAATATTGTGTTTTCAATTCCATTTAAAAAAGAATTGACTTCGAATAATATGCCAGTAAATCAGTCAATTAAATCCGAAACCAGTGTGGCAAATAATTATAATATACTGATTGCTGAGGATGATAAAATTAATCAAATGATATTTGAGAAGCAAATGCAGCGGTTTAATTACAGCTGTCGTGTTGCAGATAATGGATTTGATGCTTTGAAATTGCTGAACGAAGAAAACTTTGATTTGATGCTGCTTGACATGCAAATGCCAGGGATGCATGGGGATGAAGTGTTGAGAAAAATTCGGAAAGAGTTTGTTGGAGAAATGAAGGAAATTCCGGTAATTTGTGTTTCTGCAACTGTACACCCGAAACTTATCGAAACAATTATGGAGGCCGGAGCTAATGGTTATTTGTCGAAGCCCTATAAGGAGCAGGAATTAAAGGACATTATTGATGCGACGCTGTCCGGGAAAAACAAATTGCATGAAGATGAGAATTTAGAGAGCCAATCGACTAGGGCGTATGTGAATTTGGATTTATTGAACCAGATTGCTGATGGTGAAACGGAGTTTGTAATAGAACTTCTTGAATATTTTAGGTCAACTGCACCTGATGAATTGGAACGGATGCAGCAAAACTACGCTAATCAGAACATTGATTTGGCTTCACAATTACACAAATACAGATCGCAGGTTTCACTATTGGGGCATGAAGAGTTGACTGGTCTTACATTGGAGCTGGAAAATAAACTGATTGAGTCTGCCAATTTTGAGGGCTGCCGTACCGACTTCGCAAAACTGGTTTTATTGACGCATAAATTGGTTGCCGAAGTTACAAACTTGATTGTAAAACTTAAAACCGCATAAACTTATGAGAGTACTTGTTATTGAAGATGAAATAATGGTGCTTAAATCCATTGAATTCAAATTGAAAAAAGAAGGATTCGAAGTGATAACTGCGCCAGACGGTAAGGCAGCACACGATTTACTGTTAAGTGATAAGTTTGATATCATACTTACCGACTTAATGATACCCTATTATAGTGGTTTGGAGTTGATTAATTTTGTGCGGAACGAGTTGAAGAGTAAAGTGCCAATCATTGTACTCTCTTCAATTGGTCAGGAAGCATCCATCATGGAGGCATTTAAGCTTGGGGCAAATGATTATATGACAAAGCCGTTTATCCCAAATGAATTAATAATTCGTATTCGTAAAGAAGCACTTAGATAATATGAGGATAAAATACATTTTTACAACATGTGTGTTGTTATTCATTGTGGTTATTAGTAGCTTTGGACAGACAGATTCGCTTATGAGTGTTGCCAAAGATCTGATAAAGCAAGACAAATATGTCGATGCCGAAAAAATATACGTCGATTTGTTGGCAAAAGATTCAACAAATTCCGATGTGCGTTTTGCATTGGGTTTAATGTATTCCTGGTCAAAACAATATGATAAAGCACGAACTGTTTTGGCTAAGGTTTTGGCTGCAAGACCAACAAGTAAAGAAGTTTATATCGCTGCTTTAAATAATGAACTTTGGGCCGAAAAATACGAGCTGGCATTAGCCCTTGCTGATACTGCAAATAAAGTTCTTCCTGATGATGCAGATATTATACTACGTAAAGCTAAAGCATTAAACTATTTACAAAGAAGTGATGATGCTAAGACTGTTTTGAATAGTTGTCTCGAAAAGGCTAAAACCAATAAAGAGCTTGAAGATCTGCTTGAATCAATTAAGAGTAGTAAAAAGTTAAATAGCGTAGGGGTTAGCTATACATTGGATTATTTCGATAATTCTAATCCATGGCATTGGGCTTACATTCAATATAAGCATAAAACAAGTCTTGGGGCTGTTATCGGTCGTGTAAATTATGCCAGCAGATTTGGATTACAAGGATATCAAATGGAGGTTGATGCGTATCCAACCTTATCTAAAATGAGTTATGCCTATGTAAATATTGGATATTCACCAACCACATTGTTTCCGGTTTTCAGATTAGGAATGGATTATAACCGCAAACTTCCAAGTGCATTTGAGGCTTCGCTAGGTTTCCGATACCTCAACTTTGGAACATCGAATGTTACAATTTTTACAGGTCATGTGGGTAAATATCTTGGTAATTATTGGTTCTCATTCCGACCATATGTAACTCCCGGTAATAACGATGTGTCTGTTTCAGGATTTTTTGTAACCCGCCGATACTTTTCGAGTGCTGAAAACTATGTTGGGCTGCAACTTGGCTATGGAACTTCACCCGATGATAGATCCCGCTTACTTACAGGCGAGAACAATCTCCGCCTGGCAGGCTATAACACAAAGCTATCATATAATCACATATTTCTTAAATGTTTAGTTTTGAATGTAAGTGGTGCGTACGCTTACGAGGAATACAGAACTTCACTTTTTCATTCAAAAACAACATTTGATATAGCGGTTAATTATATATTCTGATATGGACTTACTTAAGCAATTTACAAAGAAGTTTACTGATAGCGGTAATGATTTCATAAAAAAATCATTCCTGTTTGTGCTGCTTTTTATATTGGCCCGCGTTGTTGAAATTGTGTGGGTTAGTAGTTTGAAAACGCAATCAGCTGGGATGGGTTTACAATTTTATGGAATGCTGTACGATGTGCTTTTTGCGCTTCAGATAGTTGGATACCTCTTTTTGCCCTATTTGGGATTAAGTTTTATCAAGCGTTCTATTGCAAATGCCTTCTATATCATTCTTACAGGGCTAATGCTTATTTTTTATCTTGGATTGATTGCTTATTTTCAAAGTACTTCAATTCCGCTGGGGGCTGATTTGTTTGCATATGATTTTACGGAAATTATTCATATAGTTCAGGCAGCTAATATATCAATAGCCTGGTTTAGTGTGATATTTATAGTTATTTTTGGGTTGATTGTTCTCTTGTATCAACTTACAGCCAGTATTCGTCTGAATAATAACGTGCAAACAATTTCTTTTGTAATTATACTGATATCACTCTTTTTTTCTGGAGCTAAAGCGGATACAAAATATTTTAAAAGTGAGTATGATTCATACCTGGAAGAAAATAAACTCAATTTCTTTTTGACCAGCAATTTAAACTATTTCGAGAATAAATTACAGTTAGAAAGCCTGGAACATGAAAAGATAGAACGATTGGCTAATGACACAACGCTGATAGATCACACTATTCCAGATGAAACCTATCCATTCTTTCACAAAGATGAAACGCCGGATGTATTGGGCCCGTTCCTGAAAGTAAACCAATCGAAAAGGCCGAATATTATTTTCATTATAGTCGAAAGTCTTGGTACAGCCTATTCCGGACCGGCTAATTATATGGGTAGTTTCACTCCGTTTCTTGATTCACTTGCTTCAAAGAGTCTTTATTGGAAAGATTTTGTAAGTAGCTCTGGTAGAACTTTTGAAGTGTTGCCAACTATGTTGGGATCATTGCCTTTTGGTAAATCGGGATTTGCCGATTTAAAAGGGAGAGATGTGCCAAACCACCTTACACTCCCCAGAATATTGAAAGAGGAGGGATATGCAACTGCTTTCTTTTATGGTGGAGAGGCTAATTTCGACAATATGGATATTTTTCTGAAGAATCAAAAACTGGACCATATTATTGATAATAAGAGCTTTAATAAAGAGCTTGTGAAAATGCCCTCTAATGATAAAGGATTTTCATGGGGTTATGGAGACCAAGAGTTGTTTAAACAATACCTTAGCTTCGCAATTAAGGAACAGCGGACAAAACCTGTTTTTGATGTATTGCTTACGCTTTCCATGCATTCACCATTTTTGCTAAACGATCAACCTGTATATGCAAAAAAAGTTGATGAACGTATTAAGCAATTAAAACTTACAAATGAACAGTGTGATTTTGTGAAGACATATAAAGACCAATTTACATCAATAATGTATTTTGACGAATCACTCAGACAGTTCTTTAATGTAATTTCTAAACGTCCATCTTTTAAAAATACAATCTTTGTCATAACGGGAGATCACAGAATGCCGGAAATTCCAATTTCAAATCAGATTGACAGGTTTCATGTTCCGCTCATTGTGTATTCTCCAATGCTGAAAAGAGCGAAAACCATTGAAGCTGTATCTAGCCAGTTCGATGTTACCCCTACATTTGTTTCTTTGCTTCGTAATTCATACAAAATGAAACTTCCGGCTTATTGTCACTGGATCGGTTTTGATCTTGATACCACTGCCAATTTCAGAAACAGACATGTTTATACTATGATGCGTAATAAGAATGAATTTATTGATATATTGGTAGGTAACACCTATTTGTCTATGAACAATTCATATACAATAAACAGTGCGTTTGATATGAAACAAATTAATAACGCAGGTACTACACAAAAACTGATGATCAGACTGAAGCAATTTAAGCAAATGAATATTCAGGCATGCCGTAATAACAAATTAATCCCTGATTCCATCTATTCCAAATGGTAAACAGCCTTAATACATACTTGACAATTATTCTGATAGTAACTGTGCTGATAATAAGTCTGCAAGTGTTACTGTCGACAAAACTGGTGTCTAAAGCAGCAATCTTATATAAAACGACTGGCTGGTTCAAGTCTGTTTTCTGGTTGCTATTGCTACTCATTTTGGGCTTTGTTCTATTTCAAGTTGGAGGTGGAAAATTAATTGTCTTTTTGTTGATTCTTGGGCCGGAGTATAAACATTTGACAGTGGTTGCGATTTTGACATTTTTACTTTTGGTATATGTTAGAAAGCGGAGCTTGTATGAGCATCTGGAAATTTTCGGATCGGTTTTGCTCATTTGCTGGGCAGGTGTTTTTGGAATAATAACATTCATTCATTTTGTCATTCATTTTCAGCTTTTACAAGCAGGGATAGGGCTGTTTATTCGTGTAAATAATATTATGTGGGGAGGTTATAAAGTTATTCCGTATCTTATTATTCTCACGACTCTGGTAGATATTTATTTGTTGATTGATATTGCAGTTCGGAAAGTTCGGAGGATTCTGATTGACTATCTGGAGAAGAAAATAAGAATTTCATATCAGGGAAAAATTATTGAGTTAATCTACGATGATATAGCTGATAATGTTTTGATGATTAAAGAGCAGGGCTACTTCAAAAGAGTAAAACGATTATTTTTTACCCGACAGATTTTTACTGAAGAATTGCTGAGAATGCACGAAGTTGTTTTAGGGCAATTGCACGACAGAATTAATTTTGTATTTAATATGTTGCTGCTGTCGAATGATTCTTATAACTATTTACATCATCGGCGTTGGTACTATAAGGTAAACGGACTCCGTATTTATGCGCAATTGGGTAACAGGAAAGATATTTCGTACATTCGAAAGTTGGCAAATACGGGTAATAGTGTGCTCCGTTCTGAGGCTCAGTTAGCATTAGCAAGATTAAGTGAGGATGAAAATCCATTTGGATATTTAAAAGATACACGTAAGAAACTAACCGACTGGGAGCAGATAAACCTCATACATTACTATACTCATCATCAAAAGCCGGTGGGTGATTTGTCTGAGTTATTGCTGTCCGAAAATGATAGTGTTGTTCTGTTTGGACTAAATTGCATTCGTGCATTTAATAAATTTGATTACCGCGATAAGATTATAGAATTTACAAAACACAGAGATCTCAGGGTTAAAAATACTGCTATTGAATTGTTGGAGATGTTTGATGAACCCGAGGTTGCCAATTTTGTTATGAGTTGCTACGATGACAATCTTCCTGTTTCTACCCGAATGAGAATTGTTCGTACATTGGGAAAAATAGGAAATGAAGAGACGATTGATTTTCTGAAGCAGCAAATTGTTTTGGAGTCGACTTTGGATATCAGTATTGAACTGTTGAGAGCCCTAAATAGCATAGCTCCTCAGGCAGCATTAGATATTGCGAATTCTGATAGTACCAATAGACTACAGAGAATTTTCGATCATATTATAGATAATTAAAAAACGATGGAAATACTTAAATTTATATTCAGATTCGTTGACTCAATAATATTTGTTTTTGGGATTGTCATTATGCTTTCGTACATCGTACTTGCAATATTCTCTGCAATTGCTTTGTATTATTATATGCACAAGAATAAGTTTATTGATTATACAACTATTCTGTCAAGTAGTATTGCTCCATCGGTAACAATTTTAGCGCCTGCTTATAACGAAGGTGTAACAGTTGTAGACAATGTGCGTTCGTTGATGTCGCTTCACTACGTAAATCTTGAAATAATCATTATCAATGATGGAAGCAAGGATGATACACTGGAGAAATTAATTGAAAGCTATCAACTCAAGCAGGTTCGATTTGAAATTGATTATAAAATTCCATGTAATCGCGTTCGTGGTGTTTACAGATCAGAAAATCAAGCATTCCAGAAATTAATTGTCGTAGATAAAGAAAATGGAGGAAAAGCCGATGCGTTGAATGCCGGCATTAATATAGCTTCGAATGAGTTGATTACCTCTATTGATGTTGATTGTATTTTAGAGAGCGATGCTATTCTTAAAATGGTCAAACCGTTCGTAGAAGAAACTGATAAAAAGGTGATTGCATCTGGTGGAGTGATACGGGTAGCAAACAACTGTGATGTTGGTATCGGAAAGATTAATAAAGTTCGGTTTCCAAATAAATTGCTTGCCGGATTTCAGGTGTTGGAATATTCCCGTGCGTTTATTTTGGGAAGAATGGCCTGGAGCAGAATTAATGGTTTAATGTTGATTTCAGGAGCCTTCGGAATGTTCGATAAAGACCTTGTTATTAAGGTTGGTGGCTATGATAAAAGCACAGTGGGCGAAGATATGGAGCTTGTGGTACGCATGCGAAGATATATGCATGATATGAAGCAAGGTGGTTATATTGTAAGTTTTATTCCTGATCCATTGTGCTGGACTGAAGTACCTGACACATTGAAAGTTTTAGGCAGACAAAGGGATAGGTGGACCAGAGGTACTATGGATACTTTGTTTATGCATAAGGTTATGTTTTTTAATCCGAAATACAATCTGTTGGGCATGCTCAGTTATCCCTATTGGTTCTTCTTTGAGTGGCTTGCTCCTTATGTAGAGTTGTTCGGGCTTATCTATTTTGGGATTTTGGTTTATCTTGGACTTGTAAACTGGCTTTTCTTTGGCACATTGTTGACTCTCGTATATGCTTTTGCATTTATGTTGACATTGTTCTCTGTCTACTTTGAAGAATCCACTTTTAATACCTATAAGCGTAAAGTTGATATTCTAAAGATGATTGGTCTGGCCTTGTTGGAGCCATTTATTTATCATCCTATGGTTGTGTATTGGGCGATAAAAGGTAATATATCCTATTTTAAAGGAGAGAAAGGTTGGGGTAAGATAGAAAGAACGGGATTTTCTACCAGAAAAAGCAAATAATTATTTAATGTGGAAATACTTTTAGGAATCGATTCGTTAGTTTGTCTAACAAATTGATTCCTTTTTATATACTGCTATTTCAATTTAACTGACTGAATACGTGTCTGCTGTTTGCGTATTTAAGTTGATATTCCTGTTTGATTTCAAAATTGTCAATAACTTCCATTCGATTATTTCTCCTCATTTCGAAAAATGCAGTATCTTTAGCAGCGCAAAAATAATTTATTTGCCCTGTTTATAAGTTTCAAGAAAATAGCCACTTAACATGAGTTCCTTCGTTCATTTACATGTCCATTCCCACTATTCAGTATTGGATGGCATGTCATCCATTTCTAATTTAGTAGATAAAGCAGCCAAGAGTGGCATGCATGCAGTAGCGCTTACCGATCATGGAAACATGTTTGGTGTAAAGGAGTTTTTCAATTACACAAAAAAGAAAAACGGCAAGGTAAAAGGGGAGATTGCCGGTCTGCAAAAACAACTTAAAGCGGAGGGAGTTTCAGAAGAGGAGAAAATTGAAATCCAAAAACAAATTGAAACTGCAAAAGAGAAGTTGTTTAAACCAATTATTGGTTGTGAAGCTTACGTAGCCCGCAGGGGAAGGACCTCAAAAGACGGAACCGAGGACAGAAGCGGATATCATTTGGTATTACTTGCGAAGAACAAAATTGGATACCAAAATTTGTGCAAACTCGTTTCAATGTCCTGGATTGATGGGATGTACTATCGCCCACGTATTGACCATGAGATTTTGGAAAAATACAGCGAAGGATTGATCGCATCTTCAGCTTGTTTGGGCGGTGAGATTCATAAGAAAGTGGAAAAAGGTGATTTGGAAGATGCCGAAAAATCTGTTTTATGGTATAAGCGTGTTTTTGGAGACGATTATTATATCGAACTACAACGACACAAAACCGATAAACCAAATGCCGATTATGAGTGCTACAATAAGCAAATGCGTCAGAATGAAGAATTAATCAAACTGGCCCGGAAAACAAATACAAACCTCGTGGTTACAAACGATGTTCACTTTGTGGAAGAAGAACACGGAGAAGCCCACGAACGACTAATATGCTTAAGTACAGGTAAGGACTTGGATGATCCAAGTCGAATGCGCTATACCAAGCAGGAATGGCTCAAATCGCCCGATCAAATGTGGCAGATTTTTGCCGACATACCCGAGGCACTCGAAAATACAGTGAAAATTGCCGAGAAGGTTGAATTCTACGATATCGATTCCGATGCGTTGATGCCTGTTTTTCCAATTCCGGAAAGTTTTGCCACAGAAGAACAATATCGAAGTAAGTTCACCGAAGAAATGCTTCGCGCAGAGTTTACTGACGGATATGATCGCTTGGGTGGATACGACAAAGTGGTTCGTGTAAAGCTCGAAGCTGATTATCTGGCAAAATTGGCCTACGAAGGCGCCACTGTACGTTATGGTTCTGAGCTTACTCCCGAACAAACTGAACGTATTGACTTTGAGCTGCATGTAATGAAAACCATGGGTTTCCCGGGATACTTCCTTATTGTACAGGATTTTATCAACGCTGCTCGCAGCATGAAGGTTTCAGTAGGACCGGGCCGTGGTTCGGCTGCCGGGTCGGTGGTTGCTTACTGTTTGCGCATTACCGATATTGATCCGTTGAAATACGATTTGCTGTTTGAGCGTTTCCTCAATCCCGATCGTATTTCTATGCCCGATATTGATATCGACTTTGATGATGATGGTCGTGGGCAGGTATTACGTTGGGTGACAGAAAAATATGGTAAAGAACGTGTTGCTCATATCATTACCTATGGGACGATGGCTACTAAATCGTCTATCAAGGATGTGGCACGTGTTCAGCGATTACCTCTTTCGGAAGCCGATCGTCTGACTAAACTTATTCCGGATAAATTTCCCGAAGGACCAGATGGAAAAGCTCCAAAAGTAAATATTGCGAACTGTCTGAAATATGTTCCCGAACTTCAACAGGCGCGAAACTCTTCAGATCTGAATTTATCCAATACACTTCGGTATGCCGAAATGTTGGAAGGTACTGTTCGCCAGACCGGTGTGCATGCGTGTGGTGTTATTATTGGTTCCGATGATTTACGGAACTTAGTGCCGCTGAGCACCGCCATGGACAAGGAAACCAACGAAGAAATGTTGGTGACTCAATACGAAGGTTCTGTAATTGAGGAAATTGGCTTGATTAAAATGGACTTCCTTGGGTTGAAGACCCTGTCTATTATCAAAGAAGCACTGTCCAATATCAAGAAATCAAAAGGGATTGATTTGGATATCGATGCAATTCCAATCGATGATACAAAAACATACGAACTCTTTAGTAAAGGGCTGACTGTAGGAACATTCCAGTTTGAGTCGGCCGGTATGCAAAAGCACCTTATCAATCTTCAGCCAACGCAATTTGAAGATCTAATTGCCATGAATGCCCTTTACAGACCGGGTCCAATGCAATATATTCCACAATTCGTGAACCGAAAACATGGACGCGAAAAGATTGAATATCCTTTCCCGATTATGGAAAAGCGTTTGCAGGATACGTATGGTATTACTGTATATCAGGAGCAGGTCATGCTTCTGAGTCGCGATTTGGCTGGGTTTACCCGTGGTCAGTCCGACGAACTTCGTAAGGCGATGGGGAAAAAACTCATCGACAAGATGGAGGCCCTGAAAGTGAAATTCATGGAGGGTTGCGAAAAAAATGGTTTTGGACCGAAAGCTAAGTTGGAACAAATCTGGAGCGACTGGGCTGAATTTGCCAAATATGCTTTCAATAAATCGCATGCAACATGTTATTCGTGGATAGCTTATCAAACGGCCTATCTGAAAGCGCATTATCCGGCAGAGTTTATGGCTGCCAACTTAACGCGCAATAAAGATGATATTACCGAGGTTGGAAAATTCATGGATGAATGTAAAAACCTTGGCATGAGCGTTATGGGACCTGATGTAAACGAAAGTGATTTGACTTTCACTGTGAATGCAGAGGGAAATATCCGTTTTGGACTGGGAGGAGTAAAAGGAGTAGGTGAGGGCGCAGTAGAAGCCATTGTGAATGAGCGAAAAGCAAATGGAAAATACAAGAGTATGTTCGATTTGATTGAGCGTGTGAACCTTACAGCTTGTAATAAGCGTGCGATGGAAAGTCTGGCTTTGTCTGGTGCTTTCGATAGTTTTTCGGATATTAAACGCGAACAGCTTTTTATAGAAAATAGCAAAGGTGAGCAGGTGTTGGAATCGATTCTGCGTTATGGAAATAAATTTCAAACGGATATGGCCATGACCAAAAATTCACTTTTTGGTGGTCTCGATTCTATTGAAATTACAAAACCCGAAACTCCGTATGCGCCTGAGTGGTCGCCCTTGGAACGTCTCAATAAAGAGCGTGATTTGATTGGAATGTACCTTTCTGCACATCCACTGGACGAATTTGAATTTGAGATTAATCATATTTGCAATACGACTACGGTGGATTTGAAAGATTTGTCGGCATTGCAAGGAAAACCACTCAAAATTGGTGGCATGGTTACCGGATTCAGACATGGAACTTCGAAAGCCGGAAACCCATACGGTATTTTCACCCTCGAAGATTATGTTGGTGCTTTTGAATTCCCTTTGTTTGGAAAAAACTACATTGAATTTGGAAAGTATATGATAAAAGATTTATATTTGTATATCAATGCTATAGTTCAGGAACGTGGTGCTGATTACAAATATAAGAAGACCGAAACAAATCCGGATATACCCAAAGAGCTGGAATTGAAAATTCAGAAAATAGAGGTATTCAACGATGTAAAGGATAAATTGGTCAATACGCTGACTCTGACAATCCGACTTCAACAACTTACAATGGACTTTGCAGAGGAACTGAACGATTTGATTTTAAAAAACAAAGGTAATGTTAATCTATACGTCAATGTGGTTGATGAACTTTCACCCAATAAAGTCAAACTGTTCTCGCGTCAGCATAGATTCCAAATGAATACTGAAGTGTATCATAGTCTGAAAAGAGCTCAACAAGAGGAGATATTGGAATTTCAGGTGCAATAGAAATATCCAGGTGACTGATATAGATTTTATAAATAAGCATATTTTGCAATAAGGAAAAACATTTTGGAGTAGAAGATGTTTTACATGCATTAATTAGAAAACAATTTAAAACTTAAATATTATGGCTTTAGAATTTACTGATGAGAACATCAATGAAATTATCAACAGTGGTAAACCGGTAGTAATTGACTTTTGGGCAGAGTGGTGTGGACCATGCCGTATGGTTGGACCTGTAGTTGAAGAATTGGCAAAAGAATATGATGGAAAAGTAGTTATCGGGAAAATGGATGTGGATAATAATGTTGATACTCCAAACGTATATGGAATTCGCAATATCCCGACTATTCTTTTCTTTAAAGATGGTCAATTGGTTGATAAACAGGTTGGTGCAGCTCAAAAAGCTGTTTTGGCAGCTAAAGTAGAGGCTTTATTGTAATCTGACAAAAGTAGTTTTAGAAAATAGCAATTCGTTTTATCATTTTGATGGACGGATTGCTATTTTTTTGTCTCTGATTCTTATAGCTTGAGGTAGAAATCTTTTGCAAGTGCAGTAAATTCAGGTGAATAATGATGTCTGATATCTGATTCGATTCTTAACTCAGAGATTTCTTTTGGTACAAATTCCTTGCTAAATTCAATCAATACTCTTTTTGCCTGCACATTTGGTTTTGGGAAAACAAGTACCAGTTTAGCACAAAATAGCCCTTTGCTCTCACCATAGGAAATGCATTCCAGCCCTTCGGCAACAGGCAGAATAATACATAACTTTCCGGTAGGTGCAAGCAGACGCATAGCCTGTTCAATTAATTCCTGGTGGGTCAATGTATCTGTATGTCGTGCTGTGTTCCTACCTTCTTCGGGGGCTTTAGTTGAATTGACGAAATAGGGAGGATTAGAAACGATTAAGTCAAACTTATCGGTTGTAGATTCTGTGTATTTCTGAAGTGAAATTTGCTGAACATTAATCTGTTTGTTCCAGGGCGAATTTGCGATGTTCTCTAAAGCCTGAATGATCGCAGATTCTTCGATGTCAATTCCTTGAATTCCGGCATTGCAACGTTGAGCAATCATTAAAGCAATTAGCCCGGTTCCGGTTCCTATATCAAGGATTTTCTGTGCATTTGTAATGTCTGTCCATGCGCCCAGCAAAACACCGTCTATGCCCACTTTCATAGCACATTTGTCGTGATATATGGTGAATTGTTTAAAGCTGAAATAAGGATTTGGCATAGTACTTATCTTCTTCCGGCGGCCGAATTTTGTGTGCGCGTATTGCTGCTGTTTGTTGAGCCTGAACTGCTTGAACGTGTTGCAGGTTGGCTTTGAGTTTGCGTTGAACGAGCTGCCGGTGCTGCCTGAGGAGGCGTTGATGAAGGTGTTGCAGCAGGTTGAGTGCTTCTGCGGACTGCTTGAGGTGCCTGTGACCCATTTTGTTGTGGCATGGTGGAGCGATAGCTGCTACGCATATTCATATCCGTTGAGGGCATGTGTGTAGTAGGTGCTTGTCGATATTCTGTGGGTGCTCGGTATCCCGTCGACATTGCAGGCTGATTCCTGGTTGTCGGTGAGGATTCCTGTGTTGTACGTTCGTAACGTTTGCTTTGCAGGCGGTTATTTTGTTCCGGATTTAAAATGCGCTGGATTTCATTATTCTTATTTTTCATCCGCTCCATAGCCTCGCTTCTCGTATTCGAAATTTGACGCTCACGGGCATAGCGCAGGTTTATTTCATAAATTTGTTTTGCTTGTTCTGCAGAAAGATTCAGTTCTTGCTGAAGTTTTTCTGTTTGTTTTGTAGCCTCTTGTTCCGGTGTTCGTTGGGGTGTAACAGTGTTGTCCTGAGCATGCAAAGGCATAATCAGAGAAAATAACAGAAGGATAAAAGGAATAAATTTAAACGTTTTCATATAGGGTTTATCTCAAAGGAGCAAAGTAAATTGCTGCAATGACCATGCCAAATGAAACAATTTAGCCATTCGAAAGTGTTATTTAATAGCTTGTAATCAAACGAGTTGCTAAATGCTAAAGACAAAAATAATAATAAAATCAGAAGTTATAGACTATATTGTTATGTTTGTCAAATAATTAAGTTTTAGTCGGTATTTGCCAATAATCAAAAAGGGTAAAAGCATAGTACTTTCACCCTTTTGATTTATAACTCAGAGATTATTTATTGAAGTCCCTTAATTTGATATTGGTAAGTACCTTCTTGGTATGTAGCGAGAAATCACTATTCATCATCCACCCATAATACCCAAAGTCATTCTTCAAAACATCAACAACTTTTTGTCCTTTATACTTTCCAAAGTTAATTATCTCCTCGCCCTTATCATTATAAATTATACGACCGGCAAAGTCGACATTGTTGTTTTGTGTAGTGAATTTTGAGAGAAATTCAATATCGTTTTGGAGTTCAGGGTAACGATCCAGTTGTGCCTGCAGTACTTCATATGTTGCAAGGGTGTCTGCTTCAGCTCCATGAGCTCCAATCAAATCTTTGTCGCAATAGAACTTGTAGGCAGCACCAAGCGTGCGTTGTTCCATTTTGTGGAAAACTACCTGAACATCCACAAATTTACGCTTAGATAAGTCGATATCTACGTCAGCACGTAGTAATTCTTCGGCTAAAACAGGAATATCAAACCGGTTGGAGTTATACCCGGCCAAATCGCATCCTTCAATGTCTCTTGCAATTTCTTTTGCTACAGCTTTAAATGTAGGGCAATCGGCTACATCGGCGTCGGTAATTCCGTGAATATCCGATGCGCTTTGTGGTATTGGCATTTCGGGATTTACGCGAATAGTTTTAGTCTCTTCTCGTCCGTTTGGAGACACTTTATGATAGGAAATTTCAACAATTCTGTCGGTAACTGTATTTGTGCCGGTTGTTTCGAGGTCGAAAAAAACGATGGGATTCTTGAGATTTAATTTCATTTTAAAAATTCTGGAGTCAGTGGATTAAGTTCTAATGACTTTGGTAAATAATTTGTGTTTAAAGAAAGTCAAAGGTCAAACATCATAGACATTTGACCTTTGACTTTTTATATATGACGGTTTTTTAATCGTTGAGTAGCATTGGCATCAATAGCATTAGGATTTCTTCGTTTTTTTCGTTTTCGAAAGGAAGTATTAATCCTGCACGAGAGGCATCTGATAGTTCAAAAACAATATCGGTTGCATTGATATTGCCCAAAATTTCAATCAGGAACGAAGATTTGAAACCGATTTTAATTGGCTCGCCTTCAAATTGGCAACTGATAGTTTCTTCGGCTGATATTGAAAAGTCGATATCTTGTGCTGATATGTGAATTTGATTTCCACCAAAAGCAAGTTTTACAAGATTGCTTGCCTGATTTGCAAACACCGAAACGCGCTTCAATCCATTTAGCAATGTAACACGATCGATGATGATTTTGTATGGATTTGTTTTTGGAATTACGCCGTTGTAGTTTGGAAAACGACCTTCAACCTGGCGGCATATCATTGTGTAATTTGCCAATTTGAAATAAGCGTTCTTATTATCGAAGTTGATTTCCACTTCACCACTCTCTTTCGGCAGAATGTTTTTAAGCATTGTAGCCGGTTTCTTTGGCAGGATGAAGTTGACAGTTTCTTCGGCTTCAACTGAGGCTGAAGTATGTGATGTTTTGTAACGAACCAACTTGTGTGCATCGGTTGCTACCAAAGTCAGACTTGATGCTGTAATATCAAAGAAAACGCCATTCATTACAGGGCGTAATTCGTCGTCGGCAGTACAAAACAAAGTTTTAGAAATTCCTGCAGACAAAGTGCTTACAGGCAATGTAAGCTTGCGTGCATCGTCTTGCAATTGAGGCATGCGTGGATATTCATCACCGTTTTGTCCAATAAAATTATATGATCCATTAGCAGAGGTAATTACCATTGCCAAATTTGAATCGTTGATGCTAAATGTAAGGGGTTGTTCCGAGAATTCGCGCAGTGTATCGAGTAATAAGCGGGATGCAACAGCTACTTTTCCACTTCCTTCAACAGTTTCCACTTCCATTGAAGTTATCAATGTTGTTTCTATGTCTGAAGCGGTCATCGTGAGTGTTGTACCTTCGAGCTGAAGTAAAAAATTGTCTAGGATTGGCAATGAATTTTTGCTGTTTATTACACGACTAATGGCTTGTAGGTGGCTCAAAAGATCGGTGCTTGATACAATGAATTTCATATCTTCAGTATTATGATGGATTTACGTTTATAAATAATTTAGCAAATGTAGTGAATATTTTAAATACTAAAAAATAATAGACTTGAATTTGACTTAATTTTCAACGAAATATAACTGTTTACAGAGTATTTTTTATTTTTTCAAATCTTTTTCGGAAAAATAGTTGGAAATTCCAATAATGTTCGTAATTTTGCGAACAACGAACAACAAAATATTTATTCAAATGAATTGCTGCGAAAATAAAGACTACACGATTGACAACGAACAGCTTGCACGCTTTGCAAAAGCTATGGGACATCCGGCACGTATTGCTATCCTGAATTTTTTGGCAAAGCTTGATAGTTGTTATTTTGGTGATATCCACAATGAGCTTCCAATTGCAAAAGCCACCGTTTCTCAACACCTGAAAGAATTGAAAGATGCTGGTCTTATTCATGGAGAAATTGAAACTCCTAAAGTGAAGTACTGTATAAATCTTGAAAATTGGGATAAAGCACAAAAGTCATTTGAACTGTTTTTCGCAGACTGTAAATCAAAAATTGAATGTTGCTAATCTTTAAAATAAAATAATATGAAAGTACTTATCCTTTGTACCGGAAACTCATGCCGCAGCCAGATGGCACACGGCTTTTTACAATCGTTCGACCAAAGCCTTACCGTTTGCTCGGCAGGAACTGAAGCCAGCGGAAAACTTAACATCAAAGCCGTGAAGGCCATGGCTGAAGCAGGTCTTGATATCAGCAATCACACTTCGGATTCGGTTTCGAAATATCTCGGTGAAGAATGGGATTATGTAATTACCGTTTGTGGTGGAGCAAACGAAGCTTGCCCGGCGTTTATTGGCAAAGTAAAACATCGTTTGCATATTGGTTTCGACGACCCAAGTCATGCTGTTGGATCAGAAGAATTTATCTGGAGCGAGTTTATTCGTGTTCGGGATGAAATTAAAGATGGTTTTTATAAATTTTATGTAGAACAAATCAAACCACAGTTATGAAGGCTGAAGATTTAAAATATGTGGTGAAAGACCGCTATTCACAGATTGCCAATCAATCAAAAATACAAAACGAAACTTCGTGTTGCGGGGTAGGTGGGTGTTGTACCATCGATTATGCCGTTTTTGCTGAAAGTTACGACAAAGAAAAAGGGTACAATGCCGATGCTGATCTGGGTTTAGGATGCGGTATTCCTACTCAATTTGCATCCATCAAAGAAGGCGATTCAGTGTTGGATCTGGGCAGTGGTGCCGGAAACGATTGCTTTGTAGCCCGTGCCATTGTGGGCGAAACGGGCAAAGTCACAGGGCTTGATTTTACTGATGCCATGCTCGAAAAAGCACGTAAAAATGTTGCCAAACTTGGTTTCACAAACGTAGAATTTGTAAAAGGCGATATAGAAGAAATGCCTTTGGCCGACAATCAGTTTGATGTGATTGTTTCTAATTGCGTATTGAATCTGGTACCCGATAAAACAAAAGCATTCGCTGAAATTATGCGGGTTCTGATGCCCGGAGGGCATTTTTGCGTATCGGATGTGGTTATAAAAGGCGAATTGCCCGAGAAACTCAAGCAAGACGCTGAGATGTACGCTGGCTGCGTATCGGGTGCAATTGAAATGGATACTTATGTGGGTATTATCCATCAACAGGGATTTCAGGAGGTGGAAATACACAAACAAAAGGAAATTGTAATACCAGTAGAAATTCTCAAAGAATACCTGACAGATGAAGAAATTTTACAGTTCGAAAAGAAAGAAATTGGCATTTTTAGTATTACAATTTCTGGAGAAAAGAGCTAAAACCTCATAAAGATATAGCCGTTATGGAGGAAGATGAATCAAAAAAATCATTGTTGGAACAATATACCGAACTGACGAAGAATAGCTTAGTTAAAGTGCAATTCTCTTGTGGTGGAAACTCGACGAGCATTGATGAGCCAGAAGCAATTCCGATTGTTCCCGAATCATACGTTCCCGAAAGTGTTGTAACCTATGCAATGGCAAGTGATGAAGATGTGGATGCAATTGTAACGCTGCTTAAAACCAACAACTTGCCAATAAGCGACCTCGGCACCGGACAACGAATGTTTCTGGTAGCACGTTATAAGAATAAAACTGTAGGTTGTGTGGCTGTCGAATTATATGGAGATAGTGGATTGTTGCGTTCATTGGCAGTAAACACGGATTTTCAGGGAAAAGGTATTGGACAAAAGCTGGTGGCTGAAGCCGAAAACTGGAGTCGCGATAACGAATTGAAAAACCTGTACCTGCTCACCACCACTGCTGCCGCATTTTTCCCAAAAATAGGTTGGAGTAGCTCAGACAGAAATGCTGTGCCGGATAGTATTTTACAATCCAGTGAATTTGCTTCTGTATGCCCTACAACAGCCATTTGTATGATAAAAAAATTAGATTGAATGAAAACAAGACTCAAATTTTTAGATAGATTTCTTACTCTTTGGATTTTCCTTGCCATGTTTATTGGTGTATTTTCAGGTTGGCTTTTTCCTTCAGTTGCAGGATTCTGGAATAGTATGTCATCTGGAACAACCAATATTCCAATAGCTATTGGATTGATTGTTATGATGTATCCACCATTAGCAAAAGTCAAATATGAAGAATTAGGCGAAGTGTTTCGTAATACCAAAATACTTACTTTATCCCTTGTTCAAAACTGGATTGTAGGACCCGTGTTGATGTTCACATTAGCGATTTTGCTGTTTAAATTCTTTCCGGGAGAAAATAATGCAAACTTGCCGTATGTCTATGGTATAATCATGATTGGTTTGGCGCGTTGCATTGCCATGGTGATTGTGTGGAACGACCTGGCTAAGGGTGATACGCAATATGCTGCAGGATTGGTGGCATTCAACAGTATTTTCCAGGTGCTGTTCTTTTCGGTATATGCCTGGTTTTTTATCGCCATTGCTCCGGCCTGGTTTGGCATTCCTACCAGTGATGCGGTTTCAAAAATTACGATTGGGCAGATTGCCGAAAGCGTATTTATTTACCTTGGGATTCCGTTTATTGCCGGTTTTCTGACCCGCTTTATTCTTATTCGGCTGAAAAGCAAACAATGGTATCATACTAAATTTATCCCGAAAATATCACCATTGACACTTATTGCGTTGCTTTTCACCATCGTTGTAATGTTCTCATTAAAAGGTGAATACATTGTAAAGATACCGTTGGATGTAGTTTTGATTGCTGTTCCGTTGCTTATTTACTTTATTATCATGTTTGTTGGTTCGTTTTTTATGAGCAAAAAAGCCGGTGCTACATACGAACAATCAACTACTTTGTCGTTTACAGCTGCCAGTAATAATTTTGAATTAGCTATTGCGGTGGCCATTGCCGTTTTTGGAATAAATTCCGGCGAAGCTTTTACAGCTGTTATCGGTCCACTCGTTGAAGTGCCGGTAATGATAGCATTGGTAAATGTGGCGTTGTGGTTTAAGAAAAGGTGGTTCTGATAATTTAGAAATACTTCATTACGACTGTTATAGTTTTGATTTCATTCTTTTCAACAACAAAACTGAAATCATCAAATATTGGTTTCCGTATTCCTTTTTGTATATAATCCGAAAAACCAAACCCTTCGCGGGGAATACCAAACAGCCGATATTCCATTTTGCCCGATTCGTTTATATCGTCGAGAACTGAGAGGCCATATTTGCCGGGTTTCATGGGGATTTTTAGTTGAAGATCTCCATGAACCACCAATTCTTTTTTGTATTTTGATTCCCACACCGTTTTTTCTGCCTCAAAACCCGCTTCGTTGGCAAAAACTGCCACGCATAGCTGACCCTCCAATTCCCGTATATTTTTGATGTGAACATCCAGCATTTGTGCTGATAAGAGCGGAAGAATTGAAGTAAATAAAATGCATATAATCAATAACTTTCTCATATTTTTCATTTACGAATGCAGTACCGATACCGGATTCTTTTTTGGAAAGAAAAACAGGTTCATCTTGTTCTCATTTTTCGATTTAAATGCTTTCAGCGGTTCTGATTGGTTCAGGAGTATTTGTTTGATAATGGAGCTGAACATTGAGCTAAGAAACCATTTTGTGAATGATATTGATCGACTTACATCGATAAAATAACTATCAATTGTGTCATTTCTGAAATGCACTATGTCTTCCAGCATATTGCCATCGGTGTAAATTCCGCAATGAAAATTTCGTTCGGCAAAAGCATGATCGGGAAAATTCACGGCACCCAGGCCAAACAAGTGAAACGACCTTTCAAGAAATTCGCGATAGCTAATGCAACAACGCTCACCACCACCCAGATTAAATATCCGCCCGGATAATTCTGAACGATGTTTGAGCCCTTCCGTGAATGCTCTGGCGGTATCACGAGGTGTGCAAATCTCCATTCGGGTTGACAGGGGCATGTGAAACATCAATTTAGTCATTTTGTGATTCTTCATAATAGCTGTAAGCCTGAAGATGGACCAACTGAGAGTTGAATGTTGAATTAAGTTCTCCGATTCAATTTTAGTTTGTGCATAAATATCTTCCGTTCTGGCATTGAGAGGGTCGGTTACTGAGATATACGGATTTTGAATATGGTCGCCATACACGGCTACCGAGGAACTGTAAAGTAGAAATGCTTCAGGAGAAGTGTTCTGAAGATGTTGAATAATATTTCGTGTTCCAATGATATTGACTTTTCGGGCTAATTCGGGTTTTGCGTCTGCCAGAGGTGGTATAATTGCTGCCAGGTGAATAGCTGCATCCAATTTAGCCGGAATTCTGCTGACATCTTCCTCGTTGGAAATATCACCCCAAACGATGTTTATTTGATTTTTATAGGGTGCAAAGAGCTTTTTGGTTCTGGCATTTTTTACGTCAAACACGGTTAGCCGGATATGCTCTAACTGTATCAGTTGCTGCAATACCTCTGTTCCGATTGTTCCTGATGCTCCTGTTAGAAGCACGTTCATACTGGTTTTCATACTTGTAAGTTTAAAAAGTTTTACGCTACAAGTATAGTATTATTGATTTTAAATTTGGTCTTTGTTTTAAAACTCGGACAACAAGTTTCTTCGGAATAATTTTATTCTCTTGGTGAAATTGAGTTGCGGAAGGAAACGGGAGTCTCACCTGTCATACTTTTGAAAACCGTGTAGAATGATGATTTACTTGAGAAGCCACAATCGTACCCAATTGCCTCGATAGAATATTTATTGTTTGAATCCGATAGCATGGCCTTTACGGCTTCCACCCGGTATTGGTTGACAAACTGATAAAAGCTTTTGCCTATCTCGATATTTAGAACCTCTGTGATTTGATATTTAGGAATCTTCAATGATTCGGAAACTATCGTCATATTTAGTTCGGGATTCAGATAAGCCTTCTCGTTTTCGAAGTAATTGATAATTTTCTTCTTTATACTTTCTTTTGTCTCAATGCTTAAGTTCGAGTTTTTGTATGGTACATCTTGAGGTTCGTTTAAGTGCATGAGTTGCGAAACCGCTTTTTGACGAAGTCCATAAAAGCTCGTGCAATAAATCAGAATTAAAAGTGCGATGTAGTTGTAAATATGTGGTGTAGCCGGATTCAGTTTTGCATAAAAAGCTACTACAGTTATCAATAAAGCCAGTATGCAATAGACAACGTAGAATATACCTACGGCAAGCACCCAACCCAGATTTTCGTTTCTTTCAATTGTAGACATTTCGTTGCGCAGGTTCATGCGATGTTTATGCACAAGTACCAGGCTCAATGGATTGTAAATACACCACGAAATGATGGTGGCAGATCCTACAAATAGTCTGAAAATAAAGTTGTGATCGGGTAAAAAGAAGGTGGTGAGTGAAAACGACTGCTTTATTATGTACATATAGGTTTCAAAAAACAGGAATGGTAATAAATGCAGTAGTTGCAACCATTTTACTCTGAATCTCGGATTCGTAAGTGATTTGATGTATAAATATAAAGCGGGATTAAAAAGGAGAAACGAGCTTGTAAGCATAGGCCGCTTAAAAATCTCGTAATTTAAAGCACATGAGATAAAGTCGATGGAAAGCAGCACCAGCCAGATGCTCAAAATAGTGTCAGAGGCAGAGCGGTTTCGTTTAGAAAACAGCAAAATAGCCGCAAACAAGCTTTGGCAGAATCCTATCCAAACAAGCGTATTCATACAAACCAGGATATGTCAGTTTTTCTAGTAGGAGGTATTTTTAACTTAGCCTTTACTTATTATATAAGGCATCTCAATCAATAAGATTGTCCCTTGTCCGGGATGTCCGGTTATTGAGAGTTTCCCATCAAGCAAGTAAACACGTTCTTTCATCCCAATTAAGCCATAAGAATCGCTCCGCATTTTTTTATGTTTATCAAAGCCAATTCCATTGTCCGATATTCTCATAATCAGTTTGTTGTCGGTAATAGTAAGCGAAACTTCTACTTCGGTGGCTTTGGCATGTTTGGCAATATTAGTTAATGCCTCCTGAAGTATTCGGAACAATGCAATTGATTGCTGTGAATCTATATTTATGTCGGTAGCTGTACTTTCAAAAGTGCAGTCAATTTGGTATCGTTCTGTAAATTCAAGTATATACAATTGGGCCGATTCCTTGAACCCGAGGAGTTCGAGTACTTCCGGCCTCAAACCGGTCATTATTTTTCGGGTTGTTGTTATTGTATTGTCAATAAGTTTGCTTATTTGTTCGAATTTTGAATTGATATCCTCAATTATTTTCTTATCAACTGCCTTGATAACATGTTGTTTAATCATGCCAATATCAATTTTCAACGCAATCAGAATCTGTCCAAGTTCATCGTGAATTTCTCTGGCCAGCAATACACGTTCTTCTTCTCTCACAAATTGAAGATGAGCAGCAAAATTTTTGAGTTGCTCTTGCGAACTTTTGAGCTCAGCTTCTACCTTCTTTCGTTGGGTAATATTTCGTACCATGGCAATAACTTTCGTGTCGCCAAAGGGCACAATAAAACATTCATAATCATTTTTCTTTTCAGATATATCAATTTGATATTCAACCGACGAAGCTGTATGTGTTTGAATCACATAGTCAATTTTTTCTTTGAGTAAACGGGCCGGAGTTTCAGGTAAAACATCAAACACACTTTTATTTAAAAATATATCTTCAGGTAGGGCTAAATCTTGCTGATTTCCTGTTTTAAAGTCGAGGTAAACTCCATTTGAATCAAAAATAAAAATCAAATCCGGTATGGCTTTTAAAATAGAATTTGTGTAGCTTTCGCTTTCAGTCAGTGCTTGTTCGGCTAGCTTACGCTCTGTAATGTCTATCGACAGACCGAATGTTCCTATAATTTCTCCAGCAGAATTTCGTAAGGGCATTTTGTTTGCAATGCCCCATTTGTTAACTCCGTTCTTAGATTGCCCGAATTCTTCGCCATGATATAGATTTCCGGTTCTGATAATTTCTTGTTCAATGTTATAAGATTTGGTTGCGAATTCCACATCGTAGAAATCGAAATCCGATTTCCCGATAACATCTTCTCTGTTGTTGCAGCCCAGGTTGCTCGCTGCGACTTGATTTACCCGAATGAATTTGCTGTCCAGATCTTTAAAGTAAATAGCTTCCGGTGTAAAATTCATCAGAGAATCAAGCAAAAGGCGCTCATAAGCCAGTAGTAACTCCCTCTGTTTTCTATCTGAAATGTCTTTGTGCGTGCCAATACAGCGTAGTGGATTGTTGTTTTTATCGCGAACCAGAACCTTACCTTTGGCCAGTATCCATTTGTAAGAGCCATCTTTGCATAACAACCGATATTCTGCTTCGTACAAATCAATTTCATTCGAGATTAATTTTTCGACCTGAGTCAATGTTTTATTTCTGTCATCAGGATGAATAAGATTTTCCCAGGAGGCAAATACATTTGTAATCTCATTCTCACTGTAGCCAAGCATGTTTTTCCATTTTTTTGAATAGAATACTTCGTTGGTTTGTGTATTCCAGTCCCACACGCCATCTCCAGCTCCCTCAAGAGCAAACTGCCAGCGTTTCTCACTTATATCTAAAGCATTGATGTTCTCCCAGTTTTGTGACTGTCTGATCATTAATTTTCCGAGTAAAACAGTTGCGATGGGGTATATAATTAATACCGGAAACAGGATGTTTTCTAATGTATCTTTTCTAACTTCGCTTGGTAGTAATATTGTACAACAAAGCATGAGTATATGAACAAGAACTCCCAACCCTATAAGTTCTGAAAGTTGATTTTTCTTTTCCCAATCAGGTCGGAATAGCCTCCATAAAATGCCGGTAGTACCGGATAATATAATTACAGCCACTCCCATAACCATGCCCTGCCCGGCAAGTGTAATACGATAAATGCTGACAATAATCATAGCAACTAAAGAAGGTACAAATCCAAAGAACAAGCCTGCAATAGCAAGAACAATAGACCTGGTGTCAAAAATAATTCCGGTTTTATACGTCCATGGTGTTAATATGAGTATTATTCCAATTCCACCTGTAATTATTCCTGCTCCCAGCTTATAAAAGATGTTTTGGGTGTTTTTGCCGGGTGCCCAAAAATAATTATAAAGCATACTGAATGTGAGCAGTATTGCAATGTTCTGAAATAAATCAAGAAGAATAGAATTATTCATTTCTGAATGACGCTTTTATTGTGTTTCATGTGCTAAAGTAGTCAAATTCTTGACATTAGAAATGGTTGGGACGTATTTTACCAGTTTTCTTTGAATATTTATATTAAAATCAATTATAGAGAACTTAATATGTAAAATATCAAACTCATATATAAAAAAACAGGCTGATTTATAGTTAAATAAATCGGCCTGTTTCAATGAGTTTAATGGTATTATTTCATCGAATTTCCTGTTGGACGGTTGACATTTTTTCGTTGAGAATTTTGGTTTTGTTTATTGGCTGAGTTAGTTCCGCTTTTATTTGCAGCACTGGCATTGCTACTTGCCACTTTATCCATCAAACTACTTGTTCCAATTTTCTCTCTTGGTGTTTTCGGAAAAATAAGAAACAAATCCTTTTTATTTTTTGGGCGCTGCTTATCCAACCAGAAGAAATTTTTGAGGTACAAATCCCCACCGGATAATTGCCCCATCGGGTACATAATTCCGGTAGTGGCCGATGTCATTACAATCCGGTCGGCTTTTTTATTTTTCAGATACATAACCACATAACTACTTTGCGTTTTGTTTAATCCAACTATGGTTGAATCTTTCTCATCGACAGGGTAGTAAATTGTTTCTGCATTTCCGTTTACATTTACCTTTTTCAATTGACCGCTATCGACATGTGCAATGATTTCTTTTCCGGCTAGCTGATTGTAGCAATTTGAATCCTGACGTTGAATAGCAATAGCTTCCCGTTGAATATTGATTTTATATACCTTTTTATTTTTTGTCAGAGCCTGAATAAATTGACCTGCCAGTTGATTCTCATCCGACCAAACAACCGGTTCGCCATGCATATTGAGTATAGAATCACGGGAAGAATAGGTAAGCGAATCGCAAAGTCCCTGAATGTCATTTCGGTAAAAGCGCACATGATAATAGCCCCTAACAACATCGTAAATTGAATCTTTTGATTTGAATAAAGTATCGGCATGGACGTACATAGTGTCCTTGCTCGACCAATCCATTAGTAAGGCCGAATCGGAGGCCATACCGAGTTTGGTTTTTTCGGAATAGTAACTGTAATTACCAAAAAGGGTTGATTTCTGAACTGTGTCATTCATAACAACATGGGTAAACCCTTCGCCAAATTTTTGTTTTTTATCGTAGAAAATAGTGTCGCCAATTAAGGTTTTTCCATCTTTGTGAACTACTTTCGACCGATCGAGCAGCATCATGCGCTCCGTATTGGTATTGTACCAGCCCCGTTTACTGTAGATATCCGTTTCTTTATCATACACAATATGCGATGGACTGATCAGGTTGGCAATATGCGTCTTCGTGTTGTAACGCAGCGAGTCAGCATCTAATATAAAGCTCTTATTGACAAGATGCACCGACTTCTTAAAAAGAGAATTGTTATTTGTTGTCGAATATTGGCCCCAAATGGATGTCAGCGTATTTTCAGTATCAACAATTTTACCACCTGTGTAATAATAGGCCAAATTGGTCATACGATCGTAGTTTAAGCTGTCAGTTGTGAGGGTTGTCTTGCGGTTAACCATGCGCACATTTTGGCGCAATCGTGCCAGTTTGATATTGCCATCGTAGTACAGCATATCACCATACACAAACAAGGTGTCGCCCTGTACGATTCTCACATTCCCAAATGCATCAAGCGAATTCGCTTTGTTGTAAAAATAAGCACTATCGCAAAACATGAGAGCATTATCGTGTCTGAACCTTACATTTCCTTTCAGTACCTGTATGTCCGGGTTCATATTCTTGTCGAAAGTCATTGTTTCCGAATTCTCGAGGTAAACAAGCGTCGCTCCTTTAATGTCGAGCGGACTAATGATAGGAGCAAGCGGTTTAAATTGAGGAAGAACTTTAGAATTTACTCTTTTTTTTGTCGTTTTTGGATTTGGCTTTGCCGGAGTCTGACTTTGCAATACTTCCTGACGTAGCAGTTTGGGCTGAAACTGTGCTTGTAGTGCAGCCATAAACAAACACAGCACACCGAAAAGAACGATGTGCCTGTGCTTTATTGTAGAATAATTAGTTGTAGATTTCAATGAGATTTAATTGAAAAATTCGGTTTGTGTGACTGTCTATCACTATCGGCAGTCAATTCATTAGTTTTTAATCCATCCCGGATACTGGAATTTGCAATTTTGCCATGCAGGATCGATACTGATATAGGTTTCTTTTTGTTTCTTGATAATCCAGTTTTTGATAAACTCTTGTTTTTTGCTATTTTCGTAAAACAAACGAAGCATTTGATAATCATCGGCTAAGTTGGCTTTGTGATTCTCTACTTTCGATTTCACTTTTACTACTGCTACCACTTCTTTGTTAGTTGTCTGGCTTATCATTGTAAATGGTTTCGAAACTTCGCCTACATTCATTCCGTAAACCACCTTGGCTACTTCGGCGGGTAAATCCTGATATTCAAATTTCGAGGTTCCACTTTTTTCATTTAGCATTAATCCGGCGTTCATAGCCGAGTTTTTATCCTGCGAGAAACTCATTACCGCTTGTTCGAAAGTGATTTTATTCTCGCGAATCGAACCGGCAATGGAATCTAAAACATGGATAGCTTTTTCCTTTTCGTCAAGCGATACGCGTGGCTTCAGCAATATGTGTCGGCAATTGATACGGTCACCACGTTTTTCTATCAATTGAATGATATGAAAACCAAATTCTGTTTGAACAATACGTGATACTTTTTTGGGGTCCAATAAGTTGAATGCTACTGCAGCAAATTCAGGAACCAATTGACCACGACCCATGAACCCAAGTTCACCACCCCGTTTTGCGCTTTCTGTATCTTCTGAATATAGGCGAGCCAATACAGCAAAATCACTGGTCCCACTATTGATACGCTCAGTAAAGTCGCGAAGACGTTCTTTGATACGGGTTGTTTCTTCGATAGGCACTGGTGGTTCGAAGCTCACAATCTGTAATTCTACCTGAGCCGGAATTGTTGGAATGCTATCTGTTGGTAGTTGGTTGTAAAACCGACGAATATCTGCCGGAGTAGACTTTATATTTCCTACCAGTTTCTGACGCATCTGTTCAATGATATTGTTGTCACGAACCATGTCACGTAATTTCTCTCTTAAAGCATTTGTGCTCATCTTGAAGTACTCTTCCATCTTTTCTTTCGAGCCGATTTGCGAAACGTAATAATTCAAACGTCTTTCAACATCGGCCATTACGGTTGACTCGTTGGCCACAATACTATCCAGCGTTGCCTGATGTAAAAAAAGCTTGTTGATGGCTATTTGCTCGGGTATCACGCAATAAGGATCGCCGGGAAGTTCGGTGCCTTCATATTGAGCACGAATGCGTTCCTGCTCAACTTCAGATTTTAGAATTGATTCATCGCCAATCACCCAAATTACTTCATCAATGATGTTTTTTTGCGCCAACATTTTTATAGGAACAATACTTATAAGAAAGAGAAGTGAAATAATTAGTTTTTTCATATTTAAATTGTTGACAATGAATTAAATTTATTTGCCTTTTGAGGCTAATACAAACTTTTCTTTTGGAAATTAGCTCACAAATTTACGTATTATTTATGAGTGACGAAACACCGGTTGACCAAAAATAGCTTTAATTGGGTTGATTTTGAAGTATTTTGTAGATTTGATTGTAATTAAGCCATTTAATTGAGGAATTTTAAGAGTTTCTGTTCAGAGTTGAAATTAAAAATGGATTTCATACCATAACTTAAACTCATTTCACTTTCTGTGGCTTTTTTAGATATACGCTTTTGTGATTTTTTTGAAGTAGTTGATAATTGATAATGATTGACAGGGATGCTTTTACACGGTGCTTGCAATGTGCAAGCCTGTACGCTCATTGTGTGAAAGCTTCTATGATGATGAAGTGAGAGCCCCGTTGCACACAAGGTGAGTACCCCGGTGCATACTATGTGAGAGCCCCTGTGCATTGAACAGGCACCGTACCTAAAATAGTATTCACTAAATCAAAGCCTTTTACCAGTAGTGGTAAAAGGCTTTGATTTAATTTACACATTCAAAATGTAATCGAATGTACATGTACGTGGATCTTTCAGTAATGTGCTTGGCGAAGTAAATTGCGTTGTAATGCTCAATTTGTAATCACCTTTAGGCAAAGTAGCAGGTACAACAAAACTAACCTTTGAAGGGTCGTTGGTAAGAATCGCATTCAATGCAATAACTGTTGCTTCGCTTGTTGCCTGGTTTGTTAAGATGATGCCATTAGCAGGATTATCACCAGCAATTCTTATTTTACTACCAACAAGGTTTACACCTCCACCCGGGGTGAGACGGGTGTTTACTTCACCTGAAGTAACATCGGTTACCGAGTTGATAACTGTTCCTATTTCGGCCATACCGCGAACATCTACCACGGCAGCATTTACAGCTGTACGCAAGTCGGCAGTGGGTGTAACCCTCACCGATAAGCTGTGTTTACTACTATCCCAATGATCGTTATCGCCAATAAATACTCCGTTTACAGCCATGTTGAAATATCCCAACCCAAATGCAACCGATGCACCATTGGCAATTTGCTCTTTGGCAATGTCTTTGAGAAGTTCCATCGAAGCCCGTAAGCTGGCAGGATTTAAATCAGTTCGACGGGAAACGGCGATATTAATCAAATCGTTTTCGTTCATCGATTTTGTTGTTACTACACGACCGAAACGATCGTCTTTTCTCTCGGTGAGCGTTAAGTCATAAAGCTCAACAATCACACTGTTTTTGTCAGTTGATGCCATTTTTTTTTTGCTTTAAAGATGAATAATATTGATTATTTAAAGTTTGAACTCCCCGATTAAATGAGTTGTTCCGTAAGTAATTTTAATTGTGTAGTCACCACTTTCCCAACTATCAACAGATATTATTTCTTCCATAGTCGAATACGTATCTGTTATCCCTTGATAAACAATCTGATTCTGTGCATCGTAGACGGTGATTGTGGCATTGCCTAGCGACCAGTCAAAAAAGACTGCCAGGGTTGCGTCATTTACTGTTGCCGACACAGGTATCATCATAACCGGACCGTGTGTTGTTGCCGGTACTGGTGATGGATCATCATCCTTTCGAATAATTACGTCGGTGGCAAACAGCATTTGTGCTGAGAAAATAAAACCTGCGACAAGGCAGATTTTTGAAAGCTTCGATTTCGAAATCTTCATACGCGAATAATTTTTAGTTACTCACACCGTATGAGATTCACCTAAACCTCTTTCACGCTCATGAATCGTTTCCGACTTTTAAATTTATCCCATAAGTGCTTTCAGTTTTAAATTTTGTACTTGAGAATTTTCGATCGATCGAGGTGCTAAATTATGATAGTTAAAGCCTTTCGTCCAAATTTTCAGCCTCATATTCACCGGACATATCCAAGCAAAACAGCACTACTAATCAGCTAGTTAAAGTGTCGGATTTCCATTTTTACCGGACATGGAATTTTTTAGTCGAGTTTTCGGGTGGAAAAACAGCAAAAAGCGGGTAGGTAAAACAACAAAAGAGCCGAACAAATGAATATTTGTCCGGCTCTTCGCTAATTGGGAAAAAATGATTTTAGGGGGGAACAGAAAATTAATCTTCCGAAAGAATATCTTGTAGAAAACACATTAATTCGGATGCATACTGGAGCTGAAATTTCTTTGCCAGACGGGCCTTCATTTTGTCCTGTGTTTCTAATTTATACTGAAGTAAAAGAAGTATATCACGCAACGGTACGTTTAGTAAACTAAGGCAACACCAACAAATTTCACGGTCGGACACCTCTTTGTAGCGTTCTTTAATTTTGCTCATAAGATTATTCATATTGGCATCCATGAGCTTGAAAAAATAAACTGTATCGCTGAAATGGAGTATATCGTCGTACAGTTTTTTGTCGAGTGCATCTTTCTCGGCCGGTAACAGTTGCTTACGGACAGCTGTTTGTGATGCTTTTGTTTTTGCAATTTTATGTACCAGGGCCTCCCGATGCCTTTGCATGGCTGCTTTCTGATAGGCTGTCTTCTGATTTTTATGCTGCTCCTTTGTTTCAGTCAGCTGCTTCTCCTTTCGCTTATGTAATCGTGAATATGAAAACAGACTTAGCCCTATAACAAGCAAAATAAGCCCTGCAAGGTACCACAACCAATGCTTTGTTTTTACAACTTCCATTCGGGTTGTATGCATTGTTTCAATATAGCTTCCTTTTGTTTGTGTATCAATCTTTTTTATGGAGTCCGAACAATCCTGATAAAGCTTCATGTACTTTTTTATTTTGGCCATCTTGCCCGGACCTGTACTACTGTTTACAAGGATGCGACAACAATTCTTCTTTGTCCGGATATCGTGATTAAATGATAGGGCTCGTTTTGCACACCTGAATGCCTGCTCTGTCTGATTCAGATCATAATACAAATCGGCGAGCATCATGTACCGAATCGCTTTGTTATTTTCGAGATAAGGATAGTCAATTACTTCCTGCAAGCAGACAAGCGCCTTAGGGTACTGTTTTGCATCGTAATAATTCAATCCCAGCTCCTGCAAAACGGCTCCCCGCAGGAGTGAATCCTTACTCATTGGAAGCATTCTAGTATAAAAACTCAACGCACAGGTATATTCCTTTGACTCGTGATAGGTTCTCCCAATGTATAACATGGAATAGAAGGCCTGCTTGTCCGCTTTGCCATTCTTAAAGCAACGATAAGCCTGCGTAAATTCCTTCCTCGCCGGGGAATAATCTCTTTGTGTACTGTGAATCTCACCTAAGTCGAAATGAATGCGACCCAACAACAAACTGTTCTGTGAATTTTCTGTGCAATCCAATGCTTTCAGCAAAAATGTCACAGCTTGTTCGTACTGAAAGCTGTATTTCAATGCTCTCCCTTTGAGCCAATAACAGGTTGCCAGTCTATCGCCCTCCGGATGATTCTGATAATACTGTATGGAGAAATCAAGCAATGAATCGGGTTTCAACGATAGGTTTTTCTTGTCCTGCACCTGTATCCATACCATCCAGAATAGTGCTTTGTTGCGGTCTGTTGCTCGTTTTGTTGAGGGAAAATGGAGTAAAATTTTCATCGCTGAATCGGGCTTTGTTTCAATCAGCGATTCGGCCCGGTTGAGTTCTGTAGGCACCTGTAAACAGGTAGTAAAAAGCAGGCAAAACATGAGAAAAGAAAAGATTCGGGAAAGTTGTTTCATCGCGTCAAACGGTTAAATTAACGGGTGGCAAAAATAGGAAAAAGAATTGAAACAGTGGACAACTGATAATTGTTAATCTTCATGTAATCCTGAATTTTTTCGAAGGTATAAATTGAAATAATTGAACAACATAGCCTCAACTTACAATTCATATTATTCAATTTGCTCATAGAAAGGGACCATTTTATAAAATGGTCCCTTTCTGTATTGTTTCTATTCGTGTTATAACAATCACATATGTTTATTTTGCCACATTATGTGTAGCAATATCTACAGAGTTAGTATTTTATCAGTATAAGAATATTAATCACTAAACATATTTATATCATGAAACACAAAAAATTACAAAATCTAAAAGGCCAGTTTTTGGTCTTAATTTGTCTTTTGTATGCTATAGGCATACAGGCTCAGACATGGACTGCTCCTACTTTAACGGGAAGTACGCTCACAACAGGCACAACCTATTATGTGTATAATGTGGGTTCAAATGGCTATTTAAATCGTGGGGGATACTGGAGAACGGCGGCTGTTGTAACAGCATCACCATCTGCTAATGCTGCCCCTGCAACAATTATTAAATGGACTGCGACCAATACAAGCGGTATAATTTGGACATTTCAGTACAATAGTGCTGGCGCAAATGTTTCTAATAATTTTTTATTTGGAGGTAGTACCACTGATGGATCTCTTTTTACTGACAATTCCACCAATAATACATGGAATGTTGTTCAGACGGATGCAGTAAACAACATTTATTCGATTCAGGCTTTAAGTACTTATGGTGGTTATGCGGCGGCATCTCAATATTTAGGGAGTGCTGCAACACCTGAGGTGGCAAATCTTACAACTCAAACAGGTAATACTGGAACTTTTAATGCTGTGAGATCTAATAGAAACGCAAGTAGCTATACTCAATGGAAGTTTGTTACTCAGGCTGATTTAGACCTTTACAATGCCAGAGTTTTGCTTGACAGGTATATGAAATATGCAAAAGCGGGTGGAACTATTGATTTGACTTCATATATTAGTGATTATAATGCAGGTGTCACTGCTACTGTTAATTCAGATGCTGCAACATTATTGACAGCCCTTTCAAGAATTGATGTAACTTCTTCTATTACTAACCCAAGTTTTGAAACTACACCGTTGTCTAGTTGGACAAACTCAGGCAGTTTTGCCAGTCAAAGCAACGTACCCGGTCAGGGCTGGACAAAAGCCGGCACCTATTACGCTGAAAAATATACCAGTAGTGCATATGGCACAAATGGAAATGGCGTAAAAGGGTATTTAGGTGTAGGTACAATTACACAAACACTTGCCATACCTAATGGGTTGTATGGTATGATTGTTTCCGCGCATGCAATTCAGCAAGCGGGAGCCAATCCTCTTAAAACCGGAGCATTTATTACTGCCGGATCTAAATCTACTGAGGTTGCAGCAGGTCAAGATTATTATATTGATAGCATTAGTGTTAATAACGGATCATTAGCTATTGGTTATGCACTACAAGGTACTGTTCAGGTAAACTGGACTGGATTTGACAACTTCAGATTGTATCGTTATGTAACTTATTCGACACCTTCATTGGCTGCTTCAGTTTCAGCTCTGCGATATGATAATATATACAATACATCTTCATTCACTGTAGTTGGAGCTAACCTTTCAAGTGACATAACCATTACAGTACCTTCAGGCATAACACTTTCCGGTGCAAATATAACAGGTGGGAGTGGAAGTTATAGTATCTCTGCAGGAAATGTGAATGCAACTAGCACAATAACAGTTACATATGATGGCTCAACAGTTGTCAACGGCTCGATTTCGTTAAACGCTAGTGGTAGCCAAGCAGTATCAAGTTCTGTTACTGTTGTTGGTTCTTCAAATGCCAGTTGTTATACACCAGTTTATTCACAGGGTAACATGATTGCCGACCCGACCTTTAGTGCTGTTGATCTAACAACCGGAGGTTATGTTGGCTGGGGTAGCAAGGGAGTTGATATTAATTTTCCGTATTGCGGTAGGGGTAGTGGTTATGTAGTAGGCGGAAACACAGGATCCTTAGACCGCACATTATCTGCTGCAAATGGTAATGCGTTAATTCCAAATACTCAGTATCGTTTACGCACATTGTACCGGACTAAAATTGCAAATTCAAACAAATATCAGATTCAAATTGATGGATATAGCGCAGCAACAAGCTTATTTTATTTTTTGACACAAAACACCAACTGGACTCAATTCGATCAGATCTTTACAACGGGTTCAACAGTAACAACAGGAAGAGGTGTTTATATTAACTCATACAATACTGGTAGTGTGCCTTCTTCATCTGATACTTTGTTTATTGATAACTACGAATTATATCCGGTTCCAAAAACATATAGTTCATCATCATCGTTGACATTTCTTGGTGCCGGTATAACGCAAAAAGTAGCGGTAAGAGCTTCGAATCTAACACAGGATATTACTATTTCTGTTCCTGCAAGTTTCTCGATAGACAAAACCAGTATGCTAAAAACGGTTAGTGGAAGCACCAGCGATTCATTAGCTATCACCTTTAATGGACCCAACAGCGCAAGTGGATATGTTCATTTCATCAGTGGGAGTATAAATGATAGTATATTGGTGACTGGTACAGTGGCTCCTACAATTGTTTTAAGTTCTAGCAATTTAGCATTTGATGATTTGAATTCAACCAGTACATTCAATGCTACATGTGGAAATCTTGTAAGTGACTTGACAATGACAGCCCCAAGTGGAATTACCTTGAGTGGTACTAACGTAACAGGAACCTGGCCTACTTACACTATTGTCGTAGCAAATGCTAATGCAACACATGTGATAAATGTGACTTATGATGCGTTAGCGGCTTTAAGCGGGAACATAACCTTATCAAGTGCAGGTGCAACTTCACAAACAGTAAGTGTTTCGGGGATTAGGAATGCTGACTGTTTTACTCCACTTCATGCAATTGGTAATTTGATTTCAGATCCATACTTAAACAGTTTGACGGACTATACATTTTCGTGGGGTGTTGGAACAGGTGCTGTCATAAACACAGATGTTTCAAAAGTGTATTGTGGACTAAAAAGTGGAAAAGTTACCGGACAAAGAGCAGGAGGAATTCTTTATCCTCTATCCGGTAAATGGGCAATAAATTCAGGATATAGAGTGCGTGCAAAAATACTTGTAGAGTCTGGAACTTTCCAGGTAAATGTTGCCGGAGGACCAAATGTAACTGCACCTACCTTTACCACTTCCGCATCATGGCAAACAACAGACTTTAAATTTGCTACAGGAGCAACTTTAAATGCCACTGCTTCAAATCAATTTCTTTACTTTGATAACTATGCAAGTAATGCTGCAGGTACTGGTTATATAGATAATCTGGAAATGTACAACATTCCATTGATTTCCGCTACAGCTGGTACAGGTGGTACAGTTTCCGGTGCAGGACCATTTGATATTGGTGAAAGCGTTTCACTTATTGCGACTCCAACTACCGGATATCACTTTGTTAACTGGACGGAAGGCGCAACTGAAGTTTCAACAAGTGCCACTTATACATTTAGCGCTTCTGCAAACAGAACTTTGGTGGCAAATTTTGCTTCAAACACAGTTTCAGTAACTTCAGATACAAATGCTTCAACATTAGTTAACTGTGCTGCTTGCAATGTTACTGTGGCTACTGGTGCAACATTGACTATTGATGCTACAAAAACACTAAACAGCATTACCATTGCAAGTGGTGGAAAGGTGTCTAATTCGGTAGGTAGTACTCTGACTGTTGCAACTCTTACTATTAATAGTGACGCTACCGGTACCGGAACATTTGTTGATAATGGCTCATCAGCTATAACTACAGCTAATGTGAATCAATACATTACTTCCGGTCGTAACTGGTACGTTTCAAGTCCGGTAGCAGCAGCTTCTGTTAGCACCATAAATACAGCCACAGGAAGCTCAATAGTAGGTTACGATGAAGTGAATGGAACTTCAGCCCCATGGGTAACAGAGACAACAACTCTTACTCCTGTAAAAGGTTACATTGTAGTATCTCCTATAAATACAAACCCAACAATCACTTTTAGCGGTACATTAAACACAGGAAATCTATCTGTCGGTCTAACTCGCACTGCCGGTCAAACTAAGGAAGGTTTTAATTTGGTAGGAAACCCATATCCATCATTTGTGAATGGTCGTACAGCTATCAATAGTAATCCAAATCTTGATAAAACAATTTGGTATCGCACAAAGAATATTGGCAACACTGCTTATTTCTTCGATACTTATAATACAACTTCTGAGATTGGAACCAATAATAATGGCTACCGCGATGTAACTGGCACAATTCCTCCTATGCAAGCGGTGTGGGTGCGCGTGTCGGCAGGTCAAACCAGTACGACTTTGAACTTCGATAATAGCTTGCGTTCGCATAAAAATGATACAATCAATCCATTGAAGGTTCGTTCAACGGTAAATGCTAATCAACAAATATTGCGTTTGCAAGTGTCAAATGGTACTAACAGCGATGAAGCAGTAATTTATTTTAACTCGAATGCTTCAGATGGTTATGATGTTTATGATTCTCCGAAGATGACGAATGTGAATGCTGCTATTCCTGAAATATATACTGTTGCGGGAGTAGAGAAATTAGCTATTAACGGATTGAACTGTGTTACTCCGAACGAAGAGGTACCATTGGGATTCACTACCGGTCAATCAAATATGTTTACAATCAAGGCTACTCAATTCAGTAACTTTGATGCTGCAACAAAAGTGTATTTGAGAGACAATTTATTGAATACAGAACAGGAGTTGAATGACGTTACAGCCTACGACTTTACTTCGGACGTTGCTTCAACCAACACACGTTTCAGACTAATATTCAAATCTATAGGTCTAACTACCGGATTGAATAATGCTGATATCGACCAGGTAGCTTTGATTTATAAGAATGTAAACAATCAGATCTCGATTACTTGCAAAGGAGATATAAGTTCTGATGCGATTGTATCGGTTTACAATGTGGTAGGTCAAAAATTGCAGACTAAACAAATCATGAGTACCAGCACGGTTATTGGCAGTGGTTTCGCTTCTGGTGTTTATGTCGTAACTGTAAACAATGGCGGGAAAAGTATAACACAAAAAGTAGCACTTAATTAAAATTCAATTTTTTATTTTCCCTCTACTTTAAAGAAGAGGGAGAATGAAATCCAAATCATACAAATATATGAAAACGAATAACGAAAATATTCAAAAAAAACGTACGTACTGTGTGCCGCAAATAATGCAAATAAAACTTGATAATGAAATCTCATTAGCACTTGAGTCCTCACCAGCTTTTGGCCCCGGAGAAAGTTTATCACAAGCTCCTGAGTATTTCAATAACGATCCATTTAAAGCGGATGCAGTTTAAAAGCGGTTAGTAATTAAAGCAAGTTCCTACTTAATTGAATGCATTAATAGCACTAATTAAGTAGGAATTTATATGGTTAAATGGTTTTAGTAGTTTTCAAATTACCCTTTCCCATTGAGAATAAATCTATATCAGGAACCAGATTATAAAATGGTTCCTATCTCGCAAGTTATTTGTCTGATGAAAAAAACATTACTAACTATATTTGCTGTATCAATTATATAGAACTTAAAGACAAATTATTACTTAAATCAAATTCTTACAAACCAAAAATATTTTTATCATGAAGACTAAAAATTACTTTTTTAAAATGACGGGAATAGGACGAATTTTTCTCCTATCCGCATCGATGTTTATTGCAACATCAGTTATGGCAACAGACATCACCACAGGTCTCGTTGTACATTACGATTTTGATGCCGTTTCAGGAACAACAGTTCCAGATGTATCAGGGAATAACCTAGTTGGATCTTTAGTAGGTGCACCAACTGTAACCACTGGTCAGGCAGGCAGTGGAGTTAATTTCCCAACTGTTACAGACTATATGACCTTACCAACAGGGATTGTTAGTACGTTGACCGATTTTACTATTTCAACTTGGGTAAATATCAGCACGATGAATACCTGGTCACGTATTTTCGATTTTGGAACAGGCACTTCGTATTATATGTTTTTATGTCCAAGAGCAGCAAGTGCAACGGGTACTGTAAGATTTGCATTTAAAAATGGTGGTGCAGAACAAGTAATCAATGGTAAGAGTGCTTTGCCAACTGGTAGGTGGGTACATGTGGCTGTAACTTTTAGTTGGAATGCTACCACATCAATTGGTGTAGGTAAATTATATGTTGATGGGAATCTCGTAGGAACCAACGCCGCTATGACAATCAATCCTTCTCTTTTACCTTCTACTACTCAAAATTATATTGCTAAATCACAATGGCCGGATCCAACTTTGGCCGGTTCGATTGATGATTTTAGAATCTATAGCAGAGCATTAGGCACTACTGATGTGCTAACACTGGCAGGTACTCCTTCGGAATTAATCGCTGAATACGAAAAACTGACAGCAACTACTTTGAAAGCCGACGGAGATTTGACAAATGTAACATCGAATATGACATTACCTTCCACTTTGGCTACCCCGGGCGTTTCTATCAGTTGGGCTTCTACATTGCCTGCCACTGTTGGAACAGATGGTACCGTTACCCAGCCCGACAAATATGATGCAACTGTGAAACTCACAGCGACTTTCACCGAAACGATAAACGGAACAGTTTATACACTGGCAAAAGATTTCATGGTTACAGTGAAAGCACGCAATGTTGCTGCAGAACAATTGGCACAATGGAATTTTGGCACAAGCAATATTTACGTCGAAGGTGGTGCTGTAAAAGTGAAGGATGCAACCGGAAGTGCTTTTGTTGGAACATTAATGAATGAAGCCCGCATCCGCACCATTGGTGGAACAACCAATGGGAAAATAAATGTACTTGACTTGGGAAATGGTACCGGATATTTCGATATGGGAACAGAAATTGGTAAAGCTATTTATTCATTAAACAATTATACCATTTGTGGTTTCTTCCGTATCGATGATACCTATGCAGCTCTAAATACGAATGGTAACTTTTATTGGAATTTTTCTAACTCGGCTAATATTCCGGTAGATCAGAATGGTTACATTATTGGAAGTTTAAAAGCGCAAGGACAAAATGTAACAACTAACTGGTATGCTTCTGGTGATCAGGCAGTGAGTCTAGGTACAAATGCTGCTAAAGGGGGATGGCATCATTTGGCCTTTACTCAGAATGGAACTGTTGGAACTATTTATATTGATGGTGTTCAGGTTGCTCAAAATGGAGCCATGACCAATGTACCTGCGATAGCATTACCAAAAGCTGGTATGATTGGTACATTGTACAACTGGTTAGGTCGTTCTTGTTATCCAGGTGATGTGTATCTGCGTCAAACATTATTGTATGACTTTCAATTGCTGAGTATACCTTTGAGTGCTGATGACCTGACTAACTATATCTCTGTAGGAGATTCAATCACAAAACTAAATAATGCTTATACCGAAAATCCGGATATTATACTTCCAGAATTGATTGCCGAGCAAGCAGCGCTCGATTTAGGTGATTTGTCAGCTATTTCATCTAATATCGCATTGCCAGTTCATGGTTCAATTGACAACAGTGTTGCTATCTCATGGACTTCATCGGATGCCTCTATTATTTCGTCATCGGGTATTGTTACACCTCCGAATTATTTCAATAAAAGCATAGTATTAACTGCTATTCTAACTAAGAATGGTCAAAAACTGACAAAAGCGTTTACTGCTAATGTGTTACTTGATCCGACAACTAAATTTACAAGTGATTTGTTGTTGAAATATGATTTCTCAACTGTATCGTCTGATTCAATTGTGACTGATGCCGCAGAAAAACATTTTATTGGCATTGCAAGAAACAAAGCTGTTGTACAATCAATTGGTTCTGCTAAGAAATTCAACGTGTTGAACCTTGGAAATGGTACAGGTTACTTTGACATGGGTACAGAAATAGGAAAAGTTGTTACAAGCCTTACTGATTTTACAATGTCTTGTTATTATCGCATAAACGAAGCTTATACAAGTATAGCATCAAATGGAAATTTCATTTGGAACTTCTCTAATACTAACAATGCGATGGGAACGGCAACAGGTTATATTATTGCTTCATTGAAAGAACAGGGTGTAAGTATAACTCCGGGGAATTATACTGCTGCAAGTGGCAACCAATCTGTAAGTTTTGCAAATTCTGCATTGTTGGGAGGTTTTCATAACCTTACTTATACACAGAGTGGCTTAATTGGAACTGTTTATGTAGATGGTATGCCGGTAGCAACCAGTGCAATTACCAATCTTCTGAATTCTACTCTAACTAAAAATGGACTTACGGGTACGCTATATAATTGGATTGGTCGTTCATGTTATACAGGCGATGTTTATTTGAGCCAAACACTGGTTTTCGATTTCAGGTTGTATAGCAAGGCCTTATCCGATAATGAAATTCAAACCGATGTATTGAATGTTGGTACAGTTGTAGAACAATTAAATCAGGCTTACAACGAAAGTTTAAGTGGTGTGCAAGCTATTCAGAACTCTCCATATAGAGTAATACCTACTAACGGTGCTATCCAGATTACAGGATTGACCGGCAATGAAAAGGTATCGGTTTTTGATATTACCGGACGTCGGATGAATGTTGTGAATGTAAACAGAATTACTGTCAGTACAGGTATTTACTTTGTAAAAGTAGATAACTATGTTGCCAAGGTAATTGTGAAATGAAACTTCAAAGTAAGAGGGAATTTACTATAATTCCTTCTTACTCTTCTTTTTGTATCAATTGAAAATATAATTATTTAAATCAATAATTCATGAATAAATCATTACTAAAACAGTTTAAACTGATCTCTTTAGGATTAGGTCTGTCCTTTCTTTCGGGCTTAAATGCACAAACATTGAAGCACTCGTATACATTTGAAAACGGTACCGTAACGGGTACTACCGTAACCGATGTAGCCGGTACAGCACTTGGAAATCCGGCTAACGGAACTATAAATGGTAGTAACTGGGAAGTGAAAAATGGCTATTTCTACAATCATAACAGTCTTCAGGCAGCAGGTACCACCATGGGGGCCTATATCTCATTTGATGGAACTGCTCTGGCATTAAATACCTACTCGGCCATCACTATTGAAGCTTATATTACTACCAGCAACGACCAGAACAATCCGAATAAATGGTCTTGTTTAGCTTATTTCGGCGGTGCAGCGGGAGCAAATAGTTTTATGTTGCAACCAGAAATCAGTGGGTCGAGCACCAAAGCCGGATTAAATAATGCAGTATTTGCTATCGGAACTGAAGCCGGAGCAAAACAAACTCATCATTATGTAGCGGTATTGACTCCTGCAACTGCCACTGTTGCCGGAAGTATTGCTTTGTATTACGATGGAACATTGCTTCAATCAACAGCTTTGGCAGCTAATAATGCAACTTATATGGCTGCAGTTTCAGCTTTGGCTACCACCAATGCCTTTTTGGGCAAAGGAGGATGGACAGATGCTTTGTTTACGCAGCCTATTCATGAATTTAATATCTATGATGGTTCCATGGACGCCGCTACAGTAGCTACCCGGTATGCAACTATGAATTCAAAACTGGCAACTCTGATAGTGAGTTCCGGTTCACTTTCACCAGTATTTGATGGCAATATCTATAACTATGGTGTAGTTCTTCCTGCCGGAACGACTTCGCTGACTATTGGTGCAACTCCTGCAAGTACGGCATACAGCACAGTAGACGCTGCAACTACTTATGATGTTTCAGGTGCCGAATATGGTACGATTATATTGAAAGCCAGTGTAACAGGTGTTCCTTATCTGGTCAACTGGAGAAAAGAGGTAACTACTCCGGTATTGACCCACTCGTATACTTTTGCTGATGGAACAGCAAAAGATATGGTTGGAACTGCAGATGGAACAATTATGGGAGCGGGAACAATTGCAAATGGCATTTATACCACCACAGCCAGAACAAACTTTACGAGTGGAACCAGTCAGTATATTTCATTGCCTGCTTCGGCTTTAGGAATTACCCAATATCCAACAGTTACTTTAGAAAGCACTTTCAAAACTTCAGTTGCGAACTTCCCTGTTTATCTGGGAAACCAGACTTTGCAAAATGGTACAGATTATCTGTTTATGCATACAACCGATTTTGCTTCAAGTTGTAATATCAATCATCAGCCCTGGGTAGGTGGTTCTTCGGCCTCCGGAGCAAACATGGCTGACGGTAAGGCCCACCATGTGGTTGGTATTATGACCATGGATTCTTTGATTGTATACCAGGATGGCGTTTATAAAACAAAAACGGCCCTGAGTAATGTAAACCGTTTGTTTAATTTAAGTACGAATGTTGCTTATCTGGGTCGTTCAGGTTATCCGGGAGATTTAAATATGGTAGGCTCAATTGGTGAAGTAGATATTTACAAAGGCAGATTAAGTGCGGCAACTATTGCTTCGCGTGCGGCCTCGCTTGTAAAAGATGCTACTTTATCAGGAATTACTTTGTCTGTAGGCTCGCTGACATTTGATCCGGCCACCACCACTTATAATGTGAATGTTCCTGCGGGAACAACTTCTGTAACCGTTGGTGCAACTGCTAATAAAGAATTTGCAACAGTAAGCGGCACTGGTGTTATCGCTCTTAATCCGGGTGGAATTGCAAGCCTTGTGGTAACTTCGGGTGATGGAAGTACAACAAAAACCTACACAGTGAATCTGATTCCACCGGTTCCTGCAATTAGTGTAGCTCAGTCGGCACTAAGTTTTAATAGTGAAATCACAGGAGCACAAACCTTAACCGTATCAGGTGCAAATCTTACCGGCGATATTGCAATTTCTGCTCCTGCAGGAATCACCGTGAATCCAACGAGCTTACCTGCCAACTCTAATAGCGCAACAGTAACTGTTACTTATGATGGAACAACTGCGGTAAGCGGAAACATCACTATTGCTAGTACCGGTGCAACTACTCAAAACGTAAGTATTTCCGGAACAAGCTATGCTGGTTGTTTTACAAAATTATATACAAATAAAACAAACATAGTTCCAGATCCTTATCTGAATAGCTTAACACCATTTGCAGGTTGGGGAGCAAAAAGCATTAATACAGATGCTGCTTATGTGTATTGCGGATTGAACAGCGGTAAAATTACCGGAGCAAAGGCAGGTTCCATTGATGTAAATCTAACGGGAAAGGTAAGAGCTAATGCCACTTATCGTGTAAAAGCCATGATTTATTCTGTTGGTGGAAAATCGCAAATTGGAGTGTCCAACATGGGAGTTGCAACACTGGAAACCCCTACAACAACTACTGATGCCTGGGAAGTGATGGACTTTACATTCAATACAGGAGCAACATTGGGGGCTGCACCGTTGATGTATTTCAATAATTACCTGACAACGGGTGGTTCCACAACAAGTTATATTGATAACTGGGAAATGTATCAGATTCCCTCAGTTGTTGTAGCTGAAACTTCAGTTCCGGCAATGGCAACAAATGTAGGAAGTACAGATTCTAAAACCATCACCGTTAGTGGTAAAGGATTATCCGGGGCAATCACACTTGCACTGAGCGGAACAAATGCTAACCAATTCTCGCTAAGTTCTGCTTCGCTTCCGTTGGCTGCTGATAGTGTTTCTTCTACGTTGGTAACCATTACGTATACTCCGACTGCAGCTTCGTTAAATCATGTAGCAACATTGACAATCAGCAGTGCGGGTGCAACAGACAAAGTGTTTGCATTGACAGGTTCGGCTGGCTCAACTTCAATTGAAGAAAATACAAACTCAGGTTGGAAAGCATTGGTTTCTACTGGGAAACTGAAGGTTAGCGGAGTTGATTCTTTTGAAGTTTATTCGGTTCAGGGATTGAAGGTGGCTCAGATGACAGCTAACTCATCGGGCAAGTTCGTAGCTCTTAATCAGGGAGTTTATATTGTAAAAACGACTAAGGGAGTTCAAAAGGTAATTGTAAAGTAATTTTTTGATTGGTTAGTTTACAATGAATATTAGTTGGGGAGTTGAGCAATCAACGCCCCGACTAATTATTCAAATTCTCAGGAAAATAATAATCAAATCAGTGGAAAACAATCAAATCAATCGTTTAAGAAGTACCAATTTATAAGATGGTGCCTAAATGACCAAATAATCTCCTGTTGATAAAATAATTTCAGTTTAATTTGCAACAGATTAAAATCAGGATAAATATCTTATTTCAAGAAAAATATCACCCATGAAAACTTCAAAACTTCTTTCCATTCTAATTTTATCTCTATTTTGCACTGCGGGTATATTGCAGGCTCAGACTTTTGAACATCCGGGCGTTTTTAACCGTGAAGATGACTTTGCGCGCATGCGCCAAAAAATTGCTGAAAAGGCTGAACCGTGGTACAGCACCTGGAATAATTTGTTGGCAAGTCCCGAAGCACAAATTGGTTGGGCAGGGCCACGAGCTGTCGCAACTGTTATAAGGGGTGGAACCGGCGATAATATCAGTTTGATGTACAGAGATGTAGCTGCAGCTTATCAGGATGCATTGATTTATAAAATCAGTGGCGACAAAGCGCATGGCGACAAAGCTGTGGCTATTTTAAATGCGTGGGCATCGATTAATACATTGGTTTCAGGAAATTCCGACAGGTATCTGGCTTCGGGCTTGGATGGCTATCAGTTTGCCAATGCCGGTGAAATGATGCGCGGTTATCCTGGTTTTGATTTTGAGAAATTCAAAAATTACATGCTGAATGTATTTTTTTATCCAATGAATGAGCGTTTTATTGTTGGCAATGCATGGGGATCACCTCATAACGATGCATGCGCAACGAACTACCGTGTAAACTGGGATATATGTAATATGAATGCTATGATTGGAATTTCCATTTTAGCTGATAATAAAACCGGATTTGATGAAGCACTGAATTATTGCAAGTCGGGTGATGGTACTGGCCAGATAAGCAGAGCTATACCTTATCTCCACCCGGATTATCCTACAACAGGCGCAGACATCGTAGGTCAATGGGAAGAAAGCGGACGTGACCAGGGGCATGCTACAGGCGGAATGAGTCTTTATGGTCTGTTTTGCGAAATAGCCTGGAATCAGGGTGTGGACATTTATGGATATGATAATTCCCGGTTTCGAAAAGGAGCCGAATACGTTGCTCGTTATAATCTGGGCGACTCCGTTGCCGGATCATGGGTATACAACGATTTACCTTACACATCGTATTCCCGTTTAATGGGCTCAACCTGTACATGGTATACCGAATCTGTACTTGGAGCAGCCACACGAGGTAAACTGGGAGCCAGTTGGGAATTGATTTACAATCATTATGCCCGTCGGTTGAATCAGGGAAATAAAGTGGTCGGTTTGTACCAAATGTTGCAACAGCAACAAGGATGGTCAAGAAGTTGGCCAACCTTAAATATACATGCCGACACCTACGACACCCCTGGTGGTGGAGGATTGACATTTGCTGCCGACTCAGGAAGCTATATACTTCCCTGGCGTAAGATGGACATCAGTGCGCGGTCCATTGCTAAGTTGGCTTACTACGGGAATACCACATTGACAGACAGTGTACTTACTGTTACTGGCTCTGGTTCCGGAATTACCGGAACTGTCGATAATTGTCAGTTTGCTTTCCAAAAGCTGGTTGATGATGGTTCTATCATAACACAGATAAGTTCTTTGACTGAATTAAATGCACTTTGTCAGGCCGGTTTGATGATTCGTGATAATCTGGAACAAAATGCCGCCAATGTCTTTATCGGTTTATCCGCTGCACAGGGTGTCGTATTGAGCAGTCGCGACAGTATTGGTAAAGCAACTTCAACAATAGCAACAAATACTTCCATTACTACTTTTCCGTATTGGTTGCAACTTTCCCGTTCCGGAAATACGTTTACTGCATCAGTCTCAACTGACCGTGTAAACTGGACAATCGTAGGTAGTAAGACAATTAAAATGGCCAGATTGGCTTTTGCCGGTGTTGCGGTTTCGAGCAACAATGTGAATGCTACCTGTACTGCTGTATTTAATAAAACTAAGATGATACAGGGCAATATTCGTCCGGTAGTGAAAATGACTTCACCTGTAGCCGGTGCAATATCTTATGTAACTCCTGCCAATGTCGTTATTTCAGGTACAGCCTATGATATTGATGGATTACTGGATAAAGCAGAAATCTACGTAAATAATAATTTGGTTTCAACGGCTAAAGTTTCTCCTTTTTCCTATAGTTTAGCAGGTGCAACCGAAGGAACTTACAATGTATACGTAAAAGCATACGATAAGAAAGGAGCAACCACCATCACCGATACGGTAATTGTTACGGTTAATCCGGTTACTACCAAATTACCCTGGTATAAGTTTGATGAAACTGCGTTAGGGTATTTTGCCAAAGATGCTAGTGGGAATAATATGACTGCTTATGTGTATGGAAGCGCAAAACCTGCAGCTACCGGTAAATATAATTACTGCCTGAGATTTGATGGCATTGATGATTATGTGAAAATACCGAATGGTTCGGTTGAAAGACTGGGCGATTTTACCATTTCGGCCTGGGTTAATCCAGACTCGCTGGCAACCTGGTCCCGTATTTTTGATTTTGGATCTACTACCAGTGTCAATATGTTTCTGACAGCAAATGATGGTACGGGCTATATGAAATTTTCGTTGAGTGGTGCTAATGGAGTTTCTCAATCGATAACCACAACATCTGCTCTACCGTTGAAAACATGGTCGTTTGTAACAGTTACTTTGGCTTCTAACAGGGTAAATATCTATTTGAACGGTAATTTGGTTGGTTCTGCACTTAGCTTTACTAACCGGCCTTATGACCTTGGAGCCACCACAGCCAATTATATTGGTAAGTCGCAATGGGCTGCCGACCCTTATTTCAAAGGTTATATAGATGATTTCAGGTTCTACAATTATGCCATGACAGCAACGGAGGTGAAAACGGTTATGTCACCAACCGCTTTAAATGAAGTTAAAGCCAATCCGCAGTTATTTTATCCAAATCCAGCAAAAGGTGAAATACGGTTTATGAATGCTGAAAATTCAGACCTTAAAGTGTATGATACCATGGGAAAGTTGGCTTTGCGACAACAAATCACTTCATCCAATCAATCGATTGATATAAACACATTATCTCAAGGAGTTTACATTGTTGTCACCACCGATAAATTTTCCAACCAACAACAAAACAGGCTGATTGTAAATTAATGATCACGCAGGATAAACATTACCCACAGCAGTTTCAGCACTCTGTTGAACTGTTGCGGTTAATATTCAACACCCTTTTTTGAAAGAAAAACAATTATTCAGGTATGAAAAGAACTTTAGTTATAGCGTTATTTTTTGGATTGCTTTACGGGTTAAATGCACAGAAAATAATCACTTATCCGGTCAGCGATACTATCCCACACAACAATGATTTTACAGTGAAAGTACGAATACCCGGGGGAGAGTGGAAGGATTTATATGAGTATGAAGTGCTGGTGGATGCACATAAAGTACAGAAATCGTCCATGGTCAATTTTGAGTTTGAAGGAACAGTTGAGGTAGCCGTTACCAGTAATTCTCAAAAAATCAAATCCGTGCAAATCCGACCGCTTTCTTATAATATTGCTCATAGAATAAGTGGCAATACCATCAGATTCGCTCTCACAAAACCAACGAACGTTTCGGTGGAAGTAAATGGCGACATTTTCCATAACCTGCAAATTTTAGCCAACGGGTTGGAAACGAACAGACCCAATCCAACGGATACCAATGTGGTGTATCTGAAAGCGGGCATTCATAAAATCGATAGCCTGTACATGCAAAGCAACAAAAGCCTGTATCTGGAAGCAGGGGCGGTCCTTGTGGGTAAAGTGGTTTGTAATAAAGTGCATAACGTAAAAGTATACGGTAGAGGTGTTTTGTATCACGGACAACGTGGAGTAGAGATTACCAACTCGACCAATGTCACCGTTGAAGATTTGATTTTTATTGACCCAACGCATTATACCATTTTTGGCGGACAATCTGTAGGGTTGAAAATCAAAGGTATACGGTCGTTTAGCGCAAAGGGTTGGGCCGATGGTATAGATATGATGAGCTGTTCGGATGTGTTGGTCGACAATGTTTTTATGCGCACTTCCGATGATTGCGTTGCCTTGTATGGCCACCGTTGGGATTATTATGGAGATTGCCGGAATGTGACAGTCCAAAATTCGACACTTTGGGCCGATGTGGCCCATCCCATTATGATTGGCACCCATGGAAACCCGGAACCGGGGAAGTCTGAAGTTCTTGAAAATATTGTTTTCAAAAACATTGATATTTTGAATCATGACGAACCACAAATCAACTATCAGGGCTGTATGGCTATCAATGTGTCGGATGAAAATCTGGCTAGAAATATTCGCTTTGAAAATATTCGAGTGGAAGACTTTGAACAAGGTCAGCTATTTAATCTGAGAGTAACCTTTAATAAGAAATATGCTCTGGCTCCAGGTCGTGGTATTGAGGATATATTGTTTAAAAACGTAAGCTATACAGGTGAAAATGCGAGTATGTCCATTCTGGAAGGATATTCAATAGATCGGGGTATCAAGAATATCACTTTTGATAACTTAGTCATCAATGGAAAAGAAATTTCCACCAAAATGATTAAACCAGGACACATGAAGTTATCAGATTTTGCTAAAATATATGAAGGGTTATTTGTGGAAAATGTTCAATATAAAAGTTCTGGAAAAGAAATAGTTGATAATAAATTACATTCATCGATCTTAAAAATGATACCAAATGATACCAAATAATATATATAACCTTTCTGAGTTACTTATTTCAATTGGAGAGATTGATTCCCGACTTATAAGAGAAAATTCAGGAAGAAGAAAGATTACTACTTCTGAGTTGTTTGCTCAAAGAAATAGTGAATCTAAAGTTGTGAATTACCGAAACGATGAAAGAATATTTCTGGACAATGTGATTAATTCAGTTCAACAGAGAATAACAGATAGCTCTTTTAATCTCAATCAGTTTGCTACAGACATGAAAATCTCAAGATCTACCTTACATAGGAAGATTAATTTATTGACAGGTTTGACTCTAGGTAAATTTGTGCATTCTTATAGAATTCAAATTGCTCAACAGCTGCTATTAAATAAATCACTCAATATATCGGAAGTTGCCTATCAGATTGGCTTTAATGACCCTCGTTATTTTAGTCGTTGTTTTCGCAATGAAGTAGGTATATCTCCAAAGGAATATCGGGGATTTCTGAAACAAAAGTCAATAAACACTCAAAGTACTGATCAACAATTTCTCGAAAAAGCACTAATAAAACTGGAAATGAATATATCGGATGCAAATTTATCTTTTGATCAGTTTGCAAACGAAATGAACGTGTCCAAAGCATCGTTATATCGCAAACTAAAATCAGTTGCAGGTTTGTCTCCTTGCCAATTTATTCGCTCGGTACGTATAAAGCACTCAGCACAATTGCTAGCTAAAAACAACAATATCTCTGAAGTCGCATTTGCAGTTGGATTTAATGATTCGAAGTACTTTAGTAGATGTTTTAAACGAGAATTTGGGGTTGCTCCAAAGAAATATCAAGAGTTGTTTGATTCTTGATTCTGCATGCTTAGGTTTTTTGCACTGCGGCTTGGTTTGATAACTACAGGAAAAGATAATGTGAAATTCAATAATTTTGTATATAGACCTTTGTAATATAGAGATAAAGCATGAAACTTTTTAAAGACAACATCCTAGTTATTTTTGTAACGCTAGCTTTTGTAGGACTGAATGCCCAAACCGTTGAATGGACTTCGTCAACCGAACAGGCCAAATGGGTGCGGCAGAAAGCAATTAGCTTCCAACTCTCAAAACCATCAACAGAAACAGCTGAAATTATCGTTTATACGTCCGACAAACTTCAACAGATAGATGGATTTGGTGGTTGTTTCAACGAAATTGGTTGGGAGGCACTGCAGAGCATTACTTCTGCTGAGCGGGAGAAAATACTGAAGGAACTTTTCACACCTGCCGGAGCAAACTTCAACATCTGCCGCATGCCGGTGGCTGCCAACGATTATTCGTTGAGTTATTATTCGTACAACGATGTGCCAGAAGATTTTACGATGGGTAATTTCAATATCGACCGAGACCGCTACATTTTGATTCCATACATCAAAGAAGCATTGAAAATCCGTCCCGACCTGAAACTTTGGGCATCGCCCTGGTCGCCTCCGGCATGGATGAAGGTGAATAACCATTACGCACTTCACGGTGGAAAAATAAACGGACAAAGCAATGGAGTGACTCCCGAAAAGGAAATTTTGAACAATTCAACGGCATTCAGAATGGAGACATCATACATCAAAGCCTATGCCTTGTATTTGTCGAAATTTGTGCAGGCATACCGCAAAGAAGGCATTAATCTGAGTGCTTTATGTGTGCAAAATGAGATTGTGTATTCGCCGCATTGGTCAAGCTGTACATGGCGGGCTGAAGATTTGGCTTACTTTATTCGCAGTGCATTAGGACCGCAGTTTAAAAAAGACAGTCTGTCAACACAAATCTGGTTGGGAACGGTAAACGGTGCAGATCCCAATTATGTGCGCACGGTGCTCAACGACAAAGAAGCCTCGAAATACATTGCCGGTGTGGGTGTACAATGGGATGCTAAGAAAGCCATTCCGGTTATTACCAAAGAGTATCCACAATACCGCTATATGCAAACCGAGTCGGAATGCGGAAATGGTGAAAAGAACTGGAAATCGGCCGAATACACCTGGAGCCTGATAAACCATTACCTGAATAGCGGTGTCAATTCGTATATGTATTGGAACATGGTACTTGATCCAAGCGGTAAAAGTACCTGGGACTGGGTGCAGAACATGCTTATTTCGGTGGATAAAACGACCAAAGCCGTTGTTTATTACCCGGAGTATTACATTATGAAACACCTGAGCCACTTTGTGCAACCGGGAGCTTATCGCCTGAAAACGTCGGGAGGAAAAGACCATCTGGCTTTCGTCAACCCCGATGGAACAAAAGTGTTGGTATTGGTAAATACTGCTGAAGCTGATAAGAAATTTTCAGTTGCTGTGGCCGACAAAACATTGGAAATAACTGTAAAAGCAAAATCATTCAATACGTTTAGCTGGAAATAGCAGGTACAAATTGAAAGGCTGAATGCAAACCACGCAAATTTTCTCAAAGAATATTCTTTGTGGAAATTTGCGTGATTTGCGTTTTTTTTTCGTTCTAAAAATATCACTCCACTTTCATTCCTTTAAAATACTCCGATGGAGTCATATTAGTGGCTTTTTTGAAAGCACGTAGGAACGACGATTTTGCACTGAACCCGCACTGCATGGCAATAGCGGTCAGGGTGTATTTCTTTGCATCTTCAGTTTGCATACGGAGTTTTACTTCTTCGACCCTGTATGAATTGACAAAATCGGAGAAATTCTGATTGAGTTGTACATTCAGCACTTGCGAAAGTTCATGAACAGAGTATCCAATGGCTGTTGCTACATCTGCTTGCCTTAATTCAGCATTGAGGAACGGTTTTTCGTCACTCATATAAGCCAGTAGATTCTTTTTTATTTCGTTTCCTTTTTGTTCAGTGATTTTGAGTGTAGCAGTGCTGATAGTCTGTTTCTTTTTTAGTTCATCCAATTGAGCCATAATTCCTGCTTTCATACGGGCTATGTAAGAACGAGTGAAATAAAGCACAACAGAACCTATAATTATCCAGATAAGTATTGTAAACCATACTGTTTCATAAAAATAGGGTTTGATGCTGAACTGTATCTCCGTGGGTGTGGGTGTCCAAATATCGTCATTGTTAGATGCTTTTATCTTCAATTTGTAAGCTCCGGGTGCTAGCTGGCTATAAGCTGCAATTGGGTTGGTACTTGCTTTAGTCCAGTCTTTATCCACTCCTTCCAAAAAGAAGGAGTATTGATTTCGTCGGGCATTTTTATAGTTTAAAGCAGCCACCCTGAATTCCAGGTTGTTGTTGGATTTACCCTTAATGATAACTGAATAGGACGATTGACTGACTTTGGTTACAAAGGTCAATGTATCTGCATCGTATCGTTGTCCATTGATAAATAAATCGGTAAATTTGAGGGGTGGTGGTTGATTGTTTATTCCGCTTTTATCATTGATAAATGTCACCAGACCTTTGTCATTACTCCACCATAAGTTTCCGGATGCATCTAAAGTTGCTGATTCGGGACAAAAACCAATACCGGTCAAACCATCTTCAAATCCGTAAGCATGTACGCTATTATTTTTGTTTACTTTGTAAAGGCCTTTGGATGTACCAATCCAGATATCTCCTTGTTTATCTTGTAATAAAGATGAAGGGGCATTCTCAGGTAATCCGATTTCTTTTGTAATCCAGCGTTTTTCCTTTTGATTTTGATCCAGTTCCAACACTCCACCTTTGTTGAAGCAAAACCAAACATTGCCTTTTGAGTCGACAAATGTAGATGAACACTGAAACTGATAAGATTTACAGGACTCGGGTTGAACAAAATGTTTTTTAGAAAGGGAATAGTAGCAAGCTCCGGTTTTTGTACCCACCCATATTTTGTCTTTGTTATCGGAATAAATCGTGAAAATCTCATTACTTCCAGTTGTTGCTGCTACATTGAATTTTTGTAGGGATTTAGTCGTGGGATTGTAATTGTACAATCCATCCAGTGTGGCTATCCAAAGCTGATTATATTTGTCGGTGCAGAATTTGTATACTGACCCGTTTTGGAATATTTTTTCAGATGTAAAATCACTGCAAGCCAATGTCTTTTTATTAAGCAGGGTTATCCCTCCACCAAATGTTCCAATCAATAAAATGTTTGGCTGTCCCGGGAACGGGAAAATTGTAGTAAGTATGTTCGATCGGAAGTTTTTGCCTTGAAGGGCTCCAATTCTTTTTTTGATTTTATTTGCTGCATCCAGACATAATAAGGATCCATCCCTTGTTCCAACATATTTTTGACCTTGATTGTCGATGTAAATAGATCTTATATTTGCATTTGTGCTTCCATCAAAGTTAATAGTATTAAACCGCTTGGATGTTTGTAAGTTGCTGAAATCAACTCCTCCGTCGAAAGTTCCGGCCCAAAGCGTTTTGGAATTATCGTGGTAGAGCGCACAGATAGTGTTTGTTGAAATCCTTTCCCGATTGAATATGTTATTAGCCGAAATTGCCTGAAGTGAGTTGCGTGTGTTCAGATACAATAACCCTGCGTTGTCGGTTCCGATATACAAATTTCCAGTATTATCACTACTCAAAGACAGGATTGAAATATCTTCAGTTCCCTTAACGGGTGTTATGCTCCCGCTTCCTGTATCATAAGCATATAAACCTCGTATCGTACCTAAGTATATAACTTTCCCGATTTGTTTCATCGAATGGATATTTTGTCCCAGCGGATAGATCGTCGCATGTACAATCACTTTGTTGTCGGGTAAAATCTCGAACAAACCTTCATTACCGCAAACCCAAAGGTGCTTGCTGTTGTCTTCAATAATTCCGGCAAGTGAAACTATGGATTTTCCGTTCAGAGGAAATGGTTTTGTTTTGAGAATAGTTGAATTGAGTGTGAACAAGCCACGTTCTGTGGCTAAAAAGATAAGCTTTTTCGATGAAATAAATACTGAGCGCACATCAATAGATGGAATGCCAAAGTCAATGGGAGTAATGTGATTTTTATGAATATTATATAAGAAAGCTCCCCATGATGTTCCCACAATCAGATTGCTCTCAGTAAGTTCGGATATGGTCTGAACGGCTCCTTTCAGCGGTATTTTGAATCTTTTAGCATAGGTGGTTATTTGTAGACCATCGTAGCTATCCAGCCCGGCATCAGTTCCAAACCACATTAATCCATGCGAATCTTTGAAGATCGTTCGGATATAATTATTACTCAGCCCCGATTCGATATTCAAATTGTGCGAATAGGATGTTTGAGCTACGGAAAATAATGATCCGGAGAGTAATAGAATAGCTATAAATCTGGCTCTGAAATTCATTCGTATCTGATTAGGTTTTTAAAGTAGGACAAAAATACAAAAAAACCGACGATTCGGAATGAATATTTGTATATGATTCCTGGTGTTTCTAACTAAACTAAGTACCATTTTATAATTTGAATCATATTAAAAGTCCTGATTACTTATAAAATACGAATTATATCCTAATTTTGTTCTACTAAAGTTTCATGGTATGGTTAATATGTATTCTATACTTGAAGCCGGTAAATTTAATTGTCTAATGATTTCTTTTTCATATGTAAAGTATTGATAATGAAAAAATGCACTCTCTTTCTTTGTTTTATAATCTTCTGTCTGAATTTGTTTTCACAAAATGTAACCGATGGTAAGTTTATACATCCGGGCTTGTTGCATTCTGTCGAAGATTTGGACAGAATGAGAACGAATGTGACACAAAAAAATGAACCATGGGTAACTGCATGGTCTGAATTTCTTAAATCGAAATGGCTCGAAGAGTCTTATCAGGCGAGTCCGTTGGAAATAGTGGGGCGTGGTGTTGGAAGTACAGGGCAAAATAATATACAGAACGATTGTGCAGCTGCATATTATAATGCATTGGCCTGGTATATTTCGGGCGACGAAAAGTTTGCACGAAAAGCTGTTGAAGTTATTAATGCCTGGTCGTATAAAGTACGGGTAATAAATGGCAAAGATGCTGTGCTGTGTGCCGGAATCTATGGGTATAAATTTACTAATGCAGCTGAGATTTTACGTTTCTCGTATAAAAAATGGTCTGCGAATGACATTGATCAATGTGAGAAAATGTTGTTGGATGTTTTTTATCCCGTCCTAAAAGATTTTGCTCCTTTTGCTAATGGCAACTGGGATGCAGCATCGGTTGTAAGTATGGTGTCAATAGGCGTATTTTGCGACAATCGACAGATTTTTGACAGGGCGTTGACCTATTATTATGCCGGAACAGGTAACGGAAGCATACTGAACTATGTGGTGAATGAATCCGGTCAAAATCAGGAAAGCGGAAGGGATCAACCGCACTCCCATTTGGGCATTTCATTTTTAGCATTAGCTGCCGAAACGGCTTTCCATCAGGATTTGAATGTATATGGGGCTTACAACAACAGATTGTTGAAAGCGTTTGAGTATACTTCCAAATACAATTTGGGCTTTGATGATGTTCCTTTTGAACCTACATTTGATCGTACAGGCAAGTATAACCATAAGGTAATTTCGACAAAAGACAGAAGAAAAATTCTTACCGGCAGCGAAATGGTTTTCAATCATTATAAAAACCGTATGGGAGTTGAGGCGCCTTTTACCGAAAAAACTGCACTAAATGCCCGTCCCGAAACCAGTTCATACGATATGCCGGGAACAGGCACCTTGTTGTTCGCTTTGCCACCCTTTAACGGTCGGGTGAAAGCTGAAACGAAAATTCCCACAATGCCTGTTCAACCAATTGCTAAATATATAAATCATTCAATTTGTTTGAATTGGATTCCGGTGCTGAATGCCACTGCATATTCCGTTGTGCGAACTAATAAAAGAACCGGGTTAAAAACAATTCTTATTTCGGATTCAGAAAACCCAACTTACACCGACACGGAAATCAGAACCGCTGAAATGTACACCTATGCCATAAAGGCTATAAACAAATCTGGTGAAAGTTCTTTGTCAACTGAAACCAACATTTGTGCCGGATTACCTGCTAATTGGAAAAATGCAGCTATTGGTAACGTTGAAAAGACCGGAACTACAACCTTCAATGGACACATATTTACTCTTGAGGCTGCAGGAACAGATATTGGCGGTGTAAGTGACCAATTTCAATTTGCTTATGTTCCACTGAAAGGAAATGGTACTATTACGGCTCGTTTTGTGCCTCAGGTTGCTTCACAATTTGTAAAAACGGGTTTGATGATTCGTGAAAGTCTGAGTACAAATTCCAAACACGCTTCATTGCTCACTATGCCTCTGGCGGGCAAAGATGTTGAAGTTCCAGCATGGCACATCAATTTAATGATTCGGAAATCCACAGCCGATTCAACGAGTATGGCTCATCAAAGTAAAGCATTGGTGGAACCCTTTGTTAGCTGGGGACGCTTTGTGAAACCTTATTGGCTTCGTCTTTCGCGCAATGGACAGGTAATAACAGCCTACATTTCAGAAGATGGCATTGATTGGGAGAAGTCAGGTCAGGTTAACATCGCTCTGAAAAAGAATGTCCTCATTGGGATAGCTCTTTGTTCCCGATTGACGAAGGTTACAACGGTTGCAAACTTTGATTGTATGGAACTAACAGGACTTAATTAAAAAAATGATTTAACTTGAGAATTAAGACAATGAAACAAATTATCTTAGGACTGAGCTTGTTTATTCTGTGCTCGTTTACCAATAAAACTGACAATAAGTTTGCTGATAAAGCATTGCGATACTGCTCTAATCAAACAATTAGAACACTTAAAGAACTGAAAGCAGATTCAGTTTTTGATTATACAATGATGCCCCGAAACATACTAAATGGTCAATCAAAATGGAATTGCCGTAAAGCAGCAAAAGAAGAATGGACAGCAGGATTCTGGCCGGGTGTGCTTTGGTACGATTATGAAGCAACAGGTGATAAGAAGATAAAAGCTGAGGCTGAAAAATACACTCAGTCATTGGAGTTTCTGTCAAAAACATCTGCTTACGACCATGATCTTGGGTTTTTGATGTTTTGCAGCTATGGAAATGCTTATCGACTGACAGGAAATCCGGCTTATAAAAAGATATTGTTGAATACAGCTGATACCTTGGCAACCTTGTTTAATCCCAAAGTGGGTACTATTTTGTCGTGGCCACGAGCCGTAAAGGAAAGAACCTGGCCTCACAATACCATTATTGACAATATGATGAACTTGGAGTTACTGTTTTGGGCGGCACGTAACGGAGGAAACCATAAATTATATGACATAGCCGTTTCTCATGCAAACACTACGATGAAGAACCACTTTAAACCAGACTATTCATGCTATCATGTAGTGATATACGACACTATTACTGGCAAGAAAATAAAAGGAATCACTCATCAGGGCTATGCCGATAATTCCATGTGGGCGCGTGGGCAAGGCTGGGCTATTTACGGCTATACCATGTGTTACCGTGAAACAAAAGACCCAATATACCTTGAATTTGTACAATGTTTGGCTGATGCTTATTTAAAAAGACTGTCAAGTGATTATGTGCCTTATTGGGATTTTGATGACCCAGCAATACCCAATGCACCGCGCGATGCTTCTGCTTCTGCTGTAGTTGCATCAGGATTGCTTGAACTTTCCACTTATTTGAATAATGCCAAAGGAGAGAGTTATAAACATGCAGCTATCAAGATGCTTCAGAGTCTGAGTTCTTCGGTTTATCAAAGCCGAAAATCAAAACCGTCTTTTCTGCTTCATTCTACAGGAAACTGGCCAAACCACTCCGAGGTGGATGCATCGATTATTTATGCTGATTATTATTATATTGAGGCAATGCTTCGACTAAAAAGACTGAATTCTGAAAAGTAAAGAATTATAGGTTACAATTTAGTATTCCTATTTTTTGAAGAATGTTACAGTTTCATCTTTAACAGCATCGTTGTACAATTCATTCTCGAATTTGGCAATAAAATCTGCTTTGTGTTTGTTGAGCAGGATATTGGTAATTCGTTCTTTGCACATTTCGTAAGGTTCTACCTGACCGGATTTGCGATACGACTCTATTCGAAGAAAATAGTGCTGTGTGCTATCGGCGATTTCAACAAACCGGTGCGAAGATACGTAGGTTGCCGGATCTTCCACCTGTAGCGGTAGTTTCTTCAGAATCTCAGAAAAAGGAAGCCATCTGTCCCCAAAATAATCGTAACTAATTGCGTTTTGGATGCTGTATTTTTCAATGCTTTCCAGCGATTTTGTATCGCCTGATTGTACCCATGCTCGTACATTTCCCATTTTTGGTGCTTTTCCGGGAATAATCAACAACAAGCCTTTAATCACATTCTCTTTTAGTAACAGCTGTTCGCTATACTGATCGTAAAAGGTTTTCATTTCTTCTTCGGTAGGTTCTTTGGGGACGCGTTGCTCAATCATCTTTTGCTGATATTGATGAATTGTGAGCGATTTCCGATAACTCTCAACCAGTTCATCTATTTCCTTCTGGCTTACAATATTTCTTTTTGCATTTTCATACAAAAGAACATCTGTTACCCATTTTTTGATATAGCTCTGCGCAATTTCTGCACTATCTTTCTTGTTGACATTAGGTGGTATTATTTGTTGAAGTTCATCCAGGTAGAGGAATTTTCCTTCTACTTCGAGTAGTGGTTTTCGGGCAACATCGGCGGTTTTCTTTACACAGGAGCTGGCAATGACCAATGTCATAAACAGAATTGGAAGAAATATTGATTTATTCATTGTATGCCGGATTTATCGAATGCTGTATATACAAATAAAAAAACGCAAGAATAAAAGCCAAAGATATGACTTTTATTCTTGCGTTTGTGTTTAATTACTAGTTTTTTTTGACTGTTTTCAGTACGTTTTGGTCAACTGAAACAGTATATTTGGCACGAAGTGCCTTAATCCACTCTTGTTCCAGGTATTCCTGATAATCGGCAGTTACTAATCCACGAACGTCTGTATAGTCTTCGGGTTTGTTTTTCAGCATTTTGCCTGTAACAAATACAAACGGATAATCTTTACCTGCATCAAACTTTTCTTTTGTTTTAAAGATAAATTTATCCACAGCTTTGTTTTCACCCAGAACATAAAGACCCTTGTCAATCTTTACGTATTGAATGCTGTCATTCAGGCGTGTACGTAAGTATTTGTCGATGGAGTCGTTATGTGATTTCTGAACAATTGATTTTGCTGCTTTGAAAGTTTCTTTATCTTTACACGAAATAACACGTCCTTTGAAATGAGGTTTTTCCCAGGTATAGTCAGCTTTGTTTTCGTTGAAATACTTAGCTAAACCTTCCGTGTCTTTCGAAGCTTTATCCCAAACTTCTCTGTTGCTTACTTCGAAAAGTAGAATTCCATCGTGATATTCCTGCATAAGGAAGCGGAAATCATCGTGCTTGTTTTCTAACTGGCTATCTTCGTAGGCAAGTAGCTCTGCATCACTGAAATTAGTGATTTTGTCATCAATTATGTCCGAAGCAATTGTTTTTTCAGATGCGTTGTTCTTTTTCAGGTATTTTGCAAAGTCAGCCTGAGAATAGGTTTTGCCTGCAAAACTAAAAAGTGGTTTGTTTAGTTTGGCTATTTCCAACTGGAAAATAGAATCATTCAATGTTTTAGTACCAAGTAGTTTGACAAATTCCTGAAGGTTTGAAGCATTAACCTGATAGCTATAGTCTTTTCGAAGCGAAGCTACAAATGCCTGCTGTCCTTTGTTGGCACGCTCATCGCGTTTTACTTTGCGCTCTAAATCAGCTTTAATTTCATCGTATGGTGCCAAACCTTTTTTATCGAGCAATTTAATGATGTGCCAACCATAAGCCGATTGTATTGGCTCGGAGATATCACCCGTATTTTTTAGCGCGAATGCAGCAGTTTCGAATTCAGGAACCATACGTCCTGTTCCAAACCAGGGAAGTTCACCATTTTTAACGGAAGATCCTTTGTCTTGCGAGTGTTTTTGAGCCAAAGCTCCAAAATCGTCACCTGCTTTTATGCGTTGGTAAATAGAATCAATGGTTGCTTTTGCTTTTTTGTTAGCGGCTTCATCACCTTGCGAAGTGAAAATCATTATATGCGATACCAATATTTCTCCCATAGAATTTCTACGACCCTGCACTTTAACCACATGGTATCCAAAAGCTGTACGGATTGGTTTCGAATAGCTTCCAACAGGTGTATTGTAAGCTGTGGTCTCAAATGGATAAACGGTGCGGAAGGCAGAAATCCAGCCTATATATCCACCGTTTTGTTCTGCAGATTGATCTTGTGAAACTTCTTTGGCAACTTTAGCAAATTCTTCTTTTTGCAGGCGTTTCCATATTGAATTTATTTCTTTCCATGCTTTCAAGGTGTCGGCCGGAGCTGCATTCTGTGGTACGCGAATAAGAATGTGACTTACCTCAACGTCCTCTTTCGAACGATTATAAGCTTCCTGTAGAAGGGCTTCATCAACCTTTGAGTCGGTGAGGTATGGTTTTGTAAGTTGAGAACGATAACCCGATAACTCATTAATGAAAGAAGCTGTTGTGTCAATGCCTTGTTTTTTAGCTTCTTCAACTTTCAATTTAAAGTTTACAAATAAATCCACGTACTCTTCGAGTGTTTTTTTATCCAACGAGTTGTTCGTGTTGTTTTTGTTGTAAATGTATTCAAATTCTGACTTTAAAACGGGTTTTCCGTTAATAGTCATAAGAATTGGGTCAGCAGCTTGTGCAAGTAAACTGCCTGATAGAGCAAGAAAAGCTAATAATGTAATTACCGGTGATTTCATAAATTATATCAGATGTTTTTATAAACTTTGATTTAATGTGGTTTGAACCTGTCTGGCCTTAAACGAGATTTCGCTTATTTTGTTGTATTGTAAACTCAAAAAGCTTCGCAAAGTTATCATTAAAAATCTGAAATAAAAAAGAAGTGAACTGAATTTTAGTATTTATTAATCGAAATTTATAGGTCGGTAATTCACATTCAACTTTGGACTCAAATAAAAATCAATACTCAATGCGTTTAAATGATAGATGTTGCTCTATTCTGAAGGATTATATTGATTCGTTCAGGCTTGAGTTCAATGAGTAGTGCCGCTTGAAGGATATTATAACCGATTTGATTGTATGTAAAGTACTTAGTTTAAATAGTTAAGTGTTTAAATCTCACGTTTAAATACTTGTATAGCTGTTATAGAATCAAAACAGGAGTTTAAATGTTTGACTGGTAATTGAATTTTGGCTATCTTTGCACAACTTTTATTCAACCCCTATATGGCACATATTTTAAACGACATTTCCAGAACTTTCAGCGAATATCTATTGATCCCGGGATTAACAACCAAGGATTGTAACCCTGGAAATATCTCCCTGAAAGCACCACTTGTGAAATTCAAAAAAGGAGAAAAAGCTCCTATATCTCTCAATGTTCCCTTTGTTTCGGCTATTATGCAATCGGTTTCCGACCACAAGATGGCTATTGCACTGGCACGTCACGGAGGACTTTCTTTTATTTTTGGTTCGCAGGGAATTGAATCGCAAGCCGAAATGGTGTTCAAGGTAAAAAGTTATAAGGCAGGGTTTGTAGTGAGTAACGCTAACCTTACTCCCGAAAATACGTTGAGCGACGTGATTGCGTTGAAAGAAAGATCGGGACACGGCACCATTGGTATAACGGATGATGGAACATCGCAAGGTAAATTGTTGGGAATAGTAACAGGGCGCGATTACCGAATTACCCGTGATAATCCGGATATGAAGGTGAAAGAGTTTATGACTCCGTTTGCAAAGCTTGTTACTGGGGAATTTGGCATTTCTATTGGAGATGCAAACGATATTATATGGGATAACAAACTGAATTGCCTGCCAATCATTGATAAAGATCAAAACCTTAAATATTTTGTATTCCGTAAGGACTACGAAAATCACAAGGCTAACCCTAACGAATTGTCGGACGACAACATGAAACTGTTGGTGGGTGCCGGTATAAATACACGCGACTATAAAGAACGCGTTCCAGCACTGATTGAAGCTGGCGTTGATGTTATGTGTATCGACTCGTCTGACGGTTTCTCAGTTTATCAAAAAGAAACAATCGAATATATAAAAACTTCATTTGGCGAACACATAAAAGTAGGTGCCGGAAACGTGGTTGACCGCGACGGATTCCTTTATCTGGCAGAGGCCGGAGCCGACTTTGTAAAAGTGGGTGTTGGTGGAGGTTCTATTTGTATTACCCGCGAGCAAAAAGGGATTGGTCGTGGACAGGCAACTGCGCTGATTGAAGTGGCAGAAGCCCGCGATGAGTATTTCCGGAAAACGGGAATCTATGTGCCAATTTGTTCCGACGGTGGTATCGTACAGGATTATCACATGGTGTTGGCTTTGGCTATGGGTGCTGACTTTATTATGATGGGTCGTTATTTTGCCCGTTTCGACGAAAGCCCAACCCGCAAATTGATGGTGAACGGCAATTACATGAAAGAATACTGGGGCGAAGGATCAAACCGTGCCCGCAACTGGCAACGTTACGATATGGGCGGCAGCGACAGCCTGAAATTTGAAGAAGGAGTGGACAGTTTTGTTCCTTATGCCGGAAAACTAAAAGACAACCTGGATATTACGTTGGGTAAAATCAAATCAACAATGGGAAGTTGCGGTGTTATCAGCCTCGATGACCTGAAACAGAACGCTAAAATAACGCTGGTTTCGTCTACAAGTATTATTGAAGGTGGTGCTCACGACGTGGTTGTAAAAGATACCAGAAGCACAAATAATTAAAAAATAAGACTTTGCAGTCTCTTTATTAGGTAAAAAGATGTCCCCAACCGGACATCTTTTTTTATTGCACTTAAACGAGAACTTTAAAATATGAATTTATGCTTATATAATCCAATAATTATGAATAGTCCTTTCGTTTTTGAAAGTTTCATAAGATTATTCTATCGTTTATATTAAAATCATTTATCTTTGGAAACATTTTGTGGCAATTCAATATTGCTGCGTAAAAAACAAGATAAAATGAAAAAGACAAGATTTCTTCTCATCCTTCTGTTTTCCGTTTCTCTTATCTCAGCTCAAACCACACAAATATGTAAATTATCAGCTAAAATACCATTGCCCGGCGATGGTGGCTGGGATTATATCACAGTGGACGAGGCTACCAACACCGTTTATACTTCTCATGGTAATATTGTTCAGGTAATTAATGCTGTTGATGGAAAGCTCATTGCCACCATCGAAAATCTGAATGGTGTTCATGGAATTGCCCTTGCTAAAGACCTGAACAAAGGATTTATCAGCAATGGTCGTGATTCTTCGGTAACCGTTATTGACCTGACAACGTATAAAACCACTGCCAAAATTCAGGTAACAGGCAAAAATCCTGATGCCATTTTGTACGATCCATTTTCTCAATTGGTTTTTACATTCAATGGTCGCACAGCCAATGTAACAGCGATTGATGCCAAAACGAATCAGATTAAAGGAACGATTAAAGTGGATGGAAAACCGGAATTTGCACAAACCGATTTGAAAGGAACCATCTATGTGAATATTGAAGATAAAAACATGATTAATGTGATTGATACCAAAACATTAAAGGTGACAAAACATTGGTCAATTGCACCGGGTGAAGAACCAAGCGGATTGGCATTAGACAATGAAAATCACCGTCTTTTCTCTGTTTGTGGCAATAAACTGATGGTAGTAACCGATGCTGAAACCGGAAAAGTCATTACTCCATTGCCCATTGGAGATGGTTGCGACGGTGTTGCTTTTGACTCGGTATTGAAACGTGCTTACAGCTCCAATGGCGAAGGAAACATCACTGTAGTGCAGGAAGTAAACAAAGATAAGTTTGAGGTAATTGCCATTATCCCAACTACAAAAGGCGCCAGAACTATCACTGTCAACAGTACAACTCACCACATGTATTTACCTGCTGCCGAGTACAAATCTGCAGAATCCGGCAAAAGACCGTCAGTTATTCCGGGAAGTTTTGTAATTTTGGACGTAATAGCAAAATAAATTTACGATTTTAGAATTGCGATTTACAATTGCTCTTATTGATAATTTGCAACAGTAAATCGTAATCTTTATTCATCAGATTCAGCATGTTGAAGAAAATATACATTCCGATATTATTTTTGGTTCTGTTCGTTGGGTTTTCAAAAGCTCAATCGCTTGATGGATATTTGGCAACCGGGCTGAAAAACAGCCCATTGCTAAAGGACTATTCCAACCAAATCCGCTCCGGAAATGTGGATAGTGCTTTGGTTTCGGCTACATACAAACCGCAGGTAAATCTATCATCCCAAATGATGATTGCTCCATCTGCTAAGAATTTTGGTTATGACCCTGCCATTACCAACGGCGGAAATTTCTCCGGGTTAGTATCGGCAAATCAATCCTTATTCAACAAAAAGATAAAGGCTGAGCAATTCAGGACCATTCAGTTGTCGAATCAGAGCATTCAGGTGAGCAAAAAACTGAGCGAAACCGAATTAAAGAAAACAATTACCAATCAATATCTCACGGCATATGCCAACCTCAGTCAGATAAAATTCAACCAATCGGTGCTGAAATTACTGGAAGGAGAATTCTCTACCTTAAAAGTGTTGGTTCAAAGAGGAATTTACCAACAAACCGATTACCTGAACCTGGCAGCATCCATTCAAAGTCAGAAAATTGGGATCCGGCAAAGTTTCATTCAGTACAAAAACGAACTGGCAACGCTGAATTATCTGTGTGGAATCAATGATACTACTACTGTTGAAGTGCAACAGCCAAATATTCAATTGGAGAATATCTTTGACCTGAATAATTCCCTGCAAATGGTACAATTTCATATCGACAGTTTGAAAAATATCAATCAAAAAGCATTGGTAGATCTCAATTACCGTCCACAGCTCAGCGCCTTTGCCGATGCGGGTTTTAATGCTATTTCTCCTGTTGATATTCCTTTTCGGGTAGGAGCGAGCGTTGGGGTAAATTTCAGTATGCCGCTTTACGATGGAAAGCAGCGCAAGCAGCAATACAACAAGATTTTCATTGCCGAAGAAACCCGCCAATATTACAAAGATTTTTATAAAAAGCAGTTCAGCCAGCAGTATATTCAGCTCAAAGAACAGTTGAAGTTGAACGACGAGCTGATTGTTGAAATTAAAGGACAACTGATCAATCAGGAGCAGTTAATCGGACTTTATAAAACGGAAATTGAAAAAGGACTGGTGCGTTTTCTTGATTTTCTAAGCGTTGTAAACAATTACGTTTCAACCAAGAATAACCTGACCGTAGCCGAAATGAATCGCCTGCAAATCATGAATCAATTAAATTATTTGAAATGAGACATCTGAAATCTATTGCCCTCATAGTTCTGTCGGTTGTGCTTGTCAATTGTAAAACAAAAGAAGCTTCCGAAGAAACTGCCTCGAAAGCAACGACACCCATAACGGTTACATCAGTACAAATGACTGCTATTGGTGAAGAAATTACGCTGAATGCCGTTTCGGCTTTTCATCAGAAAAACAGCGTAAAAGCCACTGCCGGTGGTTATGTGGCTAAGGTTTTTGTAAAGATTGGCGATGTGGTGCAGGCAGGAAAAGTGCTGTATATTCTCAAAACGAAAGAAGCTGAAGCACTTGGAAGTATTACCCCGAAAGATTCTACGCTTCATTTTAAGGGCGAAATGATTATCAAAGCACCTTCTTCGGGTATTATTACCGAACTCAATAAATCGGCCAACGATTATGTGGCTGATGGCGAACAGCTTTGTGCCATTGCGCAGCAAAATAGTTTTGTGTTTGAGCTGAGTGTGCCGTTTGAGCAAAATAAATTTGTGCATGTCGGGCAAAAATGCGATTTGCTATTGCCCGACAATACGGTCGTTTCGGGTAATATCATTTCAAAACTGGCAAGTGTTGATGCTGTTTCGCAAACTGAGAATTATGTGATTAAACCAACAACAAGCAGATACTTGCCTGAAAATCTGGTGGCAACTGTTCAAATTACCATTAACGGCAAACAACACACGCAGGTGGTGGATAAAAACTGTGTGCTGACCGACGAAACAGTTGAGAAATTCTGGGTAATGAAGTTGATAAACGACAGCACTGCCGTGAAAGTACCCATCATAAAAGGAATTAGCACGGATACAAAAGTGGAAATTCTGTCGCCAACATTCAGCAAAGAAGATCGGTTGGTTGATACCGGGAATTATGGTTTGCCGGATACGGCTTATGTGAAGATCGGAAAATAAAGCATTATGAGAAACTTCTTTGTAAACTTCAAGAGTCCGATAGCATTCGTTTTGCTGATAATTCTGGCCGCAGGTGCATTCAGTTATCAGAAAATGGAGTCATCGCTGTTTCCGGAGCTGACATTTCCCAAGATAAAGATTATTGCCGACAATGGTTTGCAGCCGGTCAGCAAAATGATGATAACGGTTACAAAACCGCTCGAAAATGCCATAAAGCGCGTACCGGGATTAATCAATGTGCGCAGTATTACCAGTCGTGGAAGTTGCGAAATATCGGCCTACATGGACTGGAAAGGCGATATTGATGTAAATAAACAGCAAATTGAATCGGCCATAAACGAAATTAAAAATCAGCTGCCTGTCGGAACGGACATTTCGGTGGAGAAAATGAATCCGTCTATTCTTCCGGTGATTGGTTATGTGATTGACGGAACGGGATTGAGCAATATTGAGCTGAATCAATTGGCGAATTATACCGTAAAACCTTTTCTGTCGCAGGTGCAAGGAGTTGCCGAAGTGCGGGTGATTGGTGGCAAAACCAAGGAATATCGCGTGGAACTTCAGCCACAGAAAATGAATGCGCTGAAAATTACGCCGGATATCATCACCAAAGCACTCAATCAGACCAATTTTATTAGCAGTAACGGTTATCTGACCGATTACAAACGCTTGTACCTCACCGTTACCGATGCCAATGTGGCGAATCTGGAAGAATTGCAAAACCTCATTATCAGCAACGATGGCAAACGTATTTTGCGGTTGAAAGATATTGCCAATATAAAAATTGCGGAGCAAACGGAATATATCCGCGTAAATGCCAATAGTAAAAGTGCCATTCTGGTGGCCGTGGTAAAGCAGCCCAATGCCAACCTAATTGATATTACCGATGGTGTGCAGAAAAAAATTACAGAACTGAACAGCAAGATTCTACCGAAAGGTGTGAAACTCTCACCATACTATGTTCAGGCCGATTTTGTGCATGATTCTATTCGCAGTGTACTCGACAGCTTACTTATTGGTTTGCTGCTGGCCATGATTGTGGCCATGATTTTCCTGCGGTCATTCAAGTCAAGTGCAGTTATTTTGGTGACCATTCCCATAACGCTCGGATTTACTTTTATTGCGCTTTACGTTTTCGAGTACACGTTCAATATTATGACGTTGGGTGCTATTGCGGCTTCTATCGGATTGATAATCGACGATGCCATTGTGGTGGTGGAACAAATTCACCGCACGCATGAAGAACATCCTGAAACGCCCACTAAAGAGCTTTTGTCGAAATCTATCCGATTTCTGTTTCCTGCCATGGTGGGTTCGTCGGCCAGTACCATTGTTATTTTCTTCCCATTCATCTTGCTGAGTGGTGTTGCCGGTGCGTATTTCAAAATACTCACCAATACCATGATTATCACATTGATTTGTTCGTTTTTGGTAACGTGGATTGGACTTCCGGTGATTTATTTACTGTTCTCAAAAGGGAAAAATACGGTTAAAGGCGTTGAAGCGCACGACCATACCAAAAATGGAAAATGGATTACCTGGTTTATCGAACGTCCGTGGCTGAGTCTGGCTTTTACAGCGGTTTTGATTGTGTCGGCACTGTTTATTTCACAACGATTAGAGACAGGGTTTCTGCCCGAAATGGACGAAGGCAGCATTGTACTTGACTATACTTCACCTCCCGGAACTTCGTTGCAGGAAACCAATCGCATACTAAACGAGGTGGAAAAAACATTCTCGTCAATTCCGGAAATTGAAAGTTACTCGCGCCGAACCGGTACGCAAATGGGATTCTTTATTACCGAACCCAATTACGGCGACTACCTGATCCAGCTGAAAAAAGACCGTAAACGCACCACCAACGAAGTGATTGATGAGCTTCGCAAAAAGATAGAATCATCGCAGCCTGCATTGAAAATTGATTTCGGGCAGGTGATTGGCGATATGCTGGGCGATTTGATGAGTTCTTCCCAGCCCATTGAGATAAAAGTCTATGGCGATAATCAGAAAAAGCTTCAGGAATTGGCGCGTCAGATTGGGAAAATTACGGAAAATGTAAAAGGAACTGCTGACGTTTTCAATGGTATCACCATCGCCGGACCGTCAGTAAATGTAGAGCCGGATTACGAAAAACTAGCGCAATTTAATATCACCACCACCGATTTTCAAAGCCAGTTGCAAACGCAGTTGGAAGGAAATATTATTGGCAGTATTTATGAAAAAGAACAGTTGACAAATATCCGTATGTTGTATCCCAATGCCGCCAACACCTCATTGGAGAAAATGAAACAAGCCACGGTCTTTCTGCCAAACGGAAAATTGCAGCCTATTTCGCAATTGGCCGAGATTTCTGTTGACCCGGGAAGTGCTGAAATTCAACGGGAAAACCTGCAAAGTATGATTCCGGTAACAGCCCGATTGAACAACCGAGATTTGGGAAGCGTCATGAAAGATATTCAGCATGAAATCACTGCAAAAGTAGATTTTCCGCAAGGTTATCATGTTAGTTATGGTGGTGCCTACGAGGAACAGACCCGTTCGTTTGATGAATTGATGCTGATATTATTAACTGCTATTTTATTGGTTTTTGCGGTGATTATGTTCTTATTCAGAGACTTCAAGATCGCCTTCTTAATCGTCTTTATTTCGGCAATGGGAATCACCGGCAGCCTAATCGGACTATTTGTAACCGGAACGGCGCTCAATGTGGGAAGCTACACGGGCATTATCATGATTATCGGTATTATTGCCGAGAACGCCATCTTTACCTTCCTGCAATTTCACCAGAATCAGGAAACAAACCTCACGCATCACGCCATTGTCTATGCTATTTCAACGCGCTTACGACCCAAATTAATGACGGCGCTCGGTGCTATTATTGCTTTGATGCCCATTGCACTGGGAATTGGAACCGGTGCCCAATTGCATCAGCCGCTGGCAATTGCTGTTATTGGTGGATTTATTATTGCACTACCGTTGTTGCTGATTGTTTATCCAACCTTTTTGCGATTGATTTATCACAAGGAGAAATAGTGTCCAATATAAGGAGGTAAAACAATATCATATCTCACCGGCCATGCTTCTTTATCTTTTAATGGATACTTTTTGAAGAAAAAATTATAAACTTCTATGTGTCTATTGCAAGTTTAAGTATCGCGACGAAGATGGGGATCTTTATCTTTCATTTTCTGACAGTTCGAAAAATAAATATTAAGGGAACTTTTTTCAATCTGAGCCATCAAAAAAATAATTTGAAGGCTCAGATTGATTTTTTGATGGGAACTTTCCAAAATCTTATGGGTCAAAAAAATAATTTGACCCGTACAATTTATTTTTGGAAGGCAACATTTGAAAATCTTACGGCTCAGAAGAATAATGTGACCCGTATAATTTTTTTTTGTAAGGGTACTTTTCAAAATTATACGGATCAAAAAAATAATCTGACTCGTATAATTTCTTTTTGTAAGGCAACTTTTTGTCAGGAGAAGGCAGTAGAAGGGGGGATTATCCCTTTGCAATTGGACCCTGAGTTGCTCCCTTTCACTTTCGTTTTAATATCAGTATTATTCCTTTATCAACTTACGAGAGCTGGTGGTATTGTTGCTGAAAATCACATTCATTACATAGCATCCAGCTCCTACTTCGCTAAGATTTACCTGAAGTTGAGCTGAACCATCCCCGGTTAATTCTTTCAACCGAACACCGGTTAACGAATAAATCCGAACTTTCGAAATGCCAATGTCTGATTTTACAGTCAAATAATCACCCTGCAATGGGTTTGGAAAACAAGAAAGTGTTTCATTTACCTGTACATCATCAACGGCTGAAGTACACGACGTTGAAGCACCGGAAGTCAGGTTTATACCACTGCTGGTAACTGAATAGGGAGTTCCCGAAGTAACGGATGCCTGAGATACAAGCGCATTTCCTTTACTGCTGGGAATGGTGATGGATGAACAGTTTTTAAACTGCAACCCGGTAATATAATTGGCCACTAATCCACCAGTAGTTGCAGCAATCTTCACGTTATCGAAAACAACATTTTTTATGGGCATTTCAGGTAATCCATAGATAATACCTCCATAAGTAGCATTGGTGACAGTGATATTTTTAAATGTAATGTTTTTAAATATGGGCGTTAAGCTTACAACTGTTCCTGCCACCTGAGACGAAGCCGGATAAGGCTCATTATCATACCAACTGGTGATATAAAATGGATATTTGACATTGTTCATGGTGATATTTGAATACGTGAAGGTTGAATCATTTCCGCCTCTTGTAATGTTTGATTTCAGACGAATACCATTTGTAGTACCACTAAACGTACAACTATCTACACTCACATTTTGGACATCTATGGTGTAACTACCAACAGAAATACCATGGCCGGTACCCATTGTACATTTATGAATCGTTAGATTCTTGCTATAATTATTCATTGCTACATTGTCGTCTCCTACTGAAAGGTTGCAGTTGCGAATGTCGATACCATTCCAATACCATGTATCAATAGCATCGGTATTAGGCGAAGTAGAAGGTGCTGATATTGTAACGTTCGAGATTGTTCCGTTTGAACCATTACTACTACCACTTTGTCCGAGTGTAAGATGAACATTGGGTGCATTTCTAAGTGTTACACTATCAATTTGAACTGTATTACAAGCCTTAAAACGAATCATACAAGGTCTTGATATGGCCGTGTTTGCTTTATAAGCAGCCCACCATGCTGTTCCATTTCCTTCAATGGCTCCGGTACCACTAATTTTTATATTGCTCAGGTTTTGTCCGTAAATAAAGTTGGCATAAGCATCTGCCGTCCCGTTGTTTGGATAAGATCCTGCAGGTGTTCCATTTCCGGTTCCATAAGGCATTAGTTGCAAGATAGCCCCTTTTGAAAGATACAGGTTGACATTACTTTTCATTGTGATAGGGCCACTCAGGAATGTTCCCGCAGGTATTACAACCATTCCACCACCAGCAGTATTGGCTGCAGTGATAGCAGCATTTATAGCTGTAGAGTTGTCAAGACTTGAAGTTAGGGCACCATAGTTAGTGATTGGAAATTGGGTGGAAGGAATGTTAGGCAATGTAATGGCTGCCTGAAGTTCTGAAGCACAAAAAGAGAATAAAATACTGAAAATTATAAGAATAGTGTGTTTTTTCATTTCTTAGCTGTTGATTAAATTACGAAGCAAAAGTACTTCATATCCAAAATATGAATGTTCAAAAAATGGTATATTTGCGTGTAAATTTTGGTATTAACGTGGCATTTTATACAACTGAAGAACCCGTTGAACTAATTTAGTCAACGGGTTCTTTTTTGATTAAACAATTTCTTCAAACCTGTTCCGATTGAAAATCCAGAAAATAATTGGGAAAATCAACAATGTCAGGATAGTAGCTGTAATTAAACCTCCAATAATGACTACTGCCAATGGTTTCTGAGATTCGGAACCAATACCGGTGGAAAGTGCAGCCGGCATCAAACCAATAGAAGCCATTAAAGCCGTCATTACCACCGGGCGTGTTCGTATTTTGACGGATTCTATGATGGAATTGTCGAGAGTCAATCCGGCTTTGATATTCTTATGGAACTGCGATGTGAGTAACACCCCATTCTGAATACAAATTCCAAACAAAGCTATGAATCCAACACCCGCCGATATTCCAAAATTGATTCCGGTGAGGTGAAGTGCCAGGATACCACCAATAAGGGCGAACGGCACATTGGCAATAACCAACGAAGCATCTTTTATATTCCCAAACATAATAAACAGCAATATAAAAATGGCAATAAGACTGATAGGAACTACCTGAGCCAAGCGCTTGGAAGCCCGCACCTGATTTTCGAACTCACCGGCCCAACCAATCGTGTAACCGTCAGGCAGTTTGATTTTCGAAACCCTGCTTTGCGCATCTGCTACGGTACTTCCCAAATCGCGGTCGCGAACAGAGAATTTCACCCCCACAAAACGCTTGGTATTATCGCGATAAATTAATGCCGGTCCGGTGTTTTTCTCAATGGTGCTTATTTCTTTCAATGGAATTTTTGACCCACTCAGGCTTGGGACTAACAAGTTGGCAATATCAACTTCGTCTTTTCGATACTCTTTGTCGAAACGCACACGAATATCAAATTTCCGCTCACCTTCGTATTTCACCGAAGCAGTTTTGCCACCAAATGCCATTTCCAACACAGCCTGCGCATCTGATACAGTTACTCCATAAGCAGCCATTTTCTCTTTGTCAAGCACCACGCTCACCTCCGGTTGACCCAGATTTCGCATAACTCCCAGATCTTTCACACCCGGCACATCTTTCATTTTTGCCACCACCTGATTGGCTATATTGTCAAGCTTATCAAGGTCATCACCGTAAATTTTCACGCCATTATCGGCATTAAATCCGGCTACCGCTTCGGCTACATTATCGATAATTGGTTGCGAATAATTGAAATTAATTCCCTGATGTTTTTCCATCTGTTTATCCATTTCGTCCACCAACTGATCGTAAGTGATTTTGTGTTTCCATTCGTCGTGGGGCTTCAGGTTCACCTGCATCTGCACGTAATAAAATCCACTGGGGTCGGTTCCGTCATTGCTCCTCCCGGTTTGCGACAACACGCCATTTACTTCTTCGAACTGCATAAGTTCTTTTCGCAGGACGCTTACCTGCTTCACCGTTTCCGAAAGACTCTGGCTCATGGGATATTTGGCTTCTACCCAAAGCGCACCCTCGTTGAGTTGCGGCATAAATTCGGAGCCTAAAAACTGAAAAGAGAACAAGGAAACTACCAGAATACCCAGTGCCACTGCAATACTTTTACGTTTATGACGGAAAGTAAACATAAATCCTTTTTCAATCAGATTATTCCAAAAATTGACGAACGGATTATGTTTCTCCTTCACGTTTTTATTCAAGAGTACATGCGATAAAACAGGAACCAACGTTAATGTGAAAATCAATGCACCCAGCAGAGCAAAACCAAGTGTCCAGGCCAATGGAGAGAACATTTTACCTTCCACTTTTTCGAAAGCAAAAATGGGCATCAGGGCAATGATAATAATCATCTTTGAAAAGAAAATGGCTTTTCCAAGTTCCGTTCCATTCTTTTTGATAATACTTCCTTTGGCCAGTTTATTGAACTTTTCAACGCCAATTTCGCCCCGTAAATGGTCGAGCGTAACGAAAAGTCCTTCGACCATAACGACCGCCCCATCGATAATAATACCAAAATCGACTGCCCCCAACGAAAGCAAATTGGCACTCATACCTTTCATTCGCAGACAGAGAAAAGCAAACAACAAAGCCAGCGGCACAATGATAGACACAATAATGGTTGTTCGCCAATTGGCCATAAACAGGAAAACAATGAGCGTAACCAACACAATTCCTTCCAACACATTGTGCATAACGGTATGTGTGGTAAAGTCCATCAACTTATCACGGTCGTAAAAAGTAACCATTTTTACGTCGGCCGGAAGCGTTTTAGTATTCAGTTCATTGATTTTATCCTTTACACGAGCCAGCACTTCGCGTGCATTTTCACCTTTACGCATCACCACAATACCTTCAACCACGTCCTCGTCGTTGTTCAACCCCGCCTGTCCGACGCGTGGCATAGCTCCTTCACGAACATCAGCCAGATTTTTTACCAAAACAGGGTTGCCTTTTACATAAGTAACAATCACATTTTCAATATCCTGTTTAGTCTTAATAAGTCCAACGCCACGCACTACAAACGCTTGCCCGTTTTTCTCAATGACATCTCCACCTACGTTCAGGTTTCCTTTACTAATGGCGTCGTATACGTCAATGGGAGATATATCATATCCCGAAAGTCGATTAGGATCTACGCAAACTTCATACACTTTATCCTCGCCACCAAAGGCCTGAATATCTGCCACTCCGGGAATGGAACGAAGCTGGCGATCGATCACCCAGTTTTGCAAGGTCAGCAAGTCGCGCGAGTCACGTTTATCACTTTTTAGCGTATACCGGAAAATCTCACCTGTAGGTCCATAAGGCGGTTGCACATCAGGATCAACTCCATCGGGTAGCTGAACATTGCGAAGCTGATTATTTACCTGTTGCCGGGCAAAAAAATCCTCCACATCATCCTCGAAAATGATTTTTACCACTGAGAGTCCAAACATGGTGGTACTTCGCACACTGGTTTTGCGCTGAACGGAGTTCATGGCAATTTCGATGGGAGCCGTTACAAAGCGCTCAACTTCTTCGGCACTTCGTCCGTTCCATTGCGAAATAATTACAATCTGCGTATTAGTTACATCCGGGAAAGCCTCAATGGGCATTTGCTGAAAAGCTACCACACCGGCAATAACCAGCACACCCACCCAAAAGAAGGTAAATGCCTTGTTCTTGAGCGAAAAGGCAATTATGTTTTTGATGAATTTGTTCATGGCTTAATCGTTTAATGCGTCATATATTTGCAATTCATTGGTCGTAATAACCGTTTCGCCCTCAGTAATACCGGCTGTAATGTAAGTTACATCCCCTACCTGACGGAAAACATCCACTTTGCGGGTTTCAATATTATCCTTGCCTTTATACACCATCACAAAGTTTTTACTCTTGTCAAAGATTACTGATGAAGAAGGTACAGCCAGCATTTTTTCTTTCTGGTCGTAACTTAGTTTTATGGTAGCTTTCATTTCCGGTTTCAAAATAAAATCAGGATTCTTGAGCTTAATACGTACCTTCATGGCTTTGGTTTCCGGATCGATAAAGTTGAAGATTTTATCCACCACTCCATGGAACGATTTATCGGGATAACTAAGTGTAGTCACATCGGCATTTGCACCAAGTACTACATCCTGAACATCCGATTCGCTTACATTGGCAATAGCCCAAACCTCGTCTATTTCAGCAACATCAAAAATATTATTTGTATGATCATCGCGTAACAACATGTCCTGATTGATGTTTTTCTCTAAAATAAATCCGGTTATCGGCGAGCGAACCTCATAAATTGCACCCGGTTTCAGGTTATATATTTTATAGGTTTCGCGTATCCGGGCAAGTTGCGACTGAGCTTTTGTGAGCTCGCTTTTAGCGGTAAGCACGTCACGCTCGGTATTTAATTTTCCTTCGTAAAGCTCCTGTGCTGTCTTCAGATTATTCTTAGCCACCACCACATCGTTTTCGGCATCGCTCATATCTTTCTCGTATCCGGCAACCTGAGTACTTCGGATTGTTGCCAACAGTTGCCCTTTCTTTACGTAATCGCCCAGTTCCACGTAAACCTTAACAACATTTCCACCCACAACCGGATAGATTTCAATGAGTTTATTATTGTCAGCTGAAATTTTCCCGTAAAATTTAGCTTCATTCTTTAGAGTCTTCAACTCAGCTTTAGCAAATGTGGTTGTCTTCAGCATCATGTCTGTTATTACAAACTTTTGTTTCTGATCTGTATTTTCGTCTGCTTTCTTTTTGCAGGAAGTAACTATAACCGCTATGGCAGTCAAAGTTAGAATAAGTGTATGCTTCATAATTAAAAAATTGTAGAGTTAGTTGTAAAATTGAGTTGCTCGCACGAATCGACCAATGTTCTTGAAAATTTGTAATACTGCATTAATGTTTGATTATAGCTCTCCATAAAGTCGGTGAATTCTATCAGCGACATATTTCCATGCTTGAAGTTAGTCAAAACACCATCTTCAACGGTTTTGGAATCTTGAACAGATTTGGCCGTCAGCAATTGATAGTTTTCATAAGCATCCTGCCACTTTTTGTACGACAGCGCCACCTCCGACTTCACCTTCTCTGCCAAATAAAGTTTATTGGTATTTGCCACTTTTACATGGGCTGAAGCCTGCTTTATATTACCCTGATTTCTATTCCAGAGTGCTAATGGGATTCCAACAGTGAGTGTAGCTGCGTTCAGGAAAGAGCTTCCTTGCTGGTCCCAGCCAAGTCCAACATTTAAATCGGGAACATTTTGAGACTTTTGAAATTTCAGATTCCATCGCGATGCTTCCACTTGTTTGCTGGTGACTAAATAGTCCGATCGCTTCTCAAGCGCAGTGTTTTGAAGCGAATCAATTGGAGGAAGTTTATTTTTTACATAAATACCCAACTCAGCCTCTGTAGGTTTAGGAACAATGTTTTTTACACCTACCATAAGTTCCAGGTCATTTTGATTGTCGAGAGCACTATTGTGGAAATCCGATTTTTGTTGTTTAAATCCGAGGTATAGCGATTGCAGTCGCACTAAGTCCTTTTGCGAGATATTGCCTTTATCAACTTGCTTTTTATATGAGGTAATCAACGAATCCAGGTTATTCATCTGACTGGAAATAGCCTCGAAGGATTGATTGTCATAATAAATCTCAAAATAACTCTGGCGAAGTTGAAGCCTCAGGTTGCGTAGCAGATCGCTAAATTCCAGTTCTGCAATCTGACTGTTGGTTTTGGCCATTTCCACTTCATTTCGTCGTTTACCTCCGAGCAAAATAAGTTGCTGAATTGAAAATGCTTTCTCGCCATTTATCCCAACGTCAAATAACTTTTTTCGCTCGGGATTATAGGCGTTAAAACTAGCCTGAAACGATGGGTTGTCCCACAATTTGGCTTGAATTACTGCAGCTTTGGCTTCATCAATATTGAATTTTGCTGCTAATAGATTGAGGTTATTTGACATAAATGCATGTTCACACTCGGTCAACGTCATTGACGTATCCGGCTGTGCATGAACGATTAAACTGACAAATAACAATAGAAAAAAAAGATTCTTCTTCATTGTTGACAGATTTTTTGTTATTAAGAATATGTGTTTGAAATGTTGTATTGCATTATAAATACTCGCAGAGAGTTAATAAGGCAATGATGCAGGATTGGTTTCGAACTTTGATGGATGAATATTTCTGCAATGGAAATTAAAGGTATCCTGAACTGAACTTTGCAGTAGACGCAACGTGTACACAAGATACTTATCTCTATTGAGAAAAGCAGCAATTAAAAGTTGATAAAACCAAAAGGAAATTTGACCGCAATTATGCGAAAAGAACTTGGGGTGGTTTTGCAGGAACTTCTTTGAAATACAGATTAATTATCTTATCGTTTTTGTTGGCGATATTGACAATCTCTTTAGCTGTAGTAGCTATTTCAAAAAATAAAACTGTATTAGGCAGCCATTTTAAATCAAAATGAACATTGATTTGTTGTTGTCTGGAAAAATTGTTGGTGTTTGCTTTATCGTGAAACGTGTTTTTTGAAAATCCGAGCATATTTTCTATCACAAACTCAATCATTGAGTCTACATAGTCTTGATTCTCAATAGAATTGCGGGTGTTTATTGTTGTGTAAAAGTCAAGCGAATTCATGCTCAGATTCATTGTCTGAACAATCAGCAGCAAGATTATGCTTTGAATTGTTATGTGTTTGATAAAATGACCCATATTTTGACTGCAAATGTAGTTCAAAAATTAGATGGAGCTAACTCAGTGTTAAGTTTTTTTTGTTAGCTTAAGATACATTTTTGAAATTTTTAGATATTGCAGGTCTAGTAATTCATTAAACAACACTTGTTATGAATTGTTCGGATCGTCAGAAATGATGTATATGTTAATATAAAATTGAGGTTGAGGAGTTTTATGAGGCTATTCCTGAATGCGTTGAACTGAATTTATTTCCTTTATTTTTATGATATTCTTACAAAGGATATTGATGTCTTCTGTGTCATGCACATAGATATAAAATCTGCCTACAAAAATTCCTGCATCAGTTTCGATATGCATTTTGTTGATATTCACATTGTATTCCTCAGAAATAACTTTGAGTATTTCAATCAAAACGCCCTTTTTGTCGATACCTTTCACTTCAAGCACCTCAACAAACGAAAGAACCTTGTGAGTAGCCCAATCTACTGATATTAAGCGTTCTCCGTAACTGCTTTTGAGTTTGGCTGCTACAGGGCATTGGCGTTTGTGTACATTAATCATTTCTTTTTCATCAACATAGCCTAATACATCATCTCCCGGAATTGGGTGGCAGCAATCTGCTAGCGTGTAAGTTCTTCCGGCGTTTTCTTCGGTTAGTTTAAACGATTTTTTGCGGTCAACTTTGCTGTCGACTGCCACGGTAGGGTATTCTTTATTGTCAGGCGAAGAACTGAAAGGATTCTTGAATATTTTACCAAAAACAGTAGGCGTTTTTGCTTTGAAAATGTTTTTCGCTAAGTCATCCACGCTTAAAACACCTTTTCCAAATTCAAGAAACATCTCGTTGCGCTGGGTGAAATTGTAATAATTTAAAATGCGGACAATGTTTTCATTCTCGAATTTTAAATTTAAAGCGGCCAGTGCCTCCGTAATTATTTTCTGTCCATCGGAGATGTAAGCTTTTTCCTCTTTTTTAAATAACGCACGAAGCCGGGCTTTTGCTCTGGCCGTAGTCACATATTCGAGCCACTCGGGTTGTGGTGTTTGTTTTTTGGATGTCAGAATTTCAACCTGATCACCACTATTGAGTTTGTAGCTGAGCGGAACAAGTTTGTGATTTACTTTCGCACCAATACAATGATTTCCAAGGTCGGAATGGACTGAGTAAGCAAAGTCCAGTGCTGTAGCATGTTGAGCAATTGTTTTGATTTCGCCTTTGGGAGTGAACACAAATATTTCAGAAGCAAAAAGATTGAGCTTGAACGTATCCATAAAATCGATAGCGTTCGGTTCCGGATTTTCAAGCAATTCCTTGATGGTCTTGAGCCACTTGTCCAATTCAGATTCGTCGGCTTCGCCTGATTTATATTTCCAGTGGGCAGCCAGTCCTTTTTCGGCAATATCGTTCATTCGTTGACTTCGAATTTGCACTTCTACCCAGCGACCTCCCGGTCCCATAACTGTGACATGAAGTGCTTCGTAGCCATTTGCTTTTGGCGTACTTACCCAGTCGCGGATACGTTCGGGATGTGGTTTGTAAAGTGCCGTAATGGCCGAATAAAGCATCCAGCACTGGTCTTTTTCGTTTAGTCCTTCACGCGGTTTAAAAATAATACGCTCTGCCAGAATGTCGTAAACTTCTTCAAATGGAATATTACGGGTCGACATTTTACGCCAGATAGAATAGACCGATTTAATACGGGCACGAAGTTTAAACTCGTACCCCATTTCAGTGAGTTTCTTATCTATTGGCTCTGAAAACTCTTTGTAGAACTGGTTACGCGATTCTTCGTCAACAGCCAGTTTTTCTTCAATTTCTTTGAAAGTATCGGGATGCTCAAACTTAAAACTAAGATTTTCAAGTTCTGTTTTTATGCGAAAAAGACCAAGTCTATGGGCAAGAGGTGCGTAGATGTATTGTGTTTCGCCGGCAATTTTGTATTGCTTGGCCGAAGGCATCGAGCCAAGTGTTCGCATATTGTGAAGGCGGTCGGAGATTTTAATCAGAATTACACGAATGTCTTCTGACATGGTAATCAGCAATTTCCTGAAATTCTCTGCTTGTTCTGATGCTTTTTCGGCAAAAACACCACCTGAAATTTTTGTGAGTCCATCAACAATCTGTGCTATTTTGGGTCCAAATAGGTTTTCTATGTCTTCGACCGTATAATCTGTATCTTCAACTACATCGTGCAAGAGTGCCGAGCAAATTGAAGTTGATCCGAGCCCGACTTCGCTTACCACTATCCGGGCAACAGCCAGTGGATGCATAATATACGGTTCGCCCGAACGGCGCTTAATGCCTTTGTGAGCTGCTTTAGCAAAATTAAAAGCCTTGGTAATTATCTCTACTTTTTGTCGGTGGTTGGTGTTGCGGTAATCCTCAAGCAATGCATCAAATTCTTGCTGAATCTGTTCATCTTCGGTCAGGGTGTCAATTGGTGTCAGCGTCATACGTTTTCAGTTACTCAGTTATCAGTCAACAGTTCAAAATCAAATTTCAATCAAAAATAGAAAAGATAACTATTGAATAGGCTTACAAAGATATAAAAAAATCAAAATAATTTGCTAGCCAACAATTTTAAGCCCCTATTTTATTGAGGGTAAAGACTCTTCAAACTCGTGAAAATATTTTCAAAAGTCAGGTTGTTTGCCTTTGGTTTTGGGAATGGATATGTAATTATAACAGAACTTTATTGTATGTGTTCAGGTCTAAAGAAAAATTATATATCCATATTGTTTTGTGCTGGATTAATAGCCTGCCAACAGCAATCCGATTTCATTCGAATTAATACCGTAATAATCTCCTATTAGTCTGTTTACAAGTATGCCACCAAAAATATAAGCGCCGTGTCTGAATCCGGAACTCTCAGCAATAGCTGATTTTACGCTACCCGAATGACCAATTTTCATAAGAATTGGTGCAAATATATTGCTCAATGCCATGGAAGAGGTTCGGGCAACACGTGCCGAAATATTGGGTACACAGTAATGAATTACACCATGTTTCTCAAAAACAGGGTCTTGCAATGTTCTGCATTCTGATGTTTCGAAACAGCCACCCTGATCGATGCTTAAATCGATAATAACTGCTCCCATTTTCATGGTTTTTACCAATTCTTCGGAAACCATAAATCGTTCGGAACCATTTATGTAGCGGAGATTTCCAATAACGGCATCGGCTGAAGTAAACGCTTTAAATAGCACTGCAGGATGAATAACGGAAGTAAATACCTGCTGACCTAAATGATGCTGAATTTTGCGGAGTTTATTGATGTCGTGATCGAATATTTTTACCTGAGCACCCAGCGATAAAGCCGTGCGGGCAGCCACTGAGCCTGCAATGCCGGCTCCTAATATAAGTACTTCGGTGGGCGAAATACCGGCTACGCCGCCAAGTAATAAGCCTTTGCCACCCCGTTCGTTGCTCATTAACTCAGCAGCCACAGCGATAGCCGTATTTCCTTCAATTTCGGAGATAGAACTGACAACCGGAAATGTTTTTTGTTCATCTTTAATCAGCTCAAAAGCAATGGCATTCATCTTCTTTTTCATCATCAACCGGATACAATCTGCCGATAAATTGCTGAGCTGCAACATGGATAATATGCTTGAGCGATCGTGCATCAAATTCAGTTCTTCCAGGGTCGGAGGAGCTATTTTTATTACAATATCAGCGGCAAATACTTCGGACGCATCATCTACCAGATATGCTCCTGCCTCGCTGTATTGCAAATCGGAATAGGACATGGGGTCACCGGCACCACGTTGTACATAAACACTATGGCCTTCTTCGGTAACTATTGCCACGCCCTCGGGTGTAAGTGTCAGGCGGGTTTCCACTTCCGCATCTTCTTTTGGTATTCCAATTGACAATCGCGGTTGGCTCGCTATTTCGCGCAACAAACATTCTTCTGGAAAAAGCGAACGTTGTTCTCTCGGATTTTGTTTCATGGAGTGAGGTTTTAAGTGAACTACAAAACTAAGCACTATTCTCGGAATAAGCAAACATATTTATTGTTATTTGCTATGTCTCTTTGCTTTATTTATAGTTATTTAGTTTGTATAGTCATCCTGTTTTTGATGTAAAAACCAACTAATTATTCCGGATTTTATTAAGTTCTGAAAGCCGAATCGAATAAATCTTTAGTAACTTTGCAAACTATTTGTAATTATGGAAAAGAAAAAGCTAACCGGCCATATCGCACTTTTTTCTGCGAATCTCATTTTTGGATTGAATAATCCTATTTCCCGTACTTTAATGCCCGAAATACTGAGTCCTTATACACTTACATTCTTCCGTTTGTCGGGTGGAATGTTGCTTTTTGGGATTTTGTCGTTGTTTGTAAAAACCGAGAAAGTGCCGGCAAAGGATATTTTATTGCTGTTTTTTGCCTCTTTATTTGCTTTAACGCTGAATCAGTTGCCATTTTTTGTGGGGTTATCCATGACTTCGCCTATTGATGCATCTATAGTTGTAACCATGTTGCCTATTATGACTATGCTTTTGGCCGCAATATTTATTAAAGAACCAATTACATTGATGAAGGCAGTGGGAGTGCTTGTTGGTGCTTCCGGTGCATTGATAATTGTGTTCAATAATAATGCAGTGCATGTGGGTAAAAGTAATTTAGTGGGAAATATTGTTGTGTTTGGAGCTGTAAGTGCTTTTGCAGTTTATCTTACGCTTTTCAAAAATCTTATTTCAAGGTATTCTTCGGTGACTATTATGAAGTGGATGTTTCTGTTCGGTACGTTGGTTTGTCTGCCATTTTGCTACCACCCATTGACGCAAACAGATTTTAGTGCGTTGTCTTCCGGTACCTGGTGGCGAATATCTTATATGGTTTTGATGGCAACATTTATGGGTTACCTGCTTATTCCTATCGGACAAAAGGTGCTTCGACCAACCACCCTGAGCATGTATAATTATGTTCAACCCATTGTTGCATCGTTGTTGGCAGTTTTTATTGGTATTGATACCTTTGGGTACGAACAGGCACTTGCCGGAATCTTGGTATTCTCCGGTGTATATATCGTAACACAAAGTAAGTCAAAGGCTCAAATGGATGCTGAGAAAGCTGGAATAAAAATAGAGCCGGGAGACTAAAACTACAAACTCTTGCGTTTAAGCCAAACCTGATAGGAATTGACGATGTTCTGCCACAGAACATAGGCTCCCGGTCCGATTGAAGCAATGGGATTCAGGTAGGTTTGAGCCATCCAAATTGCCAAAATTGTATTTTTTTGTCCAAGTCCTTGTCCACCTGCAACTGTTTTGTCGTAGCTCTTTCCAATACGTCTGCCAACCAAAAATAGACAGGCACAGATAATAAAAGCTGCTATTGCTATCAGAATTTCTATAACATGGTTTGAATTAGACTGCTTGATTATAAAACTAACAGTGCGCCCTGCAACCACACACAAAGCCAACGACCAAATATAAAACGATAGTCCTGAATATTTTCCGATTTTTTCTGTAATTTTCGGTGTGAACTTGCGGAGAACTAATGCCGTTGCAAAAGGGGCAAGTAGTAAAAACATTACTTTTTGTGCAATTGTCCATAAAGAATCTATAAACGGCATAGTTTGATAACTTCCTACAAATGAAAAAATAACAGGTGCCACTATGGCCACTGTTATATTACTCAGCAGACTATACGCTGTTACACTTTCCACGTCGCCTTTCAACATACCAGTAATTACTGGTGCTGCGGTTCCTGTTGGTGCCAAAATACATATCATTGCACTCTGAGCCAGTATAGTATTGAAAGGACTTAATATGAAGTACACAATTAAACTTCCTATTACCTGAATTGTTATCATCCATGCATGCAGAGGCGATAAACGAATGTCTTTTACCTTCAGATTGCAATAAGTTAGAAAGAGCATTACAAAAATCAGGTAAGGTGTCAGAAACGACAATTTATCAAAGGTATTGTAGAAAATCGCACCCACTGTTATAGCAATGGGCATCATGTAGGGTTTAATTATCTTCAGCATGGTTGTTCCGGGTTTCGGCTACAAAAATACAAAGATTAATCGGAATGTAGACAGTGGATGAGATTGTCATAAGCTCCATGTATGAAAGCTCAATTTTACAGTCTGATTTTGTCCACTTACTATAGCGAATTGTCCACTACTTTGAGTTGGTATTTTTATCGCAGAAAAACAATATGCTATATCTTTGCCGTAATCAATTTAGTCACTTTTTTGTTTTAGAATAAGCAATGCGTAATTTGAATGTATTTTAATATATAAATATAGTGTTGCTTGATTTGTAACTCCTTTTTGACTGATTTAACATGCTGTGTTGGAATTTGATTGACTAATTTTGTAATATGAAATTTGTAAGTGCGTTAAAATTAAATTAATAACAAAATCACGTATCATGAAAAAAAATTCTATTTTCTTTAAAATGAGGAAGCTATGTGGATTTAGCTTTCTATCGTTAGCCTTGTTGGCTTCAACATCAGCTGTAGCACAGGATGTGACAACAGGTTTGCAGGTGTATTACACATTTAATGATGTTTCAGGAACCTCAGTGCCTGATCATTCTTCAACAACAAGTAATACAGGGACTATTATGGGGGCACCACAAACTGTTGTAGGCAATGAAGGCAGCGCATTGCAATTTCCACTTCAGGCCGATTATTTGCAACTGCCAAATGGTCTTATGAGTTCTGTGACTGATTTTACGGTTGCTGCCTGGATAAAAATGGATAAGGAACAATGGTGGCCACGTATTTTTGACTTTGGTACAGGAACTGATAATTATATGTTTCTTGCTGAAGTAAACACATCTGCAGGATTTTATCAGCTTCGCTTTGCAATAAGAACAGCAGCAATAAATGAACAACAAATCAATTGCACCAGTAACATTGCTGTAGGCTCTTGGGTGCATGTTGCAGTAACTTTAAATGGAAATGTTGGTACAATGTATGTAAACGGAGTTGCTGTTGCCACTAATACCATTATGACTCTTAATCCATCTTCATTAGGGTCAACTAACTTAAACTACATTGCTAAATCTCAGTTTAACGACCCTGGATTAGCTGGTAGCGTGGATGAATTTCGCGTTTATAACCGAGCGTTGACTGCTAATGATGTTTTGTCACTTACCGGTTTAAATGAATTGAAAAACCAACAAACGGCTTTGACTTTGACAAATATTGACCCTGTGACTACAAGTAAAATTAATTTGCCGTTAACCGCAGGAACTCAAGGTGTAACTATTACCTGGGCATCATCTAATAAATCAATGATTGATACTTTAGGTAATGTTTTATCTCGTCCAAGTAAATACAATACTCCGGTAATGCTTACTGCTACTTTATCACAAGCAATAGGCGATAAAACCTATAAGCTGTCTAAACAATTTGTTGCTACAGTAGTTGCTTTAAATCCAGTAGAAGCTGATCAGATTGCTTACTGGAACTTTGCGTCATCTAACCTTTCGCTTGATGGTGATACTATAAAAGTAAAAGATGCTTCAGAAAGTGGTTTTGTTGGAAAAATTATGGATGCAGCCCGCATTAGAACTATTGGTAATACAACAAAGTACAATGTACTTGATCTAGGAAATAGTACAGGTTATTTTGATATGGGAACCGGAATTGGTGAAGCTGTATATTCACTAAGTGACAAATTTACTATTGGTGGATATTTCCGAATGGATTCAACCTATACAGGTGCAGGTGACTGGGGAAATAACTTATTTAGCTTTTCCAATACAGTGAATGACTTGGCTGATCCTAAAGGAACAATGTATGCTTGTTTGGGTAAAACCAACTATGCTATTACTTCAGGAGCATGGAATTATGGAGGTGAAACAGGTATTAATCCATCTAAAACTCCTTCAACAGGCACTTGGCATCATTATGCTTACGTTCAGGATGGAAATATTGGTTCAATTTATTTTGATACTACGTTAGTCTCAACTGGAACTATTGGTGCTTTCCCATTTAATACTTTACGTAGAGATGGTGTAACCGGTACGCTCTTTAACTGGATTGGTCGTCCTCCATATGGTTCACCCGATTCTTATTTGCGTAAAACATTAGTTTACGGTGTAGATATGTATAAAATTGCTTTAACTAAGACTGATATGACTACTCTTTTAGGAGTTCCAGATACGCTTGCGGCATTGAATAAAGCATATAAAGAAAATTCAGATAATATCTCAACAGCTTTGTCAACTGAAATGACTCATTTGACTACTGCACTTGGTAATTTGAGCTCAGTTACATCAAATCTTTCATTACCAGCTGTTGGAGTTTTAGACAATTCTATTACAATTAAGTGGACATCAACTCACGAAGAGATTATTAGTTTGGCTGGTGTTGTTACTCAACCTAATTACCATGCTTACAATGTTGCATTAACAGCAACAATGAAGACAAATACCGGTCAGAGTTTGGTGAAAACATTTAATGCAACTGTACCTGCAAAAGCCGGAACAGCATATAATAATGATCTATTAGTGAAATATGATTTTGCTTCAGTAACTAATGATACAATTGTAACTGATGCAGCAGAAAAACATTTGACAGGTATTGTCAAGAATGGTGCAAAAATTCGTACAATCGGTACAACAGACACTGGTAAATTCAATGTATTAGCTTTAGGCGATAGTATTGGATATTTCGATATGGGCGCTGAAGTTGGAAAACTTGTTTATGACTTAAAGGATTATACAGTATGTGCTTACTTCCGTATCGATCCTAATTATCTCGATACAGAATTGGCTAAGAACGGTAACTTCCTTTGGAGTTTCTCAAATGCATTAGATATCCTGAAACCTGATTACTCAGGGTACCTTATCGGTAGTTTGAAAAATCAGGCAGTGACTATTACACCTTCAAACTGGTCGGGTGAGCAAACTGTGAAAATTGGTTCAACAGCTATGAAAGGTAACTGGCATCACTTTGCATATACACAAAAAGACAGTATTGGAACAGTCTATATAGATGGTTCGGCGCAAAGCTCGGGTACAGTAAAACAACTACCTTCAAATACTTTGATAAAAGATCAACGATTGGGTACCTTGTATAACTGGATTGGACGTTCTTGCTACAGTGGAGATGTTTATTTACGCAAAACACTGGTTACCGACTTAAGACTTTATAAGACAGTTTTGACAGACTTGTTAACAGAACTAGATATTACTAATAAGACGTTTGCATTGGAAGCTGCGCTTTCTATAAACGATGGAACAGCTGTTAAAGCAATTGACCAGAACAAATACAAAGTGATAGCTAATAATGGCCAGTTGAGTATTCGTGGCCTGGTTGGTGGTGAAAATGTTAGCATTTACGATGTTACCGGTCACCAACTTAATGTGAAAGCAACAAATATGGGTACTTCAACAATATCAGTTAAATCAGGAGTTTATATCGTGAGAATAAATGATTCAGCTGTGAAAGTGGTTGTTTTGTAAATAATTCATATTGATTTGTATAATTAAATATTGGCAGCGGTAATCATATAGTTTGAAGCTTTTGTTTACCGCTGCTGTTATTTGAAACCTAAGAAATATTTTCTTGGTATTCACTTAAAATGACAAATAATTTGCATACGTGAATTCTGAAATTTATGGGAATAAATGAAGAATGTCCTTTTATCTAATTAATCATTTTACAACATTAATCACATGTTATTGAGCAATACATATAATTTTACTGAGATTGCTAGAGCAGAAATCTTGGACTCTAAGTTTGTTAGAAGAGAAGTTCGAAACGACAGGACGATTTATTCTAAACAAAATGAGATGACCGATTTGACTAATTTGTCAAGAATTGAGATTGCACAAGAGCTACTATTAAACAATAACCTGAATATTTCTGAAATTGCATATAGAATAGGTTTCAATGATCCCAGATATTTCAGCAGATGTTTTAAAAAGGTAGTTGGAGTTTCTCCTAAAGAATATCGGATTTCAAGTTGTGAGAAGTCTGTAGATATAGACAGCCAGAGTATGGATAAGTTGTTTCTTGAGAAAGCACTACTTAAATTGGAAACCAAAATAGCTGATGCAGATTTGTCATTCGAGCAATTTGCAATTGAAATGAATGTATCCAAAGCCTCATTATACCGCAAAATTAAATCAGTTGTAGGTTTATCACCTTGTGAGTTTATTCGGACTTTTCGGATTAAACGTTCTGCTCAGTTGTTGACTAAACATAGTAATATCTCTGACGTTGCATTTGCTGTTGGTTTTAATGATTCGAAATACTTTAGAAGGTGTTTTAAGAGTGAATTTGGAATCACTCCATCGCAATATCAAGAGTTGCTAACGGCCGAAGAATATGTATCTATGGTTTCATAAAAGAAATTCATATATAAAAAAATAAAACCATTCATCTTTTTATAGATGAATGGTTTTATTTTTTTATATGGAACGGGTAACCGAAGTAGATCTTTGTTTTGAGAAATAAAATCAATGAGATTGTAATTTAATTAACCTTCTTTCCCCAAAGCGATCTTCCCAGAATGTTTAATCCCGAATATACAATGGTTGGTACCCTGGGCGAGGATTCCCAGTTTAGTTCCCGTTGTAGTTTTAGTTTCTGAGTACCAATTGTCAGTGTTTTAGTGTTGGCATTATAAGTCCAGGTTCCAGCTATCGCTCCTGTCGCTACATAATTTGCTTGCAGGGTGAGTGTTGTTGAAGTTTGCTGAACGCCGGCAACGTAGTTCAATGTAATGTTTTCCCAGTTGCCAACCAAATCGGCATCGGTAATTGGCGTTTGTGGAACATTAGCATAACGTTCGGGTAGAACTACAGGCCATCCATCATCTGTCCACATAATTTTGCGAACGTGACCCATCATTATGGCATTGCTATAAGCATTCCCATTTGTATTGGCAGGCAAACGTGCCTGTGAGCAATAAAACCAATCGCCGGTGTCAGGATTCTGGAAAACACAGCAGTGCGAAAATCCGACCCAACCAGAGTGATTATTGAATTTATAGGGATGTGTAATTATTGGATAACAATCAGCCCCCGTTGTGATATTTGCTCCGTTATAGCCCAGAAATGGTCCGGTAATAGTTTTTGAGCGACATACACGCGTATTATAATTCACTGACAATTCATCGTAGGCTAAGAACAAGTAATAATATCCAGTTTTAGGATTATACATTATTTCCGGGCCTTCTTGTCCTTGCCAGCGATTAGCATCATTAGCTACTCTACGGGCAATGCGCGTTCCATAATCTGCAAGAACATTTAGCTTTAGTGGTTTTCCTGTAGTTGAATCTAGTTGTACTTCGGGAATACCACTATGCCATGAACCATAAATAAGCCAGTGATTTCCTTCAGGAGTAACAATATAGGTTGGGTCAATAGCATTCCATTTAAAATAAGCACTCCAGTCGGAAGTACTTGTCCGCGCCCAACTTGTTTTATCCGAGACCGAACTAATGACGTATCCTTTATCCACCCAAACATTTGTTGCTAAATCAGTAGACTCCATCATGCCAATAAATGCACGTTCTGTCCATGTATTGTCGAAGTTTGCAGTTGTATTTTGTAATCCATTGCCAATATAATTATCGACAATTATGCTATAATACATCCTATATTTATTTCCTACTTTCCGAATGCAAGGTGCCCAGTATCCATAACTGGGATTCGTAATTGCAGCTAAACCGAGGCGTGCTCGCATAGCATTCAATGAGTCCCTTACCCAGGTTGGTGGAGTCTGACTCATAGCACATCCCCTGTAATACCAGTTTACTAAATCTCTGGAATATTTATATGGGAAATGACCATACCCATTCAGCACATTGCCATAAGAAGCATCAGTGCCATACATGTACCAATAACTGCCACATTTCACAACGCTCGGGTCGTGTACATTTCCCAGATTCCAGCTCGCGCGATTGTCGTAACTCGAAATGGCTGAATAATCGTCGGCATACGTTGGAGCGGTATAGGCAAGCGTCTGCTCGTCGACAATATTGAGGCTGTCAACAGCAGAAACAAGCATATTTGTGACAGTTGTGTCTGTCTTATAAATGTTCATTTCTGTGTTGTTGTTACCAAAAGTAATGCTGTCAATCTTTGATACCAATATGCTGATAAGCGATCCGCTTGTTTTATGAATATATAATTTGTTTTCGGCAAATAAAGCAACGATAACAACAATTCCGACAACAAATAATACGGTTTTTTTCATAGTTTGGTAAATTTCAATGTTTTGTTGTTGGTTTTGAGTAAATACATTCCTTTGGGCAATCTGCTGATATCTATTTGTTGCGACGCTGAAGCCAGGTTGTAGTTCATCATTTCTACTCCGTTCATGCTGTAAATCCGAATACTGGTTTTTCCTTCAGGAGCATTTTGCAGACGAAGATAGTTGCTGGCAGGGCATGGGTAAAGGCTGATTGAAGTTTGATCGGATGTAATTTCATTAATGCCTGAATATATTCCAAAAATCAATTTTCGGATACCGGAAATGGCATATGAATTTGATGAGGCATCTGTTTTGTTTAAAAGAAGATTGCCTCCGGAGAAAGTGATTTTTCTGACAGAACTAATGAGTGTGGCATTTTCAGTACCATCAGTAAATTTCATTGACAGGCTGTTTTGAGCCGTCAGACAAGTTGAGCAGACTGCTGAAAAAATCAGGAATCCGGTGAAAAGTTGTTTTAGTTTCATAGTGTAGTGATTCTATAAGGAATAACGACACAAAGATAATATAATTACAACTTCCATTAGTGGACAAAAGTTTTTTGAAGGTGGATAATTGAAGAATGCTGTTAATCCTCTAATTTTACTAATTTTGTTGGGTAATTTTAAATCTATATTTGTTTGATAAAATAAACAATAGGCCTGTTGTTTTATAAGTAATATTTTGTTTGTTAGATGTTTATGTGTGTTTTGTTCTTTAGACATGAAATTATCCTCAACTAATAAACATATATCCACTTTATATAAGCTATATTTTGTCTATTTTCGTAGCTGACAATAATCTATTTCAATGAAAAAATGTATCCTTCTCACTCTTGCCATTCTTTTTAGCTTGGTTTCTGTGAGGCCGTTGCCCTATAAAATTTCCTACCTCACTGCCGATAACGGGTTGTCCCGAAATCTGGTAGATTATATTTTTCGTGACTCCAGAGGATTTATGTGGTTTTGTACCACCAAAGGCCTCGACCGCTACGATGGGTACGAGTATGTACATTTCGATAGTCGAAGTATGGTAAATCCATTGGTAAGTGATAATGTACATTGTGTAGAGGAGGATGCCAATGGAGATCTTTGGATTGGAACTGAAAACGGACTTTACTTTTTGGACTATAAAACAGGAGAAATACAAAGTTCAGCTAAAAAACTAACCACAAAAGCAAATTTTAATACCCAGCAAATTGTATTTATAAATAAAGACGACCAGGGGAATCTTTGGGTGGGATACAATGGAGGTTTGGCTAAAATTCATGTTGAAAAAGATGAAATTTCAGGCGAAGAAGTTTACCATACTACAACGAGCATCAGCTCAATTCTTTTTTATAACGGGAATATTCTGGTAAGTCACGATAATGAAATATTTCGTTTGATTAAAGGCAACGATGGAAAATATAAACGCGTAAATGCCGATAATAAATTACGTTCGTTTTCGGGGAGTGTAAATGCCATGATTTACGATAATGGTCTGATTTGGATTGGAACCGGAACCGGTCTTTATAAATATGAGCCAGCAAGTGAAAATCTTACCCGCTATATGGCAGCACCTTCCGTTCCAAATCAACTTACTTCCAGTTATGTGTCGGATGTTAAGAAATACAAAGAGGGTCAGCTGGTGATTGGTACCCTGATGGGATTGAATATCTATGATTATCAAACAGACTCATTTTCGGGTGTTACATCCGAGTCGGTTGGCGAGAGTGGTGCTCTGAATAATAACTTTATCAATTGTTTGCTGGTTGACGATAACACAATTTGGATTGGAACAGATAAAGGGGGTGTCAATCTCTTGTGTCCCGATCAAAGTCCGTTTGGATTTATCGGACATAGTTTCGATAATCCCTATAGCTTGTCGAAAAATCCTGTCAATGCCATTTACGAAGATAAGGATGGTGACCTTTTTGCAGGAACTGTTGAAGGTGGATTAAATATTCGAAAAAAAGGTAGTGCAGGCTTTATGCATTCATTCAGCCAGATGGGGAATAGCCGGTCGTTGAGTCATAATTCGGTAAGTTGTATTTGTCAGGATTATAACGGCGACTACTGGATTGGCACCTGGGGCCTCGGAATTAACCGACTTAGGTATAAAGATAAATATAAACCTGTTTTCGAGCAGTTTCAAGTCGTGAATTCAAACAATAATAGTATCCAGAGTAATTTTGTGGCCTCTTTAGTCCCGGATAATGTCAATAAAGGCCTGTGGATTGGCGCACGTGAAGGAATAGATTTTTTAGATATAACTACCGGGAAATTCAGACATGTGCTGAACTATTTGCCTCAGGATTTGCGGATTCGTTTTGTTACAGGCATGTTTATCGATTCAAAAAGGAGGTTATGGATTGGTACAAATTACGGACTTATTTGTATTTATCTCAATGAAACCAATTTGGTTAAGAATAAGATAAAATATAAATACTACCGCTATTTACTAACAAATCCGTCATCACTGATTTATGAAAAGATAAACTGTATCCTTGAAACGAAGGATAAGCGGCTTTGGTTTGGGAGTAACGGAAATGGTATTTATTCGTTAGACGAAAAATCAGATAATCTCAAATTTATCAACTTCGATGAGCGTAGTGGTTTGCTGGATAACGTGGTGTATGGTATGCTCGAAGATGAAACAGGAACACTCTGGATAAGTACCGATAAAGGATTGTGTGCCTATAACTCCAATCGTAACAGCATCCGGAGTTATACCAAAAGTGACGGACTAAAATCAAATCAGTTCTATTGGGATGCTTATTTCAAAGGGCACGATGGCAAAATGTATTTCGGAAGTGTTGCGGGAATTACAGTATTTGATCCACTGAAAACTACGCCCGTAAATGTGAAGAATACAGCTACAATAACCCGTATAAGAATATTGAATGATGATGTTTATCCTGCAAAAGTGAAGATCCCGGATGGATTTCTGCAATTTGAAGGTTCAAAACTCAGTGGTATAAAGTTGCATGAATCCGACAAAGCTTTTAGCATTGAATTCTCGGCTTTGAGTTATTTTCAGGGTGATAAAATTAAATATGCCTATCGTCTGAAAGGCTTTGATAATAACTGGACTGAAGTAAGTTCAGACCGTCGGTTTGCCAGTTTTACAAACATAAACAATGGCAATTACGAACTGGAAGTAAAATGTACAAACCCTGATGGATCCTGGTCGGATCAGATTACGACACTCGATATTCGGGTTATTCCTCCAATATATAAAACATGGTGGTTTCTGTTGCTTTTCGTTGGCTTGACTGCCTATGGAGTTTATCGGTATTCAATTTATCGCATTGACCAGTTTAGGAAACAAAAGATTCAACTGAAACAAATGGTTGATGAACGAACTTATGAAATTGAGCAACAAAAGGAATTGCTGGAAGAACAAGCTCTGCAACTTCAGACAAATATGAAGGAGCTAATGGAGCATCAGGAAGAAGTGTCACGCCAAAATGAGATACTCGTACAACAGAATCAGAAAATTACACATCAAAAAGAACAGATGGTTGCACTATCGAAAAAGGTGCAGGATGCTAATTTCGACAAAATATCTTTCTTTACTAATATCACGCATGAATTCCGAACACCGATTACATTGATTCTTGGCCCGGTTGAGCGTTCGTTGAAACTGAGTACTAATCCTAAAGTGCTTGAACAACTGCATATTGTGAAACGAAACTCACGCTTGCTGCTATCGCTGATAAATCAGTTGATGGACTTCCGCAAAGTGGATTCAGGAAAGATGGAAATTACCAAAACGCACCAGAATTTTGTGGAGTTTTTGGATGATATTATTCTTCCGTTCGAAGATTTGGTGAAAGATCGTGGAATTATATTTCATAAACAATACCGGATTAATCCGCCCGAATTTCTTTTCGATCGCGAAAATATGCAGAAAGTACTTGGAAATCTGCTTTCGAATGCCATCAAGTTTACGCCTGATTACGGAACTATAACGGTTATTGCAAGTACATATACCGACCGGTCGGATCAGAAAGAGCGACTCTATGTGGCTGTGAAGGACACAGGCAAGGGTATTCCGGAAGAAGATTTGGAAAAGATTTTCGAACGGTTCTATCAATCCAAGCTAAATCAACCTTATTCAGGTTCCGGACAAAGTGGCACCGGTATCGGATTGTATTTGTGCAAGCGAATTATTCAATTGCACAACGGGAAAATAGAAGCCCGAAATCAAAATTCGGGTGGCATGAGCTTCCGATTTATTATTCCAATTGAACGGAGGTTGTCAACAGTGGTTTCATTGGATGGTAAACCCATGGAGATGATTGTTGCCAATGCGTCAGTTGAACCAGAAGACGATTCAATTAAACATGAAATTACAAAAGGTAAACCTGTTTTACTCATTGTGGAGGATAACAGCGATATGCGTCAATATATTCGGTCCATTTTAAGTCAGGAATACAATGTGCTGGAAGCTCCAAACGGTGTTGTTGGATTGGAAATTACCAACCGGTATCAGCCCGATTTGATTGTAAGCGATATTATGATGCCCGAAATGGATGGGCTGGAATTTTGTAAACGCGTGAAGACCAACTTTACAACTTCGCATATTCCGCTGATATTGTTGACTGCAAAATCCTCGACCGACACACAAATTGAGAGTTTCCATGTGGGGGCAGATGCATTCCTTGTGAAGCCTTTCGACGAAGAATTGTTGAAAGCACTTATCCGAAATCTGAATGATAAACGGAAGCGAGTTCAACTGAGTTTTGCTGAAAACATGGATACCGAAGCATTGAACTTTGACGATGAATCGTTGGATAAGAAGTTTCTGGAGAAAGCATTGAAAGTGATTAAAGAAAACTACACAAATCCCGAATTTGATGTGGCAGAGTTTATCGATGCCATGGGAATCAGTCGAAGCTTGTTGCACAAAAAGTTGACAAACCTGGCGGGACAATCGGCAAGTAGATTTATTCGAAATTACCGACTGAATATGGGGCGCGAATTGATTATCAAAAACAGGGTAACGCATTCGCTCAACATATCCGAAATTGCTTACGAGGTAGGTTTTAATGATCCGAAGTATTTTACACGTTGTTTTACAAAGCATTTTGGAACGCAGCCGAGTGCATTTTTGGAGGAGCAAGCTGATTAATGAGCAAGTTAAGCAGGCATGCATTAGAAATTTTCCTCCATATAGAAATTTTAGTCCACCCGAAAAGTTATTTTAATTACGTATTTTTGTACAGAAATAAACTCATCAACTATTAAAATGAAAAAAACAAAATCACTGGCAATGTTGGCTTTTTCCATGCTATTGGGAACACAACTACTCTTTGCTCAAACTCACAACATTCAGGTTGACCTGAAGAAATTGGGTTCACCGATTCAGAAAACCATGTATGGTATTTTCTTCGAAGATATTAACTACGGTGCTGATGGTGGATTGTATGCCGAACTGATAAAAAACCGTTCGTTCGATTTTCCTCAAAATTTATTGGGTTGGACAACTTTTGGTAATGTGGAAGTGCTGAAAGATGGTCCGTTTGCCAATAACCCCAATTATGTACGTCTTTCGTATGCCGGACACGATGAAAAACAAACCGGATTGGATAACGAAGGCTTCTTTGGAGTAGGAGTAAAGCAGGATGCCGAATACCGTTTCTCGGTTTGGGCCCGTTCTGCCGAAAGTGCAGGAAGTATCCGCATCGAACTTATTGATCCTGAAAGTAACGTTTTTACTACTCAGAAACTAACAGTAGATTCCAAGGAATGGAAAAAATACGAAGTGGTGATGAAGTCGCGCAGAACAGAAGCGAAAGCCCGTTTGCGTATTTTCCTGACTTCGAAAACTGCTGTTGACATGGATCACGTTTCGCTTTTCCCGGTTGATAGCTGGAAAGGCCGCGAAAATGGTTTGCGTAAGGACTTAGCTCAGGCATTGTACGATTTGCATCCCGGAGTTTTCCGCTTTCCAGGTGGATGTATTGTAGAAGGAACCGAAACCGGCGACCGTTACCAATGGAAAAATTCGGTAGGGCAAGTTGAAAATCGTAAATCGAATATGAATCGTTGGGAATATACTTTTCCAAACCGTTATTTCCCCGATTATCGTCAATCTTATGGCATGGGCTTTTTCGAATTGTTCCAATTATCCGAAGACATAGGTGCAGAACCACTTCCGGTAATCAGTTGTGGATTAGTTTGTCAATTCCAAAACAAAGACCCTAAGGCTCATGTGCCTGTAAGCGAATTGCAGCCTTACATTCAGGATGCGTTGGATTTAATTGAATTTGCTAATGGCGACGTAACAACCAAATGGGGAAAACTTCGTGCCGATATGGGTCACCCGGCATCTTTCCACCTGAAAATGATGGCTGTTGGTAACGAACAATGGGGAACATTGTATCCCGAACGCGTTGAACCGTTTATCAAAGCCATTCGTGCCAAATATCCCGATTTCAAAATTGTAGGTACTGCCGGTCCTAGTCCCGATGGAAAAGATTTTGATTTTGGATGGAGCGAAATGAAACGCCTGAAAGCCGACCTCGTTGACGAACATTATTACAAAGATCCACAATGGTTCCTGGCTAATGCAGGTCGTTACGATAAATACGACCGTAAAGGTCCGAAAGTATTTGCCGGAGAATATGCTTGTCACCCAAAAAACCGCAAAAATAATTTCGAGTCGGCACTTTGCGAAGCTGCCTTTATGACCGGATTTGAGCGCAATGCCGATGTTGTTTATCAATGCACCTATGCACCGCTTTTTGCTCACGTGCAGGGCTGGCAATGGAAACCCGATTTGATTTGGTTCGATAACCTGCGCAGTGTTCGTTCGGTAAACTACTACGTGCAACAATTGTATGGCCAGAATGTGGGAACAAACGTGCTGACAACTGTCGAAAACAAATTGCCGCTCGAAGGGCTTGATGGCATTTATGCTTCGTCGGCATTGGATAAATACAAGAACGTGATTATCCTGAAAATTGCCAACACATCGGATGTGGCTAAGAAAGCAAGTTATACTTTCAACGGACTGAAAGCTGCTGCCCGCAAAGGAACACAAACCGTACTGAAATCGGATGTGCTCGATCAGGAAAATACACTTGACAATCCAACTGCTGTTGTTCCAACCGTAAAAGATATTACTGTTTCTGGTAATACGTTTGAAGTGGAATTGGCACCGAAATCGTTTAGTGTCTATACAATTCAGTTGTAAGAGAATATTCAAATTTTTTATATAGCATGAAGGAGCAAAGCGAAATCTTTGCTCCTTTATTTTTTTATTTTCCGTCCTTTCGATGCAAATATGGTCTAAAATCATGTCATTTTAGTTCATATATTTTATTCGGTAAAAAATCACAACGTAAAAATTAATACATTTGTGGAGAAATCAACTGATTATATTTGCATGAAAAAACTATCGACACTTCTGCTCCCTTTTATCACAAGCCTTACCCTGTTGGCGCAAGGCACCGTTGACGATTACAACCGGGCATTTTCGCTCCCCGACCGATTAAAAGACAAAGTATATTACTCCAATGTTACTCCGCAATGGATAGGGGGAACCAACAAATTTTGGTATGTCCGCTTCACGCCACAGGGAAAAACCTATCTGCTGGTGGATGCTGATAAGCGGAAAAGTACCACCCTTTTCGACCATGTAAAACTGACTGAAACGCTCTCGAATGCGGGTAAGAAAACCATCGAACTGGAAAAACTAACACTGGCCGAACTAAAGGTATCGGCTTCGTTGGATACGCTTCGGTTTGTAAACGGTGGTACCAAATGGATTTACCTGCAAAAGAAAGATTCTATCATTAATGATGGAAAATATGTAGCTCCGGCTCCTGATTATTGGGGAAAATATGATTACGAACGGGAAGGTGAACCAGTTATTTCGCCTGATAAGAAACTGTCTGTTTTTACCCGTAACAGCAATCTTTTTGTAAAAGATATCGCCACCGGAGTAGAAAAAGCCTTGAGTACCGATGGCACCAAAGAGGATTATTACTCAACAAATATCAGTTGGTCGCCCGATTCGAAAAAGGTGGCGGTTATGAAAATTCATGCTGCCGAAATCCGTCAGATTACGTTTATCGAGTCGTCGCCAACCGATCAGCTACAACCTAAAGTGCAAACGCGCGATTACCAAAAGCCGGGCGACGTGCTTCCACAAAAAACACCTGTTGTGTTTGATGTTGCTACGGCACAAGCCAAAGTTCCGGTGAATACGCTTTTTGCCAACCAGTTTGATTTGCCTAACTGGTTCAGATGGAGTGCCGACAACAAAACTGTTTTCTTCGAATACAACCAACGTGGTCATCAGGTGTATCGGGTGCTGGCCATGTCGACCGAAACGGCTCAAGTGCGCACTATCATTGAAGAAACATCCAATACCTTTGTGAACTACACGCGCTATTTTCGTCGCGATCTGCCCAAAACAAACGAAATAATCTGGGGCAGCGAGCGCGACAACTGGAATCATCTCTACCTCTACGATGCTCAAACGGGCAAAGTAAAAAATCAGATAACCAAAGGAGCCTGGTACGTGCGCGAAGTGGTTGATGTGAACGAAGCCAAACGCGAAATCATATTTTCCGCTAACGGCATGGTGCCCAACGAAGATCCTTATCTGATACGTTATTACCGCATTGGCTTTGATGGAAAGGGATTGACTTGCCTTACGCCCGAAGAGGGAATGCATCAGGCCTGGTTCTCGGGCGATAAAAAGTATTTGGTGGATGTGTATTCGCTGGTAAACAAAGCTCCGGTGACTGTGCTGCGCAGCGCAAAGGATGGAAAGGTTATTTTGCCGCTGGAAAAGGCTGATATTACCGAATTGCTGAAAACGGGCTGGATAGCTCCCGAGCCTTTTGTGGCGAAAGGGCGCGACGGCAAAACGGATATCTGGGGTATCATTGTTCGCCCAACCAACTTCGACCCGAAAAAGAAATATCCCGTGCTGGAATATATCTATGCCGGTCCGGGCAGTCAATACACGCCAAAATCATTCTTCAGCAATAATCGCTATCTTTCACCCATTGCCGAGCTAGGGTTTATCGTTATTCAGCTCGACGGCATGGGAACTTCGTTTCGCTCCAAGGCTTTCGAGGAAGTCTGTTTCCGAAACCTGAAAGATGCCGGTTTCCCCGACCGCATTGCGTGGACAAAAGCATTGGGTGAAAAATACTCATTTATAGACACAACACGAATTGGCATTTACGGCGCTTCGGCAGGCGGACAGGAAGCCATGACGGCTGTGCTCTTTCACCCCGAACATTACAAGGCGGCCTACTCGTCGTGCGGATGCCACGACAACCGTATGGATAAAATCTGGTGGAACGAACAATGGCTCGGTTACCCCATTGGCAAGCAATACGAAGAGAACTCCAACGTTGTGAACGCCCATTTGCTCACCCGCCCGTTGATGCTGGTAGTGGGAGAGGTGGATGATAATGTGGACCCTGCTTCTACCATGCAGGTGTGCAACGCGCTCATAAAAGCAAACAAAGACTTTGAATTTATCTCCCTGCCCGGAACCAACCACACCATGGGTGGCGACTATGGCGAGCATAAACGCTACGATTTCTTTGTAAAGAACCTGATGGGAGTGACACCGCCAAGCTGGGAACTGGTGGGAGTGAAGAAGTAAACTGCCGGGTTTCGCGATTTCCAAATCGCGTTCTTTTGGTAAGGCACGATTAAAAATCGCGAAACCCGCTCACATATCTTCAAGCAAGACTGAAAACCCTGTAAGGGTTAATGTGCATAACCTCCGGTGCAACCGGAGGATGTAACTGCCCTCAAATCCCAACCCCGGAGGGGTTGAACAGCACTCAACTATACGCTGGTAGAACCCACTCCGGGGTTCGGTTCGTGTACTGTCTGACATCCTCCGGTTGCACCGGAGGTTATTTACATTCAACTCCTGCGGAGTAGTTGCAGTATTATACAGTTGAACCTCACAATTCTATTCTTTTATCAAAGATAAAATGTATTTTTACGGCAACTAAAAATCATATGTATATGAAGAAATCAGGAATCATTGTCTTCGTGTTTTTTATATTAGTCACAAGCTGTAATCGACCAACGAAACAAACAATCTATTCATTAGTTTGGGAAACCCCCACCGTCTTAGATACAAACTATGTCGCTAATGGACTGAGTAATCCCAATAGTGTACGAAAGATAAAAGGATATTATACACAATTTAATATCATTATCGACACTTCGAATGTTTGCTATTACTATAATAATAAAGTTCAACGACATGGTGGATGTTGTGGTTACGGAAATGAGTTCAACACTCCAGAATTTCTATATCTTGATCCCAACAAAATGGTTGTTATTCCAAATGAGAGTCTGGCAGCATTTCTGGATGCCAATCTAAAGAAAGACTTTCGAGGTGAAATATATTTGATGGTGTCATCGCCGGTAGACACTATAAGACAAGAATCATTTCGAATTATTGCTGAATATGAAAAATCACACAACAAAGTATTCACTGAAAAAAGGCATGGCCAGGGGCGCCATTTAAATAATAAAAATATTATATATAACGTTGGAATACGGCTGATAACTGAAGAAGAAAAAAATGTACTTTACTGTAAAAAGAAGAATATTGAATATGATATGGCTAATTTTGACTGGAAAACGAAATTTGATAATATAGCACCAAAACTCACGAAAGTTAATCCTGTAATTTTCAAGGAATAAATAGAAACAGCAGAACCATTCGGTTCTGCTGTTTCTATAGTTAGTCGTACCATGCATCCGACTACGATTACCAGTTCAATTGTTTTACGCTTGTTTTTTAGCAGTGGCGCGTGTAGAGTCGTCTACTTCGAATCCGAATTCGCCAAGCTTTTTCGGTGTTTCGCGGTACACACCTTCTGACAATTTAGTAACTTTTTGTTGAAATCATATACATTTCAGTGGCTTCTAAGGTATCGTTTAAATCTGCATATCCCATATTATCAGTTATTTACTGCGTTGGCATGGGGTTTGCCTTGCTTGTTGGAAAAGAGACGTAGTTTATGACAGCAGAAGAACTAAAAGAACTGGATGCACAGGTGAGGAAAGCGCGCTTTGTCCTGTCGCAAAAGGCCGGGGCGTTGCACGACCTGATAGAAGACCGCTTGCCGGCAGATTATCTGGAAATTCCTGCTTATGCGGAGGATGCTTTTCTGGCTTGCAAGGCCTGGGATGAATTGAATAAAAAATTGCTCGCCAATAAAATCTAACACAGACCGATTATGCTTATCCATTTTTACGAGAAACCCGGCTGCATCAACAATACGAAACAAAAACGGTTGTTGGAGTTGCACGGACACAGAGTTGAGGCGCATTCGTTGCTGGAACAAAGGTGGAATGCGGCCACGCTCCGAATGTTTTTTGGCGACACGCCCATTGCTGAATGGTTCAATATGGCTGCGCCACGCATTAAAAGCAACGAAATTAGTCCCGGCGATTTTGATGAAGACACAGCTATCGATGCTATGTTGGAAGATCCGCTACTTATCCGCCGACCGTTGATTGATGCGCATGGAGAGTTGGCTTGTGGTTTCGATCATCCGTTGGTGAAAGAGCTGTTGGGCGGAAATACCGATGTGAGTGGCGTGCTTACTTGTCCGAATATGGGAACGGATACTACATGTGATTAAAAAAGCAGAGCCAACCCGACCCTGCTTTCTTGTTTTTTTATCCTTTTCGTATGGCTTCTACTTCTTCCACCGTTTTGGGTTTCACTTTCGTTCCCAATCGGCGTGGTCCGGTTTCGGTCATCATGTAATCTTCTTCGTTGCGGATTCCGCCAAAGTTGCGGAACTTCTGCACTTCAGCCCAGTTCACAAATTCAGTAAACTTGCCTTCGCCCTGCCATTTATCCATCAATTCAGGAATAAAATAAATGCCCGGTTCGATGGTGAATACATGCCCCGGTTTCAACGGCTTGGCGAGTCGAAGCGATTTTAGTCCAAACTGTGTGCTCTTCGGTTCGCCGTCGTAACCAACCCATACTTCGCCCAGGTTTTCCATATCGTGTACGTCCAGTCCCATCATGTGTCCTGTGCCGCAAGGCATAAACAAGGCGTGCGCTCCGGAAGCAATAATCTCCTCGGTGTTACCTTTGAGCAACCCGATACTCTTCATATTTTCGGTGATAGAGCGACAGGCAGCTAAATGCACATTTCGGTACGGAACGTTCAGTGTCAGTGTATCAATTGCTGCCTGATGGGCTTGCAGACTCATTTCGTAAATCAGTTTTTGTTGCGCAGTGAAGGTTGTATCCACCGGAAACGTGCTCGACAAATCACCGCAATAACGACTTTCCACTTCACCACCAGCATCGAGCAGGAAGAGGTCGCCGCTTTTCAGCACATTGCCGTGGTAATGGTTGTGCAGCGTTTGTCCGTTGATGGTGGCAATAATCGGAAACGATATTTCGCCGTTGGCAGCGTGGGCAATTTCGTACACACGTGCTGCAACCTGCGCTTCAGTCATACCGGGACGAACCATTTGCATACCGGCCACATGCATATCCACCGAAAGATCTACGCCTTTTTCAATTTCTACGATTTCTTCGGCCGACTTTATCTCACGCTGACTAACCACGGCACGAATCAATCTCAACGATGATTTTTGAGCAATCTGATCGGGGTGCAGGAAGAGCAAATGTTGTAGTTTGAGCTTACTTTCCGGACGATACGGTGGCAGATAATGAACCTCACGCCCTTGTTTCAATGCTTCGTGCAACATGGTTGTCAACTCTGCTGTAGGAAGCGCCTGATGAATCCCGGCCTTCGAAGCATAGTCGGCAATAGTTGGTTGCGGTCCCATCCACACAATATCGTCGATGGTATAATCGTCGCCAAACACAATTTGGCGATCGTTATCAACATCAATAACAGCAGCCAGCGCCGGAAAATCAATGCCGAAGTAATACAGAAAAGTGCTGTCCTGCCTGAAATGGAAACCATTATCGGCATAATTCATCGGACTTTCGTCGTTACCCAATAGCAAAACCACGCCTGAACCGATTTTTTCGGCCAGTGTTTTGCGTCGCTGAATGTAAGTTTCTTTGTTGAACATATTTTTATGTCTAATGTCTATAGTCAAGAGTCTATAGACTCGGGTGAATTATTTATTTGGTATAAAAGCTAAAATATCACGAGCGAAGGGAGTTAATATCGCGGAGCGAATATCGCCGCAGGCTAATATCATTTTTAAAAACTATCGTGCTCCGTCCGTTCAATAATCTCATTCTGCAAATCCAGTCCCAGATCATTGAAATAGTCGCTGTAACCGGCCACACGTACAATCAGATTTCGGTATTTCTCCGGATGTTTCTGTGCATCGCGCAAGGTGGAAGCATTCACTACATTGAACTGAATATGATGTCCGTTCATGCGGAAATAACTACGTACCAATCCCGAGACTTTCCGAATGGCTGTGTCGTCCTCGAAAAAGTTTGGACTGAATTTTTGGTTCAGCAGCGTTCCGCCAGTATGCAAATGGTCGATTTTGGCTGCTGATTTCACTACTGAAGTCGGACCGTTTCTATCCGAACCCTGCACCGGTGAAATACCTTCCGAAACCGGCAACCCTGCTTTTCGTCCATCCGGACTTGCATGCATTACACTTCCAAAATACACATGGCAGGTGGTTGGCAGCAAGTTGATACGATACTCAGCTCCGCGCGGACTTGTATGTCCTTTCACCGCATCATAGTAAATATTGAAAACGTCCACCAATTGCTCATCAGCCGCTTCGTCGTCGTTTCCGTATTTGGGTGTTTTGTAAAGCAGTTTGTAAAGCAATTCGTCGCTATTTTCAAAATTACTTTCCAAAGCACTTACAAACTCGGGTAAAGATATCGATTTATCTTCAAATACATGTTTTTTCAAGGCAGTGAGTGCATCAGTCATTGTTCCAACACCCACGCCCTGAATATAGTTCGTATTATAGCGCGATCCGCCCTGAATATAATCCATGCCCTTCGCTACGCAATCGTCGATAATCAGCGACAGAAACGGTGTGGGAATATGCGTCATGAAAATCTTCTCGATGGTGTTGTTTCCGGTAACTTTGATACGGATAAAGTGTTCAACCTGGGCTTTGAAAGCTTCCAAAAGTTCTGAGTAAGATTTGAATTCAGAAACAGTGTCGGTTTTCAATCCGATTTGTTTCTTTGTACGGGTATCAAAACCATTGTGCAAAGTCACTTCCAGAATTTTGGGCAAATTGAAATAGCCACACAGTATATAACTCTCTGTTCCGAATGCACCACTTTCCACACAACCACTTGCGCCACCGTTTCGGGCATCAACTATGTCTTTTCCCTGATTGACCAGCTCCTGAATGATGGCATCGGTATTAAAAATGGACGGTTGACCAAAGCCTGTTTTTGTGATTTTTACGGCACGATCAATAAAACTGTCGGGATTTAGTTTGCTCAATTGCACCATCGAGCTGGGTTGCAGCAAGCGCATTTCTTCAATCACATCCAGTAAAATGTAGGACATTTCGTTGACAGCATCCGTTCCGTCAGGTTTCACACCACCCAGATTTATCAGGCAAAAATCGGTATACGTACTGCTTTCCAGAGCTGTAATGCCAATTTTTGGAGGCGAAGGGTGATTGTTGAACTTCACCCAAAACGATTCGAGCAACTCAATGGCTTTCTCCTTAGTCAATGTTCCTTTGGCTATTTCTTTCTGGTAAAAAGGATTCAAATGTTGATCTAAACGGCCGGGATTAAACGAATCCCAGGGGTTAAGTTCAGTTACTACTCCCAAATGCACGAACCAGTAATGTTGAAGTACTTCATGAAAAGTAGAAGGTGCGTGAGCCGGAACCCGACGACAAATGCGTGCCATCTCGGCTAGTTCGGCTTTACGGGTTGCATCTTTTTCATCGAAAGCCAATTCGTCGAGCCTGGTGGCATGGCGTTGCGCAAACTGTATCGCAGCTTTGGCAGCAATTTCCATGGCTTTCAACTCTTCTTTTTTGTCGTAAGCTTGTGGATCATTCACAAAATCAAGCGATTTTAGGCTTTCCTCCACATCGGCAATAATATCAAGCATTCCTTTTTGATAGATTTTGTAACCCGCCACAGTATGCCCCGGAGCACGTTGCTCCATAAATTCGGTAAAAATTCCTGCTTCATACGCATCGTGCCATTCGGTAGTCATGGCTTCCATCATGCGGTCGCGGTTAGAACGACCATTCCAGAATGGAATGATTGTTTCTTCAAATGCTTTGCGGGTTTCATCGTCCACCCGGAACCATACTTTTTCGCGCGAATTCAGTACTTCCAAATCCTGTAGAGAATGAACGGTAATTTCGGGATAAGTAGGAGTGGCTTTAGGAGCCGGCCCGCGTTCACCCACAATCAGTTCCATGTCATTGATGCAAATGGACTTGTTGGCAAGCACATATTGAAACGATTTGGCGCGCTGCACCGGAATGGAATCGCCAAATGCCACATGGCTTTTGTAAAACTCAGTCATCAATAAGCCCCGTTCCGCAGAAATTGTGTAAATGGCGTTCAGGCTTTGTTCGCGTAATTGTTGAATTCTTGGAGTCATAATATTGTTTTTTACCACTAAGGCACTAAGAGCACAAAGAAACACAGAGTTTACATTTATCCTTTTTTTACTTAGCAGATTATCTTTTTTAATTATTTTCTTAGTGAATTTGAGTGTTCTTAGTGGTAAATCAACCACCGATTTTCACTTCAAATCCTGCTTTTTCAAATCGCAGTTTCGTTTCTTCCAAATCACTCTTTCGGATTGATTTTAGTTCTCCTAGTTTATTTTCCATCCCAAACCGTTCATACTTGTGCGCGGCGGTGTTGTGATAAGGCAGCAAATCAACACCTTCAATCGGGAGTTTCAATCCGGACAAATAATCAATCGTCTGATTTATATTTTCTTCAGTCAATGTAATCCCCGGAATCATTGGAATTCGAATTTGGATTTTCTTCCCCAACTCAAGCAGTCTTTCGAGATTCTCCAAAATCAATTGATTGGAAACTCCCGCATGAGTTTTATGCAGTTTATCATCAATTAGTTTTAAATCGTAGAGAAATAAATCGGTCTTCTGCGCTACTTTCTCCAATGTTTTCCAATTAGAAAAGCCTGTTGTATCAATCGTTGTATGCATGTTCTCCAATTTACAGGCTGCTAACATTTTCAATAGAAAATCAGCTTGTTGCAATGGCTCACCACCCGAGAAAGTCACACCACCTCCTGACTCTTCCATAAAAATTTGCTCTTTGCGCAACTCATTCATCACTTCTTCCACTGTCATTTCACGCCCAACAATTTCATCCTCGATAAAGCTTTTATCGCCAATACGAACCGTTTTCAGTACCGTGCAAATATCCGCACTCCTGCTTTCAGGATTGTGGCACCATTGGCACGAAAGCGGACAACCTTTCATGAAAACTGTTGTACGAATTCCCGGACCGTCGTGTACTGCAAAGCGTTTGATATCGAATATAATACCCATTTCGAAAATGAAGAATGTAGGAATGAAAAATTGGGGAACTAAAACTAAGTATATTTTTACAAACTAGTTTTAGTTTTTTGCAGGCAGCAAAAGCCCCCTTTAGGGGGATGGGGTCAGTGGCTAAATCATCCAACACTCGAACAAACCCTTACCGGATTTGTGGAGCAAATTACCTTTAAAGTTGGATGAATATTGCATATGGAATGAATGTAATTATTTGTGAGCGCTAAATTAGGAAATATTTTGGATATGCTCGTTCTAAAAAGAGAAATATTATGCAAAAAGCAGAGCCAACCGACTCTGCTTCTTTGTTTTTATAAGTCTTACTGTTTATAACACTATCGTAAATCCACTATTCGGTTTGATTTCAACTTCCAGTTTATTATTGCTGATAGTTACCTGTTGTTGGCTAAAGCTGCGGTCTCTATCACCATCGGTAATAAGGGTCACGCGATTTGAAATCGCGTTTTTGAATTTCGATAGATCAATGCTAACTTTCTGACTTTCTTTTTGCGAATTGATTCCGGCTAAATACCATTTATTTCCACTTTTACGAGCCATAACCACGTATTTTCCGGGAAAACCATCAATCAGTTTCACATCGTCCCAATGACGGGGAAGAGTTTGCATATATGTTTTTACGTAATCGGGTTGCTTAGCCATACTTTCAGGAATTTCTACATAATGACTGACGCCCGATTGCAAAATTACCGTCAACGCTATTTCAAAACCGTTGCTGGTGCGGCGTTTTTTACCAACTATTTCGCCAAAACAAACCGGTGTAAAATCCATTGGACCTACCACGTTACGGGCATAGGGCATCATGGTGAGGTGTTTAGGAGCTTTGTCGGTATCTATTTGGTCGAAAGTGGTAAATTCAAAACCGCGGATAGCTTCCATTGAAACGAGGTTTGGGAAAGTGCGCGACCAGCCACGTGGAACGGTTGTGCCATGGAAATTCACCAACAAATGGAAATCAGCTGCATCTTTCAGCATATCGTAGTAATACTGAATCGCCGATTGTCCGTCTCCAGGCCAAAAATCGACTTTGACGCCCACAATTCCCATATCGTGAATACGTTTGAACTCAGCACGGCGCGCATCGCGTTCTACCAAAGCACCCTTAGGCGAATAAACAGTTGTGTTCCATGCACCTGAAGAGTTGTACCAAAGAATCACTCCCACATTTTTTGTTTTGGCATAATCGGCCAGTTCTTTGATTTTATCGTAACCAATACGTCTATCCCAATCGGCATCAATCAGGCAGTAATCCCATTTCATATCAGATGCATATTCAATAAACTGCTTGGAAGTTTCGTAATTCACCGATTCGTCGTGCAATACGCCCCAACTCCACGAAGCAATACCTGTTTTCACCCAACTATAATCAACCGCTTTGTCAGCAGGTTTTGCAAGGTCAGAAACCATTTGCGATTCAACTACAGTTGCCAATGACCCTATTACAATAACTCGCCAGGGCGAAGTAATATTGGCCGAAACAGGATATTCAGGATCGGTGGCTTTTACCGTTTCGCCTTTTTGAGGGAAGGCAATACTGTATTCACCGTTGGGCGAAAGATGCGACAGGTGCGTACCGGCATAGTCGGGCGTTAACCCGGCTTCGGTAATCAGCACCCAGTTGTTTCCGGTTTTGAATAATGCAGGGAAAGTCCAGCCCACGCCCAATACAGACGGTGTTCCGACAGGAATTTCATATTCGTATTGTTCTTCGTAGCTTGGTTGAGTTTCGCACCAACCATCCTTTACTTTGGCATATGGATGCATCCACGCTTTAGCAGTTGGATCGAATTTGAAAGAAGTTTTTTCTGTTTTTACGGCAATAGGACTCTGTGCAGTCTGCAAGTAACGGAAAGCAATACCTTCGTTGGTTGCTTTGAACTCAATTGTTAGCGTTTTCTTGTTAGCATTAATCAACGTAAGACTGGCAGAATTGGCAGTGTAGGTTCTATTTGCACGTTTTTCTGCAGGAGAATTGTAAGTCACCGTAATTTTCGTTACAAGTGAGATCTGACTAATTTTCACATTATTGCTGAAATCGCCCTGGTCGGAGACCAAACCCAATGCAGATTGTAAAATAACAGGTTGATTGTTGTTTTTTACTGTATAAACAGGAGCACCTTTAGGCGTTACACTTGCTTCAATGGCCAGTTTCCCGTTAGGCGAAGTTACAATTAGTTTTTTAGTAGTTGCCTGCATCGAAAAGGCAATCAGACAAATAGAAATGATGCTAAGAAAAGATTTTTGCATGATAAATAGTGTGTGTGAAATTTCAAGACAAGGATAATTAAAGACAGGCTACTCCTTTAGAATTTTTTCAAGTTCAGTACCGTTTTTAGTAGTTGTTTTTACAATATAAAGACCTGCTTTCAATGCCGAAACATTAATTCGTGGTTCGCTACCCGAGGTAAGCAGCAACGAACCTGTCAACGAAAAAATGCTAACTTGTTTTAGAGGTGATTCTGATTCAATCTCTAAAAAATCTGTACATGGATTCGGATGGATCTTCACATTTCTTTGTTCCAGTGGTTTCAAGCCTGTTCCAACATTATATTTATTCAAATCAAGTTGAATTTTATCGAAATCGGGCAACCAGGCCGTTGCATTGGCAAAACGAATGGTGTTATAACCTTGCTTCAGTGCAATTCTGTAGGTATTGGTTTTCAATGCAGTCCAGCTTCCTGAATTTAACGTGGTAAGAGTTGTATCTTTGCCATTCACTGTCATGGTCGCATTCCGGTTTTCTCCACTGATATACGTAATTTGTAGATTATAACTTCCGGCAGCATTAGCGTACACATCCCTGAATTCAAGATAATTGTCGGCACGATTTCCCAACCAACCGGCCTTTGCGCGTCCGGAGCAAGTAGTATCGGTAGAAGCAACTCCCTGACTGGCTATAACAGCACTGTTAGAAGTCATATTGAAATTGTTTATCCAGCCATATTCAGCCTCAAAAGTTTCCTGCAGTTTGGTTTGTGTTCCAACCACTTTAAGCATTACCACGCCGTGTGAAGGAACGGAAACTGTGTACATGGAATCCATACTTCCCAAATCGGCATGAGTCCACAGGTTTCGGGCTGTGGCTGGACCAACTAAATTCAAATCTTTCCACTTTACAGACATAGTTGCTGTGGCTGCAGTGCGGTTGAACAACACGACTGCCCGTTCTTTGCTTAGCTTACCGTTCAATGGTTTTGCCCAAACCTGCAATCCTTTTGCATTGTCGGAAACTATTTTTGCCTGCAATCCCGTTGTATCTTGATTTACAGCAATCACTTCGGTATTTGTCAGGATTGTTTTTGTTGCAGCAGAAATATTGGTCATATCGTTTCCAAGCACCAATGGAGATGATAGGATACACCACATGCTGAAATGGCTTTTATCCTCCTCGGCTGTGAGTCCGCGACCCACTTCAAGCATATCCATATCGTTGTAATGTCCCTGGCTGCAATAAGCTGCCAGATAAGCATTTTTATCCAGGTTGTTCAATACGCTAGCCCAACTCAGATTGATATCAACTGAAACACGCCACGAATCGGCTACCGTTGTCACCCATGATCCGGGGAATTGCCACCGGCAAACATTATAGTTTATATCGGTGCGCCCAGTATTGTTCATAGCCGTGCGAATAGCTGTATAGCGTGCTTTTTCGTCTAATTTCTGAACCAAACCACCACAATAATCCACTTTTAGGAAATCAAACCCCCAACTTTTGAAAATGGTGTCCACATCTTGCTGGTCGTGACCATAAATGCCTCCACCAACACCACCTGTTTGTCCGTTGTATTGTGAGCCACAAGTATTGGCACCTGCATCGGTATAATAACCGGCTTTCAAACCTTTGGAATGAATATAGTCGGCAACGTATTTCATTTTATGCGGAAACTTTAGTGTGTCGAGTCGCAAACCACCGTTAGAATAACGACCGTTAAAAAAGCCATCGTCAATGTTCAGGTAATTGTAACCGGCAGCAAGCAAACCCGAGGAGACCATTGCATCGGCTTGAGTTTTGATAATTGATTCGCTGATGTTTACGCCAAAGTTATTCCAACTAGCCCAGCCCATTAATGGAGATTTTAATGCTTGCGCATTCAGCAAAAATGCAGTAATAATAAAAAATAATGTAGTGATTTTTCTCATTTTATTTAGTTTCGATTTTAATTGTCAAAAATAGAATAAATAAAACGACTTTTAGGGTGAAAATCTTTCAATAATGTGCAGTTATTTTACTTTTTTACCCCAAACGGAGCAACCATTTTTGTCCAATCCGGTAAAAAGCAATGTTTCGGTTTCGTTCTCCCAATCGTGGCCAACAAAAACAGTCAGGTTGTTGATAGTCTCATCTTTTAGCATCAAGGTGATACCTTTAAATGAATCAAATTTCCAACTTCCATCGGAACCTTTCATTTTTCCATTGCTATTGAAATCAACCAGTTGAGATGCATCAATCTCAGTTTTGCGTAATTGGTTTTCACCCCATAAAATTTGCCCAAACTCCAGTTTTCGGTCTGTTTTTGCATCCTGAATGCGGATAATTTCCCACTTGCCAACAACGTCTTTCTTCGATATTTTTGCTTGTCTTGAAGCTGTAAATCGTTCCGGCGAAACAACCGGCCAACCATTAGTTGTCCATTTTACTTCGCGAACGTGTAAATCCATTAGCTGATTATCGGGCGAAAGCCTTGATTGATGTGCCATAAAGAAGTCACCATTTTCGTTTTTGAAGATCGAACAATGACCAGTGCCAGCCCAGCCAGCGTGGTTTTTGAACTGATACGGATGTGTCAGAATGGGATAATGATTGATGGTATCGCGCAAATCGTTGCCAAAGAAATCCAAAAATGGTCCTTCGAGTTTATCGGCTCGACCAACACGCACGTTGTAGGTCGTCATTAACGGATCGTAGGACGTGAAAAGGTAATATTTTTTAAAGGTCGGATTGTAAATAATTTCCGGTGCCTCTATATTGTCTTTGCGGATATTTGCGCGTGTAGCCGTAAAATGTCCCTGATCATCGGCTGTTAGTGTAAAACCCGTTTCCGGATTAATCTGAACAGCATAAAGTCCACCGAAATACGACCCATAATGCATCCACATGTTGCCCGTTTCGGGTTCAGTAACAATGCTCGGATCAATGGCATTCATCTTGTCTCCACGCTGTGTTTTCACAATAGCACCTTTCGAAACCCATGGACCAAGCGGTGAATCTGATTCTGCCAATCCGATATACGATGTTTGCAGCCCAAAGGCTGAAACACAATAATATAAGCGGAATGTCTTTTTGTATTGAACAATATAGGGTGCCCAAATATTCGTTGCTCCTTTGTTGTCGCTGTGTGATAGTACCCAACTTTTTGCTTCAGCCGGAATAGAATCAAACGCCCAGCCTTCAAATTTCCAGTTTACCAGATCTTTTGATGAACGTACCTGAATATTTCCGATTTTGACATCAGGCCTTTTCATTCCCGGATTTCGTCTTCCAAAGAATATAGCATCTGTGCTGTACATGTAATAGGTATCGCCAACTTTCAGGCAGGATGGATCATGTACATTGTATGTTCCCCAGCTTTTGTAGTTCTCCAACGAAGCAATATCCCGATAATCATCTTTCCATGGATTGGCAGATTTTACAGGGTATATAGCCGATAAAGAAAAACAGCAAAGGACCAGAAATAGTCCTGTAAGTACATGGCCTGATTTAGGTAGAAATGATTTCATGGGATGTTATAAAAGATGAAAAACCACAATAGAACTAATAGATTTCTACTGTTTCTATTGTGGTTTTTAGAGGTGATTTATTTCAATTCAACAGTTACCAACGATTTAGCAGGTACTTTCACTGTCAAAGTACCATTTTTGAATTTGGCATCTTTGAAATTCTCCAATTGAACCTGATATGGATTATCAAATGTGTTGAACGTACCGGTTTCTTTTCCGGTAATGATTTGACCGTCTGTTAGTTTTGTTGCTTTTGCACCACGTACATCACAACTTACTTCTATGTCATTTTTAGGATCAATATTCACAAGCGTAACATGAATGGCACCGTTTTTATCAACCGAAGCAGTCGTGGAGATAGCTTTCATATTACGGTTTAATCGACTGTAATCAGGACTGTTAACTGTCATTGGCAACATGGTAGCATCTTGATGCACTTTATACATGTCAAATACATAATAAGTCGGAGTTAGGAGCATTTTATCGCTTTCGGTAAAAATAATAGCTTGCAACACGTTCACCATTTGAGCGATATTGGCCATTTTTACACGGTCGCAATGTTTGTGGAAAATATTCAAAATTTCTCCCGCCAACAAGGCATCACGTAATGAATTCTGTTGGAAAAGGAAGCCCGGATTGGTATTTGGTTCCACGTTATACCACACGCCCCACTCATCAACTACAAACCCTATGCGTTTAGCAGGGTCGTACATATCCAAAATAGCTGAGTGTTTTGTAATCAGGTCATCCATACGCTGACCATTTTCCAATACCTTGAAATATTGATCCTCATTGAAGCCTGTTGCATTGCCTTTGTTTGTCCACCCATCTGTGAATGTATAATTGTGCAGCGAAATTCCGTTCATCATACCGCGTGGAATGTTCTTCATTAGAGTTTCAGTCCATTTATAATCATCAACATTGGCTCCACCTGCAATTTTGTATAATTCATTTCCTGCATAATTGCGTACATAGGTTGCATAGCGACGGTACAGTTCCGAATAACCTTCGGGAGTCATATTGCCTCCACACCCCCAGTTCTCGTTACCTACACCAAAGTATTTTACTTTCCATGGTTTTTCACGTCCGTTTTGTTTACGCAGGTTTGCCATTGGACTTTCGCCATCAAAAGTCATATATTCAACCCATTTCGACATTTCTTCGACACTTCCACTTCCCAAATTACCGCAAATATAAGGCTCAGTGCCAAGTTCTTCGCAAAGATTGAGAAATTCGTTGGTTCCGAAAGAATTATCTTCAACCACTCCACCCCAGTGTGTATTAATCATTCTGGCGCGCTTTTCGCGTGGCCCGATCCCATCCATCCAATGGTATTCGTCGGCAAAGCAACCACCCGGCCAGCGGAGATTTGGGATTTTGATTTTTTTCAAGGCAGCAATTACATCGTTTCGCACACCGTGCGTGTTTGGAATAGATGAATTTTCACCCACCCAAATGCCACCATAAATACCGTGACCAAGATGTTCGGCAAACTGACCGTAAATGTTTTTGTTGATAACGTAGGTACCCTGATCGGCATTGATTACTGCCGTTGCTTTTTGTTGTGCAGAAACAGTAACAGTTGCTGCAGCTAGCAACACAACTGAAATGGATTTTGCAAAAAGGTTTTTCATGTTCTTTTATTTATAAATAGTTGATTGCAATGTGTTAGTAAGTTGTTCGCATGATTAAATGCTACAACGTTACAAAAATACATTAAATGTTCTTGGTGACAGTGGACAAAAATTACTTTAGGGTGGACAAAATAAGGAGCGTTTAATCAATCTCAGCATTCATATCAAGATTGATTAAAAAGACTACTCAATTGCTTCAGGGAGCTCTTTGATTGTATTTATACGATTGGAAGTTTTGTGTATGCGAAACAGAAAATCATTGATTTTATCCTGATAATCTATCAAATAATCGGGGTGTAATTTTTTAGTTACTATGGCAATTAGTTTTTTCAGTAATAAACCTACTTTGTAGTCGTAACCCGAAATGCGCGCACCAAATACCCTTGTTTTGTTCGAAAACTGTAGTTCTAATACATAAAGAATTAAATCTGCTTCCAGTTTTTTGTTTTTTGTTTCAACAGTAAACTCATTGATACGTTTCACACAGGCATTCAATTTATTTACATGCTGTTTTTGAATCGTACTTCCTCGGTATTCTTTTTTCCAGAACAAGTCAATATCTTCTTTGGCTTCTTCGAATAAAGTTTGTTCACCACCATCTTTATCTAAAAAGTTTACCAACAAATACTCGTAGTTATATCGCTTGGCGGATAATTTGAGTACCATCTCAGTCAACTCTTTTTTTGTGAGTTGTGATAATTGTTCTTTTAGGATGGCTTTGTCGCGGGGCATGAATGTAAGTTGATTACTGATTTAATTAAGAAAACAGAGCAGAGTAAAAAACTCTGCTCTGTATGTTTTAAGCACAAACAATTTATTTCGCATCCAAAATCACCGGAGTACTATTCTTTCCACCGTTCATAATAATTAGTTTTGCATTGGGCGAAGTGGCAATTGCTTTAATCATTTCGTATTGCAATTGTTTATCGCTAAGACCTGTACTCAAAATCTTTTGGTAATCAGCAATTCCCTGAGCTTCAACTCTTTTTCGTTCGGCCTCTTGTTTTTCTTTTTGAAGTACAAAAGTCATTTTTTGAGCTTCTTGTTCTGCATTTATTTTCGACTCAATAGTGGCTTTTACTGATGCAGGAAGGGTGATGTTACGAACAAGTAATTGTTCCAAAAGCAATCCTCTCGATTTAAAATCTGTTTCGATAGTTTTAAAAATCCTTGCCTGAAATTCATCGCGTTTCGACGAATACAAAGCAACAGCATCGTAATATACAGCATTATCTCTGATTTTTGTACGGCAAATGGGCCGAACAATTGTATTCCGATAGTCTGTACCAATTTCTTTTAGAATCCGTGGAGCCTCACTTGGAACAACTTTATACAGTACTGTTAAGTCGATAACCACTTCAAGTCCGTCGGCCGATAAAACGCGAATGGCATCATCACCCGATTTGTCACCTTCATTTTGTACTCCGGACATGGTGTAGTTCTGGGTACGAATATCAAATGTTACTACTTCTACCAATGGGTTCACTACATTTAATCCACTTTCCAGGGTTTTATCATTTACTTTTCCGAAGAGTTTTTGTACACCTATCTCGCCCGGATTTATTTGTACAACCGATGAAATAATAGCTGCCAATGCAATAATTGCAACACCAGCAATTGAAATGATATTGCTGTAGGGAGTAACTGGTGAGTTCGATTTCTTTGCTGCAAATCCAACTGATACGACGATGATGCCGATAATGATTAGAAATAACATGGTCTTAAAAATTAGGTTGGTGGATAAAAATAAAGAATTATGGATGACAAATGTATATAAATTTTATTGAATAGAATGTTTTGGATTAACTAATTATCTACGATTGAACACGAAAAATTAATTTTTGATTCATAAATGGCCTTATAACGGCAATTGCGATATGAACAATAACATTTTATGACTCATTTCAATACAGAAAATATCCAAAAATTAATTATTTGTCTGTATCTTTGCACTCCCAAAAAGAAATCATCAATTACAAGATATGAAGCAATTTAAACGTACAACCGTCACTTCAGCTTTGCCTTATGCCAATGGTCCTGTACACATTGGTCACTTGGCCGGAGTATACGTTCCGGCAGATATTTATGTGCGCTACCTACGCCTGAAGGGTGAGGAAGTACTATTTGTTGGTGGATCGGACGAGCACGGTGTGCCAATTACGATTAAAGCGAAAAAAGAAGGGGTAACTCCTCAGGATATTGTGGATCGTTACCACGGCATAATTAAAAAATCGTTTGAAGATTTCGGTATAACATTCGATATTTATTCGCGTACAACATCCCAAACGCACAAAGAACTGGCTTCTGATATTTTCAAAACAATTGAAGCAAAAGGTGGTTTTGTTGAAAAAACAAGTGAACAGTATTTTGACGAATCGGCTCAACAATTCCTTGCCGACCGCTATATTACAGGGAAATGTCCACACTGTGGCAACGAAAATGCTTATGGTGATCAATGCGAAGCCTGTGGAACTTCACTGAGTCCGACTGATTTGATTAATCCAAAATCAGCTATTAGTGGAGCTGTGCCCGTAATGCGCGAAACCAAACACTGGTACCTTCCGCTTGACCAACACGAGGCCTGGTTGCGTCAATGGATTTTGGAAGATCATAAAGAATGGAAACCGAACGTGTACGGGCAGTGCAAAAGCTGGCTCGACATGGGTTTGCAACCGCGTGCCGTAAGTCGCGATTTGGACTGGGGAATACCTGTTCCGGTTACCGGCGCTGAAGGAAAAGTACTTTATGTGTGGTTCGATGCGCCAATTGGGTATATTTCAAACACCAAAGAACTCCTCCCTGACACCTGGGAAAAATGGTGGAAAGACGAAGATACCCGCTTACTTCACTTTATTGGAAAAGACAATATCGTTTTCCACTGTATCGTTTTTCCTGCCATGCTAAAAGCAGAAGGTTCGTATATTTTACCTGATAATGTTCCTGCAAATGAGTTCTTGAACCTGGAAGGCGACAAAATTTCCACTTCGCGCAACTGGGCCGTTTGGTTGCACGAATACCTGGAAGATTTTCCCGGAAAACAAGACGTGTTGCGCTATGTGTTGACTGCAAATGCTCCTGAAACAAAGGATAACGATTTTACATGGAAAGATTTTCAGGCTCGAAATAACAATGAGTTAGTAGCTATTCTTGGTAATTTTATTAATAGGGTACTTGTACTTACAAATAAATATTTTAACGGTGAAATTCCAGATCGTAATAGATTTACGTCATATCATAAAGATGTAATGTATGGAGTTTATGCTTCTAAATTTGAATTGGAAAAATCTCTTTCTGAGTTTAAGTTTAGAGATGCATTAAAACAAGTAATGGATATTGCACGAATTGGAAACAAATTCTTACAAGATCAAGCTCCATGGAAAATCTGGGGACATGATAACGATCAAGTTGCTACTGATATTAACGTCTGTTTGGAAATATCTGCAATTTTAGCCATTGTTATGCAACCATTTTTACCTTTTACATCAAGAAAGCTTTCCAAACTCTTAAATTTAGACGTTTATAATAAATGGTTTAGTTTTGGAATTGATAAAGACTTTCAAAGTTCAAATATTATTTGGGCTAGAAATACTGTAGAGGATTTTGGAAAATTAGATTATAATAAAACCTTACTTAAAGTTGGCGGTTATATCAATGCACCTGAACTGCTGTTCGAAAAAATAGAAGACGAAACCATTGCTGCTCAGGTGCAAAAATTACTGGACACAAAACTTGCCAACGAGGCGGCTGCATACAAACCTTCACCCGTAAAAGAAAATGTCGCATTCGATGATTTCATGAAAATGGATATTCGTGTAGCAACTGTGCTCGATTGCCAAAAAGTACCTAAAGCCGACAAATTGTTGCAATTCCGATTGGCCGACGGTATGGAAGAACGAACCATTCTTTCAGGTATTGCTCAATACTACCCAAATCCGGAAGAATTGATTGGCACCCAGGTTTGTTTTATTGCTAACTTCGAACCACGCAAACTTCGTGGTGTAATGAGTGAAGGTATGATTCTTTCGGCTGAAGATGCAGATGGTAAGCTGGTACTTATTCGTCCAAGTGTAAAAGTGACGAATGGAGTAGAAGTGAAGTAAACGACCAATACAACTTATGTTGAAACGTTCGATTGATTAATTTCAGTCGGACGTTTTTTTTGTATTTCTTAAGTCTTAAATCGAATATTTATACCGAATAGTTTTTTTTATTTAAATATACCTCATATTTATTAAAGCGCGAATAATAATGTGAAATTAATTGCGTTAATTTGCAGGAGTTTTTCCTTAAAATAGATTGCGTTGACAAAATCGATATCCCATATTATTGTTGCCTCTTTCCTGGCTCTCCTTTTTTCATGTCAATCGCATGATAAAATTCAACCATCAACCTATACAATTAAGACCACAACATTCGAAGACATTCTCGAAATTAATGGGCTTGTGCAACCTGTTCAAACAAATGTGATGGCTTGTCCTGCTTTTGTTGATGGAGTTGTTCTATTTATTGTTGAAGATGGAACCTATGTAAAAAAGGATGAAGTGGTTTGTATCCTCGAAGATACCGAGATGAAAAAACGCTACACCGAAGCTCAGGCAAATCTTGAAACTGCCACCATGGAGCTAAATAGAACGAAGGCTGACCTGGATATGCAATATGCATTGATGGAGGCACAAGTGAAAAATAATGATGCTCAAACCGATATCGCCAACCTTGATTCGTTGGAAATCAAATTTTCCTCGCTCACCCAAAGTCGAATTAAAAAGCTGGAATTGGAATTAGTTTCGATTGAAAAGCAAAGGCTGCAAAAGAAATTAAAATCTCTGGCTATTATCAATCAATCGGAAATAAGAAAACAAGAATTTCAGATACAACGATTGACAGTTCAGGTTCAAAGTGCTAAAGCTCAAATTGATGAACTGACTATAAAAGCCACGCAGGATGGACTTGCAACCAGGGGTATTAACTGGTCTACTGGAAAAAAAGTGCAGGTGGGAGATCCGGTATGGAATCGTATGCCCCTTGTTGTAATCCCGGAAATGACAAAAATGAAGGTGAATATTTCGGCTACCGAGGGTGACTATAAGCTAATTGATGTGAATGATTCGGTAGAATATGGTTTCGATGCAATGCCAACTAACAGAGCCTGGGGCAAGATTGAGAAAAAATCACCGGTTGGCCAGCCAGTTAAAGAAAATTCAAAAGTAAAAATGTTTGAAATAGAAGCGTCGATGGATAAATCCATTGTTATTCCTGGCCCCGATTTGTCTGCGCATTGTAAAATTACACTGAAACGTATAAGCGATACAATTGTCATTCCTCAGATTTGTATTTTTGAAGAAGATTCGATGAGTTTTGTATATGTGCAAAAGTCTCAAACCTTTGAAATGCGTCAGATAATTACCGGCACTTCTTCGCTGAAAGATGCAGTTGTAACAGCCGGATTACGCCGGAATGAGCGGATATCGCTCAGTAAACCTGATGCTGCATTGATAAATGGAAAGAAAATGTTGCCAAAAGCTGTTGTGAAGAAATTCTCTAATAAAAAATGAAAATCAGTTAATTGAAAAAATATACATGAGAAAGTTTAAACCGGGAAATCTGAAAATGATTGTTATGCTCAGTTTGAGTATTGCAATTTTTCAGTCATGCAAACACGAGAAAGTAGTAGATGTACCTGTTGGTAAAGCAGTGAGAGGTACTTTTTACCTGGATATTTACGAAGAAGGTGAAATAGAGGCAATTCGCTCAACCAATGCTTCTTCTCCCAGTATATCGTGGCGATATGGAAACATGAAAATTACTCAGATTGTGAAAGATGGGAAAGAAGTTCAGGCTGGTGATACGCTGATTGTCTTTGATCCTTCGGAGGTGAAAAAAGGCGTTTCCGAAGCTCAATCACGTTTGCAAATGAACGAAGCTGAGCTTGTGAAACTTCAGGCGCAGCAGCAATCGGACATGGAAGAGCTTAAGGCTGACTACGAAGTGACGCGTATTTCGCAGGAAATATCTAAAATTCGGTTTGAATCGGCTGGTTATGAAGCCAATATTAAAAAGAAGGAAATTCAGTTGAATCTTGAAAAAGCGAATATTGCTTTGGATAGGGCGAAAGAGCAGATTGACAACCGGTTAAAGATTCAGAACGAAGAAGTGAAGCAAAAGAAACTTTCTATCGATCAGGATAAAGCACGTCTGACCGAAGCTAACGAAACACTTCAAAAACTATTTGTGATTTCGCCTTCTTCGGGTATTGCCATTGTCAATCAGAATTGGAGCACCGGAAATAAGTTTCAGGTGGGTGAGCAGTGTTGGCCGGGCTCTCCACTTATTCAGCTTCCTGATTTATCGGCACTAAAGGCTACAGTGAAGATTAATGAGGTAGATATCTCTAAAATATCAAAAGGATTAAAGGTTGAAATTAAGCCGGACGCATTTTCCGGAAGTCATTTTACAGGGGTGGTTACTGCAGTGGCAAATTTGGCAATAAACAAGGATAATAAATCAAAAGTAAAGGTTTTCCCGGTTGAAGTGAATATCAATGAAACCAACGAGAAACTCCTTCCGGGATTAACTGTCAGTTGTCGCATAATTATTGGAACGATCAAAAATGCACTCTATGTGCCACTGGATGCCGTTAGTTCCGAGGGCGATGTCAGTTATGTATACAAAAAAACGGCAAAGGGCTATGAAAAAACGATCGTAAAAACAGGTGCAAGTAATTCCGATTTTATAATAATCACCAAAGGAATTGAGGTGAATGATAAAGTTGCATTGGCCGACCCGTTTAAAAAGGAAGAGAAAAAGAAAACCGAATCCACTAAAGCGAAGTGATTATGAAAAATAGAATTTTAATCCATCTGTTTTTTATTTCTACACTTGCACTTGTGCTATCTTCATGTGGAGGAAAGAAACAGGAATCCGTACAACCAACTGATAATTCCGGTAAAAAGATTGTAGAAACGGGCGAGTTGGCTGCTATCGATTCAAGGTCGTTTATTCTTCCCCGGTTCGGTCGGTATTGGTGGCAAATGAAAATTATTGGTATTCAAAAACACGGAACAATTGTAAAAGCAGGTGATTCCATTATTCAGCTTGACCCAACTGATATAAAGAAGTTTGTGATTGATATGCAAAGTCAACTCGAAACTCAGACAGCCGTATTAGCCAAGTTGAGGGTTGACCAAAATAATAAAATACAGGAACTTGATTCAAAACTCAAGAGTGAAACAGCCACTTTTAATCTCAAAAAACTTGAGCTGGAGGCTGCCCGTTTTGAATCGGACCGCATAAAAAAGATTAAGCAGTTGGAATTTAATCAGGCTAAAATTGAGTTTTCAAAAATCCAGAATCAAATGAAATGGGGAAAGATTTTCAGAGCCAATGAGATGAAAATAGAACTTATTAAAGCCAATCAGATGAAGTCTGAGCTCAAAGATGCAAATGAGATTTTACCCAAATTGACTATTAGAACTCCGATATCCGGTATTTTTCAGGTTGGAACCAATTGGCGAACGGGTGATCTGATTAAAATTGGCGATCAGATTTATCCGGGAAATAACATGGGAAACGTGCCGGATCTAACCTGGATGAAGGTGAACACTACAGTGGGTGAACGCGATTTTCTGAAAATTTCGAAAGGTCAAAAAGTAGTAGTTCGCCTTGATGCAATGCCAAAAGTTCGTTTTGATGGTGAAGTATCTTACATAGGTAAGCTATGTCATTTGAAAAATGAAAAATCCCGTCAGAAAGTATTTGATGTTGAAGTGCGAATGCTGAAATCGGATGAACGTCTGAAACCGGGTATGACAGTCAGTTGCGAATATAAATAACAGAAAAGAGTATGGAATATCAGGAAAATATACGGCTGGCTATCAGAGGATTAATTGATCATAAATTCCGTTCGTTTCTAACGATGTTGGGAATTATTTTTGGCGTAGCATCGGTAATAACAATGCTTTCTATTGGTGAAGGAGCCAAACGACAGGCAATAGCGAAATATCAGGATTTGGGCGTGAATAATATTATCGTTCGTGAGAAAAAACTGTCGGACGAGGAATTGGAAGAAGTACGTGCGAAATTTTCGCCCGGTTTGTCCCTTCTGGATGCCAGCGTGATTAAAGAAATTGTTCCCGGAGTTATTCGCACAGCTTCGCAGTCAGAAATCAATTCAGAGGCTAAATACACCGACAAATCGGTCAAATCTACTATTATTGGAATTACGCCTGATTATGCCGAAATGCTGAATTATAAAACGGCGAAAGGAAACTTTATTACGGATGATCATAATAAAAGAGCATTGAAAGTGTGTGTGCTCGGGGCCGGAGTGGCTAACACATTGTTCCGAAACGAAGATCCGATTGGCAAAATGATAAAGGTTGAAGACCAATGGCTTGAGGTTGTAGGTGTTTTGAAGTCGAAAACACTTTTCACCGAAACCGTTGGAGAACTCGCTGCCAGAGATTTAAATACGGATGTGTATGTTCCGCTTGCAACTTTTTTGAGCCGGTTTTCTCACGAGAATATTCTAACCAGCCAGATACAGCAAATTACTATTCAGGTAGAAAGTTCCAACCGCCTGGAAGAAGACTCAAAACTGATTGACGGAATTCTGAAGCGGCACCATTTTAATAATGAAGATTATAACATTGTGGTTCCCTATGAGCTATTACAACAAGAAGAAAAGGAGCGGCAGATTTATAATTTTCTGTTGGGCGCTATTGCAGCCATATCGTTGTTGGTGGGTGGAATCGGTATTATGAATATTATGTTGGCAACAGTTATGGAGCGTACCCGTGAAATTGGTATCCGGCGGGCTATTGGTGCACGCAAATCCGACATCATGAGTCAGTTTGTAACCGAAGCGGTTGCCATAAGTATCACAGGTGGTATTATCGGAGTGATTTTGGGTGTATCGCTTTCATTGACAGTTTCACTATTTACTGATATAACAACCTATATTCAGCCCTATTCAATTTTTATAGCTTTTGGCTTTTCTGTTTTGGTGGGTATCAGTTTTGGCTATTTACCTGCCAAAAATGCTGCCAATCTGAAACCAATTGATTCTATACGTTACGAATAATAAAATCACGAAAATTATGCTGATAGAAATAAAAAGTTTGTCGAAAAATTATGTGATGGGTGAGGTAGAGGTACCTGCGCTGATTGACATTAATGTTCACATAAAGCAAAATGAATATGTAGCCATTATGGGACCATCGGGTTCAGGCAAATCTACATTTATGAATATTTTGGGTTGTTTGGATACGCCTACTACCGGTCAGTATATATTCAATAAAACAGATGTGAGTAGTCTGAGCGACGATGCTTTGTCGGCTATGCGAAATAAGGAAATTGGTTTTATATTTCAGAATTTCAATCTGTTGCCAAGGTTGAATGCATTGCAGAACGTAGAATTACCACTGGTTTATTCGGGCATAAAAAGCGAAGAGCGCAGAGAAAGAGCGCTAAGAGCGTTGGATCGGGTTGGACTTTCCGACCGTATACATCATAAATCCAGCGAAATGAGTGGTGGGCAGCGACAACGTGTGGCCATTGCGCGAGCATTGGTAACTAATCCCGGCATTCTGTTGGCTGATGAGCCAACCGGTGCGCTTGACTCCAAAACCGGTGACGAAATTATGGTGCTTTTCGATGAGCTGCATCGGGAGGGAAATACAATTATTCTCATTACACACGAGCAGGAAATTGCAAATTACGCCCACCGTACCATTCATATAAAGGATGGAATGATTCATTCTGATAAAGCAAATTCTCCCCGATAATTACGCAATTAAATAAACTCATTTCCCAACGATCATCTTTAATGAATTGCAATATGAAGAAATTAACCCTGTTACTGGCAATCGTATTCGTCCAACAGTTTGCTGCAAAATCGGAAACTTACAACCTTGATTTGCAAAAGAGTATTGAAATTGCGAAACAAAAAAGCTCCAGTATGCTGAGTCTTGCCGAAGATTTCAAAATAGCGGAATACAATCTGAAATCGGCAACCAGTAAATTAAAAACGCACATTAATCTTAATTTTGTATCTCCTCAGTATACCGAGACCATTCGGCAGTTTGAGGATAGTACCGGTATTTCATTTTATCCGGTTAAGCAGATGAATTATCAGGGGAATCTGGTTGTAAATCAACCATTGCCAACTGATGGTTATGTCTATATGAGATCGGGGATATCGAATTATGATGACTATTTTACAAATTATCGCAATACCTACCTCAATACCCGTTTTGGGTTGGTACAACCGCTTACGGCTTTCTACGGCTACAATGCTATTAAATCTACGTTGAAACAGGCTCAACTGGCCTTTGAACGTTCCAAAAAATCATTAAAGAGGGAGGAATTAAATCTGGTATATCAGGTAAGCTATTCGTTTTATAATTTACTCTCTGTTCAAAAAGGGGCTGAAATTGCCCGGTTAGATTTTGAACGACAAAAGGAGGCACAAGCTATTGCAAAAAATAAATATCAGGCCGGATTGATAAAGGAAGTGGATGCTTTACAAATGGAAGTGGATTTAGCCGAAGCGCAAAATAATTACGATTTATCCATTGTGAATCAGAATTCAGCGATGAATTCGTTTAAGGAGTTGATTGGAATTCAATTAAGTGACAGTGTCTCGCTAAGCAGTGAGTTCAAATATGAAGTTGTCATTGTTGACCCTGAAAAAGCAGTTCAGTTGGCTTTTGAAAACAGGTTGGAAATAAGAGAGCAGGAGATACAGATAGAACTAAATAAGCTCAGCATTAAGCAACAAAAATCGGCAGGGATGATACAAAGTGACCTGACTGCTTACTATGAAAAAGTAGGGATTAGTGGGCAAAGTGGAAATAACAGTTTTTCAAGTTCTGTTAGCAAATCGTACAATGACTTTTTAAATCGTCCACAAAATTTCGGGATTGGTTTAAATATATCTATTCCAATTCTTGATTTTGGCGAAAATAAAGCCTTGGTTAGGGCGGCACAATCGAGATTAAAACAAAATGAAATACGGAAAGACGAAGTACAACGCGGGATAGAACGCGAAGTGCGAAATCTTGTTGCCGATTTGAACAGCAGTTTAAAACGCTTGCAATTGCTTGAAAAAAACGTTGCAGTAGCTGAAAAGAGTTTTGAAATAACACGTCAACGTTTCTCGGATGGGGATATTGATAGTCAGTCGTTGGCCTTGGAAAGAAATAGATTGAATACAGCATATAATTCTCATCTGAGAGCTTATATAAACTATCAACTAATGCTGGCAGATATTATGCGTAAAACATTTTATGATTTTCAAACCAATCAACCTATAAAATAATCGAAAGATTCTGTCTATATTTGTCCGATTTATGCTTTGAGTTACACCTAAATTAAGTGCAATGAATGTAGAAGAACTTCGTGATTATTGTCTGAGTTTGAAAGGTACAACCGACTGTTTCCCTTTCGATGAGGTCACGTTGGTGCTAAAAGTACAAGGCAAGATGTTTGGATTAATACCGCTGGATAATCCTGAGCCTCAAATTACGCTGAAGTGTGATCCCGAGCGAGCCATTGCTTTGCGTGAAGATTATTCAGCTATTGTTCCGGCCTGGCATTTCAATAAAAAGCACTGGAACACCGTTATGATTGATCCTTCCATTTCAAGAAGTTTACTCTCTGAGTTGATAAATCATTCCTATGAATTGGTAGTGGCAGGTTTGCCAAAGAAATTGCGCGAGGAATTGTTGTGATTATTCCGGCTGAGTTGTAACCGAGATATTTTTCTTGAGTTTTACAAAACCAGCCCGTTTTATAGCTGAATGTCGGAATGTTACATTAAATTGCTCCTGACTAAGATTTTGCCATTCCGATTTATCCCAATGCAACATCCCCGCTGCCGGTTTTAGTTCTGTGTGATTGTTTGGTACAGCCCATTTGGCATTCCACGGACACACATCGGCACAAATATCGCATCCCAACGCACACCCCGAAAGCTTTGATTGAAATTCGTCAGGGATATCACTTTTACTTTCAATAGTCAGAAACGAAATGCAACGGCGTGCATCCAACGATCCATTGTTGATGGCTTTGGTGGGGCAGGCATCCATGCAGCGCGTACAACTACCACATTGGGGACGAATGGGTTCGTCGTATTGAGTTTCCACGTTTAGCATTAAAATGCCTATAAAACAATAAGATCCCAAGCCGGGGTGAATCAGTTGCGTGTGCTTCCCTATCCAGCCCAGTCCGGCTCGTTGTGCCCAACGGCGTTCCAATACGGGAGCCGAATCGACAAACAGATGCTGAAATTCCGGAACTACGATATCTTTTCCGTAAACTTCCGTAATCTTCTGCTCCAACTCATTGAGTTTGGCTTTTATGACCAAATGATAGTCGGTTTCAGAATAAGCGTATTTGGCTATTTTCGGTGCATCGGGATTTTGTTTCTCTTCCGGAAAGTAATTCAACAGAACTACAACGACAGATTTGCAACCCGGAACAAGCAACTGCGGATTGGTTCGTTTTTCAAAATTACGTGCCAGCCAACTCATATCGCCATGCTGACCTTCAGCCAACCAACTTTCCATAAAGGCAGCATCTTCAGTCAAAGCTTCAGCTTTCGCAATGCCACATGCATCGAAACCGATAGAAAGTGCTGTTTGTTTGATGAAGTTATGCATAATGAATTTGGTAGTGGTTTTATTCAAGTGAGGGCCTCACATAGTGTGAAGCCCTCCTTATAATACAAATGTATATGAGTTTTTATAGATTTTGTTCAATGGCTTTAGTGAGTTCCTTAAAGCTAAGATTGCGTGACAAAATTGCTCCCTTTCTGCTCATTAGGAATGTAGTTGGAGCAGTGTCAATGTTGTAAGTTCTGACTACTAAGCTGTTTGGCCCATTATCATCCCGAACACAAATCCATGGTATATTGGCAATAGACTGTTCCCAAAGTTGTTTGTTATCATCCAGCGAAACCTGATAAATTTCAAATCCACGGCTGTGGTATTTGTTGTATAAATCGCGCAAGGTAAACGTGTAGTCAACGCTTTGGTCGGATGCATAAGCTGAAAAATCAATCAGCACAACTTTTCCTTCGAGTGACGAAAGTTTATGTACAACTCCTTTGCTGTCTTTTAATTCAATGTCGATATAGCCTTTACCTTGTTTATCAAGCACTTCATTCCAGGCTTCTTTGTTTTTGGCAGTGCGTTCGGTGCGAATTGCATCCAGAACTAAATTATAGAGATTCTTGGTGCGATTATATTCGGGCATAAAAGCGTTGTAGGCTGTAGCAACTGCTTTGCAAAACGGTGCATCCGATTGAACGTAGGGCGAAAAAAGATAGGTGTTGTTTACTTGCTGGTAGAGTGCAAAATAGGCCGCTGTTGAACGTGGATTTTGCAAAATTAATTTCTTTGCCAGGTTTTTATGATTCTCAATATCTTTTTCTATTTCAGCAATTTTCGCGTTCCTGGCATCAGCACCCATATTAGGAGTCAGCGCATTTGCTTTTTCCTGAATGTTCATAACAGATTGGCGAAGAGTTTGAATTTGTTTTGACTGTTCAGAGCCGGTAATTTGATATTCAGTCGCAAAATTTTTATCCTTGGCTGTTATGGTAATATCTTCACATGAATCCACGGCAAAAGTAATGACCTTGTCAGTTAAGCGTAAACGATAAAAATCGGGATATTCCGGACGAGTTGATTTGAAGCTGAATTCTCCATCAGCATCTAATTTAGTGGAGTCCAGAACGGTCGTTTTCATCAAACCACTGTGCTCTATGTAAAGTGTTTTCCCTTTAGCATCCAATATTTTACCACTCAGGTGAAACTTGCTATTTTGCTTACACGAAACTATTGTAATGAGAATCAATACAAAAAAGAGTGATTTTTTCATGTGAATGTGAATAAACGGCATCTCTGCCGTTAAGCAGAGATGCCGGAGTTTTTAATTTGTTTTAAACTTATAAGCAACTTTCGACAGTTGCTCATTGGCTTCTACAATTTTCTTTTTCAAGTCTTCCTTGTATTCAGCTAGTTTTGTTTGCAATTTTTCGTCGCCAACAGCCATCATTTGAACGGCTAAGATAGCCGCGTTGAGTGATCCGTTGATTCCTACTGTTGCAACCGGAATTCCCGGAGGCATTTGTACAATTGCCAGCAAAGCATCCATGCCATCAAGCGATGCATTGATCGGAACTCCGATAACGGGAACTGTTGTCATTGAAGCAATTACACCGGGTAAATGTGCTGCCATACCGGCTGCTGCAATAATTACTTGTATGCCATTTTTCCGGGCGTTAGAAGCGAAAACTTCTACTTCGCGCGGCGTACGGTGAGCTGAAAGTGCATTTATTTCAAATGGTATTTCAAACTCGTTGAGTAATGCCGCAGCTTTTTCCATTACGGGCAAATCGGAAGTGCTGCCCATAATAATACTTACTTTTGGTTTCATATTGGTTTATAAAATTCATTGGTTTAATTAAGCTCCAATCAGGGCTTCATAGTCTGTAGCCGAGAGGAGTGTGTCAAGCTGAGTTGCATCCAAAACTTCTATTTTCACCATCCAGCCTTTTCCGAAAGCATCGTCATTTACAAGTTCTGGTGCAGATTCAAGTTCTTCGTTGAACTCCAGAATTTTGGCATCAACGGGCAAATACAAATCGGAAACAGTTTTTACTGCTTCAACAGTACCGAAAACATCACCGGCAGATAATGTTTCGTCAATAGTTTCAACTTCAACGAAAACGATTTCGCCTAATTCGCTTTGTGCATAATCGGTAATTCCTACGTAAGCAATGCCGCCTTCAACACGAATCCATTCATGTTCTTTGGTGTACTTTAAATTTGATGGTACGTTCATAATAGATAGTTTGATATTTAGTGATTTATAATGTTTTTAAAAACTATTTTAGTCTTCATTGGTCACTGATTTCATGCGTAATTGGCATAAAACCGGATAATGATCTGAATATTTTACCTTATCAGTTTTATATTCAACCGGAGCAAATTCCGAAGAATCGTAGAAAACGTAATCGATACGAAATCCATAATAGCGCCCGTAAAAAGTCCATCCAAATCCTGTTCCTGTTTCGGCAAAAGCATCGGCTAAATTACCTTTTACCTTCGTGTAGGCATAAGAACCCGGCACGTCATTGAAATCGCCACAAACAATTACTTTGTGAGGTGAATCCTGAATGACCTTTGCAACAATGTCGGCCTGATTTGCTCTAAGGCGGTAAGCTGCACCCAGTTTGTGTGAGAAATGAAGTGTTATTCCTGTAAGGCTTTCCGCATCAAAATTATCTTTCAGCTTAATTGGCATAGCTTTATCGTTCTCGGTAATCCGGTTCGATTCCAAATGGTTATTGATAACTCTTATTGTTTGTCCTTTTATTCGTATGTCGGAATAAATGGATAAATTGGCTACCGATTGATAGTTGATTTGCTGTTTGTTTATAATTGGATATTTCGAAAAAGTGGCTATGCCCATTGATTTTGAATTTTCATTCAATTTGTACGTGATTTGTTTGTAAGGATAATTTCGGAAGATTCTCAACATATCGGAATGTGTAATATATTGGTCATTTGTACTAATGAAAAACTCCTGCAAACATACAATATCAGCGTTTGCATCAAGAATGTATTGAATAACTTTATTGGGTTTTTTCTTTGTGTGTTTTACAAGTTTTCCACTCATCATCATGTTATAAGTAAGAATATGAATTGGGTGAGTCGGTTTTACAGTTTCTGTTTTTCCCAGATGTACCGGAAATTCATTGCTAATCTCCGTTGATGAGAAAAGCAGAATGCTCAAAGATAGCAGAAAAAACCATTTTCGGGCCAGTAACCAAAAAATGACAAATCCAATATTAATAATTAAAATAACCGGAAAACCAAGTGCGAAATAAGAAGGTAATATGAATTTTTCGGGGCTTAAAACACTTCCGAGCAAAATCATAAGCATGAAAACGACAGCCACAATATTTGAAGCCATCATTACCCACTTTACAATCTTATTCCCCAGCATATTGATTTAATTCATCGAAATAATTCAACATCATTGTACTATGAATTATTTCTTATTTCCCTGCTCAAACAAACGTTTCTTTTCTTCTCCGGATAAGCTTTCGTAACCGGATGTTTTAATTTTATCAAGAATTTTATCAATGTCTGCCATTTTTCGGGCTTTGTTAGCATTGAAATCCGCATCACTCATCCGCGAAGTATTGCGGTGTGGATTTGGCTTAACCCGCAGTTTTCGAGGTCCGAATAAATTAAAAATTGAATCCAAAATCCGGTTCAAACCTTTGGTCAAATCTCTTCCCTGACGCAAAGATACAATAAATAAATAACCCGCCAAAGCTCCACCGAGGTGTGCAATTTCGCCACCGGCATTGTTGGAAGTCACACCGAAAAAACTTGATAAAACGACAAAAACAGCAATGTATTTTAATTTTATCCGGCCTAAAAACATGAGCTGCAATTCCATATTTGGAGATTGAAATGCCGTGGCCAGGATTATGGCCATAATAGAGCCGGAAGCACCCAAAAGGAGGCTTTGTTGAAGTACCGGTGCAAAATACGGAAAGAGATTGTAAGCAAGTACATAAAATGCGGCTCCAAAGAAACCACCGAAGAGATATAATCCAACTAATTGTTTTTCGGAAAAATACATAAGAAATATTTTTCCAAACCAAAACAGCGAAACCATATTGAACAGAATATGCATCAACCCTTCGTGCATAAACATGTAGGTGAGCGGTGTCCAGGCTCGGTGTAATAGGGTTGTGAGATCGGCAGGTATGGCAAGATATGAAGCCCAAAAATCTCCGGAAATAGTGAACAGCTGTAACAGGATTGCAACTAATTTGACTAACAGGAACACGGTTGCATTGATGTAAATCAACTTGGTTAGCGAGTTTCCCTGCTTAAAAGTAAGTTTAATGTTTTCGAATAAATTCATTGTCAGTCTTTTAAAATGAAGAATAGGAATTACAAAGTATCGGTCAAGGTAAGTCAAATACTATGCAACTCCTTTTCAACTGCAATTATGTCATTAGAAACGACAAAGTGCCGCCGATTGTTGTGTGTTACGACATTCTTCCTTTATAATCTTCGTAACCGAACTCCCGAATTAGTTTAAACTCATTTTCTTTTGTCCATATTCCCATACTTGGATGTGAAACGCCGTTAAACATGGTTGTTTTCACCATTGTGTAATGAATCATGTCTTCAAACACAATCCGGTCACCAATTTTCAGCTCCTCTTCAAACGACCAATCGCCGTAGAAATCACCCGACAGACAGCTGTTTCCACCCATGCGGTAAGTTGGTTTGCCAAGAGCATAATCTGTTGCACCGACAATGGCTGGTTTGTAAGGCATTTCTAGACAATCGGGCATGTGGCATGAGAATGAAACATCAAGCATGGCTGTTTTGATTCCTTTGTTCTCAACCACATCAACAATGCTTGAAACCAATACGCCTGTTCGCCATGCGAAGGCACTACCCGGCTCCAAAATTAATTGCAGATGAGGATATTTTGTCTTGAAGTTTTTCAATAATGAGATCAAATGTTCGGTATCGTAGCCTTCTTTGGTCATGAGATGTCCACCTCCCATGTTCAGCCATTTAATTTGCGGGAAGAATTTGCCGAATTTTTCTTCAACCACAGCTAATGTTCTTTCTAAATCAAACGAAGTTGATTCGCAAAGTGTATGAAAATGCAGTCCTTCAACGCCGGCTGGTAATTGGTCTCCCAACAATTCTGCTATAACCCCCAACCGCGAGCCAGGAGCGCAAGGATTGTATAAATCGGTTTCTACATCCGAAAATTCAGGATTGATACGTAAACCGCATGAAATGTCTTCGAATTGGGTTTGCGGGTAAAATCGCTCAAACTGTTGCATCGAATTGAAGGTGATATGACTGCTGCAACGCATGATTTCAGGAAACTCACGGTCGGTATAAGCCGGTCCGTACGTATGTGCCTTGCTGCCCATTTCCTCGTAAGCCAATCGGGCTTCGGCCAACGAACTGGCGGTGGAATACGGAATATATTCTCGCACGATGGGGAAAACGCTCCACATGGCAAACGCCTTGAAAGCAAGAATGATTTCCACACCGGCACGCTCTTTTACCGATTTGATTAATGCGAGGTTTTTGCGAAAAGCTACCTCGTCGAGGACGTAACAGGGAGAAGGTATGTTTTGGTAATTCATAATTTACAATTCATAATGCATAATTGTTGCAAAGATAATGATTTTAAACACGTAGAGACGCACGGTCGTGCGTCTCTACGAATATTAAAACAAATGTTGGAATTACAATTCCAAATCGATATTGTGTAATTCGTGCCAAGGTAATCCGTGAATGTTCAATTGTTCCATAAATGGATCCGGATTGAATTCTTCCACGTTGTAAACACCGGCTTTGCGCCATTCGCCTTTGAAGAACATCATAGCACCAATCATGGCCGGAACACCGGTAGTATAACTTACGCCCTGGGCGCCGGTTTCTTTGTATGCTTCTTCGTGGCTGCAATTGTTGTAAACGTAATAAGTTACTTCTTTGCCATCTTTTAATCCTTTGATACGGCAACCGATAGACGTTTGTCCGGTATAGTTTTCACCTAGATCGCCCGGATTAGGAAGAACAGCTTTCAGGAATTGGATTGGAACAATTTTTTGTCCGTTGTATTCCACTTCGTCGATGCGAGCCATACCAATATTCTGGATAACACGTAAATGTGTCAGGTATTCCAGTCCGAAAGTCATCCAAAAGCGGGCACGTTTGATAGTCGGATAGTTTTTTACCAACGATTCCAATTCTTCGTGGTAAATTACATACGATTCTTTTGGTCCAATTTCAGGATAATTCAATGGCATGTGAATTTGGTGAGGTTCAGTTTCCACCCATTTGCCATTTTCCCAGTATTTTCCACGTTGAGAAACTTCACGAATATTGATTTCAGGATTGAAATTGGTAGCAAACGCTTTTCCATGATCACCTGCATTACAATCCACAATATCTAAATAATGAATTTCGTCGAAATGATGTTTAGCTGCATAAGCGGTATAAATGCTCGTTACACCCGGGTCGAAACCGCAACCAAGAATAGCCGTTAAGCCTGCTTGTTCGAAGCGTTCTTTGTACGCCCATTGCCAGCTATATTCAAAATGAGCTTCGTCTTTAGGCTCGTAGTTGGCAGTATCTAAATAATTCACGCCAGCTTCCAGACAAGCATTCATGATGGTTAAATCCTGATATGGAAGGGCTACGTTGATAAGCAACTTGGGTTTGTAATCGTTGAGCAATGCAACCAATTCCGGCACATTATCAGCATCTATCTGAGCTGTTTTTACTTCTACGCCAAAACGCTTTTTTACGTCTGCCGCAATAACGTCGCATTTGGATTTTGTGCGACTGGCCAACATGATTTCAGTAAACACGTCGGTATTTTGAGCTACTTTATTTACAACTACCGTTCCTACGCCTCCAGCGCCGATAATCAATACTTTTCCCATTTTTCGTTTAGTTATTGAGAGTTTTTATTTTAGAGCCTACAAAAATAGTTGTTTTTCGGGACTATAGAAAACAATTTGATAAATTTCATTTTTGATACTCAGTTGGATCAAAACCTTCCAAAGCCTCTTTGCGCTCGGTACAGGTTCCACAGGTTCCACAATGGTTATTTAATCCGTTGTAGCAGGAGTACGTGTTTTCAAATGGAACACCTATTTCTTTGCCAGCCAAAGCGATGTCCCGTTTGGATAGGTTTGTGAACGGTGCCAGAATTTCTACTTCGTTGTAGGTGCCAAAGCGGATGGCATTATTCATGCTTTTGATAAAGTTAGGTCGGCAGTCGGGATAAATGGCATGATCACCGGCATGGTTGGATATTAAAAGCCGGTTGCAATCGAGACTCTCGGCAATGCCGGCTGCAATACTGAGCATGATACCGTTACGAAAAGGCACGACAGTTTTTTTCATGTTTTCATCTTCGTAGTGACCGTCAGGTATTTCGCCACCCGATTGCAGTAGGTCAGAAACAAAGCCCATTTTGTTTAAATCTATCTCAACAATTCGATGCTCTATACCAAGTTGGTTACAGTTTTTAGCAGCATGTTCAATTTCTATTTTATTATGTTTCGATCCATAATCGAACGAGACTGCTAGGCGAATTTGTTCTGCATATTGATATAATGCCACCGAACTGTCCATTCCGCCTGAATATAATATTACAATATCTTTCATTTTTGACTGTTTTGAGTTGACAAAATTACTCAAAAGCAATGAGAATTGAATGAACAAGTATTTTTTTGTATTTTTGTATCCAATTTAGAATAAAAAATGGATTCCAATAAAAAAATCATCTTGCCTGCCGAATGGGCTGAGCAACAATTTGTTCAACTCACATGGCCACATGCGGGAACCGATTGGGCCGATATGCTCGACGAGGTAAATGAATGTTTTGTCAACATTGCCCGTGAAATTATTAAACGTGAAAACTTATTGATAGTTTGTGCCGATACCGATGAAGTTGAAGCGCTTCTTGTTGATATTGATTTGTCGAGGGTTACGTTTGTAGAAATGCCAACTAACGATACCTGGGCACGCGACCATGGTGGAATAACTGTTTTTGAGGATGGTAAACCGGTTGTGTACGACTTTACTTTTAATGGTTGGGGAATGAAGTTTGCTGCAAATCATGATAATCTGATTACGCGAAATCTTTATATGGCCGGTATTTTTGGCGATTTTGGTCACAAAAACTGTTTTGATTTTGTATTGGAAGGTGGTAGCATTGAATCGGATGGTGAAGGAACAATTCTAACAACTGCTGAATGTTTGTTGTCGTATAACCGTAACAACTTGTCGGATGAAGACATTGAAGCAAAGCTGAAAGAGTATTTTGGTTTGAAGCAGGTTTTATGGTTGGAACACGGTTATCTGGCTGGTGATGATACGGATAGTCATGTGGATACTCTGGCGCGACTTTGCGACAGAAGCACCATTGCCTATGTGAAATGCGATGATGAGCAAGATGAACACTTTCTGGAATTGAAGAAGATGAAGAAAGAACTTCGTCAGTTTAGAACTTCTGACGGTCGCTATTTCAGGCTTATTCCACTTCCAATGGCCGATGAGGTTTATTTTGAAGGCGAGAGACTTCCGGCAACCTATGCTAATTTTTTGATTATAAATGGTGCCGTATTAGTACCTACTTATAACTCTCCCAAAGATGAAATTGCAAAGGAGCAGTTGCAGAAAGCATTTCCAGATCGTGAAATTGTTGGAATAAACTGTAATGCGTTGATAAAACAGCATGGTTCGTTACATTGTGTGACCATGCAATTCCCAAAACCGATCTAATTCAACTTTTCCAAAGTTTTTGAAACGTAAGATATGAAAATAGCTTTAATTCAACAGTCTAATACGACAAACCGTGCAGAAAATGTGGCGAAACTGGAGCGAAATATACGCTCTTGTTCTGCTCAGGGTGCAGAACTAATTGTGTTGCAAGAGTTACACAATGGCCTGTATTTTTGTCAAACCGAAGATCCTGCGGTATTTGAACAGGCCGAAACGATCCCCGGGCCATCGACTGAATCGTTTGGCAAGTTGGCCAAAGAGCTTGCTGTTGTTATCGTTCTTTCACTGTTCGAAAAACGCGCGGCTGGTTTATACCATAATACAGCTGTGGTGATTGAAAAAGATGGAACTATAGCAGGTAAATATCGTAAAATGCATATTCCGGACGATCCGGCTTATTACGAAAAATTCTATTTCACGCCCGGCGATTTGGGTTTTGAACCTATTCAAACTTCGGTTGGTAGGCTCGGTGTATTGGTGTGTTGGGATCAGTGGTACCCTGAGGCTGCCCGACTCATGGCTATGGCCGGTGCCGAGCTGCTTATCTATCCAACAGCAATTGGTTGGGAAAGTACCGATACTGATGACGAAAAACAACGACAGACTAATGCCTGGATTACCGTGCAGCGCGGACATGCCGTTGCCAACGGGCTTCATGTGTTGACTTGCAATCGTACTGGTTACGAGGCCGATCCTTCGGGGGTGACTAACGGTATTCAGTTTTGGGGAAATAGCTTTGTGGCTGGTCCACAGGGCGAAATAATAACTCAGGCTACAAATGATAAAGAAGAAAATATAATTCTGGAAATTGATTTGGCTCGTTCAGAAACTGTTCGCCGTATGTGGCCATTTTTCCGCGACAGACGTATTGATGCGTTTGGTGATTTGACGAAACGTTGGAGAGAAGAATGAGAAGAAAATGATAATTAAAAAACGCTGAAATTGTATAATTTCAGCGTTTTTTATTAGAATAAATTTGGTTTCCGCTTCTTGGCTTCGTCCAAACTCAATAGATCAGCTTTTTTTGTTTGCTTTTCCCGCAAAGCCTGATATTCAGTAGCTATATCGGCTTCATAAGCTATATGGTTTGTTTTACTCATAAGTTGAGCCACCACGTGAGTATTTACCGAAGCATCTTTTACGTGCACAACAGGGCCTTTGTAGTTAGGTGCAATTTTCACAGCTGTATGGATCTTCGAAGTTGTGGCTCCACCAATCAATAAAGGAATGGTCAGGCCGGCTTTTTGCATTTCGGCAGCAACGATAGTCATTTCCTCCAACGAAGGCGTAATCAATCCGCTCAAACCTACAATATCCACTTTTTCGCGAATCGCAGTTTCGATAATTTTGTCGGTTGGGGTCATTACGCCCAGATCAATTACTTCAAAATTATTACAAGCCAATACCACAGCCACAATGTTTTTACCAATGTCGTGTACATCGCCTTTTACAGTGGCAATCAAGAATTTGCCAGCAGAAGAGCTTTGTCCCGGAACTTTTTGTTTCTCGATTTCCGGTTGTAAAACGGCTACTGCTTTTTTCATGGTGCGAGCCGTTTTTACCACTTGCGGTAAGAACATTTTTCCGTCACCAAATAGCTCCCCAACGATATTCATACCGCTCATCAATGGACCTTCAATAATTTCAATGGCGGTGTCAAATTGAGTCAGGGCTTCTGCTAAATCTTCTTCCAAAAATTCGCTGATACCTTTTATTAATGCATATTCCAATCGGCCTTGCAGTGGGCGAGAACGCCATTCGTCCACTTTTACTTCTTTTTCTCCCGAAGCCTGATTTTTGACTTTTTCGGCCAGTTCAATCATTCGTTCGGTAGCATCCGGGCGGCGGTTCAGTACGATATCTTCTACATGAAGCAGTAATTCAGGTTCAATGTCCTGATAAATCTGCAACATGCCTGCATTCACAATTCCCATGTCCATACCTTCTTTGATGGCATAATACAAAAATACGGAGTGAATGGCTTCGCGTACCACGTTATTGCCGCGGAACGAGAACGAGAGGTTACTCACACCACCACTTACTTTGGCGTGTGGCAGGTTCTGCTTAATCCAACGGGTAGCATTGATAAAATCGACGCCGTAATTATTATGCTCTTCAATTCCGGTCGCAATAGCCAGTACATTCGGATCAAAAATAATGTCTTGTGGCGGAAATCCAACTTTATCAACCAGCAAATGGTAAGCACGGCTGCAAATCTGTGTTTTGCGCTCAAAACTGTCGGCCTGGCCTTTTTCGTCGAATGCCATAACCACTACAGCTGCACCGTATGCACGAATTTTACGGGCTTTTGCCAGAAAATCGTCTTCACCTTCTTTTAAGCTGATTGAATTTACGATACACTTTCCCTGTACGCATTTCAGTCCGGCCTCGATAACTTCCCATTTAGAAGAGTCAATCATAATCGGCACGCGCGAAATTTCAGGTTCAGCAGCCACATAATTCAGGAAAGTAATCATTTCTTCTTTTGACTCCAACATGGCATCATCCATGTTGATGTCGATAATTTGTGCACCATCTTCCACTTGCTTGCGGGCGATGGTTAGAGCTTCTTCATACTTTTTCTCGTTGATTAAACGTAAAAACATACGCGAACCGGCCACGTTGCAACGCTCACCAATGTTGACGAACAATGATGAATTGTCTATTTCTATTTCTTCGAGTCCCGAAAGTTCTAATTTAGTTGAAGCTGTTCCGGGTTTTCTAACTTCCGCATTTTTAATTAAAGTCTGGTATTCAGCAATGTGGTCGGGCGAAGTTCCGCAGCAACCACCAATAATGTTGACCAGTTTTTCGTCGAAATACTCTTTTACCTGAACGGCCATCATCTCGGGCAATTCGTCGTATTCGCCAAACTGGTTTGGTAAACCTGCATTTGGATAAGCGCTTACAAACCAGGGTGAGTGAGCGCTAATTTCTTGTAAGTATGGTTTTAAATCTTTTGCACCAAACGAACAGTTGAGCCCGATGGATAATAAATTCGCATGACCAATCGAAGCCAAAAATGCACGAATAGTTTGTCCTGAAAGTGTACGACCACTGGTGTCGGCTACAGTTGCTGAAAGCATTATTTCAACGCGTTTACCAAGCTCTGCCATCGCTTCTTCGGCAGCAAAAATGGCTGCTTTGGCATTCAATGTATCGAAAATAGTTTCAATCAACAGCGCGTCAACGCCACCTTCAATCAATGCCAGAATTTGCTCTTTGTAAGCTGCAACCAAATCGTCGAAACTTACAGCACGAAAGGCAGGATTGTTTACATCGGGCGACATAGACGCAGTTTTGTTGGTTGGACCAACAGCACCGGCAACAAAACGTGGTTTGTTCGGATTTCTAGCTGTAAACTCATCGGCAGCCTGACGGGCAAGTTTTGCACCTTCCAGATTGATTTCGCGAACCAACTCGGCCATGCCATAATCTTCCATCGAAATAACCTGTGCATTGAAAGTGTTAGTTTCAATAATATCTGCACCAGCTTCGAGGTATGCTGCATGGATAGATTTGATAATTTCCGGTTGAGTGAGCACCAGTAAATCGTTATTACCTTTCACAAGGCTTGGCCACTGCGCAAAACGTTCGCCGCGGTAATCGGCTTCGTTGAGCTTATGACGTTGTATCATTGTTCCCATCGCTCCGTCAAGAACGAGAATACGATGTTCAAGTATGTTTCTTAAAGTCATGTTTTATTGTATTTGGACTGCAAAGATAACGCTAATCAATTTATAATTCATAATTCGTGATTCATAATTTGGTGTTTTACGCAGATTATTAGCACTTTTCGTCATAATTTGCTGTTTGGACTGGGTATAAAGTATAAAAAACGCCGTAGAAAATTCCACAGCGTTTTAACTATGCATTATGCATTAATAATTATGCATTAATAAGCCCTTTTCCTGTCATTTCTTTTGGTTGTGGAATACCCAAAATCTGGCAAATAGAAGGAGCTACATCGGCTAAAATACCATTCTCAACTTTTGCCGCTTTGTTTGCCGTAACATAAATAAATGGAACAGGGTTCAATGAGTGAGCTGTGTTTGGTGAACCATCCGCATTCTCAGCAAAGTCAGCATTTCCGTGGTCGGCAATGATAATTACTTCATAGTCGTTGGCTTTTGCAGCTTCTACTACTTCTTTTACGCAATTGTCAACCGTAGTTACGGCTTTTTGAATAGCTTCGTAAACGCCTGTGTGACCGACCATGTCGCCATTGGCAAAGTTTAATGCTACGAAATCAAATTTTTGAGTGTTCAATGCTGCAACCAGTTTGTCGGCAACTTCCGGAGCACTCATTTCTGGTTGAAGATCGTAAGTTGCAACTTTTGGAGAAGCAACAAGGATACGTTCTTCGCCTTCGAATTCACTTTCGCGACCGCCTGAGAAGAAGAATGTTACGTGAGCAAATTTTTCTGTTTCTGCAATGCGCAATTGTTTCAATCCAAGGCTTGAAACGTATTCACCCAATGTATTTTGAACATTGTCTTTGTCGAACAAAATGTGTAGGCCTTTGTAGCTTGAATCATAAGGAGTCATACAGTAGTATTCCAATGGAATTGTAGTCATTCCTTCTTCAGGCATATTGGTTTGAGTCAAAACAACGGTCAATTCTTTTGCGCGGTCGTTGCGGTAGTTGAAGAAAATAACCACGTCGCCTGCTTCGATTGTTGCTAGTGGTTTTCCGGCGGCATCTACTGCTACGATTGGGTTTACAAATTCATCGGTTACGCCTGCATCGTAAGAAGCCTGCATAGCTGCTACCACGTCGGTAGTTGCTTCACCAACGCCGTTCACCATCAAATCGTACGATTTTTTTACACGGTCCCAACGTTTGTCGCGGTCCATAGCGTAGTAACGACCAATGATAGATGCAATTTTAGTATCTGTAGCCGCAGTATATGCTGCTAATTGTTCGATAAAACCTTTTCCGCTGCGTGGATCTGTGTCACGACCGTCCATAAAGCAATGAACGAAAGCATCGGAAACGCCGTATTCTTTTGCAATGTCCAGTAATTTGAACAAATGATCCAAAGAACTGTGAACGCCACCATCAGAAACTAATCCTAAGAAATGGATTTTCTTTTTGTTGTCGCGTGCATACGAATAAGCGTTGATGATTTCCGGATTTTGCAAAATGCTGTTGTCGCGGCAAGCTATGTTGATTTTTACTAAATCCTGATAAACAACACGTCCTGCACCGATATTTAAGTGGCCAACTTCAGAGTTACCCATTTGACCTTCGGGAAGACCAACATCTTCGCCCGAAGCTAAAAGTTGAGAGTTTGGGTAATTAGCTACCAACGAATCGATATAAGGAGTTGGTGTACTGTAGATAACGTTCGAATGGTTCTTGTTCCCAATTCCCCAACCATCCAAAATCATTAATAATGCTTTTTTGCTCATATTATTCTGAATTTTATAATTTTATACTGAATCTAATACCTCTTCTTTTCGGGGTGCAAAATTACTCAAAAATTTATGTTTTTCAGTGACTTTAGCACTTGTTTTTCATAGGTTTTTTCAATTGCCATATAGCTGCATTTGAACATTGGCACTTTTGCTCTATCTTTGCGTACTTAAAAAATTGATTCAATGTTTATTGTACTTGCTTTTATGTTCGTCGGCATAGTTGCCGGTTATCTGTTTCGAAGCCGTAAAATACGCTTCCAGAACGGATTAATTCTAACGCTTATCTGGGTGTTATTGTTTTTACTCGGACTGGAGGTTGGTATGAATGATAATGTGGTGCGTAAGTTTGCCTCATTAGGGCTTGAGGCGGCAGTTATTGCTGTAGCGGCTACGTTAGGAAGTGTAGTGGCGGCGAAACTATTGTGGGGAAGTATAAAAAATCACGAAAAATGAAAGGAAGTTTAATCATACTGTCATTTTTTGCAACGGGTTTGTTGCTTGGGCTGTTTCGCTGGATTCCGTCATCGTGGTCAAGTGCCGATGTTAGTTTTTATGTGTTGTGTGCGTTGATGTTTTCTGTGGGTTTTAGTATTGGTCATCAACCGGATACCATCAAGCAATTTCGTAGAATTCATTCACGGGTGCTTTTTCTTCCACTCACAACTATTGTAGGGACTTTTGTCGGAGTATTGGTTGTAAGCACTTTCTTTAAGCATTCTGTGGCTGAATTATTGGCCGTTGGTTCCGGTTTTGGGTATTATTCGCTGTCGGGAATTCTGATAACTCAATATAAAGGTGCTGAGCTTGGTACGATTGCTTTGTTGGCTAATATCATGCGCGAAGTCCTCACGTTGCTTTTTGCTCCGCTAATGGTTCGTTGGTTTGGAAAATTATCACCTATCGCAGCCGGAGGAGCTACCACCATGGATACCACTTTCCCCATTATTGTCCGCACTTCAGGCAAAGAATTCTCCATAATTTCCATATACAGTGGCTTTTTAATGGATTTCTCTGTTCCGTTTTTGGTGACTCTTTTTTGTAGCTTATAGCTTTTTTTAGTCATTATTTTGGTGAGAACTAAAAAAACTGTTTTTAATAACTTTCAGACTAAATAATTTTGTACTTTTGTGCAACCAATTATCAATTTTACTGTTCAGAATGGAATTACCTGCTGAACAATTCTGAGGTTAAAGAGGTTTATGCTGTTGTTAGTGAAATTTCTTTAATTGATTGTTGATTTTTGATGAAGTCCTGGTTAAATCTATAAATTCACACTCATGAAAATAATTATAGTTGGAACAGCTTTCCCTTATCGTGGTGGATTGGCAGCGTATAATGAGCGTTTGGCTCGTGAATATGTAAAGCAAGGAAATGATGTGGAAATTGTGACATTTTCATTGCAGTATCCTGGTTTTTTATTTCCCGGAAGAACTCAGTTTTCTACTGAATCTACTCCAACCGATTTGAAAATTTCCCGAAGAATTAATGCTGTCAATCCGTTAAGTTGGATTAAGGCAGGGAAGGAAATTAAAAAGAAGGCACCTGATATGGTTATCTTTTGTTATTGGATGGCATTTATGGCTCCTTGTTTTGGTACTATTGCCCGCTATGCCCGTGGTTCGAAAACGAAGATGGTAGCTATGATTCATAATATGATTCCGCACGAACCAACTATTCTTGATAGACTTTTCCCCAACTATTTTGTGAAGGCAATGGATGGTTTTGTGGCAATGGCTGAGTCGGTTGTAGCAGATATTAACTATTTTGATAAACAGGGAAAGCCTAAGGCTGTTTCACCGCACCCGATTTATGATCATTATGGTGATGTGTTGACTAAAAAAGAAGCAGCCTTGAGACTTGGCTTGCATGAACAAAAGAAATACATCCTGTTTTTTGGTTTTATACGGCAATATAAAGGATTAGATTTGCTGTTGGAAGCTTTTGCCGATAAAAGACTACGCGAATTTCCTGTTCGATTGATAGTTGCCGGCGAGTTTTACGAAAATCCACAACCATACCTAGAGTCTATTATCAAACTGAAACTCGAGGGTTTGGTAGAACTGCGTACTGGATTTATTCCCGATAACGAGGTTCGTAATTATTTTAGTGTTGCTGATATTGTTGCACAACCCTATCGTTCGGCTACACAGAGTGGTGTGAGCCAGATTGCTTATCATTTTGAAAAACCCATGTTGGTGACCAATGTTGGAGGACTTGCCGAAATTGTTCCGGATGGGAAAGTGGGTTACGTTGTTGAGGTTTCTCCTAAACAAATTGCAGATGCTTTGGTCGACTTCTTTGCGAATAATCGTGCCGAAATGATGATTGAAAACATAAAGATTGAAAAACAGAAATTTGCCTGGTCGCGTATGACCGATACAATTAATGGATTATTTAATTGAGGCTACGCCGGGCAGTTAAACATAAAAAATAAGTTTATTTATTAATGCCTTCTTTCCTTCATTGATAGGAAAGAAGGCTTTTCCAACTATAATATGGCTAATGAAATTGTAGAAACCCCGATGATGAAGCAATTCAACGAGATTAAAGCAAAGCATCCTGATGCAATTTTGCTTTTTCGTTGCGGCGATTTCTACGAAACTTTTTCGACAGATGCCATTCAGGCGTCTCAAATTTTAGGCATTACCCTCACCAAACGTGCCAACGGTTCCGGAAAAACAATTGAGTTAGCCGGATTTCCGCATCATGCACTCGATACTTATTTGCCAAAACTTGTTCGTGCAGGCAGGCGTGTGGCCATTTGCGATCAGCTCGAAGATCCAAAACTTACCAAAAAGATCGTAAAACGGGGTGTGACTGAATTGGTTACTCCCGGGGTTTCGTATAGCGATACAACGCTCAATCATAAAGAAAATACTTTTTTGGCAAGCGTTTATCTCAATAAAAATCAGGTTGGCGTTTCATTTCTGGATATTTCCACGGGCGAATTTTTGGTCGCTGAAGGATCGGCAGAATATGTCGATAAACTTTTGAATAGTTTTGGCCCCAAAGAGGTGCTTTTTGACCGTGGTAAACGCAAGGAATTTGAAGCAAATTTTGGAACAAAATTCTTTACCTATGCGTTGGAAGATTGGGCTTATACGCCCGATTCGGCTCAGGAACGATTGCTCAAGCATTTTGAAACTAAAAATCTCAAAGGATTTGGTGTCGATAATTTGCTAAACGGCGTGGTGGCAGCAGGTGCCATTTTGCATTACCTGGATCAAACTCATCACCAACAAACGGGGCATATCACTCAGCTGTCGCGCATTGAGGAGGAACGTTTTGTGTGGCTCGACCGTTTTACTGTTCGAAACCTCGAATTGTATGGCTCAATAAACGAAGGAGCCCGTACTCTGCTCGATGTTATTGATAAAACCATTAGCCCAATGGGGGCTCGTATGTTGAAACGTTGGGTAGCTTTCCCGTTGAAAGATGTGAAACCAATCAACGAGCGTTTGAGTGTGGTGGAATATTTTTTCAAAAATACGGAGCTAAAGCACTTGCTCGAACAAAATGTTGCGCTTATAGGTGATTTGGAACGTATCATTTCTAAAGTGGCAGTTGGTCGTATCAATCCACGTGAAGTGGTGCAACTAAAAGTCGCTTTACAAGCCATTGAACCTATTAAGCAGGCATGTTCAGAGACTGATAATGTAACGTTGCGTAAAATTGCCGACCAACTGAATGCCTGTGCAGTCATTTCCGAAAAAATAGAAAAAGAGATTTCAAACGATCCACCTAATATGGTGAATCGTGGCGGAATTATTCGTCCGGGTATCGATCCTGATTTGGATGAATTGCGTCAACTGGCGTATTCCGGAAAGGATTTTTTGCAACAAATACAAGAGCGCGAAAGTGCGGAGACTGGTATTCCAAGTCTGAAAATCAATTTCAACAATGTGTTTGGTTACTATATCGAGGTGCGGAATATGCACAAAGATAAAGTGCCTGAAACCTGGATTCGCAAACAAACGCTGGTAAATGCAGAGCGCTATATAACACAGGAGTTGAAGGTGTACGAAGAAAAAATTCTTGGGGCTGAAGAAAAGATACTGTCTATCGAAACTCGTCTTTTCAATGAACTGGTTTTGAGTTTGGTGGATTATATCACAGCGATTCAGTTGGACTCAAACCTGATTGCTCAACTTGATTGCTTGCTTTCATTTACAAAGGTTTCGGCTGAAAATAAATATGTTCGACCTGAAATTACTGATACTGATGTGTTGGAGATTAAGCAGGGTAGGCATCCGGTTATTGAAAAGCAATTGCCAATCGGTGAAACTTATATTGCCAACGATGTTTATCTCGACAGTCAATCGCAACAGATAATTATTATTACCGGTCCGAATATGTCCGGTAAGTCGGCTTTGCTTCGTCAGACTGCTATTATTACATTAATGGCTCAGATTGGCTGTTTTGTACCGGTTGAAAGTGCCAAAATTGGTGTTGTTGATAAAATTTTTACCCGGGTAGGAGCGAGCGATAATATTTCGCAGGGCGAATCTACTTTTATGGTGGAAATGAACGAAGCCGCCAGCATTTTGAATAATTTATCGAATCGTAGTTTGATTCTGTTTGATGAACTTGGACGTGGAACAAGTACCTATGATGGCATCTCCATAGCCTGGGCGATTGTGGAATATATTCATGAACACGGAAGTTGCAAGGCTAAAACGCTTTTTGCGACGCACTATCACGAATTGAATGAAATGGAGAAATCGTTTCACCGCATAAAAAACTACAATGTGTCGGTGAAAGAAGTTGATAAGAAAGTGATTTTCCTTCGTAAGTTGGTGCGGGGTGGAAGCGAGCATAGCTTTGGTATTCATGTAGCGAAAATGGCTGGTATGCCTCAGAGTATCGTGAAACGTTCAGAACAAATTTTGAAACAATTGGAAACAGATAATCGTCAATCGGGTGTGGCAAAGCCAATTGGTGAAATTGCCGAGCAACGAGAAGGTTTTCAGCTTAGCTTCTTCCAACTTGATGATCCTGTTTTGGAGCAAATTCGTGACGAAATAAAAAATCTCGATATAAATAATCTCACACCGGTTGAAGCATTGAATAAACTGAACGAAGTAAAAAGGATTATTACAGGAAAATAGTAAACTCTATATAAACGCTAAATTTTAGGAAAACCATTGCACACTTGTTTTGATACTGTGCAATGGTTTTTGCATATAAATACTATTCTGATTGTATATATGCATGACTATAAGTTTTTGGCCTGAAAATGTTATAAAAACACATTTTTTGGCTGTTGAAACTAAAAAAAGTAGTACTTTTGTGCTTTCATTTTTTAGGGATAAAACTATCAAACAAATATATTATTTATAGTATGAAAAAACATAATTTTAGTGCGGGTCCTTCAATTTTGCCACGCGAAGTTATCGAAAAAACAGCTCAGGCAGTATTGGATTTTAATGGTTCAGGATTATCTATCCTTGAAATAAGCCACCGTTCAAAAGATTTTCAAGCGGTAATTGATGAGGCCGTTGTATTGTTCAAAGAACTATTGAATATCCCTGAAGGTTACTCCGTTCTATTTTTAGGTAGTGGTGCCAGCATGCAATTTGCAATGGTTCCTTTCAACTTGTTCGAAAAGAAAGCAGCTTATCTGAACACAGGTGTTTGGGCAAACAAAGCCATGAAAGAAGCCAAAAACTTTGGCGAAGTGGTAGAAGTTGCTTCTTCTAAAGATGCTAATTATACTTTCATACCAAAAGATTTTGTGATTCCAACAGATGCGGATTATTTCCACATTACTACTAATAATACTATCTACGGAACTGAATTACACGTTGATTTAGACTCTCCTGTGCCATTGGTTGCCGACATGTCTTCTGATATTTTCTCACGTCCGATGGATGTTTCGAAATACGGCATTATCTATGGTGGTGCGCAAAAAAATCTTGCCCCTGCAGGTTTGGCTTTTGTTATTGTAAAAGACGAATTGCTGGGTAAAGTTTCTCGCGTGATTCCAAGCATGTTGAACTATAAAACGCACATTGCCGAAGGTTCTATGTTCAATACTCCTCCGGTACTGCCAATTTATAGCGCTATGGAAACATTACGTTGGTTAAAAGCTAACGGTGGACTGGTTGAGATGCAAAAGAAAAACATTGCAAAAGCTGAATTGCTTTATAATGCAATTGATAACAGCAAAATCTTTGTTGGAACAGCGGCAAAAGAAGATCGTTCGTTGATGAATGTTTGTTTCGTAATGAAACCTGAATATGCAGAATTAGAAGGTGCTTTCCAGAAATTTGCTCAGGCAGCCGGAATGGATGGAATTAAAGGTCACCGTTCAGTTGGTGGTTTCCGTGCTTCTATTTACAATGCTATGCCAATTGAAAGTGTCCAGGCGCTTGTCGATTGCATGAATGAATTTGAAAAACAAAATGCATAAATAATCTGAGAATAGGCACGTTAGTGCCTATTTTTATTAAAATACATACCTATGAAAGTTTTAATAGCTACCGATAAGCCGTTTGCAAAAGTTGCAGTTAGCGGAATTTGTACGGAAGTGGAAGCTGCCGGTTTCGAATTGGCATTGCTCGAGAAATATACTGAAAAACAACAATTGCTTGACGCAGTTGTGGATGTTGATGCAATTATCATCCGAAGCGACATTATTGATGCGGAAGTAATCGCCGCTGCCAAACAATTGAAAATTGTTGTACGTGCCGGAGCCGGTTACGATAACGTGGACCTGGAAGCTGCAACTGCTGCAGGGGTTTGTGTGATGAACACTCCGGGTCAAAATGCCAATGCTGTTGCTGAGTTAGTTTTCGGGTTATTGGTTTTTGCAGTGCGTAATTTCTTCAATGGAACTTCAGGGACTGAGTTGAAAGGTAAAAAACTGGGTATTCATGCTTACGGAAATGTTGGTCGCAATGTAGCTCGTATTGCAAAAGGTTTTGGCATGGAGCTGTATGCCTACGATGCATATTGCCGTGCTGAGGATATCGAATCTGATGGCGTTAAAGCAACTTGTTCGGTTAAGAATTTGTACGAAACCTGTGATATCGTTTCGTTGCATATTCCTGCAACTGCAGAAACAAAACAATCTATCAATGCTGAATTACTTGGTTTAATGCCAAAAGGGGGTGTGTTGGTAAACACAGCTCGTAAAGAAGTAATCAATGAAGCTGAGATTCTTGCTTTTATGCAGGAACGTCCTGATTTTAAATACGTGACTGATATTGTGCCTGGTAATGATGTAGATATGAAAGCACAGGTAGGCGATCGCTATTTTACCACACCTAAAAAGATGGGTGCGCAAACGTCAGAAGCTAATATCAATGCTGGAATTGCAGCAGCCAAACAAATTGTTGATTTCCTGAAAAATGGAGTTGATACTTGTCGTGTAAATAAGAAATAATATCTTATATTTTATTGTTAAACGCCTTAAAACCACTGAGTTTTAAGGCGTTTTTTTCTATAGGATTCTGTTTTTTTTATATATTGTTTTACGTAAGGTTGAACTTTCCCGGTTTAGGAATTATTATATACTAAGAAATCTAATCTAAGTGAAAATGAAACGATGCGTAATGCTATTTGTAGCAGTTTTGTATTTAGGAAGAAGCTTTTCGCAGGAACAAAGTACAAAGTTGGATGATTCGCTTATGCTTAAACCGGATACAGTGAGATCTATTTTTCTGAATGCAAAACCGCCAATTCTTTATCCAATAATGCCGAATCATTCCAATGCAACGATGGGGAATAAAATCCTGCGAGGGTTGGGGTATAGCATTGGTTTGAATCTGACATTGGCATCTTTTCTTCTAATTGCTCCCGATAATATTACCATGTGGGGGCGTTCCGATAAATTTAAACTCTCGGTTATTAAGTCTCAATATATAAGTAGCTTTACTAAACCACCCATAATAGATCCGGATCATTGGTATGTAAATTATGTTGGACATCCCTATCAGGGAGCATATTATTATAATACAATGCGCTCTCAGGGTGCCGGTATGCTTGAATCTGCTGTGTTTTGTTTTGCTCAATCTTGTTTGTGGGAATATGTTTGGGAAGGAGGTATGGAACAGCCCAGTATTCAGGATTTAATTGTTACACCGATACTGGGAAGTGTTGTTGGCGAATTGAGTCATATTGCCACCGTAAAAATGGCTAAGAATGGCTATTCCTGGTACGAAAAGGTTGTAGTTTGTATTATAAATCCTGGCTATGCTTTAAATAATGGATTTAGAGTTATTCATCGTCCAAAGCCATAAGCTTCCTCATTTGAAATCATAAGTGATTTTCTTTCGCTAAACAAAAGTGGATTTGTTTTGTTTATGACCTTAAGCTACATATTGTCAGCTTACGAATCATTAATAAAAACAAATAAAATGAATCAAAATTCTAAAATTGATGACATTTCAGTGAAAGAATCAAATTTCAAAGACAAAACATTTTCAGAGTTTCTGGACGACTTCAAAGCCAGTATGAAACGGGCTTTCCACGGAGAACAAACAATTGATGAATTCTGCAGTACGCGTGGTATTCCTGATGCAGTCCTCACTGAATTAATGTCTACAAATCCCCTCGCACTTACAATTCCCCGTCAATTTGGAGGTTTTGGTGGAACCGTAAAACAAAACATTGCATTTATATCAGCAGCGTCGTATGAATCTCTTGCGCTGTCGTTGACCCTTGGTATCAACAATGCACTCTTTATTCAACCTTTCTCTAAGTACGGACAAGACTCTGCTAAACCAGCGGTATTTGATCGTTTTCTGAATAATGCCTGTATGGGTGGATTGATGATTACTGAGCCTGATTTTGGAAGCGATGCTCTGAATATGCAAACATCTGTTACGCATAAAAATGGAAAGTACCATGTTCAGGGAAAAAAACATTGGCAAGGACTGACAGGGATGGCAGATTTTTGGCTGTTGACAGCACGGAATAAATCGGAATCGGGAGTATTGCAACGTGATATTGAGATGTTTATGTGTGATGTGAAGGCTCCGAATCAACGGGTTGTAGTTGATGAGTATTTCGAAAATTTGGGTTTGTATCAAATTCCTTACGGATTAAACCATTTGGACGTATTGCTACCTGAGAACCAGCGATTGATTCCTGAAACTTCAGGAGTGAAAATGTTGCAGGATCTACTTCATCGCAGTCGTTTCCAATTTCCGGCCATGGGACTTGGATTTATTAAACGCATGCTAGACGAAGCCATTGCACATACGAAATCGCGTTTAATTTCAAATAAAAGTTTATTTACCTATGATCAGGTTCAGTCACGCTTGTCGCGTATGCAAGCCAACTTCACCATTTGTTCCGCATTCTGTGTGAAATCGGGTCAGGTGGCTGATATTGAGAATGACTTATCGCCGCTTGGCTTTGAGGCGAATGTAATTAAAAGTGTAACCACTGATATGATGCAGGAGTCAGCACAATTCTTATTGCAACTTGTTGGTGGAAAAGGATATAAACTGAATCATATTGCCGGGCGTGCAGTTGTTGATAGTCGTCCGTTCCAGATTTTTGAAGGTTCGAACGATATTTTGTTTCATCAAATAGCTGATGCTGTGTTGAAAATGATGAAAACGGCGAAAGAAAGTGATTTGTATCAGTTCCTTAAAACATTGACTCCACGCATTGCAGATCGTGTACACGATTTGGTGAACTTTGAATTCGACCCCCAGCTTTCGCAACGTAAATTGGTAGAATTTGGTCAGTTAATGAGCCGTATTTTCTCTATGGAGCTTGTTAGTGAAATGGAAGAGCGTGGATTTAGAAAAGATTTGATTGAAAACGCTCTTATTTTGTTGAAACAAGATGTTTCAATGCTATTGAATACCCTCCGTTTTGATAACAAGACCTTGGTTGTTGAAGGTTATGAATCGGATAGTTACTGGTTTAATTATTAAATGTTGAGTTTTTATAGTTGGAAAGAGGTTTATAAACGGTTGTTTATGAACCTCTTTTTTGTTATTTTGCCGTGTTACGTATTCTCGTCATCCAACCATATATTTCATTTGCCTCGGTTGCATTGTTGTTCATAGTAATATCGCCGTACAATTTTATCAGAACTTCCTTGTAACGTTTATTTTTTTCATCAAAAATATATGCTGTATATCTGATTTCGCCAAAATCTGCCATTTGAAGCTCCGATTGAGAGATTTTACCTTTGGATGCATTCCAGATTTTACCTACATAAAAAGACAAACTATCCGAATTTAGTTGGTTGATAGCTGTATTGCAATGAGACAGGTTTTCTTCCATTTTTTCTTCAGAAATGTAACCAAGTGAGTCGGGATAGTTCCAATGGATGGTTGTGTTGGATAAATCAAATGGCCTCACGCTACCTAACGAATCAATTAAATATCCATTATTTTGATAGCCCCAGGCCCAATTGGTGTAATGTTGTTCGAATAAGATATGCTGTTTAAAGTTAGGAATATCATTGTTGCACGATATTAAACCTAAAAGTAGTATGAAAATTATTTTTCCTGTTTTCATAATTTGTGGATTATTTAATTATGTGTTTTGTTAGTAATAATGGTTTGTAACTGGCATTAAATCAGTTCAATAATTCATTTTATGTGTATTGGTATACCAATTTATTTTTATTTTCTGCACATTTTGCGTACCTTTGTGCCGAAATTTTGTTCTGCCTATCAAACTTTTTTCTTTATCAACTGTTTGATAGAAGGACTCTTAACAATATAAACATGGGTAACGATTTATTAAAAGGTAAACGAGGTATTGTATTTGGTGCGTTGAACGACATGTCCATCGCATGGAAAGTGGCTGAACGTGTAGTCGAAGAAGGTGCTATTATCACTTTGTCGAACACTCCGTTAGCTGTACGTATGGGAACAACTGATGAGTTGGCTAAAAAGCTGAACGCAAAACTTATTCCGGCCGATGCAACAAGTGTATCTGATCTGGAAAATGTTTTTGCTCAATCAATGGAAGCTCTTGGTGGTAAAGTCGATTTTGTACTTCACTCCATCGGTATGTCGCCAAACGTTCGTAAAAAACGCACTTACGATGACCTTGATTACGATATGCTGAATACCACGCTTGATATTTCGGCTATTTCATTTCATAAAATGCTTCAGGTTGCTAAAAAAATGGATGCTATCAACGACTATGGTTCGGTAGTAGCATTGACTTATATGGCAGCTCAGCGGACTATTTTTGGGTATAATGATATGGCTGATGCCAAATCGATACTCGAATCAATAGCACGTAGTTTCGGTTATATCTACGGCCGCGAACATAATGTACGCGTAAATACTATTTCTCAATCTCCAACTCCTACAACTGCCGGTAGCGGTGTAAAAGGAATGGAAGGATTGCTTGACTTCTCGGAACGTATGTCGCCACTTGGTAATGCCACAGCAGCCGATTGTGCCGACTATTGCGTTGTTATGTTTAGCGATCTGACCCGTAAAGTTACAATGCAAAACCTGTATCACGACGGTGGTTTCTCCAGTATGGCTATGAGTTATCGTGCTATGGAGCAATACAACAAAAGCTTCGAAGAATTCCTGGATGAAAAAGGAAATGTTATCTACGGATAATCAAAAATTCGCATTCCTATTGCTAATAACTCTTCGAAAGACATTGTGTTTTTCGGAGAGTTTTTTTTATTGTGCTTTTTGAGTAATTGTTACGTAATCAAAATAATCACCAGCTTCCAGATTGATACTTATTTCACGTTGCGTTTTCAGGTTATTCTTATTGACTTTTATAAACAATGTTTTTGCATCCTGACGCTTTATCACTACGCTGTCTAAATTTACTGTGTAATGAGTGGAATCGGCAGTTTCGGGTCTAGGGTACCATACCGGTTTATTGTTGATCATGATATTATTAATCCACCACCAACTACCTCCGGTTTTAATGGTAATAGAATCTCCATTTGCTTTAAAGTCAGCTTTTTTTGCTGATAGTTTAATGTTATCATCCCATTTCCCAATTGGTTCTTCACAGGAATATAAGCAAAGTAGGAGCATGCTTAATGTTATAATGAAATTTACTCTGTTTTGCATAGTCACACATTTTAGTTTGAATTGAAATGTTATTGTCCAATAGGAATTCTGCTCAAATATTTTATTGAACTTGTATTGGAATAATCGTATTGATATATTCCATCATCGGCAATCATCATTACTATATTATTGTGTGCGATAACATCAAAACCATTCATATCTTTGAAATGAGCAATCTCGTTTGCCATTATAGTTTGAGGGTCACCAATGTTGTATATTTTTAGTCCATCATCGCAAATAAAAAGTTTTCCGGCATCAATCCCCAATCCTTTGGGGCTTGTCATAGTATAGGTTGCAAGTGGTTTTGGTTTATAAACATCGCTTACATTGACTATCATCAATTCGTTGGCACTTTGTCCGCAGCGGTTTGCTTCTGAATGTACAGTTACATAGGCTAAATCATTATCCACCACTACCGGATCGCACCCAAAAACATGCTGAACCGAAGATGCATATACCGGTTTTAGTGGATCCTTCACGGAATAAATCAACATTCCGGTTGGAGTTCCCATAAACATATTGTCTTTATAGCTGAAAATTGTTTCAATATTCCAACCCATATACATATCACCTGCTGCCTTTGTTGGCTTTGCAGTCGACAAATCAAAGATATTCATATAATTATTGGTAACTGAATATAAATGATCGTTGTAGATGGTGAAACGTGACATCGATCCATTTATTCCGGTGCTACTTTCGACTGTAGCTGTTGAGGTTGGTGATGTATAGAGTATATCACCTTTTGTCCAACCGTTCCACCAGCCTCCTGTGTAATGCGATACTTCTTCGGTTTTTTCTTTTAATTCCCAGCCAACCACAACCCCACTGTTTTTTTCTCCATAACATTTTGCATAATCAATACCATATTGGTTATCTGTTGTTGGCAATGCGGTTGTGAATATAGTATCCAATCTGCCTTTGAGCTCTGGTTGTGCAGGATTGCTAATGTCGAACCAAACTAAATCGACATACGAATCGGCATAAAGTAAACCGTTGCGAATTGCTAAATCGGCATTTCCCATCAATTCGATAAAGCCAATTATTTGTGGATTGGCTGGATTCCGATTGTCGATGATATGTATCCCCTTTTCTGGTTCTGAGATATACAGGTAGTCATTGTAGAAGCACATTTTACCAAGGCTTGTAATTTTATGAGGCTCTGCAGTAACTTTCACTGAATTGCGAAAGGTCTCTGCCGACATGAAAACCGGTTCGTTTATTTTGTAAGTAACCATTTCAGTTACCCTGTCCTGGCAACCGGTTAATGCAAGAACCGTCAGGCTGAGCAAATACATGATCTTTTTCATATCTTATTGATTTTAATGTGTCAGAACTTTTCTATATTTCCCATTTTACCGATAAAAAGAATAACTCCTGTGCTTTTTTCGCGAATTAAAAATACGAAAGGTTTATTCACCTTGAATACAGGGGTTGGTTCGGGAACAGGCATTGATGTTACCATTACTTCTACAACCGTCACGGCTGCCGCCTCTGTGCCTTCTTCTGTAACTTCTACGTATGTGTCGTGCAGTACGCGTGAGATTTGAAGGTTTGTGTCTGCTATGTTTGTGAAATCAGCAAAACCCGTAAATGCCAGATTCATGCCCATATTTTTCAATGGATCATTCAACATGAATTTATTCTGAGTTTTGAAACGGGGCAGATAGACTTCCACTTCCCGTGTCGACATATTTTGCAGCCTGTTGTTCCAGTTGGTTGTTGTCAGGTTATTTAGAACATCATCTGTGCTTTTTCCTTCATTTGGTAATATCACGGTCATGCTAAATGCTTTGTTGCCGTAGGGCATATCCAGGTATTGAGCATAATCATCTTTTGCATAGGCAAATGTATCTTTCTGATACATCATGTTTACTTTGACTGCCGTGTTCAATTCATTTGTAAAGTCAGCTTCTTTCGTATTCTTGGTTTCGAAGTGTTTGCGCCAAATCCCTTTAAAATAGATTGCATTGACAAGGTACATAACTGCGTCACCCGGAATTTGGTCCAATGGTTTTTTAATCAGGTTGTTTGTTTTCTTCGCACACCAGTTGTTGATCGTATCCACAGCCCAGCTTTTTGAAAAATCGAGTTCTTTCACGTAGGCATTAAAATAGTCCGAATTTACTTTTAAAAAATCAGTTTTTACAGGGAAGCCTGTTTTGTACCACAAGGAATTGGCAATGTTGAGTTTGGTTGTTGGGTCAATTGTTGGAAGTGTCGATTGCATAATTTTGTAATAGTCATTCATGTCCGCTGCTGACATTCCACTCATTTTCAATGCTGTTCCCATTTCGGTTTTCGTCTCACCGTTTGCTCCATTCCAGGCCATTCCAAGCGCAATGCTAACGCTTAGTGGAGATACGAACACATTGGTTTCGCCCGAAGATGAGATTGTTTTCTTTAGTAAATCAAACGCAAATTCATTGTCCTGATTTACGCGTTTCTGAAGTTCTGCATTTAATACGATGGGTTCTGCATCTTTCGGGATTTTGACGATTGGGTCGTTTTGAGTTGTGCAGCTTATAACTAGAAAGAGTACAAGTGCCAATCTGAATAGTGTTTTCATTTTATGGTAGATTTAGAAGTTATTTGCATTCATTTTTGCTTAGCTTTTCACGATACCAGGATATGTGATTTTTTAGTAAAGTTGGTTCATTGCCATATTCGAAAGTAACCTTATGAATATCGCCGTTTGTTAGTTTTATCTCCAGCCATTCAGCACCTCCATCTGCACAGTCAGGGCAACCAATTACTTCCTGCAAAGCAAAGAAACTTTTGATGTTTAGATTTACTTTTGCCGAATCCCAGGCTGAAGGTGCTAATGTTTCATGAAAAGTCAGTGCCGGATACTGTTGACTCCAGCCCGAACAGTGAAATATTGTTGAGTCTTGCTTAAGAGTCAGTTCATGCTTGCAATAGCCAATGCACTCGCCAAATGATGTTCCGTAGTTTACCTGAATTACTTTGTTGTTTATCTCATTGCTACAAGATGTAAGTAATAAGCAAATTGTCAATACCCAATAGATTTTTGTTTTCATAATCTTTAAAGTTGAAATCTAAGACCGGCAGTCAGCCCCGCAACTGTAGGTAGTTCAGTTCGTGCACTAACAGGTTGATTGTTGTGAAAGAAATAGGAAACCTTAGGTTCCAGATAAATGCCTATGTTTCGATGCAATTTGTAAGTAACCCCTACTGCTCCGTTCAACGACCATTGAAAGCCGGTAATACCTGTTTCGGCTGTTGTTGTTGTTATGGTTTGATTTCCTGTGTGTTGGTTTTGGGTGTAGATGGATCGTAAACCCTTTTCGACCATGCCACCACCCGAAATATAGAATTCCCACTTATTATTTTTCCAAATTTGACCTACCAAATTTACCGGAATACCCAAATAATGCAAAGCCAGTGTTGCGTCATAACTTACAAATCCGCTTTTTTCAAAGCTTGAAAACAAATAACTATACATCAGTCCTGATTCGACTGAGATACCGGGACTGAGATTCTTTCGCAAAACCAATCCTACTGACAGAACTGAGTGGTATTTTATTTTCTCAAAATCATTGGCGGTCATAATGCTTGTATAGTTTGTTTCAGCATTCGACAAATAATTCTTTCCGTCCGAAGCAAATAAGAAATCCCCGGAGTTTCCCATCGATGTGCTTCCTGCCTGATTAACCGAAGCAGCCAGCAGCCACCCTTCTTTGTTTTTGGGTTTGACTGTTTGTTCTTCTATTGTAACTGCAACAAGTGTGTTTGGGGTGTATTTCTTGGTTGAAATATTCGAAACCGAATCCTGGGTTTTTACTGTTGATTCGGCAACCTGAATATTTGTTACTGAAATATCCCCTGAATTTTCGGGTTGCACATTTTGTTTAGTTGAGTCTACGTTAGTCGTTTGATTGTTTATCAAACTGTTTTCAATTTTCGACTTGTTGACTGCAATTTGTTTCTTTGTGTTGTTTGTTGTTTTTTGGGGATATTCACTTGTTGATTTAATGTTAGTTGCCTGACTTAATACTGTTTCTTTTCTAATTGCTCCGGTTGTAGGAATGCTTTTCTTTTCAGTTTTACTTAGATAGGATGGAGAATTAAAGAAAGAGCCAATTGTCAGGAGTAATGCCAATGTGGCAACGGCGGCACCACCCGAAAGCCACCACCAAAATGGGATAACCTTTTTCTTTTTGTTGGCATTCAGGCGTGCTTCAATCTCATCCCAGCATGCTGCATCAACAGGAATTTCGTGCGCTTCCAGTTTTAGCCGTATGTTTTCACTGAAAACGTCTGGTTGATCCAAATATATATTGTCGTTTTGCATGCTTATGAATTGAATAGTGTGAGAACCGTTTTTTGCAATAATTTTCGGGCTCTCATAAATTGTGAACGCGATGTATTCTCGCTGATATTAAGTATGTTGCCAATTTCGGCATGAGAATAACCTTCGATAGCGTATAAATTGAAAACCGTCCGGTATCCATCCGGTAGCTCTGAGATGCATCGCATCAAATCGTTTGCAGAGATATTTTCCAAGACAGAAACATCCACATCTTCAATGCTGTGGTTATAATCGTCAATACTCTCGCTTTGCTTCAGGGCATCGTTCTGCCTGAGGTGTTCCAGTGCCGTGGTGACGAATATCCGTCGCATCCAACCGGCAAAAGAACCCGAACCGGAATAGGTATCCACCTTTGAAAAGACTTTAATGAACCCATCCTGCAGCAGGTCACGCGCCGTTTCCCGGTCGTTCACGTACCGGAAACAGACACTCATCATGGTCGGTGCATGTTGCTCGTAGATTTCCCGCTGAGCCCATGATTTCCCGTCCCGACAAGCTGCAATTAGTTCTTGTTCATTCCTTGTAGCCTTTACCAATTCCATAGTCTGATTGTTAGATGCGCGACCGTTTCAAAACGTTGCATCCTCTCAAAGAAAAATGTTTTGTTTTTGTAAAAATACAAATTATTATGATATTGGATTGATTTTGAATAAAAAAATGGTATATGCATTTAGACCGCCCTGTTTATATTGTTGATAATAGACTTGTTGATTTGTTTGTTTTGTTTAGAGATATGCATAAACACATTTTGTCATGTGAATCCAAACCCTGAAAGGGTTTAATGTGAATAACCCCCGGTAAGCGAAGCACAACCGGGGGATAATGACACCCACAGATTCACAACCCCGAAGTGGGTTGAATGTTGTTATAACATTGTTGTTCAACCCACTCCGGGGTTGTTGATGCAGAGATATTCGTATCCCCCCAGTTGCGCAAGCTTACTGGGGGTTATTTACATTTAACTCCTTCGGAGTTGCTCTTTGAATATTATTGTTACAAATAAGAGCGGTCTAAACGCCTACACCAAAAAAAGACAGAACAACGGCTGTTGGGGTGAGGTAGCACCTGATTAATGAACGGGTTTGTTATCTCTATGAGTGGAAAAACGATCTCAATGAGTGGAAAAGTCATCTCTACGACCGGAAAAGTCATCTCTATAATCGGAGAAGCCATCTCAATGACCGGAAAAGCCATCTCTATGAGTGGAGAAGTCATCTCAATGACCGGAAAAACGATCTCTATGAGTGGAGAAGTCATCTCAATGACCGGAAAAGTCATCTCTATGAGTGGAGAAACGATCTCTATGAGTGAAGAAGTCATCTCAATGAGTGGAAAAACGATCTCTATAAGTGGATAAGCCATCTCAATGACCGGAAAAGTCATCTCAATGAGTGGAGAAACTATCTCTATGAGTGGAAAAGTCATCTCGATAAGTGGAGAAGTCATCTCTATGAGTGGAGAAGCCATTTCGATAATCGGGTCTAAGGGGTCTGTTCAATAAACTGTGTCAGAAAGGGACGTAGCCGCGTTAGCAGTGACATTTTCCTGTTTTATAAAACAAAGCTGTCAGAGTTATGCTCCTGCATTCGCTGGTTATTTGTTACTGGTAGTTTGTTGAAAAACAGATTGGCCGACCAACCTGACCAAATAAGTAACATTCAGAATAGAATGTCGTATTTTAGAAAAAGAATAGAACGCGGATATTACGGATTCGGCGGATTGGAACGGATGGAACATTCCGTTCACGGAATAATAATTCTACTGATTTAAATACGGATTTTAGTCATGCAAGCATGACTGATAAGATAGTAAATGTCTGAAAATCAATTTCGACTTGTCGAAATTAAAATCCGTTTTTCATCCGCTAAATCAGCGTTTATCAGCGTTCTATTCTTCAATATTTTTTTTATTCAATTTTACGACATTATTTATTTCTCATTACTTACCTCAAATGAAAAAAATATTCGGATTTTTGAAAAAAAACTTTTTGGTCTAAAAGCCCGACCAGCAAAGGGCTCTGTGAAAATTCAGAGCTTCTAAAATTCATTTTTCTAAAGAAAAAACGGATTTCACTATTGCATATCTAAAAACTTCCTCTTAAATTTGTTGGCAGATTCACATAAAAAGAATCGGAAATAATAACCTACTAAATCAAATTCAAATGACAAATTATCAGAATGCGGTATTATCTGCTTACGAAAAAATGCTTATTGAGTGCGACAAAGCCCCGGCGGCAGTTGCTAAAATTCCTGTCTTCGGCAAAAAAATCATCAGAGTACGTGAACTTGTTACTGAGATCAAATCGCTCATTCCACAACAAGAAGAGATTACCACCGGTATCACAACCGAAAAGAACGCTTTGCTCGAAGATGTTGCTGAACTCGTGTTGGATATTGTTGGAGCCGTACATGCCTATGCCGAAGAAAGAAAAGATATTAACTTGCAGGAAAAGGTGAGTTATAACCGCACGCAGGTACATCACGAAGATCAGGCCGGACTTATACACATTGCAGATATAGTGATGGCGCAAGTTCAAAAAATCCCTGCTGCCGACCTGGAAGAGTGCGGCATTGCTGCCGATGAAGTACAGGAATGTACCGATAAACTGGCAAAACTGAAAACAAGTGTGAACGACAAAAACATTGTGTCTATCGACCAGTCAAACATCACCAAGCGCATTGGCAGTCTGTTCGGCGAGTTGGCCGATATCAGACACAATTCGCTCGACAAGCTTATTCGTCAGTTCGAACGCAAAGATCCCGATTTCTATTTCAAATTTAAGGCTGCTTCGGTTATCCACTACAGCCCGGCCAAAAAAGCTGCCCCAACTCCTACGGCGTAAACAACTAATTTCGTTCACTACCACTATCGCTATCCCTGAAACTTCCCCTAAGGTTATTTGCTTTAGGGGGAGTAATTTTAAAAATGGAATTTTGAGCTAAAGCGGGTGGGCGGGGTTTCATTGATTTATCTTAGGCTTATAAAGCAAATATATGCGAACAACAGTTAATATAAAACTATTTACACATATCGTTACGAATCAATATAATAAAACATTACAGCAAAAAACATAAATGCGATATATGTCCACCTCAGGTTCCCATACCCAACTTAGAGTTCCCATAGCAATGTATTAGGTGCAATCCCCAAAAAAAGGAAGACAGACAGAAAACGCTATAAATTAGACCGAAAAATAAATAATTTGCATTATAACAACTAAAACGACAGCTTATGAATTGTACACACTGCAACAAACCACTTAATGAGAGTCAAACTCATGGAAATTTAAAATCTTGTCCACTATGTTCGAGCCAAAATGGACGTGAACACGTATTCTATTCAAATCCATCTGCATTCGGCAGATCCACTAAAAGGATAACTAAAAATCACCCAAATGGAGATCAAAGTTATTGTTATGCATGTAGAGGAGCAAAAGACAGCCCATATAGTCCAATTCTTTGCTCACAAAAACAAGAATAGTTTTAATAATTTATACTAACTTCAACTATTAATCATGGCTATCAATGAAAAATTAGAAAAGTCTTATTCCTTTTTCTGCGAAAAAGAATCAAACGGATTATCTTTTAAGATTGATGAATTAATGAACTATACAGGTTGGTCAAAATCAACTTTAAACACTTATTTGTCAAAAAAATGGGCTGCCTTTTTGACGAAGAAAGATGACGAATACTCTGTCTTCGGTATTAACGAATATACTGAAGAAGAGTATTTAAGATTAATGTCACAAGTACAAAAAAATTATATCGATCCCACAAAACCAAGACTAGAATTAGAAGTTGAAGTATTAGTCATTAAATCAAGAGAATGTGCAATCTTGGCATTGGATATTTATAATCGACCTGCAACATTATTTAAATCAGAAGGATTTATTGTAATGATAATAATTGCTTGGACTTCCTTGTTACATGCTATTTTTCAAAAAAATGGCATTGATTATTTCTATAAAGATGACAATGGAGAATATAAAACAATTGATAATGACTGTAAAGCTTGGGAATTATGTACGTGCATAAAAAACTATTATCGTAATGAAAATAATGCTATAACCAAAAATCTTGAATTTCTCATCGGATTAAGAAATAAAATAGTTCACAGATATGTTCCAACTATTGATATGCACGTAGCTGGTGAATGTCAGGCTGCACTTTTAAATTTTGATGAATTAATTACAACTGAATTTGGAGATTATTACGCTCTAAAAGAATATATGTCTATGCCATTACAAACATCGAACATTAGAACAGAAAAACAAATTGAGATTCAGAAAAAATTTCAAGGGAAACAGTACGATGTTGTAATGCAGTATATAGATTCTTTCAGAGAACAAGTAAATGATGACATATACCAAAATCCAAAATATAGCTTCAGAGTGTATCTTGTTCCCAAAATTGGGAATAACTTAAAATCATCAGATATAGCACTTGAATTTATTAAGTATGATCCCCAAAATCCAGACATTATCAATTCTATTAACAAGCAAATAGCAATAACTAGAGAGAAAAAAATTCAAGTGGTTAATCCGGGTAAATTTAAAGCTGGTGAAATTGCAAAAGAAGTTCAAAGAAAAATCGGAAGAAAGTTTAATGCTTCATTTCATCATGCACAAGCATGTAAATTTTATAAAATAAGACCTCTTGAAAAAAAAGGAGATGGTTGTAACCTTGAATACTGTCAATTCGATGAGCCACATAAGGACTTTGTTTATACTCAAGCTTGGATTGACTTTCTAGCGGAAAAATTATCTAACAATAACGAATACAGTGAACTATTTTCAAAAAAAATATAATTATGGAAACAACTCATTCATGGTTAATGAAAAACGGATATGAAGATATTGCAAATCTTATTGATGAAATAATGAAAGAATGGAAATTGCAAGGTAAGAAAACAAGACGAAATTGGTGGGAAAAACTTTGTGGGGATAAAAATGGAAATCCGACTAAAGTAGGGAAACAAGAAATTCCCGTTTTACGTGCCGCTCAAATACGTCAAGGATTGCCAATTTCAAAGAATGCACTATGTCGAAATGAGGATGAAAAACCACCTGAAATTATGGCTAACACACGTTGGAATAAAATGTAATTTTAGGATTATAGCGAATTATTGATACTAAAAATTAAGCTATACAAATGAGGTGGATTTCATAATTAAATGAAATCTTAAAGTAATAGTCCCGCAAATATCGATTAATTGAATTATTTCTTATATTTTTGTCCTTATAGTAGGAATGAACATGAAAAAGAACAAACTTGTTGCCCCATTTTTAAAATGGGTAGGTGGAAAAAGACAGATTATACCAGAGATATTAACTCATCTACCTAAAAATATATCCTCTCTTAATTATTGCGAACCCTTTATTGGTGGTGGAGCTTTGTTCTTTCATTTAGAGCCTAAAAAAGCAATCATTAACGACTACAATGACGAGTTGATTAATGTATATAAGGTTATAAAAAACAATTTAGAAGAATTATTGACTGACCTAAAAAAACACGAAAATAATCCAGAGTATTTTTATCAAATAAGAAGTATAGATAGGCAACCTCTATTTGATGAATTGACAAACGTTCAACATGCTTCAAGAATCATTTACCTGAATAAAACTTGTTTTAATGGTTTGTACAGAGTAAACAGCTTAGGTGAATTCAACTCTCCTTTTGGAAGATATACAAACCCAAATATTGTGAACGAACCCGTACTTAGAGCAGTTAGCAAGTACCTAAATTCATCCGATATTACAATCTTAAACGGTGATTACGAAAAAGTTCTGAATTCCTTAACTGCTGACACCTTTGTATATTTAGACCCACCCTACCATCCAATATCTGAAAGCTCAAATTTCACGGGCTATGTACAAGGCGGCTGGTCAGAAAAGCATCAAATTAGATTAAAAAAAGCTTGTGATGATTTAGAAGAAAAAGGCATTAAGTTTTTATTATCAAATTCATCTGCTCCTTTCATCAAAGATTTATATTCTGAATATAAAATTCATTCAATTAATGCGAATAGGTCTATCAATTCTGATGGTGAAAAAAGAGGTCAAATTGAAGAACTATTAATTAAGAACTTTTAATAAGTTGTTATGGCAGAATCAAAAAACGAAACTGGTTGGATTAAGCTATTCGAAGATCATAAAATATTTGAATCAATTCAGAAACAAGGCTCATTCATTATTGATTCAAAACAAATAAACGTTGAAAGAGAAGCACGTTTAATGGCAAAAATTGACCATAGTTTCCAACTTCCAAAGATTTTTGCAGATAATAATCTTTCCATTTTGCCCATTTCGCGAGGTGAGTATATTATTTCAGACATTAAAACCTTCTCTGATTTCACCCCATGCGAAGATCCAATAATTGATTTTGTATTCCCCGGATATATAGAAAGTCTTGATTATAACAATATAACCAGTGAAGCTGTTGCGATAAACGGCGCATATGTTTCTGGAATTATTGAAGATTTCACTCAAGACAAACTTCTTTTGCCAACTGTAAATGGTAGAATGAGTTCACAAGCATTTAATTTCAACATTTACCGCAATCCACCCAAAAGTGACTTTTTGAATATTGATGTTGAGAAATCTCAAATTGAAATAGATGCCGGATTTGAAGGATTGAATAGTTTAAATCTATTAGAAGCCAAAAACACAATTTCTTCTGATTTTATTATTCGTCAATTGTATTATCCATATCGATTGTGGGAATCAAAGATATCAAAGCCGGTTAGACCAATGTTTTTGACATACACAAATGGTATTTTCCATATGAGAGAATATGTTTTTGACGACTTAATGAACTACAATTCTATTCGGTTAATTAATCAGAAAAGATATAGAATAAAAGAAAATACTTCACTTGTAATAAATACAGAGACAATACAAGGGCTGATTCATAATTCTTTTATAACCGCAGAGCCTGAAATTCCATTCCCTCAAGCTGATTCATTTGAAAGAATCATTAACTTATGTGAGATTTTATGTAATAAAGTAAGTATCACAAAAGATGAACTGATATTAGAATATGACTTTAAAGAAAGTGATACATTTGATATGAGGCAGGTTGATTATTATACAAATGCTGCGAGATATTTAGGATTTGTAGAAAAAGGACGGAACGAGAATAATGAAATTTGTTTTTATTCAAGTCAAAGCGGAAAGAATTTGTTTGACCTGTCTATAAAAGAACGTCAAATTGAATTTTCAAAAACTATTCTTTCGCATTTAGTATTTAATAGAGTTTTATCGGTGTACTTCAAACAAGCTGAAATTCCATCGAAAACACAAGTAGTCCAGATAATGAAAGAATGTAATTTGCATAAAATCGATTCTGAAGTTACATTTAAACGAAGAGCCTCAACAATTCTTTCATGGCTTAATTGGATCTTGGATTTGATTGAAGAATAATTTAATCTAAGTCTACAAATCAATCATTTAATATAATCTAATCCTCTGCTCCCGCGCGATTGTATCGCGTGGGAAGAAGGATGATTTAAAGTTGTTGCTACACGATAGAATTCGTGCGGCAGCGAGGGGAAATGAAAACAGAAAAGAGGCTGGCTCATAATAAAATGAGTCAGCCTCTGTCTTTGTATTTTAGCGAGTTGTTACTTAAGCCATTTATCCAGCCATTCGTAGAATGTGCGTTGCCACAAAATACCGTTTTGAGGTTGCAGCACCCAGTGATTTTCATCGGGGAAAATAAGCATTTCTGCGGGTACTCCCCGTAATATTGCCGCGTTGAAAGCAGCCATTCCCTGTGAGGCAAGAATGCGATAATCTTTTTCCCCATGAATAACAAGGATAGGAGTGTCCCATTTATCAATGAATAAGTGCGGTGAGTTGGCGTATGACCGTTGAGCAATTGCATTCGCTTTGTCCCAGTAGGCACCACCCAGATCCCAGTTTACAAACCACATTTCTTCCGTTTCAAGGTATTGTTGTGGTAGGTTAAACATGCCATCGTGAGCTAAGAAAGCTTTGAAACGTTTGTTGTGATGTCCTGCGAGCCAGTAAACTGAAAATCCTCCATAACTGGCACCCACACAGCCCAGTTTGTCTTTGTTTACATAAGGCTCTTTGGCAAGTGCATCGATCGCAGAGAAATAATCCAGCATGTTCTGACCACCATAATCTCCACTGATTTGTTCCAGCCACTCCATGCCGAAACTTGGTAGTCCGCGACGGTTTGGAGCAACAACAATGTAGCCGTTAGCAGCCATAAGCTGAAGATTCCAACGGTATGACCAGAATTGACTGACAGTTGATTGTGGTCCGCCTTCGCAGAAAAGCAGTGTAGGATATTTCTTGTTTTTGTCGAAATGCGGAGGATAAACTACCCAGGTCAGCATTTGTTTGTTGTCGGTGGTGGTTACCCAACGTTCTTCCACTTTCCCCATTTCAAGTTTAGCCAGGATATCTTTGTTCTCGAATGAGAGCTCAGTTTCTTTGCCGTTTTTTGGGTCAATGCTGTATACCTCGTCGGGTTTACTCATGGAGTGTTTTACGCCGATTAACTTGTCTTTTGCTTCGGCAACAAATCCGTAGTCGTGCACACCTTTGGTTATTTGAGAAATCTTTTTGTCGGCAATATCTGCACGGTATATTTCTGTAACCGCGTGCCAGCAACTTACAAAATAAATTGACTTGCTGTCCGAAGTCCATGTCAGTCCGGTAGAATTTTGGTCGAAAGTGGCTGAAAGATCCGTCTTTTCTCCCGTTTCTATATTCATTATAAATAAGCGATTTTTGTCAGCTTCGTAACCATCGCGTTCCATACTTTCCCAGGCCAACCATTTACCATCAGGCGAGAAAGTCGGATTTTGGTCATAGCCCATCATACCTTCAGTCTTATTTTCGGTCTTTTTGCTTTCGATATTGTAGAAATAAATATCAGAATTTGTAGAAAGTGCGTAAGCTTTTCCTGTTTTCTTACGGCAGGTGTAGGCCACCGTTTTTCCATCGGGACTCCATGCTAATTGCTCTATACCGCCAAATGGCTTCATTGGGCTTTCAAATGGTTCGCCTTTCAGGATATCAGTTTCATTTTCAATTTTTGAACCGGAGAAATCGGCAACAAATGGGTGAGGAACGGTTTGAACCCATTCGTCCCAATGTTTGTACATTAAGTCTTTTACAATAATGCCACTGGCTTTTGGTAGGTCGGGATATTTATCAACAGTACGTTCGCCGTATTTTACGTCGGCTACAAATAGCAGCTTCGATTCATCGGGCGAAAATGAAAAATCGTTGATGCCACCTTCGCGCTCAGATATTTGTTTGCGGTCTGTTCCATCGGCTTTCATCATCCAAAGTTGCATCGATCCACTTTCAGAGGATAAGAATGCTATGTGTTCACCATCTTTCATCCATTTCGCAGAGGCTTCGCGCGTAGCAGTTTTTGTAATTTGTTTTTTGTCAGAGCCATCAGCGTTCATTACAAATAATTCGGAGTTTCCTTTGTTTTCGGAAATGCTGTAATAAGAAACGCTGTAAAGCACCTTTGTCCCATCGGGCGAAACCTGTGCGCCGGCAACGCGTCCGAACGACCACAACACTTCGGGTGTCATAAGTCCGTTTTTTATCTCGGGGTTTTGCTTGCCGATAATCGACTTGTCATCTTTGGGACTGCATGAAGCAGCTACAACGGCTATCGCCATAATGCTTGTTTTTAGAATGTTATTCATATTGCGTATGTCTGAGGTCATAAGTCGATGGACATTTATTTTCGCACGTACTTATGATATTGTTTTAGTGTTACAAAAGTACATTTTTTGAATGAATATTCAGTAATTTCAAATTGAGCTGAATATTATTTTTTGCTTTATCAAAACAATAATATAAAAATTCCGTTTAGAATGACATAAAATACAATGTTATGAATGATAATTTTGCACACAGGGCTGCTGAATGGGATAGTCCTGAGAAGATTAAAATGACTGAAATTTTTGTAGCTGAAATGCTGCAACAGGTAGAACTGAAAAAGACTTGGAAAGCGCTGGAATTGGGAGCCGGAACCGGATTGGTTGGTATGCAGGTGTTGTCACGGCTTGGAAGTGTGGTTTTTGAAGATACTTCGGCTGCTATGTTGGGTGTTCTTAAAGAAAAACTGAATGATGAGAGCCCTGTGGAAATTGTACATGGTGAGGTTTACGATTATAATAAGCAGGATATCGATTTGGTATTCTCGTGTATGGCATTTCATCATGTGCCGGATATTGAGCGGACGATACATCATTTAGCTGCCATAACTAATCCCGACGGCCTCGTAGTTATAGGTGATTTGTTGACCGAGGATGGTTCCTTTCACCGTTTTGAGCCAATTCCACATAAAGGGTTTGATTTGGATATGTTGCGTGGTCAATTTGAAAAGGGCGGTTTCGAGATTTTGGTTGCTCAGCCTTATCACACCCTGCGTCGCGAGCGGGTTGAGGGAATTGTTACAGAGTATACACAGTTTATTTTAGTAACTCAAAAGAGAAGTGTTTAATTTCTCAATATATAAGGTCTCTGTTTTTACACCCCATTCTGACTTCGTAATAAGAGTCTGAATGGGGCATTTTCTTTCATTGTGCTTACTGTTATATGAACTTTGAAGTTTGTTTGCTTTAAATGTATTCAAATGTTATAATTGTATGAGAAAATAAGTTTTAATATGTAAAAATAAATCAAATATGACTATTTGTGGATTGTATAGGTTAAATGCAATCTATGATTTAAAGTCGTATTTCACTAAAATTTACATTAAATGCAAAATTAACGGGTTAAATAATGTGAATTAAGTGCTAAGTATTAAATAATCATGTAAATTTGCATCGATATGAAAAGAACGACAATTTGGTTATTGATAATATTCATGCTTTTGACATTTGTAGGGCTAATTGTCTTACAGGCAAGATATGTTCGTGTGAATGCCGAAATGATAGAAAGTCAGTTTAATGATAATGTTCAGCGGAGCTTATTTCAAACTGTCAGTTTGGTTGAAGAAAATGAAGCGTTAGAGTATCTGGGTCAGACCCTCGAAGGGAATGATTATCACAACAACAATAACAGATTGTTGACATTGGATGCTCAGAATGTGAAGTTGAAGAAGAATATCGACAGCATGGCTAACAATCCAAAACTAACTTCGGAACAATTGAATCGTCCGGGTATACGGTTGTCGACAGGTCATGGCAAAGCAACAATAGAGGAAACATCACGATACTTGCAGCTGAAATTCCAACAAAACTTCTCGCGCTCGAAAACAATACTCGATCAGGCTGTATTTCGTTGGATGAAAGAGACGGAGGATAAAGAAATAAGTGAGCGTGTCAACTTTGACGAATTGGATGGAATTTTGGATAAAGTACTTGTGAATAATGGAGTTAAGTTGCCTTTTTATTATTCAATAGTTGACAAGGAAGGAAAGGTAATTTACAATTGCCACAAGAGCATTCATCAGGATGATGATCCGAGTGATAATAATGTATATACTCAAAAGTTCTTCCCGTTGGAGGATTCGAACCGGGCTGCTTATTTGCAGGTTGTTTTTCCAACAAAGCAAAACTATATTTTAAGTTCGATGAACTTGTTGTTGCCGTCAATAGCACTTCTTATACTTATTTTTATTGTGTTTGTAGTGGCGCTGATTATTATTTTCAGACAAAAGCAACTCAATAACATGAAGAATGATTTTGTAAACAACATGACTCATGAGTTGAAAACACCCATATCGACTATTTCGCTGGCTTCGCAAATGCTGCAGGACCCTGGAGTAGGGAAAACACCTGAAATACTGAAACACATATCCAATGTGATTCGCGATGAAACTAAACGTCTGAGCTTGCAGGTTGAAAAAGTACTTCAAATGGCAGTTTTCGAGAAAGATAAATCGATGCTGAAACTGAATGAAATTAAAATAAATTCACTCGTTGCAGATATAATAAGCAATTTCTCGTTGAAAGTGACAAGTAAAGGAGGAAAGATTACGTCTAACCTTAAAGCACTGAATGATGTAGCACTGGTGGATGAAGTGCATTTTACCAACGTTATATTCAACTTAATGGATAATGCGCTTAAATACAGTGGAGAAAAGCCTTTGTTGCTAACTATTGAGACCTGGAATGATAAAGATAACTTGCTCATTAGTATTGAAGATAACGGCATCGGAATAAGTAAAGATGATCTGAAAAGGGTTTTTGAGAAATTTTACCGCGTATCAACCGGAAATGTCCACAATGTAAAAGGATTTGGATTAGGTTTGGCTTACGTGAAAAAAATTGTTTCAGAGCACAAAGGATTTATCAAAGTAGAAAGTGAATTAAATATCGGAACTAAATTTATTATTACAATACCAACATTAAAAAATTACAATTATGACTGACGAAAAAGTAAAAATCCTGTTGTGCGAAGATGACGAAAATCTTGGCATGCTTCTTAGAGAGTATTTGCAGACAAAGGGTTATGACGCAGATTTGCAACCCGACGGGGAAGCCGGTTACAGGGCTTTTTCAAAAAACAAATATGACATGTGTGTGTTTGACGTAATGATGCCTAAAAAAGACGGATTTGCCTTGGCAGCTGACGTTCGCGCATTGAATGCTGAAGTGCCTATTATTTTCCTTACAGCAAAATCAATGAAGGAAGATATCCTGCAAGGTTTCAAACTGGGTGCTGACGATTATTTATCGAAACCATTCAGCATGGAAGAACTATTGTATCGTATCGAATCTATCTTGCGTCGTGTGAAAGGAAAACGTGCCAAAGACGTTGTAACATACCAAATCGGTGCATTCGTTTTCGATGCTCAAAAACAAATGTTGATTTACGAAGGTGAATCAAAAAAACTAACTACCAAAGAATCAGAATTGCTGAACTTGCTTGCAGCTAACGCTAACAGTATTTTAGAGCGCAATTTTGCATTGAAAACTATTTGGGTAGACGATAATTACTTCAATGCCCGTAGCATGGACGTATACATCACCAAACTTCGTAAATTGTTGAAAGAAGATCAAAATGTAGCTATTATCAATATTCATGGTAAAGGCTATAAACTGATTACTCCACAGATAAAAGAAGACTAATTAGTTGACAGTTTTATAGTTGTCAGTTGACAGTAATAATAAAAAAACCGCTCTATTATGAGCGGTTTTTTCGTTTAAGAATAGGTGACCTTGACTTTTTTATTATGTCGCTCCTACGGAGCTTTTGTTTTAATGAAATGAACATAGCCTACCATAATACTGCTCCTAGCGGAGCATTTTCGGAGCTTCGGAGAAGCGATATTATGGTAGAATAAAATTATATAGTTTTTTTAAGCTCCGTAGGAGCGGTATTATATTAGCATTTAAAAGTCTTGACAAATTCAATATCTAAAATCTCTTCTCCAGTTCTTCCTGCGTAAAGGTTGTTACAATCTTCTTGCCATCGGGGGTGAAATTGTAATTGGCACAGGCAAACAGTCGGTCTATCAGGTCGCTCATTTCTTCGCTCGAAAGTCGTTGCCCGGCTTTGAGTGAAGATGCTTCGGCCAGAGTCAGCGAAATGGATTCGTGCAGGCTGGCAGTTGGGTCCTGAGCTGTTGTTTTGGCTTTGTCGAGCATGTCAAGTAACAAATCGATCACACTCGATTTCTCAATTTGTGCCGGAATACCTTTTACCCGATACGAATTAGTACCGGCAGAGTCAAAATCAAATCCAACGCGTTGCAGGTCGGGTAAAATCTGCTCAAAGAATAAATCATCATCGGCACTCAGTTCAAGTACTTCGGGGAAGAGTACTTGTTGCGTTATGCCCTGCGATTTCTCAATTTGTGTCAGGAAAAAATCAAACAGGATGCGGGTATGAGCCCGCTGTTGGTCAATCATCAACAAGCCCGATTTTATACCAGTCAGGATATAGCGGTTTTTGTACTGGAAATTATCGGTACGTGAATCAGTTTGCTCAATTGTTTGTTGCTGCTCCGATTGTGTGATAGTTGCCGAAACGGGCATATCAATGTCCGATTCCCAATCGATAGAAGAAGCAATGGGTTCGTCTTTTTTCTCAAATCCACCATAGAGGTCTTCCCAGTCCAGGGTGGGACGTTTGTAGCCGGTTGTGAAAGGGTTGTAGTTTGGGTTGAAATTAGTTTGTGGCGGCCTTACATTCTCAACGGGCATTCTTGTTGGCATATCTACAGCGCCTTCCTGATCGAAATCGATGGAAGGAATAATGTTGAATTTACCCAACGCTTCTTTGATTGCAGCCGAAAGAATAGACCAAATGGCCTGTTCGTTCTCAAACTTTATTTCCGTTTTTGTTGGGTGAATGTTGATATCGATTGTTTGCGGATCAACCTCGAAATAAATAAAGTAATTCGGGCTTTCCGAAGCCTGAATCATTTGGTTGTAGGCCAGCAATACGGCTTTGTGGAAGTATGGATGACGCATATAACGCCCATTGACAAAGAAATATTGATTGGCCGATTTCTGAGCATATTCAGGTTTCCCAACATAGCCATGTATGCTCACCATGTTGGTGTTAGTTTCAATAGTCAACAATTGCTGTTGCCAGCGCTTCTTGGCATTCTTACCGAATATACTTTCAATCCGGATTTTATTGTTTGATGCGGGGAGATTGAAAATCTCCTCATCGTTGTCGAACAGCGAGAAAGAAACGGAAGAATTTACAAGCGCAATCCGGTAAAACTCTGTCAGAATGTGGCTTTTCTCTACATTGTCGCTTTTCAAAAAACGACGACGCGCAGGTACATTGAAAAATAAATTCTTTACCTGAAACGATGTCCCTGAATCGCACTGAACCGCTTCTTGTTTGAATACGCGAGTTCCAGCCACCTCAACCAATACACCTAATTCATCTCCGGCACGTTTTGTTCGCAGCTCAACCTGTGCAACAGCAGCAATGGAAGCCAGTGCCTCGCCACGAAAACCCATTGTTCGCAGCGCAAATAAATCATCGGCACTTTGTATTTTCGATGTGGCGTGACGTTCAAACGCCATGCGGGCATCCGTTTCGCTCATTCCTTTACCATTATCAACCACCTGAATCAACGTGCGACCGGCATCTTTTATTACTATCTGTATAAAAGTTGCTCCGGCGTCAATCGAATTTTCAACAAGTTCTTTCAGCACCGATGCAGGTCGTTGAATCACTTCACCGGCTGCAATCTGATTGGCTACCGAATCGGGTAAAAGATGAATTATATCACTCATTCTATGAATTAAAAGTTGACAGTTGACAATTGCTAATCAGAACTTACTCTAACCACAACTATCAACTGTCAGCTGTAAATTGTCAACTAATTAATTAAATTTTCCGTCAAACTGAATGTTAGCGTCATTTACATATTGCCGTATGCGTTGTTCATCTTCGAGTTTGCAAATAAGTAGTACGTTGTCCGACTCGGCTACAATATAACCATTTAAATCCTGTATAACTGCCAGTTTCTCCGAAGGAAGTACAACGATATTGTTTTCACTTTCGTAGAAAGCCGTTTTGCATTTAAGTGACACATTTTCATGTTCATCCTTTGGCGACATTTCGTAAAGCGATCCCCAGGTTCCCAGGTCGGTCCAGCCAAAATCGGAACAAAGTACATGTACATTAGCGGCCTTTTCCATAATTCCATAATCGATGGAGATGTTCGGGCAGGTCTGGTACATCTGATCTATAAATTCCTGTTCCTTATCCGTATTGAAGCACTCTTTTCCGGCATTAAACTTGGATGATACTTCCGGTAAAAGTTCGTCAAACGCTTTTACGATAGTTTGCAAGTTCCAGAGGAAAATGCCCGAGTTCCAGAAAAATTCGCCCGTTTCGAAGAATATCTGTGCCAGTTCGGCATTTGGTTTTTCGGTAAATGTTTTTACCCGGCGTAAATTGGTTTCACCATCATCAATCTGAATATAACCATAACCTGTTTCGGGGCGACTAGGTTTGATACCCAATGTCAGTAAACAATCGTTGTTTTCAATGAAATCAAGCCCTGTTCTGAGTGTATCCAAAAAATCAAGCTCTTTCATAATCAAATGATCTGAAGGAGCCACAATGATATTGGCTTTATCGGTCATGGCTTTGATGCGGTTTACAGCATAGGCAATGCAGGGTGCTGTGTTTCTTCTGTTTGGTTCCAGCAAAACCTGATTGGCTTTTATTTCTGGTAATTGCTCCAGAATCAAATCTTTGTAGATAACATTCGAAACAATTAGTATATTTTCGGCCGGAACAACATGGCGTAGTCTGTCAAAAGTAAGTTGCAGCAACGTGCGTCCTGTACCAAAAAAATCGAGAAACTGTTTCGGACGGTCGTTTCTACTGAATGGCCAAAAGCGGCTTCCTACGCCACCTGCCATAATGATGCAATAATTGTTTTCCATGAATGTGTGAAAGGTTAGAGTTTTTTAGCTCGTATGTTTGTAATAAAAAATCGTACTAAGATACTGCGATTTTCCGAAGAAACCAAAAAATGAATGGACAAAATAGGGCGAGACTGAACGTGGAAGCAGGCATTAAATGTAAGTACAATGATATAAGTGTATTAAATAAATGAAAATCGCTATCTTGGTATTTGTTGATTTCCTACTGTCATGAAATTGGCTATCCATTCAGAATCGTTTTCTTGTAGGTATGAGTTTTTTGATAATGCATAATCCACATTCAATTATCAACTATTTCATGTTTTTCTTCATTGTAACTTTTCACTTCTAGTTCTTCAGTGCCCACAGAACTCCAACGGGTAGAATCGCTGATTGAATTATGAGATGATTGTTTTTGGATGAATGCATTTTTTTATAAAACATGTTTTCCTCATATAAAAATTATATCTTACTCGTTATTCTTTATAAAATCTTTATAATAAAGCCAGTACCTTTGTAAAGTCAATGAAATACTAAAAATTGAATCAAAGATATGGACTCAAAGCAAACTATTCTGATAATAGATGATGAAATCCAGATAAGAAGGCTTCTTGAAATAAACCTGTCAGCCAACGGTTATCGGGCTGTTGAAGCCGGAACAGGGAAAGATGGTTGTTTGTTGGCAGCATCGGTTAATCCTGTACTTATTATCCTCGATTTGGGCTTACCTGATATGGACGGTTTGGATGTATTGAAGAAACTACGCGAATGGTATACCGGACCAATTATTATCCTTTCGGTACGAAATTCAGAAGAAGATATTGTCAGGGCATTGGATAATGGAGCTAATGATTATTTGACCAAACCGTTTCGTACTCGTGAGTTACTTGCCAGAATACGTGTCGCAACTCATCAGGTTATTCGTCAACAAGAAGCTTCTATGGTTTTTGATAACCTGACAATTGATTTGGGTAAACACGTTGCCACCAAGAATGGAGAGATCATTAAACTGACAACTACTGAATTTTCATTATTGGCTTTGATGGCAAAAAATGAAGGAAGGGTGCTTACTCATGTGTATATATTGCAGGAAATATGGGGATATGGATACACTGAAGAAACCCAGTATCTGCGGGTTTTCATTGCTCAGCTTCGCAAAAAAATAGAAGATGACCCAACTAAGCCCAAGTTGTTGATTACAGAATCAGGAATTGGGTATCGGTTTAGTGGGATATAAAAAAAGGAAGTCCGTAATTATACGGACTTCCAGAAACATTAATTGAGAAGTAAATTCATAGTCAGATAAGGTTATTTCTATTCTTTCTTAGGTATTTTCAGTGTGAAAACTGCTCCGCCATTTATTCCATTGGCAGCAGATATATTCCCATTGTGCGCCTCCACAAAACCTTTTACAATGGACAACCCCAGTCCGGTACCACCAGCCTTTGCATCCTTCCCCCGATAAAATTTATCAAAAACAGACGACAGTTCAATTTCAGGGAATCCATGTCCCTGATCGATTACTTTTATAACCAGATTATCACCAGCAATCTCGGTGCTCAGCTCAATAATACTTCCTTTGGGGGCGTGTTGAGTTGCATTTAAAATTAAATTATGCAACACTTGTTCCATTAACCCGAAATCAACGTATATCAATGGCATATTTGCAGCAATGTTTGTTTTGAATGTAAACGCTTCCAGCTCATTTTTCAATGATTCGGAAACGGAATTGACCAAATCCTGGACATCGCACCAGTCAGGGTGAGGTGTAATTCTACCAGACTCCAAACGTGACATATTCAAAAGATTTTCGACCAATCGGTTCAGACGTATAGATGCTGTATTGATTTCGGAATAAAGCTCTTTTTGAATAGATTCCGGAAGGTTTTGTTCCAATAGAGTTTCCGAAGAACCCATAATTGCTGCAATCGGAATACGAAGTTCATGCGAAATTGAGTTAAACAAAGTTTTATACAATTTCTCTGATTCGCTAATCAAATACGTTTTTTTTGTTGCATTACGCAACAATTCCCGTTCGTATTTTCCGATAATCTGCGCAAGCGACGATTCCCAAAACTGTTCTTCGCCATGAGTAAAGACCTTGGTTTGTTTTACTACTATCACTCCCAATGTGCTGCTACTACCTATTAATGGATAAAATATGTATTCATTGGAGGGCAAAGTATTGGTGAATTTACCTGCCTTCAATGAATTTTTCTCTACCCAATTGATTATACTCATTTCGCTTTCGATTAAGTGAATCGTAGAATTCTCAATGGGCATAACCTCCAATTGATTCAGATCATTTTTGACCACGATACTGCATTCCAGTTTAAAATAGCGATTAATAAAATCATAAGCAATTTTAATCACATCGTCGAAGCCTGAAACTGAGTTTAAATCCTTCGTTAATTGATAGAGTGCATTGGTGCGTTCTTCGCGTATGCGTATCTTTTTTTCCTGACGTCGGACTCTGGACGTTAACGTTCCATTGACCAATGCCACAATGAAAAACATAAATAACAGCAGAATATCAAGCGGTTTTTGAATAAGCAGAGTGAATTGAGGTGGTATAAAGAAATAATCCCAGATTAATGCGCTTAATGTGGCAGCAAACAATACAGGACCTGTACCATAAAACAAAGCCAAAAGAGATACCATGAATAACAGAATGACTGATACAACCTGATATCCTACTATGTCTCTAACAAAGTAACTCAATACGGAAGTCAGGGAAACAATCAGTGAAACTGTCAGGTACTGACGGCTGTGCGACGTAAAAGGGGGAATGGCAGTTTTGACATTGAACTTTTCTTCGACGGGAGTATCCGAGCCAAGTATATACACATCAATGTTCCCACTGTATTTGATTAATCGGTTGACAAAATTTCCTAATTTGAGTAGCGATTTCACACTACTAAATCGGGTTTTCCCGACAATAATATGCGTTATATTTTCTTTTTGAGCATAATCTACAATTGCTTTGACTAAATCATCGTTGGTAACGATTCTAACCTTAAAACCAAGTTCTTTGGCCAGATCAATATTTAAATCGAGTTGCTCCTGGTCTTTTGGGGTTAAACGTTGTGCGGTTTCAACATAAAGTGCCTCCACATTTGCCCCCATAGTATAAGCCAGATTCTTTGCCCATTTCAGCAGACCTTGCGAAGAAGGACTTACACCGATAGCCACCAGAAAATGCAACCCCGATTTCCATGGACCACGAATGCGTTTGTCCTGCATGTAATCGTGTAGCTGATTATCCACCCGGTCGGCAACAATGCGGAGCGACATTTCGCGCAATGCTGTAATATTTCCTTTGCGGAAAAAGTTATTTACAGCTTCTTTGGAACGTTCGGGCGTATAAACTTTCCCCTCAGATAGTCGTTGAAGGAGTTCATCCGGTGTAATGTCGACTAATTCTATATCATCGGAATTCTCGAAAATAAAATCTGGTAACGTTTCACGAATAATTACCCCGGTGATTTGAGCTACTGTATCGGTACGACTTTCAAGGTGTTGCACATTGAGCGTGGTGAAAACATTAATACCGTTTTCCAATAGTTCCTGCACGTCTTGATACCGTTTGTTATGGCGGCTATTGGGCGCATTAGTGTGAGCCAATTCGTCGACTAACACAATTTGTGGATTACGAGCTATAATAGCGTCCAAATCCATCTCCTCAACGGAAGTGGATTTATATTCAATGGCTTTGCGGGGAATTATTTCAAAACCATGTACCAACGCCTCAGTCTCTTTTCGCTTATGCGTTTCCACATAACCTATGACTATATCAATCCCTTTCTTTTTTTCAATATGCGCTGCCTGAAGCATGGTGTAGGTTTTACCCACACCAGCACACATCCCAAAGAAAATCTTCAACTTGCCCCGTTTGCTTTTCTCTTCCTCTTTAGCTAATGCAGCCAGAAGTTCATCGGGATTGGGTCTGTCAATTTCGAAGTCATTCATTTTAATCAAGATTAAGAGTAACCACTAAGTCACGGAGAACACAGAGAAACACTTAGATTAAAATATTCTTTCTTTGTGAATCTTAGTATCCTAAGTGCCTTAGTGGTAAAAAATCATTTTAGTTTATCTAAGGCAACGTTCAGCAATAATACGTTCACCCGGCTTTCGCCCAAACAAGTAAGTTGAGGTGTTTCGCTCATCTTTTTAACGAGTATTTTCAATCTTTCTTTTTGAGTATTACTAAAGTGCCGTGCCGTCGCAATTCGATTGATTTGCAATTGAGCAGCCTCCGGAGAAATATGTGGATCGAGACCACTTGCCGACGCAAAAAGCATTTCGGACGGTACTTCCACATTTTTGTCCAGTTGATTGAAAGTAATGAATTTACTCTTCCGTTCAACAACCATAGCTTTTAGTTTTGAGCTTGTCAAACCTAAATTACTACCGCCCGAAGGTAATGGATTATTTCCAATTGCCGAGGGACGAGAGGTAAAATAAATTGTGCTGTCGGATTGTTGCCCGATAAGCTCACTTCCGATTATTTTATTGTCTTTTAAAATCAGGCTGCCATTGGCTTGATGTTGAAAAACAACCTGTGCAATTCCCGTAACCAAAAGCGGATATAGTATCCCGGTAAGAATGGTAAAAACCAGGAATATTTTTAATGCGATACCAAATGTTTTCATATTCTTGAATATTATAAATTAATCAATATGTCGATAATTTTAATTCCGATAAATGGTGCCACCAAACCGCCAAATCCGTAAATCAGCAAGTTTTTTGTCAGTGCTCTATTGGCTGAAATTGGTTTATAGGCCACGCCTTTCAGCGCGAGTGGAATAAGTGCAATGATAATAAGTGCATTGAAAATGATAGCACTTAGAATGGCACTCTCAGGTGAACCAAGTTTCATGATATTCAGTGCTGATAATGGTCCTTGTCCATTGCTTCCCGCATACAGCGCAATAGAAATAGCCGGAATAATGGCAAAGTATTTAGCCACATCGTTGGCGATACTAAAGGTGGTAAGTGCTCCACGAGTCATAAGTAACTGCTTGCCTACTTCCACTACTTCAATCAATTTAGTTGGGTTGCTGTCCAAATCCACCATGTTACCAGCTTCGCGAGCTGCTTGTGTTCCTGAGTTCATAGCGATACCAACATCGGCTTGCGCCAGGGCAGGTGCATCGTTCGTACCATCACCAATCATTCCTACCAAGTGTCCTTTTTCCTGTTCTTCACGAATACGACGCAATTTATCTTCGGGTTTGGCTTCTGCCATAAAATCATCTACACCGGCTTCTGCTGCAATTGCAGCGGCAGTCAGGGAATTATCACCGGTAATCATCACGGTACGAATTCCCATTTGACGAAGTTCGGCAAACCGTTGTTTGATACCACCTTTCACAATATCTTTCAGGTGAATTACACCTAATACTTTGTTATCTTCTGCCACTACCAAAGGCGTTGCTCCCTGACGTGCCAAGTCGGATACTACATCTATCACTTTTTGAGAATAAACTCCGTTGTTTTCTTCCACAAAAGCCTGGATAGCTTGCGATGAGCCTTTACGAATTTGGTGCACTTTACCTTCGGGGGTTTTCAAATCTACCCCACTCATGCGCGATTGTGCAGTGAACGGGATAAAAGTGGCGTGTAAATGAGTAATATCGCGTCCACGGATATTGAATTTTTCTTTGGCCAATACCACAACTGAACGACCTTCGGGTGTTTCGTCGGACAGTGAAGAGAGTTGCGCCGCATCGGCAAGTTCTTCTATCGTTACATTTTCGGCCGGCACAAAGTTGGTGGCCATGCGGTTTCCAAGGGTAATGGTTCCTGTTTTGTCGAGTAAAAGCACATCTACATCGCCGGCAGCTTCAATGGCACGACCGCTGGTAGCTATAACGTTTCGTTGAATCAACCGATCCATACCGCTGATACCGATAGCACTCAGCAATCCACCGATCGTGGTTGGGATAAGACAAACCAGCAGAGCAATCAATACCGGAATAGACAAGTTGTGTGACTGCGGAATTCCCGAAGCATTTAAACTGTATCTAAAAAATGCCGGAAGCGTAACTACTGCCAAAAGGAAGATAATCGATAAGCCCGAAAGTAAAATCGTCAGGGCTATTTCGTTTGGTGTTTTCTGACGTTTGGCGCCTTCTACCAAGGCAATCATGCGGTCGATAAAAGTATCACCGGCATCGGCAGAAATACGAATCAGAATGCGGTCGCTCAAAACTTTGGTACCACCGGTTACGGCTGAGCGGTCGCCACCACTTTCGCGAATCACCGGTGCCGATTCGCCCGTTATGGCTGACTCATCGACACTGGCAATTCCCTCAATTACTTCTCCATCCGAAGGAATTACATCATTCACTTCGCAAACCACAATATCGCCCTTGCGTAAATCGGGAGCTAACACTTCAGTTTCTTTGTCACCAACCATTTTACGGGCAACGGTTTGCGTGCGGTTTTTACGCAAACTTTCGGCTTGTGCTTTTCCACGTCCTTCGGCTATTGCTTCTGAGAAATTGGCAAAAAGTACCGTAAACCATAGCCAGATAGCAATTTGTAAATTGAAAGATGAATATCCTCCCTGAAAAATCCCCAGAAAAACAATGATAGTTGTCAGTACTGCTCCGATACCAACTATAAATATAACCGGATTTTTTATCAGAACAGCAGGACTTAATTTTATTACGCTGTCTTTCGCAGCCCTCGCAAGTAGCTTTTTATTGAAGATACTTTTATTTGATTTTGTTGTCATAATGCTAATTATTTTCATTCCCTGTTAGGGATAGAGGAGTTTAAAAAGTAATTCCGTGATTCATTAATAAATGTTCTACTATCGGACCCAATGATAAGGCCGGGAAATAAGTCAACCCTCCGACAATAATGATTACACCGATTAGTAAAGAAACAAATAGCCAGTTATCCGTTTGGAAAGTTCCTGTTGATACCGGGGTAATTTTCTTTTGTGCCATATTTCCGGCAATAGCCAGTATCGGGATAATTACTCCAAATCGCCCGATCAGCATCCCTATTCCAAGAAGCAGGTTATAGAAAACCGTATTGGCATTGAGTCCTGCAAAAGCACTACCGTTGTTTCCGGCTGCTGAGCTGAAAGCGTAAAGAATCTCGGAAAATCCGTGCGGTCCGACATTGTTCAGGCTGGATAAGCCAAGGGTACTTACCGCCGCCCATGCCGTGAATAGCAAAATAACAAAAGAGGTTGCCAGGTTGGCTATAATCGCCATGGTCACTTCAAATGCTTCCACTTTTTTACCCAAATACTCAGGAGAACGACCCACCATTAACCCGGCAATAAATACTGTGAGAATAATGAACACAACCATACCGTAGATACCTGCTCCCACGCCACCGAAGACAATTTCACCAAGCATGATATTAATCATGGCAACCATTCCGGCCAATGGCGATAGACTGTCGTGCATAGCGTTTACAGAACCATTGGAAGCAGCCGACGTGGAGGTTGACCATAGTACGCTGTTGGTAATTCCAAACCGGGTTTCTTTTCCCTCCATCAGTGCTGAATGACCGAAAATAGGATTGGCTGAATACTCACCATACAAGGATATGGCTAAACCACCAAGTAATAAAATCATCATTACAATGAAAATTGTCCATCCCTGACGTTTAGAACCTACCATTTTACCATAGGTGAAAGTTAGTCCGGCAGGAATCAGCAGAATAGCAAGCATTTCAAGCAAGTTGCTTAATGGAGTCGGGTTTTCAAAAGGATGGGCACTATTGGCATTGAAAAAGCCGCCGCCATTGGTACCCAGCTGCTTGATAGCTTCCTGAGAAGCTACCGGTCCCATTGGAATTACTTGTTGAGCGCCTTGTAATGTGTGAGCTGTTTGATAAGTATCGAAGTTTTGAATAACACCTTGTCCCACCAGAAAAACAGCAAATATTATTGAGAGTGGTAAAAGAACATACAAAGTAGAACGGGTCAAATCCACCCAGAAATTGCCCAACTTGTCAGTTGTTCTGCGCGAAAGCCCTTTGGTTAGAGCCAGTAAAACCGCTATTCCGGTGGCTGCACTCACAAAGTTCTGAACGGTAAGCGCCAGCATTTGGACTAAATAGCTTAGTGTGGTTTCACCGCCATAGCCTTGCCAGTTGGTGTTGGTCATAAAACTTACGGCTGTGTTGAAGGCCGAATGCCATGACACATTGGGTAAGTGTGCCGGATTTAAAGGAAGATATGCCTGTGTAAGTTGAAGCAGGAATACAAACACAAATCCGATTAAATTAAACAGCAACAACCCGAAAGTATAAGTCTTCCAGTTTGTTTCTTCAGTAGCGTCAACGCCGACAAATTTGTAAGTCAATCGTTCAAGCCAACCAAGCGGAGCTGACATTAGGTGCTTTTCGCCGGTAAAAACTTTGTACATGTAATTTCCAAGCACTGGCGTTAAGCCTATGAGTAGCCCGAGAAAAATGATAATCTGTAAAAAATCATACGTTGTAAACATATCGTTTTGTTATTATGAGAATGATTCGTTGTTAGAATTTCTCCGGTTTAATAAGTGAATAAATTAAATATCCAAGTATAATCACGGCTATTATCGCTCCGATAATATAGCCGGTTGGGGTGCTCATTTCTGTGGTTGCTACCATTAATAGTTTTGTTTCCATTTCAGTTTTTGTTAGATATAGAATTGATGAATCAAATCTTCATCATTATTTATGTTATTATCCATTTTGTATCTCTTAAATGTTATGTAAGCATCCGATTCTTCGTCGTACAACATCTTATCATAAAATTCACCGTAACCGCTAATGCGTGCAAATAGCAATCCGGCTGCAAAGAAGAAAATTATACCTCCAGCCAGTTCAAGTAATCCAATTATTGCTTCCATGATATTTGTTATTTAAAAACCGCTTAAAATATTGTTGTTTAAGCTTCCTGTTTATCCGATGCAAAAATATATTGAAAGGTATAAGCATAAAATCAAAAACATAGGGCTGGATATAAGGATTTTATAAAGGTAGAGTTCTACTTGGTGTATCTATCCTAAAAACAGCTATTTATGTTTTTTAAACTGCTCAGTTCAATTTAAATAGAGATGATAGGCCATGTTGATAAATGCATTTTACTTCTAGAAAACAAGCTGTAATCCGTTGTAATTCAGATTGTCCATTTCTGATTCACAATTTTATCAATTCTTTTTCCTATTTTTGCCACCCATTAATTTAACCATTTGGCGCGTTGAAACAACTTTTCCGAATCTTTTCTTTTCTCTTGGTTTGCCTGCTTAAATGCTGAAAATAAATCAACAGTCTTTACTACGAGCATTAATTGAAGAGACTAAACACATCCTTTATTCCTCCAAAAAGTCATTTCGGTGGTTGATATTGCCGCTTCGGTAATTCTTCGAATAAGTGGCAGCTTATTTCCTCTTAATTTTGCAGTCTGAAATCAATACAATGCACTGTTATTGATTAATACATCATCAATTGAATCCTGTAAATTAAAAGTAAAGGGTATGGAAGAAACTAAAAGTCTTTCGAATGCAGAAATTCGGAAAATTATTTCGGCAGACAGGGAACGCACGAATATATTAAAAGAATCGGAGCAACTTACAATTGCTTTTCTGGTAAAACGGATGCCAGCCTGGCTAAGTCCGAATATGCTCACGGGCATTGGTTTTTTTGGAAATATACTAACCTTCGTCAGTTTTGTGCTGGCTCATTATATTCATGCTGGTTTTCTGCTCGTGGGAGTGTTGGGATATGCAATAAATTGGTTTGGCGATTCATTGGATGGCCGGATTGCGTACTACCGCCAAAAATCGCGGAAATGGTTTGGGTTTGCACTTGATATGACAGTCGATTGGCTGGGAATACTACTCATGGGTTTGGGTTTTGTTGTGTATGTGGATGGACCCTGGGAAATGATCGGTTTTGCTTTCGTTGTAATGTACGGTTGGGAAATGATTACAACGTTATTGCGCTATAAAATCACGGGTAAATATTCTATCGATTCGGGTGCATTCGGACCTACCGAAGTACGCATTATAATCTCCATGATTCTTATTCTGGAAGTGCTTTTTCATGGTTCAATACTTTACGTTTCATCCCTCGTAACGCTTATTCTGTTGGTGATGAATATAATTGATTTCAGAAAACTATTAAAACTGGCAGATGAGAGCGATATCAGCGAAAAAGAGCAGACGGCTAAAAAGTAATTCTGCCATTGCCAACATGATTGTTTTTGGCAAAGCTCAGCTATCGGCTTTTGTTGGTGGTATTACGGATTATGGCATCATGGTTTTTTGTACGGAAGTTTTTCATGTACACTACACTCTTTCCATTGTAATTGGTGGGATGATAGGTGCTGTCGTAAATTTCAGTATAAACAAAAAATGGGCTTTTCATTCAAAAAACAATCACTATCAACATTCAATGCGCAGGCAATTGCTGAAATTTTTGTTGGTTGTTGTCAATAGTATCTTTCTGAAATCTATAGGAACATTTGCCATCACCACCATGTTGAGTCTTGATTACAAAATCAGCCGACTCATTACCGACCTTTTTGTTTCCATTGGGTTTAACTACACCTTGCAGCGCTATTGGGTCTTCAAAAAGGCTTAACAGCTATTAGTCCATCAGATTATTTTATCGGATTCCTACATAAATGAATATAAAAAAAGCCCTTCCCGGCATCTTGCTGATTTTTATCCCTTTCAGTTGCTTCGCGGCGGAAACAAATTCCAACGAAACATTGAAAGGCGTGGTAGTTGATGCTCAGAACAACGAGCCTATTCCACATGCATCAATTTCGCTAACCGATTACGGCTATGGAACCCAAACCAACGAAAAAGGGGAATTTGTGCTGAATACAAGTAAGTTCACTCAGGCAAAAAGTAAAGCGAAGGTGTCCTGCGTTGGGTTTAAATCTGTTTGGGTAGCACTTGCGAAGAACGAAACCGGAATTACAATCAGGTTAACCCCTGAGGAACAGGCATTGCATGAAGTTACTGTAAATAAGCAGAAGTATAAAAACCGGAATAATCCCGCCGTTGAACTTATTCAGAAAGTGATTGAACATAAAAAGAACAACCGCAAAGAAGCACTTGATTATTACGAACGCGAGAAATATGAAAAAGTCCAGTTTGCAATTAATCACGTAACACCGGACTTTCAGAAAAAGAAAGTATTCAAACATTTTCAGTTTGTGTTCGAAAATATCGATTCACTGAAGAGTAATGGAGATAAAATTCTGCCCGTATACCTTACCGAGAATATTTCGGATATTTATTATCAGAAATCGCCACAAAAGCTGAAGGAGATCGAAAAAGCTCATAAAGCCGTTTCGTTTGCCGGTTTCGACAATAAAGGCATTGAGAACAATATCAAGTATTTGTATCAGGATGTTGATATTTACCAAAATAATATATCGCTTGTTTCCAATCAGTTTCTGAGTCCGATAGCTGGCACTGCTCCGGCATTTTACAGATACTATATCGTTGATACAATCCAGTCGGGAGCCGATAAGGTGGCCCGAATGTACTTTGGTGCCCGAAACAAAGAGGATTTACTTTTTCAGGGCTATCTGTACGTGTTGCTCGATGGAAGTTACGCTATCAAACGCATAGAGCTGACAACAAGCAAAGACATAAATATCAATTTTGTAAAAGACATCAAGATTGTTCAGGAGTTTACTAAGGCAGATAATAAAAATTGGATGTTAGCGTCGGATCAGATATCAATGATTTTTGGACTGAGCAAAGACGGACGTGGTATTTTTGGACAAAAAATAGTTTCGTATTCCAATACCAAATTGATGCAAACTACCAAAGGCGATAGTATACTAAACGGACCAACGATGCGTATGCCTGAATTTACGGGTCAACTAAGTGATGAATACCTGGAAACACACAGGCACGAACAGCTTAGTAAATCGGAAGCAGGAACCTATGTGGCCATGGATAGTGTGCAGAAAGTTCCGGTTTTTAAGCGGGTAATGGATATTGCATCCATTTTTCTATTCGGATACAAAGACCTGGGATTGTTTGAAATAGGACCTATTAGTACGTTTTACATGTACAACCCGATAGAAGGTTCGCGCTTGAGGTTTGGTGGCAGAACTACAAATGCATTTAGCAAGAAATTAAACCTGGAAACGTATCTGGCCTACGGATTGAATGATGAGCGGTTTAAATACTACCTTGGTGGTACCTGGTCGTTTACAAAGCGGAATCTCCAGGAATTTCCCGTGAAGATATTGAAAATGAGTATACAAAATGAGACTCAGCTTCCGGGACAGCAAATGCAGTTTTTGATGGAGGATAATTTTCTGCTTTCCATCAAGCGCGGGGTAAACGATAAGATTTTCTACAATAAAACCTTCAAAATAGAGCACCTGAACGAGCTTCAGAACCATTTTTCGTACACACTTGGTTACAAATATACACGTATGGCTCCCGGTGGAACGCTGGCCTATAACTACACCGATTATGCAAGCGGGGTGAATGATGTAAGCAGTCTGCATGTATCGGAGTTTTATCTGAATTTGCGCTATGCACCTCACGAGAGCTTTTATCAGGGAAAGACATTCAGAATACCAAATTACAGTCGGTTCCCGATTTTCGATTTGAGGTACACGGCTGGTTCCAAACTGTGGGGCAACGATTATAATTACCAGACGTTGCGGTTCAATATCCGTAAGCGATTTTATTTCTCGGTACTTGGTTATTCGGATGCTGTGTTCGAAGCAGGCAAGATTTTTGGCAAGGTGCCTTATCCATTGCTGAATATTCCACAGGCTAACCAAACCTATTCGTATCAGATTGAGTCGTACAATATGATGAACTTTTTGGAATTTGTGACCGATCAGTACACATCATTGCTGATAGATCATACATTCAATGGATTCTTCTTTAATAAAATTCCGTTGACAAAAAAGTTGGGTTTAAGGGAAATGCTCACCTGCAAGATTTTATATGGAAATCTCACGAATGCGAACAATCCGAACCTGCAACCCGACTTATTTCGGTTTCCCGTTCAGGCAAATGGAGTCCCTGTTACCTATACACTCGATAAAACACCTTACATAGAGGGAAGCGTTGGAATAGGAAATATTTTCAAGATTTTCAGGATTGATTTAGTCCGTCGATTTACTTATCTCAACAACCCAAACGTTTCAGCTTATGGTGTCAGAATGAGATTTAGACTGGATTTTTAATGTTGGAAGTTGCCTGGCACTGGTTGGATGCACAACAACTATTGCCGGTTTACTTTTAAATTCAACATCAATCCTGTACGGGTAATTCAGTTATGAATTACCCGTTTTTTATCAATGAAATAACTATAACATAAGGAATTACACGCTGATGTCGTTCATTCGGATGTTGTTCCAATTTATTAAAGTGCTGAATTGGACATTTCGGTATCAAAAATTGCCGTTTGAGCACTTATTCTCATGAGAGTATATGTTTTGCAACATAACTTTGCACCATAAAATAATGATGAAAATTTATGAAACGAACAATTATTTCAATGGCAGTTATGTTGCTGGGATGCCAGTTGGGCTTTGCTCAGGAGAGCAAAACCACCGGATTATCACTGCAACAATGCGTGCAAATGGCTGTAAAAAAGAATATCAATGTGAAGACAGCCCGCATTGACGATCAAAAAAGCAAATATAAAAAAGAAGAGGCTTATGCTTCTTTACTTCCCAAAGTCAATTTCAATAGCAATTTTACGGATAATGTACAATTGCCCACAACCGTTTTGCCGGGTGAATTATTAGGAAAACCGGGGACTATGCTTCCACTTCAGATGGGAAGCCAATACAGTACAACGGCATCGTTGAGCATCAGTCAGGTTTTGTATAATCAAACAGCGTTTACTGCCGTTAAGATATTGACCAAATCGTCGGAACTAAGCAGTCTGACAGTCGAAAAGGCAAGCGAAGAAATTGCTTTCGAAGTGGCCAAACTTTATGCTTTGAGTCAAACTACAGCGGAACAACGCAAACTAATTGACCAAAACATTGTGCGTACTGAACGGCTGAGAGACATCACAAAAATAACTGTTGATAACGGTGTAGGAAAACAGGTTGATTTGGATCGGGTAAATGTGAATCTTGAAAACCTGTACACGCAACAAAGCAATACAAAGTCAGCACAGGAGCAGCAATTGAATATGATTAAATACATGCTTGACTTGCCGCTTGAACAAAACATTGCATTGACCGATACAGCAGCCATGCCGCTTTTGAAAAACGAACCACTGCTTCAAACTGATTTTTCGAATCACGTTACTATCCGCTTGCTCGAATCGCAAAAGGACTTGAATCTGCTCAACAAAAAAGTGATTAGTGATGGTTATTTACCAACGCTTTCTTTATCAGGTCAGGCGGCATATCAGGGACTTCGAAACGATTTTAGTACCTACTTCAAAACCGGCGCTGCAAATAAATGGTATCCAATGGCCAATTTTGCTGTAAGTCTTTCGGTTCCTGTATTCGATGGATTTGAAAAAAGATCGAAGTCCCGTCAGGCTACGTTGGACTTGCAAAAAACACAAGCAACGCTTGAAAGCACGAAAGAGAGCTTTAGCATGAATTATAAGAATGCTTTGAACAACTACCTGAATAGCAAAGATGTGGTTCGCCGTCAAAAACAAAACCTGGAATTAGCCGAGAAAGTGTATAAAGAAACAACGCTCAAATACCGCGAAGGGATGGCAACGATGAGCAGTTTACTGCAGGACGAAATGAGTTTGAGCAGCGCACAAGGCGGATACCTCACAGCTTTATACAATTTCAAGGAAGCAGAACTGAAAATTATGTCAATCAACGGAGACATAAAGAATTTATTCAACAGTTGAAAACAACAGAATGTAGATACTTCAATTCAAAAAATAAAACACAAATAAGATATTAAAAAATGAAAAAGAATACAATCATTGTAAGTGCAACGATAGTTGTGCTGCTTAGCCTAATGACATGGACATTGGCCTCAAACAAAAAGGTTATTGATAGCCGCAAGGAAGTGAAAACAGCTCAGAGCGACATTGCCGTTGCTGTTGCTTCAACCGAAATGAAAGAAACAAACGGCGACCTGGAATTAGTTGGTACAGCTCAACCATGCAAAGAAGTGAATATAGCTTCGGAAAGTGCCGGCAAAATTGTTCAGGTTAATTTTAAAATGGGAGATTTTGTAACAAAGGGAAAAGTCCTTGCCAAAATAGATGATACGTACAAACGGCTGGCTTACGACAATGCGAAACTGAATTTCGATAAATACAAAGATGACCTGAACCGTTATCAGGCATTGCGTAATGGAGATGCTATTTCAGATACTCAGTTGAGAGACATCAAGTTGGGTTACGAAAATGCAGCTATTCAACTGGAGAATGCCAAAAAACAATGGGATGATACAAAAATCACTGCACCTTTCAGTGGATATATTACTGCTCAAAATACAGAATTGGGTGCTTACGTTAATGTGGGCGCTGCTATTGCCGGTATTGCCGATATTTCGGAACTGAAAGTGGTGTTGGATGTGTCTGAAACGAATGCATACGAACTTCGTCAGGGACAACAAATCAATGTAACTACCGATGTGCATCCCGAAGCCAGATACACAGGCAAGATATCGAATATCAGCCCCAAAGCCAGCGCTTCGCATACTTATCCTGTTGAAGTGTTGATTTCAAACAACGGAAAAGACAAACTGAAAGCCGGTACATACGTAAATGTAAGCGTGAACATGGGCAAAAGTGGAAAAGCGCTGATGATTCCGCGCGAAGCCATTGTGAGCAGTGTAAAAGATCCATCGGTGTATGTAATAGCCGGCAATACAGCTAAACTGGTGAAAATAAATACAGGACGCAGCTTTAATTCGAACCTGGAAGTAGTTGCAGGCTTGTGCGAAGGCGACAAAGTTGTTACCAACGGTCAAATCAACCTCATTGACGGAGCAAAAGTTTCCGTAATCAACTAATAGAAAACTCAACACAATGCTCTGAGTTTATTCCGGATGTATTATCTAATAATAACCCTCAGAGGATTGGACTTGTAACTCGTAACTAACAACTCGTAACTATTTTATCATGAATATAGTAGAAACCTCCATAAAAAAACCTTTGATAATCGGCGTAATTTTTACGCTGCTGACCCTGGGAGGATTGATATCATTCAACCAGCTCAATCTGAACTTAATGCCAAAGTTTGAGCTGCCCATGCTTACCGTACAAACAATTTATCCGGGAGCCGGGGCTTCGGAAGTTGAAACAACGGTAACGAAAAAAATTGAAGACGCCCTTTCGACACTCGAAAATCTAAAGAAAATCAGTTCCACTTCCATGGAAGGAGTTTCTGTAATCGCTATCGAGCTCAATTCAGGTGCAGATGCTAACCTGGCTGTTCAGGAAGCACAACGCAAAATATCAGCCATAAAGGCTAACTTGCCTACGGATGTAAAAGAACCTTCCATAAGCAAGATTGCTATGGACGAAAAGGCCATTTTGAATGTGGCTGCGTCCTCATCAATGCCCTCGACGGAATTTTACAAACTGGTCGAAGATCGTATTCAGCCTCGTTTAGCAAAGCTTCCGGGAGTTGGTTCGGTGAAAATGAGTGGTGGAAAAGAACGTCAGATTAAAGTAAATATCGATGTTGAAAAACTGAAAGCCTATAAATTATCTATCTTGCAGGTGTTGCAGGTTATTCAGAGTGCCAATATGGAAATTCCGGCCGGTAATGTTGAAAATTCAGCAGCTGTCTATTCTGTTCGTTTGGCTGCAAAGTATGCCAGTCTGACTGAGCTTCGTAACACGGTAATTACAACTACTCCCAATGGTGGAAAAGTGAAAGTAATGGATGTGGCTGAAGTAGAAGATGGGGTGGCTGAGCAAAAGCTGATTAACCGCATTGATGGCAAAGATGCTATTGGTATTTCCATTCAGAAGCAAAGCGATGCTAATGCCGTAAAAGTTTCCGATTTGGCTAAAGCCGAATTGAAAGCTGTAGAAAAAGAATATGCGGCAAAAAATGTAAAATTTGAAATTGCTACCGACGATTCTATTTATACCCGCGCTTCGGCCGATGGTGTGGTGGAAGATCTTATTCTGGCTATTTTGATTGTAGCTGTTGTCTGTTTTATATTTCTTCACAACATCCGAAGTGCGCTGATTGTAATGGTCGCCGTGCCGCTTTCTATCATCCCTGCTTTTATAGGCATGTATATATTGGGTTACTCGCTGAATATGATGTCGTTAATGGCACTTTCATTGGTTGTTGGTATCCTTGTGGATGACTCCATTGTGGTTATAGAAAACATGTTCAGCCACATGGAAAAAGGAAAAACAAAATGGCAGGCAGCCCTCGATGGTTGTAGGCAAATTATGTTTACAGCTATGGCTATCACCCTTGTAATTGTGGTGGTGTTCCTACCGATGGGACTTAGCGGCGGTTTGATTGGCAACGTGCTGAAAGAGTTTGCCATTCCGATTGTAATTACAACCTTGTGTAGTTTGTTGGTATCGTTTACAGTAACACCACTGTTAATGTCACGTTTCGGAAACATACCTGACGATACACGCCCAACCATTTCAGGTCGCTTCTCTCGCTTTGTTGAACGTACATTTGATTCGGTAAAAAATTGGTATGGAAACATTCTTGGCTGGAGTTTAGGACACAAAGCAACAATTCTGGGAGCAACATTGGTACTCTTTTTCGCTTCGTTTGCACTGATTCCAACCGGGTTTATTGGTTTTGCCTTTATGCCTGAAACCGATAAGGGGGAATATAACATAACATTGGATTTGAATCCGCAGGTAACATTGTATCAAAACAACCAGATTACCATGCAGGCAGAGAAAATTATCAAGAGCATACCCGAAGTCAAGAGTTTGTTTACAAACGTTGGTATGTCGGGAACTACCTCGAAAAATAACGTGACGACCATTAGCGTGAAGATGATTGATAAGACCAAGCGTAAAATGGGCGTACAGGAATGTGCCTCACTGGCAAAAGAAAAAATCATGAGTCAGATTCCGGGAGTCCGGGCACGTGCAGCTATTGCGTCTGTTTCAGGTAATGCGGGTTCAGAACCTATCCAACTGATTGTGCAGGGTGCCGACTATGATAAAGTGCAGAAAACTGCAGCCATGATTATGGAAACAGTCCGTCGTACTCCGGGTACATCGGATGCGAAATATTCTATCGATGATCCGCGCCAGGAAGTGCAGATTAAGCTCGACCGCGAGAAAATGTCAACATTTGGATTATCAGTCAACGATGTTGGTTCTACGCTCCGTACGGCATTGAATGGTAACGACAATTCAAAATACACCGAAGGAAGTTACGAGTACAAAATTCGTATTGGTGTAGATAATTTCGACCGTACAAAATCGGATGATGTTTCTAAATTGACGTTTGTAAATAAAAAAGGGGAACTGATTGAACTGAAACAATTTGCTGAAATCGGCTATGGCTTAGGACCTTCTGCACTTGAACGTACCGACCGTATTTCGTCTATCGCCGTCAAATCAAATGTTGTGGGACGTCCTTCGGGAACAGTTGGGTCGGAAATTGAAGCAGCTATTGCAGGTAAAATTCCGGAAGGCGTGAATATTAAAAAAAGTGGAATGATGGATCAACAATCCTCTGCTTTCGGTAGCCTTGGGTTTGCATTCCTGGCAGCGATTGTATTGATTTACCTCATTATGGTTGTGCTTTACAATTCGCTTACCGACCCATTGATTGTATTGTTCTCTATTCCACTGGCTATGATTGGTGCTTTCTTAGCTCTGGCTTTGACAATGAACAGTTTGACTATCTTCAGTATTATCGGCTTGATTGTGCTTATTGGGCTCGTTGCTAAAAATGCAATTTTGCTCGTCGACTTTGCCAATAAAATACGCAAAGAAGAAAACCTGAGTACTTATAAAGCAATTATTGAAGCCGGGAAAGACCGTATGCGCCCTATTTTGATGACTACTTTTGCCATGATTTTTGGTATGTTGCCTATTGCACTCGGTTCGGGTGATGGTGCAGAAATGAAAAATGGTATGGGTTGGGTAATTATAGGGGGATTGGCAAGTTCCATGATTCTTACACTGGTAGTTGTTCCGGTGGTGTATTATATTTTCGACCGTTTTGGTGCTAAGAGCCGTTCACGGCGCAGAAAAAGACTGGTCGGTAAAGTAGTTGCCAGGCAGCTTCAGGAAAGTATAGCGTAAATAAATCGTACAGACAATGACTATACTTTTACAGCGTAGTCATTGTTTTTTTGTACTTTTATCGTCAATACGTCAATAAATATTAAATAGTTAATCATTCTGCTATGAGATACAAACCTTTACATCATTTTTCGAATACGTTGGCCCTCAGGCTATCAATAATATTAAGTATATTTCTGGATTCTATATTAGTTCTGGGATATATCTATGGCAATAAAATCGAAGGTTCGATTGGATTGAGGGTCGGTTATGCGCTTCTTAGCGATATTGTTTTGTTTTATTCGTTATACAGCTACAGTTTCAGAACAATACAAAGGGACATAAAGAAAAATTTAAAATTCAGGTACATTATTCTGGGCTCGATTCTCATTGCAGGCGTATTAAATTTTATTTTTACTGAAGGTTCCATTCATTTATTTCACTCAAGTCTGGTTTCGGCCAACTTCCTGATTGTGGGAAATATTATGAAAGATCTTATTGTACTGCTTATTGTGTTATTATCAACATCGTTACTTCATTCCATTATTCAACGCCAACAAATTTTATTAGAAAATGAAAGACTTACGGTAGACAACATCCGCATTCGGTATGAAGTGCTGAAAAATCAGGTTGATCCGCACTTTCTCTTCAACTCACTCAATACGCTCGATGGTCTGATTGGAATTGATGTTAATAAAGCCCATGAATATGTACAAAATTTATCTCAGGTATTTCGTTATGCCATTGGTAATAAGGAAATCGTGTCTCTTGATGACGAATTGAATTTCACGGAATCTTACGCTCATTTGATGAAAATACGATATGGTGAAAATATCCAGATTGAGTATAATATTGCCGCGAGATATCGTAATTGGTATATTATGCCTATTAGCCTACAACTGTTGGTAGAAAATGCCATTAAGCACAATGTAATAAGTGCCAAATATCCGTTGATAATTAAGATTGAAACCACTTCTTACGATGCTATTACAGTATCCAACGTTATTCAACTAAAGGCTGAAGCAGAGCAAGGTGAAGGTATTGGTTTGGCAAACCTGAGTGAACGATATGAACTTTTGTTTCAGAAAGAGGTACTAATCAACATGACCGATGTTTTCCGCGTGGAAATTCCATTGATAAAAGAACTTGAAGACACTAATTTCAAAAATAACCGAGATGAAAGCAGTAATAATAGAAGACGAACTTGTTGCAACACAGAATTTGCAGCGTTTGATTAGCCAATTGGCTGATGATATTCAGGTAATTGCCGTTTTACAAAGTGTAGAGGAAAGCATTGAATGGTTTTTGCTGAATGCGGCTCCTGATGTATTGTTCCTGGACATTCATTTGGCTGATGGATCTTCTTTTTCTATATTTGAAAAAGTGAAAATTCCATGTCCAATCATCTTTACTACAGCTTACGATGAGTATGCTTTGAAAGCCTTTGAGGTTAATAGCATAGATTATTTGCTTAAGCCGATCAATCAAAAAAATCTGGAACGTGCCATACAAAAGCTACGAGGTTTAATTGCTACAAGAACGGATAATTCAGATGTTGTTGCCAATGTATTGGCTGCTTTCAAAGAATCGAAAAAGGTATATAAATCAAATTTTCTAATTCCACATAAAGATAAATTTATTCCATTAGCAGTGAATAAAATAGCCTGTTTTTATACGGAAAATAAAATGGTGAAGATTATCACTGACGATAATCAGACTTATCATTTGGATAATTCCCTCGAAGAAGTGTATCTGCAGCTCGACCCGACTCAGTTTTACAGGGCCAACCGACAATACATTGTGGCACATAAAGGCATAAAAGATATATCTGTCTGGTTTGGGAGCAAAGTTTCAATAAATTTATTTGTGACTGTACCCGAAAAAATTATTGTGAGTAAAGCCCGCGTTTCCGAATTCAAAGCGTGGTTTACAACCTAAATTTCCAGTTCGGTTTTCGCACATAAAAAACCCTGATTGCTGAATGGCAATCAGGGTTTTTCTATTTAGTAGAAATAATTTCTTATTCTTCAGTTCCTTTTTCTTCAATGTCCAACACATTGCGGCGAGCGTCTACTTTTTTGTCATACTCATCGCGTGAGTACACTACAATTTTGTCGAAGTCGCGTTGACCTGTTCCGGCAGGAATCAAGTGACCGCAAATAACGTTTTCTTTCAAACCTTCCAGTCTGTCTACTTTTCCGTTGATAGCAGCGTCGTTCAATACTTTCGTAGTTTCCTGGAAAGAAGCAGCCGACATAAAGCTATTTGTTTGAAGAGCAGCACGGGTAATACCTTGTAAAATTTGATTCGAAGTAGCTGCAATAGCGTCGCGCGTCTCAACGATTTTCATATCACGGCGTTTAAGCATACTGTTTTCGTCACGAAGTTTACGAGGAGTAATAATCTGACCCGGTTTCAGTGTTGCTGAGTCACCGGCATCCAAAATTACTTTTTTACCCCAGATACGATCGTTTTCTTCCATGAATTCATGTTTGTCAACGATTTGTTTTTCAAGGAAGCGTGTATCACCCTGTTCAAGGATTTCTACTTTACGCATCATTTGACGAACAATTACCTCGAAGTGTTTATCATTGATTTTCACACCCTGCAAACGGTATACATCCTGAACTTCGTTTACGATATAATCCTGAACCGCTGTAGGTCCTTTGATTAATAAGATATCCGAAGGAGTTGTAGCACCATCCGAAAGTGGAGTTCCGGCACGTACGAAGTCATTTTCCTGAACAAGAATTTGTCTTGACAGTGGAATCATATATTTCTTAATTTCACCTGTTTTTGAAGTTACAGACAATTCGCGGTTACCACGTTTAATCTTTCCGAAGGTTACTTCACCGTCGATTTCAGCCACTACAGCCGGATTCGATGGGTTACGAGCTTCGAATAATTCGGTTACACGTGGAAGACCACCCGTGATATCACCCGCTTTACCTACGGCACGTGGGATTTTTACCAACATTTGACCTGTTCTGATTTTGTCGCCATTATCAAGTACAAGGTGGGCACCTACCGGTAAGTTATATGTACGAAGAATAGAACCATCTTTGGAAACAATGTGTGCACTTGGCACTTTTGTTTTGTCTTTCGACTCAATGATAATTTTCTCACGTAAACCGGTAGCATCATCAGTTTCTGTTTTGAAAGTTACACCTTCATCAACATCTTCAAATTCGATTTTACCTTCTGTTTCCGAAATAATTACCGCATTAAATGGATCCCATTCACAAGCAACTGTACCTTTTGTTGACAAATCGCCTTCTCTTACATACAGTTTAGAACCGTAAGGAATATTTTGAGTGGTAAGGGCAATACCTGTATTTACATCTACAACACGCATTTCGGCCAAACGGCTTACTACTACCTGGTGAGCACCATTATCGTCAATAGCTTCCACTGTACGAAGTTCATCAAATTCCAGACGACCATCATAACGTAAAACGATTTTAGATTCTGCTCCGACGTTCGAAGCAACCCCCCCGACGTGGAACGTACGCAGTGTCAACTGTGTACCCGGCTCACCAATTGATTGAGCTGCAATAACACCTACAGCTTCACCCTGATGTACCATTTTACCGGTGGCAAGGTTACGTCCGTAACATTTTGCACAAACACCTTTTTTCGATTCGCAGGTTAATACAGAACGAATCTCAACGCGTTCGATTGGTGATTCCTGAATTTTTTTAGCCAACGATTCGGTAATCTGATTTCCCGAAGATACGATTAATTCACCCGTAAGTGGATTTTGAATATCATGAACCGAAACACGACCCAGGATACGTTCGTAAAGTGAAGATACAACCTCTTCGTTGTTTTTCATTTCAGTAGCAATCAAGCCACGCAATGTACCACAATCTTCTTCGTTGATAATCACATCTTGCGATACGTCAACCAAACGACGTGTCAAATATCCCGCATCAGCAGTTTTCAAAGCCGTATCCGCTAAACCTTTACGGGCACCGTGGGTTGAAATAAAGTATTCCAATACCGAAAGTCCTTCTTTAAAGTTCGAAAGAATAGGGTTTTCAATAATTTGACCACCTTCAGCACCTGATTTTTGAGGTTTAGCCATCAAACCACGCATACCTGAAAGCTGACGAATTTGCTCTTTAGAACCACGGGCACCTGAATCCAACATCATATATACAGAGTTGAATCCCTGGTTGTCAGTCGAAAGTTGTTTCATCAAAATGTTCGACAATTTCGAGTTAACATGAGTCCATGTATCAATAATTTGATTGTAACGTTCGTTGAACGTAATGAATCCCATGTTATAGTTATTCAAAATTTCTTCAACTTCGGCGTTACCTTCTTTAACCAATATTTCTTTTTCCGGTGGGATAATTACGTCACCTAAGTTAAACGATAATCCACCTTTGAATGCCATGCTATATCCAAGGTCCTTAATATCATCAAGGAACTGTGCTGTACGGGCTACTCCACAAATTTCAATTACGTTACCAATAATGTCACGCAATGATTTTTTAGAAAGAAGTTCGTTGATATATCCTACCTGAGTAGGTACACATTTATTGAATAAAATACGTCCAACGGTGGTTTCAATCATTGTATCTACCAATTCGCCTTCAGCATTCAAATCTTTTGTTTTAACCTTGATAGGTGCGTGCAAAGCTACTTTCTTTTCGTTCAGAGCAATTTCTGCTTCTTCCGGAGAATAGAAAATAAGTCCTTCACCCAATGCTCCGGGACGAGGTTTTGTAATATAATACAAACCAAGAACCATGTCCTGAGAAGGTACTGTAATAGGAGCACCGTTAGCAGGGTTAAGGATATTGTGTGAAGCAAGCATCAACATTTGGGCTTCCAAAACAGCTTCATTACCAAGTGGTAAGTGAACAGCCATCTGGTCACCGTCAAAGTCGGCATTGAAAGCCGTACACGATAGCGGGTGAAGTTGGATAGCTTTTCCTTCAATCATTTTTGGTTGGAAAGCCTGGATACCTAACCGGTGAAGTGTTGGAGCACGGTTTAGTAATACGGGATGTCCTTTCATCACGTACTCTAAAATGTCCCAGATTACCGGGTCCTTGCGATCAACGATTTTTTTCGCTGACTTAACCGTTTTCACGATACCACGCTCAATCAATTTGCGGATAACAAACGGTTTATAAAGTTCGGCAGCCATGTCTTTTGGCAAACCGCATTCGTGCATTTTTAATTCTGGTCCAACGACGATTACCGAACGAGCCGAATAATCCACACGTTTACCCAATAAGTTTTGACGGAAACGACCTTGTTTACCTTTCAACGAATCGGAAAGTGATTTCAACGGACGGTTAGCGTCAGTTTTGACGGCACTCGATTTACGTGAATTGTCGAACAATGAATCCACAGCTTCCTGAAGCATACGCTTTTCGTTACGTAGAATTACTTCCGGTGCTTTGATTTCGATCAAGCGTTTCAGACGGTTGTTACGGATAATAACGCGACGGTACAAATCGTTCAAATCGGAAGTAGCAAAACGGCCACCATCCAATGGAACTAACGGACGCAATTCAGGTGGAATAACTGGAACGATTTTTACAATCATCCATTCCGGTTTGTTGCGTAAACGAGATGCACGGAACGATTCTACGATTTGCAGACGTTTCAATGCTTCGTTTTTACGTTGTTGAGAGGTATCGGTGTTTGCTTTGTGACGTAGGTCGTACGACAAAGCATCCAAATCAAGACGGTTCAATAAATCGTAGATAGCGTCTGCACCCATTTTTGCAATGAACTTATTTGGGTCAGTATCTTCCAGCAATTGGTTTTCGCGTGGAAGAGCTTCTAAGATATCAAGATATTCATCTTCGGAAAGCAATTCGCCAAGGGCGATGTTTTCTCCGTTTTCAAGAATACCACCTTGAATGATAACGTATTTTTCGTAATAAATAATTGAATCCAGTTTTTTTGTTGGCATACCCAACAGGTAACCGATTTTGTTCGGTAACGAGCGGAAATACCAGATGTGAGCAACAGGCACAACCAACTGGATGTGTCCCATACGTTCACGACGTACTTTTTTCTCGGTCACTTCCACGCCACAACGGTCGCAGACAATGCCTTTGTAACGGATGCGTTTGTATTTTCCGCAATGACATTCAAAATCCTTGGTAGGACCAAAAATGCGCTCGCAGAACAGACCATCGCGTTCGGGTTTATAGGTGCGATAATTAATGGTTTCCGGTTTCAAAACCTCACCACTAGACAGTTTCAAAATTTCCTCAGGTGATGCAAGACCAATAGAGATTTTATTGAAACTACTCTTTACCTTATTATCATGTTTAAAAGCCATAACTTTTTTTTGATTTACAATTTACAATCAATAATTTACCGCTCGGCTAAGCCGCTTGGTTTACCAAGAATTGGTAGATTTTAGTTGAGAAACAAGTAATTCCGGAACCTCTTTCAAAGTTCCGGATACTTTCTATTCTAAACTGATGCTTAAACCTAATCCACGAAGTTCGTGCAACAATACGTTGAGCGACTCAGGAATTCCCGGTGTTGGCATTGGATCACCTTTTACAATTGCTTCGTAGGTGCGGGCACGACCCATAACATCATCCGATTTTACTGTCAGAATTTCTTGCAAAATATGAGCAGCACCAAATGCTTCAAGTGCCCAAACCTCCATTTCTCCAAAACGTTGACCCCCGAATTGTGCTTTACCACCAAGAGGCTGTTGTGTAATAAGTGAGTATGGTCCGATAGAACGTGCGTGCATTTTATCTTCAACCATGTGACCCAACTTCAACATATAAATCACCCCTACAGTAGCTGTTTGGTCGAAGCGTTCGCCAGTTCCACCATCATACAAATATGTTTTACCATAATTTGGTACACCGGCTTTGTCAGTCCATGCATTCAGATCATCCAAACTTGCACCGTCGAAAATTGGAGTTGCAAAACGCAACCCTAATTCTTTTCCGGCCCAACCAAGTACAGTTTCGAAAATCTGTCCAAGGTTCATACGCGAAGGTACACCAAGTGGGTTCAATACTATGTCAACCGGAGTTCCATCTTCAAGGAACGGCATATCTTCCTGACGAACGATACGCGATACGATACCTTTGTTACCGTGACGACCAGCCATTTTATCACCAACACGGATTTTACGTTTTTTGGCAATATAAACTTTAGCTATTTGAACGATACCGTTTGGTAGCTCATCTCCAATTGTAATATTGAATTTTTGACGTTTAATCTGAGCATCCAATTCCTTGTGTTTTCTCAGATAGTTCATTATCAATTGTTTTACCAATTCGTTTTTATGCGAGTCGGTAGTCCATTTGCTTAATTGAACAGCAGTATAATCGATTTCACGCAGACGTTCTGCAGTGAATTTGCTATTACGCGAAATAACATCAGTTCCTAAGAAATCTTTTACGCCGGCTGAAGTTTTATCTCCAATCATTGCCATTAATTTATCAACTAATGTGTTACGTAAAATGGTTGCCTGGTTTTCAAATTCTTCATCCAGTTTTGGAAGAACAGCTTTGTCGGCCAGTTTCGATTTCCGGTTCTTTTGTGCTTTTGAGAACAGACGTTTACCAATTACAACACCCGATAATGATGGAGTTGCTTTCAATGAAGCATCTTTTACATCACCTGCTTTGTCACCAAAGATGGCGCGTAACAGTTTTTCTTCAGGTGAAGGATCTGATTCTCCTTTCGGAGTAATTTTACCGATAATGATATCGCCCGGTTCGATGCGTGCACCGATACGGATAATACCGTTTTCGTCCAAATCTTTGGTGGCTTCTTCGCTTACATTTGGTATATCAGAAGTAAATTCTTCGATACCACGTTTTGTTTCGCGAACGTCCAGCAATTGCTCAACAACGTGGATGGATGTGAAGACATCTTCACGTACAACACGTTCGTTAATTACAATCGCATCCTCAAAGTTATAACCTTTCCATGGCATGAATGCCACTTTCAGGTTTTTACCAATTGCCAATTCACCATTTTGAGTTGCATAACCTTCAGTCATAATTTGACCATTAGTTACTTTGTCACCTTTTTTTACGAGTGGACGTAAGTCGATAGTCGTATTTTGGTTGGTTTTTTGGAATTTTGGTAATTTATATTCTTTTACTGCCGTGTCGAAGCTTACAAATTCTTCTTCTTCTGAGCGGTCGTAACGAATTTTAATACAAGTTGCATCAACAAATTCAACGATACCTTCACCTTCGGCTGTAACCTGAGTGCGTGAATCCTGAATCAATTGAGCTTCGATACCGGTACCAACAATAGGAGCTTCGCAACGCAACAAAGGCACTGCCTGGCGCATCATGTTCGATCCCATCAACGCACGGTTCGCATCATCATGTTCCAGGAACGGAATCAAGGCAGCTGCAATGGAAGCAATCTGCGATGGTGAAACGTCCATTAAGTTCACTTCTGATGGTGGAACTACAGGGAAGTCGGCACCTTTACGCGATTTTACCTTATTACGGATAAATTCACCTTTTTCGTTCAATGGAGCATTTCCCTGACCAATGATCAGTTCTTCTTCTTCTTCAGCTGTGAAGTACTCGATACCATTTTCCGAAATATCAACTACCGAATCAGTTACCTTGCGGTAAGGAGTTTCGATAAATCCAAGTTCATTGATTTTGGCATAAATACACAATGAAGAAATAAGACCAATGTTTGGACCTTCAGGAGTTTCAATCGGACACAAACGACCGTAGTGCGTATAGTGAACGTCACGAACCTCGAAACCAGCACGCTCACGCGACAAACCGCCAGGCCCGAGGGCTGACATACGACGTTTGTGAGTTATCTCAGCCAATGGATTTTGTTGATCCATAAATTGAGAAAGAGCATTTGTTCCAAAGAACGAATTGATTACTGAAGATATACTTTTAGCGTTGATCAAATCGATAGGAGTGAAGACTTCGTTATCGCGAACGTTCATACGCTCACGAATGGTACGAGCCATACGGGAAAGTCCTACACCGAATTGATTGTATAATTGTTCGCCAACTGTACGTACACGACGGTTGCTCAAGTGGTCAATATCATCAACATCTGCTTTGGAGTTAATCAACTCAATCAGGTATTTGATGATTTCAATAATATCTTCTTTCGTTAATACTTTGATATCACCACTGGTAGTGAGGTTCAATTTCCGGTTAATACGGAAACGGCCCACATCACCTAAATCGTAACGTTTTTCAGAGAAGAACAGGTTGTTGATAACCTCACGGGCAGTTGAATCATCAGCTGGTACAGCATTACGTAATTGACGATAGATGTAAAGTACCGCTTCTTTTTCCGAGTTGCTCGGATCTTTCTGAAGTGTATTATAAATGATGGCATAATCGTTTTGATTAGCATCAGCTTTGTGCAATAGAATGTTTTGAGTTCCTGCTTCAAGTATCAAATCGATGTGACTGTTTTCAAGCACAGTTTCACGGTCGATAATTACTTCGTTACGCTCAATGGTAACAACTTCACCGGTATCCTCATCAACAAAGTCTTCCACCCATGTTTTCAATACACGGGCAGCCAGTTTTTGTCCGATGGCTTTTTTCAAACTTGTCTTGTTTACTTTAATTTCTTCAGCAAGGTTGAAAATTTCCAGGATATCTTTATCGCTTTCGAAACCAATGGCACGAAGCAAGGTGGTAACAGGAAGTTTTTTCTTACGGTCGATATATGCGTACATCACATTGTTGATGTCGGTAGCAAATTCAATCCATGATCCGCGGAAAGGAATAATACGCGCAGAATAAAGCTTGGTACCATTGGCGTGGGTGCTTTGACCAAAGAATACACCGGGTGAACGGTGAAGCTGTGATACAATAACACGTTCGGCTCCATTGATAACAAACGTTCCTTTAGCTGTCATATAAGGGATAGGTCCCAAATAAACATCTTGAATCACCGTATCAAAATCTTCGTGATCAGGATCGGTGCAATATAATTTTAGTTTTGCTTTAAGCGGTACACTATATGTCAGGCCGCGTTCAATACACTCATCAATCGAATAACGTGGAGGGTCAACGTAGTAATCAAGAAATTCGAGGATGAAATTATTTCGGGTATCAGCAATAGGAAAGTTTTCGGAAAAAACCTTATACAAACCTTCTGATTTTCTTTTTTCTGGAGCAGTGTCCATTTGAAAAAAGTCCTGGAAAGATTTTAATTGTACTTCCAAAAAATCAGGATAATCTAACTGATTTTTAATTGAAGCAAAATTTATTCTTTGAGATTTTGTTAATGACGACATTTTCAAAGAGGTTATTTGGATGCGGTGAACTCAATTATTTTATAGACAGAAAAAGGTTTAGAATCCCTCAGTGAGAGGGAATCTAAACCAAAGACCTGATATTCAGGTTTTATTATTTAAGTTCAACTTCAGCGCCGCCTTCTTCAAGTGCTTTTTTCAAGGCTTCTGCTTCGTCTTTTGATGCACCTTCTTTAATTGCAGAAGGAGCTGCATCTACTAAATCTTTAGCTTCTTTCAAGCCAAGACCAGTCAATTCTTTTACTAATTTTACGATCGCTAATTTATTAGCACCGGCTGCTTTCAATACTACATCGAAAGATGTTTTTTCTTCTGCTACTTCAGCAGCAGCTGCAGGACCTGCAGCAACAGCAACAGCTGCAGCAGCTGGTTCAATACCATACTCATCTTTCAAAATTGTAGCTAACTCATTTACTTCTTTAACTGTTAAGTTAACCAATTGTTCTGCAAAAGCTTTCAAATCTGCCATTTTACTTATTTTTTATGTTTTGTTTTTTTTATTTATACGATAAATTATCTTTCCGACAATGTTTTCAACACGCCGTGGATAGTAGAACCTCCTGATTGGAGTGCGGATACAACGTTCTTAGCAGGCGATTGCAGCAAGGCAATAACATCGGCAATAAGTTCGTTTTTGCTCTTCACGTGGATCAAAGCTTCCAGGTTGTTTTCGCCAATATAGAAACTTTCTTCAACATAAGCAGCTTTCAGAATAGGTTTCTTAAGCTTGTTGCTTTTTTGTTTGCTGAAGTCACTGATTAATTTCGCTGGCACATTTGCTGTGTTCGAAAGTAATACTGAAGTTTCACCCTTGAGCGTACCATAAAGTTCGCTGAAATCTACTGATGAGTTATCAAGTGCTTTTTGGAGCAAAGTATTTTTTACAACTACAAGTTTTACATTTTCTTTGTAGCATACTCTTCTTAATTCAGTTGTTTGAGCAGCGTTTAAACCACCTATGTCAGCTAAATAGAAATGAGCGTACTCGCCAAGAGTAGTCTCCAGTTGTTTTATAATAGCGCTTTTATCTTCCTTTTTCATAAACTTTTAATTTTATTCTTCAATTGATTTGGGTTCAATCTTAATACCCATACTCATTGTGCTTGAAAGATAAATGCTCTTTACATAAGTACCTTTAGCGGCTGTGGGTTTCAGTTTCATCAAAGTAGAAACAAATTCTTTGGCATTTTGAACCAACATTTCAGGAGTAAAAGATACTTTTCCTACTGAAGTATGTACAATACCATATTTATCAACTTTAAAGTCGATTTTCCCTTGTTTTACTTCTTTTACAGCTTTTCCAACTTCGTTGGTTACCGTACCGCTTTTAGGGTTTGGCATTAAACCACGAGGGCCTAAAACACGTCCTAAAGCACCCAATTTACCCATGATAGCAGGTTGTGTGATGATAACATCAACATCTGTCCAACCACCTTTGATTTTTTCGATATATTCATCGAGACCAACATAGTCAGCTCCGGCTTCTTTAGCCGCTGCTTCCTGGTCGGGAGTACATAATGCAAGAACCTTTACTTGTTTTCCGGTTCCGTTTGGCAACGACACAACGCCGCGAACCATCTGGTTAGCTTTACGTGGGTCAACACCTAAGCGTACATCAATATCTACAGAAGCATCAAACTTCGCTGTGGTAATTTCTTTTACCAAGGCTGCAGCTTCTTTTAGTGAATAGGTTTTTCCTGCTTCAATTTTTTCTAAAGCTAACCTTTGATTTTTTGTCAGTTTACTCATTTTAATTGAAGTGTTAATTAATTCTTACTTGGAAATGTACCTTTTACGGTAATACCCATACTTCTTGCTGTACCGGCAACCATTCTCATAGCTGCGTCTAATTCGAAACAATTCAAATCGACCATTTTGTCCGAAGCAATAGCCTGAACCTGATCCCAGGTAATTTCAGCTACTTTCTTACGGTTAGGCTCTGCCGATCCGCTTTTCAATTTTGTTACTTCTAACAATTGAATTGCAACAGGAGGAGTCTTTACAACGAAGTCGAAAGATTTGTCAGTATAATAGGTGATGACTGCGGGTAAAATTTTGCCCGGTTTGTCTTGGGTTCTGGCATTAAATTGTTTGCAAAACTCCATAATATTGATCCCTTTAGAACCCAATGCAGGTCCTACCGGGGGAGATGGGTTTGCAGCCCCTCCTTTAATCTGTAATTTAATAAGTCCAGCAATCTCTTTAGCCATAATTATTTTATTTTTGATGTTTAGCTGGAGAAATTAGTTTGTAACAGGAACTAACTACTCCTTTTCTACTTGTGTGAAGGCTAGTTCGAGCGGAGTTTTCCGTCCGAAAATCATAACCATAACTTTGAGTTTCTTTTTCTCAGAGTTTACTTCCTCAATTAAGCCGCTGAATCCGCTGAAAGGTCCGAAGATCACTTTCACGTTTTCGCCAACATAGAAAGGCGTTAGCATTTCTTCTGCTGTTTCCTGTAGTTCATCAACAGAACCTAAAATCCGATTCACTTCCGAAGGACGAATAGGAGTAGGGACATTGTTTTTTTCACCAAGGAATCCGATAACGTTTGGAGTGTTACGTAGGCGATGAGGAATTTCTCCAATCAAATAGGCTTCTATTAAAACATATCCCGGCATGCAACTACGTTCTTTTGTAATTTTTTTGCCGTTACGAATCTGATAAACTTTCTCAGTAGGGATTAAAACCTGAGCAACATATTGGCCAAGATCCGAATTTTTGATTTCTGCATCAATATATTCTTTAACCTTGGTTTCTTTACCGCTAATAGCACGCATTACGTACCATTTAAAATTTGTTGACTCAGACACTTTATTGACCTCCATTGATTAAATTAAGACAGTAGTCCGTAAATATTTTTCATAATAGATTCAAAACCTAAATCCATAAGCCATACTAATAATGCAAGAATGATGGAAGCAATCAATACCACTACTGCACTGTTAGTAAGTTCTGACCATGATGGCCAGGATACTTTCTGAACTAGTTCTGAATACGACTCTTTGATATAGTTAATTATCTTCATATATAAATAGAATTTGCACGGGCAGAGAGGCTCGAACTCCCGACACCTGGTTTTGGAGACCAGTGCTCTACCAACTGAGCTACGCCCGTATATTAAGCCGTTTCGCGTTTCCACGAAACGGCTTTTTGTTTTGAAAAACTTCTTGTATCCATTTCATCCTTACTACTCGCCTAAGGGGAGGTTGGGAATGACCTTGGAATTAGTCAAGAAGTTCTGTGATTTGTCCTGAACCTACTGTACGTCCACCTTCACGGATAGCGAAACGTAAACCTACGTTACAAGCTACTGGATAGATCAATGTTACAGTTAATTCCAAGTTGTCACCTGGCATTACCATTTCAGTTCCTTCTGGCAAAGTAATTTCACCAGTTACGTCCAATGTACGGATGTAGAACTGTGGACGGTAACGATTGTGGAATGGAGTGTGACGTCCACCTTCTTCTTTTTTCAAGATATAAGCAGCAGCTTTGAATGAAGTATGAGGTGTTACTTTTCCCGGGTGGGTAATAACCATACCACGTTTGATAGCTTCTTTGTCGATACCACGAAGTAATAAACCTACGTTATCACCAGCCTGACCTTCGTCAAGAATCTTACGGAACATTTCAACACCAGTTACAACTGATTTTTGAGCTCCCTGACCAAGACCAATGATTTGAACTTCTTCACCTGTTTTGATAATACCTGTTTCGATACGACCTGTAGCAACTGTACCACGACCTGTGATAGAGAATACATCTTCAACTGGCATCAAGAAAGGTTTGTCAATTGCACGTGGAGGTAATTCAATCCAGGTATCAACTGCATCCATCAATTCCATAATTTTGTCTTCCCATTCTGGAACACCATTCAATCCACCTAAAGCAGATCCCTGGATAACCGGAGTGTTGTCGCCGTCGAATTCATAGAATGAAAGCAATTCACGCATTTCCATTTCTACAAGTTCCAACATTTCTGGATCATCAACCATGTCACATTTGTTCATGAAGATAACCAAGCGAGGTACGTTTACCTGACGAGCTAAAAGGATGTGTTCGCGTGTTTGTGGCATAGGACCATCAGTTGCAGCAACTACAATGATAGCACCATCCATTTGAGCAGCACCTGTTACCATGTTCTTAACGTAGTCAGCGTGACCCGGACAGTCTACGTGTGCGTAGTGACGGTTAGCTGTTTGGTATTCTACGTGTGCAGTGTTAATAGTAATACCACGTTCTTTTTCTTCTGGTGCATTATCGATTGAATCGAAAGAACGCATTTCAGAAAGACCTCTTTTTGCAAGTACCATAGTAATTGCAGCGGTCAAGGTTGTTTTACCGTGGTCAACGTGTCCAATGGTACCAACGTTAACGTGGGGTTTTGACCTGTCAAATTTTTCTTTTGCCATAACTCAAAGATTATTTAATAATTAATTTA
>JAQTTH010000008.1 GCA_028710895.1 Paludibacter sp.
TTAGAAAATTGACGTGGTATAAAAAATATTATTTACTATCTCTAGTAAAATCACATTTATAAAAAATGTTCCCTTTCCTTATACTACATTATTTGTTGTTCATGTATTCTCAAAGATCGATGCTTAACCTGTCTACCATCGCGGTAAATGTTGTTGTCAAGACTTTCTTGTGCTATCACAAAACAGCTCCCTGTTTTATAATCTTGTTTCGCCAATTCCGTTTTTCATATTGGGACGGACTGCAAAGGTAATGCAAATTTTCAAACTACCAAAACTTTCCAAAAAAAAATAATGCTTTATTTTTATCTTCTGTTTTTCCTTTTATTTACTTCTCCATATTTGCATTTCATCAAAACAGAGAAGTCAACTTTAGCAGTATTTCAAACCTCAGCTTCTCTCTCAAAGCGGGTGCAAAAGTAGTGCTTTTAATTCTACCAACCAAATGTTTTCGAAAAAAAGTTTGATTAATTTTCAAACTTATATTTTTTACTTTCAGTCGTGCCTTTCTCTCAAAGCGGGTGCAAAAGTAGTCGCTTTTTCAATACCATCCAAACACCTTTACATTATTTTTATGTTATAAAACACATACATCAATATAAACTCTTGATTTGATTATGTTTATACAGGATAAATATTTTAAAATTATATTGAATATATCATCTCGGGCATATTTGAAGAATGGTAAATTCAAATCAGTACCATAATATAAGTACAACAAAAGACAATTATCTGGTCTAATTCAAATTTTATCAGATATAATTATTTTCAAAAGAAATGATTCAGAAATCTCGAGAAATGGTACACTATCAATAAGAACCTATATTTCATTAGTTTAAATCATTTTCCGAATTAATTTTATTGGGTACAAACATCTGATTTGAATTAATTGACTACCTTTGGCACTCAAATATAGATATATTGAGACTATAAATCCGAATAAGTTTCAGTAATTATATCATTGATTTACAATATCATAAAAGCCATGAAGGTCCATCCAAAAATAGAACCAATTTTATACGGTATAGTTGTGTTTGTTATATTCTATATACTGACACTTGTATTAAAACTAATAACTCATCAGTTTCCAATGGTTTTGAGTTTTGAAACACTATTCCCCAAAAAGGATCTTCTTTTGGGATTGGGAGTGGCAGTAGTGCTAACATTTACACATCAACGAAAAAAGAAGTTGCAATAAGAGTTATTACCGATGTCTGATATTATTGATTATATATTACAATTTCTCTTAGGCGAACAAATTAAGCCAGAGATTAGAGGCCAGGTTGGATATACCGACAATCCCGAAGAGTTTGATAAATATAAACTTATCATTCTTCCATCAGGATTTTTCGATAATGACATGTATGGAACAGAACAAAGTTTACCTCATTTACCACTGCGTATATGGGAAGAGACTCCTATCATTTTTGGAGAACCCAGCATCGAACAAATTGGAGACACACGCATAATAAAAGCCGATTTAGTAGCCAGCACCTATTTTCTTATTTCACGATACGAAGAGATGGTTAGACCTAAAGTACGCGATACACATGGACGTTTTTTAGGAAAAGAATCTTTACCGTATCGGGCAGGTTTTATCGACAGACCATTGGTAGAAGAATATGGCAAATTATTGAGAAGTCAGCTTCGGGAAGTATGTTGTGAAGTGCCTGAACCTCCGGCAAAAATTCAAAAAATTTATTTGACCCACGATGTTGACCAATTAGCGCACTACCGAAATATCAGAGGAATGGTGGGTGGTGTTCTCAGAGGTTTAAAATGGCCAAAAGAGGGGAACAGAGCGTTGAAAAGCTATTTCATGGGACTTAAATATGACCCCTGGTATACTTTCCCCTGGTTATTTATGCAAGATAATGCATTAAAAAAAGTACTTGGTGAAGAACGTAGCGAGACTATCGTTTTTTTTAGAACTGGAGGTGGTCGCAAAAAAGAAGACAAACCAATTTCAAATCTCATTTTACCTGATTTTCAAACCTTATTGAAGTATTGCCGTAAGAAAAATGTCACGATTGGACTACATACCAGTTATGAAGCTGGTATAAACGTGTCACTCATATCGCGAGAAAAGAAAACACTTGACAGAATAGGTAAGATTGAAACGATTTATAATCGGCATCATTATCTTTGTTCGCGTGAACCAGATGATATGCAAGCAATTGTAGATGCTGGCTTTACTGATGATTTCACATTGGGCTATGCAGATATGGCCGGATTCAGACTTGGAACTTGCCGCCCAGTAAAATGGATCAACCCTAAAACACGTCAGATATCCAATCTCACTTTGCATCCACTTGCAATTATGGATTGCACACTGAATGATAAGCGATATATGTATATGAATGCACATGATGCTTATCAGTATTGTATGCAACTGATTGACTGTGTAGAGAGTTATAATGGCGAACTTGTGTTGCTCTGGCACAATACGATGGTAGAAAAAACGCCGCAACTTTACCACCGAAAACTATACAAAGACATTGTAAAATACCTGAAAACAAAATAATATGCAAAAAACGGCTATTGTTTGTGTGACGAACGACCTGAGCACTGATCAACGCGTACATAAAACCTGTATGACTTTGCAAAAATGCGGTTATTGGGTAATTGAAACAGGACGATTACTGCCCGAAAGCCTCCCGTTAGAGCGTTCATATTTCACACTCAGAAAGAAACTTTGGTTTAGAAACGGACCTCAGTTTTATGCCGAATTCAATATCCGCCTTTTTCTGTATTTAATGACAAAAGAAGTGGACTTGATTTTTGCAAACGATTTGGACACACTTCCTGCTGCTTATATGGCTGCTAAACTGCGCAATAAAAGATTGATTTACGACACGCATGAATATTTTACTGAAGTTCCTGAGCTAGTAAAACGCCCCAAAATACAGACTTTATGGAAAGCTATAGAAGATTATTTTTTCCCAAAGCTGACGGATATACTGACTGTGAATGCATCCATAGCTAAGCTTTATGGAGATAAATACAATAAAACGGTTCTTGTAAGTCGTAACATTCCGCCAACTTTCGCGCCCGAACGAATCAAAACACGCAAGGAACTGGATTTGCCTGAGAATAAACGAATACTTATATTACAGGGAACCGGCATTAATATTGAGCGTGGTGCCGAAGAAACTGTTTTAGCCATGCAATACCTTGAAAACGTTGTTCTTTTAGTTGTAGGGAGCGGCGATGTTTTTCCGGTTTTACAAAAAATGGTTAGCCAACATAACCTACAGGACAAAGTTGTTTTCAAACAAAAGATGCCTTTTGCCGAGCTCAGACAATATACCATGAACAGCGACCTTGGGCTGGCAATTGACAAAGACACTAACCTGAATTATCATTTTTCGTTGCCAAATAAGTTGTTCGATTATATACATTCTGGTATTCCAACGTTATCTTCCGGTCTCGTGGAACTAAAACAAATCATTGATAAATACGATATTGGCTACTATATTCAAAACCACGATCCAAAACATATTGCCGAAGTGATTGAAAGTATTTTTGCCGATGAAATACGCTACAATCTGGTAAAACAAAATACCATAAAGGCTAAAGAAGAACTTTGTTGGGAAAACGAAGAAAAGGTATTGATAGGAATCATCAATAAGTCTGACCAATAATTCAATCACAACATGCTGTCCATCCTCCTGCCTACATATAATTACAATATTACCAAAGTGGCTACCGACTTGCATCAGCAAGCGATGGATCAATATGTAGATTTTGAGATTATTGTCATGGAAGATGGTTCCACATTATTTAAAGATGAGAATAAAACTGTAAGCGATTTAGAATTTTGTCAATATATAGTTCTACCTCAAAATATTGGGCGGTCGGCAATACGTAACAGACTTGCAGACACCGCAAAATATGACCATTTATTATTCATGGATTGTGATTCAGAACTTGGCAGCAGAAATTTTATTCAAAAGTATTTAGCTTTTTGTAAGGAAGATACTGTTGTGGTTGGAGGACGGATTTACGATGATAATGAATCGGATCCCACCCGAAGTTTGATTCTCACATACGGTCGGAAAAGGGAACGCTATAATCGCCCCGACATGAATCAAAACGTTCACAAAATGTTTATGACTCCGAATTTTTTGATACCAAAATCCATTTTCAATAAAGTCCGTTTTGACGAAACTATCGTAGGCTACGGACATGAAGATACAATTTTTGGCATTGAACTTCAGTTGTTGGATATTGATTTTACTATGATTGATAATCCTGTTATTCATAAAGGACTAGAAGACAACGAAACCTATATAAGAAAGACTGAATATGCATTGGAAAACCTTTACCGGATTTATGCCAGTGCTAAATATCCTATACTTGAATCAAAGTCCAAGGTATTGAGCATATTCATCAAAACAAAAAGGTACAAACTCCACAGTCTGATTCGATTCACGTTCAGGCTTACAAAACCTTTACTTCTTAGAAATCTAAAAGGACTTCATCCTAATCTGACTTTTTTTGACTTCTATAAGCTTGGGCACTTATGTTTAATTGCCACAAAGAAATGACAACTTGTCAGCACAACGAACAACTTTGCAGCCCCAATGAGCATTCCTTCTGTCAAAACCGACAACTATGGGCTTTGGCATAAAATTAGATAACACCAAACTGCATTGCTCCAAAACGATACAGAAAATACGTTGTATTGCTTTGTCATTGCACTCATATTAATAATATAAACTTATAAATAACAGTAGATTATGAGCATTAAACCATTAGCCGACCGCGTGTTGGTAAAACCGGTACCGGCCGAAGAAAGAACAGTGAGTGGAATCATTATTCCTGACTCAGCGAAAGAAAAACCATTGAAAGGCGAAGTAATTGCCATTGGCAACGGAACAAAAGATGAAGAAATGGTAGTAGCCGTTGGCAATACTGTATTGTATGGCAAATATGCCGGAACTGAACTCGAATGGGAAGGTGAGAAATATTTGATTATGAAACAATCGGATATCCTTGCAATTGTGTAAGGACAGGTCGCGACCTGTCCCTACGAAATCAAATCGTAAATGTTTAAATTGTAAATAACAAAGATATGTCTAAAGAAATTTTATTCAATATTGATGCACGCGACCAACTGAAAAAGGGCGTTGATGTGTTGGCAAATGCCGTAAAAGTAACGCTTGGCCCTAAAGGTCGCAATGTAATTATCGAGAAGAAATTTGGTGCTCCACACATTACCAAAGATGGTGTGACTGTGGCTAAAGAAATGGAATTGGAAGATGCATTCCAAAACCTGGGCGCACAATTGGTAAAAGAAGTTGCTTCGAAAACAGGTGACGATGCTGGTGACGGTACAACAACCGCAACTGTTTTGGCGCAATCTATTATCACTGTTGGTTTGAAAAACGTTACTGCGGGCGCTAATCCAATGGATTTAAAACGTGGTATCGACAAAGCGGTGGTAGAAGTGGTAAAAAGCATTGCTTCACAAGCAAAAACAGTTGGTGAAAACTACGACCAAATTGAACAAGTTGCAACTATTTCGGCTAACAACGATGCAACTATCGGTAAACTGATTGCTGACGCGATGCGCAAAGTATCGAAAGACGGTGTAATTACGATTGAAGAAGCCAAAGGAACCGACACAACTATTGAGGTTGTAGAAGGTATGCAGTTCGACCGCGGATATATCTCGGCTTATTTTGTTACCAATACCGAAAAAATGGAAGTGGAAATGGAAAAACCGTATATCCTTATCCACGACAAAAAAATATCAAACCTCAAAGAATTGCTTCCGGTATTGGAACCAGCTGTTCAGTCGGGTCGTCCATTGTTGATTATTGCTGAAGATGTGGATAGCGAAGCGTTGACAACTTTGGTTGTAAACCGTTTGCGTGCTAACCTGAAAATATGTGCCGTAAAAGCTCCTGGCTTTGGCGACCGTCGTAAGGAAATGTTGGAAGACATTGCTATCCTGACCGGTGGTGTGGTTATTTCGGAAGAAAAAGGTATCAAACTGGAACAAGCAACGCTTGAAATGCTGGGTACTGCCGAAAAAGTAACCGTAAACAAAGACAACACAGTAATTGTAAACGGTGCCGGCGAAAAAGATGCCATCCATGGACGTGTAGGACAAATCAAAGCTCAAATAGCTTCGACTACTTCGGATTACGACCGCGAAAAACTACAGGAACGTTTGGCTAAACTAGCCGGTGGTGTTGCTGTACTTTACGTTGGTGCTGCTTCTGAAGTGGAAATGAAAGAGAAGAAAGACCGTGTGGACGATGCTTTGAGCGCAACACGCGCTGCTATCGAAGAAGGTATTGTTCCCGGTGGTGGTGTGGCTTATATCCGTGCTATCGATGCATTGAGCACTATTAAAGCCGACAACGAAGACGAAGCTATTGGTATCGACATCGTGAAACGCGCTATCGAAGAGCCATTGCGCCAGATTGTATTCAACGCCGGAAAAGAAGGTGCTGTAGTGGTACAAAAAGTACGCGAAGGTAAAGACGATTTCGGTTACAATGCCCGCACAGATGTTTACGAAAACTTCTTTGCTGCCGGAGTATTGGATCCAGCCAAAGTAACCCGCGTAGCATTGGAAAATGCGGCTTCTATTGCCGGCATGTTCCTGACTACCGAATGTGTTATCACCGAAAAGAAAGAAGATAATCCGGCTCCACAAATGCCTATGGGCGGCGGAATGGGCGGAATGATGTAATCAATAATGCATAATGCACAATGCATAATGCATAATTAAAGAAAATCTCCGAACGACTTGGGTTGTTCGGAGATCTTTTGTTTCGTCTTTTCTTCAACTGCTGACAAGGTTTTCAACCGTTGTCAGAGTTGGAACTTATCAATAAATCGAAGGTTATTCCCCAAATAAGTCAAATGAAACTAATTCTTTTTGACCTTTAGCCTTTTGTTTTACTCCAGAATAGATTGAAGATTTAAAATATCTCCATTGAAGATCAGAAGGAATATTATTTGTCAAACTCCATGTAGTTGTTACGCCCATTTTCGTATTTTCTAATTTTTCAATTTTGAAAACCAACTCATTCCAGCCTTTATTCAAAGTCGCATTAAAAACATATTTCAAGGTGTCAACATAACCTGACATAACCCATCGTCCTAATAGTGTCTGTACTCCTTTTATTGTTGTCGTCCTATCAACATATAAAAACCTAGAATATGACATTCCTAATGTTTTCAAACTATCACTAGTAAAATTACATCTGATTAATTCACCAGTAATCTTTCTATTTTTGTACAAATAAATATTAAAAATACTATTTCCTAAAGCATTAGTATCGCTTACTGTTGTACCTTCTGGACCATTACCAATCGTACTCAATTTTGGTATTGATAAAATCATTGAGAATTTCCCTTCAGTTGTAACACTACTATTACCAAAAGATGAATTGTCATAATCAAATACTTTTACAGAATCAATCGCCGCAGAAGCATAATTCACTATTGTTCCTTTTAAAACTCCATCGCTGGTAATGGAAGTATTCGTATCTTGCGATACAGCATTTTTCTCGCAACTATAGAAAATTGCAACTAATACAATTAAAATAACATAGAACTTTGTTTTCATAAATATAAAATATATTTTTTGCCTACTCTCAAGCTTTTCGGCTACCGCTCCCTACTCTATTACAGGATTTTCGGGCTACTCCTTAATATATTATTTCGTTCTTCAACAGCTGACAAGGTTTTCAACCGTTGTCAGAGTTGTAAACCTCAACCCTGTCAGTAGTCGAAGACTCTGACAGGGTTGTGATTTGATTCTGATTATTTATTGTACAAGTACTTTCCCGACAATAGTTTTCCCGGCGGTAATCAGCCTGTAAACATAAAGTCCGTTCCCCAGTTTTTCTACAGAAACAGATTCCGAAGTACTTATTGGGCTATTTAGCATTAGTTTTCCTGACAAGCTATACAATTGCAGTTGATTCGAATTACCAAGCTCTGTATTTTGTAACGCAATTGTTTTTGACAGCGCATTATATCTTACCACTTCGTTGGTTACTCTTGAAGTATTATTAATGTCGGTTGATTTGTTACTTTCAGAATAATACAATGTATATCCTCCCATTAACAAAGAATCAGTTCCATTCGCAATATACAAATCAATATTTTTCAGCTGTGATTTAAACGTATATGGGAAATCAGTAAAAGTATATCCATAATCAATATCACTCATTAATATTGATTTATTATAGCTAGTAATATATTTTAATTGCGAAGTACTCATATTATCACCAAACATATCTTCTGTATATGAAATACAATCGTGACTATCGTTATAAATGTAATCGTGCTTTTCATCGAAATCCCACAAACTATTTGTAAACTGAAATTTTTCTGAGTGTATCATATCATTATTGGCATCATAATAAAATTTTTTCTTGATAGACTCTCGCATGATATCCGTACCCCAATCGACATTATACGATACTTCTGCTGTATCACGACTAAGTGAATCGTAAAAATACCGAGTCATTCCTGATGGTGTTTCGTAGCCGGGATAATACGTATTTATAGTTGAGAGCAAATTACTTTCATAAATATATTCGCTCCTATATGCATCTTCATCTAAATTCACTGTATCGTTCCACTCTTTTATGGTCTGTGTTCTGTTATTATCATCGAAAATTGTTTTGGTTCGCTGTGTAAATCTTGCAGGGCTAGCATTTCCATATCCATCATATCCATTATACTCATCTCTTATTGAATAGTTACTACCATAGCTATATACATATTTATAACTCAGCTCCAACACATCTGTTGAATCAGAAGTTTGTGAAACATAGAATAATATCATTCTTCCCAAGCTATCGTATTTACATTCAACTTTTCCTTTAGTCATATCAGTCGAGCCGGCAATACCTCCAATAAATACTAAACTATCCAATTGATATCTTAGCGATTCACCCTTTTTTACTTTGCAATAAGGCGATGTTGTTCCCAGCCCTTGCAGAGCTAAAGGGTTGTGCTTAGATGTTTTTGAATTGAAAAACATACCATCCAACATTGAATGGTTGCGAACTTTACTTTTGTTTACAGGATTTTGTGCACTCAAGTTGCTGCAGATAAACACCAGGAGCATTACACTCCAAAAAGACTTCATTGTAGTTTTATTCATTATATATAATTTTATAATGAGAGTGCGAACCAACATCGCACTCCCATTTTGTTTTAAAGAAATTTATTTCGCAGGTGCATCCGGAGCCGCCGGCGTATCTTTACCACTGCCACCCAGCGCATGATATGTTTTGCGAAGTTCGTCCAATTGGTGGAAAAGAGAAATTATCTTGTCGCTGGGCGTGAAATTGGCAGCTTGCTCAATGGCTGTACAGAACATATTGTAACTGGCTACGGCTGCTGGTTTGAGCGAAGTGCCCGAAGCTTCGGCTTTTGCATATTCATCGTTACGACTTTTATAAATTACATTGCTGGCTTTATTTTTAGTTTCGAACGAAGCAAACGAACTATCCAGACCCAACACCTTGGCGGCTGCCTGCACAGCGGCATTGGCATTGTACTTAGTACTGATTTCTGAGAACACACCCGATTTTGAATTCAGTGGTAGCGAGTCGGCATCGACATAAGGGGCAATAAACGATTGAATAGTCAATGCTGCCTCCTTTTTTGTTAGATCGGGACTCTTCACATACGAGTTTTCAATGCGTTTAATTTCCTTCCAAAAGCCAACCCGATCTTTATCCAGGGCATCAAGCTTTTTGGTCAGATCGCTTTTCTGACTCTTGTTTATTTGCTTCCCGAAATTATCATTATCGAGAATAAACTGAGCTAAAGCTGCACTTTCAATCGGACCAAAATTCGATTTGAATGGAATGGAAACTTCAATACTTGTTTTGAAAAGGGAAAAAGCGTTGTTGATAGTCAAATTAGCTGCTGTCAACGATGTCAATTCAAATTTACTCATAAATACAGTTTTTTTAAGTTTATAATAGAAATAAAGTACATCCAAAAAAGTATCAGTATCCAATCAGCACCAGTACATCCTTCAAAATTCTTTTAAACCTCTATCCAACTCCAAACCAACCTTCAAAAAATATTTTATTGTCCACCCAGCATTAAACTAACCCTCATAAAAAGTTTGAAGTCTCATCTGACATCAAAACAACCTTCAAAATTTATTTTATTAACCGTTCAACTCCAAACCATCCTTCAAAAAAATTTTGAAGCTCCAAATGGCTTCAAATCCTCTTTTAAAATTTATTTTTCCACTAAACCAACTCCTTACTCAGAAACATTTTATATTTTAAGATCATTTCCGCTACAAATATAATAAAGTTAATCCAAATGATTAACCTAATTATTCGGATTTTTTTGATTTTTTTTTTGAAAAAACGGGAATCGCTGATTTGGTGGGGGGTCGGGGATTTTATCTAAATCATTTTTCAACTGCTGACATGGTTTTCAACCGATGTCAGAGTTGCAAACAACAACCCTGTCAGTAGTCGAAGACTCTGACAGCGGTTGAAAAGAAACTGAAGTTGATTATTTAATCCAGATTTACCAACTCAACATGAGCCAATTGAAAATCGGTAAGACCATCGAACATGGAGAGTACTTTTTCTTTTTTCAAAAGTGTAACTTTTGAGGAGAGTATTGTATTAAATGAGGTGTATCTGTAATCGGTCAAGCGTTCGACAAAACCATGCTTTATAGGATTTTGATGTACATAAATTAAACAGCGTTTGAAATACGGTCGGTTATCAATCAATTTCCGCTTAAAAGAACGTTCGAATAAAGCTCCATGTCGTTTGTATTTATAATTAAAATACTGGGCATACGAATTGAATAGATGCGAAAATTGTTTAGTTGGGTCAGGTTTCTTATCGGGAGACTGTTCCTTAGTTTTATCTTCAAACAAACCAAGTTCAACAAGTGTCTTAATCTCCGTCTCATTTTTAATCCTGACGACAACATGAAAATGATTTCCCAACAAACTCCAGGCATAAGTATCGGCAATTGGCTCAATGTACTTTGCATACTTCGACAAAAAACGATTATAATCATCGTCATCTACAAAAATATCACATCCATCAATACCACAATTGTAAATGTGATAAACTGAATTGTATTCGAGATTTGGTTCGGAGAATTGATTCATATATTTATGATTTAAATTCATATCTTCAACCACAACTATCAACCCTGTCAGCAGTTCGAAGGACTCTGATAGCGGTTGAAAAAAAAGCTCAAAGTCCATTTATCTTCATCAACTGCTGACAAGGTTTGTCAACCGTTGTCAGAGTTGCAAACATCAACCCTGTAAGCAGTCGAAGACTCTGACAGCAGTTGAAAAAACAAATCCTATTTTCATCTTCATCAACTCCTGACAAGGTTTTCAACCATTGTCAGAGTTGCAAACAACCCTGTCAGCAGTCGAAGACTCTGACAGCGGTTGAAAAGCAAAGCAAACAACCTACCACGCTCCCACTTCGTCCAAAAACAACATGCTACATGGGGCATTTTCAAGTTTGTCGGCAGGACAATAGTTCGCATTTTTAAGTTGAAGTTTCAGGTAGCGAACATCCACAGCGGGGAAAGTCATTTCGGGGCGAACAATCACCTTATCGGGCGAAGTTGGTGCAACCGGCTGCTTCCCGGCCAGCAATTGATAGCTGACACCATCCACCGAGCCATAGAGTTTAATATCCGGCGAAACCAACGCACACATGGCGGGTGCATTGAGTAGCCCAACCGTGAAGCGTTCCACCTTTTGAACGGTAAGCATATCCAGTACAATCTCGGCATCGGTGCCCTTGCCATAACCCAACCATTGGTCATAGGTCTTTTCGGTGCCGGGAACACCATCGGTCAGGGCATTTATTTTTCCACCATCGTACCAGGTGTTCGTCGGGTTTTTCGTGTAGGTCAGTCCGGTAAGTTTACTCACAGTAAACGGTTTTGCAATTGTTTTGCCCAATTGTTTACCGTTTATTAAAGCTATAGCGCTTATATTGGCCGACTCCGAAAGCGTAAAAGGTTCTTTATACACGACAGTTTTGCCATCGATTGTATACTGAATAACAGCACCGGGACAATCGCACACAAGGGTAATCTGCAATTTCCGATCGGCAGTAATCGTCGACTGAAACTGCACGTCGTAGAATGCTTTCGAAGGCTCGATGCCCAGTTGGTTGTATCGCTCAAACTCTTTAGGCATACGCTGGGCAAACAACTCCCAGTTGCGCATCTTTTTGCTCGACCAAAGCACCTCGGCCATGGCCGACACACGCGGGTAAGCCATATATTCAACCCGCTCCGACGTTGGCATATATTCCGCCCACATATTGGCCTGAGCACCCAAAATATGTTTCGCCTCGTCGTCAGTAAGTTCTGTGGGAACGGGTTCATAATTATAGACATTCTTCAACGGCAAATACCCGCCAATAGTGACCGGCTCAAACACCGGGTCGGCCTGATATTTATCGAAATAACAATAGGCAGTGGGAGTCATTATCACATCGTTTCCGGCTTTGGCAGCCGTAATGCCGCCCTGCGTACCGCGCCACGACATAACCGTGGCATTCGGATCAAGTCCGCCATCAAGGATTTCATCCCAACCGATAATTTTACGCCCTTTCGAGTTCAGAAAACGCTCCATGTGATGCACAAAATAACTTTGCAGCCCATTTTCATCTTTCAAATCAAGCCTGGCAATCATTGCCTGACAATCGGGACAGGCCTTCCAACGGTCTTTCGGACATTCGTCGCCACCAATATGAATGTACTTTCCCGGGAAAATATCCATAACCTCCGTCAGCACATCTTCCAGAAACCGGAAAGTAGTATCGAGCGGGCAAAAAACTTCTTTGAAAACGCCCCATTTAGTTTCAACTTTAATGGTTGAATCCTGCGTGCACGAAAGGTAAGGATAAGCAGCAATGGCAGCCTGAGCGTGCCCGGGCATTTCTATCTCAGGAATAACGGTAATAAACCGCGCCTTGGCATAAGCCACAATCTCCCGCGCTTCGGCCTGGGTGTAATATCCGCCGTAGGGTTTGCCATCAAATTGCTGTGGAAAACGGTCGTAATAATAATCGAGCAATGTTTCATCCCGCCGCGAACCCACTTCAGTCAGTCGTGGATATTTCTTTATCTCAATGCGCCAACCCTGATCATCGGTTAAATGCCAGTGAAACGTGTTGAACTTATGAATGGCCATGGCATCGATGTATTTCTTGATAAATTCCACCGGAAAGAAGTGACGACACACGTCCAAATGCAATCCGCGATACGAAAAACGGGGCGCATCCTTAATCTCAGCCGATGGAGCCGACCATTTTACGGCAGTAGCTGTTTTCTTTCCATAAATTTCAGGTGGCAACAGTTGATACAGGCTTTGCAGGCCATAGAAAAACCCGTTAGCCGCAGCTGCCCTTATTTTAATGCCCCCGGGAGATATACTCAACAAATATGTTTCGGAAGTATAATCCTTATCGGTAGTTTCAAAAATCACGACATTGCTCCCTTTGGCTTTGGAAGCATCTTTTACTTCAAGTTTCAAACCCGATACCAACTCCATTTGTGCCGAAAATTGCTGGGCAAGTTTCAGCACTTCCGGTTTATCGAAAGGGCAATAAACGGTTGTATGTTTATTAAACGTAAACGAACCGGATTGTGGAATCAACAAGCGTGGATATGGAATGATGTTGTAATTAGATGCCGACATTGTATCGAATTTTGAGGTGCCAAACAAGAAACAAATTCCCGAAAAAAGGAAAGCATACAGGGGGATTGATTTAATCATAAAAACAACGATTTAAGTATATGAAAGTAATTATGCTAATATAATATTGTATTTTCTGAAGAATAGAACGCGGATCGAAGAGACCGACTTTGTGGCATTCACAGATTAAGTTGATATATAAGGATAAGAAGATACAGATTTAGGTACGAGTTTTATTCATGCTGGCATGAACGATAAGGGTACAACTACTTGAAAATCATTTCGCCGAAGGTGAAATTTAAATCCGTATTTTTTATCCGCTACATCTGCATTAATCCGCGTTCTATTCTTTTTTTGTCTATTCAAAATAATACGACATTGTATTATTTCTATAACTTAGTTGGACAAATGTACAACTTTTTATGTTTGAATTTATGAATTCAGGATATAAATAAGCTTGTTTTTCTCAATCAAAATACATTTTTTATACTGAAATGATTCCTGAGAATAAACTCAAACTACTTATTTACTGATATTTAAATTTCCGGGAATGAATCTTAATAAAAAAAACACCAAACAACAACAAATGAAAAAGAATAAATTGTTATTTTAGTGCTCTTTAAACTAATAACAAACAACATGCTTATAATTGGAATTGCGGGCGGAACAGGATCGGGAAAAACAACTGTTGTTCGCAAAATAATTGAACGCCTGCCTCAGGGCGAAGTAGTGGTGCTTCCTCAGGATTCGTATTACCGCGACAGTAGCCATTTACCCCTCGAAGAACGACTCGAAATCAATTTCGACCATCCCGATTCAATCGAATTTGAGCTGCTGGTGAAACATTTAAAAGAGCTCCGGAAAGGTAAAACCATTGAGCAACCAATTTACTCCTACCTCACGTGTACGCGTGCCTCCGAAACCATTCCCATCAAACCGTGCCACGTAATTATTGTGGAAGGAATTCTGGTTCTTACCGATCCCGAACTGCGGAAAATGATGGACCTGAAAGTATTTGTTGATGCCGATGCCGACGACCGCCTGATTCGTGTTATCAACAGGGATATTGTGGAACGCGGACGCTCGGTAAACAAAGTGATGGAGCGATACGAATGTACAGTAAAACCCATGCACCTGCAATTTATTGAACCAACCAAACGCTTTGCCGATCTGATTATTCCTCAGGGTGGAAACAACCACATAGCCATTGACATTCTGACAAAATACATTGAACATAAACTAAACCCCTAAGGAACTGAATATGCTGCGAAACGAATTACAAAAGATCATGTTTCTGGACATCGAAACGGTTCCTCAAACAGCAGACTACACCGAATTATCATCCGAACTGGCGCATTTGTGGGAAGACAAGTTTAATCTGATTCACAAACGCATGCCCGAAAAATACGGAGAGGAAACAACTGCTGCCGACGGGTTCAACAGCAGTGCCGGTATTTATTCCGAATTTGGTAAAATCGTTTGTATTTCAGTCGGGTTCATTCATTTTCAGGGTAACGACATGCATTTTCGCACCAAATCGTTTTGTGGCGATAATGAGAAATTATTGTTGAACGACTTCCTTCAACTTATTGGCAAATTCTGTACAACGCGCGAACACACTCTTTGCGGCCACAATATCAAAGAGTTTGATATCCCATATATTTGTCGACGAATGCTGATAAACGGATTAGCTCTTCCTGCTATTTTTCAGATTGCCGGTAAAAAACCCTGGGAAATCAATTTTATCGATACGCTCGAATTATGGAAATTTGGCGACTATAAAAACTACACAGCTTTGAAACTGCTCACAGCCGTGTTCGGCATCCCAACTCCGAAAGACGATATTGACGGCAGTCAGGTAGCTGAAGTGTACTACAAAGAAAAGAATATCAGAAGAATAGCGCTGTATTGTCAGAAAGATGTTGTTGCCACAGCACAGGTATTTTTACGACTGAACAGCATGGATTTGATTGCGGAAACAAACATCGAACATATCGAATCCTGATAGAAAACCGGCAATTTGAAATTATTTGCTTACTTTTGGTAGCTGAGAAATGAAATTCTCAGCTACCGGAACAAATAATTGAGCATGCAAAAAAGAAATTATCACATACTCATTCTGTTTTCAGTATTGTTGTTTGCATCGTGCAAGCAGCAAAAAACTGAGCTACCCACAGTTTCCGGTTCTACCGATTTAAAAAGCATTATTTCCAACGATACACTCCGTGTTGCCACCATGTATGGCTCGACTTCTTACTTCCTTTTCAGGGACGAATACATGGGTTTTGATTACGAAATGGCTACCAATCTGGCCAATTATCTTCACGTAAACTTAAAAATAAACATTGCCAAATCCGAAGCCGAAATGACACAATGGCTCGAAGAAGGTAAGGTTGATGTGATTTGCTACAACATGATTGAAACCCGTGAACTGAAAAAGAAGTTTGCGTTTGTACTACCTCAGGCCGATTCCTATCAGGTATTGGTGCAAAATATCGGAGCAAATGCGCTTTCGGATGTCACCGAATTGGAAGACGAGGATGTTTATGTAACGCAAAACAGCATCTATCATGAGCGACTGGAAATGCTCAACGATGAAATTGGCGGAACAATCAATATAAAAATTGCTGCCGATTCACTGTCAGAAGACGATTTAATTGATATGGTTGCCGAGAACAAAATCAAATACACCATATCGGATCACAACTTGGTATTGCTCCACAAATCGTATGACAGAAAGCTCGATGGTCACATGCCGGTCAGTTTTAATCAGCACAATGGCTGGCTAATCCGGAATGAAAGTCGGGATTTGAAAAATACGATTGAAAAATGGGAGAAACTGGCAGAATCGGAACAATTGCAATCTACTCTGAAAAAGAAATACTGGGACCAAAGCCCGTTTTTTGCGTTACGCCGCATCACAATCCCCAAAGGAGCGATATCGCCTTTCGATCATTTATTCCGAAAATATGCCTCGGATATAGAATGGGACTGGCGGTTGCTGGCAGCAATTGCTTTTCACGAATCCCGTTTCGATTCGCAGGAAGTATCGTGGGCCGGAGCAGCCGGACTTATGCAACTCATGCCCCGCACGGCATCCAATTTCGGACTCAACAGAAAAACCATTTTTGACCCCGAACTAAATATAGAGGCGGGTGTTCAATATATCAAAAGTTTAAACATGTCGTTCCGGCAAGTATCAAGCAAATCAGAACGGATTAAATTTATTCTGGCGGCTTACAATTCGGGGCCCGCACATATATTGGATGCAATGGCTTTAGCCAAAAAACACGGAAAAAATCCGCAAATATGGTTCAACAACGTAGAGTATTTTCTACTCAAAGAAAGTGAACCACAATTTTACAACGACCCGGTTGTAAAATACGGATATTACCGGGGAAAAGAAACCGCCCATTACGTTCAGAATGCATTGCAAACATTCGATAAGTACATTAAAAGAAAATAGAACAGAAAAAATTGTAAATATATAACATGCCAAATAGCGAATTAATTCTTATCAAAATATCCGGCGAAGATAAACCCGGAGTTACAACAGCCATAACCGGAATTCTTGGAAAATACAATGCTACTATTCTTGATATCGGACAAGCTGATATTCACCACACACTTTCATTAGGAATTTTATTTAAGGTTACCAATCAATCCGATTCGGGCAATATATTGAAAGAAGTACTATTTAAGTGCTCCGAATTGGATGTAAATGTACGCTTCAAACCCGTTTCAAGCGAAAGATATGAAAATTGGGTCGGTCGTCAGGGAAAAAGCCGCTATATTGTAACTGTATTGGGCAGAGAAATTACTGCCTATCAAATTTCAATGGTTACGAAAGCCATTTTAGAACAAAACCTGAATATCGATTCTATCATTCGTCTCACCGGACGACACTCCATAGAGATGAACGGGGACACAACAACACGCTCTTGCATTGAGCTTTCAGTGCGCGGCGAATTGATTAATAAAAATATCCTTTCGGAACAATTTATGGAATATGCAGCCGACCTCGGCATCGATATTTCTTTCCAGAAAGATGATATGTATCGCCGTAACCGTCGGTTGATTTGCTTCGATATGGATTCTACGCTTATCAAAACAGAGGTTATTGACGAATTGGCCGACCGTGCCGGAGTTGGCGAACAGGTTCGTGCCATTACCGAATCGGCCATGCGGGGCGAAATTGATTTCAGCGAAAGCTTTAAACAACGTGTTGCCTTATTAAAGGGACTCGACGAAAGCGTAATGAAAGAAATTGCCGAAAGCCTGCCTATCATGGATGGTGCCGACAGATTGATTTCTATTCTGAAAAAGATTGGATTCAAAATCGCCATCCTTTCCGGTGGATTTACATACTTTGGAAATGCACTCAAAAAACGATTCGATGTGGATTATGTTTATGCCAACGAACTGGAGATTATCGATGGAAAACTTACAGGGAATCATTTGGGTGATATTGTAGATGGAAAACGCAAAGCAGAACTCCTGAAACTTATTGCTCAGGTTGAAAAAATTGAACTCGAGCAGGTTATTGCTGTGGGAGATGGCGCGAATGATTTACCCATGTTAAACCTTGCCGGACTTGGTATTGCTTTCCACGCCAAACCCAAAGTCAAAGAGGAAGCCCAACAGTCAATATCAACAATTGGACTCGATGGTGTGTTATATTTCCTGGGATTCAGAGATATACACATTGATAATTAAATAAGAGATCAGATAACAATATGAAAAAAGCAATCGTAATTGGTGGCACCGGAATGGTTGGCACACAACTTATACAACTACTACTTGAATCGGCTGCTTATTCGGAAGTTGTTTCGTTGGTACGTAAAGCCAGCGGGGTCAAACACTCAAAGCTAAAAGAGCATATTATTGATTTTGATCAGCCTGAAAATTGGTACGATTTAATTACGGGAGATGTCCTGTTTTCTACGCTTGGAACTACAATTGCTCAAGCCAAAACAAAAGACAATCAATATAAAGTAGATTTCACGTATCAATATGTTGTAGCTGAAATAGCTGCAAAAAATGGTATCCCGAATTATGTTTTGGTATCCTCAGCCGGTGCCAGTTCTAAATCAACAGTATTTTACTCTAACATGAAAGGAAAGTTAGATGATGCTGTTCAAGCCTTACCATTCAAAGCTATCAGCATATTACGTCCCGGCCAGTTAGACGGCAACCGAAATGAGAATAGAATAGGTGAAAAGGTTGGCCTCTCTGTCATGTATACACTAAACAAGATTGGACTATTTAATCGCTACAAACCGATTCAGGCAAAAGAAGTAGCACAAGCCATGCTACATGCAGCAGAAAAACAACAATCAGCCATATACACGCTTGAAAAAGTTTTCGAATTAATCAGATAATCATTTCCGATACCATATCCCTGCAATATCAATAGTATTGCAGGGATTTTTTGTATTCGCTTGGTTCAAAATCGAAAGAAGTTACATTTTGAAACATAAAAACCAATAATCTTTCTCATTGATAGTATTTTGCTGCTATAATTTAGAATAAAACATGAATTTCTAATTATATGAGAAATAAACTAAAACAAATAAAATCTGCATACAACTCTATATATCATTAATTTAAATTATTTTATCCAACAAATAAAAATATTTATTCATATTGCTTTCAATTTGAAATTAATCTTGTATTTTTACACCGATTTCCAACGATAATCAGATTGTATTTATTGTTGGAAAGAGAATAAAACAAAAAGTTCCATTAAAATTCAAAGGATATGAAAATCGGAGTTCCAAAAGAAATCAAAAACAACGAAAGCCGGGTTGCACTGACTCCCGGTGGAGCAAGAACACTTGTTTCAAACGGTCACACCGTATTTGTTGAAACCCATGCAGGTGAAAATAGTGGTTTTAGCGATGAGCAGTATGTAAAAGCAGGTGCACAGATTCTCTCAACAGCTGTAGAGGTTTTTGCATTAGCTGAGATGATTATGAAAGTAAAAGAGCCAATCAAAAGTGAATATAAACACATACGTCCCAACCAATTAGTTTTCACATACTTCCATTTTGCCTCTGAAAAAGAACTTACACTTGCCATGATGGAAAGTGGAGCTGTGTGTCTGGCATATGAAACCGTTGAAAGAGCTGATCGTACGCTCCCACTACTTATCCCCATGTCGGAAGTTGCCGGACGAATGTCAATTCAGGAAGGAGCAAAATATCTGGAGAAACCCAAAGGAGGTAAAGGAATTTTACTTGGCGGCGTTCCCGGAGTAAAACCAGCCAATGTATTGGTTTTGGGAGGTGGAATTGTTGGCACACAAGCAGCATTAATGGCAGCAGGCCTCGGAGCTCATGTTACTATTGCTGATATTTCATTGCAACGTTTACGCTATTTGAGTGAAATTATGCCGGCAAACGTCGACACTCTCATGTCAAGCACATCTAACATAGAAGATATTCTGCCTCATACCGATTTAGTAATTGGTGCAGTATTGATTCCCGGCGCTAAAGCACCACATCTTATTACACGTGATATGTTGAAATTAATGCAACCCGGATCTGTATTAGTCGATGTTGCAATTGATCAGGGTGGTTGTTTCGAAACCTCCCACCCTACTACTCACGCCGATCCCGTTTACGAAGTTGATGGAATTTTGCATTATTGCGTTGCTAATATTCCTGGTGCAGTGCCGTTTACATCAACTCTTGCTCTGACAAATGCAACATTGCCTTACGCCGTTTTGTTGGCAAATATGGGTTGGGAAGAAGCATGTGCCAAACACGATGACCTACGTAAGGGTTTGAACATTGTAAATGGACAAGTCGTTTGCAAAGCCGTAGCTGAAACATTCGGATTATAATTTCGGTAAAATTTATCGATAAACAATCTCCTCTTAATCTGGATTAAGAGGAGATTCTTGTTTTAATAGTTCAGCCTGAAATAACTGAATTTCGCAAAACAGATTATCGACATGTTTTACAATTGATATGATTTCAATAATTTAAAATTTAGATTATCTTTGCAGTAAAATACAAAGCAAAATATAACAACGTAAGCAATTATCTTCGAATATTTTAAATTCAAACTACGTTGCAAGTCTATTAGATTATGGCAGATTCCAAAGTTGTTTTCATAGAACAAACAATTGATAGTTCAAACGACATCGTAATTTCGAGAATAAAAGAACTCATTAACTCCGGAATACTAAAGCCCGGAGATAAACTTCCGGCTGAGCGAAAACTGGCATCTGAATTTGGTGTGGGAAGAACACAAGTTCGCGAAGCTTTACATAAACTTGAGTTTTACGGCATCATAAAAACGTTACCTCAAAGCGGTTCGGTTGTAAACGGATTGGATATAAATACCCTCGATGGACTCATTTCAGATGTATTGAATTTGCAGGACTATGATTTCTTTTCATTAGTAGAAACGAGAGTGGTTTTGGAAACAAACGCAATCCGCTTATGCGCCGAAAGATGCACAGAATCAGACATTGCAAAACTCGAAAAGGCTCATGAAAACTATATAAAGTGTTTTGAGACTCCCGATCGGGTAAGTGCTGACTTTGCCTTCCACAGAGCAATAGCCGAAGCTTGTCACAACCCCGTATTCAAAGCAATGCTAATGATTGTGATTCCGGATATCCTTACAATTTATCAGCGTGACCGTATTTGCGCACCCAATCGAGATTTAATTATTGAACACGCAATGATGTTGGATGCTATTAAAACGAGAGATGGAGAAATGGCTGCAAAAATTATGACACAACATTTACAAGCTGTGCTTGATTTTGCTAAATCAAAAATTGAATAAACCGGATAAATCATTATTGTCTATTTTTCTCTTTCATTAAACTCAAAATTAGTCTAACATTAATCGATTTCATTAAATAATGTTATTTTATCACCATATAATATGTCGCATGCGATATATTATATATTTTTGTATCGCAAACGATATAAATAAAAAAGATAATTTAAAAACAGATAAAAATATGAACTCAAATTTTCATCAATTCACAGCAACATCGCTTCAGGGCAAAGAAATAAATACTGAAAGCTATAAAGGAAAAGTAGTATTAGTTTTAAACACAGCGAGCAAATGTGGTTTTACACCTCAATACGAAGGACTTGAAAAACTGTACAAAGAATATAAAGACAAAGGATTAGTAATTCTCGGATTTCCATGTAATCAATTTGGAAATCAGGAGCCTGGAAGTGAGAAAGAAATATCAGAGGGTTGTCTTATCAATTATGGAGTCTCATTTCCCATGTTCTCAAAAGTTGAAGTAAATGGGCCCAATGCGCATCCTATATTTAAATACCTGAAAAGTGAATTAAACGGATTTCCGGGAAATAGTGTCAAATGGAACTTTACCAAGTTTTTAGTTGATAAAAACGGTAAACCTGTCAAAAGATTTTCACCTATCACAAAACCAGAGAGTTTGCGTAAAGATATTGAAGCATTATTAGCCTAAAATGGCATTAATTAGGGCGCAGGTAAACAAATTTTGTTTACTTGCGTTTCTTATATTATAAAATATTGATATGAGCTACGATCAATTAAAATTAGAGAATCAAATTTGCTTTCCGTTATATGCAGCATCCAGACTTATAATAAGAGCATATCAGGAGGACTTGGATAAAATGGGGATTACCTATCCACAATATCTGGTATTGATGGTATTATGGGAACATGATGAGCTGACTGTAAATGAAATAGCTGAGAAACTTATCCTCAACACCAACACAGTCACTCCTCTACTGAAACGAATGGAAGCACAGCAAATTCTGACTCGTGAACCGTCGAAAATTGATCAACGTAAGGTAATAGTAAAACTAACCGAAAGTGGAAATAAACTTCAAACGGAGGCTGCTGAAATTCCATTTAAGCTTCTCAATAAATTAAATATCACCATGAATGAGGCCGAATTGGCTGAGGCAATGGATTTAAAGAAAAGACTCTATGAATTAATACAGGTTTTGGAAACAGTTGAAAAAAAATAAAAATCATCTTTAAAATAAAAAATCATGAAAAAAGGTATCATTATATTATTCTCCCTTGCCATAGTTCTAACAACTTTCGGACAGAAAAGCACAGCTGCATTCTATCAGTTTCACTGTAAAAATATTACCGGTGAAGATATAAGTATGAATTCATACAAAGGAAAAGTTGTACTCATTGTAAATACTGCCAGTAAGTGTGGATTCACACCACAATATGAGGGATTAGAAGCATTGTATAAAAAATACAAAAACAAAGGCTTGGTTATATTGGGCTTTCCATGCAATCAATTTGCAGGCCAGGAACCGGGTAGTTCGGAAGAAATAGCTAAGTTCTGCACCTTAAAATATGGAGTCAGCTTCCCTATGTTTCAAAAGATTGAAGTCAATGGAGAAAAAGCCGACACACTTTACAAGTATCTGAAGAATATTCTCCCCGGTACTATGGGAAATGATGTAAAATGGAATTTCACAAAATTCCTTTTAGACAAAAAGGGTCAACCATTCAAGCGCTATGCTCCATCTACAAAGCCGGAAGATATAACAGCTGATATAGAAAAGTTGCTATTATAAGTTTTCTATATCAGACTTACAAATTACAGGGGGACATTTAGAAATAAATGCCCCCCTTTTTGTATAAATAAATCTTAGATATATGTATACGTTTTTCCAACAATCCTAATCCATAAGCCATAGATAACAATTGTGGAATTGAGCCATTACTATTCAGACATACAGAAAAATATGACAAACGATAAGCTTTTAAAACAAAGGAAACTGATTATTGACAAATATATTACTACATTCTCATTCAATTTTGAGCTAGAAGATCTAAGATTCAGAACTAAACAAATTAAAGTTCACTAATTTAACAGACATATATACTAATAAATGTTATCCGAAATGCGATATATTCAATAAATGCCCTCAAAGTTCTACAGAGAGAAATAAATAATTAACACTAAATATTAAATCTCATTTCTGATATTAATGATGGAAGTAAAACAATTTTATTAAGTCTACAGACTCGAAGTGTTACACTCAAACAAGAAAATTCATATCAAACTGGCATTCAACTACTTAATCCAGGCAAGAAGAATTTTATCTTAGAATAGTATTTTTATCTGTAACATTTTTTCTACTTACATTTGTATTTTATATTACAACATACACGAAATTAATCACAACATGAAGAATTTCAGTATATTATATATATTTGCAAACGATAAACACTGTAAATTCATTTTCTATAACTACACATCTCAAGAATCTATTATGAAAGAAATTAGTTTGAAAATATTTCTTAAAGCCGCAATTACACTATACTCAGTATATATGCTGACTTTGATAGTAATTGTATTAGTTTCAAAATAAGATATAACTAAACTCATTTTGGCTGCATTTGGAATTACTGTAGTTGCTAATTAAGTAGCAACCAGACAAACTTGTAATTTCATTCATATAAAAAATGACCATTTGCAAAAGCAAATGGTCATTTTTATAAATACAAATAACTTTAAATTATTTTGATATATAATTTACAATCCACTCTCCTACTTCTGAAGTAGAATACGCTTTTGCATTGTCGGCAATATCTTCAGTAACAACATTTGCATCCATGCTCGCTGCAACAGCTTCACGAATTAATGCTCCTTCTGCCATCATTCCGAATGCATATTCAAACATCAAAGCTGCAGACAGGATAGTCGCCAAAGGATTTGCAATATTCTTGCCAGCGGCCTGAGGATAAGAACCATGAATAGGTTCAAATACTGAAGTATGAATACCAACAGAGGCTGAAGGTAGCATACCTAATGAACCTGTAATTACGGAAGCTTCATCTGTAAGTATATCTCCAAATAAATTCTCTGTAACCAATACATCGAAACTCTTTGGCCATTGGATAATACGCATAGCTGCATTATCAACAAACATAAATTCAGTTTCAATATCAGGATATTGTGGGGCAATTTCCTGACCAATCTGACGCCATAAACGTGAAGTTGCCAACACATTTGCTTTATCAACGATAGTTACTTTCTTATTACGTTGTCCTGCATATTTGTAAGCAAGATGCAAAATACGTTCTACTTCTTCGCGGGTATACACGCAAGTATCATAGGCAGTGTTTCCGTCTTCTGCTCTTCCTTGTGGGCGACCGAAATACATTCCACCAGTCAACTCACGGATACACATAAAATCAGCTCCATCAACTAAATCAGCGCGTAGTGGTGATTTATGAATTAATGATGGGAATGTTGTAACCGGACGGATATTTGCATAAAGGCCCAAATCTTTCCGCATTTTCAATAAACCTTGTTCGGGACGAACTTTAGCTGCCGGATTGTTGTCGTACTTTGGATCACCAATTGCACCAAAAAGTACAGCATCAGACTTCATACATAATTCGTGTGTAGCCTTTGGATATGGTTCTCCAACTTCATCGATTGCACATGCACCTACAATTGCATACTCATAAGTTAACTCATGACCGAACTTTTTACAAACAGCTTTTGTTACATTTAAAGCTTGTTCAACAATTTCAGGTCCAATGCCATCACCTGGCAATACTGCGATATTCAATTTTTTCATTTGAAGTGTATTTTTGACATTTTGAATTTCTAAAGACTCAATTTGTCACAATTTTACGTTTTTATATATTTTTATATTATTGTTATCTGTTTTTCTTGTAACTTTAGCATTTAGTATTATCTTTGTAACCATAATCTGATAAACCAAATACTCATGATTTATATTTTAATTGCAATAGCAGGATTGATGACAATCATCACAACTGCAATATTTCAATCAATCTCGAAGAAACAAAAACACTACAGAATAAAGAGAACTATATTGATTACTATATCTTTAATCATCTTTATTGTTATAACATATTTCTTAATTCATCAACAGCAACAAACTATTCTGTAATTATATTACAACCTATCAGTCAATAATATTCAACATTTTGACTGTTGCTTTTATGGCTGCCACTGTTTGATCACCATCTAGCCCTCTTGTTTTAAAAATCTTACCATTGAATCTCCATGTAATGATGGTTTGTACAATGGCATCTGTCTTACCTCCTGGAGGGATTACAACTTCATAATCGAGTAGCTCCGGAGTTGGCTTATTCAACCGCTTATAAATCTTGTATAATGCTTTTGAAACTGCATTATATTGACCATCTCCTGACGCTGATTGCTCATACACACGACCACTTATTTCAATTTTTACATTGGCCATTGGTCGCAAACCATGAGTTATTGATAAAGAATAGTTTATCATTTTAATTACCTGATTCTCCTGATCATTTTTCAACACATCAGAAACAATGTAAGGTAGCTCATCAAGCGATACAAGTTCTTTTCTATCCCCCAATTCAATAACACGGGCTGTTACCCGATGCATTGTTTCATCATCCAATTCAATACCAAGCTGTTGCAGATTCTTCAGGATATTGGCTTTACCCGATGTTTTACCCAAAGCATATTGACGCTCACGCCCAAATCGTTCGGGCAGTAAATCATTGAAATACAGATTCTTTTTATTATCCCCATCCGCATGAACACCTGCTACCTGCGTAAACACGTTTTCACCAATTACAGGTTTGTTATGAGGAATACGAATTCCCGAATAGGTTTCAACAACTTTACTAACTGAATTTATCTGATCTTCTTTGATACGTGTTTCTGTCTTAAGATGGTCGTGCATTACAGCTAAAACGCTCGATAAAGGCGCATTTCCGGCACGTTCTCCAAGACCATTCACAGTAACGTGTATACCTTTCACTCCTGCTTTTACGGCTTCAAACACGTTAGCTACAGCTAAATCATAATCATTATGTGCATGAAAATCAAAATGTAACTCAGGGTAGCGAGTCAACATTTTTGTACAGAAAGTAAATGTATCAGATGGATTTAAAATGCCTAAAGTATCCGGAAGCATAAAACGTTTTATACCCGACTCTTTCAATGAATCGACCATAAAGTACACGTAATCTTCTGATTCACGCATTCCGTTTGACCAATCCTCCAAATAGATATTTACAGTAATACCCATTTCGTTAGCGCTTGCCAGAACTTGCTTAATATCAGCAACATGAGCTTCAGGCGTTTTTTTCAACTGATAGGTACAGTGTTTCAAAGAACCTTTGCACAGTAAATTAATTACTCTACAACCAGCATCTTTAATCCAATTCAGTGATACTACACCATCAACAAAACCGAGCACTTCTATTTTATCCAAATGTCCGTGCTTTTTTGCCCATTGTGCAACGTTTTTTACAGAGGCAAACTCGCCGTCCGAAACGCGTGCTGATGCAATTTCAATCCTGTCCACGCATAATTCATCAAGCAACAGCTTAGCTATGCTCAATTTTTCCTGTCCCGCAAATGAAACTCCCGAAGTTTGTTCCCCATCGCGAAGCGTGGTATCCATTATTTCTATCATATAACCCGAATTTAATTAAAACAAGAATCTGCTCAAAAGCCAAAACTAATGAGCAGATTATTTTCAATTTATTTAATTCTTGTTGCTTCGTACGCTTCTATCTGTACTTTTTTACTCAACAAATAATCGATGTCATCCAATCCGTTGAGCAAACATTCCTTTTTGTAGGAATTGATTACAAAGGTTTCGGATTTTCCTGAAACATTGTTAGTTACTGTTTGATTCTCTAAATCAATAGTTAACGTAGCTTTGGGGTCAGCATTTACATTTGCAAATACTTCAGCCAAAAACTCAACTGAAACAACTACAGGAAGTACGCCATTATTCAAAGCATTGTTTTGGAAGATATCAGCGAAAAAGCTTGATACAACCACTTTAAAACCATATCCGTCAATTGCCCATGCAGCATGTTCACGACTCGAACCAGAACCGAAGTTTTTACCCGCAACAAGGATTGAGCCACTAAAAGTTGGATTATTCAATACGAAATCAGCCTTAGGACTTCCATCCTTGTTATAACGCCAATCGGCAAACAAGTTATCACCAAAACCATCTTTGTTGGTCGCTTTCAAAAAACGAGCCGGTATAATTTGATCAGTATCCACATTCTCAATTGGAAGCGGAACTACACTTGAAGTTAATTTTATAAACTTTTCCATTTTTCCTTAGTTCAATATTAATTACGTGGATCTGTTATTTTTCCTGAAATTGCGGCAGCAGCAGCCACTAGTGGTCCGGCCAAAATTGTACGTGCACCAGGTCCCTGACGACCTTCGAAGTTACGGTTTGATGTAGAAACTGCATATTTACCTGCAGGTACTTTGTCATCATTCATAGCCAAACAAGCCGAACAACCCGGTTGACGTAGTGCAAAGCCAGCTTCAGTCAGAATATCATATAAACCTTCTTCGCGAATTTGTTTTTCAACCATCCAGCTCCCGGGTACTAACCAGGCTACTACATTATCAGCTTTCTTTTTACCTTTTACAAAAGCTGTAAATGCACGGAAATCTTCGATACGACCATTTGTACAACTACCCAGGAATACATAATCAATTGACTTTCCTTCCAGTTTTTCACCAGCTTCAAAGCCCATATATTCCAACGATTTCTGATACGAGATACGGCCAGCCTCGTCTACCTGATCCAACGTTGGGATAGATTCTGTAATACCCATTCCCATACCCGGATTAGTTCCGTAAGTAATCATTGGTTGAATATCGGCAGCATCAAAAACAAGTTCTTTATCGAAAGAAGCACCTTCGTCGGTTTTCAATGTTTTCCAGTAAGCCAGTTTTGTTTCCCATTCTTCGCCTTTTGGAGCAAACTCGCGTCCGTTTACGTAATCGAAAGTTGTTTGGTCAGGAGCAATAAGGCCGCCACGTGCACCCATTTCGATAGAAAGGTTACAAACTGTCATACGTTCTTCCATTGATAAATTGCGGATAGCTTCGCCTGCATATTCGACAAAATAACCAGTAGCACCACCCGTAGTCAACTTCGAAATCATGTAAAGAGCTAAATCCTTAGCTGTCACACCGGCACTCAACTTACCATTAAAGGTAATACGCATTGTTTTAGGGCGTGACTGAAGTACACATTGTGTTGCCAAGACCATTTCTACTTCACTGGTTCCAATACCGAAAGCAATAGCTCCGAAAGCACCGTGAGTAGAAGTATGGCTATCGCCACAAACAATTGTTGCACCCGGATGAGTAAATCCGTTTTCTGGACCAATGATGTGAACCACACCATTTTTGATGTGTCCTAATGGAAAATACAACGGCAAATTGAATTCACCTGCATTTTTTGCAAAAGTATCCAACTGGTTTTTAGAAATAGGATCTTTAACCGGTTGATCCTGATTGATAGTCGGAGTATTGTGATCCGCTGTCAGTGTTGTTTGTTCAGGACGGAAAACCTTCAATCCACGTGCACGAAGACCATTAAAAGCCTGTGGGCTTGTTACTTCGTGACAAAAATGACGGTCGATATACAACTGTGTCGGTCCGCCTTCTACGGTTGATACCACATGGGCATCCCAAATTTTATCAAATAATGTTTTCATAAATCTTTTGTAGTGCGACTTCATATTGATCGCCCCAATTATTATTTGGTTTTTGAATTTTATTTTTTTATTGCTGAATTATCAAGTTATTTCACAAACTGATTAATAGCATTTATGTACGCTTCTACCGAAGCAGCTACAATATCTGTGTTAGCACCAAAGCCGTAGTAAACGATACCATCGTGCTCCACCTGCATGTGAACCTTACCAACATCATCGCTACCTTTGTTGATAGCCTGAATTGTAAATTCCTGTAAAGTCATGGCACGATCGATAATTTTCTTCAGTGCTTTGATAGCAGCATCTACCGGACCGTTGCCCGAAGCAGCTGCTTCAAATTTCTCACCGGCAATTTTCAGACCGATACTGGCTACAGCCTTCACTCCCACTCCCGAAGTTACCTGCAGGAAGTCAAGTTGAATACGTTGTTTTTCAGCACGTTCTTTTCCGGCCAATACCAATACATCATCGTCGTTGATGTCTTTTTTCTTGTCAGCCAGTTTCAGGAATTCTTCGTAGATTTTATCCAGGTGTTCGCCTTCAACATCAACTCCCAACACACTTAAACGGTGTTTCAAGGCAGCACGACCGCTACGGGCAGTCAGTACAATTGAGTTTTTATCGATACCCACATCCGTTGGATCCATGATTTCGTAACTTTCGCGGTTTTTCAACACACCATCCTGGTGAATACCCGAAGAGTGCGCAAAGGCATTACGACCTACAATTGCTTTATTAGCCTGAACAGGCATATTCATTAATCCTGAAACCAAACGGCTTGTTGAATAAATCTTCTGTGTGTTGATTTGCGTTTCAATTTCCATGCTCTTGTGGCATTTCAAAATCATCGCAATTTCTTCCAATGAAGTGTTTCCGGCACGTTCGCCAATACCATTCATTGTTACTTCCACCTGACGGGCACCGTTCAGCACACCTGAAATAGTGTTAGCAGTTGCCATACCCAAGTCGTTGTGACAGTGAGTGGAGATAACGGCATTGTGAACACCTTTTACATTGTCCATCAGGAACTTGATTTTCTCACCATATTGCCATGGCAGACAATATCCCGTTGTATCAGGGATATTTACCACTGTAGCACCGGCTTTGATAACAGCTTCCACCACGCGTGCCAAATATACATTGTCGGTACGACCGGCATCCTCGCAATAGAACTCCACATCTTCAACATACTTTTTAGCATGCTTTACAGCAGCCACAGCACGTTCCAATATTTCATCCTGATTCGAGTTGAACTTATGTTTGATATGAAACTCCGAAGTTCCGATACCTGTATGAATACGTTTGTTTTTGGCGTATTTGAGTGCTTCGGCGGCCACGTCAATGTCTTTCTGTACTCCGCGTGTCAAAGCGCAAATGGTAGGCCACGTTACGGCCTTAGAGATTTCAACCACCGAGTTGAAATCGCCCGGACTGGAAATGGGAAAACCCGCTTCAATTACATCAACACCCAGTGTTTCGAGTGCTTTTGCCACCTGAATTTTTTCAACGGTGTTCAACTGGCATCCGGGTACCTGCTCACCATCGCGTAAGGTGGTGTCGAAAATAAATAATCTGTCCATAATCTATTGATTTACTATTTTTTCATTTACGATTTACAATTGAGTGATTATTTCTCAACTCAATCAACCAGCTAACCGATTCTGCAATTAACTGGTTTATTCCCCATAGGGTCAAAAAAAAGCCTTCCACACCGCAGTGAGAAAGGCTATCTATATTTTATTGTATACTTACATACATACCAAACTCACTTCTACTTGTTCTGCAAGAGAATAATAATACCGAGTAGGAGGATATGTAAGAAATTCTTGTTCATACTTTTGTTTTTAAAACGCTGCAAAGATACAGTTTATTTTTGTTTCTACAAATACGAAGTGATATTTTTTTGATATTATTCGTAACAAATCAAAATAAAACGTATCAAATTTCGCATATATTTAAAGAAAACCACCTCTACAATTTCAATTTGGCAGATAATTTTCCAGAAAACTTATAATTTAAACACAACCGCCACAAAATTGTTCAGTTTTGCTTCAAAATTCACCCAAATAGATTGATTTGGAATTCTCCCTGTTATTCGCCAACGAGAAATAAGCCCAACCATGAATTTTATCCGTGGTATTCAATCGGGGAAGAGTTGTTTCGAAAGAGCCCTGATTTCTGGCAGCCACACATTGATGAAAAGCCATATGCCTGATGCTGTGATTCAGAAATACGATATTGATAACATCATCGGAATGGCTCTGTGAAAACAACGTGCTGTCCCAATTAATGATCATCCGATTGTGAGGCAGACTATCAGCAGTTATTTTTTGAGGCAAATCAACATTGCCGCCGGACAGTACTAATAAATTGTAATGCAATTTAAAATCGGGGAATTCACCTGTGACACAGGTTTTCATGGCTTGCGAAACAGCTTTATTGATGCCATACTGGCCTCCATAAGTCTCGGTAAACAATTTCCGCATGCAGTTGAGCTCTTTCATTACAAACCCAAATTTTCCCCGTTGTGATTTCTGCCCAACTGTGTTCGGATTGGAAGCCACACGATATACTTTGAGAATACATAAACCATCTTTACGAACAGCTGCCACAGCAGTTCCATGCTTACCGGATATTTTGCCAAATGTAGAAGAAGTGAAACGCGCCATATGTATTTACAAATTGAAAGTTCAGAAATTTACTATAATGACTGAATAGAACCACAAATATAACACTTATTTCGGAGATTGAAACATCGGATGGTCATCGGATAGTCATCGGAGGATATTGAGTAATAACACTGAAGAAATACCTGTATACTATAAGTGAGGAACCAGGCTGTTTGATTGCATTTACAGTTATAGTTGTTGTAAATAAATTTTGCTCCTGAATTACTTCTCCTGACACTAGCAGATATACCGCATGAAACACGGGAATATTCGTTTCAGCATTACAAAGTACTACAAGAAGCTAATGATTAACTAAAAACCACAAAACCCTAATACATCAAGGTATAAAAGTTATCAACATCTTACAAACAGCAGTTATCGTTAACAATAAATTATATTTTTTTGACAGAAGTGCCACACAATGCATTCTGAAACAACTATCAGAATACAGGTTTGTCTTCCTTTTGCAATAATGAGTTTACAATTGTATTAAATCCAGCAATTTTACCGCAGGTTTATACAAATAGCTTGCATAATTATTTAAAAACATTTATATTTGTGGCACAATGTTTATAAAAAAGTAACATTTTCTACTACATTTTCATTGGTTTTTACAAGATTTTCTATTTAGTTACAAATTTTTAATTACTAATTATGGTTAATTCTACATGTATCTCAGACGTTTCCAAGCGAAACAATTCTTTTTTTAGGTATTTAGGTATTTTAGTTTTTTTGATAGGGATTTCGGTGAATTTGAGTTGGGGACAGACAACAATAGCATCTGATGGTTTAAATAGTAGCACATCCCTGTTCACACTTTCTGGAGGAGCTTACTATACTACTTCTTCTGGAACGGGAGATCGTCCAGCATCAACACCCTTCTATATTGAAGGAACTGCTTCTAGAGGCGTTGTAAATGGAAGTGCAACACTCACATCAACATCAGATATTAACACAACTGGCTACTCTGGAATACAACTAGCATTCAGACTTGCTTCTTTTTCCATTGCATCAACGGGTAATGGTGCAGATGCAGGCGATATAGTTACTGTTGAAGTAAGTCCTAATTCTGGAACAACTTGGTATAGTACAGCTAGAGTACTAGGAAATACAAATGCATATTGGGGCTATTCTGCAACAGGCAATGCTTCTACTGCTTATGATGGAAATGCAACCTCAGTGGATTTCGCACCTGCAGGAGGTGGTTCCAGAACAACTGATGGCTACAGTACTGTCACTGTTACCTCATTACCTGCAACAACTACTCTTAGAATACGAATCACAATGTTGAATAATGCTAGTGGAGAGGAGTGGGCAATAGATGATATAAAAATAACTGGAACTCCAGCAATTTTAGCACCAACTATAACATCTCCAACATCAAGCAGTATAACTGATATATCAGCCATGTTAGGTGGTAATATCACTACAGATGGTGGTTCTGTAATAACAGAAAGAGGAACTATATGGAAAACATCTACAGGCGTTACTATTGCTGATAATAAATTGGCTGAAGGTGGGATTACAACCGGAGTATTTTCCCACCCCCGCACTTCCTTGCCGGCTGGATCTCAAATTTTCTACAAAGCTTACGCTATAAATGGGGTTGGTACTACACTTTCAACTGAAAGTAGTTTTTACACATTATCTACAGAACCCACAACACATTCTACAACATTTTCAGCAAGTACAATTAACAGTACTCAAATTGGTCTTTCATTTGATGCTGCCTCAACAATAACAAATGCTTCGGGGTATTTAATATTACAAAAATCGGGTTCAGCTCCGACAGGAACTCCAACTGACGCAACAACTTATACGGTTGGTAATACAATCGGAGATGGTACTGTAGCGGCAATAATAACTAATACTGCTGCAACATCAGCTACTATTTCATCATTATCGGGTTCTACGGCTTACAATTACAAAATAATTCCATACAGTGGATCTGGAGCTACAATCAATTACAAAACAGACGGAGTTATACCTTCTGCAAATGCCACTACTCAAACCCCATTGGATGCAAATTCTGAAATTTCAGGTCCTGTTTTGGGAAGTCAGCCAAATCCCGGATCAATTTCATCTTTAGCAACAACTGATGGATCTGCAGTAAGGGTTTTAGACATGGACATTTATGATTATGGAACCACTGATACACAGCCAACCAAAATAACGCAGGTAACAATTAAGGCCGGTACAAATAACACTGCAAATTGGGTGAACACAATACAGGGAGTTAAACTCTCATTGGATGGAGGTTCAACTTTTGTGACTATCGGCACACCTGTTATTTCGGCTTCTTCAATTGTCATCCCAATTACTTCAGGAAATTTAGATATTGCAAACAGTGATGCTAAAACTTTGTCAGTGTACGTATATCTCAAATCTTCGGGCTTGACAGATAAGCAAGTTTTAGAGTTTAAGGTTGATGCTACTGCCAGTTCTCACGGTTTTACTGCCGATGCTACAGGTTCAACATTCCTATCTACATTTGCAACAGCTCCTGTTTCCAATCAAATATTAGTAGATGTAACTGCTACAAAATTCAACTTTATAACTCAACCGGCAAACACTACTGCAAATACGAACTTTGGTACAGCGGTTGAGGCACTGGATGCAAATAACAACAGAGATATAGATGCTACCACAAGTGTAACATTAGCTGCTTCTGCCGGAACCTTGTCATCAACTACCGGGCTAACCCAAAATTTGGCTAGCGGTTTATACACCTGGACCGATTTACAGAATAACACTGCAGGTTCCGGAATTACTTTATCTGCAAGTGGTGCATTAACTACAGCCACAAGTGCTGCTTTCAATATACTTTCAGGGAAACCAACCGTACAAGCATCAGCCATAACATTTAGCAATGTTGATGTAAATACAATGACGGTAAGTTGGACTAATGGAGATGGAGCAAACAGAATTGTTGTAGCCAAAGCAGCAGGAACACCAGGAACACCAACCAATGGTACAAGTTATACTGCTAACAGTGCTTTTGGGTCTGGAAGTAATTTTGGAACCAGTGAGTACGTAGTTTATAATGGTACTGGAACTTCTGTTGATATAACCGGACTTTCGGGAAGTACGTCATATACATTCAAAGTATTAGAATATAATGGAACTGGTGGTACTGAAAATTATCTTACAACAAGTAATGCAATCAGTCAAACCACACTTGGTTTGACCTATTATTCCACAGGAAGCGTTGATGCAACAGTTCTTACCAACTGGAAAACAAATCGAGATGGTTCCGGAAGCAGTCCTGCCAATTTCACTTCGGGTGAAAAATTTGTAATCCAAAACGGACATTCAATGACTACGGGATCAACCTGGTCGGTGAGTGGAACGAACTCAAAACTATGGATAGAAAATGGTGGTACACTTACAGCTACAAATGCTGTTACTTTGGCTGCTGCAACGACTTTCCAAATTGATAACGGTGGAACATATATTCACAGTAACACTTCTGCTTTTGGAACTACAATTTTCCAGGGAATAGAATCATTTGCGACAAATAGTACAGTTGAGTTCAGAGACTGGAATACTACTGGCCCAAGTGTTGCAGCCTGGGGAAATATAAAATTTAATGCAACAGGTGCAGTTGCCGGGTCTATGCAAATTGCTGGCAACATGACATTAATAAATGGAAATTTAGACGTTTTAGCGACTGGCTCTACAGTTAGAGAAATTAGATTTGCAGCAGGAACTGCACCAACAATTACTTTAAAAGGTAATTTCACTCAATCAGGAGGCGCTGTCAATTTAGCTTCATCTACGGGTGCATCTGTAACGGTCTTAAATATTGCCGGAAATTTTAGTGTTAGTGGTGGTACTTTTACAAGTACATCAACGGGCTCAAAAGTTGTGTTTAATGGCAGCTCTTCTCAAACTTTCACTAGTGGTGGAACAATAAGTGTAGTTAATTTTGAAGTTGGCAATACATCTATACTTGATATGGGAACTCAGGTTATGACTGGTGGAAACTTCACTCTTCCAGCAGGTGCTACACTTAAAACAGCTAATGCTACCGGAGTTGGTGGTTCAATCACAGTTTCGGGAACAAAGACATATAACTCTGCAGCAAATTACGTTTTGAATGGAAGTAGTGCTCAAACATTGAGTACAATAACTGCTGCGAACAATTTTGAGGTTAATAATAGTGCAGGTGTAAATTTAAATGTAAATTTGGTTGCATCAGCTCTGACAGTAGATGCAAGTGCTGTATTAAACGTTAATGCCGGAAAACAACTTACAGCAAGCACAACATTAACCAACAACGGAACATTGAATTTACTTTCAGACGCAACAGGTACAGCCACACTGCTAACTCCAGCCACATTGAGTGGAAGTGGAACATACAACGTGAAACAATACCTGCCAACAGGTAGAAATTCATATATTTCAAGTCCGGTAAGTGCTGCTACAACAGCTGCATTAAGTTCAGCATCGTCGGTAGTTAGTTATAACGAACAAACTGCAGCGTGGGATACTGAAAGCGGAGCACTTACTCCATTGAAAGGATATATTTCGGTTAGCAACACTACAAGCGGACCTATTACTTTCAGTGGAACAATCAATAATGGAGATTTAAGTATTACTCCAACACGCCATACGGGTGTCACTAAAGAAGGTTTTAACCTTGTTGGAAACCCTTATCCTTCGTATGTAAACTGGGCATCTGCTACAAAAACAAACCTGCTTACTACTATGTGGTATCGCACACGAAGTGCAAGTGCGTATGTTTTTGACACCTATAATTCAACCGGAAATATTGGAACAGCACTTGGAACAACCAGTGTTTCAAGTTTGATTCCACCTATGCAGGGATTCTGGGTACGGGTAGATGCAGGTCAGACTTCGGGAACACTTGGCTTTACAAACGCTATGCGTTCGCATGCAGATGTATCGACAAATAGTTTCAAAGCACCGGAAGTTACAGCACAACAGGTATTGCGTTTACAGGTATCAAACGGAGAAAACAAGGATGAAGCAATCGTTTTATTCAACGATGCTGCTTCGAATGGTTATGATGCATTTGATTCACCTAAAATGACTAATGCTAATGTTGCTATTCCTGAAATATACACAATGGTGGGAACTGAGCAACTTGTAATAAACGGATTGAACAGTATTACTGCTAATCAGGAATTGCCATTAGGATTCAAAACTGGTCAGTCAAATTTATTCACTATCAAAGCTACTGAAATCAGCAATTTTGAGCCTGGTATGAAAGTGATTTTGAGAGATAATACATTGGCTACCGAACAAGAACTGACTGATGGTTCAACTTACAGCTTTACTTCGGATGTAGCTACTACAACTACCCGTTTCAGCGTTCTGTTCAAATCGGCCGGTGTAACCACAGGGATTAACAATGCAGAAAATCAGGTTGCATTCATTTATAAAAATGCCAATAACCAAATTTCAGTAAGCCTAAAAGGTGATTTGAGTAACGAAGCCTATGTATCGGTATACAATGCTGTTGGTCAGAAATTGCATACAGAACAAATCACCAATGCAAATGCTGTGCTTGGCACACCATTCACTGCCGGTATTTATCTGGTGACTGTAAACAATGGCGGAAAGAGTGTAACAAAGAAAGTAATCCTTAATTAATTATTTCCTCCCCTCTCGTAAAAGAGAGGGGAGGATGTGAAATAAAATAAGACAAAAATTTATGGAAAATATTGACAAAAAAAGAGTTTATATCACTCCGGCAATAGAGCAAATTAAGCTTGATAATGAGATTTCACTGGCACTTGAATCTTCACCTCCAACTTACGAGTTTGTGAAAGGTTCAAATGCTCCTGAGTATTTCAACAACGATCCATTCAAAACAAACCTTGGTTAATAAAAAAGTCCCCGAAAGAATTTTCGGGGACTTTTTATTTATAAGAATCAATGCTACATCAGCATTTTATATTCAGTTCGTTCAGAACAACACGAATTTTTTCGTAGGTTTTAATTGTGTTTGGCACCAATGGTAAACGCAATTTATTTTCGACCATTCCCATTACCGCCAACATACTTTTCACACCGGCAGGATTGCCCTCTACAAAGAGCAGTTCAATCAATTCGGTGAAGCGATGGTGAATCTGACGTGCACTTGGATAATCGCCCTGTAGAGCTAATCGAACCATGCGGCTGAATTCTTTCGGGAACGCATTACCAATCACGGAAATCACGCCTACAGCACCCAGTGTAATCAACGGAAATGTAATTCCATCGTCACCCGAGATAACCATAAAATCAGCAGGCTTGTTTTTGATTATATCGTCGATTTGGGTAAAGTTACCTGAAGCTTCTTTGATAGCACAAATAGCAGGGAATTCTTTTGCCAGACGAAGTGTTGTTGAAGCAGTCATGTTCACTCCTGTACGCCCCGGCACATTATAAAGTACCACCGGAATTGGCGAAGCCTTTGCAATGGCGGCATAATGCTGATAGAGACCTTCCTGAGATGGTTTGTTGTAGTATGGAGTTACCGATAAAATAGCATCAATACCTGTAAAATCGTAGGTTTGAAGTTTTTCAACAACAGCTCTTGTATTATTTCCACCCACACCCAGCACAATTGGCAATCGACCGGCAGCACATTGCAACACAAAGCGTGTCACGTCCTCTTTTTCGGCATCAGTCAAAGTCGGAGTTTCGGCAGTAGTACCGCAAACCACCAAATAATCAGTGCCATTTTTAATCAGATGCTCCACCAAACGGGCTAAAGCATCAAAATCAATAGTTTCATCGTTTTTAAAAGGCGTAATCAATGCAACGCCCATTCCTGTCAGTTTATTATTAATCATCGGTCGAAAAACAAAATTGTTTGCAAAAGTAACGTTTTAATCGTTAGTTTGTATGCTTTTCAGGTAAAAAATTATCTGATTGAAGATGTAAGTTTCGTCAATCGGATTCTCTACCGATTCATCAGTCTCAGTTGAAAGTTCCATATTTTCTATGTCGAGCATAAAATCGTAAACAGGCAAATCATTCTTGCGGGTTCCGGTTTTACACGATGCATTGGCATACATTGCAATGTACTGAAGCGGTAAAACAGCATGTACAGTCAGGTCAATCAATAAATCAAACTCCAGATTTTCGAGCTCATTGATGTATGAGATTTCCGGTTTTTGAAAAAAATCGGTTTGCTTGTGGTGTAGGATTCTAAAATCGGGGAGAATAGCAGTAGTCACTTCTTTTTTATCAATAAAACCCCAAGCGGATACCTTCTTACAGTCTTGTTGAAGTGAAGAGATAAGCCTGCGGATGATTGGATTTTTTTCATTATAATCACTCTCGAAAAGAATCAACACAGTTTTAGCTTTGTCGTAACTTACAAAACGACGTTCACGAACAGAAGCATTCAGATACTTCTTAGCACGTAAATTAAAGAGATAATTATTTAGTTTTTTCATGACTATTAAAATTTAAAACAGCAACCCCATTTGAGTTTCCGATTTTGTTTCGACATCAATCATCGATAGAAAAGTATTTTCATCAACCAGTTTCACACCCAGCTTCTCTGCCTTTTTCAGCTTTTCGGGCCCCATATTGTCTCCGGCTAAAATAAACGAGGTTTTTGCTGAAACACTTCCAACATTCTTACCTCCATTCATTTCAATCATTGTCTTATATTCGTCGCGTGAATGCCTTGAAAAAGTACCACTTATGACTATTGACAACCCGGCCAGCGATTCGCCACGAGCCTGCAATTTTTCTTCGGAAAGGCTCATTTGCAAGCCATATTCCCTGAGACGATTGACGGTTTCAATGTTAGCAGCATCGGCAAAATATTGAACAACGCTTTGAGCAATCCGTTCACCAATTTCATCAACGGCAATCAGTTCATCGAAAGTTGCATTTTCAAGTGACTCAATTGTTTTAAAAGCAAAAGCCAGTTTTTTAGCTATCGTTTCGCCTACAAAGCGAATTCCAAGGGCAAAAACCACCCGTTCAAAAGGCACTTCTTTCGATTTTTCGCAACCTGCCTGAATGTTGTAGGCCGACTTAGTTCCAAGCCGCTCCAACCGAATCAGATCCGGAATTTTCAAACTGTAAATATCGGCAATATTATGCAATAATTCATTTTGGTAAAGCAAATTTATTGTTTCGGCTCCCAAGCCATCAATATTCATGGCTTTACGACTAACAAAATGCTCCATCTTTCCTTTAATCTGGGGCGGACAGGCATTTTCGTTCGGGCAATAATGTGCAGCTTCGCCTTCGTACCGGGTTAAAGCAGCACCACACTCCGGACAAGCTTTGATAAATTGGACTTTATCACCAATCAACAATCGCGCATCTTTGTCTACAGCTGTAATCTTAGGAATAATTTCGCCCCCCTTTTCCACAAAAACCATATCCCCAATGTGCAAATCGAGCGCCTCAATAATATCAGCATTATGCAACGAAGCTCGCTTCACGGTTGTGCCCGAAAGTTGTACCGGATCAAGATTGGCAACCGGAGTAACTGCTCCTGTCCTACCCACCTGATACGAGACCGAATTCAGTCGGGTTACAGCCTTTTCGGCCTGGAATTTATACGCTATGGCCCAACGTGGCGATTTGGCTGTAAAACCAAGATTTTTCTGTTGAGTCAGTGAATTTACTTTCAACACTATGCCATCGGTTGCAACCGGAAGGTTTTTCCGTTCCACATCCCAAAAATTGATAAATGCTGAAACTTCTTCCAGATTCCGACAAACTTTTGTTGCATCAGATACTTTAAAACCCCACGAATGTGCTGCTTTCAAATTTTCGGAATGTAAATCAGATGGCAGACTTTCGCCCAGTAAGTAATAAAAATATCCATCCAGCTTCCTGCTGGCAACAACAGATGAATTCTGGAGTTTCAACGTTCCCGAAGCAGCATTACGCGGATTGGCAAACAATTGTTCCTCTTGTGCTTCACGCTCAACATTCAGTTCATCAAAAACCGACCAGGGCATAAGAATTTCTCCCCTGATTTCGAATTTTGGAGGAAAATTACCATGCAAACGCAACGGAATGCTGCGAATTGTTTTTACATTGGCTGTTACATCATCTCCTTTTTCGCCATCCCCACGCGTAACAGCACGAATCAGTTCGCCATTTTCATAGGTTAGCGAAATAGATGTTCCATCGTATTTCAACTCACAAACCAATTCAAACTCTTCGTTCAATCCTTTCCGCACCCGTTCGTAAAAATCCTGTACTTCGCCCTCAGAATAGGTATTGCCAAGTGAAAGCATAGGATATACGTGTGCCACCTGTTCGAATCCATTGGCAATATCACTTCCGACACGCTGCGTTGGTGAATTTGGATCAAAAAACTCGGGATGCTGAGTCTCCAACTCCTGCAATTGACGAAGCTTGGCATCAAAGTCAAAATCGGAAATAGTAGGTGCAGACAGCACGTAATAATTGTAGTTATGTTGTTCAAGCTCACGACGGAGGGATTCTATCTGAGATTTGATCATGCAGAAATATGAATTAGAAATTAGTAAACAGTTCACTCAGAATTCTTGTCGAAGTGTAGCTGTAGTATCTTGTTTTGCAAAAGTAAGAATTACTGAACAAGTAGGCAAGTGAAATGCAAATAAATAAGTGCGCCCTCAAATGAAACATCTTCCAACTTAAGTGAATGCCATGGAAAATACAAAAGGACTCAGTTTAAATAACAGAATCCTTTTGTAATTAATTAAAGAAATGACTGGAAAGCCATTTATGAAAGATAAATCAATTCGATATCATCTATTACCCGTTTAAGTACATAGTTGACTTCATTGACTAACAGCTTTAATTCAACATCGGTATTCTCATCCAAACTGAAAGCTTCAAGTTGCTTTATTTTATCCGCAATAACTTTTATTTGTAAATTTTCGAGACTTGGTTTAATTTTATGAGCAATCTTATGAATCGAAACGATGTCGAGATTTTCAACCGAATTGTTTAGTGTCTGGATTGTTTCAGTAGCTAGATTTTTAAAAGCAACCAAAATGCTGTTTACAAAGGATTCATCACCATTACCCAATTCTCTGAGAACGGTCAGGTCAAAAAGCACTTCATCTTTCATACTATTATTTGTTGATTTTGAGTTCTGTAGCTTTGTTTCAGCATATATTCCAATTTTATCGTACAATTCAGTTTCTTTGTATGGCTTTATCAAATAATCATTCATCCCAACCGACAAATAGAGATCGATATCATGCTTGAATGCATTCGCCGTAAGCGCAATTATTGGGATAGTGGCGTTATAGGTACTTCGTATTTGTTTGGTTGCTTCAACACCATCCAACAACGGCATCTGAATATCCATCAGAATTATATCAAATTCTTGTTGTTGAATTTTTTCGATTGCATCAAGTCCATTCACGGCCTCAGTAATTTCACACCCAAGTCCTTTCAGGCTTTGAATGGCAATTAAGCGATTCATATCGTTGTCTTCGACCAAAAGAATTTTCATTCCAACAAAGCTATTCGGAGTTACTTTTAAGCTCTTTTTCACCAGTTTATCTTCTGAGCCGACAGGTAATACAAGTTCAAATGAAATTTGAGTTCCCTCTCCCTTCTGACTGGCGGCATAAATTTTGCCTCCCATCAATTGTACTAATTCGTTGCTTATGCTCATACCCAATCCCGTACCCTCGTAACGTCTGTTTGATTCTCCATCTTCTTGTGAGAATTTGTCAAAAAGACGTTTCATAAAGTCCTGACTCATACCAATTCCCGAATCAATCACAGAAAATCTCAATTTTTGATATTCGGTTGTAGATTCCAACACATCAACTGTAAGATTTACATACCCTTTATCGGTGAATTTTATCGAGTTTCCAAGCAGATTTATAAGCAACTGGCGTAACCTTCCCTGATCTCCTATCAGGGATTTCTCAACCACAGGAGAGATATCTGTCCTGAATTCTAAGTTTTTTTCTCTTGCTTTCGAGAAAAGAATGCTTCGCACGTCGCCAACCACTGCCGATACGCTAAAATCTTTGTTATCAAGCTCGAATTCACCAGCTTCAATTTTAGACATATCCAAAATATTATTGATAATTGTCAGAAGATGTTCTGCAGATGTCTCTGAATGCGTAACATATGACTTCTGTTTATCAGTAAGATTTTCTTTCCCCAATTCGCGCACCATACCCATTATCACATTCAATGGTGTCCTGATTTCATGACTCATATTGGCCAAAAATACTTCCTTGGCTTTCGCGGCATATTCGGCTGATATTTTTGCCTGTTCTAATTCGTTTTCCAACTTTTTCTGGTCGGTTATATCAAGGTGTATTCCAATAGAACCCACTAACTCATTGTTGTCGTTATAATTAGGAGCTCCGCTAACAAACCACCAACGAGGCTCACCTTGTTTATTTTTCACAGCAAGTTCGTAGCCATCGGAAATTCCCTGCTCTCTTCGTCGTAACTTCTCTTCTAACAATTTAGTGTCATCGGGCGATGAAAGGAAAGCAGTTGTCTTCATACTTAACAACTCTTCATTACTATAACCAGATATATTGCAAAAACTTTGATTGGCAAATACAATATTTTCTTCTTTATCAACCTCAATTATACCAAGGTTCATATTGGAAATTATATTCCTGTATTTTTCCTCCTGTAACATCAAAAGTGTTCCACTCCGTTTCCTTTCGGTCACGTTCACAAGCATTTGTGAGAAAACTTCCAATAGTTTTTTCTCTTTATCTGTATAAGAGTGTACTTGTTTTACTGAGTCAAAACCAACAAATCCCAATAGCTTATCATTGCTAATCATTGGTAAAGAGATTAAACTTTTTATTCCCTGAGTTTCCAAACCAGCTCTCAGACCATTAGGACCATCATCTGATAGTGCAAAAACATTTTCAACATATAACTCTTCCCCTTTATTGTGTTGTGCCATAAAGTAAGGCATAGTATCAAATGGTACACTTTGCAGATCCTGAATTTCAGGCAATACTTCATCAGAACACCATTCGTAGGTATTGGAAGCAATGTTTTCAACAAAATCATAATCAAAAATATAGGCTCTATCGGCTCCAACAAACTCTCCTAACTCTTTCAGGGATTTTTGAATTGTTTCCTCTACTTTCTCTAAATCGATGTTGATATAAACTGTTGAAATACGGATTAGTAGTTCCTGCATTTTTACCTGCTGACGGATAATTTCCTCCCGTTGCCTACGATACGTAATGTCACGGATTACACAGGTGACGCCACTTTGTTCGCCATACTGATTATTAAGCACAGTGGCGTGAAGCTCATACCACAAGCGGCCATTAGGGGTATCCAGATAATAGTCTACTTTACTAAAGCTTTTACTCTCCAAGCAATAAACCAATGCATTTTTTATAATTCCTTTTGCAGGCTGTGGCAATGGTATATCGTCAAAGCTTTTGTTTAAATAATTTGCCGGATCAATAAAAATATCCATGCCAACAGGCATATGAAATTCGTTCAACACAAGCTTATTATCAAGCACATACACAATATCGCTCATGCTGGCAATGAGCGATGCTTTACGTTCTTCACTTTCACGCAACGCATCTTCTGCTTTTTTCCGTTCTGAAATATCCTGAGTTAAACCCTGTACTCCAACTGCATTGCCATTCTCGTCTCTTAGAATTGACATGTTCATTTCGGCCCAGAAAATACTCTTATCGGCTCTGTAATGCTCTACTTCAACTTTCAATGTTCTATTTTTGTCTGAAGTTGGATCTTTTTCTTTCTCCATTTCCAACGCAAACAATGATAACAGAATTTTCATTGAATTAGGAGAAAATTTTTCAGTCATCGGGCGGCTCATCTGTTTTTCTATGGATTCGCCATATAGTTTTTCGGCAGATGGGCTTAAGAAGGTAAGATTAAAATTCAAGTCGGTAGTCCAGACAATATCCAACATATTTTCTGTAATCTGACGGTATTTTTTCTCACTTGCCTGAACCTGTGTTTCTTCTTGTTTGCGCTTGGTTATATCTTCAAAAATATAGAACCTACCATAATATTCGTCATTTTCTCCCCGAATTTGCGTTGTAAACCGTTGAATAGTCCTATTGCCTACAAATGCAATTTCATCTTCTAATACGATCCTGTTTGATTCAGACTGAAGTGGTTTACAGGACTCTGCAAATGCGTCAATATCAGCCAAAACAGGGAAACAATATGGAATGATATCATTGTTTTTAAACTCCCCAAGTCGCATTCTGTCGGCAAGCTGTGTTATTCCCCAAATTTCACAAAATTGTTGATTGAAATACAATATTTCATCGGTTCTGTTATCAACAACCAGAAAGCCAAATGGTGAAGAGTTTGACATTAGCTGTAACAACGACTGATTCCAACGTAACTCTTCAGCCGCTTTTTTGCGTTCAGTAATATCCCTTATAATCAACTGAATAGACAGCTCATTATCCAGAATAATTTGCATTGCTTTAATTTCGACCTCTACTTCTGAGCCATCAAGACGTACAAATACCTCCTCAATAGGAGCTGTGATAATACCTTCTTCAAAGGCCACTTTCAAGTGCTCATTCAAAGCTCTTCGGGATTCCGGATGTACGAATTTCAAAACCGATTTACCAAGCAATTCATCTGCATTTTTCGCACCCATTAAACTGACACCCTCGTTATTGATAAACACAAGTTTGCCATTGGTATAAATCGCAATTGCATCGGGAGAATTGTTGACAAGTTCCCTGTATTTTAATTCGCTTTCTTTCAGGGCTTCTTCAGTTCGCTTTCTTTCGCTTATATCACGGTTTACTCCATAAAAACCTATTAACTCTCCATTGGAATTATAATGAGCCGTTGAACTAACTTCGGTCCAAATCCAACTGCCATCTTTACACTGTTGCTCAAGTTCAAAATGTATTGTTGCTAAATTCTCACCCTTACTTTCGCTGATGAGTCGTTGTGCCCTCAATTGTAAAACCTGCTCAATGCCATCTGGCTTTAATACGCTCCATAAATGATTACCAATCACTTCCTCCTGTTTAAATCCACGCAGTTTTTCATCAGCCGGGCTAATATAATCGCACACATAATTACGGTCCAAATGCCATACCACATCGCTTGAATTTTCAGTCATAAAGCGGTATTTCTCTTCGCTTTCCTGAAGGGCTAACTCTGACTTTTTCCGTTCAGTAATATCTCTCGAAATTGCAACAACATATCCTCTGTCATTTACATCAACATACTTAACTGTTACTTCCACCGGAAATTCCAAGCCCGTTTTTTGATTCAGATTTACGCCTTCTGTTGTCAAGTATTCAATTGTCTTTAATTCTCGTACATGTTTTCTCCAGGCCTCAAGTGTAGGGAAAGCACGGATATAATCCGTGACACGATATTCAGAAACCTTATCTTGTGAAATTCCCAGGCGATCACTTGCAACTTTATTCACATACAAAAGTTGACCCTCATCCGTGTTTACCTGAATTGCATCAGAAATGTTATCAAAAATCTTCAGGAAAACTGACAATTGCTCTTGCGTGTTTTTTCTTTCAGTATAATCTATACTAATTCCAACCAACCCAGTTATTAACCCATCAGCATTCTTTAAGGGCAATTTTGAAATCAGCGCCCAACTATCATCTCCAATTCGCTTTTCTTCTCCCAGAATTGATTTGCCTTCCAATATCACCTGCTCGTCTTCTATAAGCGTATTTTGAGCAACATCCTGTCCATATAAATCCAGGTCTCTTTTGCCAAGCACTTCATTCTCTGATTTATATCCCAGATGTTGAAGTTCTGATAAGTTTGCTAAAGTCTTTTTATACTCTAAATCTTTGGCATAAATATTAATGGGTATATTATCAATAATTGTACGCAATAACCGCCTTTCTTCTGCAAGCTTTTTCTCAGCTACTTTTCTTCTTTCATCTTCTACCGATTGCGACAAAACCTTTCCAAAATAGTTTGCAACTGACTTAAATTCGTTTTTAAAACTATTCTCAAATGGATTTTTTCTACCAACTACCAAAAAACCATAGCTGGAAAGGCGATAAACATAATAGCAATTGTCGTTGTGTGATAACTCACAGAAATCTTTCGTACAATCATTAATTGAATCAAGAATATATTTCTTTACAAATAGCCATGTTTTATCACTTTTGAACACAAATGGAAATACCTGTTTCTCTGTAAGTAGTTGATTCTCCCGAATAAGAATACCGGCCATGAAGCAATTCAGTTTTCGTAAAACAGCATGTAACATGGTATTTATGATATCCATTTCGGCTTCCTTATCGTCAGCGCAGAAAATAAGCTCAAGCAAAGCTTCTGTTTTTAAATCGTCTGTTCCCATGTTGCTACAATTACAGTTTTATTATAGATTTCGAGAAACGAATGACCGGCATTAGCAATTTCCCCGAATGAAACCGTTCCATTCACAGGTAAATCTTCACCTATAGCTTTCAACTCTTTAGCATAGTCCTCATTCAGAAATTTAACCCGCGAAATACAATCTATGCAAAACACGAAATTATCATCAGCGTTTATCAAATCAGTCTTGTTACAAGATTCAGCAGCTTTTGCAGCCCCTTCAATCAAAGAATTGATATTCCCGTTCATTATCGTTATATATTGCCCTTTCTCAATATTATCCAAACAATAAATAGCTCCTTCTTTCGTCAGAAAAGGATCGCGAATAATCATCTCGCCATCTATTTTCACAAGTCCAATCGGATAACTTTTCGCTATTTCCAGAAAGTTCGTATCATCAAATTTCAACCCGGAATGTTGTTCAACAACCCGGGTGTAAACATCATAGGCTGACTCCCAATTTATTGTAATTACTTTGTTTAATTCCGATTCGGTGACTTTCAAAGGTTCAGTTATTGGTGTCCAACCGTGTGCAACACCTAATTTTAAAGGTTCCTCCGAAAATCCTATAACACCTGTATTAGCGTGTATTCCTGAGTTGTGAATGACACATGGAAATGACACAAATGAGTCAGAACCACATCCGGCACCTATAAATGTAAATTTAAACCCAAAGAAGTTGAATAAATCTTCAATAAACAGGCTCTTTGAAGATGTGAATGCATCTGTAAAAATAAATACGCTTCCATTTTCCGGCAAAGTCTCCGAAAATTTCTCTTCAAGCTTCTCGAAATTAGTTGGAGATTCCAATCCAAAATCAAAAACTTCAGTTATCAATTTAAACTTTAGAGGAATAATCAGGACTCCGGTATTTTTTCTTATGCTATTGAATATCAATTCATAGAAAACCCCTCCAATAAGTGGCTTCTTAAATGAATGCAGTAGTGGTATTAGAAATTCATCTGAAAATGAATCATCGTTCGTTTTAAAAAAAAGAATGGATTTTACAGCATTATCCTCCTCTAATTTCTTTAGATTTTCGACTAACTCCTGGTGATTTACTGAATATAAAGCTTTCATAGTTGTATAGTTGTATGTAAAACAATAGAATTAAACTAAAAGTGCATTGCTATCAAAAATAATGATTACTGTGTACAGCCAAGAGGTAGAATTATATCATCCTAATTATTAAATGCTTAACAAATAGATCACGTTTTATTGATACAGTAATCAATTTAAAATCTATACAAATATACACATTTAAACCATTTATTCATAAATATCTAACAAACAAACTAAACACTAAATTTCTATTTAATAGCGTTTTATACAAGTTGAGACTATATTATTTACTACATTAAAAAGTATTATTACCACATTGTAAAACACGGAGGACATTTGAGTAATACTACAACAACAATAATAAATGAATTTATATTCAAAAAACAATTGAAATCAATTATATTTTTCGTTGGTTTCAGCCATATATACAGTTAATTATACACAACCAACATAACTGTTGTAGCAATAATTATAATCGTATTTATATCCGGAAAACACACATAAGCATGAATTGTTTCATGGAATACGGTCAAACAAAAACATACTATAACTTATTTTTTATTTTATTTACATCTAGGGTAATAGAAACAATAAGCGTATAAAGTCTGAAAAAAGGGATTAGAAGGAATTAAACTATTCGTATCGAATAATTTTAGCAGGAGTGATTCGGGTAATGAGGTAAGAAGGACCAACCATCATTAGGATGGAGGCAGCAAGTGTTCCTATGTTTAGCAAAATGATATTAAGCCAGTTGAATGCAATTGGAACTGTTGCCGTGTAATAAGATTGAGGATCGAGGGGAATTATACCCGTAAAATACTGAACAGCACAAAGCGATAATCCAATAATATTGCCCCACAGCATTCCTTTCCCAATTAAGAAGAAAGAATGATACAAAAACACTTTACGTACTGACCAATTGCTTGAACCTAATGATTTGAGAATACCAATCATATTGGTGCGTTCCAGAATTAAAATCAGCAATCCGGAAATCATATTAAAACCGGCTACTGAGAGCATTAAAAATAAGATAACCCACACATTCATATCCAGGAGTTCGAGCCAACTGAAGATTTGTGGATTGGTTTGCTTAATCGTTTGAGTTGAATAGGCATTGCCTTTATCATTGAATTTGTTTCCGGTTACCGCATACACTGCATCACCAACCTCATCGAGCCGATTAAAATCAGTAATCAACACCTCAAGACCGCTGATGGAGTCGTTCGACCAATCGTTTAGATTTTGCACCTGACGCATATCGGCCAAAATAATCAACTTATCGAATTCAACAAAATTAGTAGAATAAATACCGGTAATTTTGAACTTACGAGCCCTGATCTGATCCTGAATAAAGTATGTAAAGAAACTATCACCGAGCTTTAAATCCAGCAGATTAGCCAGGTATTTCGATAAAACAACCTGATTGCTTGGTGTTTCTCCAGACAAATCAAGGACATTCCCCTCGACAAGATTCGATTTAAAAAATTTCCAATCAAAATCTTTATCAATTCCTTTCACTACAATTCCCTGAAATTCAGTATCAGTTTTAATAATTCCGGGTTTTGTTGCAAATCGTTGTACATGTTTTACACCATCTACAGCCGCAATCTTATGTATCAAAGCATTATCTGCTTTGATTGGATTCATTTCGTACGTATTGTTATTATCCAAATTCGTAATTTGGATATGGCCGCCAAAACCTATCGTCTTATTTCGAATTTCCTGCTTAAAACCAACTACAACTGCCACCGAAATAAGCATTACTGCTAATCCCAATGCAATGCCAATTGTAGCAATACGAACGGCAGGGCGAGAAACATTCTTCTTGCCCTGCTGAAAGTGTATGCGTTTTGCTATGAAATATTCGAGATTCAAAATATTAATTTGTAAATTATTCGATGTGATGATGTGTTGATAGTTGATTAGGAAATTATCACATCATCATATTATCACATTAAATAGTACGTCCCGGATATGCCTGCAAGGCTTTTCCAAGAACAATTAGTGCATGTTTCAAGTCTTCCTTGTCTAATACGTACGCAATACGAACTTCGTCTTTACCCATACCTTCGATTGTATAGAACCCTGATGCCGGAGCCATCATCACCGTATATCCTTCGTATTCAAAATCGGAAAGTAACCACGCACAGAATTTATCGGCATCATCAACAGGCAAACGGGCAACCGTATAGAAAGCTCCCATTGGAATTGGAGAATAAACTCCCGGAATACGATTTAGACCATCAATCAAGAACTTACGACGCTCAACATACTCGTTATACATTTCGAGCATATAATCGGCTGGGGTATCCATGGCGGCTTCAGAAGCTATTTGCCCCAATAAAGGTGGGCTCAAACGTGCCTGACAAAACTTTATAACGTTTTTACGAACTTCTTTATTTTTAGTAACCAATGCTCCAATACGAACACCAGTCATGCTATAACGTTTTGAAACTGAATCAATCAGCACTACATTTTCTTCAATGCCATCCAAATGGAAAGCCGAAATATACGGAGCGCCTGTGTAACAAAACTCACGGTATACTTCGTCGGAAAAAAGATACAGATCGTATTTTTTCACCAGGTCGCGGATCTTATTCATTTCTGCCCGGGTATACAAGTATCCGGTTGGATTATTTGGATTACAAATCAGAATACCCTTTGTTTTTGGCGTAATCAGTTCCTCGAATTTATCAACATGAGGCAATGCAAATCCTTCTTCGATAGTTGAAACTACCGGTTTTACAACAGCGCCTGCAGCAATAGCAAAAGCAGTGTAATTAGCATAAGCAGGCTCAGGAACAATAATTTCATCCCCCGGATCAAGACAACTCATAAAAGCAAAGTTAACCGCCTCTGAACCACCGGTTGTTACAATGATATCTTCTTCAGTAACATCAATATTGAATGTGTGATAGTATGCTGCTAATTTTGTTCTCAGGCTTCTGATACCATCACTCGGACTATATTCCAGAACTGAACGATCAATGTTACGAATCGCATCCAATGCCACCTGAGGCGTCTTCAAATCGGGTTGACCGATATTCAGATGATACACTTTGATACCGCGGGCTTTTGCTTTGTCAGCTAGCGGAACCAATTTACGAATAGGCGACTCGGGCATTGCCTGCCCCCGTTGTGAGGTGTGTGGCATGTTTTCTTTAGTTTATTGTGAACAGTTATTTATTTTGGAAGTAAAAGTTTCACTTCGTTACAAGAACTGCGTTTTAAGTTAGAGATTGAAGCCGCAAAAGTAATGAATTTTACGCGACTATGAAAACAATTTAGCTGGTAGTTTGGGGTTAGAAGTCAATAGGAAAGCTAAAAATTAACCACTATTATACAAATCAGGTCTTTTAATCCCCCGTTGGGGGATTAAGGGGGTCACTGCCTACTATTTCAAATCCACCATAATTTTGAGGTTAAACTGACGTCCGGTCAAATAATTAGGCACGGCCATTTGTCTTCCGTAAATATCAGTGACCCAATAATATGAATTCACGTTTTGGAAGCCCAACAAATTGAATACCTCCACATTCAACCAAATATTCTTTACGTGTTGAAGCCAACTTCTATCCAGAAACTTATCTGTACCACTTACCAAAACCCGCGAAGCACCAATATCTACCCGGCGATAATCCGGCGAACTGAAAGCATTTCTGTATTGAACATTATTAGTAGGGCCAAAAGGAAGTCCGTCTGACCAAATAAATTTCAGGTGCATTTTATACTTCGGATTGTTTGGCAAATAATCCTGAAAAAGCATTGAAAAAACGTAGCGCTGCTCGTTTGGAGTTCTGATCCAACCGGGATAAACAACTTGTGACGTTAAAATTTCCCCATTTGCATCATACGTGTGAGCGACATACGAATCGTTCAACAAATCTTGCTTCGAATCCATCAAAGACAGATTTATCCACGAATCGGCACCGGGAACTAATTCACCATAGAGTTTAAAATCTACTCCGGCAGTATAGGCTTTTGCATCGTTTTCACCTGAATAACGAATACGCACATTATCAACAGTGTATGAAATAACACGGTCGGCAAGTTTCATGTATGCCTCCGTTGTGAATTTAAATGGTCTTCCCCATGCACGGAAATAATGATCGCCACCCAATACAAAATGAAGACTACGCTGGGCTTTGATATTTTTATTCAGGTAAACTGATACATTCCCAAGCGAGTCAGTCAGAGTTTGGCGAAGTTCTTTATAAAATGGCGCCTGATAATAAACACCTGTTGCAAAACGAAAGCTAAAATCATGTTCCCACTTTGGCAAATATGAAACTGCCAAACGTGGACTAACCAACAATTCCTTATTGAAATTCCAGTAATTAGCGCGTAAACCACCCGTGAAAGAGAAAAGCCCTGCATCCGTTTTCCATTTGTAGGTATCCTGAAAAAATGCTGTTGAGCGAAAACTCAACATGGTAGTGTTAGATTTAAGTGTATAGAACAGGTTCTCCTGATTATCGCTAAATGGCAAAGAATAGCCAACAGAATCGCGCCACTGCCATTCACTTATTTTATCGGAAATAATTTCACTTTGCAGATTAATGCCCCATCTCATTTTATGACTTTCCAAATCCAATTCTCCCAAATGAGCAATATTAGAAACAGTAGCATTCAGTCGGTTACGTGCATGTTCCTGATATTTTCCTATTCCAAGCGATTCACCTTTTTTGTTTTCAGCATTTAAATCCATCTTTACTTCACTCAATTCATATTCACCCAAAATATCGTAGGTTTCGCTTTCGTTTGTATTAAAAGTACTGGCAAGAAAACTAAGTTTCATATTTTTCTGGGGCTGGTAATTCAGTGTCAAAGCACCAAATGATGTGCGAAACAAATCCTTTTCCTGACCCTCGAAGAAAATCTTTAAATCGCGTCCCATATTATATGTACCAAATTTAGTATCACGATTTACAGGTATAAACTCATAGGTATTCTGAGAAAAATTTCCAAGAAAAGTGAGTTCCCATTTAGGCTCCAAACGATACGTCATATAAGTTTGATAGTCGATAAATGAAGGTTTATATTCTCCTTTAGTATCAAGTGTTCCAAGCAGATATTGAGACGTTTTGTACCGAATACCATGCATCTGCGTAAACTTATTATTGGCAGTTCCCACATATGCCGAAGCACCTAGCAAACTAACCGAAGCGGTGGATTCAAATTGTGACGGTTTTTTATATTCAATATCAAGCACCGACGACATTTTATCACCGTACTTAGCATCGAAACCTCCCGACGAAAAAGCTACATTCTTCACCATGTCGGTATTAATGAAGCTAAGACCTTCCTGCTGACCGGCACGAACCAACAAAGGGCGATACACCTCAATACCATTTACATACACAGCATTTTCATCAAAATTACCACCACGAACATTGTACTGAGAACTTAGCTCGTTAGTAGAACTTACTCCGGTAAATGTGATTAATAAGGATTCGATTCCTCCGTTGGCATTCGGAATCAAACGGTATTTTGAAGGATCAATCATATCCAGGGTTGAAGTCTGCCTGCGTTGTCCGATAATGCTAACTTCACCAATTTTTTTGTCGAGCATAGGCAGCTCAACCGAAATTTGTATGACTTTATGATTGGGGTGAATTGTATGTTTGACGGTTTGATAGCCCAACATCGAATAAACAAGGGTCACTGAATCCCTAATTTCTGAAGTCAGCTCATAATATCCATTTTGATTGGTTATAGTGCCTACCGATGAGTTCTCAAAACGAACATTTGCCAATTCAATTCCACGGTTGTTTGTATCAATAACATAACCATATACACGCACTTTGGTTTGTGCCGATAAAGCTGATGAAATAAATAAAATGCAAAATATATAGAAAAACTTTTTCGTCATGTAATCTGTGATTGTCACTTTTCAGGGTGTTTATTCTGTTTAACCCCATTTTAACGGTAAAAACCTGCATTTATTTTATATTGCAGGCTACATTTGATTGCAAAGATACAACAACTATGGAAAGTTCACAAATTATAAAAGCGAACATGAAACCAATATCAACTGCACGAAAAATCCTGAAATAAATTGAAGCCATTTTCAATTTATTTCAGGATAAGACAGTAGAAATCAGTAAAAAGTTATTCTACATTAATTTCGGACCCAACATGGGTAAATTTATTTACATTCTTAGGACTTCCCTTACAGTCGATTTCACTTGCACCGGTGGCACTTGCATCTAGTTTTTCGGTAGCATAAACATCTGCATGACTAGCCCCGGTTACTTTTATGTCAGCTATTTTTGTTACTAAATCTTCAGCATTTAGTTGGCAAGCGCCTGTACCTTGGGACTTTATATTATTGGCTGAACCACTCATATTAGCCTGCGATGCACCGGTTAAATCTATATCTAACAACCCGGAAACTTTCACATCCATATCGGCTTGCGATGCACCGGTCAATTCCAATTTTAAATTGCCCGTAATCAAATCGGATTCGGTATTTATCTGACACGCCCCTTTTGCTACAATGCTATTAATTGAATCAGTAGAAATTGTAACTTTAATTTTACGATTAAGGAAAATTTCATCGGCATAAATATGTAAAACACCATTTTCGACTTTCGTAATAATTTTAGGCAAATAACCCTCTTTGGCCGAAACGGTTACTTTCTGAACAGAATCCTGATTTAATGTCAATTCAATAGCTCCGGATACTTCAATTGCATGAAATGGTTCACAGGTTCGAACCTCATCAGCAACATTCGAGTCATCGTCCGACCAGTCAATTGATAATGGATGTCCATTGTTATTGTGCATTTTTATAATGGTATTGGCACCAATGCTGTAGAACATAAACAACCCGGCCAACCAAAGAATAAGTACTACCCACGAAGCTGTATGATTTTTTTCCGTGCGACCGGAAATAATGCGAATTGCCCAATAAACAAGCATAAAAATAGGACATCCAACCACCAAAAGCAACGATATAATTAGCATCACCATTTTTTCGGGCGAAATCAATGCCCAGTTTGAGATAAAATCAGGTGCAAAACCATTTATGACTGTTGGCTCAAAAATCAAAAAGAACAACAACATGATGAGCGCACCAACAAGCACCACTCCTACAATTCCCAATACAGCACCAACAAAGCCAAAAACAACTTTGAAGAACATGCGCAAAATTTCCAGGATGCGCTCCCCTACGGTAGTGGCTGATTGTTTAAACTTATCGCTCTGTACGTAATTCTTAGCATTATTTAGCTCTGTCTTAATGCTTTCGACAGTTACATCTTCGCCCTGCATCTCTAAACGTTGCGACGCAGTAGTTGCCTGTGGTGCAACAAACCAGGCTATAATATAAATCGGAATCATATATCCGGCACTTATCAATGCCAGAGCTACCATACCAATTCGAACCCAGGTTACGTCCCAATCAAAATAGGCAGCTAATCCGGAGGCTACTCCACCCAGAATGGCATTCTCAGGATCGCGGTAGTACCGACGTTTTTTGGACTGGCTCTTATCCGACTTTGGAGCTTTTGGTTCCTCATCATCTTCTTCACCGGCATATTGGCTGGGTTTCCCCATAATTTCAATGATTTCCTGAACATCAATCAGATTCACCACATTCTTTGTTTTTTGCAGTTTTTCAGTAAAAAGCTCAGCAATTCGGGCTTCAATATCAGCCATTATTTCCTTTTTCTCATCTTCCGATTGAAAATGATCGGCAATATCATGCAGATAGGTTTGAAGCATTTCATAAGCATCGTCGTCGATATGAAAAACGATGTTATTTAAATTGACGGTTAATGTCTTTTTCATAATTGTACTTTTTCGGGTGACTATTGACTTATGTTTCTTTAATTTTCTTTACTACGTTATTAATTTCATCCCAGGCAGTTTCCAGTTCGTCCAGAAAAGCATGTCCTTGAGGAGTCATTTCATAATATTTGCGAGGTGGTCCCTGTGTCGATTCTTCCCAACGGTAATCGAGCAGTTCGCCATTTTTGAGCCTTGTGAGCAAAGGATACAAAGTTCCCTCCACCACTATCAATCTGGCATCCTTCAGTTCAGAAATAATATCGGAAGTGTATGCCGATTTTTTCCTTAGAATAAGCAGAATGCAATATTCCAGGTATCCTTTTCGCATCTGCGATTTAATATTATCTGCATTCATTTTATTTAATTATTTAATTTAGGTCTCAATTCTAACAGCCAATTTAATTAATTTATTTCAAGAATTCAAGCATTTTAATTCTAAAGAAGTATTCATATTTAGCCTGAACTTCTTCGCTAAGCACCTGAGTTAAATTATTTTTCGCATCGTATAATTCAAAAACTGTAGCACGGTCGTTTTCATATTTTTGGTTTGTAAAACGATAAGCTTCCCGACTCGCAAGCTCAGATTTTTTAGCTGCATCCCAACGGGTTTTAGCTCCCAAAGCATTGTAGTAAGCCTGTTGAATCGATTTCCTCAATTCTAATTTTGCATTATCAATACTTATTTTACTACTCTGAATGCCTAATTCAGCGGAACGAACATTATTACGCGTCAAGCTTTTATCGTAAATAGGAATAGACAGGTTAAGACTTATGTTAGCGTTTATCTTGTTGGATAATTGCGTTCCAAATGAATCAAAAATATAGTTTTGACCAGTTAAAGGGTTGACACTATTATTTTCATAATAGCTTGACCCAATACCTGTTGACAAACTTAATGAGGGATAATAACCTGCTTTTGTTGCCAACAATCTGTATTCGCTGCTTTTCAACCGAAACTCGGCTCCTTTTATTTCAGGTCGATGGGATAGTGCACTTTGAAATACTTCATCCGCTGTCAGTAATTTCAAGTCCGATTCCGACAAATTATCAGGAGCCACAACATCAAGATTTTCAAATTTTTCAATCTCAAGATATTGAGCCAAGTCGAGCAATGAGAGTTTCAATGTATTTTCGGCTCGCAAACGACTTAGTTCTTCTTTCGATTCTTGAGCTACTAAATTATATAACTCACCTTCAGCCATTTTCCCTGCAACCACCAATGCTTTCTGTTGTTCAATTTTAGTCTTGGTCAAACCAAGTTGTTCAACCGCAATTTGCAACAACTCCTTGTTTAGCAAAACTTGCAAAAAACCAGCTGCAACATTCGTAGTTATATCATTTTTTATTTTTTCCAAATCAGCATTAGATGCAAACATGTCTGCTTTGCTTGATTCAATATTATTCCTCAACCTGAAGCCATTATATAATATCATGCTTCCCGAAACACCTAAACCAGTGCTTAAAGATGCAGCTGTACCATTCAGATACGTATTATTCTCACCAATAGTACGTCCAAAGGCAAAGCTTTGATTAATGCTTGCTCCCACTTCTGGCATCAGATTCTTTCGTGCCTGATCATATGCAATTGCCTTATTTTTAGTTTCAAGAGATTGTTGTTTTACATTCCGGTTATTCACAAGAGCTGTATCAATACATTGTTGCAAAGTCCAGGGTTTGGATTGTGCTGATGCCGATAACATTATCAAAACAGCACCCAATATTATAACTATTTTTGTTTTCATTTTTCTATTTTTTTTCGAAATTAATTTGAACCGATATCAATTAATTACTTTTTGTCTTCAGGCTTCTTTTCCTCAGCTTTCTTTTCCAGTACTTCGGCACCACGAATTTTGTCTTTTGTTCTCAAACCACTTTTAACTTCAATTTTGATTCCGTCAGAAAGGCCAATTTTAATTTGCTTTTTCGTGAACGCTTGTGGTTCTTTGGTTTTTAGCACATATACAAATGCAGTATCTCCACTAAATTCGATACAACTTTCTGGTATTGTTATTACACTTTCTTGTTTCGACAGCACAATTTCGGCATTTGCACTATAACCCGCACGAACAAACACATCTTTTGGAACTTTTACTGCTGCTTTCATTTCAAACATGATAGCTCCGCTTTCTTCCTTTCCTTTAGGGGAAACATATTCCAGCGTTGCAGTAAGTTTTTGATCCTGCAATGCACCAATGGTAATATCCATAGGCATTCCTACTTTAATTTTGCCCACTTCGGTTTCGTCAAGCTTCCCAACAAAAAGCATATCGCCCATATTAGCCACCGTAGCAATTGTTGTTCCGTCGTTGAAGTTATTAGACTGAATAACCGAGTTACCAACTTTAACCGGAACGTCCAGAATTGTTCCATTAATAGTAGAACGAACCAAGGTATTGCTCAATTGTGATTTATCGCTTGAGATCCCATCACGGGTTAAACTCAGGTTATCTTTTGCCGTTTTCAACTCTTCTTTAGCATTGCGGTATTGCAAATCAGATTTTTCAAAATCTTCTTTCGAAATAACTTTCTCGTCGTATAATTTTGCATCGCGGTCATAAGTACGTTTTGCCTGATCGAAAGAAAGCTGCGCTCTTTCAACCCGTGATTCGGCACTATTCAGACTTACCATATCCGGAATTACTTTGATTTTAGCAATAACGTCACCAGCTTTCACGATATCACCAGCTTCTTTATATACTTCGGCAATGATACCCGACATCTGCGGTTTAATCAAAATTTCGTTACGTGGCTCCACTTTACCGGTTGCCACAGTTCGCTTATCGATATTACCGATTGTAACCGACTCAACCTGGTATTTTTTTACTACCGGACGTGATTTTTTCCATAAGAACCAAAATGTTCCCAACACTGCTACTACCAGTAATACCAGTAAAAAGATTTTAAAAAATTTTTTCATATTGCTTTAAATTATGAGTTTATGTTTTATATTTATTGATTCAATATTTTTTTAATTATTCTTCGCGAATTGCTTCGATAGGCTTTATGCTCATGGCACGGTTTGCGGGTATAAATCCGGCCAAAGTCCCAATAACCAGTAAAATTAGTAAAGCAGCAATTGCAACAGTAAAACTGATTTGCGGATCTTTGAAGAATTGGTCACCCTTACTCAATGCCCAGCCAACCAACGAAAGTAAGCCAACGCCCACCATTAGGCCTGAAATACCGGCAATAAGAGTCAGAATTATACTTTCGCTTAAAATCTGAGTAATTATATTTCGCGGTGTTGCTCCCAATGCACGTCGAATACCAATTTCTTTTGTCCGTTCGCGCACCGTTACCAACATGATATTACTTACACCTACAGCTCCTGCAATCAACGTTCCCGAACCAACAAACCAGATTAAAAATGCAATTCCGATTCCCAGATACAGAAACATATTAAACTGATCTTCTATATTAAAGCCTCCAACTGCTTTTTTGTCGTTTGGCGATATTTCATGTTGAGCTTTAAGCACTTCACGAATTCGATCTTCAATCACTTTCACTTTTATACCGGGCTTAGCCGTTACAGCCAAAAAGTGTACGATATTTCCCTGATTAAATGCCTGTTGCATAGTGCTGAAAGGAAGTACAACCGATTCTTTAGCATCTCCACCAATATTGATATCGGAAGTATGTCGGGCCACGCCAATCACCTGAAAATATATTCCATTTACCTGAATGGGCTTTCCCAATGGATTTTCATCTTTAGGAAATAAAACCTCGTAAACACGTTCTCCGATTACACATACTTTCCGTTTTTCAGCTATATCAATATCATTGATGTATCTTCCATACACCATTTTACTTTCATCTATCAGGTTGTAGGAAGGATAATTTCCTTTTATACCAAAACTTCCTGCTTTATCGTTTCTGGTAACATTATTCGTTCCTCCACCTCCAAAAAGCACAGGTGCCAAATACTGAATCTCAGGTATTTTATTCAACAAAACCGGGATATCAGCATTTTCCATGTTCCAGTTCCGTCCTTTTTTCAATCCTTTATAAGGTTCTGAGGTATTCTCGGTCCAAACAAAGCATGAATTAGTTGCAAAACCTTCAATTTGAGAACTCATGCCTCGTTGCAAAGCAACACCTGCACCAACCATAACCACCAGCATAAACATCCCCCAGAAAACCCCGAAAGCTGTCAAAAAGCTCCGCGATTTATTATGCGTTATTGTGAACCAGATTTCCTGCCAACGATCAAGGTCGAAAATCCCCAATCTGAAAGCAGCATTCTTGGTTGTTGAATCTATATTATCTGTACTTTTCATTTTCAGTTCATTTTAGCATTACTATTCTTCCCTCATGGCTTCTATTGGCTTAATCCGAACAGCACGTCGGGCTGGCATATATCCGGCAATTACACCTGAAACAATGAGTATTCCGGTTGAAATAAAGACATACGAAAGTTCTACCGTAGGATTTTTAAATACCGACATTCCCTCAGGATTTCCTGCCGCCGATTGAACCATAATGTAATTTACAATCTCGGTAAGTCCCACTCCCATTAACATACCCACATATCCAAATACCGTTGTAATGAGAATTGATTCAATAATAATAGACCGCAGAATTGTTGACGGTGGTGCTCCAATTGCTTTGCGGATACCAATTTCACGGGTTCGCTCTTTCACCGAAACCAGCATGATATTACTTACTCCAACAATGCCGGCAATCAAGGTAAAAATCCCAATGATTGAAACAAAAAGTGTTATTCCTCCAAATATTTTCATTGTTTCAAGGTAGTCACGTTGCGAATTTCGAACCCACAAAGCCTGAGTGTCATTGGGGTCGAAACGTAAACTCTTCGCCATTGTACCTTTCAGGTTATCATTAAAGGTATTATTTGCCTGTTCCGTTTCAAGTCCTTTCACGCGCATTGCTATGCTCCTGAACTTCCGATCCGGATTGTATATCAATTGAGCAGTGGTAAACGGAATATATCCCGTTCCATCACCCCAGCGCTGTTTCTTGGTATTAATGCCAATCACTTTAAAAACTACATTTCCAACCTGCACATATTTGCCTAAAGCATTCTCATTTTTAAACAGAACATCAACTACTTTTTTATCCAGGATAATGACTTTACTAATGGATTTCAGATCCATATCATTGAGAAAACGTCCTCCGTCCGCTTCAAATTTCATATTGAAAATCTGACTGTAAATCGGATTAACTCCCAGAATCCGGTAGCTTCCGTATTCGCTTTTATAAGTAACTGTCGATTGCTTTTCTATAACGCCTGTCTGACCATCGTCTTCGGGGAGTTTATCATTCACATCGGTCAATTGTTTTTCGGCAAAGTTCAACGACCGTCCGCTTTTGAGTCCCTGAAAAGGAAGTGACGACATTCCCGACCACATTTGTACCGTGTTTGTAGCTCTGTCGCTGAAGTTTGAAGTTACACCGTTTTTCAATCCATTACCGGCGCCCAGCAAAACAATGAGAATAAATATTCCCCATGACACCGAAAGTCCGGTAAGTACAGTACGCAACTTATTGTGCTTTAAGCTGGCAATTATTTCTTGTATAGTATTGATTGTAAACATTTTTTCTTAGTCTAAATATATGATTTAGCAATTTTTCGGGAAGGTGCAATCACAAAATAAATGATGGCACCAAAAGGAATAAAAAGAACGATAAGGATCATCAATAGATTATCATTGCCGGAGAATTTACTACTCAGAATATCAATAATTGCAATTACAGGCAATAAAATGCCAAGTATCAGTGCAAAAGGAATTAAAATAAGCAAGAATAAAAGTCCCATATTATTTCTTTTTTAAAGCTAAACAAATCATTATGTACTTAATTTGAACGAAGTATTATCGGCGTTCAACATTCTCAATTAAACCATCCTTGATATGAATAATGGATTTAGTTTCATCTGCCACTGATTTCTCGTGGGTAACAATAATGGTAGTAAGTCCATTTTCATTGAGTTCCTTCATCACTTTCATTACCTCCAATGTAGTCACACTATCCAAGGCTCCCGTTGGCTCATCAGCCAATAAAATCTTTGGTTTCGAAATAATGGCGCGAGCAATGGCTACACGTTGTTTTTGTCCACCCGACATTTCACTTGGTAAATGATTTGCCCAATCGCGCAGACCCATTTGGTCGAGGTATTCCATGGCAATTACGTTTCTTTTTTTACGGCTGATGTTTCGGTAATAAAGCGGCAAAGCAACATTCTCCAATGCATTTTTAAAATTGATCAGATTAAATGACTGAAATACAAAACCAATCATTTCGTTGCGATAATAGGCTGCCTGCTTTTCCGATAAATCTTTTATCAACACATTATTCAGGTTATAAGCGCCTGTATCGTAATTATCAAGTATACCAAGTATGTTCAGTAAGGTAGACTTACCCGAACCGGAGGCACCCATTATCGATACATATTCGCCTTGTGAAATATGCAAATCTATTCCTTTTAGTACATGCAACGAGGCCTGGCCCATGTCGTATGTTTTATTAATGTCTTTCAGTGTTATCATATTACTGATTTTGTATTGCAGTTTATTATTACTTACTGGATGAATTGGTTTATTTTAAAACGGAAGTTTTATACCACTGTCTTCCATATTTTGTTCCTGAGTTCGTTTTTGTACATTCACATCTTTTCCCACTTTGAAATTAATGCTGTAGTTTATCATAAATACCCGCTTTAAGTCCATATACGATTCGGAACGTTGATATAATGTACCATTATCAATGGTAGACCTACTATAAAAGTTCTTGCTTGCAAATGGATTGAATGCCAGAAATGTTAGGCTGCTGTTATTTTTAAACTGTTTTGATATCCCGAACAGATTAAATGGTGCCGACTGGCTCACTTCCTGTCCGTTGATCATAGGACCATTCAGACTTAGTACAGCAAAAAAGCGGAAGTCCTTTGGCAACGGACACATAACCTGTGAGTTCCAGCTCCAGCTATTTCTATCTATAGCTTTTATCTGATCCTGGTATTTGTCGGTGTGACTTCTGTAGTATCTAACATTTGAGTTCAGAATTACAGTAAATACCTGAGCATATACCGATAAATTCAAACCTGTTTCATAGCCGTTTGAAATATTTTCCGGAACCTTTACGAAAGTATTTGTATTGTCTTTTTGCTTCGTAATGGTTTGAATCAGACCACTTCTGTATTCAAAAAACAGTTGAGGCGAGATAGTGCCCGAGAATTTATTCTTTCCAAACTTAATGCTGTTAGTCAATTGAAAATTATGGCGATAAGCAGGTTTCAACAATGGATTTCCTTTACTCTCTGTCAAACTATCAACATAACTCACAAATGGATTCAACTGACTATTTGATGGTCTGAACACCCTGCTGGAATAGTTCAACTTCAATGTATTTCCATCATTAAATTTATACTGTCCATTCACATAAGGGAGTGGTGAAACATAGGTGCTGGGAGTTGATGAATTAATCATCACATCAGCCACTTCCAATCTGGCACCTATTTTCGCATTTCCCTTTTTGAATGTTTTACCCAATTCGGCATACAATGATCCTCTCAGGTCATTATACGTTAAGTTTGGTGTATTGCTTCGCGAGCTAACATTATGAATGTAATTATAGCTGTAGTTGGCACTCACACCAGTATTAAAAGTATATACACTGTCGAATGGTAGCGTATAATTTGCCCGTGTATTCACCGAACGGCTTGTAATATCATTTGCTTCTTGTTGCAGAGGCGATCGCATTAATTCAGTACTATCTAAATTGAGAATTATATTGGTGAAGTCAGTTGTATTGTTATTTTTCAGACTTGTATAAACATTGGTCTCAATTTCATAAGCATGCTCTGTCTTTTTGTCGAAACGATGTTTGTAATAAACAGATGTATTAAGCCCGCTACTTACATTATTCGAAGTGTTTGTCGTTTGGTTTAAACTCCGAATGTTGTTTTCCGAAATGGAATTAAACTGATTGTTTTTGCTGGTAGAACCATTTCCGTTATAAGTCAGATTCACACTTAAATTATTGAAATCATCAGGGTCATAAATAAAACCGGCATTCACATTACCATTACCAAACTGACTGTTGGTAGTACCATCACGCTGAAGCAAACTTGTTCCGGCTCTACGGGTCATAGAATTAATGAAATCGAACTGACCAACACCGCCGTTTGCCGAAACAGAATAGGAAATCTTTTTCAAACCATAATCAAGGCTGACACCACCACGAGCCATATATTTATCCCAACTGTTTGGAAAAAGCATGGCATTTACAGTCCCCTTCAATCCATAACGCGCTTCCTTGTTGGTAATAATATTGATTACCGCATCCACATCGGCATCGTATTTACCTGTTGGACTTGTAATTACTTCCATTTTGTCAATCTGACTTGGATGCAACTTTTTCAAATAACTCTTGTCGCGCGATATTCCATCTACTTCAATCTTGATATTCGATTTTCCCTCTACGGTTATGTTCTCGTTGAAATAATCAACCTGCACTGTTGGAACTTTTCGTAATACATCCAACCCATCTGTTGATGTCTTCTTCATATCGGTAGAAATTCCGTAAATAGTACGATCGGGCAATTCACTCACCTTAATTTTCGAGCCATTTACTGTTATTTCTTTCAAATTAAAAGAGGTTGGCTGAATTTCGACTGCTCCTAAACTAATAATTCTAACCCCGGGTTTAAAAACCACCGGAACAGTTTCGGTTTTATAGAATCTGAATTTTATACGTACACAGTAGTTTTTGGTGGTATCTGCTTTAAATAAATTGAAAGAACCCTCTGTATTGGTAAATATCGACTCTGCAACAACACTATCGGGCAATTGCAACAAGTCAACCTGAGCTGCATCAACAGGTTTCTTACTTTCGTTCTCAACAACAGTTCCCGTTATTACCTTTCGGGCGAATACATTACCTGTAAGCAAACAGAACAAAACAAGTATAATTTTATATTTCATTTTATGGAAATTAATAGAAGTAAATGTGTTTAGATTGTAAATCTGAGAAAGATTATTTTAAGCGTATAATGTTTGATTCAGCATCAATCACCATAGGCATTTTCATTTCATTGCCCTGATTTTTTATAGTCATGTTTCCTTCGTAGTGCTTTTTATCCTGACTCGTAATGATAATTCCTGTCTTCATATCAACAGTCAAAGTACCGGTTGCATTACCTTTGATATCCAGGCTCATATTCGGATTATCAGAAGGTACTGATTCCAATTCTGCCTTTACTGACAATTGTGCATTATTATCAGTAACATTATCAAGCGTATAGGTATTGAACACCATACCCGCTATACCACCTCCGGCAATCGAATAGGAAGTTTCCCATTGGTCGGCTTTCTTTACCTGATTTTCGGGCATGTACGCAAAAAGTGACTCAATCAATGTTTGTACAGCCGATTCCTTCAAAAACGAATCTACTTGTTTTTGAATTTGGTCTTTTTTCAATTCAGGAACTGAATCCATTATTCCCAGAACATTGTCTCTAAACGTTTTGTAGTTTTCAAAACCAAGAAACTTTCCTTTAGTCGATATTTTAGCAATAATAGTATAGGTGCTAAATCTGTTTAATGCCTTTTCGAGGTATTCTGTTTTCTTTGCTATTTTGGCAGAATTTGTTTCGAAACTCTTCATGGGTGAATTAGTTTTCGATTGAATTGTATCGAATTTAAATTCAAGGCGCATAACATCATTCTCCTGCGACAAAAGCGTAAAACTGGTTGTAGTACTTGAATTTACGTCTGTCTTAAACGCCATTCCGTTATAGGTATTCTGAATATTTTGTTTACTGATATTTTTTAGTTGATTTACTTTTCCTTTTTCAATATTAAATTTCAGTGTAACAGGTGCCTGCGCAAAAACCGAAACACTAAGGCAAAGGATAAACACGGATGTAATTACATTTTTCATTTTATAATTGATTTGATTGTTAGAATGAATATTTTATGGAATATATAAGTCTGATTGGTAATAACGATGCAAATATAGATGGAAATACAGTACCATGCAATACATAGTACTGTATTTTTCCAAATTATATTAAATCGTATATTTATAAATTATTTATTTATAGACGATTAAGATAGTTAAAAAAGATTCAACTTTAACTTTATTTAACTATAGGTAGCTATTTATCATTCCAAAAACTGAATTAAAAACATCTATTTATAAGGGAATAAGACCCCGATTGGTTAATGACAGATTATAAATTTTGCACAGCTTCCACTGTATAACCGGCACTCCTTAGTTGTTGAATCAAACCGACCTCATCCACCAAATGCAAACATCCAACAGCCACAAAGCAGGATTGTTTTGGCATCAATGTCTTCAATTGCGCAATCCAGTTGTTATTTCGGTTGACAATAAATGTCTTCTTTTCTTCAGGGGTCATCTGCTCTTCGCCATTACTAAGGTCCGACATTCGTTTTAAATCGCCACTCAAATAGGCCTCATTCAGCTGCTTCAACACATCCAACGATTTATCCTTGTCTTTCACCGCCCTTACCAACGATTCCGCCTGACTTTTCAACGACATGGAATTGAACAATATATCCAGTTGTTGATCAATTGTTTCCAACCCGATAATTTTCTTCTTAGCTTTTTTTCCTGCTTTCTGAAAAACAATATCAACAGCTTCAGGTTCCTTCTTTGTGTTATTCTGCTTCATATAGAGCTTAATTTCATACAAAGCACTGAGCATGGCAGGCTTCATCTTTCCCAGTTTATCCAAACCCGTTCCAACCACTTCTTTCATTTGAGCATCCACAAGTGAATAATCTTCGGCATTCAACAAATCGTGCATGGTACTATCTTTCATCATGCACACCTTCAACATTTTAAGCTGCATACTCAACATATTACTCATATCCATCTCCCCCACTACAACATCAGTCTGTGGAATAACAGCAAGCACCTTATCAAAACCGGCAATCTGTTCTTTCTCAATCAGGTGATGGGTTCCGAATAAATAACTTGGTTTAGACAAACCATTACCACTCACTTTCCAAAACAATTGTGCATTCACATTGAGGGAAAGAAATAAGGCGATAACCGCCACGCAAAAAGCTTTTGTTTTCATATTCATCCTTTATAATTATATTTGACTGTAAAAATATTTTGCAAAAATATAAACTATAGAATTAATAACTGTGTACTATTATAATATTGCACATATTTCCAACCGGACAAAACTCAAAACAGCCCAACAATATCTATTTGTTTTTCAACAAAGTAAGAGTTAGATTCTAATTCGTCACCAGACAATTAAGGATATTTAACGAACAAAACAAAAAGAAGCAAGACATAAAACGGAAAAATCCAACAAAACCGGATTAAATCAGGATTTGTTGGATTATAACAAAAAAAACGGTTGGATGAATAAAACTCAGAGTGCGCTGTGTATTTTATCGTGGGTTTTTTGAATCAACTCAGCAGTATGATCGGGAAGATAGGGAATTACATCAATAGGCTCGTGTATCTGCATCTCAATGATGCCGGGATGCACTATGCAGCTGTTCCGGTGCATGCGCTCGAAGCTGCCACGCAGTGTAACAGGAACAATGGGTAGCGAAAGATCGGTAGCTATGCGAAAAGCTCCACGTTTGAAGTTTCCCATTTCGCCGGAGTATGTACGGGTTCCTTCGGGAAAAACAACGACCGAAACACCGTTTTGAAGTTGGGCTTCGGCTTTTTCGAGACTATGTTTCGCTTCAATGGGGTTGGAACGATTGATAAAATATGTCCGGCAGCTTCGCAAGCTTTCCCTACGAGTGGAATTCGGCGAAGTTCAGCTTTCATCATCCATTTAAAAATAAACGGAAACCAGCCGTACACAACAAAAATATCGAACATGCTTTGATGGTTGCACACCACAACATAGGATTGGAGTGGTTCAAGATTTTCGAGACCACTTATTTTCACTGTCACAAAACAAAGCCGACAGATAGTGCGCCCCCAGAAACGGGCAGGATAATAGGATAGTTTACTATTGGGTAATATCGGAGAAAGGATGGTGGTGGTTAATGCTACCAGTATGGTAATAACCAGTAAAATGGGAAAAGCTATAAGGAATTGATACAACGTAAAGAATGTATGTTTTATCTGTTTCATAATTTCAATACAGCTATCGATGAATAATATGATTACAAAAAATCTTCTCCTCCTCTTTTTCTAAAATTCAGCTTGCCCCACTGGCTTACAAACAACCCAAAAACAACCACAAATATACCAAACCATTTGAGCAGCGTTATCATTTCATTCAGAATTAACCACGATAATATGGCAGTAAATACCGGAATGAGGTTTACAAACACATTGGTACGAGCCACTCCCACCTGCCTGACAGCCCATGCAAACAATACAAAAGCTACTACCGATGCAAAAACAGACAACATGACCAATGAAACCAATGCTTCGTTTGTAACCTTCAATGTATGAATAGTAGAAAAATCGGTGAGCAGAAAAGTAGGGATAAAAAATCCCAATCCAAATAAACTCTGATAGAATATTACATTCAGGGTTGAATAATGCGTTGGTATTTTACGCAATACAGTGGCATAGCAAATAGCTGCAAAAACGGCCATAAACATCAACGCCACACCCAATGGATTTGCACTAAAACCACCTGTGGGTTCATAAATTACAAAGAAAACACCTGCCAACGAAACCAAAATACCGAGAATAGTCGCCCAACCCACTCTTTCTCTTAAAATTACATAAGCCAGCACCGGAGCAAACAATGGAATAGTTGAAATAATGACCGCTGCCAGGGTCGACTCCACCATGGTTAGGCCAAAGGTTTCGCCCACGTAATACAGAAAGGGCTCAAAGAAAGCCAGCAACAGAAATAGTTTAACGTCTTTTCGACGCACAGGCTGAAACTTGCCACTCAGCTTTGAAACGCCAAACAATAAACCCGAAGCTATTATTAACCGCAACGTAATTAGCGTCATTGGGTGAAATGAATGAATGGCCACCCGCGTCCAAATGAACGAGAATGACCAAAATATCATTGCCAATACAATGGCAGTATATAGCTTTACGGATTTATACATTGATTGCGGCTAATCGGTTAATTAACCATCTCTTTAATTTCGGTATGAATCGTGTTCCAAACCTCATCGGTCATCTTTGCTCCCAACACCTCTACCACATTGGCCGAAACCAGCGAACCGATTTTACCACAAACTTCCAACGGATAATTGTTGGCCAAACCATATAAAAAGCCTGAAGCATACAAATCGCCTGCTCCTGTTGTATCAATGCAATTTGCCAGCCGTGGTTGTACCTGAACAGTTTCGTCACCCGATTTAATGTACGATCCATCTTTCCCAATCTTTACAATGGCAATATCGCAGTGATCGGAAATATGTATCAAGGCCTGTTCCGGTTCTTTTCCTGTAAAGGCGCGGGCTTCTTCTTCGTTTGCAAATACAATATCAACATATTCACGAATAATTTCATTCAAGAAATCAAGATTTTCCTCCACTACATTGTAGCTGGCCATGTCTATTGATACTTTCAAACCGGCTTCCTTTGCCAATTTCACAGCCGTACGAATCAAGTCATGGTTTTGTACCAGATAACCCTCAATATGGAAGATATCGTAACCCTGAAACATTTCTAATTTCAAATCCTCAGCAACCAATTCGCACGCAGCACCCAGGAAAGTACAAAGTGTACGCTCACCGTCGGGTGAAACCAATACAGTACAATGTCCGGATGGCGTTTCGCTTTGCAGCAAATGTGGTTCAACCCCATTAAAAATGGAATCGTTGGTGAAAAATAATCCAATATCATCTTTTCCTATCTTCCCAACAAATCCCGCCTGTAGCCCTAAGCGTGTAATTCCATTAATTGTGTTGGAAGCCGACCCACCCGTTGCCATTTTCTTTGCATAAGCACTACATGCAGCACCAATTTCGTCGGAACGTTCGGTATTTATAAGCTGCATACTACCTTTTGGCAAATTTAATTTCGATAAAATTTCATCATTATCAATTTGCAATAAAATATCTGTCAGGGCATTACCCATTCCAAGAATCTTTTTCATATGTTTTATCTTTGTTTTTTATGCAAAGATATTGCATATTTCAGTAAAAGCAATTACTTTTGCAACGCATTTGACAAAAAAGTGCAACATTAAATTCTTCCTTAGCTCAGTTGGTTAGAGCATCTGACTGTTAATCAGAGGGTCCTTGGTTCAAGTCCAAGAGGGAGAGCAAAAAGGTCGTAGAAGTACGACTTTTATTATGCAAGCATGTTTACTCAAAATGAATCAGATAAGCGCTGCAAAGCTCTTTTATTAGATTCTTTTGCTTTGGATATTGTATATTTCCGAAAAAAACATTACTTTTGCAACGCATTTGAAAAAAGAATGCAACATTAAATTCTTCCTTAGCTCAGTTGGTTAGAGCATCTGACTGTTAATCAGAGGGTCCTTGGTTCAAGTCCAAGAGGGAGAGCAAAAAGCTGTTACAGAATATGTAGCAGCTTTTTTTATTTTTACTACCATTCAAGAAGGATAATAAAAAAAACGCTTCCCGGTTTTGTATAGCCGGGAAGCGCTTTTTATGATGCATATTCAATATTTACAGAGAATTGAGATAACGCGAAGGCGAACAGCCAAATTGCGCTTTGAAGCATTTACTGAAGTAGAACGGATCATTAATACCCACCATATATGATACCTCCGACACATTGTACTTGTACGTTTTCAGTAGTTCTGCTGCCTTTTTCATCCTTCGGGCACGAATAAACTCATTCGGAGTATAACCTGTCAGATACTTGATTTTCTTAAAGAACAGCGTTCTACCTGTATTTGTCATTTGTGCAAAATCGTCAACCGAAAATTCCGGATCGGTCAAATGCTTCTCAAGCAACTCTTCAACCAGCTTCAGGAATTGATTATCTCTGTCGGGCATCATTTCTTCCAGAGTTTCGTCACCAACAGGCTCTAAAACCTCATTACCGGCATAGTGCATGTTTAGTCTTTCGCGTTTTTCAATAAGCTTATTGATTTGAAGCATCAAATGTGTCATGCTAAACGGTTTACTAATATATGCATCGGCACCTGCCTCAATTCCTTCAGTATTGTGCTCGTCGGACACATAAGCAGTAAGTAAAATAACCGGAATATGACAGGTTGCGAAATCATCTTTCAGCTTTTTAGTGAGATCAAATCCATTCATTCCCGGCATCATTACGTCACAAATAATCAAATCGGGATCATCTTCCATACTTTTATTTATCCCAACATTTCCATCTTCCGCTGTTATCACCTCAAAATAAGGACTCAATTTTTCGGTTAGAAAATCACGAATATCATCGTTATCATCAATCACTAATATCTTATATTTCTTACCCAATGTCGGAGCATTTGGCAATAAGTTTAGCAGTGCATCACGATCGCTGTTATCAATAAATTCGGAAATATTATACACTTCGTGCTTATCTTCTGTTTTAACTACAATTTGCTCATTTACAAAATCATCATCCGAATAAACATCACCATCGAGGGATAAATTAACCGTAAACACAGAACCGCCACCCTCGTTTTCGGAAAATTGAACTGTTCCCTTATGTAAAGTAGTAAATTCGTTTACAAGCGAAAGCCCAACACCGGTGCCATTTGACGAGAAATTGATTTGCATAAACCGGCTAAACAACAAGTTCTGCTTTTCTTTGGGGATACCGATACCATTATCGCTTACACTAATAGAAAGCATCTGTGTATCTTCATCCACCTCGGTAGTAAGTGAAATTTTTCCACCGCGGGGAGTAAATTTAAATGCATTCGAAAGTAAATTGAAAACAATTTTATCTACTTTATTACGGTCTAAGTACATTTCGATCGAATCACCTGCAGGCAAATAGCTATATTCGATATTCATTTTTGCAGCTACATTGCTGAAACTTTTGTAAATATCGTTTAAAAACAAAATAGCATCCGTTTTTTGAAGTTGTAGTTGTTGCTTGTTATTCTGAAGTTTACGAAACTCCATCAGTTGATCGATCAACCGTAACAGGTGAGATGTGTTTTTGTCCAGATCACTAACCAAATGTTGCAGCGGCTCAGTCATTTTTGTCTTTAATTCATTCAGCGTATCAACACTGCCTTTAATCAAAGTCAACGGGGTGCGGAATTCATGACTGATATTCGTGAAAAATCTAAGCTTATAATCAGTCAGCTGGCGTTCAACTTTCACAGCATTATTCAACCGGTAAAATTTCAATGCCAAACCATAAGCAAAATAAGCTGCCGCTCCCAACAGAATCATATAAATAAAAATAGCCCATCCCGATTGCCAGATTGGAGGCAGGATTTCAATTTCGAGCTTAGTGACATTATCATCCCAAACCCCTTCACTATTTACACTTTTCACCATAAAGGTGTAAGTACCCGGAGGCACATTCCGATACGTAGCTAAATTGTATGAACCCGAAACGTTCCAACGCTTTTCGTATCCATCCAGAATATACATGAATTGATTAGCCTTAGGATCACTAAAATTCAAATTCGAGAATTCAATATGAAATACTTTTTCCGAAGCCTTAAGTGTCACATTTTTTGAAAATGTGACAGATTGCTCAAGTGGTGCATTTTTACTGTCTATCTTTGCTTCCTGATCGTAGATAGAGAAACCTGTGAGTACCACTGTATTCTTCTGTTTGCTACTAACCAAACTCTCCGGATAAAAAGCATAGAAACCATTTAAACTGCCCCAAAGCATTTTTCCGTCGTGACATTTCAGACTGGCTGTTTCGGAAAAAATATTGGAAGAAAAGTCATCCGTAAACTTATAATATTGAAACAACTTTGTTTGCGGATTAAACTTATGCAATCCACTTTCGGTACTTATCCAGAAACATCCGGTCTTATCTTCTTCAATCGACATGACATTATCCGTGGCAATACCTTGTTGGTTTCTGTACACATCAAAAATACCATTCCCTTCGGGCGTTTCGCCAATAAACTTATTCACACCACCACCCGCTGTAGCCAACCAGATATTAGCTTTGGAGTCCTGAAAAATATAACGAACTTCCGGATTACTCAAACAGTTTTTGCTTGCTACATTAAATGTGTAATACTTATATGCTTTTGAGTTCTTAAGCAGTTCATCGGGGTTAAAACGCAATACTCCATTGGTTGTTGCCACCCATAAATCGCCTTTACGGTCCATAAATATATAACGGGTGAAACGAATCCAATTATCGTTATTAAAGAATGTTCTAAATACATCGGGACCAGTCCCAGGCAATTTTACGCATATTCCACCACCAAAAGTAGCAGCCCACAAACGGTCTTTTTTGTCCTTTAATAGCGAGAAAACAGTATTATTACTTAAACTACCGGGTTTTCCGTTGTTGAGATAGTACTTTGCTTTTGATAGTTTTCCATCAGGCATTTCAATGATTCCACTTCGTTTGGTGGCAAGCCATACAGTACCGTTTTTATCCTGCAACATACTGTACACATTATAACCATTTTCAAAAATAGTTTTCTTATTAAGCAATGCCTGATCATACAGATATAAGTTACCGGCCTTGGTCGACACCCATATATTTCGGTTTTTATCTTCCAAAAACGCTTTAATAACATTGACACTTTTTATAGCACTTTCGGGGTCGGGGAAAAGAATCTGGACGTTTCTGTTGGAGAACGAAAGTTTATTGATACCCATGCTTTCTGTTCCAACCCAAATATTATTATTCTTATCCAACACAATAGATAATAAATAATTGGATGCTAGTCCATTTGTGTTTTTGTTGTAACTAAAATGGCTTAAATTACCAGTTGAGACATTGTACCGGAACAAACCATTGCCATAGGTGGTAATCCATACATTACCATGCTTATCAGCCACAAACTGATACCTTTCTTCATCAATTAATTGTAGAGTGGAGCCGGGAATTAGATTTAGTTTTGTAATGTTATTTTTGGCAGGGCTAAGAAGCCACACATTACCAGATAGATTGTAGATCCAGACATCACCCAATTCGTCCGTCAGAAATGTGGCATTAGCATTAATTCTTTCACCAAAAGCAGCTTCCGTGGTTGTCAATTGACCTGTTGTGGTGTTGAACAGAAAAACTCCTTTATTTTCTGTAGAAAAAAGAATTGTATTGTTTTTGAAAAAGCATGTTTTTAATATTTTTGTTGCCAGATTAACTGGTACAGCTTTATCAACTCTTTTGGTTGCCGGATTGTAAACAACAACCTTGCCCATGTCGGTAATAAAATAAAGCTTTTTGTTAGATTCATAAGCCTTTATATAGCTGGCAGTTCCAACTCCACCAAATACTTCAGAAGTATTGCCTGCCACCTTTGTAATGCCCTTTGAGGTGAGAATCCAGGTATTTAAGTTACTATCCTGAAAAATATCATTCACAACATTCGACGAAAGTATGTCAGGAGTTTGATTTGTCGTAAATTTTCTCAGATTGATTTTATTATCATCGAATGAAATCTTTACACAACCATCCGTTACACTTCCAAGCCAAATATTCTTTTGTTTATCTTCATAATAAAGATTATGCTTAATCGCCTGATCTGCTTTGTTCTCAAATATTGGAATGAAATTCTCCACCAACGGATCATAACAATGCATCATATCTCCATACGTTCTTACCCAAATATGGCCATAGCTATCTTCATGCAATTCCTTGATTTTCCCACTGGATAACGTTGTGGGATTAATGGCATCGGGAATAAGACTCTTTATTTTAACTCCATCGTATCTGTTCAACCCATTCAACGACCCAAACCAAAGAAAGCCTGTTCTGTCTTGAAGCATACACCTAATGGTATTATGAGAAAGACCATTATTGGACGTAAGTTGCTCTATGGCGGGTTGATTTTCGGAGGAAATTGCAGTTATAAAAAACAATAGCAACAATGTACCCAGAAGTCTTGATTTGACTCTCATATTTTAAATTAGATTTTAGTTAAATGCAGAAGTTTTTCACTTGAACAACACAATTAATGTGCGAATATAAGCTATAATTAATGATTTGATAATATTATAATTGATATTTATCTTCAATTTAACCAATAAGATAGCGCAAAGTTATCAAAATTTCAAATCAAATAAAAACGTATCTACAAACCTGTATGCATATTGCATTATATTTTATAAATGTGTACGTTTTTCCATTTCCATTCTGTTCATTTCGTTGTTATTTTGTATTGTTGTAAAATGGTCTGATTCTAAACCTATTATTAAGCTATTTCAAATTAAAAATTAATTCTGATTTGTTTCAATTTATATTCACAGTTCTTATCTTGCTCTCATGAAGAAACCCTATATACTCGTTTTTGCCCTTTTCTCAATACTCATCCAACTTTTCGGGTCAAATGATAAAGTTATTGACCTAAAGGGAAAGTGGAATTTTGCTATCGATGAAAAAGACCAGGGAATCTCTGAAAAATGGTTTTCTCAAAAATTGAGTGATTCCATAGTATTACCCGGATCGATGGTGGAAAATCTGAAGGGTTATGATATTACGTTGGAAACCAAATTCACCGGAAGTATTTACGATAGTTCGTGGTATTTCAATCCCCGCATGGCTAAATACCGTAAATTAGATAATCTGAAGATGCCATTCTGGCTTACCCAGGCAAAACATTATGTCGGGCTGGCCTGGTATCAAAAAGAGGTATCAATACCTGCCAGCTGGAAAGGTGAGCACATAACGCTTTCGCTTGAACATCCACATTTTATTACCCGTGTATGGGTTGATAATGTGGAAATAGGTACTCAAAACTCACTGACCGTTCCTCACGTATTCGATCTGACAACCACACTTAAACCGGGGAATCACAAAATTACTGTGAGAATTGATAACCGCATGAAGGATATTGATGTGGGTGCCAACTCACACAGTGTGACTGATCACACGCAGGGCAACTGGAACGGTATGGTTGGTAACCTGGTACTAAAAGCTGGTTCCACTGTCTATTTTGACGACATTCAGGTCTATCCAAACCTAAAATCCAAATCAGCACTCGTAAAAATAAAACTTATCAATGGCAGGGGTGTAACTACTTCTGGTAAAATTGCACTTTCGGCCAAAAGTTTTAATGCTAATACCGAACACAATGTACCGCTTGTAGAGCTACCGTTTACCATAATTGGCAACGATACCACATTGACAGCAGTATTGCCCATAGGCGACGGTATGCAAACCTGGGATGAATTTAATCCGGCACTTTACAGCCTGAGTGCAAAGTTGACTTCTGATAAGCAATCAACATGCAAAACGGTTGAGTTTGGCATGCGTCAGATTAGTATCCAGGGCAAATATTTTTACATCAACGGAAATAAAACCATTTTACGCGGAACGGTAGAAAATGCCTTGTTTCCACTTACAGGGTATCCACCAATGGACGAACCATCCTGGGAACGGGTATTCCGGATTTGCAAGTCATACGGACTAAACCACATGCGCTTCCACTCCTATTGTCCACCCGAAGCTGCTTTCAAAGCTGCCGATCGGATTGGATTTTATCTGCAACCCGAGGGTCCAAGCTGGCCAAATCACAGTACTCAACTGGGACGTGGATTACCTATTGACAAATACCTGATGGACGAAACAAAACGTATGGCAAAAGAGTATGGAAACTACGCGTCATTCACGTTTATGGCTTGTGGAAACGAACCACGGGGTGCCTGGGTTCCATGGGTGAGCAAATTTGTTGATTATTGGAAAGCCACGGATTCACGCCGGCTTTACACCGGAGCATCGGTTGGACAAGGATGGGCCTGGCAACCTAAAAGCCAGTATCATGTAAAAGCCGGAGCTCGCGGTTTAAGCTGGAGCAATGCAGAGCCGGAAACCATGTCGGACTATCGTTCACGCATCGACTCCATCAAACAACCCTATGTTTCGCACGAAACAGGTCAATGGTGTGTTTTCCCCAACTTCGACGAAATAAAAAAATATACGGGCGTAACACGGGCCAAAAACTTTGAATTGTTCAAAGAAGATTTAGCCGATAACGACATGGCTGATATGAGCCACGAATTTTTGATGGCATCGGGCCATTTACAGGCTTTATGCTATAAACATGAGATTGAACGAACATTGCGAACCCCCGATTATGCCGGATTCCAGTTATTGAGTTTGAATGATTATTCGGGTCAGGGAACCGCTTTGGTAGGTGTGCTTGATGCATTTTGGGATGAAAAAGGGTACGAAACCGCTACTCAATTCCGACGTTTTTGTAATTCTACCGTTCCGTTGGTACGAATGGAGAAATTTGTTTATCAGAACGATGAGACATTGACAGCCAATGTTGAGGTAGCACATTTTGGTAAAACACCCCTTATAAATGCAAAAACAATATGGCGCATCCGCGATGCACATGGTTTGGTTTTAAAAGAAGGCATTGTTTCTCAGAAAGACATTCCGGTTGGTAATAACTTCCAGTTAGGTCAGGTGCAACTCGAATTATCGGAGTTTTATTCACCCGCCAAGTTAAACCTTGAAATTGCCATTGAAGGAACTGATTTTATCAACGACTGGGATTTTTGGGTGTATCCGGTTCAAATGCAACCAATCAATACAACCGGAATTTATGTAACTAACGAACTCGATAAAAAGGCGATTGACCTACTGAATAATGGTGGAAAAGTATTGATTCTGGCTGCCGGAAAAGTACAATATGGAAAAGATGTAGTTCAATATTATCAACCCGTATTCTGGAATACATCGTGGTTTAAAATGCGTCCTCCACATACGACGGGTATATTTGTAAACAACAATCACCCTGTATTTAAGGATTTTGTTACTGAAAACTGGGGTAATATGCAGTGGTGGGAACTTATCAATCGTTCTCAAACTATGCTTCTGACTGATTTTCCGAAAGGATTTCAACCGATTGTACAATCAATCGACACCTGGTTCCTGAACAGAAAACTGGGAATGCTGATTGAAGCCAATGTGGGCAAAGGTAAGCTAATGATGACTTCGTGCGATTTGCAAAACAACCTGGATGAACGTCCGGTAGCAGAAAGTTTGTATCGTTCAATTATCAATTACATGCAGTCTGATAAATTCCGTCCCGAATATACGGTTCCATTGCAAAATATAAAAGACTTGTTCGATAAAACAGCTGCACCGATAAATAGCTACACGAAAAGCAGCCCGGATGAACTTAAAAAGGACGTCAAATAACCGTCGACTAACAAGCAAAAGTGCGAATTGAACATCTCGATTCTCACTTTTATTTTGTGCAAAATCACCCTATATTATTTTTTCACAATCCATAGGTTCCAGCATGACTTCAGGTATCATAGTATGACCTTCAGGTGTGATAGTATGACCTTCAGGTATCATAGTATGACCTTCCGGTGTGATAGTATGACCTTCCGGTATGAACGCATGATCTTCCGGAGTGATTGCATGACCTTCCGGTATCACAGCATGACCTTCCTGAGTGATCGCATAACCTTCAGGTATCATAGCATGACTATCCGCTATGCCAGTACAAGTATCAGCAACAGATCACAGAAAAAAGGCTGTCGGAAATTAATCCGACAGCCTTTTTTCTGAATTATCATATAATTTACTTTTTAATCAGCTTTATCAGGTTTGAACTTTCTTTATCAGAAGTTATTTTCAACAAATAAACACCATCAACCTGATTGGTCAAATCAATGTTGAACAGATTCTTATCCCGAATAATGGTAGATTGATACACTATACTTCCCTGAATATTGTACACAACCACATCCAAATTACTGACTGAATAATCGGTATAAATCTGGAACAATCCATCCGTTGGATTCTTCAATACAGTGCTTTTGAAAGTTGGTGTATTGATACCTGTGCTTGGAATTATCCTGATCCTTCCGGCAGTATACAATTCTGAAATATCCCAGGTGAGACTTGCATCAAGAGTTGGCAAATTGATAGTTGTAAATGTTCCGGTAATTGAAGCAGCTGTAAATAATTGGTAAACAGCTCCACTCACCAATGTACCCGACAGCAGCGATACATCCAACGTACCGCTACATGTGAATGCTCCTGTAATGGCTAATTTATCGCAACTTGTTGACCCACCCATAACCTGCATATTCAATGTTGCTGTAGGGTTTAGGGTAACAGTTCCACCAAAGGTCATGGTTCCAATACCTGTATTTCCCGGGATAGTAAATGAATTGCTTCCCATTGATGCATTACCTGTAACGGTTCCTGTTCCTTTCACAGTTCCGGTATTTGACAATAATCCGGTCACTGTTCCGCTTAAAGCAGCTATACCACCGGCAGAGATGATAAGAGAACCGCCCTGAGCTCCCGTGAGATTGTAAGTTCCACCACTTGAAACGGTAACAATGCCGCCTGCAATACTTCCGGTAACAGTCATTGTTCCGGCACTAACAGTGGTTGACCCGGTATAGGTATTAGCTCCACTCAAAATCCATTGTCCCGTTCCCACTTTCTTCACCGTGCTTACACCGGAGATAATACCTGAAAAAGTTGCATTTCCATTATTACTACCGACTTCGAGTCCGGCATTATAAAACGTTCCGGCACCACCTAGTGAACCAATTTTAATTGTAGTTGTACCATTGTCGGAAGTTCCGTTTTTGTAACACATAATTACACTACTTCCAAGGTTTATGCTTGCATTCGGGAAACCATTGCTATTATTGACTATAAAATGGTTCTCGTATGTTGAGTTAGCACCGTTTGCCGTGATATTAAGTGTTCCGGCAAAGGCCGACCAGTTTCCATTGATATATGCCCGAATGTAATCAGTATTCCAGGTTAATGTTCCGTCGCCGGTAAGGGCTCCATTGTATTCACAACGGGCACCTGCTATAACAGTTGCCGTACATCCCGCAGGGACATCAAATGCATTACTACTGGTGAGATAAGCTCCAATACTGTTTTCGGTATCAAGCGTACCACCCATAAGCGTTATTTTTTTACCAACGCCATAACCCACTGATGCATCTGTATTCAATCTGATTGTTCCGGCTTTCAGTACTGTTTCATTCAACGTACTATTGTTAGCTCCAATATACAATGTAGCTGTACCATATTTTGTTAGTTTAGTACCGGTAATTGTACCATTCCAATACAATGCAACAGGCACATAAATCAGCCCTCCTGCTGCACCCGACACAGTCATTCCCCGTCCGGTTATTTCGTTAGCAGTAGTTACCTGAACAATGGCACTGTCTTTCACTTCAAAGTATGCCGGATTGCTGTTGTTAGTTCCAATACCGCCATTATTGGTAGCCGATGGGGCATATTTCATTGTCAATGTTCCTCCATCGACAGTTGTTTTTCCGGTAAAACTATTTCGATTATTAATGACAAGCGACCCAATATTTGTTTTGTACAATTCCATGGGGCCGGAAAGTACTCCTGTACCATTGATTGAATATGCCAGTGCAGAGTTAACTTTCATGTAAGATGTAGCTATGCTGTCAACTACATTTATTGTTTTATTGGTAGCAGATGTATCGAAATACACACTGTCGTTTGTTACAAAGATATCAGCAAAACCATTATTACTCCAATTGGCTGTTTTGGCAATATTCCAGTTGCCATCGGTCTTTCCTGTCCAGGTTACATTACCGGCAGCACGTGTACCTTTTACAACGAGATATAGATTTTTAGTTACTGCATCATAATTTAATTCAACAGATTTTCCCGCAGTACCCTGAATTTTGACTGCCGATAAAGTGCCTGTTATTGCATTTACTTTTCCCAGAAGGTATTTGCCAACCGAGATGGAATCGGCAATCTCATTAATCAATATAATAGACCCAACACCAACTTGTAATGTTCCGTTTACGTAAAGGAAGTCATTTTTAGCTGCCGAACCTCCAACTTTGCCTACAGTTGTCTGTATATTGGGATTGTCTGACAAGTCGTAAATCAATTTCGCTCCTGCAACAAGATTCATATTTCCATTAACGGTCATGGTGTCAGCCATTTCAATTCCACCCGGATAGATTCCTGCATTGTATTCTGTTGTCAGGTTACTTCCAAGGGTTACTTTGCCTCCAAAATTGGCATGGCGACGAACAATTACAGGCGAAGCACTTAATGCCCCATTCAACCACAAACTGCCTTCCCAAACTTCGGTATTGCCGGAGTAACTGTGTGACCCACTCAGAACTAATGTGCTATCACCCATTTTGTCCAGACGCATTGTGCCTGCCAAAGAACCAGTTCCACCGATATTATAATTATAAACCCCGGCAACAGTCAACACTTCGGGACTTAATGTACCGTTAATAGTTACATTTCTTGTTGTAGAATGGGTATCGAACAACACACTTTTTCCATCAGCAAATGTTGTAGAGGTGCTTGTACCTGCATATAGCTTAGCCGCATCGTCACCATCTATCCAGTTTGCCGAAGTGGCATCCCAGTTTGCAGTTGCTCCGGACCATATTAGCTTTCCGTTCGTCGATTTTGGTGGTATTGGAGTAGGAAAATCACTTCCCAGATAAAAACTTGTATGAGGTGGTTGATTGTAGCCACACATTTGCCAACAAAGCGCCTGACGGTATTGTGGATCGCACTCCAATGAATATACCCGATTGGTTGTAGGTATGGGTGTTGTATAAATTCTCAATGCGAGACTATCCGGACGCCACCAAATGGCTTCTTCGCGCCAGTCACCAACTAAATCGGCCTGCAGACAAGGAGTTCCTTTTGTGTAATTACATGAATATGCATCGGCAGTCAGCAAAGTAGATATACTACCATAACTATTAAATTTTGTAATAGATCCATAACCAACACCCGTTGATGTTGAAAAGCCCGAGTGGTCGCAAATCTCTTGTAATAAATCGCCATCCCAATACATACAATTGCTCTCGGCCACACCAAAGTGTGTTCCTTCAACTCTGTCGGTACATGAAAGACCTACACCGGCTCCCCACATTTGAGCACCTTTTACAATATCGGTTATATGTCCAACACCAACGCGTCCAACATCACTTGGTGATACGTGACGATACAGTATTTTTCCTGTTTTTGCATCCCTGAGGTTTGTTCCCGGGCTGGTTTCGTTACAAGCTACAGCTTCCTGACCTTTTCGATACGGATCAAAATCTCCATAATGCTGGGCATCTCCGTGTCCAAGTTCAGTAGAATACAATGGTTTCCCATCATCATCAATAGTCATCGATCCCCAGTTGATTTCATCCTTTCCATCATCATCCACATCGGCAATTGTATAATTGTGATATCCCTGACCAAAATAATTTTTGGCAACATCATCGTATTTTCCTTTTTGTAAAACAGAAGGACTTGTACATTCCCAATACCAACGTTTTACAAGTTTCTTGTTTACAACGTCGTAGGTTTGCATTTTGGTCATAGTGTAAATACCACGTCCTGTAAATAAACTCGGATGTTTTCCATCTAAATAGGGAGCTCCAAAAAAGAACTTATTAGCCCGGTGACCATAACCATCGCCCCAATCGGTTGAACTTCCGCGAGCAATAAAATTCGTCCAATCCAGTTCCTTCCCTGTCACACCGTCAATCAAAGAAAGATATTCAGGTCCGGCATTCATAAATCCGTCGCCCCCAATTCCATTGAAGGGTGCCTGACGATAATTTGTATAGCCATCACCGTCACGGTCGCCAACAGATGTTCCGTTTTGGTTATTTTTGTCCAAACCAAAGATTGTATTATCCGATGAACGCATAAATACCTCTGCCTTCCCATCTCCATCGAAGTCAAACGCAGCTATATTTATCTCAACATCCATTGTAATGTTTGGGCCCACATCGATGGCCCACATAAAGGTACCATCCAATTTATATGCTTCAAAATAAGTAAAATCCACACAGGTATCTGACCAGTCGCGACTCATGCGTTTTACAATTATCTCATATTGGCCATCTCCATCAAGATCCGCGGCAGTAGCATCATTCAGGTAATAGCCCTGCTTGCCCAACGATTTGATGTCACGCATAGGAATTTCAATATAACCCTTTGTGTTTACACCAGCTGATGCCGATTGAGCAGACTCAATTCCATTTTTCACTCTGGATACTGTATACTTTGATGTCGTTGTTCCTGAGGCATCAAGGTAGTTTGAAGCTCCGGATGTGGTAGTTGTGTATATCAAAGTTCCATCACGATACACTTTGTAGTAAGTATTATACCATTCATCAGCTGTAATACGCCAATTTACATAAATACCGTTTGAAATCTTTTGAGCCAACACACTGCGATCCAGTTTTTCCATTGGCCTTTGTGAAGACACATTCCCAATAAGAAAAAACAAGCTGAAAGCAATTAAAAAATTACGTAGGAAGGAATAATTCTGCTTCATAAATATTAAAATATACAATCAATCTAAATTCTTAGAAAGATAAAATAAGGTTATAGAAAATTGAATGTACAAAGAAACGATATAATTATTAATTTTTGAATGGTTGAATGTACATTCACCTAGAAAAAAGTACGCGAAATTTGTCGATTTATAAAAGAACAGGAATGTTCAACAGAATAGCTCAATGAAGCAAAGATTACAATTTAAAACTCAACACATACGCAATACTTATCAACAGAAGGATCAATTATCAATTTGAATCAAAAGTCCAAGCGCATATTGACAGTTGTATATAATTTCATATAAACGTACGTTTCTCTATTCTATATGTATGTTTTTTTTCTGATTTTTGTAAACTATTTCATGAAATTCCTAAAAACGTCAATTTGATATCAACAAATAATAAAATTTTATAAAAATGGGAACACGTAAGCTACGTTTTATTTTCACTTTAATGTGTATTGCCACACTCACTTTAAGTGCTCAAAACACAACAACCCAACAACAAGCCCAACCTGAAAAATCAAAAATCACCGGAGAAGATTTACTGGGATTGAAATCCGGAGCTGACCCGACAAAGGCGCTTAGGGGTAAAACGCCTGGTAGTTCCCGAAAAAAAGGCCGTCCGGTTGTTTTCACTATTGGCGACTCTACCATGAAAAATGGCCAGGATAATGGAAGTAACAAACAATGGGGCTGGGGACATTTCTTCAAAGATTATTTCGATTCGACAAAAGTTTCGGTAGAAAACCACGCTTTGGGCGGTCGAAGTAGCCGTACATTTATTTCGGAAGGTCTTTGGGATAAAGTGCTTGCTGCTGTTCAGCCGGGCGATTATGTATTAATTCAGTTTGGACATAACGACAGTGGTCCGTACAACACAGGTCGTGCGCGTGCTTCACTCCCCGGAAATGCCGACAAAGACACAACTGTGATTATGGAAACTACCGGAAAACAGGAAACTATTCATTCATTTGGTTGGTACATGCGTAAATATGCCCGTGATGTAAAAGCTAAAAAAGCCACTCCTATCCTACTCTCGCATATTCCCCGCAATATGTTCACCACCAAAGACAGCGTGGCGGTAATTCGCAACAACAAAGGTTTTGGTGCATGGACAAAGGAAGCAGCGGCTATGGAAAAGGTATTATACCTGGACATGAACAAACTTGTTGCCGACAAATTGGATAAAATGGGCAAAGATTCCATTCAGGGTTTGTATTATGGCGACCATACACACACATCAAGAGCCGGAGCTATTTTAAATGCAAGAACTGCTGCCGAAGGAATCCGTGACCTCAAAGACTGCAAATTAAAAAAAGCATTGAAAAAGAATTTCTAAGTTCTGGCTAACCAAACCACTCAATCATTTAAAATGAAAAGAATTATAGTGCTTGTATGTTTATTTTCGGGCGTTTTATTGAGCTCAAATGCAATATCAAAACCGGAATTAAAGACCAAAAATGAAGCTGCCAGCATCGTTATTGAGCAACCACTTCAATTTTCATTTCTGATACCCGAGTTAGCCGGAACGCTGCGCTTTGGATTCATCAATGGCAAAGAAAGCCGCTGGCCGGAACAATTAAAGTCCATTCAAACAATAGTTAAACCGGGAAGAATTGATTACAAAATCAAAGATGCATTCTTAGGCACCGGTGAATTAGTTGTAAAAGCCATCGGGTTAACTTCAACCGACGGATTGATACTTCAGTTGGAAGCTACAAATACGCCCGACGGCTTAGAACTTTTCTGGGCTGCAGGTGGTGCCTCGGGTAAACAAGCGGATAGAAATACCGGACTTTTCAAGACAGAATACTGCAGAGACAATGTATTTGTAATGGAACGCAATGACTTAACTATTTTCTACGGCGAAAGCATGAAATTGAAAACCATTAATTTTCTTTTTCCGGTAGAAACTGAAAGCGCCCTGGCAGATGCACGCCAGCAAACTTCGCCTTTGATTTTTCTGAACAGTGGAAAAAAGACCGATTCGCCCGCGCTTACCGGCAAATTCAAATTAGTTTCCGGTAAAAAATACTATATCTGCGTTTATCGGCAAACCAAAGAGGCAGATTATGATTATTTACTTTTACCGGATCTCTTTAGCATGGCTGTTTCAAAATAAGCAATTTTTAATTTTTATCGGGACTTAATGTAACCTTGAAGCAGTTTTACAGTCAGAGAATGCACATGAAAAAATACATAGGAATAATATTACTTGCAATAACCGCCCACACCAATGCTTCTACGTTTTTCAACGTAAAAGATTTTGGGGCAAAGGCTGATGGCAAAACGATTGATTCGCCGGCCATAAACAGCGCCATTGATGCAGCCGTAAAAGCCGGTGGCGGAACCGTTATTTTACCCGCCGGAACATACGCAAGCTATTCCATCAGACTAAAAAGCAATATTTGTTTGCAGTTGGAAGCCGGAGCAACCTTGCTGGCTGCTTTCCCCGAAAATGGAATCGGTTACGATGCCGCAGAACCCAATGCTTACAACAAATACCAGGATTTTGGGCATAGCCATTGGCAAAACAGCCTTATTTGGGGAGAGAATCTGGAAAACGTAACAATTTGCGGACAAGGATTGATTGACGGAGCCGGACTTACCCGTGGCGAAAGCCGACTACCCGGTGTTGGCAACAAAGCCATTAGTTTGAAACTCTGCCGCAACGTTATTTTGCGTGATGTAAAAATGCAACATTGCGGGCATTTTGCGTTGCTTGCAACCGGAGTCGATAACCTTACGGTCGACAACCTGCTTATCGACACCAACCGCGATGGACTTGACATAGACTGCTGCCGCAATGTTCGCATTTCCAATTGCACCGTAAATTCACCCTGGGACGATGCTATTGTACTGAAAGCAAGCTATGGGTTGGGATTTTTCCGCGACACAGAGAACGTAACTATTACAAACTGCTTTGTGAGTGGATACGACCGTGGCTCTGTTATGAACGGAACTTACCTGACCGACGAGCCGCAAGCACCCGATCAGGGCTACGTTACCGGACGAATAAAATGTGGAACCGAGTCGAGTGGCGGGTTTAAAAACATTGCCATAACAAATTGCATTTTTGAACATTGTCGTGGACTGGCACTGGAAACGGTTGATGGCGGAATTCTCGAAGACATTGTCATTTCCAACATTACCATGCGCGACATCGTCAATTCACCTATTTTTCTTCGACTCGGAGCACGTATGCGTAGTCCCGAAAACACGGCGGTAGGGCAAATGAAACGCATTAGTATCAATAACGTGAATGTTTATAACGCCGATTCGCGCTACGGGTGCCTGATTAGTGGTTTACCCGGTCATGCTATCGAAGACATAAAACTGAGCAATATCCGCATTGTGTACAAAGGTGGTGGCACAGCCGAACAAGCCCAACTAACCCCACCCGAAAGCGAAAAACTTTACCCGGAGCCCTGGATGTTCGGCATTATTCCTTCATCAGCATTTTATATTCGCCATGCTAAAAATATCGAAATAAGTGACGTGGATATAAGCTTTATGCAGCCGGATTTTCGTCCATCCATTCAGTTGGACGATGTCAAAGGCTCAATTTTCAATCATGTGCGAATTAATCAGCCCGATGCTCCAAAAACATTTGTGCTAATAAATAGCGACGAACCACTAGTTTATAAATGACAAAATAAGCACTATTACACTCAATAAAACCAGTTTTGATTCTTTTCGAAAAACTATTTTTGCAATTCACATTTTACTATCAATGAAAAAATCTATTTTATTTCTTGCGTTTGCTACTGCCATTACTTGTAAAGCACAACAAGCAACGGTTTCAGCCGACAAAATAAACGATTCCAACACACCGCTTCACCTCATGAAGCCGGAATACAAAACACCTTATGGCGTTGCCAAAGTGGAGGAAGTAAAAGCCACGATGGATCGTGTGTTGGTTTTTCTGGAGAAAGCCACACCCACCAAGGTAATCAACAAAGACACGAAAGCAGAAATAACCGATTACAGCAAGATAGACAAAAATTCATTGTTGGAACGTGGTCAGTTTCGTTTGGCCAGTTACGAGTGGGGCGTGACTTATGCTGCCATGCTACTCGATGCTGAAACAACCGGTGATACCCGTTATACAAAATACGTTACCGATCGTTTCACCTTTTTGAGCAATGTAGCACCTTACTTCGAGAAACTCCGCAAAGAAGGAATTGTTGACCCACAAATGCGTCAGGTGTTGCATCCCGAAGCGTTGGATGATGCAGGTGCAGTTTGTTCAGCGATGATTAAAGCGCAGGTTGCCGGATTGAAATGTAACAACCGGGCGATGATTGATAATTACATGGATTACATCATGAACAAAGAATACCGGTTGGCCGATGGTATTTTTGCCCGCAACCGTCCGCAACACAATACTGTTTGGCTCGACGATATGTTTATGGCAATTCCCGCCATTGCCAATATGGGCAAACTTACCGGTGACACCAAATACTACGACGAAGCAATTAAACAAATTGCACTTTTCAAACAACGGATGTGGGTTCCCGAGAAAAAACTGTTCCGCCACGGATGGGTAGAAGGAATGAACGATCATCCGGCTTTCCATTGGGGACGTGCAAACGGTTGGGCTATTTTGACCATGACTGAAGTTCTTGATGTGTTGCCTGATAATTATCCCGGACGCAACGATGTTCTCAATCTTTTTCAGGAACATGTACGCGGATTAGCGGCTTTGCAATCGGGTGAAGGTTTTTGGCACCAGTTGCTCGACCGTAATGATTCGTATCTGGAAACTTCGGCTACGGCTATTTATACCTACTGCATCGCACATGCCATCAACAAAGGTTGGATAAATTCATTGGCTTATGGCCCGGTGGCTATGCTGGGGTGGCATGCAGTTTCCACACAAGTAAATGCAGCCGGTGAAGTTGACGGAACTTGTGTAGGTACCGGGATGGGATTCGATCCGGCTTACTATTATTATCGTCCGGTGCATAAATACGCTGCACATGGTTATGGCCCTGTTTTATTAGCCGGAGGCGAAATGATTCGTTTATTGAAAAATACCTATCCAAAAATGAACGACAGCGCCGTGCAGTTCTATTTGGAAGACCAACAAACGAACGAGCCGATCTTCAAAGTAAAGTAATTGACCATTTATTCATTTACGATTTACCAGTTAAATACTCTAGAGTTTGATTATTTACAATTCTGGTAGCGAAAGTGAAATAGTAAATGGTAAATGGATAAATAGTAAATAAAAACAATCCTTAAAATAGTAAATGAATTTATGACACGTTCTGCATTTAAAATGTTTCTGAAACCGGGCTGTGAGGCCGAGTACGAAAAACGCCACAACGAAATATGGCCGGAGCTTTCCAAATTGTTGAAAGACGCCGGGGTGTACGATTACTCTATCTTTTGGGATAAAGAAACCAATATCCTTTTTGCTGTGCAAAAAAACAGCGGTGAAAGTGGTTCACAGGATTTAGGTTCTACCGAAATTGTACAAAAATGGTGGGCTTATATGGCCGACATTATGAAAACAAACCCTGATAATTCACCAATTTCTATACAATTGCCGGAAGTATTTTATATGGAGTAATTTGCGCGAAGCGCGTTATTAAGCCTTCGCCTGATATTTGCTCTCTTCGTTCGCGATTTAGGGCGGAATTGAAATTTTAAAAAGCTATTTAAAAAATGAAAAAGAACACATTTCTTCTACTGTTTTGTCTGATTATAACGACTTCTCTTTTTGCTGATGTAAAACCAGCTGCTCTGTTTTGCGAACACATGGTGTTGCAACGCGGCGTTGAAATTCCAGTTTGGGGAAAAGCCTGGCCGAAAGAATCCGTTTCTGTGTCCCTGAATGGAACGTCGGTAACAGTAAAAGCCGATGCTTCAGGTAACTGGATGCTAAAACTGCCAAAACAAAAAGCAGGTGGCCCGTACAAACTGGAAATTGCCGGCGACAATATTATTACTTTCAACGATGTATATGTTGGCGAAGTTTGGCTTTGCAGCGGACAATCCAACATGGATATGACTGTGGCCAAAGAAGATCGTTACTGGTGTGGAGTAAATAATGAAGCGGAGGAAGTGGCGAATGCCAATTATCCACAAATTCGTGTGTTTGATGTGGACTTTACGCCGTCAAACTCACTAAAAGAGGACGTCGTTGGGAAATGGGAAGTGTGTTCTCCTCAAACAGTCGGACATTTTTCGGCAGTGGCTTATTTCTTTGCGCGCGAAATTTACAAGAAATTAAATATCCCTATGGGAATGGTTACGTCGGCATTTGGAGCAAGTACGGCTGAAACCTGGATAAGCAAAGAAGCCATGGAGGCACATCCAAATTTAAAACCGCTATTGGATAGCTATGCTCAGAAATGGAATGTATTTACCGCTGATAGTGCTATGATTATGCCAAAGTACCGCGAAGATGTAGCAAAGTTTAAGGGTGATTTGGCGGCCGCACAAGCAGCTGCGGGTGATGTTACCTCCAAGAAACCCAAAGCTCCCAAAAATCCCGATCCGGAACTCGACCAACACAATCCGTATGTGTGCTACAACGGCATGATTGCTCCGCTGATTCCCTATGCCATTAAAGGTGCACTTTGGTATCAGGGAGAATCGAATGGTCCTTCGGCAAAGAATTATCGTGAAATTATGGAAACATTGATTACCGACTGGCGCACACGTTGGGCACAGGGAAATTTCCCGTTTTTATATGTACAGCTGGCCAATTATGGAAAACCAATGACTGAGCCGGTAAAACATGAAGCATTGATGACGGTTCGTGAAGCGCAGGTGCAAAATTTATCGATTCCAAACACAGGAATGGCCGTGGCTATAGAAAATGCAGGTGATCAACCGACCAACATTCACCCGAAAAATAAACAAGCCATTGGTTATCGTCTTGGACTGATAGCACGTGCGAAAGTATATGGCGAAAGAGTGGAATATTCGGGACCTATGTATAAAAATTATAAAATAAAGAAGAACACCATTGTGCTGACTTTCGACCATGTGGGTAAAGGTCTGCTGGCAAAAGATGAAAAACTAACCGGTTTTGCCATTTGTGGTGAAGATAAAAAATGGGTGTTTGCCGATGCGGTAATTGCCGGAAAGAAAGTAATTGTTTCGGGCAAAGAAGTTGAAAAACCTGTTGCGGTTCGCTATTGTTGGGGAGTAAATCCTCCCGCCAGCTTGTCGAACAAAGACGGACTGTGGACACCGAACTTCCGTACGGATAACTGGTAATAATGACGATGGAGTCTGTAAGTGAAACGAAATAAAACAAATGAAAATAAGAACACTGATATTTATAATATGCTGCACGCTGATTGTATCGATAAAAGCTTCAAACGATAAGCGTTACGATGCCATTCACAGCGGTACTCCCTGGTTCGACCAGAACAACCGCGAAGTGAATGCGCATGGAGCTTGTATTGTAAAAGAGGGAAACAAATATTATCTTTTTGGAGAATATAAATCCGATACAGCAAACGTGTTCACCGGCTTTAGTTGCTACTCGTCGACCGACCTGATGAACTGGAAGTTTGAGCGTATCGTTTTACCAGTGCAGACAACCGGGCTTATGGGTCCAAATCGGGTTGGTGAGCGCGTCAAAGTGATGAAATGTCCGATTACCGGAGAGTTTGTTATGTATATGCATTCCGATAATTTGCTGTACAAAGACCCAAACATAGCTTATGCTACCTGTAAAACTATTAATGGAGTATATCAGTTTGTTGGACCGCTCCTGTTTGAGGGCAAACCCATTCATAAATGGGATATGGGCACTTTTCAGGATACCGATGGGAAAGGTTATTTGCTGATTCACCACGGATTTATTTACGAACTGTCGGGTGATTACAAATCCGTAAAACGACTTGTTATCAATCAGAAACAGGGTGGTGAAGCTCCTGCTATTTTCAAAAGCAAGGGTATCTATTATTGGTTAAGCTCCAACCTGAGCAGTTGGGAGAAAAATGACAATATGTACCTGACTGCCACTTCGCTCGAAGGTCCGTGGACATTCCGCGCTAACTTTGCTCCTGAAGGCTCACTTACATGGAACTCACAAACCACATTTGTGTTACCGGTTGCAAATAAAAAAGATACGGTTTGGATGTTTATGGGCGACCGCTGGTCATTCCCACGTCAGGGTTCGGCGGCCACTTACGTGTGGCAACCGGTAAGGATTGATACCGGAAAAGTATTTTTGCCCGATTATCTGGAAAACTGGACACTGGATGTTTCAACGGCTACGTTTCAGGAAACCAGATTGGATGTAAAATCGGTTTTTGGCAGTATTACAGCACAAAAGAGTAATTGGGTAGCGGAAAATCATCAACTGAAATCAAACGAAAAAGATGCCAGCCTGACTTTTACTTTTATTGGAACGAAAGTAGGAGTTAAAGCACTTACAAATAATAAAGGAGGATATGCCCGTATTACTATTTTCGAAGGCAAGAAAAAGATTGTGTTGACTGCGGTAGTGGATTTGTATTCTAAAAATGAAGCGCACAGTCAGGTTTTTGTAAGTCCGACCTTGGAAAAAGGCTCTTATATGCTGAAGGTTGAGGCGCTTGGCGAGCATCCGGCATGGACAGACAAATCCAAAACCATTTATGGCAGTACCGATAATTTCGTAGTGCTGGAAGATGTGTATGTATTCAAATAAATGTGAGAAAAATATGAAAAAGCTAATACTTGGTTTAATTGCAATGGCATTGTTGACAAATGCTTACGCCCAAAAAAGTGAATGGAAAAAATGCTTTTCATTTGGTAGTGCTGTTTCCGACAAGAAGTTTTTGCAGGTAGATACTGCCACAAAATACACCGACACGAAAGGTTACGGACTTACCACTTTCGGAAAAATGACTGTTGATAAACGCTTTATCGCTTCCGAAAAACCATTTTATTTTTCGGTTCAATTGCCCGAAGGGCATTATCGTGTTGTGCTAACCCTAGGAGGAAATACCGAAGGTTCATCTACCACCGTGAAAGCCGAATCGCGCCGATTAATGTTCGAAAAACTGAAAACAGAAGCAGGTAAAACCATTACAAAAACCATTATCGTTGACCTGCGTACACCGAAAGTTGATGATTCAACTAAAATAAAACTGAAACCCCGCGAATTGAAATATATCAACTGGGATAATAAACTGACGTTGGAATTTGCAGGTGAAAAACCCTGCATTTCGGCCATTGAAATACGAAAAGCAGACGAATTGCCTACCATTTTTCTGGCCGGAAACTCTACCGTTACCGATCAGGAATACGAACCATGGGCTTCGTGGGGACAAATGTTCCCTTGTTTTCTGAAAGCAAATGTGGTGGTAGCCAATTTTGCCGAATCGGGCGAAACATTACTGGCTTTCAAACGCGAAAACCGGTTGAAAAAGATACTAAGTCTGATGAAAAAAGGCGATTACCTGTTTATGGAGTTTGCTCATAATGACCAAAAGCCCGGTGGTAACCACCTCGATCCGTTTACAACCTACAAAGCTGAATTGAAATATTACATGGCCGAAGCAAAAAAGAAAGGCGGCATTCCGGTATTGGTAACTTCTACAAACCGTCGCCGATTTGATGCGGATGGAAAGATTATCAATACGCTCGAAGACTTTCCGGCAGCTATGCGTCAACTTGCAGCAGAAGATCATGTGTTGCTCATAGACCTGAATGCGATGAGCAAGGACTTGTATGAAGCACTTGGACCCGAAACGTCGAAAAAAGCCTTTGTGCATTATCCCGCCAATTCGTATCCGGGACAGGACAAAGCCTTAGCCGACGATACTCACTTTAATCCATACGGTGCATATGAGTTGGCAAAATGTGTGGTTCAAAGTATTGTGACTAATAATTACCCAATGAAACAATACATTATCGACAGTTGGAAAACCTTTGACCCGAAACAGCCGGATTCATTGACTGATTTCCGTTGGTACGAGAGTCCGTCGGTGGATGTATTGAAACCGGACGGAAATTAGCAAGAGAATCTGAGTTTTTATTACACAAATTCAATAAATGATAACAAGATATTCAAATACCTATAAGCGAAATTTAAATACTGACTAGCGGAATACAAATACTGATAAGCGGGATTGATATACCGACAAGCGAAACTCATATACTGACAAGCGAAACTCAAATACCGACAAGCGGAATTCATATACTGATAAGCGAAGTTGATATACTGATAAGCGGAACTTAAATACTAATAAGCGAAAAACAAATACAGACACGCGGGATTGATATATCGACAAGCGAAATTCAAATACAGATACAAAGATTTATACATATAACTGACAAAAAGTTTATTCACATTCTATCTATTGCTAAAAGAAAACACGATGTTCAAAAAACTCACATTATTCATTTGCCTGATTCCTGTACTATCGGGATTTGCAGCTCCGAAATTTGACGGAAATCTTCGTCAGACCTATAATTTCAATTCAGCATGGAAACTTCAAATTGGAGACATAGCCAATGCGCAACAAATAGCTTTTGACGATTCGGCGTGGAAACCGGTTACTTTGCCGCATGCTTTCAACGAGGACGAAGCTTTTCGGCTGCATATTGAGCAATTGACCGATACCGTGGTTTGGTACCGCAAGCATTTTCGCTTACCGGCTTCCGACAATGGGAAGAAAGTATTTATTGAGTTCGAAGGAGTACGTTTTGCTGCCGAAGTGTATGTAAACGGCGAGAAAGTTGGGTTGCACGAAAACGGGGTAATGGCTTTTGGCTTCGACATTTCGGACAAAATAAAATTTGATGCTGATAATGTGATAGCTGTACGCGTCGACAACGACTGGAACTACCACGAAAAGGCTACAAAAAGTCCGTACGAATGGAATAATAAAAACTTCAACGCCAATTACGGGGGTATACCTAAAAATGTATTGTTACACGTCAGTGGCAATGTTTATCAAACGCTATCGTTGTATTCGAACCTGAAAACAACGGGAACGTATGTGTACGCTACCAACTTCGATATCAAAGGAAAGAAGGCAGTGATCAATGCTGAATCGGAAGTGAAAAATGAAACGTCGTCAGCCGCAATCGTTCAATTCGAAGTGAGTGTAGAAGATATGGACGGAAAAGTAATAGCGCAATTTCCGGGCGAGAAACAAACATTGGAAGCAGGAAAAACTACTAAATTGACTGCCTCGTCTTCGGTTTCGGGTCTGCATTTCTGGAGCTGGGGCTACGGCTATTTGTACAATGTGTACACCACCCTGAAAATAAATGACAAAGTGGTAGATGTAGTAAAAACACGCACCGGATTCCGCAAAACAGAGTTCAAAAATGGTACGGTTTATCTGAACGACCGTGCACTTCAGATGAAAGGTTACGCACAACGTACCAGTAACGAATGGCCGGCAGTGGGTATCTCGGTTCCTGCCTGGTTGAGCGATTACAGCAATGGATTAATGGTAGAAAGTAACGGAAATATGGTGCGCTGGATGCATGTTTCGCCCTGGCGACAGGATGTGGAATCGTGCGACCGAGTTGGACTCATGCAAATGTTTCCTGCAGGCGATGCCGAAGCCGACGTAAAAGGTCGTCGTTGGGAACAACGCACAGAATTGATGCGCGACGCCATTATTTATAACCGCAACAGCCCGAGTGTTTTGCTCTACGAAAGCGGCAACAAAGGGGTGAGCGAAGAACACATGGCCGAAATGAAAGCCATTCGTGATACGTTCGACCCTCACGGTGGACGTGCAAGCGGTTCGCGCGAAATGCTCGACAGCAAAATTGCCGAATATGGTGGTGAAATGCTGTATATCAATCACAGCGCCGGTAAACCAATGATTGCTACTGAATATTGCCGCGACGAAGCCTTACGTAAATACTGGGACGAACTGACTCCGCCTTACCATAAAAATGGTGCAGGTCCACTTTACCGGAATGCCGATGCAAGCGACTACAACCGCAATCAGGATTCGTTTGCCAAAGAAGATATTATCCGTTGGAACGATTACTTTGTATGCCGCCCCGGAACAGGAAAACGCGTGAGTGGTGGTGGATTGAATATTGTTTTTTCCGATACCAATACCCATTGCCGTGGCGAAGAAAATTTCCGTCGCAGTGGCGAGGTAGATGCCATGCGCATTGCCAAAGACGCATACTATGCCCATCAGGTAATGTGGGATGGTTGGGTTGATATTGAAAAACAACACACTTATATTATCGGACACTGGAACTATGCTCCCGGAACGGTAAAAGACGTAATGGTGGTTTCGCCTGCCGAAAAAGTAGAACTGTTTCTGAATGGGAAATCGTTGGGTTTTGGCGAAAAAAACTATAATTTCCTGCATACCTTCAAAAATGTGAAATACGAGGCCGGGGAATTGAAAGCAATAAGTTATATGACCCCTAAATCCCCTAAAGGGGACTTAAAAGAGCTTAGCTCTGACATAAAGAAAACTGCCGGAGCTCCTGCAGCATTAAAACTAACGCTTATAAACCAACCAACAGCTGTAAAAGCCGATGGTGTCGACATGGTATTGGTGCAGGTGGAAGTAGTAGATGCCAACGGTCAGCGTTGCCCGGCAGTATTTACTCCGGTAAATTTCCAACTAAGCGGTCCGGCCGAATGGCGTGGAGGTATTGCTCAGGGACCGGATAATTACATTCTTTCGAAAACACTTCCTGCAGAATGTGGCGTGAATCGTGCGTTGATTCGCACAAGCACCGAAGCAGGGAAAGTGACAATTATGGCTACCGCCGAAGGATTACCTGCTGCCAGCATTGCATTCGAAACCGTTCCTGTAAAAGTAGAAAACGGGTTGAATACAGAATTGACCAGCGACGGATTACCTTCAAACCTGAGTCGTGGAGAAACACCTTCGACACCTTCGTTCAAAGTAACCCGCAAAGCCATTGATATAGTTTCGGCAACAGCCGGTGCCAATGCCGACAAAGTAGCGTTGACTTATGACGATAATGAAATAACCGAATGGACCAACGACGGAAAAATATCAACCGGTTCGATCACTTATCAGTTTGCTAAACCTGCTGTCGTATCGGAAGTGAGTCTAAAACTGACAGGTTGGCGGACACGTAGTTATCCGATAGAGATATTAGTTGATAAAACAGTTGTTTGGAAAGGCGAAACAGCTCAAAGCCTTGGTTATGTAACAATTCCGGTTACACCAACCAAAGGAAAATCAGTGACAATTCGTCTGACCGGTTCGGGAACTGAAAAAGATGCTTTCCAAAATATGATAGAAGTTAACGGCAACAAGGAGTTGGACGGATTCAAAGATCCGAAAAATGTCAATACCAAGGGGCAACTTCGCATTGTGGAAGCTGAGATATATGAAAAAGTAAAATAAACAGATAGTAAATATATGTGTATGAAAAAAGTATTTCTGGTAGCTTGTGTGCTGAGCATTTTCGTTTCAGTTCATGCCGCTGATTATATCATTACAAATCTTGGTGCATCAGCTGACAGTACCCAGCTAAACACGGCGGCCATTCAGGCGGCCATAGATAAAGCCTCGAACGAAGGTGGTGGAACGATTGTGATTCCGAAAGGAGTTTATCTTTCGGGTGCATTGTTTTTCAAACCAAATACAAGTATGCGACTGGAAAAAGGCGCCGTACTTAAAGGTTCGGACAATATCGCCGATTATCCCTTGATTCCTTCGCGCATGGAGGGGAAAAGCCTCGATTATTATGCTGCGTTAATCAATGCCTATAAGGTGGATAACTTCAGCATAAGTGGTCCGGGTATGATAAATGGTAATGGACTAAAGTACTGGAAGGCTTTTTGGGCATGTCGCGATTCGATGAAACTTATCGGTAAATCGGCTACAAACCTTCAGGTACATCGTCCCCGTTTGCTATTTATTTGGGGATGTAATAAGGTAAACATTTCCAATGTAAAACTTCACAATTCAGGTTTTTGGACAACCCATTTATACCAATGCAACGATGTGTTAATAGAAGGCTGCGACATTCGTTCACCTTTCAGACCTGTGAAAGCACCCAGTACCGATGGTGTTGATATCGATGTTTGTAAACGGGTGACTATCCGTAAATGCTATATTTCGGTAAATGACGATGGTGTCTGTATAAAAGGTGGTAAAGGACCAACTGCTCAAAAGCTTCCCGAAAATGGAATTGTTGAGGACATTTTAGTGGAAGACTGTACGTTTGGCGAATCGCATGGACTGTTGACACTTGGTAGTGAGAGTATTCATGCACGTAATATCACCGTGCGCAACTGTAAGGTAGAGAGCAATACTCCTATTTTGCGACTAAAAATGAGACCGGATACGTATCAAATCTATGAAAACGTATTAATAGAAAATATCACCGGAAAATGCGGTACCATAATCGATATGAAACCATGGACTCAATTTTTTTCCATGGAAGGTAGCACCGAAAAACCGTATGGTATTGTTCGGAATATTACCATTTCCAACATTAAAGTAAAATGCAATGTGTTTGGCGAAATGCAGGGAAATAAATCGGATCAGGTTTCAAATATCGTATTTAAAAATATAGAAGCTACGGCAAAATCGCCTGAATTAAAGTGCAAATACAACGACATAAAGGTGAAAAATGTAAAAGTGAATGGTGCACCGTTGGTAGTTAAATAAAGCTATGACAACATAACGCTATCCCGAGGAATGAAAATAAGTAATAGTATAAAAGTGTTTGCATTGATGATGTTTGTATTAAACATATCATCAATTTCCATGGCTTCAAATCCGAATGCAGATAAAACTGCAACGGATTTTAGAACTGCCAATGGACCTACACCTTATATTTTATGGCAATGGATGAATGGTTGTGTGACCAAAGAAGGGATTACCTCCGATTTGCAGGAATTTAAAAAAGTCGGTATAAAAAACGTACAACAGTTTCTGATTGGGGGCAAAGTGGCCGATATTACTGACCCGAGTGTAACCGTTCTGGGTGAGAAATGGACGGATTTAATGAAGTTTTCGTTGGATGAATGTCAACGGCTGGGTCTTGATTTCGGTACGCATAACTGTCCGGGTTGGACGTCTAGCGGTGCACCGGGCATCAAAGTGGAAGATTCCATGCAAAAATTGATATGGTCTAAAACCACTGTGTCGGGGAAAGCTTCAAAGGGAGTTACTATTCCTAATCCCGAAGTTGATGCAAAATGGAATTATTACCAGGATATTTGCCTGATTGCTGTGCCTAAAGGTTCTGCAACGCTCTCAAAGGAGAATATTATTGTTATTACCAATGGACTTGATTACTCCGATAAACTAAAGAATCCGCTTCCAGCCGGAGAGTGGGAAGTGTTACGATTTGGACATACTACTACAGGACAAATGAACCTGACTGCACCTGTATCGGGTCAGGGATTGGAAGTGGACAAAATGAGCCGGAAAGCACTGGATAAATTCTGGGCTTTGTACCCTGCAAAACTAATGGAACTGGCAGGTAAACATGCCGGGAAAGCATTCAAACGAATTGAAATAGACAGTTACGAAGCCGAAAGTCAGGACTGGACGCCTGAAATGGCTTCCGAATTCAAAAACCGCAGAGGGTATGATTTATTCCCGTGGTTGACTGTTATTGCCGGATATACAATGGAGTCAAAAGAGGCAACAAAACGCTTCAATTACGACTGGCAACGAACAATCAATGAGCTTTTTGCCGATAACTATTATGGCTATCTTGAAGAGTTGATACATAAAACTCCGGGTATAGACTTTCTAGTTGAACCTTACGGCACAGGAAAGAAAAACTTTGACGAAACAGCCATTCGTGGAATCGGTGACATGGTGATGTGCGAATTCTGGACAAAGCCTGTTACGTGGGGTTGGGAGACGCTTTTACCTGTTTCGAGCAATGCGCATGTCAATGGAAAAAAAATAGTCGGAGCAGAGGCTTTTACTAATCAACCACAATTTGCATTTCAGGTTGATTTGGCCGATTTGAAAGCTACCGGCGATCAGGCATTTTGCGAAGGTGTCAATCTTTTTGTCCTTCATGCAGCCGCGCATCAGCCCTGGCCTAACCTGAAGCCCGGAATGGTCATGGGATGGTTTGGAACGCAATTCGGACCGTCGCAAACATGGTGGAGTCACGGCGCAGCACAGTGGATACAATATCTCACCCGTTGCCAGCTTTTGTTGCAAAAAGGTTTGTTTGTGAGCGATCTTTGTTATTTGCAGCTTCAGCGACAAAAGAAAACAGACATTCCTAACGGTTATAAAGCAGATGTTTGCAACGAGAAAGAGCTATTGACACGTTTCACAGTGAAGGATAATAAACTGGTACTTCCCGATGGAATGTCATACGCTGTCTTAGTGCTTGCCAATCGTTGCAACATTGAACCGGAACTTGCCCGTAAAATTGAAACATTGGTCAATGAAGGAGCTATTGTCGTAGGAAACGGTTTTGCAGGAAGCCCCGGACTGACAAATTTTGATTCTGCAAACAAAGAAGTTTGTGAAATTAGTGCACGACTTTTTGGTGCTGATAAAGCGTTAGAGAAACAGGTTCGAAAGCTTGGGAAAGGTAAAGTTTATTGTGGCTATTCAGCGCAGGAAGCTTTAGCGCATGAAAAAATTACGAAGGATGTTGATGTATTGGATGGCGTTAATGATATTGCCTGGATTCATCGCAATGATGGAAATGAACATTATTATTTTATTTCAAACAAATCCGCTGAAGCAAAATCAGTAGAGATACGTTTTAGAATTGATGGTATGAAACCGGAAGTTTGGAATCCTGTTTCAGGTAAAATAAACGACGCTTTGTTTTGGGAAAATAGCGAAGGACAAACTACCGTCAAGCTCCACATAGAAGGGAATGGTTCTTGTTTTGTTGTGTTCCGAACAAAAAGTGATGGTTCGGAAAGAAGAATTAATGCCCTGACTATAAACGGAGAGAAAGTAAATCAGGCTTCTTGTCTGACTGAAGATAATAAGCTGGTATTAAATCAGAAAGGTAAATATGAAATTATCTTGTCGAACGATAAAACTGTCTCAAAAACACAAAAAGCCGCTCCACAAACAATATTGCTTACCGACAATTGGGATGTTCATTTTCAGGAAAACAGGGGAGCTCCAGCAAGTGCGCATTTCGACAACCTTATTTCGTGGCCGCTGCATACTAATTCAGGTATAAAGTTCTTTTCGGGAACAGCCCGTTACAACAAATCGTTTCAGCTCAATTCAAGACAATTAAAATCCTCTAAACGAATTATGTTGGATTTAGGAGTTGTGAAGAATGTTGCTACTATCACAGTGAATAAAAAAGAAGTAGCAGTTATCTGGAAAGCTCCATTTGTGGCCGATATCACTGATTACTGCATTGCCGGAGAAAATAAATTGGAAATTGCGGTAACCAATCTTTGGCCGAATCGCATTATTGGGGATAAAACAGAGCCGGAAGATTGCCTTTGGGGACCCATGCGATCATATACCTATGTATCAGGTTCACCAAAAGTTGGGCGAAACATGCTTGAGATTCCTGGATGGGTAAAGAACAAGACTGAGCGCCCAAGCAAAAATCGAATTAGCTTTTGCACCATGGATTTCTTTGAAAAAGAAACTCCATTATTGCCATCGGGGTTAATTGGACCGGTACAAATAACAGTTGAAGACGTTTGGAATTTAAATCAATAAATTAAAAGTATAATTTTAAATATAAAGATGAAGAAGAATTTTATTGCAATAACTGCATTGGCATTTGTTACATTTATGATTTTGTCGTTCAAAAGCCCCGATAAAATAAATATTTGGATGATTGGTGACTCAACTATGGCAAACAAAAGTGCCAAAGCAGCACCTGAAACCGGTTGGGGAATGGTATTCAACGAATTTGTAAATGAAAACGTTACGGTACACAATCATGCTGTAAACGGTCGCAGTTCCAAGAGTTTTCTGAACGAAGGGCATTGGAAAGCGGTTTACGACAGCATTCAACCGGGTGATTATGTGATTATCGAATTTGGACATAACGACGAAAAGCCAGCCGAAAAATTGCATACAGATGCTGCGACTACTTACAAAGAGTTGTTGAAAAAATACATTGATGAAACGCGTGCCAAAGGAGCCAATCCAATTATTTGTTCATCTATAGTACGTCGTCAGTTTGACGGAGAGGGCAATTTGAAGGATACACACGGCGATTATATCAAAGCTTCAAGGGAAATTGCGTTGGAAACCAAAGCACCGTTTATTGACATGGAAGCGCTAACCCGTAAAGTGGTTGCAGAACTGGGTCCTGAAAAATCGAAGTCGCTTTATTTGTTTACAAAACCGGGCGAATATCCTAATCGCAAAAATGGAGTGGCCGACTCTACTCATTTAAATGGTGTTGGAGCACGAAAATTTGCAGGCTTATTTGTTGAAGAAGTAAAAAAACAGAAACTGCCCTTGAAAGGGCTTTTTAAATAGAAATATGAAGAAGATTGTTATTCCCGCCTTATTATTTCTGATAGTGCTGCTGAGTTCATTTAAGAAAAATGAGAACACTGTGGCAACAACCCACATCAAAGTGGAAGCTCCCTTTTCAATGCCGGAGATTACTGTTCCTGATTTTAAAAAATGTAAAACACTCTCCATTGTCGATTTCGGAGCTGTTCAGGGTGATAAGGTAAAAACGACTAAGGCAATTGCTGCTGCTATAGCCAAAGCCAATAAAATTGGTGGTGGCACGGTGATAATTCCTGCGGGCGAATGGCTCACGGGTGCTGTTCATTTTAAAAGTAATGTCAATCTGCACTTGAGCAAAGGAGCCGTGTTATTGTTTGATGATGATCCGAACGATTATCTGCCGGCGGTAAATACCAGTTGGGAAGGCATGGAATGTATGAATTATTCGCCGCTTATTTATGCCTGGAAGTGTACCAATATTGCCATTACCGGCGAAGGAACCATTAAGGCTAAAATGGATTTGTGGAAAATCTGGGGTGCGCGGCCTCGCCCGCACATGGAAAGCCTGAAACGCTTGTATAATATGTCGTATCAAAATGTACCAACCGAGGAACGCTTGATGGTAAACGATACAGCGCATTTGCGCCCTCACCTGATTCAGTTCAACCGTTGTAAGAACATTCGTCTCGAAGGTTTTTCCATTGTCAACAGTCCGTTCTGGACCATTCACATGTGCCTGTCAAAAAATATTTTGCTTCGCAAATTGAATGTCTATGCACATGGTCATAACAACGACGGTTTCGACCCTGAAATGAGTCAGAACATATTGGTAGAGAACTGTCAGTTCGATCAGGGCGACGATGCAATTGCCATTAAATCAGGCCGTAATCAGGAAGGTTGGCGAAGTAAAACTCCAACTAAAAACCTTGTTATCCGCAACTGTGTGGTGAAAAATGGTCATCAACTCATTGCCGTTGGGAGTGAACTTTCGGGCGGAATCGAAAACGTGTATGTTCACGATTGTGTGGTGAACGAAGGTGCTAAAATGTTTCATCTGGTATTTATCAAAACCAATGAACGCATGGGCGGTTACGTGAACAATATTTACATCAAAAATATCACCGCGGGTAAAATGGATTTGGGTATTTTGGGCATCGAAACGGATGTGTTGTACCAATGGAAAGACCTGGTACCAACGTATGTGCGCAAACTAACGCCGATAAAGAACGTTTACCTGGAAAACATAAAAGCTACGAATGTACAATTCGAATCCCGAATTCTGGGTCAAAAAGAATTGCCGGTGGAAAATATCTTTCTGAAAAATGTGGTAGCAGATACCATTCGTAACAAAAAGCAAATCCATGAAAATGTAATTAATTTCGAGAAAAAATAAGGTATATGTACAAAAAAATATTCATTCTCATCTTGCTTGTTAGTGCGCTGTTTGATGCATCGCTACAGGCACAGATTGGCAAATGTTTTCCTTCAGAACGAAAGGAAATTAAAGACCCTGTCACAGGCCAAAAACTAATTTTCCTGACGTCGACACCGGTTGGTGATTCCAAAATATATCAAACTCACAATCAGTGGACATCCGATGGAAAGTGGCTCATATTTCGCTCCGGAAGAGTGAAAGGCGAAGCCATGGCGGTGAATGAAAAATCGGGCGAATTGGTGCAAGTAACCGAAGGTGGTTACGTGGGAATGCTGAACGTAGCGCGAAAATCGATGAAACTCTATTTTATGCGCAAAATGGAGAACGATAGCACTTCTTTGACCATCATGGAGGTTGATTTAGCCAAACTTTTTGCCGACAGCAAAGCTCACAAACTAAAACCGGCTACCGAATATCAACGTATTTGCGGAACAACATCACCTGAACTCAAAGCGGGTGGCGATATGGCACTGGATGGCAGTGAAGAATGGCTGTGGTTTCGGGTTGGAAAGGAAGAAGCTGCCAAGCATTTAGCTCCCGATGTGAAAATTGAAGCAAGTTATGGTCCCCGGAAAATGGGTGCAGGACCAGCCGGTATTGCCGGAATGAACATTAAAACCGGAGAAATAAAATACGTAACTTCGGTTCCATTTCAGATTGGACACATTCAAACCAATCCCTGGGTGGCGGGACAAATTATTTTTTGCTGGGAAACAGGAGGTAAATCACCACAACGCACGTGGATAGTGAACTCGGATGGTACCGGTTTGCGTCCGCTTTATCCCGAAGCTTCCTACGAATGGGTTACACACGAAGCGGTTATAAGCAACGACGAAGTGGCAATAGCCATTATGGGACATCGCAAGATAAAAACCGAGTCGGATACGACCGCTATAAAAGGAACCGATGTTTATGGTGCAAATCCGGGTCAGGATGCCGGTTGGGGTGATTGTGGCACGCGCGAAAAACCTTCAGGGTTGGGTGTGGTAAATATCAATACCCGCGAAATGGTTATTGCCGGACAAACGCCTTCGGGCAGTGGTTTCTGGCATGTAAATGGCTCAGCGGATAAACGCTTTCTTGCGGGCGACGATTTTGCCCGGAATATATACCTCATTGATAGAAAAACGCACGAAATGATGTTACTCTCTACCGGACACAAAGCAACAGCAGCAGATCATCCGCATCCTACTTTCAGCCCCGATGGCACAAAAATAGAAATACAATCGGCCATGCTTTCAGCTGATAATCATTCGATGAATATCTGTATCATTCCGGTTCCTAAAAAATGGTTGAACCGAAAGTAAATTTAACCACTAGAATAAACATGAAAAATAAAATCTACTTCCTTTTGAGTTTTTGCTTGCTTTTCTTTTTTCAATCGCAAGCCAAAAACTACTACGTTGCGATCAACGGTAACGACACTACGGGAACCGGAACCATAGACACTCCCTATCGCTCCATTGTAAAAGCTCAGCTATCGGTTGTTGCCGGCGATACGGTTTTTGTACGCGGCGGCACCTATAAAATGAACGAAACCCTGATTAGTAATACTTCTACAACAGGACCTTACGCCACTGTACATTATTTAAATAAAAGTGGAACGTCTGCTACCAAACGTATTTGCTACTGGGCTTATCCGGGCGAACAACCGATTTTTGATATGTCGAATGTAAAGCCTGCCGGTTACCGGAATACAGTATTTCTGACCACCGGTTCCTGGCTTCACATCAAAGGATTGGAAGTAATTGGAACACAAGTGACTATTTCGACTCATACTCAATCGGAATGTTTTCGAAACGAAGGTAGCAACAATATTTTTGAACAATTGAAGATGCATGATGGCATGGCTATTGGATTTTATCTCACAAAAGGTTCAAATAATTTAGTGATCAATTGCGATGCATACCGTAACTGGGATTATTTCTCGGAAACAGGAAAAGGTGGAAATACCGATGGTTTTGGCTTCCACCCATCCAAAGCGGGTTATACCGGCAATAAAATAACCGGCTGCCGTGCGTGGTTCAACAGCGACGATGGCTACGACTGTATCAATTCCTATGAATCAGTTATTTTTGAAAATTGCTGGGCGTTTTATAATGGCTACAACAGTTCATTTGTGAGCGAAGGTGATGGCAATGGTTTCAAAGCAGGTGGTTACGGGCAAGCTCCGGTTGTTTCCGGTTTGCCAAGTCCTATTCCGGCTCATACTGTGCGGTTCTGCATGGCTTATCGCAACAAAGCCAATGGAATTTATGCCAACCATCATGTGGTAACCGGGAGCAACTGGTACAATAATACGGCCTACCGCAACGGTACCAATTACAACATGCTGAGTCAGCAAATCACCAAAAGTTCCATTACCGGCAACGATACCACCCTGGATTGTGCGGGCATCAATCACGTGTTGCACAATAATTTATCATTTCGATATTCTACTCAAACCGAAACAGCCAATTTGGGAACGAGCGTAAATACCTATAATTCATTTTCGACAGGTTCAGGTGTAACTGTTGATGCAACTGATTTTCTAAGTACCGATGAAACACTGTTAATTGCTCCCCGTCAGGCTGATGGCAGCCTGCCAAATACCAATTTTCTGAAACTAAAACAAGGTAGCGATCTGATTGATAAAGGTATGAATCTTGGTTTTGCTTTCTATGGTTCGGTTCCCGATTTAGGAGCATTTGAATCAAATTATGCAACAGGAATAACAGACACCGGGGCCGACAATCAATTGACCATCTATCCTACTCTTGTACAACAAAATATCTATTTTAACCAACAAGTTAAACAAGTAGATATTAATGATATTCAGGGTAAATTGATTATTAGCGATAAAAACAGAAACCAAATAAATGTTGGTGGCTTGAAAAGTGGAGTTTACCTGATAAAAATAATTGACACAGCCGGAAACATTATTGCCCGAAAATTTATCAAAAACTAATATAAGTATATCAAAAACGAAGAAATTCAAGATTTTGGGAGCCAATTGTTTTCACTAATTTTACTGCCCAAAATAAATACATTATGAAAATACGTAGCTTTATCCTTTTTGCTCTTTCTTCGCTAATCATAGCCGAGTGTCAGGCAAAAATATATTTTGTTGCTATCAATGGCAACGACACGGCCAACTCGGGAACGCTGACAGCTCCTTTTGCAACGATAATGCGTGCTCAAAAAGCAACGTTAGCCGGTGATACAGTCTATGTTCGTGGAGGAAAATATCTCATGGCCGAAAATCAGATTGCCCGTAAACAGCGAATCTGGGCCATGATGCATTTACTCGACAAAAGTGGCGCACCCGGCAAACGCATAAATTACTGGGCATATCCGGGCGAAAAACCTGTTTTCGATATGACTAACGTGAAACCACTCAACCAACGGGTAATGGCTTTCAACGTAACAGGCTCATGGATTCACATCAAAGGTATAGAAGTAACTGGCACGCAGGTTACTCAAACCGGACATACACAATCTGAGTGTTTTCACAACGAAGGCAGCCATAATATTTACGAACAACTTTCGATGCACGACGGTCAGGCTATCGGATTTTACCTGATTAGAGGGTCTGACAACCTGATTCTGAACTGCGATGCTTACCGCAATTGGGACTATACTTCCGAGGGAGGAAAAGGCGGTAATGCCGATGGATTTGGCTGTCACCCGCAACCTGGTAGCACCGGAAATGTTTTCCGTGGATGCCGGGCGTGGTTTAACAGCGACGATGGATTCGACTGTATCCGTGCAGCCGAAACAGTGACTTTTGATCATTGTTGGTCATTCTATAACGGATATAGCACAGAATTTAAAAATCTGGGCGACGGTAATGGTTTTAAAGCCGGTGGCTGGGGATTGGTAAAAGATGAAAGAGTTCCTGATTCAATACCTATGCACATTATTCAGTTTTGTGTTGCGGTACATAACAGAGCCAATGGATTTTACTCTAATCATCAACCCGGGGGAAGCTATTGGTACAATAACACAGCGTATGAGAATGGTACAAATTTCAATATGCTAAACCGAACGTCAGATATCACGACAGATGTACCGGGTTATAATCATGTGTTGAAAAACAATCTTTCTTTTGAACCCCGGACTTACGAGACTCAGTGGATTGATTCCACAAAATGTGTGGTTTTAAACAATTCATTTTCAATCCCGATTAAAGTTTCAAAAACTGATTTTGTAAGTTTAGACCAATCACAACTTACTGCTGCCCGAAAAAAAAATGGCAATCTGCCTGATATTGATTTTTTGAAACTGAAAAACAACAGCAAACTGATTGACAAAGGTGTTGATGTTGGATTCAAATTTGCCGGAAATGCACCCGATTTAGGAGCATTCGAAACTAAATAAAAAAAAGAACAAACACATATAAACGAGAAATTATGAAATTGAGATTAAACACGTTATTTACAGTAATTTGTTTTAGTGCTGCTATTTTGAGTGCTCAAAATAAAATGGCACCCGGTGAAACGGCTAAATTAATTGCTGACCGGATTGTAAAATCAACCAGTTACCTTTTTGAAAATAAAAAAACAGGTGAAACCTATAAAACAGTCAAGGACCTTGAACTTTCACCCGATGTTCAGGCACAATCAAAATATAATCAATGGCATTATACAAATGGGGTAACCAATATTGCACTCATGGAGCTTGGCGACAAGTTGAAAGACAAGCAATATGAAACCTATGTATTGAAAAACATGAATTTTGTTTTCAATGAGGGTAATATGGATTATTTCAAAAAGCTATACGATCAGGCTTTTGCTAAAGGAGGTTGGGACGCTGTACGAAACATAAACTGGTACATGCTTTTCCGTGGAAAACGATTGGATGATAATGGCCCAATGGGAGCCAGTTTGATTGAATTGCAAAAACGTTACCCAAATGAAGCATTTCTAGATTATATCAATGAAACAGCAAAACATCTAAATACGACTGAACCACGACTGAAAGATGGAACTATTGCCCGAATCTGGCCACACGAAAACACTATTTGGGCTGATGATTCCTTTATGGCCATCTCATTCCTTTGCCGCATGGGGCAATTGACGGGTGATAATAAATACTTTACCGATGCTGCCAATCAGGTGTTGAAATATAACAAATACCTGTGGTGTCCCGAAAAACAAATTTATTATCACTGCTATCATACCGACAATAAAGAGCATGGTGTAGCTCATTGGAGTCGTGCAAATGGTTGGTTGTTCATGGCACAAGCTGATTTGTTATCGCGCATGCCCAAAAATCATCCTCTGCGAAACGCAGTCATCAAAAACTTCCAGCAACAGGCTAGTGGTATTGCCCGTTATCAGGGAGCCAACGGACTTTGGCATCAACTCCTCGACAAAACCGATTCGTATGAAGAAATCACGGGAACATCCATGTTTGTGTTCGGTATGGCCCGTGGAGTAAAAGAAGGTTGGTTACATCCCGATTTTATTTATGTTGCGCAACAAGGTCTAAAGGGAATTATGTCGAAAATAACGCCCCAAGGTGACGTCACAGCTATTTGTGTTGGAACCGGCATTATGCCATCACTTCAATATTATTATACACGACCTACACAGGAAAATGACCCAATGGGCGAAGGTCCTGTACTTCGTGCTCTGGTAGAAATGATGGATGCACCAAAATATACCGAAATTAAGGCAGAAGAACAATATGACAAAATTGGAAATCAGCAATAGAATTGATTTACAACTTATACTAACATCCCCACAGAACTTTAACTGGTTCAGTGGGGATGTTTTTTTATTAGGTTGTTTGGACAAAGAAAATATACTTACTGCTCAAACATATATAAGTAAATATAAATGTCAACAAATATTATCTGGGACTGCATGACTGCATAAATTTCTATGAAAACGCATAAAATTCCATTGTCAGATATTAAGATAACAGCTTTATTTGTACTATAATAATTTGAATTTCAATAATTCAAATTGACCTTTTTAAAACACTAATTTTAAATCTATTTTTTATGAGAAGAATTACATTTTTACTCGTGATTGCATTCATTGCTCTACACAGTTCAATCGCTTACTCTCAAACCGTGGATGCCACTACAGCATGGTTTAATGGGGAAAATTTCACATCCTCTACATTAGGTTCACCAATTACGTATGCTACGGGTTATGATTGGTCAGGAACTATACCTGTTATTCATACGAATACCAAAACAAACGTTACAACTGCAGGAAACATCCTTGGATTTACAACTAATGTTGCGGCAGATTTAACTGAAGGTACAAATGTTTCCATCAATACGACAAAACTCTTTCCAACTACATTAAGTGGTGTTGTTTATGCAAAAATGTCTTCATACCATTGTACACGAGGTACCGGTATTGTGTTTAAGAACACAGCAGGAAATACTGTTTTTGGTTTCGGTAGCAAAGATAACAATAATGGAAGTAATAGTAATTTACGGTATACACTTGACGGATTTATCGCAGGTGGTACCAGTAATGGTTTTCTTAATGGTAATCCAACTCTTGTCGAATTTACATCTGCAGGCTTTTTACGCGGACAATGGTACGATTGGGAAATGGTAATTGATTTGAATGCAAAAAAACTCTTAAAGCTAAAAGCGACGAAGACTGGTGGCGGTAATGTATCAATATCAAACATAAGTTTAACCAACGGAGGAAGTCTTGACAAATTGAATATAGTTACAGCTGGTTTTGCTGCAGCTGCCGGTTTTGACAATATAACGATTGGCGAGCTTGCTCCCGATAAAATAGCAAATCTAACAGGTTTAGCAGAGATTCAAACATTAAGTTCATCTGTAAGCAAGACATATTCATTAACAGCTACTGCCGACATTGCGTCTTTGGCATTAACAAACATTGTTGTTCCGGGGGGAGATATTGTTTGGACTATTTCCGACTGGGGTGGATTACAAGCTGGAGACCAGGCACTTGTTACTCTGACACGAAATTCCAGCAATCATGCCGAAGCAACTCTTTTGACTACTAATTCAGTTTCAGCAGATGCTACAATTACTATCCAGGCCCAATTGGGAAGTGGTACCATTCTTACAAAACAAGTGACACTTAAAGCAGCAACTTTAGCTGGGTTTAAAACTTTGTTGATTAATGAAATTGGCGTTGCTACAAATTTGAGAAATTCTCTTACTGATTCAAATCCTTATACTGCTACCCCAAAATCTACAATTACTACAGCAATAAATTCAGCTCAGGATAAATACGACAATTCGTCATCTATGACAGAAGTACTAACAGAAATAGATTTATTGAAAAGTGCAGAGGCAAATTTCTCAACAGCAATCAATCCATATAATAATTATGTAAGTTATATTGGAACAGTAACTACCGGTAGAGACAGTGTTGGAACTAGTTATCCTTCAGCAGCGTTTTTTCCTGCAATAAAAGCAACATTAAACACAGCAGTAGGTATTGCAACAGCAGCAAGAGATACAATTTCAGTAGCAGGTGGTATTACAAATGCACAGGCTGCACTAACAGCTTCATATTCACAATTCAATACTGACAAATCTACATATTATGCATTAGGAACTCAGATTGCGACAAGTCAGGCAAGATATGCTATAGTAAATCTACGAAAGGGTGATGCTAAATTTCTTCAATTTCCTACTTTAAATGTGGATAATCTGGGAGCCGCAATTACAACTGCACAATCTACTCAAAATACAGCTACAACAGCTACTGAAATATCAACGGCAACCTCTACACTTGGCACTGCGCTAACAACATTCAATGGATTGGCAAGAGTTGTACCTTCTACCAATTATTATAGAATTTATACTTATGGGACAGATGGTGGAGATGGAGGAGCTAATAAAAATATTTTGTTTGCTCATACTAACAGAAGTACATTAGCTGTCACTTTAAATTATACACCTATGCAAAATGCTACTTCATTAGCGTTAGGCGACAGTGCATTGTGGACAATTACAGCAGGGTCAACTAACTCAAGCTATATAATTCAGAATAAAGCTACAGGACAATACCTATCAGGTATAGGTTTTTCAGCTACATCGGCAGAATTCACTTTGCCTGAGGCAAAAAGTCAATCTTCCAATATTCAATATCCTGGTGACCCAAATTACCTCTACGCCATTGTAAACTCAAGTGTCAAAGCTTTAGAAGTGGATTTATGGACAAGTCCTTTAGGAGTATTTGTCAATAACTCCGGATATGCTGACCGATATCGTTTTGCATATCAGTTTGAAGAGCTCCAAACTCCTGCTATTAGTACAGTTGAAAGTACAGTAAATACTTTCACCACAACTGTAGGAACACCTGTAAATAAAACGTTGAGTTTATCTGGTACTAATCTATTTGGAACAATGACTCTGGGAATTACCGGTACAAATGCAGGTTTATTCAGTGTTTCACCAGCTACTTATGAAACTGCGAACTCATTTATCAACAATAGTACAGTAACAATAACATATACTCCTGCTGCTCTAACTACAACAAACGATGTTGCTACTTTAAGTATAGGAATTGCTGGTGGTAATACATTGACATATAATTTAGAAGGACAAGCTACATTGGCAACTGATTTAATTTCACCTGAAAATACCATGAAAGTATATTCAGTACAGAATCGTTTAATTGTTACCGGAGTAAATAGTTATGAAGTTTATAACCTTCAGGGAATTAAGATATACAATATTAGAAACAACAATGCAAATACCTCAATGGTATTGAATAAGGGTGTCTATTTTGTAAAATCAACCGACAATGTTCAAAAAGTAATAATAAAATAAACTTAGTATACACCTGCTAAGAAATCGAGCTCAACGCATTCTATTACAAAAATAGGATTAATTAGTGATTAGAAAGAGATAGGTGTTCCGGTGACGGAACGCCTATTTTGTTTATATCAAAAGCATTTAATCCTGAAACTATCAGCCGAATAAATCAAAATATATTTGTACACATAATTGAATTATTTGTAATACCAAATAACAGTTCTATTTACGTATATTTGTAATTTTAATAATTAAACATTAAATACTCATGAAAACGCGCTTATTAATTATCGTCAGTTTGCTTGGCAGTATGTTTGCTTCTGCTCAAAAGCAATTTTTCAAGCCGGAGAAACTCATTGAAACCGGAGTGTATTATTATCCCGAGGCCTGGAATCCCGACCAATGGGATCGTGACTTTGCCAAAATGGCTGAGATGGGCTTTGAATTTACGCACATGGCCGAGTTTGCCTGGGCACAGCTGGAACCAACCGAGGGAAATTACGATTTTAAGTGGATTGACAAAGCGGTGGAACTGGCCGGAAAATACAACCTGAAAGTGATTATGTGTACACCTGTGGCTACTCCTCCTGTTTGGCTGACTAAAAAATATCCCGAAGTATTAGTTCAGTTACCCAATGGACAATTTGCCCAACACGGAACCCGTGAACATTACTCCTGGTCGAGTCCAAAATATCAGGAACTCAGCCGTAAAATGGTAGAAGCTATGGCCAAGCATTTTGCCAACAATAAAAACATCTGGGGCTGGCAAATCGATAACGAACCGTCGCATTATGGCACGTTGGATTACAGCCCATCGGCACAAGCCAGTTTTCGCGCCTGGTTAAAAAAGAAATACACAACCATCGATGCGTTGAACACTGCCTGGGGAACAGCTTTTTGGTCGGGTATTTATTCTGATTTTGAACAAATTGAACTACCAAACGAAGGCCGGTTGATTTCGGGCGTTGCCAGTCCTACGTCGATGTTGGATATGAAACGTTTCAATGCCGACGAATGTGCGATGTTTATTTCGTTACAATGCAAAATATTGAAAGACAATGTGGCAAAATCCCAATTTGTGACAACTAACTTCATGAACGGGCACACCGATGTTGATCCCTGGAGAAATCCTGACTTAGATTTTATCAGCTACACTGTTTATCCGGTTGCAGGCTATACCGAAGGTGTCGGCGATCAGGGATTCCGGTTGGGCGACCCATGGCGCATCTCTTTTGCCAACGATTTTTTCCGCTCGTTGAAAGGTGTAACAGGCGTTATGGAACTTCAACCCGGACAGGTAAACTGGGGAAGTTATAACCCTCAACCCTACCCAGGAGCTGTGCGTATGTGGTTGTGGAATGCTTTTGCAGGCGGACTGGATTTCATTTGTTCGTACCGCTTCCGTCAACCGGCTTATGGCGGTGAGCAGTTCCACTACGGCATGGTGGGAACCGATGGCGTGACTCCACTAAACGGTGGTCAGCAATACAGCCAGTTTATGAGCGAAATTCGTGAGTTGCGCAAGCAGTACGTTGCCAATGCCGTGATGCCTAAAGAATATGCCGCCCGCAAAGTGGCTATGGTTTATAATATGGACAATGTGTGGGAAACTACCATCCAGCCGCAAACCTATCAATGGGACGAACGCACCCACATTACCAAGTATTATAATTGCCTTAAATTACTAACAGCTCCGGTTGAAATTGTAAGCGAATCGAAAGATTTATCAGCCTATCCGTTTGTAATGGTAGCAGCCTGCCAAATGGTGGACAAACCATTGGTAGATAAATGGACTAAATACGCCGAAAACGGTGGAAACCTGATTATCTCGGTTCGCACCGGGCTAAAAGACCGCAACGGTCATTTCCCCGAAGCTGCCTGGGCTAATTCTATCAGCAATTTGATTGGTGGAAAAATAGTTATGAACGATATGCTGAGCAAAACCAAAATGGCGAAAGTGAGCTTTGGAGGCAAAGAGTACAGTTGGAATAATTGGGGAGATATGCTTGAACCGGCTGCCGGAACTGAAGTGTGGGCAAGCTTTGCCGATCAGTTTTATGCAGGCAAACCAACCGTTATTCACCGCAAACTGGGTAAAGGAACCGTAACGTATATTGGCACTGATACCGACGACGGTAAACTGGAAAAAGATGTGTTGAAGAGAGTCTACGAAACAGCCGGTGTAAAAACTCAGGAGCTTCCCGAAGGTGTAATGGTGAATTGGCGCGATGGATTCTTTATTGCAAATAACTATTCTTCGTCCAATGTAACGCTTGATATTCCGGCAACAGCCAACATCATTTTTGGAACCAAAGAAATGACACCCGCAGGCGTGATTGTTTGGAAATAATCTCTTGTGGAGTTACTTTTAAAACAAAAGGGCCGAAATTCAGATTTGAATTTCGGCCCTTTTTAGATACTCTGAACTATTTCTTCATAATCTTAGCAGTAGAAATCAATTCCTTTCCTGAATTTACCCGAATAATATAAAATCCTTTGGGTAAGGTTGATAAATCAACATTCAACTGGCTTAATCCCGAAAAATTAAACGATTTAATGGTACTTCCGCTAACTGTTTCAACTGTTACCGCAACATTGTTATACACTTTATCCAGACTTATCTGAGCTTTATCCGAAACCGGGTTTGGATATACTTTTATTTTCGAACTTTCAATTGACTCTACGCCATTAACCGGATCTACTTTCAATAAACCATTTGAGAAATTCCATGCCAATCCCTCGCCCGGAGTAGCCGGAATAATTTCACTAAACGCCCCGGAATAAGATGTACCCGTAAACAATTGGAATTGATCACCCGCAACTAATGTACCCAGCACCTTCAGATTAAGTGTTCCACCAAAGACAATAGCACCACTCGAAACTATTTTGTCGAACGTTGAGGAAGTGCGGTTAATTTCCATATCAGCTTTACTTCCGGCTTGCAAAGTCAATGCACCAACAGTAAGCGTACCTATATTTTGTGTTGCAGGAGTTGCATAAGCATCACCGGCTGATATTATTCCTCCCGATTGTACTTCGGTTACACCCGGAATCTTTCCTTTTCCTGTTAAGGTTGCATCTTGCATCACCGTTACTTTACCTGTTCCGGTCTGAATTCCGTTTACAATGAGTGCACCGCCTCTTAGAATAGTTGTTCCGGTATAAACATTAGCACCATTGAGTCGCCAATAGCCTGTACCCTCCTTTTCAATATAAGTTACACCGTAATGTCCACTGGCAGAACAATCGTTGTTGATAATTCCATTAAACGTTTCATCTGTTCCGGCACCACCCACAATCCAGGTCATCGAAGTTCCATCGGTTTGCTTGCTGGCAGATCCCAGAAATGTTCCGGCAACTCCCGACAGTCCACCCAGACGTAATGTACCTGTAGTTGTCCAATATATAATTTTAGTATTACCGGTCAGATTAATACGGGCATAAGGGATACCAACTCCATTGTCGAGTAATAATTGACTACCACCGTTAGCCGTTGTATTTGTTCCGTTAGCATTTAGTATTCCTGTAAATTCTGTCCAGTTCCCCTGAATATATTCACGCAAGTAAGGTATTGTGAAATTCAATGTACCAGAACCTTTTACTTTACTTTTGATATAACAGTTTCTGAAAGGAGCAAATCCACCGGTTTTCCCTTCCGGGATTACCAAATCAAAATTATACACTTCGTAATTGGCCGTTTGACCGTTTGTTGTTTGTAACGTACCTCCAACAAGATTTACAACATTGGAGCTACCCAAAACATCAGTTACATTTAAAGAGGTCTGCATGTCCAGATTCAAAGTTCCACCAGCTATAGAAGTCTCGCCTTCGTAAGTATTTCCTTTGTTATTAAACACTTTCAAAGTACCACTACCGGATTTTACTAAACCACCTGTTCCTGTCAACGTTCCGTTCATAGTAACAGTTGCAGCACTATTTGATACCGAAATTTCGCTGGTCTTATCCAATAAAATATTGCGATCGGTGGCCACTGTGGCTCCTGTATAGTCGACCTTTCCTCCTTTCAATACAAAATTGAAAGCATAGTTTGCCGATGAACCGATAGAGCTTGCGATTCCACCATTGGCCAGCGTATTAATTGTCAGTGTTCCATTGTGTACAACTGTAGCACCCGTGTAAGTATTAGCGGTTAACAATGACAGATTTCCGGTACCCGTTTTATTTACCGATCCTTGTCCGGCGAGTTTTCCCGCTCCACTCAGAACGACATTACTATCCGACTGAATTACAAGTGCTTTTATACCTATTTGATCCGTAATATTGATCGTTTTTGAGGTTGTAGGGCTAAGCATTACTTTTGCACTATCGGTAAAAGCAACTGAGCTACTCCCATTATTCCAGTTAGCCGAAACTTTGTCCCAATCGGAGTTAGTGGCTCCATTCCATGTGAGATCCGGCGTAAATGTTGCCAGGTTCAGAACCGGCACTTCTATGGGTTTCGATTTTGCAATAAGTTGAGTTGAATAATCAGACGACAATGAATTTCCAATAGCTTTAATACGGAATGTGTCTTTTTCTTCAGGAACAAGTCCTTCCAAACGAAACGAATCGGTTTCTGCCGGAATTGTTGCTATAGGTGTCCACACTTTATTGATATTTCGTTCAATAATAAATCCTGTTTCGTCGCGGGTATAGTCGAGCCATTTGAATGTAATCGAGTTTTGCGTTGACGATTTCACTCCAAAAAGTAATGGTGTGCGAAGGTACGGCTGTGAAGAACTTGTAGTAAGGCTATTGATATAGTTTTCAATATTGGTATAGCCATTGGCAGCAATAGTCACAGCATCTGTTGCCAGGTTTGGATCCAGTCCATTAGCAGTTTCCCAGGCGTCAGGCATACCGTCTTTGTCGGTATCTATGCGGGTAGTTCCTGCCCACAACGACCAGGTTGATGGAGCACCAAATGGCAATGTACTTTCAGTACTTAATAGTTCACCTTTAAATCCAAAAGATTTTACTTCATTCACAACGTAATAATCAACATAGTCGCGATAAGGCAACGAAGCACCAACAGTTGGTAAAAGATCATTAACCAATGTAGAAGCAGGAATTGCCGGCAGAACAGGATAACTATAAGGAGCAGCCTGAAAATCGGGCCCCCCACTATACTCACTATGTGGAATTAAGTATCCGTTCAAGGTTCCATCCAATGTGTTGTCGAACCAGTTATCTTCACCGTAAATATGATAGTCAGCATTTCCATTACTTATTGGTGTTCCTCCCTTATTTGGACCCTGAATAAAATAGTTACCAAAAACATTTACATAAGAACTTCCTTCTGAGTCGCCACCCATAATGTAAGCTGCATTGTCCCAGTTGTAAACAATATTATTTACATACTCAGTAATACCTTTCACCTTATTGTTACGGGTACTGTTATCGCAATATAAATTTCGGAATAAAGTTACACCACCATTGGTTTGAATAAGACCTCCTGCAGAGTGAAGTAAAAGTCCTTGTGCAATAATGGAATTTTGAATGGTAATGTTAGTAGGTTCTGTTCCTTTGCTATCCCAGTTTATCGAAAACGTTTCGTCACGCCCCCAGGAAGCGGATATATGATCGAAAATCATATCCTGCCCATTGGCAATTCCCATAGCATCTTTACCACTGGTCCCAATAACTCCCATTCGGAAACGAACATAGCGACAAATGGTGTTATTGGCGGTTGAAAAAGTGATGCGGTCACCATACACGGTAATCCCTTCGCCCGGAGCAGTTTGTCCGGCAATGTAGTTATTTGCCGAAACGACAATTCCACCGGAAGTAAGCTTTATAACTCCTGCCACATCAAATACAATAATACGGTTTGGAGCGCTCACTGCATCGCGAAACGAACCTGTTCCGGCATCATTCAGATTAGTAACATGATAAACTGTGGGAGAAGAGGAAGCGCGTGCACCTTTGGCATATTTTCCAAAGCCTTCGGCACCTGGAAACGCCACAAGTTGAGCAATTGCAGCGTTATATGATAAACATACAGCTACGAGAAGTAGTAGGGATTTTCGCATGATTTATATTTAAAGTTATGGATTCAAAAGTAATCATTAGCGAAGTCCTGAGTGTTGATGATTTGATATTAAGTGTGGAATTTTTGATATTTTTTTATCGCAGTATCTCAAATAAAAAACTGCCTCAATGTTTGTTGAGGCAGTTTTTTAGTATGTGATAATTAAGAATAGTGCTAATTAGAATGCAACGTCATAAAGGTCTTTTCCATCCCGTTCGAACCATTCAAGGCTCATATCGGTCATTGGGTGACTACGTAAGCGTTCCAGAATTTCGTGACTGATAGTTGCTGCATGACTTCCAACCATACTCACTCGATGAACCTGATCGACAGTCTTAAAACTGGCTGCTAACACTTTGGTGTTTAGCTTATATGTATTAATGTTGTCAACAATGTGCTTCACAACTTCAATACCGTGAGACGAAATATTATCCAAACGATTCACATAAGGCGCAACCCAGTCGGCGCCAGAACGAGCTGCTACAAGTGCCTGTTGCTGAGTAAAAATAGCTGTAGCTGTTACATTTATTCCCGCATCTTTCAGCATAGGCATAGCACGAAAGCCTTCCTGAGAAACCGGAATTTTAGCGAAATAATTGTCGCCCAGACTGTATTTTGCCTTGTAAGCTTTTGCCTCACGCAGCATATCTTCAGCTTTATGGCTAATCATTTGAACATGCAACATTTTATCTCCAACAATATCAATAATTTGCGGAAGAATTACTGATAATGGTTTCTGTTCCATTCCAATAATCGTTGGGTTGGTAGTTACTCCGGCAATCGGAAAATAATAAAAAAGCTCCTTGAGCTCTTCTATGTTGGCTGTGTCAGCTAAATAAATCATACTAATACCTTTTTTGTTTATGGGTACAAAGGTACTGTAAATGCTTTAGACTAATGGAAAAATCTGATTGAAATTTCAAAAAATCAAGTCAATATAATATCACTTCCAATTATCTGTTCTAAAGGGCGACGCAGGCAATTTTTCCTTATTGCTAAAATTGGGCATAGCTGTTTCATCCCAGGCAAAACGGACTGCTACAGGATTGGTAACACCAGCAGCTGATACAATCACTTTGTTACCCTTGACAATGGCTTGCGCCGGAACAAATTTACCATCAACTCCTGCTATTGTGAACCAATTCAACGGTTTTCCATCGGCGCTCATTAAGCCACCACCGGTTTGAGTAAATGTCAGTTCAATGCTGTTTTTCTTCACTTTCATACTTTTGTAAAGCGGACCGGAATAAACCACTTTTTGCCCATAATCTTTGGCCAGCGCCCACAACGACAAACGTCGTCCAACTTCCCATTTATAACCTGGGTGAATATTACCCAAATCGTCCACTAAATCGGTAGTAACAGCCATCCCACTGTTAGGAAAACTCAAGCAACTTGCCTGTGCTTCCCAATAAAAGGGTAATAAATCCGTTCCATGAGCCAGTTTATCTTTTCGTTTGGAATAAGAATACGGTGCAATCTGTGTAAAATAAAAACGCAACGATTCATCCTTCCAAAGCCCTTTCCATGTATCAAGCATCAATTTTGTTTTAGCAGCAAAAGTGGTTGTGTCGTGAATCATCAGGTTCGATTCCCCCTGATACCAAACAAGTCCCTTTATTGTATAAGGAATAAGAGACTTTATCATACTTTCAAACTTCTTGCCTGGCACTATACCATCTATTTTGAAATTAGTTTTGCCCACCAGACTGTCTTTAAACAAAGGCGATTGTTGGTAGGCTGTTGGTGGTGTCCATTCTTCCACACGCGTTCCACCCCACGACGAAGAAATTATTCCCACTGGAACATTCAGTTTTTCAGCCAAATTCTTTGCAAAGAAATAACCTGCAGCCGAAACGTATCGAACTGTAGTATCGTTGGTATCTTTCCACCCATCGGTAGCCAAAGTTGGTGTCAACTTTTTCTCTACGTACAGATAGCGAATAAGAGGATTTTTGGTTCCAGCCAGTTCCTTTGCAGACAAATCTTCGCCTTTACGGGGGGCGGTATACTTTTTCAACTTCCTGTCGAGTGGATATTCCATGTTCGATTGTCCGGAGCAAAGCCAGACTTCACCGACCAGAATATTTTCCAGTTCAATGGTGTTTGAGCCTGTAATAACCATTTTGCGTGGTTCGACAGAAGCTTTCATGGGGCTGAGTTTCACCTGCCAGTTTCCGGCAGTATCGGTTACAACAGTTTTAGTTTGGTTGGCAAAGGCTACAGAGATTTTCTCACCGGAAGCAGCTTTACCCCATATAGCGACTGGTTTTTCGCGTTGCAATACCATGTTGTTGGTGATTACTTTGGGCAATAAAACTTGTGCTGAAGCAGCAAAAACTGCAAAAATGGCGAGCGAAAGTAATGTGAGTTTTTTCATATTTAACCACTTAGATACTTAGTACATTAAGGTGTACTAAGGGTATATTATCATTATTGTTAGCAAAATTATTTATCCGATTTAAACACCTTGAAATTAGCAAATTCCGATACACGTGAGCCCATCAATCTTAATCCTATTCGTCCAGAATTTAATACCTGAAATTCATTGGTTTTCCAACGACAAAGTGTTTCTCTTTCAGCATTATTGATTTTCAGAAACAAATCATCACCACGGCGTATAATGGTGACATGATGCAGGAGTCCGATTTTAAATAGTCCGGTTTTGAGAAATTCAGGTTTCAAATCCGTCCCTACAAGACCATTTCCACTTTCGGGCAAATAACGACGTAGGCGTATGTAATCAGCATTTTCATCCGTGTTATCATTTTCAAAAGCAGCAAAACTGATATGATACGCATTCATATGTTCGAAATAGGTCTTCATTGCCGGAATAGTGCGTAAGTCCGACCATTTCGAAATATCCTTATCGTACACCCCTACTCCACTTCCTTCGGCAAACAGATAAAGAATATTTACGAATTTGGTGGCACTATCCAGTTTTGTAAAGTCAAATTCTATGCGTAAATCACCTTCAAACGACTCTTTCGTCCAAAGTACAGCATGGTCAGCATCGCTTGCAGCAACGGCACCGGCTTTAAAAAGTAATCCGTCCTTCGTATTTTTTAATTCTGCTTTTTGTCCATCCAAGAACCAGCTTTTCTGCCATGAAGTTTTGAAATCATCTGTAAAGATAGACTTCCAATCAAGCTTACTCGCTTCCTGAAAGGCTTTTCTATCATCAACTCCTTTCTGATCCGGTATTTTATCTCCAATCAGTTCAAGCATCAAAATAGCGTTTAAGCCCCATTGTGCTGTACCGTTGGTTCCAACTTGCGGATTCTCATGAATTGGATTTAGAACTTCCGGCGTTTGGATTATGCTTGAGCCATAGATATTGCGTGTTCCCCCGGATTCACGGCTTCTTTTACTCCAACCACCCAAAAACTCATCCCAGGCACGAGCGGCGAGTTTATCATCCTTCAATTCCCTGGCGGCAAAAGCCGTCAAACGTGGAGTTCGGAAGTTTATATCGCCCCAATTGGCTGTTTTTGCTGTTCGTTCCTGATCGTTGCCAGGCATGCTGTAGAATTTGCAATAGTCGGTAAATACTTTTCGGAAAGCGGGACAATCTACCATATCGAACATCTCCAATAATATTTCGTAACCACCCATAATAGTAGCCAGATGGTTTTGATTGGTCACATTTGGTTTCCCGTCGTACCAAAGTCGGCTCGTTGCAGGGTCGTAACAAAGTCCGTTGGGTCCGGTAAACAAGTTGTCAGGCAATTTGGCCAGGCTTTCGAGACCAGCCAAAATTTTATCACGATAGCGGGTGTCGCCGGTACGCTCCCATTCCGTCATCCAGTTTCCGGCAAGTGCCAGCCAATCCGGTCCCCAGCGCAGGCGCATTGGCGCGTTGTAAGGGAATTTTTCACGCGGCTGTGCAATACGCAATGGTTCAAATTTCACCAACGCTTTTTCTGCATCCAATGCTTCGTGCATCAGGTCACCGCAACGGTCATCGGTGGTCAGGTAATAATAGTAGCGCTTCCATGCCGCCTGACCAATACGCGCTTCCTTGGAACCACAACCCCAGTGCGACACATTGTGTCGACTTCCCAGTCCTTTCATTTCGCCTAAATGGTAGCAATCCACTTCGCCCGTGTGGCGGGTCATGGCTTCGGCCATTCGGAAAATATCAGCCCTTCCGGTGCGCAGAAACGAATACCACAACCAGTTATTGGGTGCTAATTCGGTATTATCCCATGCAAAGCCACCAATATCGTATCTCCACACATGACGAACAGCATCGTAGGTATGCATTACGTCACCATAGTTCCAGAATCCATACCAATGGCGCTCTTCAATGGCTTTTTGATAATAAAAGATCGTACTGTCGAGTTGATTTTCCACCCACCGTTTTGTATCGTTGGAATAATCGGGCAAGCTCCATGTCCCAAATGCCTTTACAGCATGTAGATATTCGGGCGTACAAATAAGCTGCGGAGTTTCTTCACCACACGCAGCCATTTCCACTGTTTCTTGTTTCGTTGGTAAATTTTCATACGGAAACAAAGTCAGTTCACTCGTTCGAGCCACCCCATAAGGCGTGCTGAGACCGGGTTGAACATCCTCGTAAGTGGCATTCAAATCGTGCGGAATGGTGTCGTAATGGCGCAAATCCATGGCTTCAGCTTCTTTCGACCATAGCCAAACAGTGAGTTGAGCTTTGCTGCTTCGGGCGTTATTTACTTCCAATGCTGCCGGATACGATTGCCAGAAATTCTTCAACGACACACCCAATCCTCCCGAAACATCTCCTACAAGGGCAAGTCCGGAGGCGCGTTTCCCTTCGTCCACAAACAACCACGAACTTTTGTCGTTGGTGCGTTTGGAGATAGAAAAGCCATTAGAATTGAGTTGGGTTAGTTTATAATCGTCCCAGGCAGGGAAATTTGTATAGTAATCAAGAGCCTTTTCGTCGGAACTTGTAATTTCCGGAAGTCGTTCACCGGCAAACTGCTTTTCAGGTAAGCTTTTATCACCGTTGAAAGTAAACGGATAACGACCAATCAGCGGTTTAACTGATTCGTTCCAAAGTCCGCCATTCTCGCCTGAGAAACGAACATGGCGGTTGTGCAACGATTCCCGAAAAGGAACGTCAAACCTGACTCCAAGGGATTTGATAAAGTCTTTATTCTGGTCGGCATCGTACACAAAAGTATGCACCATGCGAACATTCGTTTGTCCGGCATAAAAGTACAATCGAACTGTAAAGGGCAGGATTTCCCGTCTGTTTTTCAGCGCTGTATGTACTCCGGAAATTTTTACCACCGTTCGAATCGGTCCCAGTTGCTCAACTACAACTTCTTTTACCTCGCTTTGGAAATCGTTGTACTGAATGAGTTGGTCGGCTTCCCGTTCGCGATTTTCAAGTGTACAAATCAATCGTCCATTCTCAGAAACTGTTTTACCATCAATCTTCATTGATTTAACCAGCACATTTCCGTTGGTATTGATTTCGCAAGTCAACACGCCGGTATTTACCTCAAGGCTCTCAGCAAGTTTTTTTACCGTAATACCCGTCTGGTTGGTCGCTTTTGTATCGGCGTTGAGACTAAGTTTTTCCTGTCCATCAACTACTGCAGCACATCCCAGCCATTTGATAGTTCCATCCGGCCAATAAGCCAACGGCCACGTTTGAAGCGGGAACTGTTGCTTTCCCTTTAATTCAAAAAGTTGAGACTTCTTTACTTTTCCCTTTTCGAACGGAACACCCCAGCTCACTCCTGTTTTGAGTTTTGGAGCTTCACCAATCCATTTAAGTTCAACAGATTGACCAAACAATAATGTCGGAAAAAGTAGAGAAAGCCCAATAAGCAGACTCTTATTTAGATACAACAATGTTGTTTTAAGCTTTAAAAATGACATAAAGTTCTATGTTTGATGAACGACTGCAAAGTAAACGAAAATTCGCAAAGAATACAGCGTTTTGAACACCGGATTTCTTTGCGAATTTTAAAATCAATATATCAATTTATTCTTTTACTATCTTCTGAGTCGATATATTATCACCCACTTTCACTTGTAATAAATAAACACCTTTAACAAGATTATCTAAGTTCATACGAACCTGGTTCGTGTTGCTAAATTTATTGCTGTAAACAATATCGCCGATTACCGATACAACAGAGATCTGAACCTCGTCAACAGATTGGCCTAATTGCACCCGAAGATCTTTCTTGAATGGATTTGGATAAACATTGTGAGTTAATTTAGTCTCATTCAAGCCTGTTGCAGGAATTACTTTTAAGTTGCCACCCGATACAAAATCAGATAAATCCCATGCTAATCCATCTCCAGGAATTGCAGGAATAATTTCGGTAGGAGTTCCCACAACCGTTCCGTTGATAATTTTAAACACGTCGCCTGCAGCAAAAGCAGGACCTCCGATATTGGTTATACTCATCTTTCCATTCATTGTCAACTTTCCAGTTGTTGTCAACAAGTCATTCGTTGAATTGGATTTGTTGATATCTACAGAGAGAGTTGCCCCTGCTGCAATATTAATATCATTGTTAACGGTGAATGCACCTAGTCCACTTCCGGGTGATAATGCTCCTCCATCATTCACCGTAACAGCACCTGTAATTATTCCACTACCGGCCAATACTCCACCAGCATTTACTGTCACTGCTCCGGTTCCAAGTCCACTTCCGGTAGTATTATTTACCAAAATAGTTCCACCATTAATAGTGGTTCCACCAGTGTACGTATTCGCATTTGTCAATGTCCATACTCCGGTTCCCACTTTACGAATAGCCGCAACAGCACCTGTTCCGGTATATTGAGCATTTGTAATGGCACCATTGAAGGTTGAATTAGCATTTCGGTTACCAATCTCCCATGTAATTGTGCAAGCTCCTGTCCCCCCGGCACCAAGTATGGCTGTTGACGCCCCAATTAAATCTCCAACAGGAATCGTGATAGTTGAAGTAATACGATACATCATGGTTGTTAATCCGGTCAAATTAATTCTGGCACCCGGAAAACCATTTATATTATACAAAGCAAAATAACCACCATCGGCATCTGTTGTTACATTCATGAATCCCGTAAACTTCGAAGCATTTGAAGCCAAAATATTACCCGAGTAATTCGTATAATAATTGAGAGTACCACCACCCGATATGCTTCCTGTGATGGTTGAAAGTCCATCAGTGTTCAATGTTCCGGAATACCCTGTAGGTATTTGCAGATTCCAGTTGGAAGTGTTATCAGTCGTATTACTGTCGAACATACTCAATGAACCACCCTGAAATGTGATTGTATCAATAGCTCCCAAGCCTGAAGTATTTGCTATGTCAGTTAATAACGAAATTGACCCTGCTTTAATGATTGTTCCACCCGTATAATCACTCGAAGCACTCAACGCCAAACGACCGGATCCTTCTTTAATTAATGCACCCGTACCTGTTAGTTTACCCGTTGTAGACAAAGTAGTTGCCGAAGTTCCAATTGAAAATGTTCCATTGTTTGCACCCAATGTGAAACCACGATCGACAGAGACGCTTGTACCAGTGTAGCTTAACTTGCCTCCATTCAGAACGATATTAGCCGGGGCGTTGGTAGCGGCACCAATAGTCGAGGCTGCACCGCCATCATCCAATGTGGCAACTTCAATGATTCCTCCATTTACAATTGTTTTTCCGATGTATTTATTTACTGTAGAGAGCGTCAGCTTTCCGGTTCCATTTTTAGTGATACCTCCGGTACCTTCAATTGAACCCGAACCACTCAATGCGTAATTAGATGTTGCGTCAACTGTCAAAGTTGATGGGATTACTCTTTCGTTGATTACAACCGATTTGAGTGTGGCATCTTCATTGAAATAAACTGAATCGTTTGCAAGGAATGTTTGAGATTGCGCTACATTTAACCAGTTTGCCGTTTTATCATTATCCCATTTGGAATCTACGTTACCCTTCCAGGTGATTTTGGAAGGAGCCTGCACTTTTAAAACTATATTCCCACTTTGATTTACCAACGAGTAACTCAAATTAGCAGGAACTCCCGTAATTTTAAAAGCAGCTAAATTACCTGTTACAGTCCCTGCTTTTGCCAATATATAATTTCCAACAGGTAGTATACCGCCGATAACATTCAAAGCAATCGTACTTTTTCCGCTTAAAGTCCAGTCACCACCAATAACAATCGTATCATTTGCAGTAACTACTCCACCCGACACAATCATATCCAATGTATAAGCCACCACTCCGGCTTCCTTTAATGTTTTCTGAAAAGTAATTCTAGCCGGTGTTCCGGCAACAGCTCCCGGCGCAAAATAAGAATTATTACCCATTGTAACATTACCTCCAAATGTACCGCTTCCAGCCAGTTTCACAAAAGAGTAGGTTTTTACATCACTATTTGCTAATATACCGTTGTTGAAGAAATCTCCATCCCAAACTGTTGTAGAGCCGGTAAAGTTGTTGTTATTGTTGAGTGTCAGACTTCCGGCTCCGATTTTTTTCAGATCCATATCGCCGTTCAATGTTCCTGTTCCTGAAAGTACAACATTGTAAGGTGAATTTACTTTCAAGCGTTTAGGTGTGAGATCACCCGTTACGGTAACAGCTGCATTAGCCCCTGCCGAGATGTCAAACAATACCTTATCACCATTTTTGAATGTAGAAGCTGCGCTCACACTGTCAGTGAAAGAGGCTGATACGTTGTTGTCCCACGCCGTACCTGTTTTCCAGCGTTTATCATTATCGTAAATTGCCGATACCGGAGCCTGATCCATATCATCACCCATATAGAAACCAACATGTGGGGGCTGATTATAACCTGCATTTTGCCATGCTATTGCATCGCGATACTGGGCATCGTGCATTAACGTGTACAATTTGTTGGTAGTTGGTGTAGTTGTTGAGTAAATTCGTAATTTGGTTGCATCGGTAGTACCAAATATAACTTCTTCGCGCCAATCCCCAAAAATATCTGCAGAAAGACAAGGGGTTGACTTTGTACTGTTGTTGGACACGCAATCTAATGCCGACAATAATGTACCACCACCGTACTTTGAAATCGATGTTTTATCCAGTAATTCATCCTGCAAATCACCATCCCAGTAAATACGAAAATTCATAGACGGACTGCTCGTTGATACTGTGTTTCCTTTACAATCCGAAATACCCGGACCCGATGCACTCCACATTTCAAAACCACGGGTTGCAGTTGAAATATTCGCAGCTAATCCACGACCATTATCGGAGCCTGTAAAAGTACCCCAAAGAATAGCTCCGGTTTTAGCATCGTGCAATTCGTATCCATAAGTTGCACCGGTTGATTCGTGAACCTCCCATACTTCCAAACCCTTGCGATCCGGATCAAGGTCACTCAGATGCATTGCGTCACCATGCCCCAAACCTGTTGCATACAAGCATTTACCATTATCATCAAAGGCCGAAGCTCCGTATACAATTTCATCTTTACCATCATCGTCTATATCTGCCACGCTCAGGTTATGATTTCCTTGTCCTGCAGCATTTGCACCATTAGGTGAGTTCGAATCGTACACCCAACGTTGGGTTAACGCACCATTTTTAAAATCCCATGCAGCCAAAACGACCCGGGTATAATATCCGCGACACATCACAATACTTGGGTGCAATCCATCCAGATAGGCTGTACAAGCCAAAAAACGGTCAACACGGTTACCGTAACTATCACCCCAATCAGCAACGGTGCCACGCGGTGGGTTATAATTTGCAGTAGCCAGTTCGGCTCCGGTTAGTCCACTGAAAACAGTCAGATATTCTGGTCCGGAAAGTATATATCCACTAGCGTTTCTATAATCAGTTGTATTAATAGCTGTTGTGTTGCTAGCTGCAGGACCTTTCGTCAAATAACTCCCAAGTCCATCTTTGGTTCCGGGAGCTGTTTTACAAGCCACTTCAGCTTTTCCATCTCCATCGAAATCTTCCACTTCGAAATCGGTATAATGCGCACCGGCACGGATGTTTTTACCCAAATCGATTCGCCATAGTTTTGTTCCGTTCAGTTTGTAACAATCCAGAAAGACATCACCGGTATAACCCGATTGTGAGTTGTCTTTTGAATTAGACGGATCCCACTTCACAATAATTTCGTACTGTCCATCTCCATCCACATCGCCTACACTACAATCATTCGGAGAATAAGTACAGGTCGTAGCATCCGGCATAGTCATAGCCGATGGAACACTCAGATTCACATCAAAAAATGTATTTGCCCAAACAGTTGCTGAATTCGTTTCACCTGTTTCTACACCATTCAATACCGGTTTTACAGTATAAGTTGTACCGGATAATGTGGCATCGGTATAATTTGACGAAGTGGAAATGGGCGTTGCAGTTATTTTTACACCGTCGCGATAGAGGTTGAAGGCGATATTATCCGGATCAGAACCCAGCACACGCCATGATAAAAAAACCGAACTTGTAGAAGTACGAATTGCAACTAAACCGCGGTTGAGTTTTTCCATTTGGCGCTGAGCAAACAAGCTACCAACAGGTAAGAGGATAGATATTATTAGAACAAAAAGTGTATTTTTTCTCATTTTCAATATGTAATAAATTAAGGATAATTGTATTGCAAGTCATTTATGATGCAAAGAAACCCAATTTTGTACTATCAAAGAATGGAAAAACATACTTTAAATGTGTACGATTATACCGAATTCATAAAGTTTAAGCATAATTCACACAAAAAAGAAATAGTAAGCAACTAATCTGAATATTGAGAAGAGTGAAATCAATCCACAAAACTCAGCTTTCTCCCAACTACTTTCATCCATTCGCGAGTCAACAATTCATGACCCGGCACTGTAGGGTGAATACCATCCCACATCCAATAATCAGCCGGAGCTCTTTTGCAAGCATTATCCATCACCAGCTGAAAATCCACCACCAAAGCATTGTACAATTTGGCAATTCGTTTTATTACTTCCTGTCGTTTCTGAATCTCTGTTTGATATTGTTCAAAATTATCTTTTACCCTCCCAACACGTAGGATGAAAGGCATGCAAAGAACAAATAATACGTCCGGATTTTGCGCCTTCGTTTGGTCAAGCAACGATTTGTAGGTTTCTTCAAATTTGTCGGCCAACACACTATCTTTTGTCTCTATGTAATGGCTGACATCATTGATTCCAATTAAAACACTCAACACATTCGGTTTCAAATCCAGACAATCCTTTTGCCATCGGGCTGCCAAATCACTCACTTTATTTCCGCTTATTCCGCGGTTGTAAAATGTCAGATGTTTCTCGGGATGATTGGCTCCCACCCTACTGGCAATGCTAAATGCATAACCATGACCCATAATATGATTTGGATCTGCATTTCGTCCACGGTTACCATCGGTAATAGAATCTCCCTGAAAAAGAAAAACAAAACCATCTCCAAACTTAGTTTTAAACGTTGGTATATTGGTACTTTTTAAAGGGGTTGCTTTCAACAGCTGTCCCGGCGAAACAAGTACCAAAGCACCTATCAAACCTGCTTTTTTGAGAAAATCGCGACGTGTATTATTCATTTTGCTGCTCTTTCGTGTGAGATAATAATTGAAACAGATAGTTAGATTCTGCAATTACAAAGATAGAGTTAATTGCTCAAAATAAAAAAGCCCCGCACTTGGAGTGCGAGACTTTTCAACAATTTGTCAAATCAAAGATATCAGTAAAATTGTTTCTCAGGACACATTTCTACAAATCGACCTGTATCTCGAGGGAGTTTCGCCGGTATTTTTTTTAAATGTCATATTAAAACTCTCAGGCGAATAAAAACAAAGCATATATGAAATTTCTTTTACCGAATACGACGATTCCAGCAGCAATTGTTTTGCTTTTTGTATCTTCAATGCCTGAAAATATTTCGCGGGGGCATACCCGGTGATATTTTTAAACATTTTACGAAAGGATGTGTAATTCATATTCAAACGGTTTGATAATTCCTCTGCCTGAATATCTTTATACACATTCTCATTCATTATTATTTTTGCATTTTCAACAATCTGTTTTGCATTCGAGTTCTCGAACTTCTTATTTTGAGATTCTGACAGAATAATACCCAACATGTGCATTACAATACCCAATAAATGCTGTTGCGATGCAATTCTGTCAATTTCAACAGTTTCAATTGCTCTCTTAAATAAATGCACCAACTCTTCATTCAAACCGACATCCAGTAATTGATTTTCTTTACACAAGAACGAATTACTGACTACGTTTTCAATAATTTCACCTGAGAAACCAATGTAATACTCGTTCCAACCCGTTTCGGTATGTGGATGATATGAATGCCACTGGCCCGGAAAAAGAACGATAACCTGCCCTTTAGAAACTTGCAGCATCTCAGTGGAATCAATTGTCAATACTCCTGAACCCTTTGTTATATATACAAATTGATATTCATTTAGAATTCGTCCTTTGGGAGCACTAAAAAAATACCCATCCGGATGATTTGAAAGCGGATATGGTGAATGTGGCTGTACTATTTGAAACCCCACTGTATTTACAGTTAGTCCGTACTTTTTATCCAACTCATTAACCATAAGATATTTAAAATCAGCACCTAAATTCGAATTATTCATATTATTTCAATTTAATGAAATTACAATAAGTAAACCCTGCAAATTTACAACAAATAGTTCTGAAAACTATGATTTTTAAAATACGATGAAGCGTATATCTCGGCCACACAAAACAGTTAAATCAACATTTTCAGCACTAATCTGCATTCTACTATACTGGCAGCACAATTTATGATCTGCCAAACAGATTCTATAAAATATTTATTTCAGCCTTTCTATCAAAAAATATATTGAATTAATCAAAATGAAAAGCCCCGCAAACAGGAATGCAGGGCTTTATTATACAATATCAATATTATACTTATTCTTTCTCCAACAAATTATACTCATCCTCACTTACAGTAAAAATGGTTCCATGCCGCAGACCTTTGGGAATAGAAATCTGGTCGGAGATATCTGTCCAGTTAACGAGGTCAGCAGATTGGATGGCGCCGTATCTGTGATCGCGGTAGCGGTCGAAATAAACGATCCATTTGCCATCTTTTTGCAAAGTGGTTGGTCCTTCGGCCCAATAGTTGCCTGTAATTGGTTTCCCGGCTGCCGAGTATGGCCCGGTCAGGTTATCGGAATATGCAATTTTGAGGTTCTTTTGTACCGGTTCGCGGGTTTCATCCTTCATAAACATAATGTATCGCCCACCATCACGCACTATTGTGGCATCTATCACATTAAAACCAGGAGCGTACAGCAGTTTTGTTTCGCTGAATGTTTTGAAATCTTTGGTTGTAACATAATATATGCGATGATTGTATTTGGCTTCCAGGGTCGAAAGGGTTTCCAAAAACTTACCCTTGATGGTGGTTGCCCAATAAATCATATACGTCTGGCTAATGGGGTCAATCGTAATTTCGGGTGCCCAACAATTCCGCGCACTGTCTTCCTGTTGCATTACCGGTATAAAAACCTGTTTCGACCAATGAATCAAATCTTTTGACGAGGCATAACCAATTCCCCGGTCGGTCCAGCTATCGGTCCACACCATATGATACTGTCCATCCAACCCACGGGCAACGCAGGGGTCACGCATAATGCTGTCCTTTCCTACATTTGGCACAAGAAAAGCCTTATCGTTGTGGAATGGTTTCCAGTTTAGTCCATCGGTGCTTCCTGCCAAATGCAACCCATCCTGTCCGTTATTGTTGAAATACGAAAAAACATAGTGAACCGGAACCGCTTTTGCCTGCACGCTATACTCTTTACCTGCTTCGGTTGGGAAAACGGTTTCGTACGTACCGCCATTCATTTTTGCAGATTGAACAGTTGCTCCTTCAATCTCCACCGGCGAGGCCGAAATTAGTTTGCACATTCCGCCTTTTATCGATTTTACAGTAGCTGCTGTAAGTGTATTCTTATTCCAATTCATTGAAACTTCAAAACCACCGCGGGCACGCAATCCCGCAACTGAGCCTTCGTCCCATGCATCGGGCAAAGCCGGTAGCAGGCGAACGGAATTCTCGTCGGATTGCAACAACATTTCTGCCACAGCTGCAGCTCCACCAAAGTTTCCATCTATCTGGAATGGCGGATGCGCGTCGAATAAGTTTGGGTACGTTCCTCCACCCGAACGTTTGTCAGCACCTTTGTATCCATCCGGATCGACATATTTCAGCAACTCGCGATACATTTTATAGGCATGATTTCCGTCGAGCAAGCGAGCCCACAGGTTTATGCGCCAGCCTTTCGACCATCCTGTTGTTTCGTCTCCTTTAATCTCAAGGGTTCTGCGACAGGCATTAGCCCAGGCAGGAGTTTTATCGGGTGTAATATGATTTCCGGGAAACAAACCAAAAAGATGCGATTGATGGCGATGGTGCGGATCAACATCTTCCCAGTCGTAATACCATTCCTGCAGATTTCCTTTTTTACCAATCTGGTAGGGATGCATTCTGTCCAGTGCCTGTTCCAGTTTTCCGCGAAACTCTTCATCAGCATTCAGCACTTTCGAAGCAGCAATTGTTTGCATAAAACATTCACGAATCATGGCCAAATCAGCAGTGCCCCCATAGAGCGTAGACCCTTTAAAACCCTCGGGTGTAACAAAATTATTTTCGGGCGATGTGGAAGGCGAAGTAATCAGGTTTCCATTTTCATCTTCCACCAGCCATTCCAGACAAAACAGAGCAGCTCCTTTCATCAACGGGTATGCTTTGTTTTTCAGAAATTCCGTATCGCGCGTAAACTGATAATGTTCCCACAAATGTGTACTCACCCAGGCACCGCCCATATTCCAGCAAGCCCAGGTTGGATCGCCCTCGCCAAAATTACCAACTGGATTACTCATTGCCCAAATATCGGTGTTCTGACACAGGCACCACCCTCCTACTCCGTAAAAAGTTTTAGCTGTAACACAACCTGTTTTCGCCACATCTCCAATGAAGTCAATAAGTGGTTGGTGCATTTCCGACAGATTTGTATTTTCAGCCAACCAATAGTTCTCTTGTAAATTAATATTCGACGTGTAATTACTACTCCACGGTGGGCGCATATACGGATTCCAGATTCCCTGCAGGTTAGCCGGCACACCCGGAGTGCGTGAACTTGATATCAACAGGTATCGGCCAAAATTAAAATACAGCACTTCGAGATTCTTATCTTCTTTCCCTAGAGCATATCGTTTCAGGCGTTCGTTGGTAGGTAAATCGGGAGCCGTGGTTTTACCTAAGTTCAGATTTACCCGGTTGAAGTAATGCTGATAGTCATTCACGTGGACACTTTTCAGCTTCTCAAACGATTTGGCAAATGCCTTTTTCATATTCGCCGCTGCAATAGCCTGATTATCGAGCCCTGCCGTTGCCGGATTTTTATCGAAACCATTAAAACTGGTAGCAATAGAAACATACACTATGGCTTCGGTTGCATCCTTCACGGCAAGAGTTGAATCGGTCTGAACAACAGAACCACCGGAATTTCTGATTTTATATATAGTTGTAAAGCGCGTTCCTCTTTTTTCATCAAAACTTACGGCATCTGAACTTTTTCTGTAGCTTGGTTCGCAGCGCACAGGTGCATATCCATTTGCAATGAGTGTTTTTGAACCAACAACGGTTTTGTATTTCAATTGACTATTAAAGTGCAATTGAAAGTTCAACTGCCCTTTTTTGCTGCAAGTCAGTTTCACAATCATCACTTTGTCGGGGTACGACATAAAATACTCGCGCGTATACTTCACTCCCTGAATTTCGTAGCTGACTTTGGAAACAGCATTGCTCAAATCCAACTCTCTGTAATAATTTTCAGCTTTGTCCTGCCCCGGAAAGTTGATAAACATAGTTCCAAGCGGAGCATAGGATTGTGAGAAACTTCCCTGAACTTTCTTATTCAACTGTTGAGCCAGAGCATAGTCATTTTTCTTCAAAGCTTCGCGTATCCCGGGGATGTTTTTATACGCTTCGGGGTTCATATTCGGATCAACAGGCTCGCCCGTCCAAAGTGTTGCATCATTCAGGTAAATTTTGTCCGAACCAATACCGCCAAAAATAGAAGCGCCCATTTTTCCGTTTCCGAGTACAAGCGATTCTTCAAAATACTGAGCAGGCTGATTGAACCAAAGCTTTGTTGACGTTTGAGCGTTCACAAAATAGAAGCCAGCCAAAGCAACTATCAACATCGGGAATCTGACAAGATTTTTCATTTACTGCATTGTTTTATAGGTAAGCTTAGCAACTGCGTTAAATACAATTGCATTATCGAAAAAATAACTCAAAAAATACAATTAATGTAAATATTCGGAGTAATTTAATGTTTTATTTGATTTAGTACATTTCACTATTCTAAATCGTCAACAAAATTATAAAATACATCCACAGAACAAGTACATATAACACAAAACTTATAGAAAAAGGAATGAAAAAGGCTGTATAATTGTACATTTACTTCCTGTTTTGTTGTATAAACAACAGTTGAAAGTACACATTTGCAAATTGCAACTGAGAACAACATTTACATAACTTATAGAATTGCAGACACTTATTAGTTTAATAAAAACCAAAATTGTCAATACAAAACAAAAAAGCAGGGGGAATTCAGTTTCTTTAGTTAAACTACTCTCATTAAAAGCCATAAAAAATGGCCGTATAAATTTCTATGTATTTGTACAAAAAGACAGTTTCAGTTTTTTAGCTTATTGTACTTTCGCATAAGTTTATGTAAATAACTGGGTTTGCCCACAAAATATCTATTAATTACCTTAAAACCAATATTTTTCATGAGAAAGTCGATGAAAATTCCGGTTCTGTTATCGTTAGTTTTGCTCCTCCTAGTTCGGTGTGCAAACGATAAAGATGCTTACTTCGCACGTCCGGGCTGGCTCGAACCACCTATTTATGATGTATTACAAAAACAAGGACGCTTCACAAACTACTTAAAATGTGTAGATCGTACCATGTATGCTTCTGCTTTGAAATCGAGCGGACTTTACACTGTTTTTGCTCCTAACGATGATGCGTTTGTAAAATACCTCAATGGAAAATCTATTTCAGACCTACCAGACACGTTAGTAAATCAAATTGTAGGATATTCCATTGTATACAATAATTATACTTACGACCACCTTTCAGATATTTTAAGTGGAGGTTGGGATACGTTGACCAGTATTCGTAAAAGAACCACTTTTTATAACCCGATATATCAAATGAATTATCAGGGTAATAATATTTGGGTGTACGATATGCCCGGCGTTTCAGCTTCTATTGGTACAGTTGTAGAACAAAACTATAAATACATACCTCTTTATTTATCAAAAGTATTTGAGCGAAACAGAACAGCAAGTCTGGCTGCAGCGGATTACAATATGTTCTACCCAACTCCATATACCGGTAGTAATGTTCAAAGCGCCAGTATTGTGACAAAAGATATGGTTTCGCAGAATGGTGTTGCACATGAAGTAGATCAGGTGCTGGAGCCCCTTCCTAATCTGGAGAAATTACTTGATGATCCGGATTATTCTTCATTCAAAGGTTTAATTAACATGAAAGGCTCTACCGGAGACCCTTACTTTGTGACCTACCAATACAATGATATCCTAACCAGTTCTTTCAGCTCTTCAATGCCTGATAAGAATATCAATGCAGTATACTTAAAATACTATACAGGCCTTCCATTTACATTGAGCGGAGAACGTTATGGTACTAGTACAAGAGATGCTGAAAAAGGTGGTTTCACCATGTTTGCACCCAATAACGCTGCTGTAGCAAAGTTTTATGATGAAAAACTAAAAGCGTACTATCCAAATGGAATCAACACAGTATCTAAAGACATTTTGGGCTACTTTATCAATGCTCAAATGATTAATGAGTTAGTTTGGCCGGCCGATTTTAAAAACAGTATGAATTCATTGGGCGAATTTTTCAATGGTAAAGGGTCACGCGGGGCCGAATTTAATAAAGAAAAATATACTAAACTTGCTCCGGCAAGCAACGGATTATTTTATGGCTCAAGTGATTATATCAAAAGTCGCTATTTCGAAACGGTATTCACTGAAATCTTTCTGAATCCAACCTACAATTTATTCAACACTGCATTTAGCACATATTTCAACACGACTTTAAAGGAAGAGTTACTTCAATGTGAGTTAAATGGATACACCCAGGAAAACTATACCGTTTTATTACCTTCGGATGATTTATTAAGAGCTGACGGATTTAGTTGGAGTTGGATTTCCGGATCGAACGCTTATGGTTTTCTAAATTCAAATTCTGGAAGTACCTTAGGTAGTTTTGATGTGGGGGCACGTATGCAACGTCTTGTACGCTCTCATATTTTTAAACGCTTGAAAAATGACCAGGTAAATTGTGCAATAACTAATTTTACAACAGATCCTGCTTTTGCTTCTGCTTATAACGGATATTCATATGCTGTTAATGAGTATGGCGATATGATTCGTTACAAAGATGGTAAAATACAGATGTTGGGCAACTATGATGAAAATGACTGGGTGACTGCCACTCCATACAAAACATTTTTGAATGGTCAGGTATTCAAAATTGATAAAATGCTTCAATATTCCAGAAGGAATTCAGCTCCAACTGAACCTGAGAAATATACTTCGCAAGCTTTGTTTATTTATTTGCAAAACATGGCGACTGCCAACTCTAACATTTCCACTTTTATCAGTTATCTGACACTTTGTTTGAAAGGCTCAGAGTCAACAGATTTAGCAGGTATTTCAGCCGACATGACATTAACATTCTTCATGCCAAACAATGCAGCTATGACTAAGGCCGTAAAAAACGGCGACTTACCTGCATATAGCGCTGTATCTGGAGGTAATCCGGCTGCCATTCAAAAAGCAACCAAATTCATTCTATATCACATTGTAAATGGAAAAGAATACGTAGATGATGGATTGAGCTATATTATGCCGAACAGAGAAGTAATCAAAGAAGAAGTTTCACCAACTTTATTAAAAGATGTGGTTGACAACACTTATCTGGCAATTAGCAAAGATGCATCAGGTAAACTAAATGTTTCAACCAGGGTACAAAGCACCGGTAGAAACTTATCTACTTCAATAAAATCTGCAACCGTAGCACGTATCCGTAGTAACTATTTTGGTTCAAAATCAGTACTACACGAAATTAACGATTACTTTATTTACAACAAAGTACAATAGTGATTAAAAGTAAATTGATTATTATGAGAAAATATAGCAATAAAATATTAATGCTGGTCTTTTTATCATTATTGAGTAGTGTTTCAATGATGGCACAGACTAAAATGATTATACGCGGGAAAGTTACTTCAGAGGCAGATAAGCAACCTTTAATTGGTGTTTCAGTTGTAGAATATGATAAAAGTAATCGTATTCTGAATGGAACTGTTTCAGATATTGATGGTAACTATACGCTCAAAGTAACTGGTGTAGGCTCAACAATTACATTTTCGTATATAGGATTTGTAAAAACCACAAAAGTTGTTTCGGCAAATCCTGTTATAAATGTTGCACTCCAGGACGCTTCACATACTATTAAAGATGTTACAGTTACAGCAAAAAAACAGGTGAATACCGGTTTTGCCAATATCAACGAACGTGACTTAACATATGCTGTAAGTAAAATTGACACCAAAGATTTAGAAGGCCTTCAGGTTGCTTCTATCGATGAAGCATTACAGGGACGTATGGCAGGTGTGGATATTGTAGCTAACAGTGGTGAACCAGGTGCCGGTATGTCAATTCGTATACGTGGTACTACCTCTATCAACAATGGTTCAGACCCTTTAATTGTTGTTGATGGTATCCCTTTTGATACAAGCATTGGATCTGATTTTGACTTTGCAACAGCCAATGAAGAAAATTATGCACAACTTCTTAATGTGTCTCCTGCTGACATTCAAGAGATTACTGTACTTAAAGATGCTGCAGCTACATCATTGTATGGAAATAAAGGAGCAAATGGAGTTTTATTAATCAGAACAAAACGTGGTGGTATAAGTAAACCAATTGTATCATACACATTTAAAGGCTCTTTAGATACACCAGCCGATCCGGTAAAAACCTTATCGGGTAGTGATTATCAAACATTAATGTGGGAAGAATTTCAAAATGCCGGAAATCAATTAAGCACTATACAATACCCTCAATTCGTCAATGACCCTAATAATCCGTATTATTTTTACAATTATAAACAGAATACGGATTGGTATAAGGCGTTAACAAGAAATGGAACAACGCAAGATCATTCTATTTCCATTTCGGGGGGTGGTGAGAAAGCACAATATCGCACTTCGTTGGGGTATTACAATCAACAAGGTACTGTTATTGGTCAATCGTATACCCGTTTAACTACTTCATTGAACTTAGACTATAATGTTTCGGACAATCTGAAATTTCAGGTCAATCTGGCTTATACTCATGGCGACCAGGATAAAAACTATTCGACAGATTTATTAGGTTCGGCATATACAAAAATGCCAAACATGTCAGTCTACGAGTATAATACAAGTGGTATTATGACATCGAATTACCTTTCGCCTGTTACCACACCACAGGGTTCATTCTTAAGTTTTGATTATTCTAAAGCTAGCGGCGGAGAGTATAATCCCGTAGCTATGGCTAATTCAGGATATTGGAAGGTTAAGAGCGAGCGTATTATGCCTAAGTTTAACATTCAATATTGGATTATTCCGAATGTGCTGAAATATCAGGGTGACCTGGCATTTGATATCAACACATCAAAAGAAAATAAATTTTTACCACAAATTGCAACTGGTCGTTTGTGGCCCGAAATCAATGTAAACCGCTCAAGTGATTTGGCTTCTGATGCGTTTGTTGTACAAACTTTCAACAAACTGATATACACACCAAAACTTAGTGAGAACCATGATATTATGGGATTACTTCAGTATAGTACCTACGATGGACGTTACTCGTCGTATCAGGGAAACAGTTCATTAAGTGCATCAACCTTTTTGCAAGATCCATCGATTCCGGCTCAAACTGTTGGAACAAACTTAGGACTTAACTCGGGAGCTTCACAAGCGCGTACGCTATCAATTTTGGGTATGATGCAATACAAGTTCATGGATAAATACATTGTAAACGGTACATTGAGACGTGATGGTGATTCAAAATATAGTGACAAAAACAGATATGGGATTTTCCCAAGTGCATCGGCCCGTTGGCGTGTATCCGGTGAAAACTTTATGAAAGAGATGAAATTCGTGAATGAATTAAGTTTACGTGCATCAACCGGTATTAGCGGTAACCCTGTAAGTAAAAACTATTTGTATTATAATAATTATGGTACATATGGATTCACATACCTAGGTCAACAAGGTGTTTATTCAACAGGTTTGCAACTATCAAATTTGCGCTGGGAGAAAGTATCTGATTTTAACGTTGGAGCCAATCTTATTATGATTGAGAATCGTATAAACATTGACTTTAACTGGTATAAAAAACGGACGAACGATTTATACTTTCAGAATGTAAAGATTCCATCTTCTTCCGGATTCGGTACTATCAATGCAAATGTTGGTACAATGGATAACAAAGGTTGGGAGTTAAGTATCATTACCCAACCTATCAAAACAAAAGAATGGCAGGTAGATTTCAACTTTACATTTGCCCGTTCTGAAAATCAGGTAGTTGATTTATCCGATATGATACCTCAACTATCGACACCAACTGCAACTAACGGAACTTACCTGTCCAAACTGCAAATTGGTAATCCCCTTGGTTCATTTTATGGCTATAAATATGATGGAGTTTATTTGAATACAAATCAAACAATCGCCAAAGATAAAAATGGTAATCCTATTTATACTTATAACTCAAGAGGAGAAAAAGAAGCTGTGTATATGAAGTTCTGGTATCCTTCAGTTGGCTATCAATTCAAAGCCGGTGATGCAAGATATGTTGATATCAATCACGATGGTAATATTAATGCACAGGACATTGTATATCTTGGAAGTGTAAACCCATTACTTACTGGTGGATTTGGTCCAACAATTCGCTGGAAAAGCAGATTAACTCTGAATGCATATTTCTACTTCCGCTATGGAAATAAGGTAATTAATCAAACCCGTATGGAAATGGAAAATGTGTATAGCTTTGACAATCAGGCAACTTCTGTGCTAAAACGTTGGAGACATGAATACACCGATGAAAGTACAGCCCCTGCTGATTTACTACCAAGAGCGTTGTATCAAAGTGGTTACAACTGGGCCGGATCGGACAGATATGTGGAAGATGGATCGTTCTTACGGTTTAAATCATTGTCGTTGAGCTATTCATTCGACAAAAAACTTGTAAAACAAATAGGTTTGAGCGATTTGAAAGTATGGGGTACCATGCAGAATATCTATATATGGACTAATTATACAGGAATGGATCCTGAGGTGACTGTACGTACTGGTTTAACCGATGTGGGTATGGATAAATCCAGATCGGGACGCCCTGCAGATTATCAGTTTGGTTTCACAGTTGCTTTCTAACATTTAATTCTAAAGTTATATGAAAAAACATAGTATTATTTTATTATCAATCATTGCCTTATCATTTCTGAGCTCCTGTTCCGACTGGCTAAACCTAAAGCCGGAAGATGGGGTTATCAGAGAAGAATTTTGGAAAACAAAAGAACAGGTAAATTCTGCAGTAATTGGTTGTTATTCTTCATTATTAAATGGCCCGGTTGAGAAGATGTTTTTGTGGGGTGAATTGCGTGGAGATATGGTTGAAAACGGTATCTTCCCTATCAATAGTTACACCGAGGTATTAGATGGTGAAATATCAGTATCTAATTCAATTGTCAATTGGGCAAGTTTATACTCTACCATAAATAATTGCAACACTGTATTAAAATTTGCTCCAACAGTTCAAAGTGTTGATGGTACATTTACTGACAAGCAATTAAAACAGTATGAAGCTGAAGTATTGACACTTCGGGCTATGATGTATTTCCAATTGGTACGTTCTTTTAAAGATGTTCCTTTGGTGCTTGAAGCGTCAGTTTCAGATGATCAGAAATTTTCAATTCCTAAAACATCTGGTACGGTTATCCTGGATACTTTAGTACACGATTTAAAAATAGCTGCTGCAAATGCTCCGATAGCGTACAATTCAAATGCAGAAAACAAAAACAGGATTACCTCTTGGACTGCTAAAACCCTATTAGCAGACATTTATCTTTGGCAGGAAAAATATTCAGACTGCAATGCCCTGTGTAATGAAATTATTGGATCGGGTAAATTTAATCTTATTCCTATCGATCGTAAAAAAGAATATATTATGAGTGGTGGAGTAATCGTTGACTCAGTATATGTTGCAAATGAATCTGATGCAGATAATATGTTCGTTCAGTCATACGTAAATGGAAAGAGCATTGAATCAATTTTTGAAATACCATTCACAAATTTGAAAACAAACCCATTTTACACAATCTTAGGCCCTACTGCCAACAGATTAAAACCTAAATTGGATATTGTTGATGGCCAGGTATTTCCTGCTCCTCTTTATACTGTATTTTCTGATGCAACTGATATTCGTGGCTCTGGTTGTTCATACAGAGTTGGTGTTGTATGGAAATACGTTGGAACAAGTAGAACCGGAGCTGTAAGAGCTGTTACAGAATATACTACACCGTGGATTGTTTACAAATATTCAGACGTATTATTAATGAACGCTGAAGCACTGAATCAGATGGGACAATTGAAAAGCGGTACCGAAGCACAAAGTGATTATGAAAATTCTATATATTATATGAGTTTAGTAAGAAATGCACGCAATGCAGTGAACACTTTTGATTACAGATTCATTCCGGGCAACGTTGATGGAAAAGCACTTGAAAGAGCAATTCTGGATGAACGGGCTCGTGAGTTTACGTATGAAGGAAAACGTTGGTACGATGTTTTGCGGTATGCAAAACGTGGAAACTACGAGGGTAATAATTTACAATACTTACTTACGCTTGCAATAAATAGTGCTTCGCCACAAAAACAACAAAGTTTAGTGGCAAAATATAAAGATCCCAAACACAACAGTCATTATTGGCCGATTTACATTTCAGAGATTGAAGCAAACAAAAAGTTAATACAAAATGAATTTTACGCACAATAAATTTTAAGCCATGAAAAAGAGAAATCACTTATTATTTAATAGCCTCCGAGCTGTTATTATGGTTGGAGCTACATTGGCACTGTTCAACTCATGTGCTGACTATATGCAAGGAAAAACATTTATTGTTTCCGATGAGAAAATGATCGATGAATACATAGAGCAAAAAGATACAAGTATGTCCGAGTTTCTGAAAATTGCTGATTTAGCAGGATTCAGAGGGTTATTGCATGCTTATGGTACAAACACATGTTTTATACCAACAAATCAAGCCCTATCAGTTTATTGCCAAAGACATGGTATCAGCTCGATGACTACTCTTCCTGCTGCTGAATTGGAAAATTTCATGAAATTCCACACTGTTCGTGATACCATCCGCGCAGCACAATTTGTTGATGGCAGACTAGCATTACCTACAATGCTTGGTAAATACCTGACTACTAAAACAGTTCAAAATGGTGATTCATCACCAGTTATACGGGTGAACAGACAAGCCAATATTCTCAAAAGAGATACACGCGTAGCGAATGGAATAATTCATAAGATTGATTATGTATTAACACCAAACCCGAAAACGGTTGGCGAAATGATCCAACAATTGCCTGACAATTACTCGTTGTTTAAATCCATTATGGAAGAAACTGGGTTAATTGACACGCTCACCAATAATAATTCAGGCAATATCTGGTATACAGCACTTCTTCAAAGCAATGAATCATTTGCAACCAAAGGAATTGCCAGTAAAGCTGATTTAATTGCATCTATGAAAGTTGCACAACCTGATTATGCAAATGATGAAGCTAAACTTTTACAACTTTTTGCTCAATATCATTGCATTAAACGTCTGGCATATATCACTGACCTCTCAATTTCAAGTGCTGAATTGACAATGGCTACCAATCAGGTGATTACGTTCAAAACAAGTAAAGATTCATTAATATTAAATGAATTCCAATCACTTACATCTTTCGAAAAAGGAGTTACTGCAAATAAAAGTTCTGAGTGGACCGATATGAGCTGTAGTAATGGTGTTATGATAGACCTTGATGGGTATATTCAACCGGTAAAACGTGGACCAGCTGCAGTTTATTGGGAATTGACAGATCAGCCTGAAATTAAGAAAATGAAGGAATACAGAAAGCCAGGTGCAGCAGTGGTATTCAAACCCGGTGATTTATCTGAGTTGAGTTTTGGAGGCAAAAACAGTCCTACTATTACTTATTTAGTGAATTCTGCATTTGATGCAAAATCTCAATATGTACATTTAGACTATTTTGAAATTCCGATGCGTCCTACAGTTATACAATGGATGGAAATAAAAACTCCTGTTCTTACAGAAGGGACATATAATGTTTGGATATGCTGGCGCCGTGGTGGTGATAATAATAAATTTAAAACTACATTCAAGCAAGATGGAAAAACTGATCAGGTTCTTCCAAATGTGTTTGACCTTGGTGAGTACTTTAACACATCCAACACGCCTGAAGTAAATTTAAATATCGGTATGAAACGCTACAATGCAAAGCAATTGAATTCGGTTTGCTGTAGTAGAAACTGTGGTGCTATTAAGGTTGAATACACCGGACGTCACACATTAAGAATGGATGCTTTGAGTGGAAGTAGTCAGGCTGCCTGGTGGGATATGATTCAATTTATCCCGGTAGATCAAAATCAGCTCTGGCCAAGATTTGATGTTGCTGGTAATGCAATATATCCCGGCACTGCCTGTGACCAAATTGCTCCTAAAGATCAAAGTTGTTCCGGTGACTTAAATAACTAATAGAAAAATCATTTTTTATGAAGAATAACAATAAAGTCAAGTATATTTTCATTTTACCATTGCTTGCCATAAGCTTTTTAATGTCTGGTTGTTACGAGTCAGCATGGGAAAGTCATGTGTCCAACGAGACGTATTCAAAATACAATCTTTCGGAAGCAATTTCTCAAAAACCTGAACTTTCAACTTTTTATAAGATTCTGAAGAAAACAGGGTATGATCAATTTCTTTCGTCTGCCAATAGTTTTACTGTTTTTGCCCCTAAAAATGAAGCGTGGGCATCAATTGATACAACCAATAGTGCACAATTAGTCAAAATTGTAAGTAACCTTATCGTTTACAAGTCATATTTTACTGATTCACCTGAATTGTACAAATCATTAAAAAGTATAAACGGAAAGAATATTTTTTATGACCCAACAACTAAAACTTTCAATGGAGCTGGTATTGATACAACCAAAAACAACTGTAATCTTCGTGCAGCAAATGGAGTAATTCAATTGACAGACAAGGTGATTGAACTTAGAAATAATATCTGGGAGTACTTATCAACAAAAACTACCAATAGCCAATTTCAATACATTAATAGCCTGAGTCAAAAAACAATGGATTTGACCAAGAGCATTGCAATTGGAGTAGATCAAAATGGTAAGACTAAGTATGATACGGTTTGGGCAAATGTGAACAATTTTCTAAAGAGCTATCCTATTGACAATGAGGATTCATTATATACATACATTGTTTTAGAAAATGATGCTTTTAGCAGTTTATATACTAAGTATAAACCTTATTTCCAAATGCCTTCTCTTGCAAAAACTGACTCGGCTACCCGTTTCAATGTTTGTCAGGATTTTGTATTCAAAGGAGAAATAGATATCACAAAATTTGATACTCTGACGAATGTTGACGGTATTAAAGTACCATTGAGTAACATTGTAATAACGGATTCATACATAACATCCAACGGACGTGTCTATGTTGTTAGTGGATTAAACATCCCATTGAAAAATAAAATTAAACCGATTAAAATAGAAGGTGAAAATTTCAACAGGGCTTCGGATGCTAATTATGTATTCACTCGCTATAAACTCTGGGCTAGCGGACAACGTGATATTGCGTTTGCTGGTGGAGAAACCCAAGCAGATACATTGTACCGAAGAACAACAGGTGTAAAGGATAGTATTGTATCCAAAACATATTTTATCAATAGCAACTTAGTGGCTAACATTGCAAATTTCTTTATTGAATATAAAGCAAGGGTTAACTCCGCAAATTATGATGTCTATTATGTTGCATATGATGATAACCCAACTGATGCTGATCCGACTTACCGCAATTACGGGGTTTACAAAGTAATTCAGAAGATGTTCGTATCCATGCCGGGAGGTTTACCATTAAGTTTTGGAATCACAGATAATACACGGGGTGTTGCAAACAATTATTTGGGTGAAGGCAGATGTTTTGTAGGCCAGGGAAGAGCCGGTGTTAGAGAACTCACAAAACTCAAACAAATGAATTTAGTAGCTACTACTCAATTGGTCGATTTCACAACTCCAATTACTACACCCAATTCAGATGTAATGACAGTAACAAATACGGGAACATTGACAATGTGGTTATGCAATACAGCACGTAGTAATGCTGCAAGTCGTCAGGGATTATTATTCCTCGATTATATATTGTTAGTTCCAAGAATCACTGAATAGGTTGTAACTTTAATTCCGAAAAAATTATGAAACAAATTAAATATATTTTATCGACTATTCTTTTTGTGATTGGATTTGTACATTCAGTCTCTGCACAACAGGGTGTGATTACGACTAAAGTAACCGGTACGGTATTAGAATCGGCTACCGGAAAACCATTAGCAGGAGCAAAAGTGTCTATAGCAGGGGTTACATCTTCTATTACTGATGAAAAAGGAAAATTTACGTTGACTAAAAAAATCAAGGGAGCCGCCCTTGAAATATATGCTCCCGGATTTGCCTCAAGAATAATTCCTCTATTGAATGATTCAAATATAGTCGTAAGTTTGATGGATGAGTCATTTAAGGGAAGATATGAAGGTATTGCAACGCCGTTTGAATTGACAAATATGCTAAAACAAACAAACGCTGTAAGTAACCACGAAAACCGGGAAGATTACAAATTGGGTGCAACTTCTATAGAAACAATTCTACAAGGAAGTGTAAACGGATTAAACACTGTTTCAAGAACCGGTGCAGCAGGTGGAGGGGCCAATTTGTATTTGAATGGTTTTAATTCATTAAATGCTAATAATCAGCCTTTAATAATTTTAGATGGTGTTCCTTACGAAAACCAAACCACTTATTCGCTTATTACAGGCAATAATGTAACACCACTTTCTGATATTGATGTGAAAGATATTGAAAATGTTACTGTTTTAAAAACCGGAGCATCAATTTATGGATCACAAGGTGCTAACGGAGCTATTCTGATAAATACTATTTCAGCAAAAGATGCAGCAACAAGGATAAACTTCCATGCATACACAGGTGTAAATATGGAGGCTAATACTGATTATAAAATGTTAGATGCAGCCGGGTATAAAAATTATTTAGTTGATATGCTATCAAGTAAAGGTATGAGTATTAATGACATTCAGGCATTACCTTATATAAACTCTAGCAAGCCGGTAGTAGAAACATGGGGTATTTCCGGAAATGCTGACTATTATCGTTATAACCAATCAACCAATTGGCAAAACGAAGTATTTAATAATTCGCTCAATCAAAACTATCATTTAAATGTTACCGGGGGTAATGATGCAGCGCTTTATGCAATTTCATTTGGATATTTAAATCAGGGGGGAGCAGTTGATAAAACCTCTTTCAATCGTTATTCAACCCGCGTAAATGCCAAAATCAGAATGACTGATTGGTTTAAACTGATTGCTAATATGAGTTTTGTTTACTCAGAAAGAAGTTTATCATACGAAGGACTTAACAGAAACAACAATCCGGTCTACGCAGGTCTTCTGAAGGCTCCTTTTACATCCCCTTACGTGTTTAATGTTCTTAATGAAAGAACAACAAACATGGAAAGTGCCGATGTATTTAATATTTCGAATCCAAGAGCAATTATTGATAAAAGTAATACTGCCTCAAACCGGTTCCGTTACTTCGGCAATTTGAATGGTGTATTTACATTCAACAAATACCTGGATGCTAACATATTGGTCGGGTTGACGACCGATAAATCTGCCGAACGGGTTTTCTTACCTTCAGCAGGAGTGTACCACACTCCACTGCCGAGTGCTATTGTGATAAATGAGGCTCAACAACTTAGAGATCATTTCCTGCAAATAAATGCAGATGCAAAACTTACTTATAAACGTACATTTAACTTCGTACATGATTTAACCGTACATTTAGGTTCAAGATATCAATCAAGCACTTCCGAACTGGATTGGGGTAAATCCTACAACTCATCGAGCGATGAGATGAAAACACTGGGAGATGGAATGAATGCTTTAGCTCAAATGGGAGGATCAATTGGTGACTGGAATACAATTTCTAACTACTTAAATGTTGATTACGGCTATTTGAATCGTTACTTTTTATCGTTTAATGGCGCGCTCGATGGATCGTCACGCTTTGGTAAGGATGCAAATGGAATTAAGTTGTTTAACGACACATATGGTTTATTCCCTTCTGCTTCGGGAGCGTGGTTAATTACATCTGAAGATTTCATGAAATCTCAGAAAGTGGTGGATGTATTGAAATTGAGAGCCGGATATTCTGTATCGGGTAATGATGATATTGGGAACTATGCTGCTAAAGGTTATTACGTTTCACAAGGTTTATTGGGAGCATATGGTCTAGTTCGAGGAAATATTCCAAATGAAAAGCTTAAATGGGAAACAAACTATAAAGGTTTTATAGGCTTGGATGCATCATTCTTTAAAGAAAGATTAAACATCAGTGTTGACATTTACGATAGTAAAACTACCGATCTTTTGGGGTTGAGAAATATTAATTCAACTTCAGGTTTAGGAGTTGCTGTTTATAATGATGGTGCACTTGAAAACAAAGGCATTGATGTTAGTGTCAATGGTCGGGTTATAGATCAAAATAACTTTAAATGGGATTTAGGACTGAATATTTCCAAATATCAGAATACACTCTTATCAAAATCTATTGATGAAACCTTCACAACAATTGCTGATGGTATGGTAAGAACTAAGGTTGGTTCATCGTTAGGTGAATTTTATGGTTATCAAACTGCCGGCATTTTCAGTACTCAGGCCGAAGCCACTGCTGCCAATCTGAAAATCAAAAACACAGATGGCACTGAAGTGGCATTCAAAGCCGGCGACGTAAAATTTGTAGATCGTTACAAAGATGGTTATATTGACGAAAAAGACATGACAGTCATTGGTAATCCTAACCCGACATTCTTTGGTGCCATCACGAATCGTTTTCAATATAAACGTTTCACATTAAGTACTTTGTTTAATTTCACTGTAGGAAATTCGGTTTATAATGCCTTAAGAGCTAACCTTGAATCGATGACAAACACTGATAATCAAACTATAGCTGCCGGGGCTCGTTGGCAAACAGATGGTCAGATCACCAATATGCCAAAAGCAGTATGGGGAGACCCAATGATGAATTCAAGATTCTCAGATCGTTGGATTGAAGATGGTTCATTTATTCGATTAAAAAGTTTGACTCTGGCATATGACCTTCCATTCAATTCCAGTTTCATTAACAGTGCGCAAATATACGTGACTGGTAACAATCTTCTGACATTTACTAAATATCTGGGTTACGATCCTGAATTCAACACAAGTTCAAATCCATTGTATTATGGTATTGATACCGGAGTTTCGGCACAACCAAGAACAGTACTTGTAGGAGTAAGAATTGGATTATAATAAATCTCAATCAATAAATTCAACCATAAAAACACACGAAAGAATATTAATTGTAATTGATACCCTTTCGAAAAATATAAGTGTAAAAATTTAAATTTAAACACATGAAATTACTTAAAACAACAATTGGTATTACCTTTTTTGCTTTGTTATCTGTTTCGTTCAGTTCATGCCAGGACATGATAGATACAAACGCAAAAGAAGTTGTGGAATCATCCGAGAACTACCATAATGTTTACGATGCTGACAATGCTATCTGGGGATTATACGGTAAGGTACAGAACCTGGCCGAAAACGTTGTTGTACTCAATGAACTACGTGCCGATTTAATGGACGTAACTTCCAATGCAACTCAGGACCAGGTAGATTTGAGCTTACACAAGGAAACAGCTGCTAATAAATATTGTGATCCTACTCCATTTTATGAAGTGATTCTGAATGCGAACGATATTTTGTACAATTTCAAGAAAATGCTTGCAGATAACAGAATATCGAAGGAAAATTATGGTCCGCGTTATTCAGATGTTATGGCTATTCGTTGTTGGGCCTACTTACAGTTAGGAATGCATTTTAAAGATGTGGCTTACGTTACAAATCCATTGCAATCTATCGATTCTTTAGAAATTAAAGGGTTATTCCCCACAAAAAGTCTTGATGATTTAATTCCAATACTTATAAGTGAAATGGAAAGTTTGCCAACCCTGGAAACCAATACAATTTCGTCGTTTTATAGCAAAACAATTACAGATAACAGTAAGTCTTTCTACCTCAATCTACAATTCGTTGATAAACATATATTGTTAGGTGATTTGTATTTGTGGAATGATCAATTTGTGGAGGCCGCAACCCAATATAAAGCTTATATGGATGCTGCAGATGCACTTTCATCAAAAACAAATATCAAAAACAAAATAAGCACATGGGTTTGGGCAGGTTCTAATGAACCTCGTTTCCAGATCACCTATCAACGCTATAAAGACCAAGATGTTACGTCATTCCGGAATATGTGGAAAGAAATTTTTTATCGTGGTTCAACGGATGCAGGCACATCGGGAACTGTCGGGTTACAGGATGAAATGATTTGGATGATGAGTTTTAGTGGATCATCTAATTCAGTTAGTCCCTTTATTAAACTATTTGCCAATACTGGTCAGGGACAATATCAGTTAAAGCCATCATCGTATGCTATTGATAGTTTATGGAATACACAGGTACAACAATCAAATGGCTTTATGTTTGATGGTAGAGGTCGTGAATCGTCTTATGATTATGTAAATGGTCAGCCAGTAGTACTGAAATATTTGTACGATTACTATGCAGTAGGCAATACAGATGCGAATAAAACAATACATTTGAATTATTACAATTTCACAAATCAATATTCAAAACCCGGTAAATGGTTTTTATATAGAGCTGCACTTTTACATTTACGTTATGCAGAAGCAGCAAACAGAGCCGGTTATCCAAGACTTGCATACGCTTTGTTGAATAACGGAGTAAAATCGAATTTCGAATGGCTTAAGTCTGATAGAACAACAAGATCAGATAAATTTGGAGTTGAATACAGTAGTTTTCCACCAGCAAATGATTCTGTTGCAGCTGTACCCTACCCTGCCCCATTTTATTTGGATGCACGTCAAAACGATGCTCCATATACATTCCTACGCTCACCGTGGAGAGATAATGGTGGTATCAGAGGTAGAGCATTCCTGGTGAACATAACTAAACCTGCAGACATTATTACTACAGCAGACTCAATTCAATGGATTGAAAAAGCATTAATCAAAGAAGCTGCTTTGGAATGTGGATTTGAAGGACAACGTTGGGGAGATTTGCTACGTATAGCACGCCGAAATAATAAAAAAGATGGTGCTGCAAGTGTTGCAACAATTATGAACGCAGCTGTTGCACACAAATTTAATGCAGGTGCCGCTGGAAGTGCAACAATTACTGATGAAAATCTGTTTTTACCAATGAAGAAATAAACTTTAGACTCATCTCACAGCTTCTTTCATGTTTCTGAGAAGCTGTGAATGTGTTTCTGTAGTGTATTATATTCCATACAAAAATACATTTTTCCATTCTCGTTGGTTGAAAGAAAGTGTAGTTTTGCATTGTTCATTACAAAATATTGAATTAACAACTAAAAATTTATATCATGAAAAAACTTTTTACTCTACTGGCAGTAATTGCCGCAACATCTTTTTACACAGTCAAGGCAGACTGGGTAAAGAATGTTCAGATTGCCTATTATGATTTTACGCTTGCGCCATCGCCGGCATTTACTACTGCCGCTTCAAATCTCTCCGGAAACACGGCTGCAGGTATAACTAATGTACCCCTTACAGGTGCTACAGGTGGATACATGTACTGTGCAGGTAGTGGTTCAGGTGGACGTGGTAATAAAATTACGAACATAACTGCTACTACTGCAAGACAGGATACAGTTTATTATGAATTTGACTGGAATCCTTATAAGTTATTAGGACAAGCCAACTCTACCGGTACTTCAGGAACAGAACCAGCATCTTATGGTGTTTGTAATATACGTGGAGCCAATGATAGTATTATATTTGGTTTGTGGTACGAGCGTTGGAGCTTGAAAGCAGGTACAAATTATAATACTAGTACAGGTACTGAACCATTGGGTGACCTTCACTTATTGAACATAAGTGCTGACACTTTGAATCCTATGCCAGCAAGAATTGTTACTCGTACAGTGAATGCAACACAGACATCTTATTATACAAATACACTGTTGCCGTATGCAATGCTTGATCCGGGTTATACTGCATCGACTACTTTCCCGTCACCTTCGAGCTATTATGCTGCTAAATGTGATAGTATCAACAAATCAACAGATTTGGGGCCAACCTTTAAAATGTCTAATTGGTATCATGTTAAAGCTGTTATAGATTTTATGAATAAAAGAATCATATCATTCGAAATCACTTTGACAGGTACAGAAAACAAGAGAACTTTCACCAATTTGCCTTTTGTCAATACAGGTGCAACAGATGTTTCCCGTTTGGAAATTGCAGGAACCCGTGGTAAAGCTGAAGGTGGTACCGGAAATGGTGTAAACTGTGATATGCAACAACAATTTGATAATATTGATATATATACAATGCACCAGGTTGCAGCAGCAGCTAATGTAACAGTAAGATATAAAGATGCTACCGGAACAGAAATTTATACTGCAAGAGTAGCTCAAAATCAGGCAGTAAATTCTGTTTATAAAGCCGTTGCCGGTGATAAAATAAATATTATTTATGGAGGAGATTATTATATTTATGATGCTACTTCTGTTGATAGTGTTACTGTAGCTACAGGTGGAAGCGAAATTAACCTTATTTTCAATAAAGCAAATCCTGTAAAAACTGTTGTTACATTGGCTGGTCCTACAACTGCAGAACTTTACCATGATGTAACAATGAACTTTACTGTAAAAACACCAAATTCTGACCCTGTTTCACAAGGAGCAGTGAATATTTTGGTGAATGGCGTGGTGAAAAACTCTATTGTTCCGGATGTTTTGGGTATGGGCTCTGTTACGTTCCCTAATTTATTGGTAGGTACTGAAAACATTAAAGCCGTTTATGTTGGAGATAGAATAGCATATACAAGCAGTGATACTGTAGGTGTTGCTGTTGAAATAACTCCATCATTAGCTAATGAAATTCCTTATCCTGTTTATTATGACCTAGGTACTATGCCGGAGATATTTAAATACAGAATGAAATATACAAGTGCTGCAACTCCAAGAGCTAGTATTAATTTTGCTGCAGACTCAGTTTCAAATTTTTCTCTTTCGACAGACTTACCCGAAACTACAATCAAAACTAAGTATGCTACCTGGGGAGCTTATGGTTTCACTACTCCTGGTAAAACTGCTGATTACTACGGTGCATCTGATGCATTCAATGTGCCTTATGGTAATGGAACAAATCCAACATGGATGCTGTTTAAAACTCCTTGGTTAAACAAAGGCGCATATAATATTTATATGAACCAACGTACAAATCTTGATGGTGGTATGAAAACTACTGTTACAATGGATGGAAAAACACTATATTATCCAAATGCAGAATTGAACGGATTTAGTATCAGAGGTGGTAACAACAACAAAAGAAGATGGAATGCGAACACGAATGATGGTTTGAATCAGATGTCTTATTTGGGTTCGGTTGTTGTTGATGCTTCAGGACAGCATGATTTAAAATTGACATGTACCAGTACAGGCGAAAGTAGTGCTAACCAGATTGCATGGCTAGACATGATGGAATTCATTCCTGTAGATCAGGACTCAGTAAACGTAAATATTAGCGCTGCATCCGGCCTCGCAAAAACCTATTTCCCATTATTTAATTCGGGTGGTTACGCAAGTAATGCTACTGCTTCATTCATAACTTATGCAAGTAGTAATGAATTGTCAGTTCCTTATCAGGTTGTAGATCCAACTGTTTACACAACTAATCCATATACACTTCAACACTTAGGTGTTACAGATCCTGGCTTAGGGTTACTCGGAATTGATTACGTAGTAATATTCAAAAATGATCATTGGACACGGGTTAGCGAAGGTGCTGTGAATACTTCAGACTCAACTTATACTTGTAATTTGGCTGATGGAAACTATTATTATCAGGAATATAATTATACTGAGAACACATTAACTCCTGGTTCTTTAGGCTCACGTTTATGGATTAAAGATGGTACATTCACAGTTGGAACAACTGCAGTTAAGAATGTAAGTTCATCAAATATCAAAACATATGCTGTTGGCAGAACTCTTACTGTAAAGGGTATTAAAGCTGGTGCAAAAATCATGGTAACTGACCTTTTGGGTAGAGTTATGTTGAATGCGGTTTCTACTTCGGATGTATTTACTTCAACAATGAAACAGGGCTCTGTATACATTGTAAAAGTAATTTCGTCAAACGATTCTAATACAACGAAAGTGATTATCAAATAACATCAGAATCAAATTATTTAAACAAAGAGGCAACCTTAATAACAGGTTGCCTCTTTTAGCAATAAAAAAGTTAGGTGTGGAATCTTAATATCAACTAATTAATCAAAATCTTATCTGTATCAGACAGCAAGTGAATTTGTGGTGTACAAATAGACATATTTAAAGTCATATTGAATTCTTTTTTATAAAAAAGTACAATTTTCCATTAGGTAAGATAACTACTATTTCTATCTTTGTATCATAATCAACCCACAATATCAGAAGATTATAATTTACTTATAATACCTAAATCAAACAACAATTATCGATAGCAATTTCAATATCCTGTTTCAACAATTTACACACTAAAATTCAGTTGATAATTGATAGTTTTATCTATCTCTAAACTAATACATGCATAAATAATAACAAAATTATGAAACACAAAATTTCACTTTTAGTCATTGCCTTACTGAGCATAGTTTGTATTACGCAGGCTCAAACAAACATGAGCAGTAATAATATAATTTACACTTTAAACAGCACTGATAATACTGCATCTGTGACGGGAAATAGCATATTGCTCCCGGTTGCACCTGTCATTCCAGATACAGTGCGTTATAAATCTGTAATATATAAAGTTACAAGTATTGCTAACAATGCATTTGTAAATAACTACAACCTGACCGGAAAGCTTACAATTCTGGCAACATCGCTTAAGACGATCGGTAGCAGTGCCTTTTTAGGTTGCACGGGTCTCAAAGATACATTAAGCCTACCATCAACACTTACCAGTATTGGTGCATCGGCCTTCTCAGGCTGTAATGCACTAACAGTTATTTCTGTGCCAAGCGGACTTACCAGCATTGCTGCAAGCACTTTTCAGGGCTGTACTAAAGTTACAAAAATAATTATCCCGGCAACTGTAACAACAATAGGAGATTATGCATTTGAGAGTTGTACGGGGCTAGTTGACACAACAGCAATTTCAACATTTGTTACCAGTATCGGTCTTTCTACTTTTCGTAATTGCAATGTGGGTGTAAAAGTAGATCCTGCCAATACGAATTACTCGAGTTCTAAAGGAGTATTATTCAATAAGACATTCACAACATTAATACAGGCACCAATTAACGTTGCCGGTATTGATACAATCCCATCATCAGTTACAACCATTGGAACTTATGCCTTTTACAAATGCACAGCTTTAACTGGCGTTGTATTACCTAATACGCTAACAACAATTGGGACTTTTGCATTTTCAGGTTGTACTAAAATTGCTGCTACCCTAACAGTTCCTGCTTCGGTAACTTCAATTGGGAAATTTGCATTTCAAAGCTGTAGTAAACTGACGACAATCGTTTCTCCAACCATCCGCGTATTTGCCGGTAGTTTCGATGCTGCGGCAACCAAATTTACGTTGACGGGTAATATAGACGCCCGAGATTTCAAATTCCTACGTGACAGTACAAGTATGACAACCCTTGACTTGGGAAGTGCAACAATTATAGCGTATACAGGTACCGGGGGAACGAATACAAGTGGGGCAATGGCAGCAGCAAGTGCTACTTATCCTGTCAATACAATTCCACAATATGCTTTTTCATATCCGGCAACTTTATCTACAGTAACAACTGCTTATCCGATTCTAACAATAAATGGTAAAACAAGTTTAAAGTCAATTGTTTTTCCTGCTACAATAACTACAATTGATAAATATGCCTTTGGAACATGTATTGGGCTTGTTGGAACGTTCAGCATTCCAAATACTGTTACAACAATAGGTAGTGGAGCATTTTTAGACTGTGCAGGTGTAACAAACTTTACGTTACCTTCGAGCCTTACAACGATTGGAGATAATGCTTTTGAAAGATGTATCGGATTGAATCAGGGTATAATTTTTCCCTCAACTCTTTTAAGTATTGGAAGTTATACTTATTCAGCATGTAGCAATATTCCGGGGAATATTGATATACCTGAATCAGTTACTACTGTAGGTACATATGCTTTTCAAAGTTGTCGTAAAATTACGTCCATAACTTTTCCTACTACGTTGAAGAGTATTCCTGCCGGAGTATGTTCAAACTGTGATTTACTTTCGAATATAAACTTCCGTGAAGGTTCTACAAGCATTGGGGCTAATGCGTTTGAATACTGTACTAAACTAACAAGTGCTGCTATTCCAAGCACTGTTACAACATTGGGTGGATATGCTTTTTACGAGTGTGTAGGACTAACAGATGTTTCATTACCTGCAAACTTAGCAAAAATTGATACGTACACATTCTACGGTTGCTCCGGATTAAAAAACATCACATTACCTACAGCACTAACAACTCTTGGGGATTATGCATTTTATAGCTGTATTGGTCTGGCAACAATGCCATTACCTGTTACAGTGAAAACCTTAGGACAATACACTTTTTCATGTTGTACAAAGCTTACAAATGTAACTGTACCTGATTTAGTTACAGTGTTGCCAAATTATACTTTTGCGGGTTGTACCGGTCTTACGAATGTAAACTTATCATCAGCATTGACAAGTATTGGTACTTACACTTTTCAAAATTGCAATGCATTAACTACTATATCACTGCCAGGCACTCTAAAAACAATTGGAGATGTTGCTTTTGGAAATTGTACTGCACTAACAGCTATCAATATACCTGCAGCAGTTACAACAATAGGTAATTATACATTTGCAAATTGTAGTGCTCCTTTATTTGTTGACGCCGCTAATGCAAATTATACAAGTGCTGACTCTATATTATTTAACAAGACGAAAACTACCCTTATTCAGGTTCCTATTTTCAAAACAGGGTCTTACACTATTCCAAATACAGTAACTTCCCTTGGAGCATATTCTTTCTACTTTAGTAAACTAAGCAATATATTCATTCCATCTTCGGTAACAACAATAGGAAGTGCTGCATTCTATAATTGTGCTGCTAAAACTATTACAACCAACAGTGCAGTACCTGTAGACTTAAGTAATTCAGAAGATGTATTTTACAATTTAAACAGTTCTTGTATATTATACGTTCCATATGGCTCAAAAGCACAATATCAGGCTGCAGCACAATGGAATAATATCAATAAGGTTGTTGAAGCCACAACTGCTGTAGCTAATCCTTCTGTAGTTCAGTTTAGCGCTTATGCCGTAGATGGACAATTGATAGTTTCAAATATTGAAACAGGAAAATCAATTGATGTGTATACCTTAGCTGGCAAATTTGTTACTAACTCGATTGCAAATAGCGACAAGGTATCAATAAACTTACCAACAAAAGGTATTTATATTGTTCGCGTTGGAAATCAGAATGTCAAAGTGATAAATAACTAAACACATTCTTAAATATATACAATAGACAAAAAAAGAGCCATTCTATTTTTAGACTGGCTCTTTTACCTTTACATGAACCATTTTTAAATCTTTTACAAACAATCACAACTGATATGAACTTAAAGTTACTATTTTTTAAAGGCCTACTTCTGGTTATATTTATAACTACATTTACCCCAACTTCCGTATTTGCTCAGCGCAAGATGGAAAATCTCGATCGTGGAGTTGTTGCCGTTAGAAACAGCTCAGGAAACTTTTTTATAAGTTGGCGTTATTTTGCTACCGATGCTGAAAATATTCAATTCAATCTGTACGCTAAAAGAACAGGTACTTCAAGTTTTACAAAATTGAATACTGCTCCACTTAATATTACAAACTACTCCCCTACTTCGGGTTTGGTAAATACCGGCACACAACTTTATGTAACTCCTGTTATAAATGGAGTTGAAGGATTGCCCAGCGGCATCTTCACTGTTCCCGGAAATGGCTTTACAACTTACCGGAGCGCTTATCTCGATATAACATACAATCCGGCTATCGATAGCCTCGATATTTCAAAATACAGTACAAAGTTCTGTTGGCCTGCCGATTTAGATGGTGATGGCGAATATGATTTTGTAGTTGACCGGCTTTCAACAGATGGACTAAACACACACAAAATTCAGGCTTATTTGCGCAATGGAACGCTACTATGGACAGTAGATATGGGTCCCAATGTGAGTATTGATCAGGGACAGGACGATATGGTTATTGCTTACGATATGGATGGTGATGGAAAAGCCGATGTGGTTATAAAAAGTAGTGATGGAACTGTGTTTGCTGATGGAAAAGGAGTAAATGGCTCCACTTCGTTAGATACCGATAACGATGGAATTGTAAATTATGAAACGCAAACGGTCAGAAATGCACCTCAATACATCACTGCAATCGATGGATTAACCGGAAAAGAGAAAAACAGCATTGAGATGAATTATCCATCAAATTATACGCGCACCAATAAGGCTAATTTTATGGGTGATGGCTATTACAACCTCAACGGACACATGGCTATTGAGTATTTAGATGGAAAACATCCAAGCGTGGGATTCATTTACAAAACAAGGGAATTAAGTCAGTATCATTTCTATTATGCATCTGCCTGGGGATACAATCAGGCCGGACAATGGGTAAACCAATATAACTGGGAAAGAGGCTATCAGGACTGTGCCGAAGGGCATGGTATACGATCTGCTGATGTAGATTTAGATGGACGTGACGAACTCCTGGATATTGGGTATGGAATTAAATACGATGGTACACTTGCCTATAATGCACATATTACACATGGCGACCGTTTTCGGGTAGGTGATATTGATCCGGAACGTCCGGGTTTGGAAACCTTTGCCATACAGCAAAACGCCATGCTGGGAATGCTTCTGTATGATGCAGCAACCGGAACTTCCATTACAAAAAAATATTTATCGGCAGTTGGAGATGTGGGTCGTGGAGAATGTATGGATGTTGATTCAACCCATTTAGGTTATGAATTTTATTCCACAATGGCTAACATATACGATGCAAAAGGAAATACGATCTATGAAGGTGCAACACCGTTTCCACACGAAGGTGTGTGGTGGGATGGTGATTTGGATCGTGAAGACTTATCTTCGGCCGATGGCAATGGATTCAATGCTGATGTGCGCAAATACAGTATCAGCTCACATTCATTTGGAAGCAGATTAATTGAATTCGCTAAAATGACAAGCTGGCAGGTGAAATCAGAATGGGGAGTTCGTCCCGCATTTTTTGGTGATATTGCAGGTGATTGGCGCGAAGAAGTGGTACTCGAAAAATCGGGTGTCGCTGCAGATGGTGTTACAGCCACTTGTCCCGGATTTGTGGGTTTTTCTACCGATTATCCAACGAGTCAACGGATATACTGTTTGATGCAAAATCCTGCTTACCGCATGCAGGCGACTACCAAAGGTTACTATCAATCGGCATTCCCTGATTTTTATCTCGGATATAACATGCCTACACCTCCCCTTTCTCCTGTGCAAAAAGCGAAACTAACATGGACTTCCGGAACTTCTTTCGATAAAACGTCACAGAACTTTGTGTTGGACAACGAAAAAACAACATCAGCCTTTACTGATGGAGATGATGTAATGTTTGATATTTCCGGTAATAATTCGGTAGCAATACAATTACCTGCAAACCTTGCTCCATCAAAGCTTTGGGCAATGAATCCCAAAGGAAAAGATTATGTATTAAGTGGAGCTGGTAAACTAACCGGAGCCATGGAATTGGTAAAATCAATGAATGGTACTTTCACGCTTAACGGCAATCACATCTATACGGGAAAAACAGTCATTTCGGAAGGCATTTTAGCTGTAAACGGGTCATTGATCAGCCCGATTGTAATACGAGCTAAAGGCTCATTAGCCGGAAACACAATTATCAATGGTGGTATTAGCTTTGACAAAGCATTGAATATTGAAGGAAGCCGATTGATGCCCGGAAATGGATTAGTTGCAGATAAACTGGGGAAAATGACAGTTAATGGAAATTTAAATCTACCTGGTAAAACTAATATTGAGTTTGACATCATACCTTCTGCCGCTTACAAAAATGATTCATTGGTAGTGAATGGAAACCTGACAGTTTCAGGAATAAACAACATTGTTATAAAAACACAAAATGGCACTCTTCCTTCCGGTTCGTTTTCATTGATAAAATGGTCGGGAACATTTACCGGAACAGTCGATAATTTTTCCATTGAAGGTATCAGCGGTTTGCCTATGTCACTTGTGATTGAAAACAACACACTCAAATTAGTCGTAAATGCTGTTCGGGCTGCTGCCGATGTCAAATGGAAAGGAACCATCAGTTCCGATTGGGATTATTTGTCGGAGAATTTCACATTGAATGATACTCCAACCTATTTTGTCAATAATGATAATGTATTGTTCACAGATACAGCAACGCTCAAAACAGTAAATCTGACTGACAATCTTACAACTTCGAAAACAACCTTTAGCAATGCTGGTTCAGCATATATCGTAAAAGGTGCAGGTGGAATTATTGGCACTGGTGATTTAATAAAAACAGGTAAAGGATTACTCGATATTCAAACTGTAAGCAATGGGTATACCGGGAAAACCTTACTTACAAATGCAGTTGTTCAGATAGCAGCATTGAGCGATGCAGGTGCTGTTGGCTCGTTAGGATCTGCAGCTGTTGATCCGGCCAATATGGTATTAACAAACTCCAGATTAATCGTCAATGCAGTTTCAACGAATTCCAACAGAGGTTATACGTTTGTAGGAAACGATACCATTAATATCCCCAAATCAAATGGAGTAGTTACACTTACCGGATTATTGACAGGTACCGGAAAACTCATAAAAAATGGTGTAGGTCAGTTAAACATCTCGGGTAGTGTCGCAAATACATATTCAGGAGGAACAATTATCTCGGGCGGAAATGTTGGGCTATCTACCTTGTTAATGAATACAAGTGCATTTGGTTCCGGTCCGATAACATTGGAAAATGGCGGTAAAATATCCATGTATTACAATACGTCTGACTATAATCAGAAACCAACATGGAATATCAGTATTGCAACTGGTCAAACCGGATCGTTGCTTGCATCGGGCCGTTGTATAATTAGCGGAACAATATCCGGTGGAGGAACACTGAACTACACTGTACCTTATGTTCGGGCCGATTTAGTAGCCAGTGGAGCCAATTTTACCGGAAAATTAAATGTAATAAATGGCGGAAGCGGAAACTTCCGTATAACGGCAAACTCTATCGGATTCCCATTGGCCAATGTAAATCTTTCGAACGTCGTTGATATGGCTGCTTACGCAACAACAGGGGCAAGTGGATCAAGCGCTTCTACGGTTGTGAAAATAGGTTCACTTTCAGGTATTGTTGGTTCAACAGTTGGTGGAGGTACATGGCAAATAGGTAGCGATAATCGTGATGCCACATTCAATGGTATTTTAAATGATGGTGCAACTATCATAAAATCAGGAACAGGATCATGGACCTTGACAGGGGCAAATCTTATGACTTCCCTTTTTAATATTAATGGAGGAAAAGTAATTGCAGCGAACACAACGGGTAGTGCAACCGGAACGGGTGTAGTTTATGTGAATAATACTGGTACAATTAGCGGAAACGGAATCATTTCGGGTTCAGTTGTTATTTATTCGGGTGGAACCATACAGCCCGGTACCAGTGCAATTGGGACCCTAACATTGGGTAGTGCTTTTGTACTTCAAACAGGTTCAAAAACAATAATCAAAGTATCAGGAACAGCAAATGACAAAATAGCAATAACAAGTACAGCAGTTCTGAAAGGCACACTTGAAATGAACAATATTGGTGCAAACTATCAGGCAGGAAACAGTTACACAATTCTTACTGCTTCTTCAATTACGGGACAATTTGATGCCATTTCGCCTGCTCAACCCGCAGAAGGCCTGAAATGGAACGTATCCAGGATTAACGAAGGTATTATTTCAGTAGATGTAGCCGATGGTATTGAGGATATTACCGGCTCTTCTATCCGGGTATATCCAAACTTAGTGAACGATTTCTGTAATGTGTCTATTGGTGGACTTAATAATGATGTGAAAATTGATTTGATTAATTCAGTGGGTGTAGAAGTTTTATCCCATATTTCGACCACAGGCACAGAAGCCTATCAAATGAATCTGAGCAATCTGAATCCAGGTCTATATTTTGTTCGGATAACAAATAGTGGTAAAACTTATCTACGTAAAATTGTAAAGAAATAATAAACCACAAGCTTAAAAAAACAGCCGCAGCCGGTAATTCCGACTGCGGCTGTTTTAATTTGAATCAGGCCTTTGTTTGAATTAATTGACTAGCCTGAATAATTACTTTTTGCCAGATTCAATTTGATTACGTTCTTAATTCGTTGTAAAACCAGCTCAACCAACCAGGGTACAAGTTTATTTGTCCAACGCTGTGGGTGTGTTGTAATCATAATTTCCGAATACTGATTCGTTGTTTTGAGCCAATTGATAAGGTCCGAAGTTTTATGCACTTCTATCTTTTGGGAATTCTTCTCCCCTCCTATCATTTTATCCCGTACATTGAATCGGTCACCATTCCACATACGCCCTGTATCGGTGAAATAATATATTTTTTTATTCTTGTGTTTTTCAACGTTTAGAAAATCAAAATAGGGTTCGCCAATAATACCATAATCGTGATAATCGTAAGTTTTCCAAAGTTTCCGGTTATCCCATTTCGACGTTGGACTTCCATGCATGCTTATCGTTACTACCGGGTAAAACTCTCTGAAATAAGCAAGTTGTTTTTCAAAAAACTGAATTGCTTTCGCTTCATCTCCATTGAAGATAGACATTTCTTCGTAGTGATAACCAATCTCATGGCCCAATGCAGCAATCTCCCTTATTATATGTGGTTTATTACTTTGCGGCACATACCTGAAATAATAGGTGGATCGAATACCATGGGCTGCTTCTATTTGGGCGGTAGCCAACGAATTTTCAGCTTTTAAATCCACATCATGACGCAATATAATATACCTTCCTTTCGTCTTACCTTCACAATAATCCTGAAATGTATAAAATGAATAGCCAGCCTTTTTTGCCGCAGTTAATAAATAATCATATACAGTGAGTGAAAAATCTCTTTTTATACATTGTCTGCTTATGGGATACTCTTCAATAAGTTTGACAAAAAATCCTGTTACATCAATTTTGTCAGCAAGCATCTTTTGGCGCCGATCTTCAAAAAAGGTATCCCTATCGGGAGTATCAATTATTTCAGAAATACATTTTATTAAATTTTCCGATTCATTTATTTTGAAACCAAAAGTCAGGTTGTATACATGTTCTAATTCTTCCAACACACTGATTTTACCAACAAAACCACTAAAACGAACCGAAGGTGTTCCCAACAGTGCTGCTTCGACAGACATACTCTGACTATCTGAAATAAGCATTGATGCAAATCCAATTACATGATGAATATCAGCCTGATCTATTTTTAGCTGATAAGCCGATAAGGATGGATCCAGTTCACCTTCGGAAGTAATATAAATTGAAAATCCACGTGCATTGGCCTTCTCAATAATCCGGTGAACTAACTTCAGGTTTAATCCCTTAATTCCATCGTCGTGGTGCGCCGAGAGTTTCACAAGTCTGACTAACCAGTATTGGTCTGATTGAATATATTTACGAACAATAGCAAGTTCGGGAGTAAAATAATCAGGATGAAGATACGCCAGTTTCATATAGCCTTTATAGGAAATCTTCTTCTTTTCCCACCTCCCCACATTACACACTTCGGGCGTGACAATAGCCGTTGAGAAAGGATATGTAAGCCTTGCCAGGTTTCTAATCACGTCGTAATCATCCTCCAGGACTGTAAGAGCTGTTTTATTGAGTAAAAATGCAGCCTGAGCAATAGAAGAGTCAGTACCCACTAACACATCTGCCTTCCATCCCGACGCAATTCTGACAACCTTTACCGAACGGTAAATCGATTCAAAAAACATATGTAGTTTTGTCCGGGTCTTATGATATCCTCTGTGAATATTTTCGTATTGAAAACCCTCCTTCATTACAAGATATTCCAACATATCCTTGGATTTTATCAATACCTTCACTTCATGTCCCCGGTCTTTCAGCTCTTTTATTATGTTTTTACTAAAATGAAACTGCGCCGGATGTCCAAGATAAAACAGGATTTTCATAGGTTTGTAAATTTAATTAGCACTACGTTTATCATTTAAACCGCAGTTGGTATTCAGGATCTTGCTTCATTAGAGTCTTACTGTCTGGATAATTTTCGACAAACCAGCAATAAAAAGCTGTAACATCCAGCTTCTCTTCCAATAACCGTTGCTTTCTTACTGCAAAAATTGTTTTTAGATTCCCGGTACTTATCAACTCTTCTATTTTCCGAAAGAACTCATCACTTTTCTCAGGTAAGAAACTAAAACACAATCCGTATTTATTTTCCAGTTCATTAGGTACCGCTAATCTTCCGGCAAAACTATTGCATTTTACAGCCGGAGTTCCCAATACTGCTGCTTCAGATGTCATCGTCTGACTATCTCCTATCATTAGCGTTGCATAATAAATAAGTGAGTGTATCTTATCGGGTGATAAAACAAGTTGGTAACTTTTAAACTCTTCATCAATATTTCGCTCGGAAGTAATAAACACCCGCCCTTTTTTCTTCAGTACCTCAATCAATTTTCGTTTGTTCTCAATTGATAAACCCTGAACACCTACATCGTGATGCGCCTTGAAAGCATTAAACCGCAACACAAAATACGGTTCACCTTCGGTTAAACCAATCTCCTGAAGAATTGCTGGATCGGGTTTAAAACGATTGGGATGAAGGTAAGCTAATTCGTGATAACCGGGATATGAAATTGCATTTTTTGTTGCTCTGACTGTACAATCCGGACTCAAAACAACATCGGCATACGGATGTGCATATTTTACAAAAAGCGGTTCCACCTCATCATCGTCATCGTCCAGAATGATAGAATGCATTTTTGTGAGTCGGGATATATGTGCAAGCGTGAGTGATGAACCAAAACCAATATCTATCTTGTTTTGTCGTACCAGTTTCCACAATTTGTAGTTATAGCTAAACTGCAAAAAAACTTTTCCCAATAGTGAATCATGCATTCCACCCAGGTAAGTAAACGGTATATCGTACTTTTGCAGCAATACAATGGCTGATGGAATATCTTTGACCGTAACATGCACATGATGACCTCGCCTAATAAGTTCGGCATAGGTGTTACGAAGCAAGTGTACATGAGCCGGATGCGCTATATCCATAAGTATATTCATTGCTACTTTTTCTTTAGAATTTGAATTACCTTTTTACCTAAACGATACAACAGTGGTTTACAAATATATAAATATCTGCCATGTTCTACCAGCTTTCCACCAAATTTAGATTTAAATTCCCTTACACCATAACCCTCGTCGGGCTTACCGGCTCCCATCATATCAAAGCAAGCGTATCCGTTCGATGCTGCATATTCAATACCAGCCCAGGTAGCCACAGTCGAAGGAAATACATTCTTATATTTTCCATCCAATCCGCAAACAAACCATTCATAAACGGCCTTTCCGGGCAGTAACACACAAACACTCCCTCCTATTACAATATCCTTGTATTTTATCACAAACAATTTTCCAAATGAACCTGAAACTAATTTTTGGAAGAATTCCAGTGGAAACAAGGGCGTCTTTATTCGTGTCTTATATAATTCATCCAATATGGTATAATACGCATTCACATCGGCCATATCAGTTGTTTCCAACCATTCAGCACCTTGTTTCTGTGTAAGCCTTACATCCCGTCGTTTAGTGCTGTTAAGCTGCATAAGGGCCCTATCAACATCGTTGGTAATAACCTGAAAATTCAGGTGTGGCTGAAATCTAAAACCAGACAACCTGAAACCATCATCAAAAGCAGAATAATCGTTGTAATTTCGGATTTCAATATAAATAGCCTCTTTTGAGAGTTGTCGGGTAACGTGGGTAAGAAGTTGTTGTATAGTTCCTGTCGCTGTGTCATTATCAATCAATAATCCACCCGGAACAATGGCGCGTTGGCTAAAATATCGTTTCAACCTATTGCCATCAGATATAATGTATCCGCAGATAACAGCTTTCAGCGTATCACGTTCAGAAACAGCAAAGACAAAGGGTTTTAAAAACGAAAGGGAATTGTAGAAATTGTAACATGCCTGTGTTTGAAAAAACGATGCAGTATCTGACCTCAGCACAAGGTCGTTCCACTGTTTCGTATCAATATCAGCATATGTAGAGTGAATTTTTATCATACTTCTTAACACAAACTTAATGTTGGTACTTTTTTATTGAAATTAGCAACCAGGGACTTTGAGAATACCATTTTGACAAGCCCAACCATTTTTCAAAAAATTCAAATAACCAAACCAATCTACTGTTCGATGAAAGTGGTAAAGGAAGCCAGTTCATTCCTTTCATTTCTACAATATCAAAGGAATATTTTTTGAGTATCGATTTGAGTTCATCAAACTTAATCTCTTTGTATGGATGTGCCCCTTTTCTTATATGCCTGATTTTTCTCAACAAAAATCTCCAGCTATCGGGGTTGTTGTACATAAATACAAACCTGCCCTGATCAGACAATAAATTATTTATTTTAGCAAAGAATTTATCTAAATCATCAAAATAACCCAATGCTTCAATACATAGAATTAATGAAAACGTTTCTGTTATTTCAACTTCTATAAAATCACCCTGAAGTGTTACTATATTGTTATTGCGAGAGGATAATATATTTAAAGCCTCAACATCAAGATCAACAACTTTAATATTTTTTGAATACTCATAAAGCGGTAATGCAAATCTGCCAGAGCCTCCCGCGACATCCAGAATGTTATCAAATCTATTTTCAGCATTTCTTAGTACAAATTCAATTTGCTTTCTAAATTTGTACTTACCTACCCGATTGTTATAGGTCTTTTTATTTGAAAAATCCCACTGATATTCCATACTTATTTTGATTTTACTAACCGCTAACAGGGCAACTTGCTTTTTTCTACTTTTTCATACACTCTTAAAACCTTTGCTGCTACCGTATTCATATCAAGCCCCATTTCCTCTATACGACTCCGACCGTTAGTGCGTGCCACAAAGCTAATTGCTTGTTGAAGTTTCTCAGCCACATTGTTGAGATTGTAAGTAGTGATAAAACATCCCTTCGTATTATGTATCACCTGCCGGACATCCCCCACTTCAACCGAAACTATCGGACAATTGCAAGCCATTGCTTCTTTTATAACCTGTGGCGAACCTTCGGTAAAACTTGTCAGTAATAAAACATCAACTGCATTCAGCAATATCACTACCTCTTCACGACTGTAACCCTTCAGTTCAATCAGTCTTGTATCAGTTACTAATGCACTTGCAGTCTTTGCCAGTTCCGGGTTCTTCACTGCTATATCGAATGCCCCTGCAAAAAGAACTAATTTTTCATCATTGAAACCCAACATCTTGCGAGCTTCTTGCTTATCCATTGGTACAAACAAATCAGTATTCACACCACACGGTATCAAAGAGTACTTTGCTTTATTTCTTAAGTCCCCTTTAGGGGATTTAGGGGCCATTTTTTCCGAAACAAAGATATTGTGCTTTGAAAACAGCATGTTCAGGCGCGACAACAGAAAAACCCGGGGGACATTAATGTCGCTGCCATGATAAGTAGTAACAACAGGGATTATCCTTTGAGTGTTTGCCAGCAAACCCGATAAGCCATAATGTGCATGAATTAAATCCGGTTTATATTGCCGAAGTTTTTCAAGAAGCCTCTTTCGGTTTTTCAAGTAACCAGTAAATCCTTTACCCTCTATGCAAAAATAATCAATCTCTACCCCAACATTCGACAACGAATCGGCTTGCTCCACAATAAATGGTGCTATCCGACCGGAATTCTTGCTGCAAACAATCAACACTTTCATTTTAATTACGAATTACACAAATTTAATACGAATTACACGCATTACACGAATTAGATTTAGTGGTTCTTTGTACTCTTACTGTCTTAGTGGTTAATCTTATTTTTCTTCTCTCTTTATTCGTGTAATTAGCATCCCTAAAATTCGTGAAATTCGTTTTATGCAAGACCTCTCCCCGCAAGTTTAAACCAGCTCCAAGCAAGCAAGGCAACAAAAAGTGCAGCCATATACCAGTTAAAGTATTTTTTATCCTTACTTTTCAATTTACTGACCCCAAAGGCAGCAATCATTAATAAAAATGGTAAGGCCGGTTGATGGAAGCGCTCCGCCTGGGCAAAAGAACTAAGAGCAATAATACCTAAGTAACCGATGACAAATGAACCTACAAGGGTATACTCGCTCCATTTCTTATTAACTATCACCCATACAATAGCCATGACAATAAAGAAACCCATGAAATTTTTCACATAATTTCCCCCGTGAAACAATTGGGAATTTTGTTGACCTACTGTATTTACCATAGTTGGGAAAGGCATGATAATAATAATCGGGGCAAAAACAGCAGAAGATGCATACTTGGCAAATTTATTACCCCCCTCTTGTACAGAACGGTATTGCATCGATTCGAGTTGATTTGACCGACTGGCCTTCCAAACCTCTTCAACTTCAGTGGATATGCGACCACCAATAAAGAAAGCAACTGTAGCTAACACCCAAACTATTAACACTGCACGTTTACCCCAACCCACCACTTTGGTGGACGAAAATACCAACGCTGTAAACAAGGCAAATAAGGCGGTGACTCCCAGTACAGTCCGTAAGAAAAAAAGTGAACCAGCTATTACAAGTGGAGGGGCAATTTCTGCAAAATTAAAGTTTTTATTCCTTAACATCGAATCAGCACGTTCCACATACCATACTGTCAAAAAAACCATCTCTATTTCTTTGACATGTAATCCACAATAATAAATTAACCCGGGCATTAGCATACAAAAAATAGCTGCCATACGACCCACTTCCTCACTAAAGTTGCGAACAGCCAATTTGTAGATAAACAAACAGGTTAATGCTCCATAAAGTGCTTTCAGAAGCCGAGCAATAAAGATAGAATCATCTGTTAGAATATATTGAAACCCTAAATAAAGTGAATATCCTGCATCTGAATACCCCCCTTTGAGTGAATCCATAAAGGGTTTTAAACCCTGACCATTCATTATTAGACTGTGTACCCAGGTACCTGCATAATTATAATAGCTGGCATCAGCCGATTCAAACTCAAACGGTTTCCCATTTAGTGCTGTATAAAAAAAGTAACTAAAAATTACCCACGCAAGCCTAATAAAAAAAGCAGTATAAAAAAGATTGTTTCGAAAACGTTTATGTGTATAATTTGCCCATCTTTTAGTCAGTAAATTTGAGAAATAAAAGAAACCAATTACTTCTACCAATCCAAATGCGACAAACATAACAGGCAGGGCATGTGCAAAGAATAGCATACTAACAACAACCAAAGCAGCTACATAAAGCAATATGGCTTTGTCGGTGAAATATTTGGGGAAGTAGTTAAGCACGTGGTTAGTTGATAATTGATAGTTAATAGTTTCGTTTGTTGAATCCGCCTTCAATCCACCATCTGGCGGAAGTTTTAAGTCAGCAGAATCTGTCAATCTGCATTTTTCAAATTTATTCTTTTTCTGCCCCAAGCCCCTAAAGGGGATGTTAAGACATAGTTTGTCAAAAAAAATGAAATAAAATGATTCATATTCAAATTATAAGAGACGATAGTAATTTCACATCCCCTTTAGGGGCTTGGGGCAGTATCTACTATAAACTTCTTTTAGTCTTTCTATGTGTTTCTCTATACTATACTTACTCCGAACAAACTTAGCTGCTTCAGCAGCCTTAGTCAGGTAAGCTTGTTTGTTCTGCAAAAATACGGTAAAATGTTGAAGTAAATCGTCAACATCCTTAGTTTTGTATATTGTTGCGAATTTTCCGTTTTCGGTAATTTCATTCATAACCTCCCAGTCATTCACAAACACAGGGACACCAACTGCCAATGCTTCAACAACAGCAATACCAAATGTATCATGGTCAGTGGCATACAAAAAAGCATCTAATTCTACCAGAATATCCGGAACATCGGTTCGTGACCCTAAAAATGATACAGACCGGGATAAGTCATTTTCCTGACAGTAGCTTACACAATCATCGTACAAATGTGGCATTTGCTCTATTCGCTTTCCAACAAAAACAAAATGAAATTTCACATCCTTTTCCTTCAATTGCTTTAAAAACCGACATAGCGTAAGTTGATCACGTACAGCATTGAAATTTCCAACAGTTCCCAATAATAAAGTATCGGAAGAAATAGGAAGTTCCTTACGTAACGTTATTTTATCGGGGGTGCTACTTAAAGTCATGCTATGGGTAGCTGATAAATTCAGTTTTTCAAATGCAATCCCATTGTAAACAACGAGTTGATTTTGAGGCTTCAATGAATATTTTCGAAGATAATAGTGTTGTTGATGTCTACTTACATAAATATTTGTATTCGTACGCTTCAGAATGATTTTCAACATGATTTTTGCCAAACGGGTATCTTCAAAATCATAACCATGCAGACTTAATATCACTTTCCTGTTTAATCCAATACTAGCTATTCGGGCATAAAGCGCATCCAGAGGTTGTTGAGCATGGATTATATCAATCCCGTTGCTGATTAGTAATTTCCGCAGACGAAACAAATAGCCCAAGATGTTCCGCCCAACCGATAACATTAGCATTGGCACCCCAGATTGTATAAATTCCACTTCAAGCACTCCGCTTTTGCGATAAACACCTATTGCCTCCAGTTGATTAGCTTGTGCATTACGAAACACATCCAACAGAAGGGTTTCGGTGCCACCCCGATTAAGAGAACCAAGCAGATAAGCAATTTTCATTCAGCCAATAGTTTTAAATTTATGAATTATGAATTATTTCTACAATTTCCCTTTTATTATAGCTCCGATTTTTCGGAAATTCATCCCCGTTTTCACAATGAATTTAGGGAAAATCTGATAATACAATCTATATTTGTATTCATGTTTTTTCAAATCAATTCCCGACAAAATTGCATCTACCTCCTTTGTGTTTTTATTGTTCAAATAATAGGGCAATAAGCCATATAAGGCCAAACGTTCGTATAAATATCGAAAATCAGGATTCGCATTAAGTGTCCCATAGTCGGTAAAAAGCATATGTTCCTGAGGGTTGTATAGTTTTGCTCCTATGGCCCGGTTAGCCAACTCCACATCCTGATTATAATTGGACAAAGGCTTATTCAGAAAGGCAACAGGAAATTTCATTGCCACACGTATCCATAAATCAAAATCCTCGCCCAGTTTTAAATTGGATTTAAATCCCTGTTCAGAATCAAAAATTGTTTTTTTTATTATAGTTGTACCTGTCCACAATGGCATACAAAGTGTCTTAGCATATGCCCGGCAATAGTTTATCAACCCTTGCTTAAAACCGGACTCCACCCCTATAGGTGCAATCCGTTTATTAGCATTCTTTACTATGTAATAACCGCTGCCATATATCCCCGCCTCAGGATAAGCTTCAATTAACCTTTTCATCTCTTCCAGGTAAGTGGGTTCCCACCAATCATCCGCATCCAAAAAAGCAATATAATCATATTTTGCCAGTTTCACCCCATTATTTCGTGCAACGGAAACGCCCTGATTTTCTTGATTTCTGATGTTGATTTCTCTGTATTGCTCTTGTTTTCCTTCTCGTAACTCGTAACTCAGAACCCGTAACTTCTTAAGAGAGTCGTCCGTCGAACCATCATCCACAACAATAAGCTCAAACTCACGGAAAGTTTGAGAAAGAACCGACTGTATCGCTTTTTCAATATAAGCGGCTTTGTTGTATAATGGAATAATGACTGAAAACACGTTTTGAAGTGATAAATGATAAACGGTTAATTTGTACTGATTTATTATTGTTACAGTAAGACAATGCAATATAATAACATTTTTCTGAATAGGCAATGTTTAGAAGTAGTAACCTTTCTAGATTTTTAAACTCTTAATCAAAACAAATTTCAATATTTAGCAAATCTCTGGCATTAAAAATCTACCCTTCCAAGGGGAGTGCCCGTAAGGCGAGGTGGTTCTTGAGAATAAACATAATCATTTTAGATCATCATATGCTTTTTAGCTACCTCATAAGCCAAATTCGTGTTTTTAGCACCCAGTTTCTTTAAAATCTTCTTTCGAATATTTTTTACAGTATGCTCGCTTCTTCCTATCTTTACTGCTATCTGCTTCGTACTATATCCCTCATGTATTAGTTCAAGAATCTCCTTTTCACGGGGACTTAGTTTTGGAATAACCGGTTTTTCCTTTTTATTCTTTTTCAAACTATGCGAAAATTCCCGATAGTGTGTCTTAGCTGGTTGATAACCTTTTGGTAAACGCGTAGTTTCAATCTTTAACAGACATGGAGTATTGTTTCCGTCCAGTTTATATACGCTGGTCGAGAATACATAGTAAATATATTCTCCATTTTCAGCCAATAATCGTCTATGATATTTCATCCAAAACCTTTTTCGTTCCTTGCCCGAAAGTGACATTAAAATATCATACCCCATCAACTCTGTTTCAAATGAAAATATCTTGTCATCCTTGTGAGTTAACTCAGAAAGATACCTGAAATTCTGCGGCTCAGTTTGTTGAATAGCCTCATGCGCTAACCACTTTGTATTCACTCCGATATACAATTCAACTTTTCCACCCGATATTTCAATAATGGTTATACTTACTTCCGGATTGTTGTACAATTTCAAGAATTGTACTCCTTCAGCTTCCCATGCTTCGAGTTCTTCCTGACTTGGATTAGCACTGTGTAGCTGAAACATGGCCAACCATTCTTCTTTCCATTCTTCCAATGATTTCATGTGTAAATAATTCTTTTAAAAATGTCACATGGAACTTGCATATCAGGTTTTAAATGCTCGTTTCACGCATAAATAAATTTTAAATAGCTGTCGGTTGGAACAAGCAATCAACAGGTTGTTTTGTGTAAACGTCTACTTAATTGCTTGTTTTAAATAATTAAATCCGGAATACAATAAATAAACCGCTAAGTACGCTAAGCACCGCTAAGAAATATTCCCTTTGCGCATCTTTGTGCGCTTTGCGGCGAATAAATATTCTTCAACTGAATATAGGAAGAACCGCCCCATATGCATCTTCGTATTCTTGACCTAAATTTTGAGAACAGACTTGCAACTTCTAACTCAAAACTCAGAACTACCCACCTCCACTTTTCTAAATTTTAAGCAAACATAGTATTTTTACATTTAACTTACAAGCAAAAAATGATTTATTTTTCACAAAGTTTATTTTCGTAGCCCTTAGGGGCTATTTTTTCGCATGTTAATATGTCGGATATTTGCTTCATCTAAATAAAGCGATCTTTTTTTATTGAAATGCGCCCCGGCAACTCCGATCTTAGTATAAACAAATCCCGTTTATTATCCAACTTTGAACGGAAGTTGAAAACCAGAACAAGTTTTCAGAGTTGCATCTACATTGTACGGATATGAAAAGTTGAATTACTATGGAGCAAGGGCGTATTACTCTATTAAAATGGTAGATTACTTGTAAGTAATGCGGCATTACTCCATTGAAAAGTCGCATTACTTTAGAGTAATGAAGTATTACTCTATTGAAAAGTCAAATTACTTTGGAGTAATGGAGCATTTCTTTATTGAAAAGTCGCATTACTTGTAAGTAATGGAGCATTACTCTATTGAAATGACAGATTACTTGGGAGTAATAGAGCATTACTTCATTGAAAAATCACATTACTCTATTGAAAAATCGGAACTAAACCAAATAGCGTAAAGCAGAGACAAAACACAAACAACTAAATAACAGATATTTATACTGTTCACACTTTAAAAAAACATCTTTTTAAAACAACATAATATAAAAACTTAAATGAATTGAATATGGGAAAATCCAAAGTGAGTGTTGATTTTTCGACACATAATTTTACGGACAAAGAATTGGCAGTTCAGGGTCAAACGGTTAGCGATAACCTGACTGACAATTCAAATTTTCCAACGCTGAAGGAAGCAGCAACGGAAATAAAGTCCGCGAGTGATATTTTGAATGGATATTTAGCCAGTATGGCTACCGGAAACAAGCAGGTAACTGCCGAGAAAAAACAAGCAAGAACTAATTTAGAGGATATCTTACGTGCTACTGCATTGAAAGTTCAGGACATTAGCGAAGGTGATGAAATTAAAATCCTTAGCTCGGGTTTTTTAACAAACAAAAAAAAGGACTCCTGCAGGCACGCTTGATCAGGTTGTGAATGTACAGATAAAACCGGGGAAAGTATCAGGCAGTTTGAATATAAGCTGGGATGTTGTAAGCAATGCATATAGCTATGAAATACGCTACACCAGCAATCCAAAGACTGATGCACCTGTTTACACAAGTATTACAAGTACAAAAAGCAAAGTGATTATTGAAAATCTAACGCCGGGACAAACTTACATTGTGCAGGTAGCTGCTGTAGGTGCTGATCCGAAACGGGTATGGAGTGTAGAAGTAATAAGCTGCTACGTATCGTAAAATAAAGTAAATTTTAAAAAGATGTGTATGGGAAACCGTTTCGACTGTATTGTTGGAACGGTTTTATTTTGGTTGTCAATAATAAATTCATATATATATATAAAATTATCACTTCTCCAAATTATTTGAATCTAGAATTTGAGCTTTCAACAATAGTGTATTTTTTCTTTAATCGCAAAAATTTCTTCTCAAAATACTCATATGAAATGAAGGCCAATAAAATAGTAATTAAAATAATAGTTGAATATACAATGATTAATTGTGGTATAAAAGATAAATTCAAGTTTCTATATAAATGAGAAAAAAGTAGAATTACTAGAGGATGTATTACATAAATACCGTAAGAAATCTTGCCTAAAAAATCTAAAATCCGATTCTCCAAATTCACTAATTTAAATGCTGCATTATCTATCTGACCTAAAATAAGGGCTAATGAAACTATAGCAGTAATCTCATAAGTTAATGGTGCTGGCAAATAAATAATATCAAGAAATAACAATACACTAAACAGCCATACAACTCCCTGAGTCCATTTGTTAGTTATTGCGGAAATAAAACGTTGGTTATAATTTTTATACAACATAGCACCAATGGCACCAATTAGCATACAATGAAATCTGGTAACTACGAGTGATTTATAGAGTATTGAATGATTTCCTAAAAAAAACCAGGAAGCAGACTTAAGAAGGAATAATCCAATGACTATTGCGATAGTTACTGGTAGAAGTTTTGTTCGAACTAACTTTACAATCCAGGGCCAAAACAAATAAAATTGCTCCTCAACGCCAATGCTCCAATAATGTACGATTATTGTAACAGAATTATGAAGTATTGTAGGAAGGTTTGCTGCGAAAAATAAATAATAAAATATTGTATTCGAAAATATATCTTTTATTGTTGTATCAAAAAAAGCCACTATTACAGATATTAGAATAAAAAGGTAGTAGATTGGCCAAATCCTTAACACTCTACGAATATAAAAATTTATAATATTTATATCATTTGTTTCGACTTTCTCTAACAACAAAAGATATGAAATAAGAAAACCACTTATTACAAAAAAAAGAGTAACACCGTCAAAACCAATCGTTATCCGTGGCAAATTAAAATCAAAAGTTGTAAATGTCAATGATGTTATATGACCAATAACAACGGAAATTGCAGCAATAGCTCTCAGTCCGTTTAGTCCGTTTAAATAAACTGTCTTATTAGTCATACTGATTTTTGAGTTTGTAATCACAGTCAAAAAATCCAATTATTATTCAATATTCGAGAAATATCATTAAATTGTATATATCCCCTTTTTATCTATAACAATTGTTCCTTCAAACGAATTATCATGTGATAATAAATAATTTTCACCTTTCCAAAAATAATCTTCTTTAAAACTATTCTTTTTGAAAATCATAAAATGCATATAAATATATTTTTTCATAGTTTTACTATTAGTTATATTACCTTGCTTATAATACCATGTATCAGCATCGTGCTTAAAAGTAAGTCGATCATCCGATAGTATTGGAGTAGTATGTTGCTCTCTAAAATATAACCGTCGTAGCTTAATCATAAATATCAAATTAACCACAGGCATTATGTTATAATACATTAACCAAGCATCTCTCCAATTGAAAAAATGACAAATAATCTTCCCATAAAATTTTCGAATATATTTTGATGGAGGATACAACAAATCTGAAAAATCAGTTTCATCAAGTACAAAATTCTGATTTAATTCTAATTTATTCTGCCACTCTTTTATATTGAAACACAGCTCATTTATCCTCTTTATATTTCGTAGTATTGCTAAATGACCTGAAAGTCTATCATTGTGTGTTGAAAATACATCAAATTTTTCCAAAACCTTATTTGTATAAAATGCTCTGATATTACCCCAAACAACATCGATATCACCAAAACCCCAAAATTGATATGACGTAAGAATATCCTTATGAATAAAACCTAAAAACGGCTTTATATCACATAATTTATATGCAGAAATTGGTTTAAATTCAATCCCCAAACTTTTACTAATTAACGCACAGTAATCAGCAAACGTAATTGAATAAAAAAACAGGTTATCTGCAATTAAAAATGATTCTTTCGAACAATCAGTATAGAAATACCAATCAATTCCATGATTTTGAGCGCAGGAATAGAAATATAAATCTATCCACTCCGGCCATTCACCAAAATAGGGGATAATAATTGCAATTCTATATTGACCTTCTTTGATTGACATAAGTTCTTATTAAAACTATAAACGAATCCATTCATTTGGAGTAATGCAGGCTGAATATTTGTCCCTTTCCACGGAGGCATACCATTTCTTTGGGGCAATCACTATTTTGGTCGGATTATTATTCAACCACGCTCCCCACCAACTAAAACTTGAATTTGCGATTATGTTATGCTTACAATGACTCATTAACAATATATCAATATAACTTTTCTCATTTTCATTTCCTTCAACTAACTTATGAGGCATTTGCAACTTTAGTTCACTTTTCACCCATTGCGGATCATCTGTGAAAATAAAAAAAAATGGATTTCTTAGTTTTGACTTCATCAAATCAATTGCCGCATAGATATAAGTAGCACTGGCAGGTTCGATAAATCCTGAGGTTTGGTAATCACCACGACGAATATGAAGACTTACAGTGTCATAAGTTGATAAACTTATTTCAATAGCTATATCTGACTGAAGTACCGTTGCATCTTTAGGTTGAAATAGCAATTTTATTTTTTCTTCATAGCCTAAGTAATACGATGCATTTTGCCAAAATCCCAAAAAGTAATACTTCTTATTCGGTTTCAATTTGTCAAAATATTTGGTCGGCTGGCTGGGATAACGTTCAGTTATCAAACGATTAGGTTGCAACAACCGTCTCAATTTATAATAAACATACTGTATATACTTTTTATTGTTTCTATAATAAGCAACAGAAAACGGTTTGAATGGTTTGGTCAATTGTTGATTTACTTCTTGTATGCGTTCTATTTCAAATACATCTAAATCATTCACTAATGGCGTATCATCATTCTCATCTCTCATCAAATCAAGCATAACTGGTATCTGATATTTCCACTCTAATACCTTACTAAATGCATATTGAAACATTTGATTTCCCAATCCGTTTTTCACATTTACGATAACCATTCTAATCTCTATTTATAATAAAATATTGAATACATTGTATTAATCTACTTTTCCCACTTAAACAGCATTCTCTCAACCAACCAAAATCCTTTACTGACAAGCCAATATCGATTGATACGCTTAACTTGCTCTATCGAAAATGCCCATTGATCATAATCTGCAAGTACAGATAAAGGTAGCACTTCTTCCAACACAAACCTTCTCTCCATTTTATCCAACAAAGAATTGACATTACTAATTCCATTCATATCAAAAACAGTCACATCCAAATCAATATAGACAGGTATTATGTTATTCAATGCTACCACTTCCAAATACCACTTCCAATCGGAAACAATTTTCAGATTTTCATCATACAATCCATAGGTATCAAATAAACTCCGTTTAATATAAGCCGGGGAATGATTTAAGGTTCCTGTATAGAAGTCTAGCATAGTCGGTACACGTCCCGCAAAACTCTTGTCACGGATAATCTTTCCTTTAAATGGTTTTAGCATATTTCCATATAGAATCTCAATCGACTTTGGATTATCCAGATTATTCAACATTTTCTCAGTCACATCCTTTGACACTAAAATATCCCCTGAATTAAGAAACTGAACATACTCTCCTTTCGCCATACCAATACCTTTATTCATGGCATTATAAATACCGGTATCAAGTTCACTTATAAAGTTGACTGGATGATTGGTTGATTTGCAAAATTGCTGAATAATTTGTAAACTATCATCCGTTGATGCGCCATCAATTATGATATATTCAAATTCCATGGAGCTCTGATTCAAAACACTTTCTATGGTTTTCCTTAAACCCGAAGCATTATTTCGATTGATGGTGATGATGGTGAGTTTCATTCAACGAATATCTAAGTCAATTAAACTTTAGTTTTGCTTTTGCAGAATACAATATATTTCTATTAGGCTCTCTTTCTCCAGTACCTGTATAATATAAATTCAAAACATCGTCAGCTATATATCCTGTCGGTTTATAATAGTATTTCCAATGTCGTTCTATACTTTCAGTATAATGTGTATTGATAAGCGGTTTTCGATAGGTTTTAAAATTTTCATAATCATCCGATACACTCAACATAATATTATCTCCCCATTCTGATGAGGAAAACATGTACAATCGATTATTATATTCGAATAAATCGAAATGCCACAAATCGTATTTCAGAGGCATTGGGATAAACCAATACTGTTTTTTTGTAATAAGTTGCTTCCAGGCATCACAGGTATAAACTGATTTAAATGTTGGCATTCCCTTTAGTTTAAAATCCGGATTTTCAAGTGATGTTCCTTCCCAAATAGCTAATCCAATATTTTTCCTGACTGGCTTATATTGATAATGAGTGGCATAAAACAAATATTTATCATCCCGCTTTATTAATACAGGACATTGCTCTGTATCTTTATCGGGGTTCTTATCAGTCAGATATACCTGCAAAGGACTGAAGTGCTTACAATCGTTGGTCGAAAAGCCAACTGTTGCTCTTAGCACTCCAAGTTCATTGCAAACAGGAGTACCGCATTCCCTCCAAAAGATCCAGAGCTTGTTATTTTCACAAAATAATGTCGGATCAGAATTATATCCTGTCTGTGGAGTATCGTAAACTACACCGATACATTCCCAGTTCGAAGGAAATTCTTCATCTTTCGAAAAATATAAAATCGGATTTTCCAGCTTATTGTTTCTTGCATAATAAGGTGATTGCACCATCCACCACTTATACCCCATAAATCCTTCCGGAATAAATCGTACACAGGGGTGTAAGCAATCATTCATGTATTTTTGAGGTTCGGGAGTTTGTATTTCCACACTTTTGCCCGGAGGTAAAAGTTGCTGAGGATAAAACAGGTAGAAATAAATCATAATCAGCAATAATATTGCAACGATGACCAATCCTATCCAATTGTTTATTATATAATGAACTATCATAATTCTACTGAACGGCAGCAAGATACAAAATCTAGCAGTAAATCTTTTTCTTTATTACAAAAACATTACCTTTACCGACCATTCTACTTAAACGATTAATTATTTTTTGCCAAAGTGGTCGCTTTACATTACAATTCGTACTATAAAAGGCGTTTATAATGCGTTTATCCTCATAGAGTATGTCAATGAATTTAATATCTTCATTCGTACATAATGTATTGTTTCTGTAAGTCGGGTTTATACTACAGTTTTCACCCGTCCCATCCAATCCAAGGTTATCGACATACGAAATTGTTGGTACAATTGAAATCGCATGATTCACAAAGTGAGCCATTGTAAACTGAATCGACCAAATATTCAACTTCCCTGACTGCTGTTGTTGCAACATTTCGAAGACATCATTACCCCCCCGGTTAAAAGACTCCTGTATATTCGTATTTTTTTGCATTGTTGGATAATGTTTTACCTCCCAGTCAATCTGATTCCATCTGTCCTGCCAACTTGCCCACCCCCAGGAGCCATTACGTAAACTAACATACACATCATAGTTATAATCGGGAGGTATCTGCATGATAGTTGATGGCAAATTATACCCACTTATTGAAAAAACTGACTTCCTGTTTTCATAATGTAAAAGCGCTTTATTCATATACGTAAGAAATGCCGGTGAAGTAACGAGGTCATCCTCCATGACAATTACACAACCATGCCTGTCGATAATTTCCGACACACCATTTCTGATTGATAATGCCAATCCTTTATTTTCTTCTGCTTCAACAACTATGACCTCTTTACACCATTGCTTTTCCCGAACTATATCGCGGACAGCCCTGATATCGTACAAAGTAGTATCAGAAGCATCTTTCTTTGGACCATCACAATAAATATACAATGTACTTTGTCCAGCCAGCTTATTTTGCATTAACGCATGTAAAGTCTGACTTGTATGCCATGGACGATTGTAAACAAATAAAACTACAGGTGCAAGACTTTCAGTCATATCTTAAACATTTATCCGATTATTTCCCTTAATAGCTCTAACTGTAATTGTTACTTCATAATTTGAATCCTGAAAATCCAATTCACTTTTTTTCAATTCGCGACTTGCCAAACCTTCAAGTAATGCAATAGCTGAAAGTAAATTGCCATGAGTTTCGATCTGAATATTTTCTGAAGGAAAAAACTCTTCAAATAGCATTGTAGTACTTTTAGAGGTAAAACGCCAGTATTCACCCCAACGTTCCATATCGTATTTACTTATCTGGCTAATCCCGGATAAAGTGACTAAAAGAGCACCTCCCGGTTTAAGAATTTCGTGTGTACGCTTGAGTGCCAAACGGAAATCGTAAATAAACTGTAAAGTTTGGGGCATGATTATACAATCATATTGATTTTCCGAAATGCTTGTATCTGTGCATAAATCTGTTACTATTGTCGCCTTTGGATTCCCGGTTACAACATGTAAAACATCAGAATGCACAATGTTGTGACCGAACCGATTTGTGTAGGTATCGTCGCCGATTTCCAGTATACTACCTTTAATATCCAAAGCAGAATTTGCCATAAAGTTATCAATATAATATCTGGCTATGGATTGTGTACCCCTGTCATAACCAAATACGGTACTAAATGGAGTCACATGACGTAGATTTCCCCAAAAAACGGGTTTTAAAATCAATCTGGCCTTTATTGATTTAATTTTCCGTTTTAATTTTCCAATCATATTGTTATCCATAAACATATCCATAAATTACAGATTCCCACTATTAGCTAAATTCAACGAAATCACACGATCGGCCAAAACGGAATTATAATACTTAAAGTCTGATTGAAAGAGTTTATAGTTATAATTGGTTACAACATCCTTGATAAAATCATTCGGTGGCGTAAAACCTCTTTTCTCAGCATGAAGAATATAATCAGGAACAATTCCTTCAAGCACTTCTTTCAACAAGGATTTATGGTTATTCTTTTTATATTTTATGCTATTCGGAAGTGAAGATACAAATTCAACCAATTTATAATCGAGAAGTGGTGAACGAATTTCCAATGAATTACCCATACCCAACCTATCTGAAAGATAGAGATAAACCATAGTCATCGTATTGTCGAAGTTGAATTCATAAATCAAATCAATTTCTTTGCCTGGTTTTGAATTTCCAAAATCGAGATGCAAATTTAAATCGCCAAATTTGAATAACTCATTTTTATATTCAAACTGAGCTTTGGCTTCAAAATCGAGATAATCCTGATATTGCCAAAATCCAATTGAACTGTCTGCAACCTTCAAGGGGTATCCTGCGTATAAAACATATTTCAAATTCTTCAGCATGAACTGAACGTACTTTATTTTCTTGTCAATTCCTTTCCAGGGAAATAAAGCCTGATGTTGCCTTTGAATCGCTAACGATTCTGCAAGTTTATTCCAGTATCCGTAACCATAAAACAATTCATCACCACCCATTCCTCCTAACAAGACTTTGAATCCAAGAGTCTTCACTTTCTTGTACAAAGCCCATTGTGCAATAGCAGCACTATCTGTTACCGGCTCATCAATAAATTGAGTTAGTTCATCGAAGCTGTTGTTGTAGTCCGATTCATCCAATTCAACTTCGTGGTAAATAAATCCTTTCTCTTTTGCAAATCGCCTCGCCACTTCGCGCTCATCACAATCATATTGTCCTTTGTAACCAGCAGTAATCGTATGAACCTCGCGTCCACTCTCTTTTGCTAATGCAGCAATTGCACTTGAATCCACTCCCCCACTTAGCATTACAGCAACAGGTACATCGCTTCGGAGACAAAGGTCAACTGATTCGCGCATCAAACGTAAAACTTCTTTCTTTGCATCCTCATACGTTCCTGTGAAATTATCAGCAAGATCTCTTTTCCAGTAAGTATATTGCAACAATCCCTTATCATCCACTAATATGTATTGACCGGGTTCAACGCGTTTGATTTGCTTTATGTAGGTGTCCTTTTTATTCAGAGGAGTTGTATACCTGATTGGTTCAGCTAATTGTTCCAGGTTTATTTGTGGCCTGTCAATATAATATTTCAAAATAGCCTTTAGCTCGGAACTAAACACAACAGCACCCGGAATCTCAGCATAATAAAGTGGTTTCTCGCCAATCCGATCACGGGCAGCAAAAAACTGTTTTTTCTTACGATCCCATAAGCAAAAAACAAACATGCCACGCAAATATTCCAGGCATTTCAAACCATATTCTTCGTATAAATGCAATATCGTTTCGGAGTCACTATCAGAATTAAACACATGTCCTTTTGCAATTAATTCCTGTTTAATTTCAATGTAATTATAAATCTCTCCGTTACAGATAATAACCAAGGATTTATCTTCGTTAAAAAGCGGTTGTTTGCCCTTTTCCAATCCAATGATAGATAAGCGTACCTGTGCCATCCCACAATGATCATCATTCCACACTCCTCTGTCATCCGGACCCCGATAATGCATTTCATCGTTCATGGCAGCAAGCTTTATTTTGTCTGCATCCGTTATCGAATCATATCTATAAATTGAAGATATTCCACACATAAGTTTAATTCATAATTAAAAATTCATAATTCACCTACTACTTCAAACTACCAACTATAAAACTACAAACTACCGATTTTCAATCAGGTCCTTAATTACCTCATAAATGGAATCAGCATTTTGTTCTAATGAGAAGTTCCTTTCAACATACTCCTTAGCCCAAACTCCCATTTTTTTTAGCCGTTGCGGATTGTCAAGAAAAAATTTGAGTTTTTCAATCAATTCATCAACATCATTCAGGGTATATAATAATCCATTTTGTCCGTCAATAACCAGCTCTTCGTTAGCACCCGATTTACTGGCAATAACAGGCAAACCCCGAAGCATATATTCAATTGTTACTCGTCCAAATGCCTCATCACGGGCACAAACCAAACCAATGTTCATATCAGCCAGAATTGACTGAACATTTGATTGATGACCGTGAATAATGACATCGTCCTGTATATGGTTTGCACTTATGTAATGTTCAACAACTCGTAAATACTCCTTATTATTGCCCCCGACAAGATGAAGTCTTATGTTGGTTATTCCCTCAGCTTTTAAACCGGCTATTGCTTTAAGGGCATCCATTTGATTTTTTTGTTCAGTAATAATCCCAACTACGGCTACTTCCAGTATTCCCTTAAACTCATTTCGGGGATTAATTTCGGGATCTTGTAATGACAATCCATTATAAATCCTTGCGACTTTGTTTTCCGGTAAAAATCCGCTATAGGATTTTGACAAAAAATCAGATATAACTATATATTTATCAGCTCCTTTATCAAATATCTTTTTCACAAAAAAATCCGGTAGTGAATATTGAAAATTATAGGCTTGCAATGTCTCCCGTATATGCCATATATGTGGACAATCAAATTGACGACTCAACAGAAAGCCCATATTTATTGTAACCGAATTGCTATAAACCAAGTCAATTTCCTCTTTTTCTATGAGTTTATTTATTTTTGAAAAACGGGACAAATTGCGAATTTGCTTTCTGTAATTCAGTAGTTTTTGAAAAACACCTTTATCAGCATTCACCCACCAATAAAAATGTGAAACATAGTATTTGATATTATTTTGATCCAAAAAATCACATATTTCACCACGCTGAGATAATAAAACAACCGGTCGTATGTTGTATTTTCTCCGCAATTCCACAAGCAGTTGACACATCGACTGATTGGCTCCGTACATACGGGGATAATGGGTAATAAAGAGTATAGAATATTTTTTTCTCATCAATCTTTTTAAGAAGAAACAAATTGAACTTTTCGAAAAGTCATTCTACTAAATAAGTTAATCTAGACTATTCATTTCTACAATTACTTTTTCAACGAAATAAAATCAATACGTCCTATTCGTGAAGCAATATCAGAAAAAGATGACCAATAAGAACCATAAATTATAGACGTTTTTGATAAACAGAATAAATCTACAACAGCATCTTGCATTCCAACAACCGATTGTCTGCTAAACTCCTTTTTTTGCTTAATGATTCTTTTTCCAAATTTTGAGATTAGTTCATTTTCAACTTCAATATCATCAGTCGAAAGAAAAAAGTTGACATTTTCATCTTTTTCAATTGAAGAATTAATTGTATCAATAAATAGTTCAAGTGGACTATATATAATTGATTGCATGTTATCAGTACGCCGTATATGTAATCCAATCGTGTTACTCTCAAATTGCGATACAATATCACTCATTTTAGTCAAAATACTATTTATTGGTATAAACTGCTGAAATTCTAAATAATTATCTCCAAACTCTTCACAGGTTTTAATATATATATTTTTGTATTTTCTTGCAATTGTTTCAATGTCAATTGAATCAGTCCACATCTGATCTAAATAATCATGTTCTTTTATATAATAATCTATCCCAATAATCTTATTGATTAGAATTGTAACATACAACTTCAGATATTTCTTATATTTTGTAGACTTCAGATATTTAAATTTATATGATTTTTTTTTTATATTTAATCCATCAATCTTTTCAAATAGAAAATCAAACTCTGCATTTAAATCCTGATTCTGTGACCAAACACAAGTTACCTCGCAATCTAATTTCTTTTGCAACCATAAAGCAGATGCAATTACTCTCATTCTGTTTGCTAATCCACCAAAGGGTTCAATAATTATCATAAAATAACATTTCAATTGTTATGTAAATTATCTTTTTTTCAGAACAGCATCTAATTGTGAAATAAATATTTGAAATTCTTCAAAAAACGCTTAAAATTAACCGAATAATAAAAGTGTTCAAAAATATATCTTAGAACTCTTATTTTTTTTACATGGTTGCTCATAAGGGTGGAAATATGCCATTGTAGAATCCTCAGAAAGTTATTTTTTAAAGAATCAGTTCCGTTCACAAAATACAACTCCTTAGCTACAGCAAGCCCATTTTCGCTTTGATACATTAATGTCTGCTTTGAATGAGTGCCACCTAGATGCTCTCTATAAATTCCGCCTTCAAAGGAGAATATATAGCCTTTACCATTTTGGAGAATATGATATATAATATGTATATCTCGATAATGCTTATACTTACTAGCCAAAGTTATATCCAAACATTCATTTCTAAGAACCATTGTCAATGGTTGCGTTACCCAATCATTCAAAAATTGATTTACATCAATAGTTACTCCATTTAATTTTTCATTGTCAAATAAAAAACCACAACCATCATCTCTGTATTTGTTCGATTCTTCATCTAAAATCTTATATCTATGAAAACATATACTATATTCTTCATTTGCTTCCAAAAAATCGACTTGCTTTTGCAATTTATATGGATCTGTCCAATAATCATCACCTTCACAAAAAGCAATATACTTCCCTTTACATGCATTTAATATTGCCAATTGATTTGCCATTGCACCCAAATTACTGTCATTTAACAATAATTTGAATTTCTCTGGATGTACTGAAGTATACCGCAAAATTATTTCACGTGAGTTATCTGCGGAGCAATCTTCTCCTAAAACAATTACAAAGTCAAAATTAGTTTTCTGCATCAAAACACCTTCAATTGCTTGTTCAATAAATTTTTCATGATTATATACCATCATAAAAACAGAAACCATAGGTGTATTTGATTCAATCATATCTAAATATTGACATAGTGAATTCATTTTCTACTTTTGACACAATTTCAAATCCACACTTTTCATAAGACTTAATAGCTGAAATATTAAACTTATTGACTTTTAGATAAACTTCATTTAGCCTTAATATGTCAAATCCGTAATCAAGAATTAATTTTGTAGCTTTTGTCCCAATTCCAAGACCCAGATATTTCTTTACTCCAATAAAAATGTGTAATTGAGCCCTTGTTCCAATAATATCAGTCAATTGAACATTACCAACATATTCCATTTTATCACCAATGCAAATAGCAAATCTTTTTTCATTTTGTCTTTTTAAGACATTTCTAATCCACTCCTGCTCAATCTCTAAGGTGATTTCTTTATTTGGTTTATTTCCTGTATATATCCAAATTTCATTATCATTTCTCCATCTATATGACAATAATGCATCGGATACTTCCAATGGTCTAATTATAACATTCATAATAATATCAAATCAATAATGAGTTTAATACTATCAAAATCAAAACGTTGATCTAGTGGTAAAGGAACAATACTATTTGTAAAGAAATACTCAATTTGATTTTCATCACACCACTGCAGTATATTTGGCCAATATGTTGCTATATAAATTTTATTGTCAATTAACTTTTGTCTTAAATCAAATCTATCTGTCAAATACGGATAAACCATAGGAACAGAATCGTTACTCAACTGAAAATTCAATTGATTAACATCAGATAAATTACTATGAAGAAGATTAAAATTTTCAATTCTCTTTTCCCTAACAAACTCATAATCAATATTACATAGCAATGATTTTGTGAGTTTCGACATATACTTAATTGGTTGTTGACTTAAATTTGAATCATTCTTTCTAAAATCATCAAAACCTTTGCTTGCTCCTAAATCAATTCTCTTTAACAAGTGAGAAAACCTCTCAAATGATTTATCAACCTCAAATTCATCCTCCAAAACTGCTGTAGTGTATAAGTATGCTCCATCTGGAACTCCAAAAAATTTACGTGCAGAATAAAACGTATCAATACCATCAATTGGATTTGAAAAGAATGCTTGCGAATTATCAATTATCAGATTCTTTATTGTTGAAGATAGTTCTATTACCTTTGCAGATTTAATTCCAAAGTAGTTTGTATATAACAATGCTTCATCATTTTCCAACTTTGCATTTAAAACTGGATCTAGCTGTTTATCAATTGAATAAAATTCATATAATATTCCAAGTTTGTTTATTGGTTCTAAAATAACATCGCATGTGAAATAGGGTATATATATTTTTTTATAACCTCGAGCACGCAAAATGTATTCTAGGCAATTTCTACCAGAATTCAATTTAATAGCATTAAAATGATATTCGTTACCTGTTCTTAGTTCTAGTTCAAAGTAACCACCAATTTCATTCATATTAGTTCATAATTATCCAACATTATGTTTATTTCTTCAATTGAATTAAACATTAGCACATCAATAATTGAAAGACCTGATTCAAATTGATCCCTTTTTTGGTCATATTGTAAAAGATTAATTTTATGAAATTTCAAATCAATATTTGCCAAATCATATTTATCTTTATCAAAAAAGCTCCCCCCCCCCAATGGATTCCAATATTCAGATACGTCAGTCATTGCCTTGCAGATATTTAATGCCCACTCATCTGGGGCTCTAGGTGGTTCAATTTCCAAGTTCATTTGACTAAAAATCGGTAGCTCCTTTTTAAAACCCAAGTATTGACATATCAATTCAAGTGAATGCTTATTTAGAGATACAATTGTATTGAAATTTTCTGAGAACAGCTCATCAATTAAATTCTTTACTTTAAAATAGTTTGGAGCAATCTTCTTATAAGGATGTATCTGTGATAAAATTTTTAATTTCCAGTTTTGATTATCATCTATACGTATATCTTTAATAAGTGTACTTTGATTATGTTTTAACAATGGTATCTGAATATATAACCAACCTTCACTTTGCTTTAAAACACGGTTTCTTTCTATCCATCCATGTCTAATGAACTGAACTGAATCAAATAAGACAAATGCATCAGTATGTTTAATTAAACTATAATATCCCAGATATGGAAAAAAATATGGTTGCATTATACCTACTCTCATAATATATTCTTTACAATTGAACAAATCCTGTAAACATCTACTTCATTTAAGTCAACATATATCGGCAAGCAAAGTACTTGTAGTGAAGCCTTAGTTGCAACTGGTAGGTTTTGTGGTGCTGCGGTAAGTAATTTACTGTAAGGTTCAAAATTACTTATTAATGGATAAAAATATCGTCGTGCAAAGATATTATTTTTTCTTAATTTTTCATACAATTCATCTCTGCTTTTTCCATATGACTCTTCATCGATAAGTATAGGAAAATAGGAATAACTGTATGAAATATCAACTTTATCATTAAGAAAGCGAATACCTGATATACCCTTCAATAAATTTCTATATAATTTTGTTATTAACTTCCGTTTAGAAATAAATCCATCAATATATTTCATCTGTAGTAAACCATATGCAGCCTGAAGTTCATTCAATTTTGCATTTATACCTGGCTCTTCCACTATCGTCTCATCCCGAAAACCAAAGTTTTTCAAGTTATCTATATGATGTTTCATTTCTTCTGAATGACAAATAATTGCTCCACCCTCAATTGTGCTAAACACTTTGGTTGCATGAAAACTAAGAACAGATAAGTCTCCATAGTTTAGCACTGATACCCCATTTTCTTTTACTCCAAATGCATGTGCTGCATCATAAATCACTTTCAAACCATGTTTGCCAGCAATTTGTTGTATTTTATCCATTTGGCATGGATTTCCATAAACATGAACGGGAAGTATGGCTGTTGTTCTTGGCGTTATCGCTGCTTCAATTTTATCCGGATCTAAATTCAGATATTCCGGCTCTATATCCACAAAAACTGGCGTAATTTTATTCCACCAGAGTGAATGAGTAGTTGCAACAAAACTAAAAGGAGTTGTAATCACTTCACCAGTAATATTAAGTGCTTGCAATGCAGAGATTAACGCTAATGTTCCATTAGAGAATAAAGAAATATGTTTTACTCCTAAATAATTTGCCAACTCTTGTTCCAATTGTTGATGCATTGGTCCATTATTAGTTAACCATTTATTATCCCATATTTGCTGCAAATAAGGGACAAACTCATCCAAAGGTGGAAGGCATGGTTTAGTAACTGTAATAGGAGTTTTATTTGTCATACATTGCACTTCTATATTCATTCGTAATAGTTTCAGAAAATACTTTTGCTCCAAAACGTTCTCTTATCTCATCTGATATTTGTTTTCCATTATACTTTGCGATATTATCAAACACTTTTACTATAGCATCCCCTAAAGCCTTAGGATCTCTGATTGGAACAATAATTCCATTTATTTCATTGATAAAGTCCCTAGGTCCACCACTATCTGTACATACAACAGGTAGTCCACACAACAAAGCTTCTGCAATAGAAAGACCAAAAGTTTCAGAAAAACTGGTTGAAACTAAAATAGAGTTATCTTGGTATTCAAAAGTCATTTTATCTCCCGATACTATTCCCCTAAAACCAAAATAATCCGAAAGTCCTGATTTATCAATTTCTTCTTTTAAAGAATAGTTTGAGTTTGTATAATAGTAATAAAATGATTTATCTATTTCCAACCCTATAATATTGATAAAAAAATTTGTAAACCCTGAATCAACTAAATATCTAGCAGTTTGGATTAATATATGAATATCTTTACAACTATAATGACCTGCAACAAATATTATTTGATATTTCTCAGTTTTCCTCTTCCTCTCTTGAAATACAAAATGTCTATCATCTACAAAGTTTCCAATTATTGAAAAACTCTTTAAATTAAAGTTATTTATCAACAAATGTCTTAATACATGGTTACTTACACATAATACTTTATTTACTTTTTCATACACATTTTGTCTCTCTTTCTCGAAGAAATCTTCAATTCCTCTAAATGAATAAACATTATGCTCCGTAAGTATCACTGGTATATTATATTTTTCACCTAAATTACACGCAAATACAGCAGTATCACTCAAAGATTGTATGTGTATCAAATCAGGTTTCCAATTACTACTTTCCAAGTTCTTGAAGATACTGTCAAAGATTTTATTCAATTTTTTATATTGCTTTTGCTCCAAAAACTTTGGCAACATCTTAACCCAGGTATAATCTATAGCAATTGTTTGTTCTTTTTGCAAATATTTATAATCAATTCTTTTTGACAGATTATATTCTCTGTGTAAAATTTGATTTATGAATTTCTTTCTGCCAATTGCAGAGCGTTGCCCTACAAATACTTTGAAGTCAAAATCATTTTCTAACAACCACATTTGTTCCTGAAAAAAAGAGCGTAAAGGTGAATCCGACAATTCGGGATACCAACCAGGGACTAAAAGTACTTTGGGTTTGCACATCAGATTCATTTGATTTGATATTACTCAGGCAAATTCCCAATTTATACTTGGATTAATTACAGCTGTTGACGATTGCATGGCAGATAATTCGAGATTTGGTTCCTTGGTAAAAGTCAACACTCTCGTATATTCTTCGAAGGGATTCACAATCCATGAAAGATTGTGATAACTCACGTCTAGAACAACACGGTATATACCTGATTTTAGAAAATCTGTTTCAATTCTAGCTCTTAATCTATTCTTACCTTTTTGTTGTTGTTTATAAATTAATGGATTTTTATCAGTATGAAGCGATCGATAAACATACTGACCTTTTTCATCAAATAATGAAATACCAATAGTAATATTATTCTCAATTACTTTGGAAATGAATTCAATTACAACATATATTTCATCATTATCTTTGACGTTTCCAAGTAAAATATCACCATCTTTTTCAAGCATGAATTTAGTTACTTGGAATTGGCTTATAAGATCTTCAAATTGTGCACTCCAAACTGTTTGTTGGTTGACAAAATATATGTTTTGATACAATTGGATTGCTTTATCAATTGTACCATTATATTCTATTTCCCCGTTCTTTAATATCAAACCCTTAGTGCATAGTTTTTGAACTGAATCCATATTATGACTCACAAACAACACAGTCCTTCCCTCTCCCCTACTTACATCCTGCATTTTACCAATAGCTTTCTTTTGAAATTCAGCATCACCAACAGCCAGGACTTCATCTACTACCAATATCTCGGGTTCTAAGTGAGCAGCAATGGCAAAACCAAGACGTACAGTCATACCACTGGAGTAACGTTTTACAGGCGTATCCAGATAACGCTCTACGCCGGAGAAATCAACTATTTCGTCGAGTTTGCTTTTAATTTCAGCCTTGCTCATACCCATAATAGCACCGTTCATAAAAATATTCTCACGGCCGGTCATTTCGGGGTGAAAACCCGTACCTACCTCCAGTAATGACGCAATACGTCCACGGGCTTTAATGGTACCGGTAGTAGGTGCAGTTACTTTAGAAAGAATTTTCAATAAAGTAGATTTACCGGCACCGTTTTTTCCAATAATACCCAATACATCACCCTGTTGCACTTCAAAGTTTATGTCTTTAAGCGCCCATACGTAATCGCTCTTGCCTTTCGTGGCACGGTCGTTCACCTCACCTATCTTCAGGTATGGATCTTCTTTTCCCTGTATATTCATCTTCCACCAGCGGTTCAGGTCGTGACTCAGTGTTTGAGTGGAGACCAAACCAAGGCGGTATTCTTTGGATATATTTTCGAATTTTATCGCGGTGCTCATAATACTAGTTGCACGAATTAAATACTAATTGCACGAATTTTGGGAATGCAATCACTATATTTTATCGCGTTTATTTGTTATTCTATTTTGTTGTTATAATTTTCCTATCCCTTAATTCGTGGAATTCGTATTATTTAGTGGAATTCGTGATATTAATAGATTAATGTACTATACGTTTATATGTTAGACTTTTCGAGCCAAAACAAACAAGTATTCCCAATTTTATATTTGTTGCTTTGAGATAATTCACTAGTTGTTCTTCATCTTTTTTATAAATCATTGGAGTGGATTTAAGTTCCATAATTATTTTGTCATAACAAACAAAATCTGATTTGAAATATTTATCCAAGAGCTCTGAATCAAACTGTATACGAAGCTTTTGTTCTCTTTTATACGGAACATTATCTTTTATAAACTGTTTTTCGAGTGCTTCCTGATAAACTGACTCCAGAAAACCCGCCCCTAATTCAGCATGAACCTTCATACACGAGCCTATTATTTTATAGCTTTCGTCTTTATAAAGTATATCTGCCATTCTTAATTCGTGAAATTAGTATTTATTTCGTGTAATTAGTGTCGATTAATTCGTGTAATTAGTATTAAATCAAACTGTATCCATAAAACTCCGTTGCACATTATTAAACACAACAACTCCAATAATAAGAATCACAACCATAAATCCAAAACTATATGCCAATTGCCCTACACTAAATGTTCCGACGCCCATGGTGGCATATTTAAAAGCCTCGATAATGGATGTCACCGGGTTAAGAACCATGTACCACTGACGCTTGGGGGACATAAGACTGAGTGGGTAAATGATAGGGGTGGCATACATCCAAAGCTGCATGATAAAGGAGAAGAGGATTGTAAGGTCGCGATACTTAGTGGTTAATGACGAAATGATAATACCAAAACCCAATGCCAGCCCGGCCAACATAAGAATAAGTACCGGAATCATCCATAAGTTAGTAGTTGGGGCAATATGTACTCCGCTCAAAATAAAATAGATATATACCGCAACAAAAAGTAACAACTGAATGCCCAAGCGCATGAGATTGGATATAATAACTGATAGCGGAACTATCAGACGAGGAAAATATACTTTTCCAAAAATTCCCTGATTGGTTGTAAATGTACTTGAAGTTTTATTGAGGCAATCGGAAAAGTAATTCCAACAAACGATTCCGGCCAGATAAAACAGAGGTTGTGGAAGTCCATCAGTACTGATACCGGCAATACCTCCAAAGGCAATCATGTAAATAATGGTTGTAAGAGCCGGCTGAATAAAAAACCAGGTAGGACCCAAAATAGTTTGTTTATATTGGGTAATGATGTCACGCTTAATGAACATCGATAAAAGATCGCGGTATTGCCAAATCTCCTTAAAATCGATTTCAAAAAGTTTATTTTTCGGTTTTATAATGGTATTCAGTTCCATTTAATTTTAATTCGTTTTACAAATGAATAATCCCCAGCATTCACAATATCATCTATGAGTGCATCACCTGCTTTTTATCAATCAGGTTTATTGTGTTAGTCTAACACTCAAAATTATAATTATTACAAAAGTAAGATTTTTTTTTGCAACAGTAACATTTGAATTGTGATATTTAGATATATTAAAAAAATTAACTCAAACAATGCTTGTAAATATAAAAAGAGGCCGTATAACCTTAGTTATACAGCCTCTTTCAACCAATTAAAATCAAATTTATCTTAAAGACACTTTTGTTGTAGCACCATCTATGCGAATGATATATAAGCCAGAGTTTAAGTTTTTAGAACTGAATGTCCCAACAACTTTTTGACTTTGAACTGTACGTCCACTTGCATCATAGATATCAACCTGAGCAGTTACACCTTCAACTACTACTGAGTGATTAGCAGTGTAAATTCTGTAATTATCCATATTGATAGCCTGAACAGCACTCAAATTTTGTTTCCATGCAACAACAGTTACTGCTGAAGTTGCATTTTCAGGATAACTAACGGCTGTATTTGCAATGTCTTTTCCAGCTGCATCAACCGCGTTGTAACCCCAACTATTATCCTTTTTGTTGAATAATTTATATTCAAATCCACCGGTATTATTTACAGTAAAAGTAAAAGTTCCGTCTGTATTTTTTGTACAAGCAACTGCATTATCCATGCTCCAGCCCTGGAAGCTTCCTACAGACCATACTTCAGCTGTATTGGCAGGAACAGTAATTGTTACCACTATAGTTCCAACTTTTGCTGGATCGTATACTTTTTTCCAAGATGTCACAATAGGAGCTATAGTTGGATATTTATAATCACCTGTTGGAGCTAACTGTTCGTATGACCAGTCCGGTCCTGAACAGAAGTGGTAAGCTAACATATGCGCATCAGCTGTGAAAATTGTTTTTTCAAAAACCATTGTACCATCGTCATTTGTTGCAACTTTCACCATTTTCACACTATCAACAGGAGCTGTTGGTCCGGCCCAGTTGTTGAATGTACCTACTATATAACATTGAATAGTCCCGGCAGGAACCATTACATCAATTGTTACATTCATTGGAAGTGGAGGTACATCTTCCCATACCAATGCCCATTTTTGAACAACATCATTACCATCGTTTCCAGGTATTGTAGTTTTTGCTGGATCAGGATTTGCAATAGTAGTACCTTTTACATAAGTTCTGTCATTCAATTCAGTTCCAGCTGCATCTTTTTCTACATAAGCCCAAGTGCCACCTCCACTTAAATACTTATATTTAATATTTGCAGTAGTAACTTGAACGCCACCATCAAGTCCCCAAGTGGTATCATCCATTGTAATTGTGTAGTGCGTAGCATCTACCTTTGTCATTTTTTTGTCGTTATTGTTCCAACCATTGAAGTTACCAACAATCCAACATGCGTTAGTTCCCGCAGGTACGGTTACATTAAAGGTCACATTAGCAGCAGAGGCTAATTGGACCGCTGAAAACAAGCTCATAAGAGCAATTGCGAAAGTAAAAATTCTTTTCATAACATTGATTTTTTTAAGTGTATATTCAGAAAGATTATTTTGGTTTACATGCACTTTGTGTCATATACACACATTGTACATTGATTTAGAAACACATCTATTCATTTTTTTGTTCAAATTTTCGTCAAATAATAATTTATAAACAAATCATGAATGGTTGATTTAGTTGTATAATGCTTAATAAAAGCTATATACAATGGATTATTCTGTTTTTGATAAGGCAAAAATAGAGTATTAAAATTCATATTTATACCCAATATTGCAATTTCATTGTAAAATTTCCCGCAAACGTTTGCGAAAAGAATATTATAAGCCAACATGTTTGAAAATATCATGCGTAATAACACTTGAAACTATTCCAATTATTTTTTCCAGCGGCATGACACAATACTTTTAGCCGGAATTACATACGAAAACCAATGCTTAGCGTCATCTAATATAACTTTTATTGATGAGTTCGTGTCGTTTTGCAACACTGCTCCATAAGTTCCATCTGTATTCAACACCATTGTATAATAAAGTCCGGAAGTCTGAAATCCACTTGTTCCTATGCGAACTGCACCCGGAGAAATAGCCTTCGCCAAATGACCAATAACATAAAAATGTGATTTTCGGTCGAGCGTTTTATAATCTGAAGAACTAATATCAACAGCTCCGTAACAAGTATTACAACCGCCGGGGCGGTTAGGAGCGCCTTTTTCGTCGAGCATGAAGTTCCAAACAATAACAGCCTTGCAATAGTTATTCAAACATCCGATACCAATTTCGCGCATACTCCACATCAAATCACCATCAAAAGTGTAATTCCAAGTACCAATTGACATCTCGGTGAAATAAAGATTTTTCGTCGGATATGCATTGTGAACATTCAGTAATTCGCTTTTATCACCACCATAAGCATGATAAGCAGCACCATCTACGTATTTAGCTACTTCGGGATCGGCATACATTTTTACCGGATAACTTAGTTGGTCGGATATATTATCGTAATTATAGTTATGATCAAAAGCAACAATTTTAGTTGTAATACCTGCCTGGGCAAATTTTGGTCCTAAAGCATTTTTTACAAATGCTGCTTGTTCCTGCCAACTCATATACAATGAAACGGAATTACCCCTGTTCAGAGGCTCATTTTGAATCGTAATTGCGTCGATATTGAATCCCTCGTTTTTCATTGCCTGAACATATTTCACAAAATAAGTGGCATAATCCTGATAATATTTCGGATTTAATTGTCCACTGGTCCACGAATTATAAGGTTGAAGATCGGTAAGATTATTTACTTTCATCCAACGAGGACATGTCCAGGGTGAGGCCAAAATCTTCAGGGTTGGATTAATGGTAAGTATTTCTTTCAGAATAGGAAACAAGTCACGTATATCATAAGCCGGAATTCCAAAGTTTTCAATGCCGGGAGTATCGCAACAGGTGAACTCATCTAACGAAAAATCGGAAGCTCCGATAGAAATACGAATATAACTATACCCCATACCACTAACAGGATCAAAAGTTTCTTTTAGCAACGCAGCTCGGTTTGCGGCAGACATTCGCAATAAATTGTAACAACTGGAACCGGTTATAGCAGCACCAAATCCATCAATTTGCTGATAGGTTGTTGTTGGAACCACGTTGATAGTTGTCTCAATATCCATATTGGGTTTTGCACCAAAACTCAGGGGAACATTGACAAACAACATAGATTTGTTGGCTGTAGTAACATACACATCCACATCTTTTTGAACAGGTGGAGTTACTTTGGGAACTATTTCTTCAGCTTTGCAAGATGGCAACGACAAACAGCTGATAACAGTAGCAAGATAAAGAAAATTTCTTTTGAACATGTGAGTTGGGATTTTTTGAATATTGCTATGTAACTATGACTATAGTTTTATACTAAAGTTTATTTATCGGGGGAAATAGTGGCTTTTAACAAATATCCCCCCCGATAAATAAATTTTAGTTCATTTTTTGCGCTTTAATAGTGTGATCATTCTCATTCAGAGTAATTTTATACACTCCTTCAAACGGCGCACTGGTTAAACCGACTGTATTACCTACATTTCCGGCTACTGAACTAGCAGATAGTGGTGCAGAAACTGTATAATTTGTTGATAAATGTTCGTGACCATCCCACCAACCTCTCTTGTCGAAGAACTTAAAGTTCAGAGATCCGATTAATTCTGTAGTTGCATCATTTTTGCAATAAACGGTTACCTGATAAATTCCCGGTGAAACTAACCGACATGGGAAGTAATCGAGCGGACTATTCCAGTTCCAACTACCGGTTGTCATATACGGAGTTTGAGGTCTTCCAAATCCCTGACCACATATCCACAATGCTTCCGGATAGATTGCTTCCGGTTGTGGTTCAATATACAAATAACTGGCAGTTGTAAGGAAATATGCTTTATATAATCCTGTTTTACCTAAGAATTTAGCTGTAGTAGGTCCTGTAACCTGGAAATAATCTGGCGATAAATTATTGGCTAGATTAGTAATACCACTAAATGTCACTTCAACACCTTCACCAAAATACACATTTCCACCTCTGAAATTAGTATTATTAATAAGCGCCGGCGGATTTAACTGCAAATCAGTAATCATATCAAGTGCTGTAACAGGTTCCAATAGCTTACCACCTACTTTTACACTAAACTTCAACGCATCAAAAGTAAAGCTAGAAATACCAACTAATGTTGCATCAGTAGTACTAAGCGATAAACTACCAGCAGCATTACTTATGGAATCAATTAAGCCAATTCCATCACCTACTTTTCCAAACACTAATCCACTCCAATCTACTTTTTTAAAAGGACCCTTAACTTTTGTTGCAATTTTATATTTTATAGTTGTGCCGAAAGTTAACCCGGCAATATTATAAATTAAGTTTGTGGCATCAGTAAGATTTAGTTTTACACCTGCTGTTCCATCTGGCACTAACCACAATTCAGTGATTATAGGTCGTTTGGCAATAGTTGTACTAACAATTGAGTCTCTTGCACTTCCACTCACGTTCGTCTCCGTCAGATAAACCTTGACAGGGGCATTATCAGGTCTGTTAGCCACAAATGGCACACCTACAGTGCGACTGACACCTGCTGCGTTGCCTTTTGTTCTAATTGTTTCAGTGTAAACAATTTCATTATTACACACAACTCGAAATTGCAAAGTAGAAAGTGGAGCTACTTTATCGGAAACCGCCACCTTGATATGTATTGAGTCCCCATAAGTAATTTGAGACTCTTTTACCGTTACGGTATCTATTTTAGGAGTTGAGGCTGCATACCGGACAACTATATCTTCGTTGGTGCATGCCCAAGAGCCTATAGCAGCACTTATCAACACAAAGAATTTAATATATTTTTTCATGACTTCGTATTAAATTGTAAATTAATAATTATGAACTAATGACTAAATCAATATCCTGGATTCTGCACCATCGATGGATTTTTGTCAATCTGTGGTTGTGGAATAGGTAAAATTGTTTTTTCAATAGTTACCGGATCCATAGGTAAACGACCTACATCACGACTATTTAATGTATTCATAATACTAAATACCTTGCCGGTACGTACCAAATCGAACCATCTTTGACTTTCAAATGCAAGTTCCAACCGTCTTTCATTCAAAACATCATCAGCCGTTACAGTTGATAATGATGCAAGTTTCGCACGGGTACGTATTTTATTAACTAAAATAGTAGCATTTGTTGCATCACCTAAGTTTACATAAGCTTCTGCCTTTAATAAAAGCATATCTGCTAAACGGAATTTTATTATACTATGAAATTTAGAACGTAATTTATACATAAATGGATACCCTTTTGAAGGATAATGATTACTCCAAGTTACATCGGCACGAATTATAGTTTGGTTCATACGTTCTGTATCTCCAGCTTTGGTAAATGCATCAATCAAATCACGCGATGGAGTATACCATTTTGCCCAGTCGTACTTGCTATTTGCATCAGACATATCAACTCCACACATCCAAGTTACCCAATTGCCACCTCCGGGAAATGTAATTTCAAAAATAGATTCCGTTGAATTACGATTTAGTACGTCTGTGTTTGAAGAATTCATAGCAAACAAATCGCTGTATTTAGGCATCAAAGTTACATCTTTCTCTACTTCAGTAACATATTGTATCACTTTATTGTAATCTCGTATTGGTTGTTCAGCATATATTTTTGCTAATAAAGCATAAGCCACTGTTTTTGAAAATTTAAACTTGTTTGATTTATCAATTTCTGGGACTCCACCTGGCTCAAGTGCCTTATTCACATCATCTACAATCTGACGATAAACTCGTGCAGATGAATCGCGAGGTGGATAATATAATTTATATACTTCGCTTATATTAGCGTTCGAAATTGCGGGTGGTTGCACTAAAACTAATGGTACATCACCCCATAAACGAACAATATCAAAATAAACCATGGCACGCATAACCAATGCTTCAGCTTTCCATTGCTTACGTTCAGCCAAAGTTAATGTTGCATCAGGCACAGAATCGATATTACAAATCACATTGTTTGCAGCTCCAATTAGTTGATAAAAATAATCCCAGTCTCGGTTAATATTTTTATTGATACCATCCTGACGTTGCTGCTCCAATTGAGTTAATTCCACATCGGTTGCACCACGATACGAATTATCGGCATGCGAATCAGAGTAGATCAACATATCCAATGCATAACCTTCTACACCTGGATTCTGGGTCATAATATTATACATATATGTGTATGCTGCTAAAGCCGCATCTCTGTCCTTTAGCTTAATAGTATTGCCGCTAGCATCCTCTTTATATGTCTTTTCGGATATTGGCTGTAAATTCAAATCGCAAGCACTTAGTGCCGTTAGAAATGCCAATAAATATGTTAGTTTTACTATATTTTTCATATTCATTTACTTATTAAAATTCAACATTAATACCAACAACATAACTTTTTGATTGTGGATAAGTACCATAATCAACACCTTGAACTCTAGCATCACCACCATATTGATTAACTTCCGGATCAAAACCTTTATACTTTGTCAGAGTCAACAAGTTTTGAGCAGTAAAATAGGGCTGTAATTTGGTTATACCTTTACTTTTCAATGTTTTACCAGCCAAATCGTACGATAAGGTTAAAGATTTCAAACGAAGATAACTACCATCTTCAATAAATCGAGTGGACGAAAGCATATTTGTCTTTTGTTGTGTGGCACGAGGCATATAGGTAATCATACCCGGACGTTCCCAACGATCAAGTACAGCTACCGATTGATTTTTTGCATCGTACATACCTTCGGTTTCCATTCTTGACACATTATAAATCTGATTTCCTTGTGAACCTTGCAAGAACACACTTAACGACAACCCGTTGTATGATAAGTTGTTTGTCATACCATAAGTAAATGCTGGATTAGGATCACCAATAATGGTACGATCGCTTAATTTAGGAGTACTTGATAGGGTTCCATCTTTCCCTAAATACATCAGGTCACCTGTTTCCGGATTAACCCCTTTGGATATATAACCATAAAACACTCCTAAAGGCTCACCCACTTTGAGTATGGAGGTACTTTCACCCATGGATGTTTGACCAGCATATTGCGTTCCTGTAAAACTTAAATCATCTACCGTATTTTTATTGAATGACATATTAAAGTCTGTCTCCCAGTTAAATTTTCCAACAATATTCTTAGTATTCAAAGTAAACTCAATACCTCTATTGCTCATACTTGCCTGATTTCTTGTTACCGACATACCAACTGTTGCTGGCATATCAAAATAAATCAACAAATCTGTAGTTTTCTTGTAATAAGCATCTATGGTAAAGTTAATTTTGTTTTTCAGGATGGCTAAATCAATTCCGACATTGGTCGTTGTGGCCTTTTCCCAAGTCAAATCTTCATTTTTCATTAATCTTGGTGGTGAAACTGAAATGTTAGCATTGGCATTGGGGTTTGCTGGACCTGTCCAATCTACTCTACTTATTGAAGGAAAATACAGATAAGAATAATTTGATATTCCTCCCTGGCTTCCAACACGCCCCCAACCAACACGAATTTTCATGTCATCTAACCAATCCAGATTTTTCATAAAGTTTTCCGAACTGATGCGCCAGGCTGCCGAAAGTGATGGGAAGAAGTCCCAACGATGATTTGGATTTAATTTGGACGAACCATCATATCGTAAATTCGTTGTTAGCAGATATTTACCATCATAATTGTATGTTGCACGACCTATATACGAAAGCATTTTCGATTCATTAGCTTGTGTACCAGTCCCCCAAATATCTACTTTATTACCGTAATTCAGTGTTTTTACGCTAGCATCTGCATAATTTGATACACTTTGATAACTTTGATTCCAATTGGTGTAAGTATAGGATGAACCAGCCATCAAACTAAAACCGTGTTTTTCAATCTTTTTATCTAAAGTAAGTACATTATCAAATGTAAAGTTTGAGAATAACGATCGTGTATCAGAAGCATTTCCATGTGTTGACCTGCCATAGGATGTTGTAATTGGATCTAAAAAGGTGGTACCGTTGTAGTAGTTCCTTTCCATTGACAAGGAAGATTTGTATTTCAAGTCTTTCGTAAATGATATTTCCCCGGCAATACTTCCAATAAATCGATTATTATTGGACTTATTGTTGGCTGTCCTTGACATATTTTCTACTGGACTGGTAGTTTGAGCACCATAGAAATTATCGTAATATTGACTTGGAATGGCTGGATTCCAAATAGGTGCATACGTTGGTGTATTAATTACTGATAGAATAACTCCTGCTCGGTTTGATCCTGTACCAGAGATGATACCGTTGTTACTAAAATCTGAGTATGTCAAGTTTGTTGACAATTTCAACCAACTTTTTATTTGATTTTCAAGATTTACTCTAAAATTATATCGTTTAAAATAGGCTACAGGAATAACTCCTGATTCGTTGGAGTAACCACCTGAAACAAAGTAACGCATCTTATCAGTAGCATTCGAAATTGACAATTGATAATCTTGAGTCAAACCGGTTCTGAAGGTTTCTTTGAACCAATCTGTTTGGTCGGTCAAGCCACCAGGCAAGGTAACAGCACCAATTTCGTTCATTAAATCAGTGTATTGAGCTGTATTCAACGATTGCATTTGCTTAACAACCTGCGTAGCTCCAAGATGAGCATTAAACGAAACTTTAGCTTGCCCTTTTGAACCTAATTTGGTGGTAATGATGACAACACCATTTGCTCCTGCAGAACCATAAATAGCAGCTGAAGAAGCATCTTTCAGAATTTGCATGCTTTCTATGTCATTAGCCGAAAGAAAATTAATGTCACCCATTGGAACGCCATCAACCACATACAATGGATCATTACCACCATTTATAGAGGTATTTCCACGTATTCTCACTACAGGAGCTGCACCTGGTTCACCATTTGCACTCATTACTGTAACACCGGCAGCTTTTCCCTGAATAGCAGAAGCAGCAGAAATAATGGGACGCTCAGCAATATCCTTAGTTGATACGGAGGAGACGGCCGTAGTTAAATCCTTTCTTTTAACTGAACCATAACCAACCACAACTATCTCTTCGAGAGCTTTGGAATTATCTTCCATCACAACCCGTAGGGTTTTTGAAGTACCAACACTGACTTCTTTAGGATTCATCCCTACATAACTAAATACGAGTACATCTTTTGACGAAGCTTCAATTGTGAATTTACCATCGAAGTTTGTAACTGTACCTGTTTTTGCTCCTTTCACAATGACACTTACACCAATAAGTGGTTCATTTTTTGAGTCAACTACCAAGCCGGCAATTGTCGTTGTTTGTGCTAATAAGTTTAGCGGAAAGACCATACAAATGATAAGTATGGGCAATAAGCGCCGAAACCAACGTGTGCTTTGATGAAGCATCAGCGTCTTTACTCGAAATGTTTTCTTGCTTTTCATTGATTATTAGATATTTGGTTAGTTAATTAAATTATTTGTGTGATTTTTATTTATAGGTAATTTTAGCGGATAATTTATCAATTTTCAATTCAAAATCACCGGGTTCGGTTACTTTCTTATTATCGGTACCCACAAAGGCTAAATCCTCCGGAGCGATTGAAAATTTCACGGTCTTTGTCTCTCCCGGTTGAAGGCTTATTTTCTGAAAACGTCGTAGTCGCTTCATATCAGGGGAAATGGAAGCATATAAATCACTGCTGTACAACATCACTGTTTCTTTTCCCTCACGCTTGCCTGTATTTGTAACATCCACGTTAATATGTAACAATTCACCTTCGGAAAGTGTTCTTTTTGAAAGCTTTAAATTCGTATATTCAAATGTTGTATAACTCAAACCATATCCAAAGTCAAATTGAGGATTATAATCCGATTCATATTTATAGGCTCCTTCTGAAGGTTTTTGCTCTTCCGAGAATTTGTGGTAATAATTTACAAGCGAATTGGAATAAGCCGGATACGTATATGGTAGTTTGCCGGAAGGGTTTACATCTCCAAAAAGTATATCAGCTAAAGCATCGCCTCCATAATTGCCCGGTAAATATGTTTGAACAACGGCTTTCATCTGAGGTTCAAAAGCACTTATACAGCGGGGACGACCTTCATTGAGCACTAAGATAACTGGTTTTCCTGTCTTCGCCAATTCTCTGGCGAGTTTAATTTGTAATTCACTCAAATTTAAATCATTTAAATCGCCCGGTTTCTCTGTATAGGTATTTTCACCTTCACATAAAATCACCACATCTACTGCACGTGCGGCCGCAATTGCTTGTTCTAGCTGGTTTTCCTTTTCCTCGAAATAACGACCTGTTTCTACATAACTTACACCTGGAATATACCGAACATTTTTTTCGTCTATTTCATTTTGAATAGCCTTCAAAATCGTATTATACGCTCCGGCAAACCGTTCAACCTTATCGCCTTGCCACGAATAGGTCCAACCACCATTGAGTGAGCGCATACTATTAGCATTAGGCCCTGTAACAAGAACCTTAATGTTTTTCGACAGTGGTAAAATATTCTGAGAATTTTTGAGTAGAGTTATAGCTTCAGCAGCTGCATCGTACGACAACTTTGCATGTTCTTTCGAGCCAAACGCTGGATAATCGGATATTTTTGTAACAGGAGTCTCAAACAATCCAAGTTTAATTTTCACTTTTAATATACGACGAACTGCGTCATCAATACGACTTTCCTTTACTTCACCGTCTTTCACCAAAGCCACCAAATCATCGCAAAAACTAACATAGTCGTAAGGAACCATCGACATATCAATGCCGGCATTAATTGCCAGTTTAATTGCTTCTTTATTTGTTTGGGCTATTTTATCGCGCTTTTGAAGATTTATAATATCCATCCAGTCCGAAACAACAATACCATCGAACTTCAATTCTTCTTTCAACAACTTTGTAATAATATCGTGGCTGGCATGTACCGAAACACCATTAATTAATCCAGAGTTAATCATAACTGATTCCACCCCGGCATCAACAGCTGCTTTAAACTGTGGTAAGTGATATTCCCTTAAAACATTTTCCGGAATATAAGCAGGTGTACGATCCTTGCCAGTCACAGGCACTGAATAACCTAAGAAATGTTTCATGCAAGCTGCCAGCTTAATCGGATTTCCAATGCTATCAGTGATACCCTGATACCCTTTAATCATTTGCTCACCCATAACGGTTATTACGTAAGGATCTTCGCCAAAACCTTCAAATTGGCGAGAAAAGCGTGGGTCGGCACCTAAATCTAATACTGGTGAAAAATTCCATGGTATACCACAAGCACGGGTTTCATAAGCAGCCACTTTACTCAGGTTATATGCATTTTGAGGATTAAAGCTCGCAGCAATTGCTATTTCCTGAGGGAATATGGTAGCACCAACAGCATAAGTCGAACCATGAATGGCATCAATACCATATATAACGGGAATGTTTAAACGGGTGTGTTGTGTTGCAGTTTGTTGAATTTGGCTGATAATTGAATTCCATTCAGTTGGTGGGAGTGCATAATTATTGGTCGTATTTAGAACTGAACCAACATGATAATCGACTAGTGCCTTACGTAAACGGGTTGTATCAATTGCAAAAGGAATTTTACTTTCAAATACTTCTTTTCCATTTCCAATTACATCCAATGAAATTTGAGCCATTTGACCAACTTTCTCTTCTAAGGTCATTTTCGACAACAATTCATCTACACGGCGATCAATCTCACCTTGAGGCTTAGTGTTGCAGGCTGCAAAAAAGCAGACAACAAAACATAATGCGACATGGATTAATTGCTTTTTTTTCATCATATTATTATTTATCAGGTTACAAATCTTTAAAGTGTCATAAACACAATAAGTTTTTACACTGCAAATATAAATGCTATTTTTTTATCCGCCAAATAAAAGTGTGTTTATTTTACACTAAGTCACAAATAATTCGATAAACGTAAAATTATTGTGTGTTTTAGACACCATATAATGTTGTTATCGCAATAATGTTTATCTTTGCAGATTATTACATAAAAACCTATAAGTATGGCAAATAAATTATCCGATGGCAACAATTTGATTGAAACATTACCATCGATATCTGTCGATTGTGTAATTTTCGGATATGATGAGAATAAACTAAAAGTATTGGTCAGAAGGGAATTTATACCTTATAACGGTGAAGTACATGAGGAATGGAAACTTCCGGGCAACCACGTTCGAAAAAATGAAGATATTGATCATACTGCATCACGAATTTTAAAAGAACAAACCGGACTCGAAAATATTTTCGTAAAACAGTTTATGGTTTTTAGCGATCCTGACCGATTAAAACGTAATGCTTACGATTACGAATGGGTAAAGCCGCGTTTAGCTGACGAAAGAGTTATAACTGTTGGGTTTTATTCTTTGATAAATGTAAGCGATGTCGATAATAGTACATTAATAGAAGTTGCAAACTGGGCCGATGCTTATGAAATAAAAGATTTGATGTTTGATCATAACGACATTTTTGACGAAGCTTTCAAAAAATTGCGTTATGATTTGTTGCACGAACCCCTGGTTTTTGAATTGCTTCCGGAGAAATTTACTCTAACGCAAATGCAGAAGCTTTACGAAGCTATTTTCAATACAACTTACGACAAGCGAAATTATCGCAGGAAAGTGAATAAAATGGCTTACCTGATTCCATTGGATGAAATTCAAACGGGTGTTTCACATAAACCGGCACGTCTGTATAGTTTCGATCGTGATATCTACGAAAACACAAGAACCGAACGATTTGATTTCAGGGTTTGATATAAAAAGAATAAAAACAGGCTGTACTCCCACTTGGAATACAGCCTGTTTTGTTTTATATTCGAGTTTTATTGCTTTATAAATCGTGTATAATATTGATGATTATCTGATAATACCTTAACTAAGTATACACTTGGAGCCAATGAAGCAGTATTTAAAAGAGTCTCTGTTTCATTATCCGGAACTAATTGATTCAAAGCCAGACTCCCACTTGTTGTATAAAAACTGACAGATTTATACTTCTCGTTCAAATCGGATTGTTTCAGTTTTACAAAAGAATTTCCCGGATTTGGAGATAAGGAAATTTGGTTTAAAGCAACCGATGGAATTGCATTTGAAATGGTTGACCACACAAATGTAGCTGCTGTATTGGCCGGAACAGTTGCAACAAATGATTGCAAACCAACCAAAACCTTCAGCGTTTGACTACTACTTTTACTGTTATAGGCCAAAACTGCAATTGTTCCATCGGGATTTTGAAATGCGGTTGCCATTAAACTTGTTCCCGAAACTGTTGCTCCAATACGTGTAGCCCCCGATTTTACAAATTTCGATATTTGTCCGATAATGTAATAGGAAACATTCCGCGTATAAGTGGTAGAATTATTAATTGTAATAGCTCCCAGGCAGGTTGAACAGCCTCCAGATGTATACGGACCAATATTTGAATTATTCGCCAGATTCCATTCAATAATTGTTTTACCCCAATTAGTAGCCGAACCAATTACTACATTTTGCATGTGCCAAGCGAAATCGCCGGAAAAGCTCCCCGTCGAGGCAGTATACTGTTCAGTAAAATAGACATTTTTTGATGTTGCATTTTTCACCGTAGTCATTGTTGAAATTGCCCCTGCATACAGATGAAAGGCTGCACCATCTACATATAAACTATTATTGCAAACATAAATCGGATACGTTGCATTATCGCAATTATGATCAAAGCCAATAATTTTTACCGAACCATACCCGGCTGTGGCCAAGGAAGGGCCTAAGTTATTATTTATAAAACTAACTTCTTCTGCAGCAGTCATCGACATACTTGGGTTGTTATTTGGATTTTCTGGCTCATTCTGTGGCGTAATTGCCCAGATATTGATTCCCTGGGCTTTCATGGCATCAATATATTTAACAAAATACTTTGCGTATGCAGCATAATAGGCTGTATTCAGACTACCACCAATCCACGAACTGTTTGTCTTCATCCATCGGGGTGCCGACCAGGGTGTAGCTAGAATCTTTATATCTGGATTTATTGATAATACTGTTTTTAAAACCGGAATCAGGTAATTCAGATCTGGTCCGGCAAGGCTGAAATTTGTCATGTTCACATCCCCCGAAGTCTCGTTGTAGCTATAGTCCGACGAACTTAAATCGGAAGCACCAATACTTATGCGCAGAACAGAGATACCTAAACCACTGGTTTTACTAAATAGCTCATTAAGCAAAGTAGTTTGCTGTGCCAATGTCATAGAACTGATCACCTCGGCACTACCCTCAGTAAGACAAAAACCAAAACCATCCATCGTTTGATACATAGTGGTGGGATCAACTGTAACAGTAGCATTTGCCGTTGTATTATTTACGGAAAAACTAAGTGACGATTGTTGTTGCAGTAGTTTAGTCTGATCGCTGCTTGTATACCACGGAATTACTGTCTGAGAATACATAGTTGGTATACAAATTCCAATCGAGATTACAGAAAAGATTCGCTTGATTAATTTCATTCGTTAGTTTTTAGAAATGAGGATAATGAAAAATGCAAAAACTCAATTGAACTTCATAGTGTCAAAAACACAATAAGCTTTGAGTTGGCAAATTTAGAAGGTATTTTCCATATCACCAAATAAAACCCAATTTATTTAGTGATATATTTATATCCACACATATTACAAAAAAAAAACACCCAAGCAATAATGCTTGGGTGCCTTAGTATAATTTGAGCTTTGTATCTCTCAAATAGTTAATTTGTCTTTTCCACTTATTGTATTTTTTAACTTGATAATAAAAATATAAACAATAGGAATAAGTGATAATGCGTTAGCCCAAATTAAAGGTCCATCATGAAGCATTATTCCGTAAACCAACCATAGAGTAATTGCCACGACCACAATGCAGTACATTACCAGCGAAATACTATGCGTATCCTGAGTCCGAAAGACCTTTATTGCTTGAGGAAACTGATTTAGAACTGATAAAAGGGAAGCCGAAAAACCAACAATTTCTACTGAGTTCATATTTTTATTATTAGATTGTTTTTGAATGATGGCAAAAATACGAAAGAAATAGCATAAATCAGCAATTATTTTCAAGCAACCGAAAACATAACTGGCACACAAATAGTTTACTTAGGGTTCGGAATTTAAACAAACCGGAATTACTTCAATTTTTATTACCTTTGTACCCAATTATTTCTTTCTTAAAAAATGATAGACAACAGCATATTCAACAATAAAAAAGTAGCATATCACACCCTGGGCTGTAAGCTCAATTTTTCTGAAACATCGGCTATCGGAAAACAACTCAGTAATGAAGGATTTTCAAAGGTTCGTGCGGGAGAACAAGCTGATGTATGTATCATAAATACCTGCTCTGTAACTGATACAGCTGATCACAAATGCCGGCAAGCCATCAAACGATTGCATCGTCAACACCCGGATGCCAAAATGGTCATCATTGGCTGTTATGCTCAATTAAAACCGGAGGAAATTGCAGCCATTGAAGGGGTGGATTTAGTGTTGGGAGCTAATGAAAAGTTCAGTATCCTAGAATATCTGCTCAAACTTGATGGAACACAAAAAGGAGAAATCCATCGTTCAGCAATAAAAACGGTTCGGGAATTCAAACCGTCCTGCTCACGTGACGATAGAACCCGCTATTTTCTAAAAGTTCAGGATGGTTGTGATTATTACTGCACCTATTGCACCATCCCCTTTGCCCGTGGACGAAGTCGTAACGCTACCATTGAGGCAACTTTAGATACAGCTATTGAAGCAATCAACGATGGAGCAAAAGAAATTGTATTGTCCGGCGTAAATATTGGAGATTTTGGAAAATCAACCGGTGAATCTTTTTTTGATTTAGTAAAAGGGCTTGATAATTTACCTTACGATGTTCGTTTTCGCATTTCGTCTATTGAGCCAAATTTACTTACCGACGAAATAATACAGTACATATCTACAAGTCATCGGTTTATGCCTCACTTCCATATTCCGTTACAAGCCGGAACAAATGAAGTATTGCAAATAATGCGACGAAAATACGACCGTGAGCTGTTCGCCCATAAAGTAAGCTTTATTAAGCAACTAATGCCTGATGCTTTTATTGGTGTAGATGTAATTGTGGGAGTCCGTGGAGAAACTGACGAATTGTTTGAACAATCCTGTCAGTTTATCGATTCACTTGACATTTCGCAGCTCCATGTTTTTACATATTCGGAACGTGCAGGAACAAAAATGCTTGAAATTGAACATACTGTTGATTTAGCAGAACGGAAACATCGCAGCGATGTATTGCATGCTTTATCGGATAAAAAAACGAAAGCATTTTATGAAAATCAGCGTGGCAAAACCACACCTGTTTTATGGGAAAGCCGACACAACGGTGAATTTATGGTAGGGTTTAGTGCAAACTATGTAAAAGCGGAAAGACCATACGACAAATCAGTTGTAAACACGCTTCAAACAGTCACATTAGGCGAATGGAACGAAGAAAGAACAGCATTGAAAATAGGCTAAGAATTGTAAATTATAAATTAGATTAAGGTGTTAGCAAAACGTATTATCCCATGTCTGGATATTAAAAATGGACAAACCGTAAAAGGAATTAATTTCGAGAACATTACCGACGTTGGTGATCCGGTTGAACTTGGTGCTTTATATGCTCAAATGGGCGCGGATGAGTTGGTGTTCCTCGACATTACAGCAACTAACGAAAAACGAAAAACCCTTTCAGAACTTGTAACCCGCATTGCCAAACACATCAATATACCCTTTACAGTTGGTGGTGGTATCTCGAGCGTTGAAGATGTTTCGGTACTTTTGGCATGTGGTGCAGATAAAATCTCCGTAAACACTTCTGCTGTTCGCAACCCACAATTAATCAGCGATCTGGCAAGTCAGTTTGGTAGTCAATGTGTTGTATTGGCTATCGACACAAAATACATTGATGGTGAATGGTATGTTTTTCTGAATGGAGGACGTATTCCAACAGATATCAAAACAGTGGAATGGGCTAAACAAGCGGTTGCTTTGGGGGCAGGTGAAATTCTACTCACTTCAATGAACAATGATGGAACAAAAGATGGCTTTGCGTTGGACATTACACGAGCAGTTTCGGAAGCTGTAAATGTACCTGTTATTGCCAGTGGTGGAGCTGGAACTATGGAGCATTTTGTAGATGTTTTTGCTGCGGGAAAGGCCGATGCTGCATTAGCGGCCAGTATATTCCACTACAAAGAAATTGGAATCCCTGAGTTGAAACACTTTTTGAAGGAAAAGGGTGTTGAAGTAAGAATATAAACCCCAAATTTTCTAAGATTTGAGTATTTTTTTGGTTGGAAGTTGATTTTTAGAGACAGTTAATAATTTCAGTTTCAATAAGAAAACCTGCATTTAGACAGTTTATAAAACTAAAAAATCACAAGACTATAGAGAATAATTGCCCCAAAACTTATGGCTATAATTGTAGTTGGAATTTTCATTTCTAAAATTTGTTCTTTTAAATAATGTTTGGGGGTTAGATGAGTAGTCCGGAGAAACTTATTCAGGGTCCAAAAACAAAATAAAGCTACAACTACACCTACCACTGCCCCGCCTAAAACATCAAAGGGATAATGAACCCCTAAATATATACGGGAATATGCAGTCATAACTGCCCAAAAGAAAATAGCTAATGTATAAGGCCTACACTTTAACAGCAACGAAGTCAGTAATGCAAAGCCAAATGCATTGGCTGCATGGGATGAAACAAAGCCATACAGACCACACCTCGACCCTCTAACTAAATGAATAACTCCTTCAAGTGCAATTGTATGTGATGGGCGCAATCGTTGAACAAGATTCTTTATTATTCCCGAAGATATCTGGTCGGCGAGTACAACACAAAGGATTAGCGACAAAATTATCCATACAGCATCTTTTTTCCAAATCTTTATTACAACAAACAATACCGACAAATAAAGTGGAATCCACGTCAGTTTAGCACTAATCGCCCACATAAATCCATCAAAGAAAGAGGTGTGTAGTCCGTTTATCAACAGAAATAAACTAGTGTCCCAATGATTCAGGGTATCTAAAAAATTCATTCTATAGGGATTAGTACTCGAATTGTATTTATTTGAAAATCAACTATATTTTTTCTATATTCACCTGTTCAACCCAACCAACATTTCCATTACCCAATTTTATCTCCGTCCATTTACCTAAGGTACTTTTCACTTTAACTTTAGCCCCTTCGTGAAGTTGAAACAAGTCGGTACCACTTTGGTCAGGCGAACTTTTCACCGACACAACTCCCGACATGACAATCGCCTCATTATGATTGACCAATTGTCCTTTTCGAATTCCCGAAAATGCAGCACTAACTATACAAATTGAAATAAGCGTTGCTCCAACATAAAACGAGATTTTACGAATTATAAGCGAAGATGCAAACACAAATAGAAATGCAAGAACAAGACTCAGTAGAAATAGTGAAGCACTAATTATAAGCCATTGGTTGGATGTCAATAGTTTAATCAGATTTTCAATCCAACGACCTAAAAAGAATGTCGGAGCCGGAACTATATTATCAACAACCTTTAATTGAGCAAGTTCCAGATTAAAACGGGCATCATCAAATGTAGGTTTTAGTCTCAATGCCCTTTCGTAATTCAATATAGATTTAGCTATTTCGCCAGATTTATAATAGGCATTACCCAGATTGTAATATAATTCGGGTGCAACACCCTCAATGCTAAGAATTTTTTCATATAGCTTAGCAGCGTCGTTGTAATTGCCTTTTGCATACAAATCATTTGCCTGTTTTACAGCACCCGACTGAGCAACTGCAAGTGAGCAAAAACACAACATGATTGATATAAACAGAACTATTCGTTTCATATTTTCTTTCGTGCTATTATGTTATTTCTTGAAAACATCTTCCAAATCACTAATGGCCTTAACGGCTTCATTATAAAGATTTCCCATTTCCTGCTGTCCAGAATTTGGTGCAAAGCGGGCAAACTCACATGTGTTCAGAATTTCTATAAATTGAGAAATGACAGTACTATTAACATTAAATTTGGTCAATTCTATTTCAACATTATCTTTGGTTAGTGTTGCTACCGGTATAGAGAGCTTATCACTCAAATATGACCAAACAGCTTTAAGAACTTCTTCGTAGAATTTATCTTTGTTTCCATCGTTCAGTAGTTTCTGAGCAATTTTCAATCTTTTTTGAGCTATTTTATTGGCCTTCTTATTTTTCACCAAACTTGAATTTGCATTCTCAATAACTTGCTTTCGGAAGAACATAAACAATACCAGGGAAGCTAATAATGGAATCAAATAGAGTAACCAACAAACAATCGTTCCGAAAAATGGTTCTTCCTCTTTCGAAACAACGATTGAATCAGTCTGAATATAACGGATGTCTTTCCCCAATTGCTTTACGTCTTGCTTATCTACATAATTTCCGGCTACAACAGGACTTTCTCCTCCTTCACCTTTCGCAACCTGTAGGTCGTACTCGGGTGTACGAAGTATTTTATAGGTTTTCGTTTCTGTATCAAAGTAAGAAAATTCAGCCGAAGGAATTTTGTAATTTCCCGAATGACGGGGAATAAACATATACTCGATTGATTTACTTCCTGTTACTCCAGAAGTAGTTGTTTTGAAATTGTTTGTTACTTTAGGATCATACGTTTCAAAACCATCCGGGAATTTGATAACTGGCGTTTTGATAAGCTTCATATTTCCCGCTCCGGTAATACTCATTTTTAACGTAACGGCATCGTTCGATTTTACCTGATTACCTGATATACTGGCATTCAGATTAAAACGCCCGACGGTACCATTAAACGAGGCCGGCTTATTCACTGGTAATGCATTTACATTTATTTTGACTGCAGGAGCTGCAATTATTTTTGAAACGTTTGTATATGAATCAAAGAAATCATCGAAAATACTACGAACCTGTGCCCTATTTCGTACCTGAATCATAGCTTCAAAATTCCATTTGTCGATGGTAAGCTCTCCGGCATGTTGAGGGTAAAGTAAAAATTGATAAAGCACTACACTTGTATAGTTTTTTCCATTATAATTTTCAAGGGTAAATTGCTTATTCTGAGGCAGCTGAATATCTTGTTTCATAAACCCATTAAAATCAAGCATTTTCTTTGGATTACAACCAACCACATCAAGCAATGTATATAGTTTGTAGGTCACCAAAATAGCTTCCTGTTCGTAAACATTGGTTTTAGAAACGTTTGTTTTTATAAAAATATTATCGCTTGATATTGTCTGTGAACCAGAGGTAGCAGCGCGCCCGCTTCCTTGATTTCCCTGAGATTTGGGAGGATTTGCATCAGCCGGGAGTACTTTTATTGATACGCCGTTTGAATTATACTTCTGTCCTCCTACAACTATGCTGGCAGATGAAATTGTAAACGTACCTGTCTTTTTAGCCTGAAGTGTAAAAGTATAGGTATTGGCTTCCGACGAAGTTTGCCTACCATTAATAATTTGAATACTAGAGCTGGTCGATGTGAATGGTCCGGCCAGAATATCGAAAGTCGTGATTTCAGGAACGCGTAAATCCCTTCCCGAAGCACTGTTTACCGTGTAAACCAATTGGAAAGGCCGATCCATAACAACTGTTGAAGGTGCAGATGCGGTAAAACGAACCGGTTCATCGGCCCGAACTATCCAGGTTCCAATCAACAATAGGGATAAAAGTAATAGTTTGCGTTTCATATACTAAACTGAAGTCTTTTTAATTATGAATGTTGCATTATACATTATGCATTATTTTTTACCAGTCTTTATCAGCCTTTTTAGTTCCTCTAACCTGCTGCTTTTTAGCTTTATCCTGCGTGTTTTTTTCGTCCTGTTGCAATGCATCTAAAATTTGTTGAGCATTTTCTTTAGACATTTGTTGTTTTTGTTGCTGAGGCTGTTGCTGTTTTTGATCTTGTTTCTGATCTTTTGGCTGCTGATCTTGCTTTTGATCTTGTTTCTGATCCTTTTTATCTTTGTTTTTGTCTTTATTCTTATCCTTATTTTGCTGTTGTTTTTTCAACATCATTTGTGCATAAGCCAGATTATAACGGGTTTCGTCGTCTTTGGGGTTACACTTTAACGCCGATTTATAGGCTTTTATGCTCTCTTCTATTTTCTTGTCAACAAGCAATGAATTTCCAACATTATGAAAAACTGCTGCCATCTGTTTTTTGTCAGTGGGTTGTTGACTCAAAGCATTGTTGTATTGTTCCAATGCCTGAGGGTATTTTTTTTGTTTAAACAAAGCGTTCCCTAAATTATAATTAGCCTCAAATGACTTAGAATTTTTCAGAAGGCCTTTTCTATAAGCAATTTCGGCCTCGGTAAATTTCGACGCTTTGTATAATTTATTTCCGGCACGAACGTCGTCATTTTCCTTTTGCGCCCAAACCGAAATTGTTATAATACTCATCAACAGTATACATCCGATTTTTTTCATTGGTTGAAATGTAAAAAGTAAATAGTCCATTATCAATTCTTTGTGACTTTATCTTTCAAATCAAATATTTTAATCTTACTCAATCGTTTGTTTTTTCGATCAAAAACAAAAAAATCGATTACCAATATCAACAATGCAAACAAAGCAAATGATTGAAATTGTTCATTGTAGTCAGAAAACACACTGGATTTTATATCTGTCTTTGCTAGTTTATCCAACTCTTTATTGACTACTTTAAATGCAGCATTACTATTATCGGAACGTACATAAACTCCCTTTCCGGCTGTAGCAATGTCTTTACACATTTGCTCATTCAGTTTCGAAACCACCACATTGCCATCTTTATCTTTCCAGAAACTCATGGTTCCCGGAACAGGAATTGGAGCACCATCAGGCTTTCCCATACCAATAACATGGACTGCAATATCATTTTCTGCAGCCAGTTTAGCTGCGCCTATTGCATCATCTTCATGATTTTCACCATCGGTGATAACAATAATTGCCCGACCGGCTTTTCCTTTTGTTCCAAATGATTTAATAGCCAAATCAATAGCACTGCCTATTGCAGTTCCCTGACGTGGTACTAAATTGGGAGAAATCGTAGAAAAAAACATTTTGGCAGACACATAATCCACAGTGATTGGCAATTGAGTATAAGCATCTCCTGCAAAAACAATCAATCCTATTTTATCGTTGTTCATTTCATCAACCAACTTCGAAAGAACTTGTTTGGCCTTTTCCAGTCTGCTTGGTTGAATATCCTGAGCCATCATAGAATTGGACACATCAAGTGCAATCATCACCTCAATACCCTGACGTTTTACATTCTCGGTTTTTGAGCCAAACTGTGGTTGAGCCAAAACAATGATAAGCAACACAATAGCCGTTAACTGGAAATAAAACTTTACTTGGGGACGAACTACAGACACATTAGGCATCAGCTGCGCCAACAACTCGGGAGTACCAAACTGCTTTAAATTACGGCGTTTTTTTAGTGTGGTATAAATAAAGACTCCTATCAGTGCAGGAACTAATATGAGTAAGAATAAATATTCGGGATGAGCAAATTTAAACATAAGTCTTGCTTAATTTGAAACTTTACTAATTGAAAAAACTTGTTATAGCAATTATAGTCCGGCGTTATGGAATACGTCTGAAATATGTATTTCTCAAAAGAACCTCCAGAACGAGCATTATAAACGCTAATAAACTAAAAACATAAAATTGTTCTTCTTTTTTGCTATACTCTCTTACACTGATTTTTGTCTTCTCTAACTTATCAATTTCCTGATAGATAAGTCGTAACTTAGAGTTATCTGTAGCCCGGAAATACTTTCCACCAGTGGTGTTGGCAATATCCTGCAACGATTTTTCGTCAAATTCGGATTGTGCCAGTTGATATTGAATTCCCATAGGTGTCATCATCGGCATTTCTACCATACCATGCGATCCGATTCCGACAGTATAAACCCTAATTCCAAAAGTTTTAGCAATTTCAGCAGCCGTTGCAGGAGCAATATCTCCACTATTATTTGAGCCATCCGTAAGCAGAATAATCACTTTAGACTTAGCCTTACTGTCCTTTATACGATTTACAGCGTTGGCCAACCCTAATCCAATAGCAGTTCCATCGGCAATCATACCGAAGTTTACAGCCTGAAATAAATTAATCAACACGGCATGGTCAGTTGTCAGCGGACATTGCGTGAAACTCTCACTGGCAAACACCACTAACCCAATATTGTCGTTGGGACGTGATGATATAAATTCAGTAGCTACAGTTTTAGCAGCCTCAATTCTGTTTGGCTTTAAGTCTTTCGACAACATGGTTCCCGAAATATCTATTGCCATCATGATATCAATTCCTTCAGTATTTTGTGTTCTCCAGCTATTAGAAGCCTGAGGACGTGCCAAAGCAATAATTATGAAAGAGATAACCAGCGTACGTAGAATAAATGGAACATGACGCAGCTTTATTTTTCTGCTTTTAGGGAAATGTACAAGATTGCGATGCGAAGAAATCTGCAAACTTGCATCCGATTTATGCATTTCACGTATATACCAGTATATAACGGGAATAAGCAGTAATAATAAGAATAAATATTCCGGATTATGAAATGTCATCACTCAGTTGTAATAAATTTAAATAATAGAAAAAGCAATTTATTTTTGCTCTTTAGCCTCTTCGGCCTTAACTTCATCCAATGGCTTCACCTCTTCAATTTTTGTCTGGTTTACAAACAAATAGGCATTCATCAAGCTTAGTTCATGCTCGTCGGGAGTTGCATCCCATTTGGCAAATTTCACCAAATCAGCTAATTTCAATATTTGTTGCAAGCTCAGATACACCGATTTTTGCTCTAATCGCATAAAGCGGAATTGATCCAGTATTTCTTCCGAAGTCATCTCCATACTGTTGATATTGTACATTCGTTCAATGTACTCCCGAAGAACTTCAGTCAATTGTGTATGATATTCTTTAGACCGTCCCTGCTGCCAGGCTTTTTCCTGTTTTATCTTATCAAGATAACTCAAAGCAACAACGTGGGCTGGTAATAGTAATTCCTGACTTTTGGCATCCAGAACCGGACTCTTCTTGAAATACTTTTTATACAACGTTATTCCCAATACTATCAAACCATGAATGGCCACTGCAATTAAAAGGATTAAAAACAATTTCATCCAATCAAACTTAGGCTCCATGATAGGTTTAATATCGGCAATCTCATTCGAAGCAGTATCGATTTTAAACGGTTGAACTACTTTTAGCGAAAGAGATTTTGACCAAACAGTATCACCATTCTCTACAAATGGAAACGACGGAATGTATATTAATGAATCTTCGTAGGCAGTAACCACATAATGTTGAGTTACCAAAATATGCCCATCTTGCGATTTTGTAGTGTCGACCTTAACTTGCTCAACCAATTCTAATCCTCCTTTAATCGAATCGGAGAATATTGGCATAATTACTTTTTGATTTGGTTTTTGCGAAACAGTAAAAGATAAATGCGCCTGATCTCCTATTTTAATAACACTTGAGTCAAGCGCAGCATTTACAGTAATTTTCTGCGCCCACAAATTGGTATTTGCAAAAACAGTAACAAATAAAAACAGCAACAAAAAGTTTTTTCTCATACAAATTATCAATTTTTCACTTATAAAAATTGTCAATCACAAACTGTTAATTAACTATGCTCTCATTTTAAATAATTTCATCAAAGCACGAACGTAATCTTCTGAAGTAGACATCGATACCAAATCCACCCCTGATTTTGTAAATGACTTCTGCAAAGCAAGCTGACTTTCACCCCAGGCATGTTTATAAGTCGTACGCAATCTTTTGTTCGAAGTATCAACCCAAATACGTTCTCCGGTTTCAGCATCTTTCAATTTGACCATGCCAACATCGGGCAGTTCAGTCTCGCGGATATCGTAAACCTGCAAAGCCACAACGTCGTGTTTACGGTTTGCAATTGTCAATTCCTTCTCAAAATTCTTGTCAATAAAATCGGAAATGATAAAAGCTGTCGAGCTTTTTTTGATGGCGTTGGTAAAGTAGCGAAGAGCACCTGCAATATCAGTCTTTTCGCTTTCTGGCTCAAAATCAATCAATTCACGAATGATATGTAGTACATGCTTTTTCCCTTTTTTGGGAGGAATGAATTTTTCAATTTTATCCGAAAAGAAAATCACACCAATTTTATCGTTGTTTTGTATGGTCGAGAAAGCCAAAGTCGCAGCAACTTCAGTAAAAATATCCTTTTTTAATTGATGTACTGTACCAAACTCTCTACTTCCTGAAACATCAATCAACAGAACTACAGTCAACTCACGTTCTTCTTCAAACACCTTAATATAAGGATGTCCGAAACGTGCAGTAACATTCCAATCAATGGACCGTATATCATCACCAAACTGATATTCACGCACTTCGGCAAAGGTCATACCACGCCCTTTAAAAGCAGAGTGATACTCGCCCGCAAAAATATTGTTAGACAGTCCGCGTGTCTTTATTTCAATTTTTCGGACTTTCTTTATTAATTCACTGGTTTCCACAAATTCAATTTCTAATTATCAATTACAAATTATTAATTATGAATTGATTAAGGTACTTCAACTGTATTCAAAATTTCAGTGATAATTTCGTCGGATGTCATGTTGTTGGCTTCTGCCTCATAGCTCAAACCAATACGATGACGCAAAACATCATAACATACTGCACGAATATCTTCCGGAATTACATACCCTCTACGTTTGATAAATGCGTAAGCACGGGCAGCTAATGCCAGATTGATAGACGCACGTGGAGAAGCTCCGAAAGAAATCATCTCTTTCAACGATTCTAATCCATAATCCTGTGGATAGCGGGTTGCAAAAACAATATCAACGATGTAACGTTCAATTTTTTCATCAATATAAACCTGACGAACCACATCACGCGCTTCGATAATATCTTTTGGTGAAAGAATAGGAAGAACAGTTGGTTTGTCTTTCAATAAATTTTGACGGATAATCAATTTCTCTTCTTCCTTTTTCGGATAATTGATAATCACCTTCAACATAAAACGGTCTACTTGTGCTTCAGGTAAAGGATAGGTTCCCTCCTGCTCAATTGGATTTTGAGTAGCCATAACCAAAAAAGGCTCATCAAGTTTGTATGTGTGTTCACCAATTGTAACCTGACGTTCCTGCATAGCTTCAAGTAGTGCACTTTGAACTTTAGCCGGAGCACGGTTTATTTCGTCGGCTAACACCAAATTTGCAAAGATAGGTCCTTTCTTAATACTGAATTCTTCCTTCTTCTGACTGTAAATCATGGTTCCCAAAACATCGGCTGGCAACAAATCTGGCGTAAACTGAATACGACTAAAATCTCCTTTAATTAAATCCGATAAAGTTTTGATAGCAAGCGTCTTTGCCAAACCAGGAACACCTTCCAACAAAATATGTCCATCAGAAAGTAATCCAATTAACAAAGACTCAACTAAATGTTTTTGTCCAACGATTACTTTGTCCATTCCCATGGTTAATGCATCTACAAAAGAGCTTTGACGTTCGATGCGTTCATTAAGTTCCCTAATATCAACAGATTGAATCATAAAATTTATATGTTAGTTTATTTTTTTTTCGTTGAACAAATATAGTGTAAAAACATCCGTTAAAGCACTGATTTAATATCTATTAACCTGAATTTAGATTATTAAGTACAGTGTGATTTATTATTTCATATTCGTGTAAAAATTAAACTTCATTGCATTAAAAAAGTTCTGCAATCTATTAAATTAGCAGAACTTTTAAACACTAGCAATCAGATTAACCTAAATTGCTATCAAGATCAATAAACGAGCATTATCCTTTCACATATTGATCGTGCAATTCTTTGGCCTTTTTCATACAACGTGGATTTGATGCATCAATCAACCGGGAATCCAATTTAGGAATTCGAATCAACGTACCACTGGATATATCATCCGGATTAGAAATTCTTTCTTTATTTGCCTCATAAATATAAACCCAAAAATCCTTCGTACCATAATATTTAAGCGAAATCAAAGTCAATCGACTCGATTTACGTAATTGTTCTGTCGCTATAAACTCGGTGTAGACTCTCGGATTATCAAACAACAATTGGAGACTATCTACATCATTTTCAGTCACTGAGTCATTAGCCAGTGTATCTTTAGGAATAATTAAAACTTCTGTTCGGAGAGCTTTTTGGGGCTTGGGACACATCCAGTTACAAACACGATCCTTAACATAAACCAATTCTGTTATCACACCCATGAATGCCTTATCAGAACAAGCCTTTACCCCCGAATTGAACAAATACAAACTTACATATCCTCCAATTAAAAACACAAAAATCACGAGAAGTATGATTCCGGTCTTTCGATTTCTGACAGGCTTTATACTTTCAATAAACATTGTTGAATCAGCCTCTTCTAAATTATCAGTAGATTGCAAAACCACTACCTCAGATTTTGTTGATTTCTCATCAACTACAACTTTATGTTCAGCGTTTTCCTTTTCAGTTTGCTCTAAAAAGATTATCGGTTCTTCTGTATCGGAAATTTTCAATTCTGGAGTTTCGTTCTCTAAAATTTCCGGTTCATCGTTCACAAAAACATAATCCGGAATTTCCACCCGAATATTCTGTTGATACTCTTTTTTACTATTTTCAACTTTCGTATCCTCCCTACTTTCTACCTCAATCAAATCTGGCTCCGGAGTAGAAAGAGCCTGTATTTCAGACAGCAAATTTTTAATTTCCGAAGCCTGCTCGGTAAATACTCTAAGCGGATCAAGCGCAATATCAGAAGTTTCTTCCTTTTGCAAATCAATTGCGTTTTCACCATCCAATTCAACAGGCTCCAGATGAGCAAAAGGCTCATTTACCAAATCCTTTAGTATTGTATCCGGAGTAAAAGTAACTTTATGATACCCTGCCAATAAAATATCTTCACCAGTCTGAATATTCACACTTTTACGGGGCTCATTCCATTGCAGCTTAAATGTTCCGAAGTTTTTAATCTTCACCTGTTCGCCCGCATACAAAGCATCTTCGATAGATGAAATCATCATCTTCAGAAACTCTTCTGCAGCACGTTTACTTACCGAAGCCTTGGATGCAACAAGGTCAATAATTTCCTGTGACGAAATTTTATCCTTAATCATTATGAGGTAAATCTTTAAGTTTATCCTTCAGAATATTGCTTTGTTTGAAATTCACAACCAATTTAGGCGGAATAAGGGTTCGAATCTGCGTCGACGGATGAACCGACAAACGTTCTTCTTTTTTTCGAACTTCAAAATTACCAAAGCTCTGAAATCCAATTGTTTTACCATCAGCCAACAGCTCGGTACAAGTCGCAATCGTTGTTTCCAACAAATCAGCAACAACCGATTTAGGGGCATTCATTTTAGCGGCCATACTGGCTATTAACTCCTTGTGATTCATAAATATAATTTTATATTCCGTTGCAATTAATTCATTTTACTATTCAGCATATAAATCAAAATCTGTGGCATCAACAATCTTTGCATTATAGAATTGACCTTTTACAACTCCTTTGGTCGAAATGGGTATCAAAACTTCAGGGTCTACTTCCGGCGAATCAAATTCCGTTCTTCCAACAAAATATTCATCCTCTACCCGATCAATCATAACTTTAAGCGTTTGACCAATTTTAGATTGATTGATTTCTGCTGAAATTCGCTGCTGAATAGCCATAATTTCATTTACCCGACCCTGCTTCACATCCTCCGGAATATCATCCTGATAGTTTTTATAGGCATATGTTCCTTCTTCATTTGAATAAGCAAAAGCACCCAAGCGCTCGAATCGAACATTCTGAATAAATTCTTTCAGTTCTTCCACATCCTCTTCTGTCTCTCCCGGATGTCCGAGCAACAAAGTCGTACGCAAATGAATTCCGGGAACTTCCTCACGGATTTTTTGAATCAACTCATACGTTCTTTCCTTCGTAATATTTCTGCGCATCTTGTCAAGCATATTATCACTCACATGCTGCAAAGCAATATCCAGATAAGAACATACATTTTTTCGTTCACGCATTACACGCAAAATATCATACGGAAAATGAGCAGGATAAGCATAATGCAAACGAATCCATTCCACACCTTCAATATCCGACAATCTTTCAATCAGTTCCGGCAATTTTTGCGACTCGTAACGATCTAGCCCATAATAAGATAAATCCTGAGCCAAAATCTGAAATTCTTTCACACCCTGAGCAACAAGTCCTTTCACCTCCGTTTCAATATCTTCTATTGAGCGTGAGCGATGTTTTCCGGTAATGATTGGTATTGCACAATACGAACACTTTCTATCGCAACCTTCCGAAATCTTTACGTAGGCATAATGATTAGGAGTTGTCAGTGTACGTTCAAGACGTAAATCAGCACGATATTCTTGTCCGATTTCTTTTAAAACATCCGTATAATTGAATTTTCCAAAATATTTATCAACTTCCAGTATTTCGATCGAAAGTTCTTTCATATACCGTTCCGAAAGACAACCCATCACGAACAATTTACTGATTTTATTGTGCTTACGCATATCAGCAAACTGCAAAATAGTATTGATACTTTCTTCCTTAGCATCACCTATAAAACCGCAGGTATTTACTATAATAATCTCACCATCAGGCTTTTCAGCATCGTGACGCACTTTATATCCCAACGCATCAAATTGACGCATTAACTGTTCTGAATCAACCAAATTCTTAGAACAACCAAGTGTTACTACATCGACTGTTCCTTTATTATTATTTTTCAAAGACATATTTATACATTACAAATAGCTAATGACATTACATCAGGTATTCTATTAATCTAATTATTAAACTATTCAAACAATGAAGCTACAAACTCATTACGGTCAAAAACCTGTAAATGCTCCATCCCTTCGCCTAACCCAATATATTTTACAGGGATTTTAAACTGATCGGAAATTCCAATAACAACGCCACCCTTAGCAGTTCCATCTAATTTAGTTATTGCCAATGCAGTTACATCTGTAGCTTTCGTAAATTGTTTAGCCTGTTCAAATGCATTTTGTCCGGTTGAGCCATCAAGGACCAATAACACTTCATGAGGCGCAGCGGGCACCACCTTTTGCATCACATTCTTGATTTTAGTCAACTCATTCATCAGATTGATTTTATTATGCAACCTTCCGGCAGTATCAATAATCACCACATCGGCATCATTTGCTTTTGCCGAGGCAATAGTATCGTAAGCCACCGAAGCCGGGTCTGCACCCATTTTTTGTTTAATTACCGGTACTCCAGCTCGCTCTCCCCAAATAACCAATTGATCGACTGCAGCCGCCCGAAATGTATCAGCAGCACCCAGATAAACCTTCTTACCAGCCTTTGTAAACTGATAAGCCAACTTCCCAATCGTGGTGGTCTTTCCTACTCCATTTACTCCAACTACCATTATTACATATGGTTTTGTCGGTAAGGCTGAATCAAAGTCTATTGGTGAATCCGAATTATTTTCAGCCAGCAACGAAGCTATTTCATCTTTCAGAATTGTATTCAGTTCGGTCGTGTTCACATATTTATCCTGTGCTACACGCTTTTCAATTCGTTCTATAATCCGCAGAGTAGTTTCAACACCTACATCCGACGTAATCAACACTTCTTCCAGATTATCAAGCACCTCATCATCAACCTTCGATTTTCCGGCAACAGCACGCGTCAACTTTGAAAAAACGCTTTCTTTGGTTTTAGCCAACCCCTGATCAAGTGTTTCCTTTTTCTCTTTATTAAAGAAATTAAATAAACCCATTTCTATTTACTATTTAAAAAATTTACGACTTACAATCAAATTTTCATGTATTGAATTGTAAATTGGCATGTTAGCATCTATAGCTCTAAATGTAACTTACAAAATTAAGGCTTTTTTTTGAGTATACGGCAAAAAAAATCCTCTCATTTCTATTAATGAGAGGATTCTTTCTGTTTTTTGTAACGAAGTATTATTATTTAGTAAAATAATCTTTCACTTTATCGTTATGAACAATTTCTTCCTGGAACATATACGCACCGGTCTTAGGTGATTTCACCATTTTGATAACCTTTGCAAATGCACGACCTTCACCTTTTTGGAGAGATGCTACCGCTTTTTTAGCCATGATTCAATATTATTTAATTTCTTTATGAACTGTTACTTTTTTCAAGATAGGGTTGTATTTCTTCAACTCCATACGTGCCGGTGTGTTTTTTCTGTTTTTCACAGTAATATAACGTGAAGTTCCGGGCATTCCACTTTCTTTATGCTCTGTGCACTCCAAAATCACTTGGATTCTTGCTTCTTTCGACTTTTTTGCCATGGTGTAATTCTCCTACTAATTATGCGTATAAATACCCTTTTTCTGACGCTTTTTTGATGGCAGCATCCAATCCAATTTTGTTAATGGTACGTAATCCATTAGCGGATACGTTTAAGCTAATCCAGGTATCTTGCTCAACCCAATAGAATTTCTTTGTAAACAGGTTCACATCAAAGGTTCTTTTGGTACGGCGTTTTGAGTGTGATACGTTGTTTCCTACCATTGCTTTTTTACCGGTAATCTGACAAATTTTTGACATTTCTATATCTTTTTATTGTTTACATTTTTTCTCAAAAACAGTGTGCAAAAGTACACTATATTTTTCATTT
>JAQTTH010000026.1 GCA_028710895.1 Paludibacter sp.
GTAATTGCAGCGGTCAAGGTTGTTTTACCGTGGTCAACGTGTCCAATGGTACCAACGTTAACGTGGGGTTTTGACCTGTCAAATTTTTCTTTTGCCATAACTCAAAGATTATTTAATAATTAATTTAATATGTTTTATAAAAGCTCACAAAGTTGAGCTGTTGATGGGACTTGAACCCGCGACCTCTTCCTTACCAAGGAAGTGCTCTACCCCTGAGCTACAACAGCAAAAAAATGGAGCGGAAGACGGGACTCAAACCCGCGACCCTCAGCTTGGAAGGCTAATGCTCTATCAACTGAGCTACTTCCGCAATTTTTTTTCAATTGCTCAATCTACAATTGTTCTAATTGGAAATCGGGCATTGCATCATTGAAAATTGTGGTGGGCAGTGAAGGATTCGAACCTCCGAAGTCGAAAGACAGCTGAGTTACAGTCAGCCCCAGTTGGCCACTTTGGTAACTGCCCAATTTCCATTTTTTTACATTCATACAAAGAACGTTGAGCCTCTTGTCGGATTCGAACCAACGACCCCGAGATTACAAATCACGTGCTCTGGCCAACTGAGCTAAAGAGGCAAAGTGCTATAATATAGCGTTTTTGGCGTTTAAAAAGCCGTTTAAATACTGCTATTCAAACGGCTTGCAAATGTACGGAAATATTTTGGACTACAAAACATTTGCCATGAAATTTTATTTTTTAGTTGATTTTTCTTTGTGTTTTCGTATCTGTTTGTCTAGTGCATCGAGAGTTAGGTCTACGGCCTCTTCAAATGTGTCACATGTTTTTGAAGCAAAAAAATCGACATTTGGTATCGAAACCTTGATTTCTGCTTCTTTATTGGTGGCAGTTTCAGGTTTTACTACTTTTAAATACACTTCTATATTGATAATGTCATCAAAATTCTTTTCTAATTTCAACATTTTTTTGTTGATATACGATTCCAGACCTGTAGTTGCATCAAAATTGATGGATTGAATCCTTAGTTTCATAATTGCCTCCTTTTTTATTTTGCTCTTGGATGAGCGTGTTTATATATATTGTGTAATTCGTCGAAACTCGTATGTGTGTACACTTGTGTTGCTGCCAGGCTGCTGTGTCCCAATAATTCTTTCACGGCGTTGATGTCGGCTCCGCCATTGAGCATTCCTGTGGCAAAAGTGTGACGAAGCACATGCGGGCTTCTTTTGTGTAAACTGCTTACTTGTGACATGCTGTTGTGAACCAGGTTATATACCATTTTTGGATACATTTTTAGTCCATTGTTTCGAATAAATAAATGCGATTCTAAAGCGATTGCTATTTCGTTTCGAAGATTTATGTAATGTTCGATAGATTCGCATAGCTCTTTGCCGATGGGGATAATTCGTTGTTTGTTTCGTTTTCCAATAACCCGCAGATTTCCTTCGCGTAAATCGATGTCATCGTCTTTTATATTTATCAATTCAGAAAGGCGGATTCCGGTCATATAAAATACTTCCAGTATTAATTGGTTGCGTATCGGTTCAAAACTGTCGGGGGTGGATGTGTTGTCTAATACAGAATCCATCTCGTTTGCTTTAAAAAACGCAGGGAGCGGTTTTTTTGTTTTGGGTAAAACGATTTTTAACGTAGGGTTTTTTGTTGCATAACTCCTGCTTAAGAGGAATCGCCAAAGCGACTTGAGTGTAGATATTTTTCGTGATAATGTGCTTGCCGAAGTTTCTTTGGTCATAAGCGACAAAATCCATTGCTGGATTTGTTGTGAGCTTATTTCCGAAGGGTTGAGCGATTCGGGAGGAATCTGCAGAAAGTCGCAAAATTGTAATAGGTCGGTATGATATGACAAAACAGTATGAGAAGAATAATTCTTCTCATACTGTAAATATTGCAGAAATTCGTTCATCATAACCGTATGCTCAAATCTGCAACGAAAATAGCATAAATAAATCGGGAAAACAAGTTTTCCTGCGGTTTTATTTACTATTCTTCGCCTAATTGCATTTTTTGAACGTAAATCGCGTGCATTTTTTCTTCGCGACCTACAATAGAAGGTTTGTCAAAACATTGACGACGACGCAATTCTTTAACAACACCTGTTTTCTCGAATTTACGTTTGAATTTTTTCAATGCTCTTTCAATGTTTTCGCCTTCTTTTACTGGAACTACGATCATAATTACTAATTATTTAATGGGTAAAATTTTGTTTTTTATTTTGGACTGCAAAGATAGAGAATGATTTTTGAATTGCAATGAGAAAAGTAAGAAAATTTTTAATCCTCACGTTTGATCTCCTTGAATTTGCTACATCATTCATTTCAAACCCAATGTAGATCTCCACAGCATTGGTTGCATGCAATGATTATGCTTTTAGATACTTTTCGCGTAGTTCAATCATGCCTTCACTTGCTCCTTTTTGAATAATTGTAACGTGCGATGGCAATTTGTCAATCGGACGAGGATCTATCAGATAAACAGGAATGTCCGTGTTTACCTGATTTATCAAACCAGCAGCCGGATACACTTGCAATGAAGTTCCAATAACAAGTAATATGTCAGCCTGTTTAGTCAGTCGTTCTGCTTCATCCATAAGTGTTACAGCCTCGCCAAACCAAACAATGTGAGGTCGGAGCTGAAAGCCTTTCGGGCATTTATCTCCAACATGTGTTTCGTACTTATCTTCTGTTAGGTTGTAAACTTCTGCTCCATGACCCGTAGAACGCACTTTCATTAATTCACCGTGAAGATGTAATATGTTGGTACTTCCGGCGCGCTCATGCAAATTGTCTACATTTTGAGTTATGATTTGCACTTCGAACTGTTTTTCAAGTTCGGCTAAGGCTAGATGGCCCGCATTGGGTTCGACATTGAAGAGTTGTTTGCGTCTTTGATTGTAGAAGTCTAAAACCAGTGCCTTGTTTTTTCTCCACGCATTCGGTGTCGCAACGTCGTCAATTTTATATTTCTCCCAAAGACCACCTTCATCCCGAAAAGTGCTGATTCCGCTTTCGGCGCTCATGCCAGCACCGGTAAGTACTACAAGTTTTTTCATACAGATAATAATTGTTTAGTATTATTAGATAAATGCATTGGATGACGCATTTGTCTCTCCTTTTTTATAAACGGCTGCAAAGATATATAATATTTAAGAAAAAACATACATTGTGTAGAAAATAATTAACTAGATATGAGCTTCATTTGAAACAAATAAAATTAATAATTAATACACAAGGATTTATTAGAACTTTGAAATAAATAACCCTTGTAAATTCATGTCCGGATAATTCTCGTTGATTAAACTTTTTCCCTACATTTGTCGGACTTTTAATTGATACAATATGATACAAGAATTAATATCGAACAATTATGTACGCATTGTTTTTAGTACACTGATTATCTACCTTTTTATTGTAATTGCTATTCGTTTATTCGGAAAAAAGGAACTGGCTCAGCTTTCTGTTGTGGATATGGTTTTCATTCTGCTTATAAGCAATGCAGTGCAAAATGCTATGGTTGGGTCCGACTCAACACTTTCAGGTGGATTGGTTGCAGCAACTACGTTATTTGTAGTGAACTATGTTTTGAAATATTTGCAATATAAGTTTCCAAAGTTTGGAAAGATAGTTGAAGGCGATGCTACCATGTTGATTTATAAAGGAAAAATACTGCAATCGCATTTGAAAATGGCAAAAATAACCGAAGATGAACTTATGCAAGCTGTTCGGGAGCATGGTGTTGCCTCTGTAAAAGAAGTGGACTTAGCCATCATGGAAGTTGATGGAAATATCAGTGTGCTTTCTAATTCATATCAAAAGAAAACCGTCAAAAGACGCAAAGCGCACAAAATATTGAATAAAACGGAAGGCTGATTTTTGGTTTTCCCCTGAAAATTACAATTAATATTACAATGATATATGAAGTTTGAATTAAAACCCTGTACAGAAAAGCAATTACCTGAAATCCTCGACATTTTTAATGATGCTATATTGAATTCAACTGCGTTGTATGATTATAAAATCCGCACGTTGGAGACGATGAATGTCTGGTATGCTGATAAACTGAAGTCTAACTCGCCGATTGTCGGTGCGTTTGATGCCGACAATGTTTTGCTTGGATTTGCTACTTATGGTATGTTTCGTGTTCGCCCTGCTTATAAATATACTGTAGAGCATTCCGTGTATGTTCGTCCTGATAAACGCGGGTGTGGTATTGGCAAAGTGCTTTTGCGCGAAATTGTACAAAAAGCGCAGGAACAAAATTACCATGTATTGATAGGCGTAATTGATGCATCGAATGCTGTGAGCATCAAATTGCACGAAAATGAAGGTTTTGTCTTGAGTGGTATTATGAAAGAAACCGGATATAAATTTGGGAAATGGTTGGATGCAGCTTTTTATCAATTGATTTTAAAGACACCGGAACACCCCAATGAGGACTGAATTCGATAAATTGACTTCTAAATAAGAGATTGAAGAGATGAATAATTTGAAAAGGAAAATTTTTATAGTTATATTGCTGAGTATTGGACTGTTGGTTTCTGCTCAGCAGACAGAATATGTAACCCGGCTTGACGTGCCTTATTATAGTGATTCAATAACTTCTGCGAATCAATATATGAAAGAGCGCTGTAAATTGGATATTTATTACCCGAGAAATCAGAAAGGATTTGCTACAATCATTTGGTTTCATGGTGGTGGGCTAACTGCCGGGAGTAAAGAAATACCCGAAGCACTTAAAGAAAAAGGGTATTGTGTGGTTGGGGTAAATTATCGTTTAAGTCCCAAAGTGACTGCGCCGGCTTATATTGAGGATGCTGCAGCTGCTGTAACGTGGGTTTTCAGGAATATCGCATCATTTGGTGGTGATGAATCGTTGATATTTGTTTCGGGTCATTCGGCAGGTGCTTATCTCGGAGCGATGATAGGCTTGGATAAAAGTTGGTTGCAACATTATAATATAGATGCGAACAAGATTGCAGGCTTGATTCCATTCAGTGCTCAAACAATCACCCATTTTACAATTCGTAAAGAGAGAGGTGTGCCTGAAACACAACCCGTAATTGATAATTTTGCACCGTTGTATTTTGTTCGGGCCGATGCGCCACCTCTTTTGTTGATTACGGGTGACCGCGAGATGGAATTGTTGGGTCGGTATGAAGAAAATGCTTATTTGATGAGGATGATGAAAGTTGCCGGACATAAAGATACCCGATTATTGGAATTGCAGGGCTATGACCACGGTGGCATGGCTCAACCTGCTTTCCCTTTGTTACTAAAGGAAGTGAAACGTATTATAGATAAAAGGAAAGTTGCATCTAAATAAACATTATATCGTGGCTGTTGTTAGGTTTGTAAACAAAAAATAAATTGACAAATTGATATGAATAAAACTGCATTAATTACAGGAGCTTCTAGCGGATTGGGAGTGGAGTTTGCCCGCATTCATGCTTCAAAGGGAGATAATCTGGTGCTTGTTGCCCGGAATGTTGATAGGATGAACGCTTTGAAAGATGAGCTTGAAAAGCAATTTAGAAATATCTCGATATATGTTATTGGTAAGGATTTGTCGGAGCCATCCGCCGCAAAAGCAATTCATGAAGAACTGCAAAGTAAGAAAATCAGGGTGGATTATCTGATAAATAATGCAGGTTTTGGCGATTTTGGTGTTTTTGCCGAATGTAACTTGGAAAAACAACTGGAGATGATAAACCTCAATGTTTCGGCTCTGACTTATCTCACTCGTATGTTTTTACCCGACATGATTGAAAATAAGTTTGGTAGAGTACTGAATGTTGCTTCAACTGCTGCTTTTCAACCTGGCCCAACCATGTCAGTCTATTTTGCAACCAAAGCTTATGTGTTGAGCTTTTCGGAGGCAATTGCTTATGAACTAAAGGAAACCGGTGTTACAGTTACGGCTTTATGTCCTGGTGCAACTGATACAGGTTTTAAAGTGGCTGCTGCATTGGGAGCAAGCAATCTGTTTAAAGGAAATGGAATAGCAGGTTCAAAAGATGTGGCTGAGTTTGGATACAAGGCAATGATGAAAGGAAAAACTGTTGTTGTTCATGGGTTCATGAACTCGCTCATGGCGCAGTCTGTACGGTTTGCTCCCCGTAATATTGTAACAGCCATTGCCCAACTAAAACTGAAGGAGATAAAGAAATAATTATTTCGTTCATTATCAGTTTTAAAGGTTGATTCATTCCTTTCTTTAGGGCTTAGGAGGGGCAAAACAAAAAATATTTCAGTTGTTTGTAGAATATTTTTTAAAAAACAGTGATTTATAATTATATAACACTATCTTTGTCGGACATTAAAATAATAATTATCAACAATGAGTAAAGGAACAGTTAAATTCTTCAATGAATCTAAAGGATTTGGATTCATCAGCGAAGATGGTTCAAAAAAAGAACATTTTGTACACATTTCTGGTTTAATCGATCAAATTCGTGAAGGCGATACCGTAGAATTCGATTTGCAAGAAGGCAAAAAAGGATTGAATGCAGTAAATGTAAAAGTAATCTAGTATATACTATTTGACTTTTGTCACACGTCTGAAGAGTCTATCATTATTTGATAGGCTTTTTTTTTTGCCTTTTTGGTTCGTTTTTTGATGTAAATTTTCGTTCCTGATTAAACGTTTTTACAAAGTATAAGTCAAATCAGAACATTGTTGGATTATTAAATTTAATAATACGAAAAATATGATAGATTTATGACTTTTTTTGATAGTTTTGTGGTGATTTTGTGTTAATCAAAATCTTTTGCCTGTATTTCCCTTAAAATCAATATTGAATAAGGATTTAAAATGTTTCCGTTTTATTTCTTGAATAAAAATTTACAGTATGAAAATTGCACTTCGTTTTTTTATCTTCGCTTTGGCCCTCTCTCTTTCGATAACATCTTTCTCACAAAAAAGCAGTACACAAACATTTACTAAAGTTATTGGTGCCCGATTTGCCAAGCAGTGGAGCAACGAGCAGCAAGAGAAGGCATATTTGCATACTGACAAACCCTATTACAGTGCGGGAGAAGATATTTGGTTTAAGGGTTATGTTGTAAATGCAACAACGCACATTCCTAAGTCATTAAGTCGTTTTTTGTATGTGGAACTGATAGATAAGTCGAATGCAGTTGTTACGCGTGTAAAAATCAAGAAAGATTCGCTAGGATTTTCAGGTTGTTTAAAACTTCAACCAGAGTTAAAAGCCGGTGATTACGCTCTTCGGGCATATACCTATTGGATGCAAAATGCAACTCCTGATTTCTTTTTCAGCAAGAACATCTATATTGGAAACGCGATTGATGACTATGTGAAAAGTCAGATTACTTATGGAAAGACGATTAATGGAAAAATAATTGCCACAATCAGTTTTACGGATGCCAACAGAAATCCGGTTTCAGGAAAAATCGTGGATGTTTTTCAGAACTGGAACAATCCTCAAAGCAAGAAGGGTACTCAGACAACGAATAAGGACGGAAAAATTAATGTAGAGTTGTCGGTTGATTCAACGAATCATGCATTGAAAATAATTGATGTGTCGATAAATGAACCTGGTAATAAATATAAAACCCGGTTTTTTATGCCTGAATTCGGAGATGATTTCGATGTCCAATTTTTCCCCGAAAGCGGTTCGTTGTTAAGTGGTGAACTTCAGGTTGTAGGTTTTAAAGCAATTGGCCCGGATGGTATATCAGTTGATGTTACGGGTAAAATATATACATCAAAAGGTCAGGATATAGCAGATTTCAGCTCTTTAAATAAAGGGATGGGAAAATTCACTATGGAGCCCGAAGTTGGTGAAACGTATTATGCTATAGTAAAGTCTTCAAAAGGTGTTGAGCGTAAGTTTAATCTACCTGTACCAGTCAATAATGGTATTATCTTACATTTGGTAAGTAACCGGGGGAAGATTTATTATGAAATGAAGAATCGCACAGGGCTTCCGAACGACCGTTATAATTTGCTTGTGCATTCGCGCGGTAGAGCTTTAGCATTGCTCGCGCTAAAGGACAGTGTGGGTCAGGTTTCTGAGGCGCTGTTGCCTCCCGGTGTTATTTCTTTCTCTGTAATTGACACATTATATAATACCTATTGTGAGAGGTTGTTTTTTGTTCCGAGAACTGTTAACCCAACTGTTTCTATGGTAAGTGATAAACCCGTTTATGGTAAGCGACAAGCAGTGAATCTGGATTTAAATCTACAGTCGGCTACAGGGAAAGTAGCACAGGGTAATTTTTCAATTAGCGTGACTGATAGCAAAACCGTAAAGCTAGATTCGCTGGGTGGAGATATTTTGAGTTATCTGCTTTTAAGTTCTGATATTAAAGGGTACATTGAAGAGCCGGGTAGCTATTTTCTTGACAATACGATGGTTGGAAGAGAAAAACTAGATGTGTTGATGTTAACACAGGGTTGGAAACGATTCAGCACAGCTGCAGTTGTGAAAGCAAATTTCAAAGAACCGGCTTATTATATGGAAGTTGGTCAAGCGTTGACAGGTAAGGTGCTGGATATCTTCAATAAGCCAGCTAAAAAATGTGGTATAATTATGCTCTCGCCTATGAAGGGAATGATTAAGCTGGCGCAAACAGATAGCCTTGGACGTTATTTGATTGATGGGTTTGAATTTGCCGATAGTACATCGTTTGTTGTGAAAGCAAAAAGAGAAAAAGGATTTGGCGATGTAGAGATAGTTGCTGATGCCGATGTTTTTCCCACATCATCTCTTTTTATACCTACAACGCCGCTTAAAACGGCATTGACATCTTCTGATTATTTTCAACAAAGTAAAGAAAAGTATTATTCGGATGGAGGGATGCGGGTTGTTGATTTGGGAGAAGTTACCGTAAAAGCTGCAAAAATAAACAAGAATGAGACGAAGCATTATTATGATGGAAGTGAAGATGTGAAAATGACATCAGAGAAACTGGAGGATTATCCGGGAATGGGTGTGCTTGAAATTTTATCCATGATGGCCGGAATACAGGTAAATGGCGATCAGGTCTCAATTCGTGGAAGCTCAGGTAATCCATTGTTTTTGATAGATGAAATAGAATCGTTAAGTATGGATGATATAACGTATCTGACTTCGAATGATATTGAGTCGATTTCAGTATTCAAAGGGGTCAATACAGCTATTTTTGGGTCTAAGGGAGGCAATGGTGTAGTGGCAATATCCCTCAAGAAAGGTTTTGTACGTAAGGCAGATACGCCTATAAGTATGACGACGGTTACTCCATTGGGGCTTCAAAAACCAACAGCATTTTATGTGCCTAAATATAATGTTGATAGTGTTCGCTTAAATAGAAAGTCGGATTTGAGAACAACTATCTATTGGAATCCAAAACTTGTATCTGATAGTACAGGGACGGTACATGTGAAATTTTTCACAGCTGATAAGGCTAATAATTATTCAGTAGTTTTAGAGGGGATTAGTAATACCGGTGAAATTTTCCGATATGTAGGAATGCTAAGGAGAGAGGGAGAATGAAAACAATAGAAAATAATAAAAACGTCCCGAAATTTAATATTTCGGGACGTTTTTGTGTTTATTCGGTTGACTTTTATTGAACTTTGTAAATGTCAATATGTTCTACTTCGAATTTCTTGATAAATGCTGCATGACGACGAACTTCCACTTCGCCAAAGTTGATATAGACTTCAGCAGATTTGCGGAATTGGTCTTCGGTATCGCGCGAAGCATCAATTAGCAATAAATAGCCCATTACAATATGTCCGGCCATTTCTACCATACGACGAGCCTGGAAATCAAGATATTCCTGATTCTTAGTTTCGTTTACACGGGCAACAGTATTTTCGAACAAATTAGTCATAATCTGCAAGCGTTTGCGCAACGAGGTAAATTCAGGATTAATTGGCTGTGCATCGTAATCACGAATGATTTTCAGGTAATTACCGGTTGTTACGTGGCGGATAGCCGCTACAACTTGCAATTGTGAAGTTCCTTCGTAAATGGTCATAATACGTGCATCGCGGAAGTGACGTTCGCAGGCATAATCTTTCATGAAACCTGAGCCACCATGTACCTGAATTGAATCATAAGCATTTTGGTTGGCATATTCGCTGGTAAACATTTTAAGCATTGGAGTCAAAGCATCTGCCAGTTTAGCATACTCTTTATATTCTGCTTTTTCTTCCGGTTCCAGTTTGCGTTCGCTTTCAATGGCTTCGTAGATTTTATAAATATCTACAAAACGGGTTGTTTCGTAAAGCAATGAGCGTGAAGCATCCAATTTGGCTTTGATAACCGATACCATTTCGAATACAGCAGGGAATTCAATAATAGCTTTTCCAAATTGTTTACGATCGCGGGCATACGCTAACGCTTCGTTGTAAGCTGCAGCTGAAAGACCAACCGATTGAGCACCAATACCCAAACGAGCACCGTTCATCAATGACATAACGTATTTGATAAGTCCCATGCGGCGTGTTCCAACCAATTTGGCCGGTGTGTTGTTAAATACCAACTCGCAGGTTGGAGAACCTTTGATACCTAATTTGTTTTCGATACGACGAACTAATACTGTGTTATCATGCTTATTATCTGCAACGAAATAAGAAAGTCCGCGACCATCGCTGGTACCTTCTTCGGAACGGGCCAATACAAGTTTAATTTGAGCGTCACCGTTGGTAATAAAACGTTTTACACCATTCAAATACCACATGCCATCAGCTTCGTTGAAAGTTGCTTTCAACTGAACAGCTTGCAAGTCAGAGCCCGCATCTGGTTCAGTTAAGTCCATTGAGCATGTTGCACCCTGAGTTACACGGGGCAGAAATTCAGCTTTGATTTCTTCAGAAGCAAATTCCGAAATCGTTTCGGCACAGTCCTGAAGTCCCCAAATGTTTGCAAAGCCGGCATCGGCACGTGATACCATTTCGCCCGACATTACGTAGGCCACCATTGGGAAATTTAAACCTCCGTATTGGCGTGGCAAAGTGATACCATATACACCGGCCTGAGTTAGTGCTTCGTGGTTTTCCTGAGTCCCGCGGGCATATTTTACGCGGCTGTTGATTACTTCCGGGCCGTCGTGATCAACACTTTCGGCATTGGGGGCAATAATATCACCACAAATTTCCCCGATAATTTCAAGTACTTTTTTGTAGTTGTCGATAGCATCTTCAAAATCGCGTGATGCATAATCGTATTTGTCTTTTTCAGCGAAGTTGCGCTCCTTGAGTGCAACGATTTTTTGCATCAACGGATGCGAAAGCTGAAATTTGATGGCAGGATTGTCGTTAAAAAAGTTCATGTTATTTCGAGTTCTTTTTGTAATACTTAATCATTTTAGGAAGCACTTCTTCTACCGTTCCGGTAATTACATAATCGGCAATTTGGTTGATGGGTGCTTTTGGGTCGCTGTTGATGGCGATGATCATAGCACTTTCCTGCATACCGGCAATGTGTTGAATTTGTCCTGATATACCGCAAGCGATATACAATTTTGGACGAACGGTTGTACCTGTCTGACCAATTTGACGTTCATGTTCAGAGAATCCGGCATCTACAGCCGCACGCGAAGCACCAACTTCTCCACCAAGGGTAGCAGCCAGCTCGTGCAATAATTGAAAATTGTCTGCACTTCCAACTCCATACCCCCCGGCAACAATAATTGGTGAGCCTTTGATATTAAGTTTCGACTTTTCCATGTGGCGTTCGATAACCTCAACCACAAAATCAGTATCTTCAACGTATTTTGCAACTTCCAGTTTGCGGGTTTTCCCTACAAACTTAGCATCTTTAATTTCTTTTTTCATCACACCTTCGCGAACTGTAGCCATTTGTGGGCGACAATCAGGATTCACGATAGTTGCAACGATATTTCCACCAAAAGCAGGACGAATCTGATAAAGCAGATTGTCGTACACTTTACCCGCTTTTTTGTCTTCGTAAGTACCAATTTCCAACGAGGTACAATCGGCAGTAAGTCCGCTAAATAAAGCCGACGAAACACGGGGACCTAAGTCGCGACCAATAGAGGTAGCGCCCATAAGACATATCTGTGGTTTTTCTTCTTTAAAAAGATTTACAAGCAACGAAGTGTGAGGTAATGATGTATAAGGAGCCAAACGTTTATCGTCGGCAAGGTGAAGAATATCCACACCATAAGGGAAAACCTGCGCTCCAATACCATCCAGTTTATGGCCTGCTGCAACAGCTTCTAATTTACAGTTCAATTGTTTGGCCAGGCTACGGCCTTTGGTGAGCAATTCTAAGCTAACGTCGCCTACAATGCCATCTTCTATTTCAAGATATACAAATATATTGTTCATGGTAAATTATCCTATCGTGTGATTAGCAATTAATTCTTTTATCAAATCTTCAACTTCAACATCTGCAGCCGTCAGGCGTTTGCTTTCTTTGGCGGTAAATACCACGTTCTCGATTTGCTTAACTTTGGTTGGAGAACCGCTGAGTCCAAGCCATTGAATTTCGTGTTCTATGTCGCTTACTCCCCACTCGCTTATATTTAAATAAGGTCGTAAATCATAGAAATCAGAATAATCATTCCCGGCTTCCTGTTTTTCGGTAGGGGTGGCTGCACGTTTAAACTTCATGGTTAGTTTGGCGTGGCGTGGACGACATTCAGGAGCAGAGCCATTTACAGTGATAACCATTGGAAGAGGACCTCGCACTACTTCAACGCCGCGTTCGAGGCGACGTTTAACGGTGATTTTATTATCGGATAGATCCAGAATTTCTTCGGCATATGTGATTTGTGGCATTCCCAGTTTTTCGGCAACCTGCGGTCCAACCTGAGCTGTATCACCATCGATGGCTTGACGACCGCACACGATTAAATCAACTTTACCCATTTTGCGGATAGCGCATGCAAGTGCATACGAAGTGGCAAGAGTATCTGAACCGGCGAATTCACGACCGCTCAAGAGGTAACCACCGTCGGCACCACGATACATACTTTCTCGGATAATTTCAGCGGCACGCGCAGGTCCCATAGTCAGGACATGAACTGTAGCACCTTCAATTTTACTTTTCAAGCGGAGAGCTTGTTCAAGCGCATTTAAATCTTCGGGATTGTAGATTGCAGGAAGCGCAGCACGGTTTACGGTACCATCGGCTTTCATTGCATCTTTCCCTACGTTGCGCGTGTCGGGTACTTGCTTGGCAAGAACAACAATGTTAAAACTCATTTTCTGATAATTAGATTAATATATTATGACTAAATAAAACTTCTGAGACTTTGTATATTCTTGCTTTTTTGCGGGCGTGACTTACTGATTATAATTTTAAGGCCGCTCTTTGTTGAAAAAAGCCTCGCAAAAATACCACTAAATCTTGAAATTGCAATTTTTTATTGCACAAAAATCCTAAAATGTGCATAAAATATTTCGGTATAAATTGCATAAAAAAACCGTGAGACTTTTCACAAAGTCTCACGGTTAAATAGGTATTAGTTTTTTAAGGTATAAAAAAGATTGTGTTGTTTAGTTAACGGTGGCAAAATAACGGGAAATTTTCCATCGGCACAAATAAAAAAACATGTTTTATAACCTGTTTTTCGTGTTTTTTGACCGAATTTTATCCTTTTTGTTGTTTGGTTTGTGTGTAATATTTTGGTTTATAGGCGTGTAGGTCTATGGTTGAATAATTGCTCAAAATTGAATGATTTTTGGGAAAAGATTGATTTATTATGAAATAAGTCAAAATTATAAACCCGTAATTGAGAAATTATTCCGCAAAGCTACAAAAATCGATTGGAAATTTCAAAAGAAAGAAATAGAAGCATTAAGATTTGTAAAAATGTAATGAATAAATTATCTTTGCACCCATTACTAATAAAATGTAAAACACAATGAGAAAAAAAACAGCACTTTTATTGCTTTTCTTGCCTATAGGTTTAATGGCACAGAATCTTCAGTTGCTCTATGATTTCGGTAAAGATCATAATTATGCAACAACAACACTCGAAATGTTTAAGCCTGATAAATGGGGTAATACCTTCTATTTTGTAGACTTTTATTACGATATGGGACCCCAAAAACATCCATCTGGAGCTTATATGGAGATTGCAAGAAATTTGAATTTTTGGAATGGCCCATTGAGTGTTCACGTAGAATACAATGGTGGGTTGGGTTCTTTCCCCAAACCACTACCTTCAACCGAGCGTTTAGCTTTCCCTATAAATAATGCCTGGTTAATTGGTGCGGATTATGGATTTCATAATGCAGATTTTAGTAAGACATTGAATTTGCAGGCCATGTATAAACATATAGTTGGAAAACAAGAATCGGCCCAGATGACGGCAGTTTGGGGACTCCATTTTTTTAAACACAAATTAAGTTTCACAGGATTTGCCGATTTTTGGTTTGAAAATAATGCCGCGAACACAACGAGTACTGTTTTTCTAACACAGCCACAGCTTTGGTATAATTTTACTGACCATTTGTCGGCAGGGACAGAGGTTGAATTTGCCAATAATTTTGCAGAAACGCAGGGATTTATTGTGAGACCAAGACTTGCAGTTAAATGGAACTTTTAAAATTCTGCAGTTAAAGATTTAAATTACTGAACCGTATCTGCTTTCTGGCGGGTGCGGTTTTTTCTTTTGGTAATGGTTTGACTGACTTTTTGAAGGTTAATAAAACATTCCTTTCCTGAAAATTGAGTATCTTTGTTGTTCATTAAATTAAATATGCGAAAAATATTCATTATCCTGCTGGCAGTTTCACAGCTTGTTTCCTGTAATAAGGCAGCTCAGCAATCTAAAACTGAAGAAAAGGTAGTTGTAGTTCCCGGATTTTCCTCAGATTCGGCTTATAGTTACATTCAAAAGCAAGTTGATTTTGGTGCAAGAGTGCCAAATACTGTTGCGCACGATGAATGTGCAAAATACTTGTCGGCTAAACTACGGAGTTTCGGAGCTGAGGTTGTTGAGCAAAATGCTAATCTGAATGCATTTGATGGTACTGTTCTAAAATCTGTCAATATTATTGGTTCTTATAATGTGAAAACCGAAAACAGAGTCGTACTTTTTTCACACTGGGATTCCCGTCCGTGGGCCGACAATGACCCAAATCCAAAGAACCATAAAAAACCTGTTATGGCTGCCAACGATGGTGCAAGTGGGGTAGGAGTGCTATTGGAAATGGCAAGATTGATCCATAAAAACGAACCAACGATTGGGGTAGATATTGTTTTTCTGGATTCGGAGGACTATGGTCAGTCAGAAGCAGTCGGAGGTCAGGCCAATGAAGATTCTTGGTGTTTGGGTACACAGTATTGGGCTGCAAATCCCCATGTTCAGGGATATCGTGCCCGCTATGGTATACTGCTTGATATGGTTGGTGGAAAACAAGCTACTTTTTACAGGGAGCAGGCATCGGAATATTATGCAGGAAGTGTTGTGAGTACTGTGTGGTCGCAAGCCAAGAGCCTGGGATTTGGTCAGTACTTTGTCGATGAAAAAGGAGGTGCAATTACGGATGATCACATATATGTGAACAAAATAATTGGAATACCATGTATCGATATTATTCAGTACGACCCTAATACCGGTGGCTTTGCAAAATATTGGCATACGGTGAATGATACGATGGAAAATGTAGATAAAAATACCTTGTTTGCAGTGGGGACAACACTGATGCATGTTATTTATAATGAGAAATAAAATAAATTATGTCATTGCGATTTAAAAGAATAGCTGTAAAGATTGGTAGTAATGTTCTGACCCGGGCTGATGGAACCCTGGATATTACACGCATGTCGGCTTTGGTGGATCAGATAGCTCAACTACATAAAAAAGGTGTTGAGATTGTATTGATTTCGTCGGGTGCTGTGGCCTCGGGTCGAAGTGTGCTGGGTATTAGCAAGAAAATGGATGTAGTTGATCAGCGTCAACTTTATTCGGCAGTTGGGCAGGCTAAACTGATAAATCATTACTATGATCTTTTTCGTGAACATGGTATCACCGTTGGACAGGTGTTGACTACCAAAGAAAATTTCAGCAGCCGTCGTCATTACCTCAATCAGCGAAACTGTATGCGGGTTATGTTCGAAAATCGTGTTATTCCAATTGTAAATGAGAATGATACAGTGTCTGTCACTGAACTTATGTTTACCGATAACGATGAACTATCCGGGCTAATTGCCTCCATGATGGATATGCATGCGTTGATAATTCTCAGCAATATTGATGGCATTTTCAATGGATCTCCCGCTAATCAGGAATCTAAAGTAATTCGACAGATTGATAAAGGGCAGGATATCTCGGATTTTATACAAAGTTCAAAATCTACGTTTGGACGTGGTGGCATGTTGACCAAAACATCCATTGCACGTAAAATTGCTGACGAAGGAATTGATGTATATATTGCAAATGGAAAACGTGACAGTATTTTGTTGCAATTACTTGATAAAAAGCAGGATGTTGTTTGTACGCGTTTTGTAGCATCGGCTGATGAAGTTTCGAGCGTGAAAAAATGGATTGCTCACAGCGAAGGATTTGCAAAAGGTGAAATTCATGTCAATGAGAATGCAGCCATTGCACTTACAGGCGAAAAGGCCGTGAGCTTATTGCCTATTGGAGCTACCGAAATTATTGGTGATTTTGAAAAAGATGATATTGTAAAGATTGTTGACCAGAATGGTCACTCACTTGGGGTTGGCAAGGTTCAGTATGATAGCGATAAGGCGCGTGAAATGTTAGGAAAGAAAAATCAGAAGCCACTTGTGCATTGCGACTATTTGTATTTGGAATAAATTGACTTGCCCATATGAACATAAGAATCTTTATCAATCGAACTTTACTCGTGATTTTTGCATTATTTGGATTAAGCGCTGCTGTTTCATCCGAAAATGCTTATGGGTATATTATTACGCTAAATTCTGATACTATACACGGAATTGTTCAACTCAGCCATTTCGACCAGGTTACAGGTGGATTGATTCTGAATGGGATTGAAGAAGAGTCTTTTCATTCGAGAGTTGTTTTTATTGCGAAGAATGAAAAAAGATTTAAGGCTTATTTTCCGGAAATGTTATTAGGCTTCGGGTTTACGTACAGATCAGTAAATTATGTGTATCAGCGGCTTCTTGAGCAACGAAAAAGTATTTTTAAAAACGATCGACAGCAATATCGGTTTATGCGATTGGTTTGTCAGGAAGCGGGCGGTGTGAGGTATAAAGATGTGAGAATGGCACCTAATCCCGGCTTACAATCGAACGAGGATGAATATCTGAAATTCAATATGCATTTGTTTAAGATAAAGAGAGGGGCTAAAATACAAGCTGAAAAACGAGATACTATAAAAAGTTTATAATCAGAGCTACTTTAAACGACAATGAATAATACGAATATACAATCAGACTGGAAACAGGTTTCAGTAATTGCTTCGCGCTCGCTGAATTTGGTGACTAATGATGTGATTAATGCGGTTTTACTTGCTTTGGCTGATGAGGCAGAGGCCCAATCTGAAACCATTTTGAGTGAGAATGTGAAGGATTTGACTGTCATGGACAAATCAAACCCGATGTTTGATCGTCTTTTGCTAAGCAAAGAGCGTATAGCAGGAATTGCAGCTGATATACGAAATGTAGCTTCATTACCTTCTCCACTTGGCAAGCAGTTGATGGAAATCGAACGGCCAAATGGAATGCGAATTTCAAAAATCACAGTTCCGTTTGGTGTGGTCGGAATCATTTATGAAGCTCGACCAAATGTAAGTTTCGATGTCTTTTCGCTTTGCCTGAAATCGGGTAATGCTTGTGTGCTAAAGGGTGGAACCGATGCTCATAATTCTAATTTGGCAATAGTAAATGTCATTCAATCTGTGTTAGTGAAATTTGGATTAGATAAAAATATCGTCACGCTGTTGCCAGCTGGTCGTGAAGCTACAGCCGAGTTGATGAATGCTGTTGGTTTTGTTGATGTAATTATCCCACGTGGTGGCAAAGGGTTGATCGATTTTGTGCGCGATAATTCCCGAATTCCGGTTATAGAAACCGGCGCCGGTATCTGCCATACTTATTTTGATGAGTTTGGCGATTTGGAAAAAGGAAAACGAATCGTTTTTAATGCTAAGACTCGTCGCGTAAGCGTTTGTAATACATTAGATTGTCTTGTGATTCATGAAAAACGGTTGGCTGATTTGCCAGCACTTTGTGAAAAATTAGCCACTAAGAATGTTATTATATACGCCGATGTAAAAGCATATACCTTTTTGAATGGTAAATATCCAACTCATTTGCTTCAGAAAGCAACGGAAGAAAGTTTTGGCATTGAATTCCTTGATTATAAAATGGCTGTAAAAACAGTTGAATCAATAAAAGAAGCAACCGATCATATCGCTCATTTTAGTTCGAAGCACAGCGAATGTATTGTGAGTGAAAACGAGCTAAATATCAATTACTTCGATAAAGTTGTGGATGCAGCCTGTGTTTACACAAATGTTTCTACAGCCTTTACCGATGGCGCTCAGTTTGGGTTGGGTGCCGAAATAGGCATCAGCACGCAAAAACTACATGCTCGTGGTCCAATGGCACTGGCAGAATTGTGCTCTTATAAGTGGATTGTGAAGGGGGAAGGACAGGTTCGTGAATAATCATAATGTTTTTGTTTAAGTGATTATTCACTTAAATTCAAATATATTTACACAAATAGTTGTACAATCGAAAATAATTGACTTCCTTTGTAACCGAAAAGAAAGTTTAATTTTCGTATGGTTATTTCCGGCTCTCCTGTTTCAAGGTCAGAATTGCATTAACCTCGTTTCTTTATACTGTTCTTGAAACAATTTTTATTCAATTTTTTATTTTTATTTTATGAACATTTACGTAGGTAACTTAAGTTACAAAGTTCGCGAAAACGACCTTCAAGGGGTTATTGAAGAGTATGGTCAAGTTGAATCTTGCAAAATCATCAAAGATCGCGAAACAGGAAAATCAAAAGGATTTGCATTTGTAGAAATGGCTGACGATGCTGCTGCTGCAAAAGTAATCGAAGAATTAAACGGTGCTGAATTTGATGGCCGCTCAATGGTTGTTAAAGAAGCTCGTCCAAGAAACTAAGATTTTTTAAAGACACAAAGAGAACTTCTGTTGCCGAAAGGTGGCAGAAGTTTTTTTGTAAATACTATTCAATATAGCTATGTTAAAAGGCCTTTTTTCTCAAAGCGGAATTATATCCAAAATACTGATTTTGTTCGGTATCTCTTGTTTTACAGTAGTTCTGGGGGCTATTGTAATGCTTTTAGTTCCTCATGCTGATGTGCAGGATGTTAGTTATTTGAAAAGTATGCAACTTGTTGAATCTGTCGGCATGTTTGTGATTCCTCCGTTCATCTTGGCCTATTTCTGTAGCGAAAATGCTATGGTTTTTTTACACTTCAATAAGAAGACGAATTGGCTTCACATTGCATTGGTGGTTCTTTTTATGCTAATGATAATTCCCGGGATAAATTTGATTTCGAGTCTTAATCAACAGTTGGTCTTGCCCAAAGCTTTTGCAGGAATTGAGGTATGGATGAAAACATCGGAAGCTCAGGCGGCTAAGCTGACGGAGCAGTTGCTGAATATTCATAGTTTGCAGGCTTTGTTATTTAATATTCTGTTGATTGCAATGATTCCGGCTTTAGGTGAAGAGCTTTTCTTTCGTGGTGCAATACAAGGTATCTTTGGCGAAAAAATGAATATCCGGTTTGCAATCTGGATTAGTGCTATCGTTTTCAGTGCCATTCATTTGCAATTTTACGGATTTTTCCCACGCTTGTTGATGGGTGCATTTTTCGGTTATTTGTTGTTTTGGAGTGAAAACCTCTGGTTGCCAATTGCTGCCCACTTTACGAATAATGCAATTGCTGTTGTTTTTTATTACCTGAAGTTTAACGGGCATACACTTCCGGATATTGATACGATAGGAACCGGAAATACCTTATGGCTCGGACTTTTAAGTGCGATATTGGCTATTTGTGGTTTCTTCTGGCTAAAAAAACTCCTGTACAAGCAAAAGCCGGTTTCATTGGAATAGCAGCTTCAACTTCCCTTATTTGCTATTTTTCACTTACTTCCACAATGTTTATCCATATTGTGTTGCCGTTTTTTGCTGCAAAATGTGTATTTTTGTGAGTTAAAAGGCAATAGAAAGCGATTTTTAAAGTTTCTATTATCGGGTTGCTGGCTTTATCAATTAGTTTGACTAAAATTTGTCAGAAATGTTGTGTTTAACTTGATTTGATGCAACTTGAGTTCGAACTGTAAATTCATATTTATTTTTGAAAAAGATATCTCTACATAAAATTCTCCTGATTTTGCTGATAATGTTTATCAGTGCTTGTTCTACGAAAAAAAATACATGGGCAAGCCGGGAAATTCAGGCAGTGAATACACGGTTCAATGTGTATTTTAATGGGTATACGAGCTATAATGAAGGATTGAAAAATATCCTTAAAGCAAATAAAGAAGATTATTCGAATGTGATACCAATGTATCCGATTAGTCATCACTCCAATGCACAATCTGCAATTTCTGATATGGATCGGACCATTGAAAAATGCCGTAAAGCCATAAAATTACATTCCATTAAAGTAAAGCCTACTAAGAATTTAAAGAAAATGTATTCTCCCGAATACAAGCTTTTTTATAATCAGGAGGAATTTAACCCTGCAATGAAAGATGCGTGGTTATTACTTGCTAAAGCAGAATTTCATAAAGCCGATTTTATGGGTTCGGTTGGAACCTTCTCGTATATTGCCCGTCATTACAATTCGGATAAGGAGTTGGAGAGCATTTGTCAATTATGGATAGCGCGGGCTTATGGCGAAATGGGTTGGATTTACGAAGCAGAACAAGTACTTTCAAAATTGAAACAAGATAACCTGAAGCGTTCAAATACTGGCCTTTTCGCGTCGGTGAATGCGGATTTACTGTTGAAAAAGCACCAATATAAAGAAGCTATCCCGTTTTTAGAACTGGCATTAGCCAATGAAGATAACAGGGACATGCAAATTCGGTTTGGTTATTTACTGGGGCAACTTTACCAGAAAACAAATGACAATAAGGCAGCGTATGAAGCTTATGGCAAGGTAATTAAAAGGAATCCCCCGTATGAAATGGACTTTAATGCCCGCATTAGCCAGATACAATTGAATGTTGGCAATGTGTCCGGACTTCGGAATGAACTGAAGAAGATGATGAAAAATCCCAATAACAAAGATTATCTGGATCAGTTGTATTTTGTAATGGGTAACACGTATTTGACTAGAAAAGATACGGTTAAAGCAATTGAGAATTTCAAATTATCGGTTGAAAAGAGCAAAAGAAAAGGAATAGATAAAGCCATAACGCTGATAACACTGGGTGATATTTATTATGAAAAACGAAAATATGTACTTGCACAACCTTGTTACGATGAGGCTTCGAAAATAATTACAAACGAACAAGAGGATTTTGCTCGGGTCAGCAAACGGGCAGAAACACTGAGCGAACTGGTTACCCAAAACGATATTGTTACGTTACAAGACAGCCTTCAGGCTTTGGCGGCTTTACCGGAAGCCAGGCGGCTGGATATTGTTGATAATGTGATAAGAAAATTGATTGCTGATGAAAAAGCTGCGGCTGAGAAAGCAAGAAAAGATAGTGAGCAACGGAGTAGAAATCCGGAAGGTGAGGATGGTGATTTGACCGGACCTCCAATTGGAATGAGTTCTGTGGGTGGATGGTATTTCTATAACCCGGAAATTATTCGCAATGGCCAAAGCGAGTTCCTGAAGCGTTGGGGAAAGCGTAAACTGGAAGATAACTGGAGAAGAACAAATAAATCGACTTCGCTTTTTGCAGAAGAACCAACTGATACTACCCGACTTGCAAATGACTCAACAACAGCTAAAAAGGCTAAAGAAATAAACGATAATAAAAAACCGGAATTTTATCTGAGTCAGATTCCGTTGTCACCAACTCAAATTGCAAAATCCAATGCTGAAATTGCAACTGCTTTGTTCTCAATGGGGGAGATTTATAAAGATAAGGTAGAAGATTTTCCGTTAGCAATAAGCACATTTAATAAGTTTATTAACCGTTTTGGAAATGACGAACGTGTGGCTGATGCCTATTTTGATATTTACATGATTCAAAAGAAACTTGGTAATCTGAGTGACGCTGAAAATTCACGAAATGTTTTAGTTACAAAATATCCGAATTCTAAATACCAGAAAATTTTATCGCAATCTGATTACTCCGAGCGACTTGAACGGATGTATCACGATCAGGATTCGGTGTATAGTTTGACTTATAAAGCCTATAACGATAGTAAATTCAATGATGTATTTACCAAAGTTGCTTATATTAAGAAGAATTATCCATTGTCGACATTAATGCCAAAATTCTTATTCCTGAATGCATTGAGCATTGGCAAAACAGATTCACAGGACAAATTCAGAACAGCGTTGGATTCATTGGTTGTAACTTATCCACAAAGTGATGTGACCGCGATGGCCAAAGATATTTTGGCCCTGATGAAACAAGGACAGGAATCTAAAACGGGCACGTCGCACGGTTCATTGCTGACCCGACGTGATGAAGCAGAGAGATTAGAAGTGAAAGAAATGACTGATGTTCAATTCTCATCAGATAAACAAACAAGGCATCGACTGTTGTTAGTTAGTTCAACTGAACAAGGGAACATGAATAAGTTGCAATATGACGTTGCATCTTTCAATTTTTCCCGATTCCTGATTAAAGATTTTGATTTGGTAATCAATAAATTAGATACTACCCGAAATAGCTTGTCGGTTACTAACTTTGATTCGTACGATGAGGCTAATTCGTACTTAAACTCGATAAATTCTGATGCAGCTCTTACACGGTTGATGAATGATCTTCAGGTTCAGAAAGTTATTATTTCGGAAGATAACTATGCGCTTGTAAGAACGTCATCGAGTTTAGAAAACTATCAGGCTTTTCTTTTGAATCCGGTTGTGACGAAGCCGAAAGCAGCTCCATTAGTAGTTAATAGCCAGAAAAAACTGGAATCGGTTACTGCTGTTGCTAAAGCTAATAATACAAAGAATGCTGTTGTTAAGGAGGTGAAACCTGCTGAAAAACAACTGCTAGAAAAGCCGGCTGATAAACCTGTAAATAAGACTATTGAAACAACTGTTCAAAATAAACCGACAGAGGCAAAAACGATTGAACCGAAACCAACTGAAAAGCAAGTACAAAAACCAACAGACACTCCTGTTCAAAAAGCTCAGGATTCAAAGCCAGAAGTAAAGCCCACTGCTGCAGTTACGGCACCGGTAGTTGTTGCTCAACCAAAGCAGGATGACGTGCCATTGTTTAAGGGATTATTTGCGTATAGAGCCAATGAACCACATTATGTTGCTATTTACGTACTTTCGGGAACTTTTGATTTTGAAAAGATAAGAACGACTTATGAAGCTTACAACAAGCAGAATTTTGCCGGAATGAATTTGAAAGTAAGCCTGGAAAAAATGGATAAAACACAGGTTGTAATTATTGGAAGTTTTACTGATGCGGCAACAGCGAAATCATATTTGTTGCGTATGGTGAAGGAAAAAACACTTTTCGAAGGATTGAAAGGTGCCAGTTATCGTAATTTGCTTGGTTCACAAAAGAATTTGAACACTGTTTTTCAACAAAATGCCCTCAATACCTATTTTGAGTTTATGCAACAATATTATTTGAAGTAGTATTTTTATAACCAAGACTTTAATTGAAAAATATCATGAAAAAAGACCGCATACTTTGGGCTGACGACGAAATGGATTTGCTGCGCCCTTATATTTTATTTCTCGAAGAAAAAGGATACGAAGTGATAACTGCCACCAATGGAAAGGATGCAGTAGAACTTTGCCAAAAGGAAAGTTTTGATATTATTTTTCTGGATGAGAATATGCCGGGTTTGAGTGGGTTGGAAACATTGGCATTGATTAAAGATATTGATCCGAATGTGCCCATGGTTATGATTACCAAAAGTGAAGAGGAAAATATCATGAATATGGCAATCGGTAGCAAGATAGCCGATTATCTTACAAAACCGGTAAATCCGAGTCAGATATTGCTGACCCTGAAGAAAAACATTCACAAAAAGGAAATTGTTACGGAACACACCACTTCTACTTATCAATCGCAATTTGGGCGCATTGGAATGCAGATAAATGACTCGTTGACTTATGAAGATTGGGTGGAAGTGTATAAGAAGCTTGTTTATTGGGAACTGGAGCTTGCCGAAACGGACAACGGCATGGATGAGATGCTCAAAATGCAGAAAACTGAAGCAAATAATACTTTCACCAAGTTCATAAAAAAGAATTATGTTGATTGGTTTGAGCATCCCGAAAAGCGGCCACTTATGAGTCCTGATTTGTTCAAAACCAAGGTTTTTCCCTTGCTGGACAAAGGTGAAAAGGTGTTCTTTATCGTTGTTGATAATTTCCGTTACGATCAATGGAAAGTAATACGCGAAATGCTGAGCGAATTTTACCAGTTCACGGATGAAGGAATGTATTGCAGTATGCTCCCAACAGCAACGCAATATGCCCGGAATGCTATTTTTTCAGGACTTCTACCGGTTCAGATTCAACAAATGTTTCCGAATCTTTGGGTAGAAGAAGAGGATGAGGAAGGGAAAAATCTTTTCGAAAAAGATCTGTTGCAAACTCAGTTAGATCGATTCCGGAAGAAATACAGCTTTTCGTATCACAAAATAAATGATTCTAATTCGTGCGAAAGATTAATAGATCAACTGTCACGCATTGATAATAATCAATTGAATGTTTGTGTGTTGAACTTTATTGATATGCTTTCACATGCCCGCACCGAATCTAAAATGATGCGTGAATTGGCCAACGATGCTGAAGCTTACCGTTCGCTAACGCTTTCGTGGTTTAAGCACTCAGCGACTTACGAACTGTTTAAGGCGATTGCTCAGCGAGGTTATAAAGTTGTTTTCACCACCGATCATGGAACTATTCAGGTTGACAATGCTATTAAAGTAATTGGAGATAAAAACACAAATACAAATTTACGGTACAAAGTTGGTAAAAATTTGAGTTATAACAAAAAAGAAGTTTTTGAAATAACGAAACCTTCTGTAGTTGGTTTACCAAGCCCAAATGTTAGCTCTGCTTATATTTTTGCTTGTAATGACGACTTTTTTGCTTATCCAAATAATTATAATCACTACGTAAGTTACTATAAAAACACATTCCAGCATGGTGGAATTTCATTGGAAGAAATGCTGATTCCGCTTGTTGTAATGGAACCCAAATAATATGAAAACCTATACAAATGTAAAAGACCTCGGAAACTTGCAGGATGCAGTGAAAGAGGCATTAGAGATTAAGAAAAACCGTTTCGGTTATAAGCAAATTGGTGAAAATAAAACTTTATTGATGGTATTTTTCAATTCCAGTCTGCGTACTCGTTTGAGTACACAAAAGGCGGGAATGAACCTTGGAATGAATACCATGGTGCTTGATGTGAATGCAGGTGCATGGAAGCTGGAAACCGAACGTGGTGTAATTATGGATGGTGATAAACCGGAGCACATATTGGAAGCCATTCCGGTTATGGCCAGTTACTGCGATGTGATTGGAGTACGTGCTTTTGCTGGTTTAGAAGATAAAAAATTCGATTACGAGGAAACCATCATCAACCAGTTTATCAAATATTCGGGCAAACCGGTTTTTAGTATGGAGGCTGCCACAATGCATCCATTGCAGGCATTTGCCGATTTGATTACGATTGAAGAATATAAAAAGACTGCGCGTCCCAAAGTTGTTTTGACATGGGCACCGCACCCAAAAGCATTACCTCAGGCAGTACCAAACTCATTCGCAGATTTTATGAATGAGGCTGATGTGGATTTTGTGATTACGCACCCCAAAGGCTATGAGTTGGCACCTGAATTTGCTCGTGGAGCGCATATAGAATACGACCAAATGAAAGCATTCGAAGGCGCTGATTTCATTTACGCTAAAAACTGGTCGGCATATGCTGATCCAAATTATGGTCAGATTTTGAGTAAAGATATGGACTGGACAGTAAGCAGCCGCCAAATGGCAGTAACAAACAATGCCCATTTTATGCACTGTTTACCTGTTCGCCGGAATATGATTGTGACAGACGAGGTAATTGAAAGCCCACAATCCATTGTGATTCCCGAAGCGGCAAACCGCGAGATTTCGGCACAAGTTGTAATTAAACGATTATTAGAAAACATTCAATAAAAATGAATTTAGAACAAGTTGCCGCTTCCATTCGGAACGTACCGGATTTTCCCAAGCCCGGAATTTTATTTAAGGATATTACCACTGCCATGAAAGATGCCGAAGTGCTGAAATTTATTGCAGACGAACTTTATGAGTATTATAAAGACAAGGGAATCACCAAAGTAGTAGGTGTTGAAAGCCGAGGTTTTGTTTTGGGTAGTATACTGGCATATCGTCTTGGGGCAGGGTTTGTGTTGCTCCGCAAACCTGGAAAACTTCCGGCTGAAACATTCAAAGTGGATTATGATCTTGAATATGGAACTGATTCATTGGAGATTCACAAAGACTCAATAGATGAGAACGATGTCGTTTTACTTCATGATGATTTATTGGCAACCGGTGGTAGTGCAAGTGCCGCTTTGGAGTTGCTTACTCAATTTTCGCACAGTTCTGTGTATGTGAGTTTTTTGATAGAACTAACATTTTTAAACGGTCGCCCAAGGTTGAGTGGAGCTAAAGATATACATTCATTAATTCAATTTTAAATTTTTATAACCACTAAGACACATAGTTCCACTAAGTTTCACGTAGAATTTTTCTATTGTTGACACTACTTAGTGATTCTTTGTCTTCTTAGTGTCTAAGTGATAAAAAATGGAAAAACTTACTCTTGTAAAAGTTGGTGGAAAGATTGTGGAGGAAGCGGCAAGCCTAAAACAACTATTAGCTGATTTCTCTCAAATTGAAGGATACAAAGTGCTTGTACATGGTGGTGGTCGTTCGGCTACTGCCATTGCTGCTAAATTAGGGATTGAAAGTCAAATGGTGAACGGCCGTCGGATCACCGACGAAGAAACCCTGAAAGTGGTTACAATGGTGTATGGCGGTTTGGTAAACAAGCAAATTGTTGCCGGACTTCAGGCAATTGGTGTAAATGCCTTGGGATTAACCGGTGCTGATATGAATTATATGCGCTCGGAAAAACGTCCGGTGAAGGATGTTGATTACGGCTTTGTTGGCGATGTAAAAGAAGTAAATGCCGGTTTATTGGCCGACCTGATTGCAAAAGGTGTTGTTCCTGTTCTTGCACCACTAACTCACGACAATGCCGGAAATATGCTCAATACAAATGCCGATACCATTGCCGGGGAAGCTGCTAAAGCGTTGGCAAAACATTTTGATGTAACATTGATGTACTGTTTCGAGAAAAAAGGAGTTTTATTGAATGAAACAGATGACGAAAGTGTGATTGCTCGCATAACTCCCGAACTTTACCAAAAATATGTGACTGAAGGCATTATATCGGGTGGGATGATTCCAAAACTGGATAATTCGTTCGAAGCACTGAATGCCGGTGTAAAACAAGTTGTTATTACCCGGGCGGATTTAATTCATACTGAAGGTGGAACAAAAATCTCATTATAAACTATTTTGAAATGAAAAAAATATATTTTCTGCTGATTTCTTTACTCGTTCTTACAGGAGTCATTAATGCGCAGCAAGAAGTCAAACTTTATCCCAATGGCCCCAAAGAGAGTAACGGCATAACCGAAAAGGAAGTGATGCAACGGGGCGATTTTGTTGTTAATATCACTGAGCCACGTATGTACTATTACGCTGCACCCAAAGAAAATGCAAGTGGAACAGCCGTGTTGATTTGCCCCGGAGGTGGTTATATGGGTGTCTCGGTCATCAAAGAAGGCGAGGAGATTGCTAAATGGTTTAACGAATTGGGTGTTACTGCATTTGTGCTTTATTACCGCATGCCAAACGGACATAGAACCGTTCCGTTGACTGATGCCCAGACGGCGTTGAAAATCATTCAAAAACGTGCCAACGAGTGGAATATCAACAAGGATAAAATCGGAATTATGGGCTTTTCGGCCGGAGGACATTTAGCTTCAACGGTAGGCACGCACTTTAAAACAAAATCGGAGCGTCCGGCGTTTATGATATTAGGATATCCGGTGGTTACAATGAAAAAGGAACTCACACACGGTGGTTCACGTAAAAATCTGATTGGGGAAACTCCAACACCGGCAATTGAGAATTTGTATTCGAACGAATTGCAGGTGACGAAGAATACACCTCCAACATTCATTGTGCATAACCGTGATGATAAGGTTGTTCCAATTGAAAACAGTATTCAGATCTATAAAGCTTTGCAGGATAAAAAAGTGGTGGCTGAACTGGATACTTTTGCTGTTGGAGGACATGGATTTGGAATGCGGAAACACGGTATTCCGGTAGATAACTGGCCGGATTTATTGAAAGCCTGGTTGAAAAACAATAAACTGATTAATTAAAATATGCTGCAAGTAGAAACCAACGACGCTGTTGCCTTACTTCAACAACTGATTGCTATTCCATCGTTTAGTCGCGAAGAAACTGCCGTTGCTAATTTTTTAGAGCGCTATATCGAGATAAAGGGCTATGTGGCTTCCCGCAAGGATAATAATGTATGGATATTGAGTCCCGGATTCGATTCTTCGCGTCCCACTGTTTTGCTCAATTCTCACATCGACACCGTGAAGCCAGTTGCGGGTTGGGTGCGCGATCCATTTGCTCCGACCATTGAAAATGGTAAGCTCTATGGTTTGGGAAGTAACGATGCCGGAGCTTCTGTTGTGAGTTTACTGCACGCTTTTTTTTATCTGATACAAAAACAACAAACCTACAATTTGATTTTTGCAGCTACTGCCGAAGAAGAAGTTTCCGGGAAAAATGGTATTGAAAGTTTGTTGCAGGAATTACCAAAAATAGATTTCGCGATTGTGGGTGAGCCAACTCAAATGAATCTGGCTGTTGCCGAAAAGGGTTTAATGGTGCTTGATTGTGTCGCAACCGGAAAAGCCGGCCATGCAGCCCGTAACGAAGGCGACAATGCTATTTACAAAGCTCTAAAAGATATCGAATGGTTTCGCACGTATGACTTTATTAAAAAGACAAGTTTACTCGGACCAGTGAAAATGTCGGTGACGCAAATCACGGCAGGCACACAACACAATGTAGTTCCGGATAAATGCTCGTTTGTTGTGGATGTTCGGAGTAACGAAATGTATTCGAACGACGCGATACTGGAAGAAATTCGCAGGAATGTAGCTTGTGATGTGCAACCACGTTCAACGCGCCTGAGTTCTACTGCTACACCGCTTGATCACCCAATTGTAAAACGCGGACGTGAATTGAACCGAAGCGTTTTTGGTTCCCCAACTTTGTCCGATCAGGCATTGATGACTTTTTCCAGTTTGAAAATGGGGCCTGGTGATTCAGCTCGTTCTCACACGGCAGACGAATATATACAGACTAATGAAATTGTGGAAGCAGTTGGAATTTATGTTCAATTGCTGGATGGATTGAATCTTTAGTCGATTATAAAACCGCAGGTAGCACAAATGGGTTCGACAACTTTTCGTTGTTCGAACCCTTTTTTCATGTTCGTTGCACGTTCGGTTTGGAGGATATCTGAAAGTTCTTCGGTAAAGATATTCCCCAGTTTCATATTTGCATCAGCATCGAGACAGCATGGAACAACTTGCCCATCAGCCAAAATGGCTATGTGGTCCCGAAGGGCATAGCATGTTTTTTTTGTCTGAGTTTGTTGCCCATTCTCATCCGGCCATTCGAAACGTGGTGCCCGTTGAAGGAAAATATGTTCTGCTAGTTTTACTCCGTTTCCATTGGTTTTCTCATTCAACAATTCTGTTGTAAGATTGAATGTAGAGCTAATCTTGTCTAAACACAGCTTATTGAATTCCGCACTGGAACTATTTGTTGTGTTCCATAACCGAAGGGATACATAGCTGTTTTGTGCAGCAATGGTTGAAAAATCGAGTACCGATTGCAGATATTCCTCCCACTTATCCGGTGTTATATTCTCTTCAGCATCATGTAATGATATGTTTATCTGTCGTATGGAGTGACGAAGTAGCATATCTTTTTTCCGTTCCAGCAAACCTCCATTTGTTGTAATGTTTATATTTAGTCCGGTGGATTCAGCAATGTCCAAAATCTCATTTAATCGGGGATGCAGTAGTGGTTCTCCCAACACATGGAGATAAATATAATTGGTAAATGGACGAATTTTTTCCACAACAACCCTAAACTCGTCGGGCGTCATAAACTTTGTTGCCCGTGAGGTTTTAAAACAAAAGCTGCAAGCAAAATTGCAGCTATTTGTTATTTCAATATATATTTTTTTGAATTTCAATTGAATCCTTATTCCTTTTTGTTTCTTTGAATGTCTTTATATAAAAACACAAAGATAGATATTTAATACTGACTTGAACACCAAACTGATAGTCTATACTAGAGTTTTAATGTTTATAACACTTTGGGGTTTTAAAATAATTGCTGTATCTTTGTTATAACATTAAATGGCTAATGACTCACTAGAAAAGCATTTTGAAATGAAAAAAATAGCTGCCATTACTATGGCCAGAAATGATGAATTCTTTTTAGGAAGATGGATTAAGTATTATACTTCACAATTAGGGGACGAAAATTTATACATTTATCTTGATGGAGAAGATCAACAGATTCCCGTTAATGCAGGTAAAGCTACTGTAATACATTGTAAACGCATTCCAGGCCAGGTGGTGAGCGCTGAAAAACGTCGTTTGGCACTTTTGTCGCAAGTTGCAGGTGAATTACTACAGACTTATGACCTTGTGATAGGAGTTGATGCAGATGAGTTTTTAGTGGTTGATCCGAAATGTAATCAGACACTAAAGGAATATCTAAGCCAAATAGAAGTTGCGCCTTGTGTATCGGGTTTGGGTATCGACATTGGTCAACATTTACAGAATGAATTAGCATTGGATTATGACAAAAATTTTCTGGAACAACGTAGTTATGCTTATTTGTCATCCAGATACACCAAACCATCTGTAATTTCAAAACCAGTAAAATGGGGTTCAGGTTTCCATCGAGTAAAAGGACATAACTTTCATATTGATCCGAATCTGTTTTTGTTTCACTTCGGATCCGTCGATATGAAAATGATTCAAATGAGATTTCAGGATAAGGATAGAATGGCTACCGGCCGCGAAAAGCACATTCATAAACGAGCCAAAACCATGCATATCATAACAAGGAACAAAGTATTGGAACATGAAAACTGGTTTTGTTTTGCCCGCTTTTTTCAAACTCTTATCCGCCCCGTTTATGCTTTGAATAAACCTTCAATGGCTTTTCTGAAATTGGTAGTTAAAGTTCCCGAGAGATTTAAACATATTATTTAGAGTAAATGAGTAAAATTCAACCTGTAGATGTAGTTATATCGTGGGTAGATGGTAATACCTCGGCTCATAAAGAAAAAATGCAGCCTTTTTTGAGTTCACGAGCCCGAAAATCTGAGGATATAGCCGGACCAACGAGATATAATTCTGTCGGAGAAATTTTTTATTCAGTTGCTTCAATTTACAGGTTTGCTCCCTTTGTAAGAAAAATTTTTATTATTACTGATGGGCAAAATCCAGATTTGGATGCTTTTATTCAAAATAATTTTCCTGATAGTAACATTCAAATAGAGATTGTTGATCATAGCGTTCTTTTCAGGGGGCATGAACATGTTTTACCTGTATTTAATAGCAGAGCTATAGAAACTTGTACTTATAGAATCCCAGACTTGAGTGAAAACTATGTTTATCTGAATGATGATTTCTTCCTAATCAGACCCGTTAAGTATGAAGATTGGTTTAATGATGATAGTATTGTAGCTTATGGTCATTGGCGTAGTATTATAATGGATCGATTGCTGTGGTTGATTAAACCAATGAAAAATGGTCATAAGCCAATTGGGTTTAAAGATGCCATGATTACATCAGCCAGAAAATTAAACAGGAAATGGTGTTATTTTCATTTGGAACATATGCCTCACCCAATGAAAAAGAGCATTATGGCAAATTTCTTTTCTGCACAACCTGATTTATTTCAATCTAATATCTCCTTTAAATTTAGAAGTGCAAAACAATTTAATACGCAAGCATTATATTATTTATTGATGTTTGAGGCGGGGAGAGCAGTACAAACTAGCACAAAGAATGTGTTTCTTTATTTGAAGCCTGTAAAAAGAGGCAATAATTATGTCAACAGAAAATTGAATGATTATAAGAACAATCCTGGGTTGAAATTTTGTTGTATTGGCTCGCTTGATCTTGCAACAGACAATGACCGTAAGGTCTTATTAGCTTGGTTGCAAGAAATACTTCATATCGTTTTCTGAGATAATCTACAATTATTCAAAATAAATGATCAATATAACTATAATTATACCTGTCTATAATGCGGGCAAATATCTGCAGGATACTTTAGAATCCGTAAAACAACAGACCTTTACAAGTTGGGAGTGTATTTGTATAAACGATGGAAGCACTGATAGCTCGTCAGATGTTATTAAGAGTTTTATGGATAAAGACAACCGATTCAAATTAGTTGAACAAATAAACTCTGGGGTTTCAGTCTCTCGTAATGTAGGATTGGATGCTGCAACCGGAAAATACGTAGCATTTTTAGATCAAGATGACCTGATGCCCCCAAGCGCACTGGAAGGTTTGTATGTTTTAGCTGAGGAGTATAATGTCAATTTGGTTCGTGGGAGAAGGATGAATATTCCGGATGATTATGAGTTAAATGCATTAGAAAGTTTAAAAATAAATACGAAGCATCGAATCATTTCTTCTCTCACTATATTGAAGTTGAAAATGTTGCCCCGACGTTGGATGTATGTTTGGCTTTGCTTATTTAATCGGGATTTTTTAAGCAATATTCGGTTTTACGAACCGCTAAAATCTGGTGCAGAAGATAATATCTTTATGTTTGATGTGTTTAATAAGATTCAGTCTTTTGTACAATGTGATAATATTGTTTGTTTGCATCGGAAGTCTTTGACAAGTACAACTCAAAATGGGTTTAAGCTTTCTCATATTCAGACTATTGAGATTGCAGTAAGTAAGTTTGTGGAGTTAACAAAAAGCAACCCTAATCAATTAAGTCGATATTTGTTTAAAAAGCAGATGAGAAATTTTTTTCGTGGATCTGTATATAAATCCCTCGAAACTAGAGAACACACTATTGAAACTCAGGAAATGCTACAAAGAATCTATCCGCATATCAAACATGTTTTAAAAATTAAGCATAGAATTATAACTTATCTTTTTTCTCGAAATAATATTGGAACAGCGGCTTTTGTGAAAAAAGTAATGATATTTTGAGATTTAATTCAATTTTACAGAACCTATCAGATTTAAATAGAATATGATCTCAGTTGTAATTTGTTCCAGAAAGTCTAATATTCCAATCTATTTAGAAGAAAACATAAAAACCACAATTGGAGTTGATTGTGAAATTATTGTTATTGACAATTCAGAAAATAGATATTCGATATTTACCGCATATAACAAAGGATTCAATCTAAGCAAATTCCCTGTTTTGTGCTTTGTGCATGAGGATGTATATTTCAAAACAGTAAACTGGGGAAGCAGGATAATTGAACATTTGAACGATGAAACTTGTGGAATAATTGGAGTTGCCGGAGGTAAAATAGCTACAAAAGTCCCCGCACAGTGGTCCGCAGAAAAGAGTTATCTCCATATTATTCAACACTCAAATAAGGGAAGATATTCCACTCTTCTTAAAGAACCTAAGTCATTTTCGGGAGTTCGCCAAGCTGCAATTGTAGTTGATGGTGTATTTCTGTCAATGAGACGAGATATATTTCTTAAAATAAAGTTTGATGAAAGTTTGGATGGATTTCATGGATATGATTATGATATTTCCATACAGTCAATTGTAGCGGGCTATAAGAACTATATTATTTATGATGTATTAATGGAGCATTATTCTGAAGGTTATAAGGATATTAGATATTATAATAGTTTATTGAAAATACATAAAAAATGGATAGCTTCATTACCATTGTTTACGGATGATAATCAAAAAAGTAAAAGTGAAATTCAACTAATCGAGACCAAAAGACTTAAGAAAATTATTCGTAGAATGGCACGTACAGGTTTTCCACTAAAAGATGCGGTAGCCAATACAAGTTATTTTATTCAAAGTCTAAAATCGGATGATATCAATTTGGAAATCAATGGAGTTAAGCTTAGATTTTTTTCTGTAAGGCTCTTGCGATTTGTTCGCAATTTGTTTTCAATGAAGAACAGTCGTTAATCTAGCGATTTTGGACTAGGATGGGATTGAGAATTTTCAAATTTATCTTGTTGTACAATTAGGATTATAGTCAATAAATACACCATTGGATTTAAATCTCGTTCAAAGCTACCTACAAATAATTGTAAAAAAGTAATCAACGTAAGTAATAAAACCATAAATCTGAAATTTGCACTAACTGTATAGCAGCCGAAAACAAACATTGACAAAATAACTACAAATCCGAGAACCCCATATTCTAATGTGCTTTGTAGGAGTATATTATGAGTGTGCTTGTTATTAATCATTCCTCTAATTGCAAATTGATTCTTCATGTCGTATGCTGCAGTACTCGCCCCAACTCCTAAAAAGTTAGATTTTACTATTTCGTCATATGCAACTGCCCATATTTCCTGACGAGGTTCATGCTTAATGCTAGAGGTGCTTAAACGTGGATTTTGTTGTATTAATATTGTGACTAATAATATAAATAGCGAAGTCGAAATTAGAGTAAGGCGTTTACTTTTTTCCCAAAAATAATGAACAATGTATATCACTAATATTATAATACTTGAAAGAAGTCCTATTCTACCTTCTGATAAAAATAGATTAAGAATTATAACGATAGATGACAAAACGAGTGAAAGCCGTTGCCAAAAGGCTTTTTTACCTTTCAAAGATACAATAATATAGTAAATACATATTAGTGAAACATTCAAATAGTAATTAAATTTCATGTGACTATTGATATACTTTATACGAACTAACCCTAATAGTTCATTTCGGTTTACACTACTTAAAATTTCACTATTTAAATTTGAAAGTAAAAAAGCACCCAATATAAATGAAGTTGCAATAAAAGTCCATGCAAAATATTTCAGTTTGAAATATTTGTTAAAGCCGAATAAACCAACAATTCCAAAAATCAAAAACGGAATTCTTTCTTCAATAATCGTCCCGAAAAAACTCGTATTTTTTTCAAATGGAAAAAATATAAACTGTAGTACAAAGAAGAAAATGACAATGATAAAAAATATTTGTCTTGAGCTTCTGTCCCATTTAAATTGCTTCCATTTTTTCTCAACAATTGCTTCAATAGTATAAGAAATAAATGCGACAGCAAAAGCTAGTCGCTGAAAAATATTTATGTATAAGGATAGCTCGACGACTAGAAATAACATACTAAAAAGATTAATAAGTCTAACAATCCTCAAAAATTTACTTTCTATTTCCATGTATCTTGTATTTGTCTATTTATTTGTAGTCTTACATGAAGGGAAAAAATACCCATATTTACTAATCTTAAACATTAGTCCAAGATTATTTCCATAGGCTTTGCCTGCATCCAGAGCAACTGAGATTCCTGCATCAATTTGATAGAATTTTTCAAAATGCTTACTAACTTCAAGTAACATATTTGTAGATCTAAGCATATCCTGAGTTGGATAATTTGAATATGTACCGTAATTTTTGCTGAACGAACTAATTCCTTTATATTTATACCCGTTATATTCTCCTTCCAGACCAATATGATGTACTTGAACACGGTTATTTAATAGGCCAATTTCATTGTTCTTATTATAAATCGGTGAAGTTATAAATGAAGTTCCTATTGTCCTTCTATAATATGACCATCCATTCTTGTAAAGGTAATTGTTGAAATAGTTATCTGAACCTCCGTAAACAACTCCATCATAGTCGTGATATGGGCCGGATTGATCTGTTGTATTTAAATATTCGTAGATAATCTTTTGAATAAATGGAAATTTTTTATTTTGGATAGTTATGCCCCATAGCCCATCTGAAATATTTGGAGTATTCCATATGAACTTAATGGGTTTATCTTCCATTAGGTTCTGCCAGTAAGCGCATATATCGACGTTTTTTAATGTGATCTCTGCCTTTGTACTTTGTGAAATGATGTGGTTTCCTCCAACATTAATTTGGTCGTAAATACTTGCGCCTGATGAACCGCTTCTTGCAAAAAACACGTTTATGAAGTCGCTGAGACCAGATGGTTGTCTACCGTATACTGGTGATACCCCTCCCCATTGTGCTACATGATCCACACCGTATTGTAGATGTACTGGACTTTTTTTACCCCCAAATCGCAGGTAGCCATATTTGTGGTGAAAGAGAAGATCTTTGGTGTAAATTTGATCTGTGAACCAACCATGAGATATCCCTCCTTTCAATTCCACAAATCCATTTCTAAATAAAATTGGAGTGAAGTTTTCTATTCCAATAAATATTTTGGGCATTGGACGTGAATTATTTGAGAATAAGAGTCCACCACTTGATAATCCAGTGTCTTGATTTCCAATTGTTTCTTCGTGCATTCCAACACTTGCATTAAAAATCCATAGATGTGCATTTAAATAGAATTCATGTAATTTAATAGCGCTTTCATTTTTGCTTATGTTTGCATAGCAACTTGCCACAAAGCTATAATCGAAGAATTTCTCAATTGTTGATTCTTTCTTATTGACACGCAGTAATAACGTTGTACTATTTGGGTCAAAAGGAGTAATTCCATATTGATTGTTTTGAAACCAAAATGGAGAAGACAGACCACTAGCAATTCGTGTATTCAAACTAACATTATATTGAATAGTGTCGGTTTGAGCTAAAATTGCATTAGCAAGTAGCATGGTCAGAAATAAAAAAAATATTCTTGATCTCATTGATTACTCCAATTTTTATACTACGATCAAGGTTCAAAGCTCCATAAATCATTGAAGCGGATTTCATCGGTTTCTCCCAACCCTAAGTAGGCCTTATTACCTATTACAAATGCTATTGCATTTTCTCTGCCTTGTGTCGGGACTGTTCCCCGTTTGTACCAGGCATCATTTAAAGCATCATACTCCACGATGTCGTTAAAAAATTTACCTATTGTTAATGAGCCACCCATATATCTGCCTGTGGCAATAAAAAAACGATGATTCACAGAAAATGCTATTGCATTCACTCGTCCTTTTCCCGGCAAAGAATTTAATTGTATCCACTTGTCTTTTTCAGGAAAATACTCCCACCAATCGTTTCGATTACCACCACCAAGGCCATAATAATAATGTGTACCATCTGTACAACTTACGGCTGCGGTTCGAGCTGCACCAGGGAAATTTGACAATTGTTCCCATTTATCACTCTCGGTGTCATATCTCCAGACTTCTTTGTTCGAATGAGTTTGAGCACTAAGCGAAAATAGATATATCCATTTTTTGTAAGTGAAACTAGAACAGGAATTAACCGGGGCGTCTTTGCTGTCAGACCTCGTTGGAAAGCTTGCTTTTTGTGTCCATTTGTTAGTGAGTGGGTCGTACATCCAGAAATCAGAAAATATAGTTGTATCTGATGCGTATACAAATAGATCGGTGTTATATCCTAATCCGACATAAGCTTTTCCGGCAACTGCTTCAGCAATTGCACCCACTCTGCCATGTCCCGGAAAATCAGTTTTACGATTCCAACTGCTATCTGAGGGATTATACTCCCAGCAATCTTTTATGCTGCTTGTGTGTTTACCGCCGATTCTGCCTAGTGTGATATATGCCTTATTATTTATTACAAATGAAGTTGCAGTTGCACGCGCTAAATTTGGAATTGTATTGATTTGGCTTAGTTTTAAGGTAGGATAAGGCGAATCAACAAAATCAATGCATGAAATCAATGAAAATATAATAAGAGGAAATGTTAGATTTGCGAATTTAAATCTCATTATAAGCTATCTAGTCTTAGTTTGCATACACTCTCACCCAGTCAACCTCAATAGATCCTGCACTCCCGCGTTGTCTTTCCGAAATAAAAGAATTAAATGATAAGAACATCTCTTCATTTGGAACATTACTCGAAGTACGATAAACCTCAAGATCATTTATCATCCATATCAATTCTTTTTTATTCCAGATTAATGTGTAGATGAAGTATTCTGATGGGTTAAGTCCACCAATTTTTACGCTATCAAAGAGATTAATGTTGGCATTTCCAACACTGATTTTTTTACCATCAAAATGAAAAATGTTGATATGAGGAAGCTTTCCATCTGAACCCAGCCAAAATGCATGTTGAACTTTGCCCGTGCAGCGAAGTTTTGCCCGAATGATTCCATATTTCTGGTTAAAAGTATCTGCAGTTTGTAGAACGTCCGATGTAAAGTGATATTCCTTTTCCATAAAACCTCTTCGGGGATGCCAGGCGCGTGCAGTTGCTTTTTCGTGTTTTGTTGCAAGCTTCAAAATGCCATCTTCAACGGATATATTTTTACCCGAGTTATTTGCTTGTTTCTCGTTTGCAAACGAGTGATCACCAATTAAGTCAGGACTTTTGTAGTGAAATCCAAAGTTCCAGTGAGACTTGTCGAGCGTGTTCCAATCAAATTCGTCGCTAAATGTAAGTTTCATAGAACGGTATTTTTCAAAACGCTCTGGCTTTTCGTTCTCAAAAAACTCAATATCCGGATTTTTTGCTAATTCGTAAAAACGCTCTTGTTTCGCAAATTCAGGTGTGCTGTGCCAACGGTTATTATTGGCCCAGAATTCGTTCGCTTTGACAAATTCAGGGGTTGATACCTTCGTTTTTATTTCTTCGTAATCTTTGATGATGTACGATTCGTGAAAGCGGCTATAAACTTTAAAAGCATTTGATTTTTCAAATGCTTTCATCTTTTTGAGGTGTTCAGAAGCTTTAAGTTTCTTTTTGTCTCCCAAAGACTCATATTCGGGTGTGGCTTTGAAATCAAGATATTGTTTCAACTCTTCTGAGTTTAAAACTTTGTAGTAAAGTTGAATAGAAGCAGATGTGTGTAGCTTTTTATACTTCTTACTTACTCTGAATTCCTCTGTGTCTTTGTATTTCCGATTCTGAAGGATTTTCTTATTTTTCTGAAATTCAGCTGATTTTACAATATGAAAAAGCTTTTTATATTCAGCCAGTTCAACTGATTTCTCTACTTCTTCATAACGATGCATGGCTTTTACCAAATCTGCTTCGTTTTTTTCGAGTTTGGCTGTCGGAGTAATTTTTCCAAAGAGTTTTTTCCAAAACAGATTCATGATGCAATGTTATTATGAATTTTTATTTGACAATTTAATTAACTCTATACATTGATTAATCTCGGAAACAATAATCGGTTTGTATTTTTCTTCTAACGGTATAAATGATTCGGTACGCATTAAATCAATTTGACTAAGAAATAAATCGTAAAACCCATTTTGATTCAGAATAATCAGTGGCTTTTTATGTTCGCCAACCACACCCGATGCCACTATGTCTAACATTTCATCCAGTGTTCCATAACTTCCGGGAAGTACAACAAAAATGTCAGTTAATACTTTCATTTCTGCTTTCCGTTCGCTCATTGTTTCAACCGTTATCAGATTTGTTGGTAACGAACTTTGACGGTTCATTTTGATAACTGCATTCGGAATAACCCCGATAATTTCACCGTTTTTGCTGTGAGCACCTTCTGATACTGAGTCCATCAAACCTCCGGTTGCACCACCATAAACAAGTGTATTTCCACTTTCAGCTATAAATTCGCCTAACTGAAACGCCACTTTTTTATATTGGTTGGCAATGTGATTACTCGAAGAACAAAAAACGGCTATTTTCATTTTTTAAGTTGATAATTGATGATTGACAGTTGATTGAACAAAATCAACTGTCAATTATCAACTGAATTATGCATCAATTTTTGCGTAAGTTGCGTTCTGCTCGATAAATGCACGGCGTGGAGCAACATCATCACCCATCAACATGGAGAAGACGTGGTCGGCAGTAGCTGCATTGTCAATTGTAACCTGACGCAATGTGCGGTTTTCAGGATTCATAGTAGTGTCCCACAGTTGAATCTCGTTCATTTCACCCAAACCTTTATAACGTTGTGTATGAACGGCTCCTTCAACACCACCACCGAATTTTTCAATAAATGCCTGACGTTGCAGGTCTGTCCAGCAATATTCTTCGTTCTTACCTTTTTTACACAAATAGAGTGGAGGAGTGGCAATGTATAAATAGCCTTGCTCAATCAGCTCTTTCATGTGGCGGAAGAAGAAAGTCATAATTAAAGTAGCGATGTGGCTTCCATCCACGTCGGCATCGGTCATGATTATGATTTTGTGATAACGAAGTTTTTTGATATTTAGTGCTTTGCTGTCGTCTTCGGTGCCAATAGTAACACCTAACGCAGTGTAAATATTGCGAATTTCCTCGCTTTCAAGCACTTTATGTTGCATTGCTTTTTCAACATTAAGAATTTTACCACGCAATGGTAAAATTGCCTGAAACTGACGGCTACGTCCTTGCTTAGCTGTTCCGCCTGCAGAATCCCCTTCGACAAGGAATAATTCGCATTTTTCAGGATCTTTGTCAGCACAATCGGCCAATTTGCCTGGTAATCCACCACCCGAAAGTGGCGATTTGCGTTGAACCATTTCACGCGCTTTGCGGGCGGCGTGACGCGCTGTTGCAGCCAAAATTACTTTTTCAACGATGGTACGGGCAGCTTTTGGATTTTCTTCCAAATAATTGCCTAATGCCTCGCCAATTGCCATATCTACCGAACCCATTACCTCGTTGTTACCCAATTTGGTTTTGGTTTGTCCTTCGAATTGTGGTTCCTGAACTTTAATAGAAATAACAGCTGTCAAACCTTCACGGAAGTCGTCGCCACTGATTTCAATTTTTAGTTTATCAAGCATTTTGCTGTCTTCAGCATATTTTTTCAGCGTACGGGTCAAACCACGGCGGAAACCGGCTAGGTGAGTTCCACCTTCAATGGTATTGATGTTGTTTACGTACGAGTGGATGTTTTCGTTGTATGACGTGTTATAAGTCATGGCAATTTCTACCGGAGTTCCATTTTTTTCGGTAGAAATATGAATTACATTGTCGATAAGTGGCTCGCGAGATTCATCGATATATTCAACAAACTCTTTCAAACCTTCTTTCGAATGGAAAACTTCTGATTTGAAGGTTCCATCTTCGTTGGTGAAACGCTTATCGGTGAGTGTAAGTGTGATTCCGGCATTCAGGAATGCCAGCTCACGTAAGCGGTTAGCCAGAATATCGTATTTGTAAACCGATTCAATAAAGATTGAGCTATCAGGTAGAAATGTAATTGTTGTTCCGTTTGTTGTTGATGTTCCAATCTCCTTCACGGGAAATTTAGGTACACCACATTCGTATTCCTGCATGTACAATTTACCGCTTCGTGAAACTTCTACATGAAGTAAGGTAGAAAGAGCGTTAACACACGAAACACCCACACCGTGTAGACCTCCGGAAACTTTATAGCTGTCTTTGTCGAATTTACCACCGGCATGAAGCACAGTCATAACTACTTCCAAAGCGGATTTTCCTTCTTTCTCGTGCATGTCAACGGGGATACCGCGACCATTATCGATAACTGTAATCGAGTTGTTTTCGTTGATAAAAACCTGAATCGTGTCGCAATGGCCGGCTAATGCCTCGTCAATAGAGTTATCTACTACTTCGTACACCAAATGGTGCAACCCTTTTACGCCAATATCACCAATGTACATGGCAGGGCGTTTGCGCACTGCTTCCAAACCTTCCAGCACTTGAATGCTACTTGCACCATAATTGGCACTTGCAGTGTTTCTTGCTTTTTCTTCTTCGCTCATTTTGTATTTTAAGTTGTTTGTTTACAGTCGTTTGGAGATTGCATTTTCTTTATGTTTAATAAAAAAAATACTTTCTCGAAAAACAGACAAATATACAATAAATATTTGAGATGGGAGCTATGATTTTGGATGAAATATTAAACAGAAATAAGCCTCCTGATAGACCTTGATAATCGAATTTATGCAAAAAAATAATCTGCCATTTGTTTACACAGATGGCAGATTATTCGTTTTTCAGATAGAAATTTTGTCCTATTCCAGTACTTCGTTGTCGTGCATTTCTTTCATAAAAGTCACGAAATCATTTTTGCGGTCAGAATCCATCCATTCCAGACTTTTGCGAGGATGCGCATTCAGAGCACCTGAAATAAGGTACGGAATGTGGTAACCCCAGTCGATTTGACTTTGCATTGGGTGAACATAGTCCTGAATCACCTGTAATAAAGGCAATAGTCGATATTTTGGATTTTTGAGGAAGGCGATCAGAATTTCAATGGGGCAGTTTCCTGCACCACGTCCAAGTCCCATCAACGTTGCATCGAGCATTGTACAGCCTTCCATTATCGCAGTGTAGGTGTTTGACATAGCCATTTGCATGTTATTGTGCGCATGAATTCCAATTTCCTTACCGGGAAGTGCGGCCATATATTTGCGAACCAAATGCTGGATTGACTCAACATACATGCTACCGAAACTGTCAACAGCATAAAAGGTTTTTACGCGTGAAGCAGCAATATCTTTCAATGCTTCGTCCAGTTCATGTTCGTTTACAGTAGAAACGGCCATTAAATTAATACAAACTTCGTAGCCTTTGTCCATACAGTGATGAGCCAGGGCAACGGCTTTGTCGACCTGATGCACATAACAAGCCACACGAATCATATCCAGCAAACTATCTTCTGCCATTGGTATATCCTCTAAATCGATACGGCCTATATCAGCCATGGCAGAAAGTTTCAGCTTTGTTTCATTTTTACCAACAATGCGTTCAAGGTCTTTTTGATGACAGAATTTCCATGGACCGTATACGCTGCGATCGAATGCTTTTTCGCTGCTCAGGTAGCCGATTTCCATGTAATCTACCCCTGCTTCCACGCAGGCATTATAAACTCCTCGAACGAAATCGTCCGAAAATTGCCACTTATTCATCAATCCACCGTCGCGTACGGTGCAATCCATTACTTTAATTTCTTGTTTGAACATGCTAATTTTATTTGCTATTATTTTATTTTCAATTTCTTCTTTCCAGTTTTCTGATTTCATTAGCTCACAGATTTGGGTCTTTTTTCCAAAATTTCTAACTCTTTTCCAATGTTGTGATCTACTAAAAAACGATAGATTTGTTCGAAAGTTTGTTTGTCCAATCCATGTTCGGCAGCCCATTCTCCGCGGGCTTTTATTACGTGGTTCTTTCGGTCTTCGGCCACAACGCTTTCAACATCGGTTTTGTATTTCACAATTTCACTAACATACTGAAAACGTTGGGCAAAGAGTGAAATTATTTCTTTGTCAATTACATCAATTTGCTGGCGAATTTCTTCTTTGGATATACAGTCGGAAGGTAATTTTGCTAAGTTCACGTTGGGATAAATTTGGTTTTGTTTTAAACTGCGCAAAAGTAATGGTTTTTCGTTTCATTTTCAAACAATATATAATCTTTTTCTTTTAATTGATAATGTTTTACATATTTATGTACTATTCTATATATTGGTTTCCACAAAACAAAAAGAACCGAACATTTCTGTCCGGTTCTTTTCTTATCTATACTGTAAAAAGCTTATTTTTGAAATGGCTTAATATCTTTGTGGAATTGGAGTCCTTCGATGGTGGCATTCACATATCCTTTGCGAACAACAAAATCTCCAAATCGTTCAGCATTGTTTCTATTCGAAGCATAATCGGCTAAAATAGGACGTAATGCAGCCAGTATTTCTTCTTCCGATAGCAGCTCGGCATACAACTTATTCAATCGGTTTCCGGTGAATCCGGCTCCTAAATACAGATTGTATTTGCCGGGTGATTTACCAACCAAACCAATCTCACCAAGGTACGGGCGGGCGCAACCATTCGGGCAGCCAGTCATACGTAAGATGATATCTTCTTCTTCGATATGAAGTGCTTTCAGTTCTACTTCAATCTTATCAACCAACGAAGGAAGATAGCGTTCAGCTTCAGCAAAAGCCATTCCGCAGAGTGGAAGTGCCACACAAGCCAGGCTGTTGCGACGCATGCCACCAAAATGCTTGTTTAGTTTCCATTTCTCAAGCAACTTTTCGATTTTTGCTTTATCGGCTTCTTCTACGTCGGCAATTACAAGGTTTTGATTTCCGGTAAGAATGAAGTTCCCTGTATGGTTTTGAGCAATTTCCTGCAGAGCAGTTTTAAGTTGAAGCTTGTGATCATTTTTTACTTTTCCACCTTCAACATACAATGTGAAATACCATTTACCATTGAACCCTTTTTCCCATCCGTATTTATCGCCGTTGCTGTCGAAATGGAAGGGTCTTGCTTCTTCCAACTTGTCGCCTAATGCTGTTCGGATTGCATTTTTGAATATGTTCAGACCCAGACGATCAATTGTATACTTCAATCGGGCATTCTTCCTGTCAGAGCGGTTTCCGTTGTCGCGTTGCCATATAATTACAGCTTTTGCTGCTTCAACCACATATTCCGGTTTTACAAAACCAATTAAATTACCCAAACGTGGATAGGTTGTTTCAATTCCAAAAGTCATTCCCATACCGCCTCCGGCAAGGATATTATATCCAAGTAATTTCCCATTTTCGGCAATGGCAATAAAGCCAAGGTCGTTGGCATAAACATCAACATCGTTGCGTGGAGGAATTGCAATAGCCACTTTAAACTTACGGGGCAAGTAGGTTTTGCCATACAACGGTTCGAAATCTTCTTTCTTCTCGCCACCGGCAACCAGTTCGTCGCCCACCCAAATTTCATGATAAGCGGTTGTTTGTGGCGATAAATCGGTGTGTAAAGCACGTGCATCGTTATAAACCTGTTGGTGAACTTCACTTTCCCACGGGTTGGCCGAAGACATGACGTTACGATTCACATCACCACAAGCTGCCAAAGTATCCAACAAAGTTTTGTTGATACCGTTGATGGTGGCACGGAGTTTCCGTTTTACAACGCCGTGTAATTCAAATGCCTGACGGGTAGTTAATTTGATTGTTGGGTTTCCGTATATGTCAGCCAGTTTGTCTATGTCAAGCCATTGTTTGGCTGTTGCAACACCTCCCGGAACACGCACACGAATAAGGAAGCTATAAAGTGGCTCCAGTTTCTGCTTGCGACGCTCTTCATCTAAATCGCGATCTTGTTGCTGATACGAACCGTGAAGCTTCATCAACTGCTGATTATCTTCACTCACTCCGGCGGTAATTGGGTTGGCCAGGTCTTCCACAATATTTCCACGCAGGTAGTTACTTTCTATTTTAATCCGTTCTACTTCGGATAGTTTTATTTCGCTCATATTAAATATTAATTCAAAGTTTTTAATTCATAATTCATAATGGAGGATTATGAATTTAATAAACGTCAGTTTGGTAACGACGTTGGTGTTGAAGGCTTAGTACGTATGCTTCAGCGGCTTCTTTATTCATTCCGCCGTGATCCTGAATTACTTCCAGTAAGGCGTTATTGACATCGTGTGCCATCTTTTTCATATCGCCGCAAACATAAAAATGCGCCCTTTTTTCCAACCATTCGAAAAGTAATTTACCCTGTTCGCGAATGCGGTCCTGAACATATACTTTTTCCTCAGAATCACGGGAGAAAGCTACATCCAATCGGGTAAGAGCTCCTTCACGCAACAGTCGTTGCCATTCGAGCTGATATAGAAATTCGCTTTCGGAGTGTCGGTTTCCAAAAATCAACCAGTTTTTTCCTCTTTTTTCATCAAGTTCCCGATGTTGAATGAATGCACGGTAAGGTGCAATTCCAGTTCCTGCTCCAACCATGATGATAGGTGTTTCAGGATTCTCAGGAAGTCGGAAGTTCTTGTTTTTCTCAATAAACACAGGCGCAGTTTCGTTTTCTCCTGTTCGGTCTGATAAAAATACTGAACAAAGTCCTGTTTTTTCTCTGTCGCCATGTTGGTATTTTACAACTCCCACAGTTAAGTGAACTTCGTCAGGATTAGCCAGCGGGCTTGACGAAATGGAATACAAACGAGGTTGCATTGGACGCAATAACGAAATGAACTGTTCTGCGGTTATTTTTTCCGGGAAAAGCGTAAATAAATCGACAACGTCTTTGCCGTAAATAAACTCTTTTACCGTTTCGTGTGAAGCCAGTATTTGTTTAAGCTTTTCGTTGTCTGTTAGTTTTGCAAGACGGTTTAAAACGTCCGGTGTAATTTGAGTCAACTCGTAGTTTTTGAAAAGCGTGTCACGCAACGAGATCGGTTTATTCTCCCATTTTACAATTTCATCGGGCGATAAATTTACTGTTTGCAGCAAATGGTCTACTAATTCGGGTGGGTTAGTGGCAAAAACTCCCAGAGAATCACCCGGTTCATAAGTTAGACCTGAATTTTCAAGTGACAATTCTACGTGAAGCGTTTGCCGGTTGCTATCGCGTCCATGTAAAAAGACTTTTTCCAATACCTGTGCCTGAAATGGATTATTTTTCTCAAACTCGCTACCTGATTCCGATTCTTCAACTTCAGAAACTGATTCAACAACTTCGGCATCACTTTTCTTATCATTCAATGCGGCTAAGCTATCGGTAATCCATTCCAATGCTTGCGCACGGAAATTTACATCACAATCTACCCGTTGTAAAATACGTTTTGCACCTAGTTCCTCCAGGCGATTGTCAAATTCAACTCCGGTCTGGCAAAATTTCAAATAAGAGCTATCTCCCAATGCCAATACCGCAAAATTTAATCCCTCCAGTTTTGGAGCGCGTTTACTATGCAAAAATTCATGGAATGTTTTAGCCTGAAACGGTGGTTCACCTTCGCCATGCGTACTCACAATTACCAACAGGTTTGTTTCTGACTTTAAGTCGTTGTTTTTGTAGCTTTCCATGCTTTTAAGCTTTGCATCAAAACCCAAAGCCGTTGCATTTTTCAATGCCTGTTTTGCCACTCCTTCGCCATTTCCGGTTCTGGAACCGTATAATATTGTGAGTGATTTACTTTTCTCGGCCGGTTTAGATACAGTTGGAGCATTAAACGTAAAAGCTTTAGCTGGCTTTTCAGCTACGGATCCAACTCTTAATCCCTGAGCCGAAAGTCCTGTAAAATAACCCGAAACCCAATTGATTTGCTCGGGTGAAAGCGAGTTCGACAGTTCGGTAAGTAAATTCTGTTGTTCCTCTGACAGTGGAATAAAGTTATTTTTAATCATTCTAAGTTTGTAATTATTATTGTGCAAAGATAGCTAATACCCAAAGTTTGGTAAATACCGCTTTTCATGTAAATTGTATACCACAAACAGGGTATAAAAATGCCCGATGAATGGTATTTCAGATTTTATTTCGAATCCTGACCTTTGTATCGTAAAATTCAACACATTAAAATCAGTTGAAAGGCACTTAAACCTGAATCTCTGAGTTCGCGGGCTTCGAGCAGCAAAACAAGCAACATGTTATAATTGTTGAGTCGTTCGATTAATTTAATCGGAAATTGCAATTGTCCTTGGCTATAAAAAATTGATTAGCGGAAAACTAAAAGATACAAACAAGATAAATTCTAACAAAATGAGTAAAATTTCGGTAAACGGTAAAGCACAGGAGGTAGAAAGACCTATCTCAATTACAGAATTAATTAAATTAAATAATGTGGCTCAGCCGGAAATGGTTTCAATCCAGCTAAACGGTCAGTTTGTAAACCGCGATGATTTCGACAACACACAAGTTGCAGAAGGTGACGAATTGGATTTTCTTTATTTTATGGGTGGAGGCTCTTTTTAATTGACCATTTGAAAATTGACCATTTACTATTTAGAGTTAGTAATGGTAAATAGTAAATGACTAAATAGTAAATGAAATAATGGATTTTACAGAAGAACAAATACAAAGATATAGTCGACACATACTACTGCAAGATGTAGGAGTGGAAGGGCAAGAAAAAATAAATAACGGCAAAGTGCTGATAGTTGGTGCCGGTGGACTTGGTGCGCCAATTGCCTTGTATCTGGCAGCAGCCGGTGTAGGAACGATTGGAATTATTGATGGTGATGTAGTTGATTTAAGCAATCTGCAACGTCAGGTTATTCACTTTACTCCGGATGTAAACAAACCCAAAGTAATTTCGGCAAAGGAGAAAATCAACCTGATTAATCCGGATGTAAAAGTGATTGCGTATCAGAAATTACTGACAGCTGAAAATGCATTGGAAATCATACAGGACTATGATTTTGTAGTTGACGGAACAGATAATTTCCCCGTAAAGTTCCTGATAAACGATGCCTGCGTTATTGCCAAAAAACCATTTTCGCACGGTGGAATTCTTCGCTTCGATGGACAAACACTTACTTACAAACCCGGAACAGCTTGTTATCGCTGTTTGTTCCACTCACCACCACCGCCAAATGCAGTACCAACCTGTTCGCAGGCAGGAGTTTTGGGAGCTATTGCCGGTATGTTGGGCACTATTCAGGCTGCAGAAGTATTGAAATATCTGACCGGAGTTGGCGACTTGCTGACCAACCGTTTGCTGACATTCAATGCCAAAACAATGGAATTCAGAACTATCAAATCAAAACCAAACGATAATTGCCCGGTTTGTGGTAGTCACCCAACTGTAACAGGTTTAGTTGATTACGAACAAGCGGTTTGCGATATCGAAAGTCATAGAAAGAATAAAAACAAATAATCATGGCAACAACAGAAATTAAACTCGATCCGAATACAAAAAAACTTTCTTTGATTGGCTTCAGCGGCGATTTCGACAAGCTGGTAGCAGTATTCACATTGGCCACCGGCGCTGCTGCCGTTGGTTACGAAGTAAACTTGTTCTTCACCTTTTGGGGATTGGACGGTATAAAAATCAAACAAGGTCGTAGTCCGGTTGGTAAAGGATTTTTACCGAAAGTATTCGGTGTATTTATGGGCGGCCTGAAAAGTGCTCCCGTAAGTCGGTTGAACTTTGGCGGTATTAGTCCGAAGATTTTCCGCTATTTAATGCGCAAAAACAACGTGGCAACGCTCGAAGAACTGGTAGAAGCTGCCAAAGTGTTAGGTGTAAACTTCTACGCCTGCGAAATGGCGATGCATATTCTGGGCATTCAAAAATCGGATTTAATTCCCGAAGTAAAAGATGTGCTTGGAGTGGCTACCTTCCTGAAAATCGCCGACGGAGGTCAAACACTTTTTATTTAATGCATAATTCACAATTTATAATTCAGAACTAAGATGGCAAACTATAATTTAGATATTACAAAAGAGCATTGTCCAATGACTTTTGTAAAGACAAAAATCGAACTTTCGAAACTGAAATCGGGCGATACGCTTGAAGTACTTCTTACCGAAGGAGAGCCACTGGAAAACGTGCCAAGAAGTTCAACCGAACAGGGATTTACAGTGCTTTCGATCACCGAAGCCGAAGTAAAAGGTACCCATAAAGTTTTGATTCAGAAATGATACGCATACCAACAGCTATTTATGACGGTATAGTGGGACAGGCTTATGCCGAACTGCCAAACGAAGCTTGCGGGTTATTGGTGGGTACAGCGGGTGAGGTTGTAAAGCAACATGCTCTGACGAATATCGACCACAGTCCCGAGCATTTTTCGTTTGATCCGGCCGAACAATTTCAGGTGTTTCGCTCGGCACGTACCGAAGGATTGGAAATCATTGCCAACTATCACAGTCACCCCGAAACGCCTTCGCGTCCATCAGTAGAAGATATCCGTTTGGCTTTTGATCCGAATATCTTGTACCTGATTGTATCCCTGGCAGAAGAAATTCCGGTTTTAAAAGCTTTTGATATTCAGAATGGAGTCAGCACAGAAGTGCCGATTGAAGTGTTTTAGAAGATACAACATGCTATTTTCTAACCTATTATTGCATTAATTGAGATAACTGTCTTGTAACTCGTAACTAAATCCTTGTAACTAACGATGAAGCCTACAATAATCAATGTTATTCAAAAAAATATATCGTTATTAATTAGCGATTCCGTTGAGGAGTATCAATACATTCCATTGCATGACAAGCCACTGCCTTCGTTGCAAAAATTGTCTGAGATTGTTGATCTTTTTCGTAGTGTTATTTTTCCGGGTTATTTCGGAGATACAGTTAGTGATACCGATACGTTGAGTTTTCACCTGGGAGTAAATCTTGAGCGACTCTATTTATTGCTGAAAGATCAGGTGAAAAATGGTTTGTGTTTTGAAGCTACCGAAGATCAATGCATTGAATCGGAAAAACTGGCACCGGAAATTGCCAAGGCGTTGATAAATAAATTGCCGGAACTTAAACGAATAGTTGCGACCGATATAAAAGCTACTTTCGATAGTGATCCGGCTGCTAAAAGTTATGGAGAAGTCATCTTTTCCTATCCAACCATTCGGGCAGTATTTAATTACCGCATTGCACATGAATTGTTGAAACTGGGCGTGCCGATTATACCCCGTGTGATAACAGAGTTGGCCCATTCAGAGACCGGAATTGATATCCATCCGGCAGCCAAAATTGGTGAGTATTTCAGTATCGATCACGGAACCGGTGTTGTTATTGGTGAAACAAGTGTCATTGGCAATCGCGTGAAACTTTATCAGGGAGTTACATTGGGAGCAAAAAGTTTTACACTTGACGAAAACGGCAAACCCAAAAACATACCGCGTCATCCAATTTTGGAAGACAACGTGGTGGTTTATGCCAATACGAGTATTCTTGGGCGAATCACCATTGGACATGACTCAACGATTGGTGGAAACGTTTGGCTGACAAACAGTGTTCCACCCGAATCAAAAATCCTGCAATCGAAAGCCACCATTACTGCATTTCATGATGGACTTGGGATTTGAAATTCAGTTAGGTCTTAATGCGTTATTTTCAATAGTACTTTGAAAATCTCCTGTAAGATATTTTCTTTAAATGTTACCCGTTACGCTCAACCGTTCTGTTCCGCAAGGATTTGAACGGTTTTTTTATTTTGTATTAACTTTGTTGACTGAATTATGGTAATAATCAAAAACAATTATTAACTTTGGAGCCAAAAATAATGAATGCCTAAATGGGAAATAAAGAAAAAGAACTATAAAAATATTACAGATAAAATAATTATGTTATACAACGGGAAAGCAAAGGTCGTCGATACTTTCGATGAATTAAGCATCGAAATTCCAACGAAGAAAAACTGGTTCATTCTAATATGTGTGCCAATATGGCTATGTTTTTGGTTTATGGGAATAACAGATACTATAGCGAGTTTTGGTGTTGATGCATTTAGTACCATTTGGTTGATTGGATGGACTATTGGTGGATTTTCAGCAATTTACTTTTTAATATGGGGTCTGTTAGGTAAGGAGATTATCCTAATTGATTATGAGTATCTGACAATCGAAAGATCCATTTTAGGTGTTGGAATAAAAAAGCGATTAGAAATTGCAGAAATACAAAATATAAGATATGAATTTGTTGATACAAGTTTATCATTTGAAAATCGCAACAGCTTATCTACAATAGGAATGGGAACAGGACCAATCAGAATTGATTATGGATTAAAAACCTATTCTTTTGGATTGGCTGTAGATGAGGCCGAGGCAAGTTATTTGATAGAATTGATTAAAAAGAAAACGAAAAAATAATTACTCTGTCATTTTTTGTGGTATAAAGAAAAGAAAATAAGAAAATGGATATATTAAAACAATGAAGAGAAAAACGTACTATCTTTTTGTGTTATGCATGTGCCTCATTTTTTCAGGATGTGAGAAACATGATATAAACCATTTCTTTAAAAATGGATTGAAGGCGGCAAACGCAGGGAATTTAAAAGATGCCATCCTGAATTTCTCAACGGTAATTATTATCAATAATCATGCTACTGAGGCTTATCTCAACAGAGGTATTGCTTATCAAAAAATGAATAATTTCGAATTGGCTATTCAGGATTTTAGCCATGGTATACAACTGAACCCGAGGATTCAATTTGCACATTCAAACAGGGGCTATTGCTATAGTAAAATAGGCAAATATAACCTGGCACTACTAGACTATGCAGCCGAATTGAAGCTTTATCCAACTGAAATGGATGTGTATCACAAAAGAATAGAGCTATATTCTCAACTGCATAAATCCGATTTACAAATCAAAGATTTAACCACCTGTCTTAGGCTTGATCCACACGATATTATGTGCTATTATAACAGAGCTATGGTATATCGTGATTTGAAAAAATATACATTAGCTATAGAGGATTTTGATTCATTGATTGCCCGGGACTCATCGGTTCGCTATGCCCATACTTACAGAGGGCATATACACTACTTATTAAAAGAACCCGTAGTGCATTTAGAGAAATAGCATAAAAAAAGTTGTTCATTTCGGATAAAATCCGTATATTTATCTGACTACCAATCATATAAATACCATGAACAACTTTCTAGCAAAGTACGAGAAAATTC
>JAQTTH010000041.1 GCA_028710895.1 Paludibacter sp.
TGGATATTCCGGTGATACTGACCATCCATTCCGGTGATATTGACCATCCCTTAGGTTGTGTATCGCTAAACACAATGGTCTGACAAAATTACCGTTTTTTTCTTAAACTTTCACCTTTCAATTCAATTCTATAAGCAGTGTGAACAATTCTGTCGAGAATAGCATCTGCAATTGTTTCATTTTCAATCACATCAAACCAGTTTTCGACAGGTAATTGACTGGAAATGATTGTAGAAGCACGTGAGTGCCTGTCTTCCACAATCTCCATTAAATCCAATTGTTGCTGTTTGTCAAAGTGCGTAAATCCAAAATCATCGAGTATAAGCAAATTAACTTTGGCTAATTTGTCAAAGAATTTAATTGCATTCCCTTCCACACGCGCCATTTTAGCTCTTATAAGCAGTTTTTGTGTGTTGTAGTACTCCACCGAAAAACCTTGTGAGCAAGCTTGTTGACCCAATGCCGAAGCAAGAAAACTCTTTCCGCAACCGGCAGCTCCGGTAATGAGTATCGCTTCCCCTTTTTCAATATATTGCCCCATTGCCAAGGTATTTACAAGCGATTTATCTAACCCGCGAGCAGGTTCAAAGTTAAGTTCTGCAACGAATGCCTGATAACGAAAATGAGCACTTTTTACTAATCGGTCGAGTCGTCGATTTGTACGAAGATCAACTTCTGCTTGCAGGAGCAACTCCATGCCGTCCGAAAACGACAGTTCGTGTATTTGGCGTGTTTCAGCCATTATTTTCCAACTTTGCGCCATGCCTTGCAAGCGCAACTGATTCATGTGAGATTCAATCTGTGTCATTGTCTTTGTTTGTTGATTTGTTTAAAATTTGATTGTTTGTTGATTCACTGTTTGTTGTTCTTTATTAGAAAAATAAGCTTTACCTCTTATGTTTGAGTGTTTTGGTAATGGTTTTGTGGATTGGGTTTGTTGTTGTTCATCTTGCTGTTCTGTCATTTTATTAATGATTAATTGATTAATAAATCGATACGAATAATTTTGATAGTCAATGGCCATTTGACATGCTTTTTCAAAGGCAGGAGCAGCTGTTTTGCGCTGCAAACTGAATAGTCCATCGCAACTTCGGTAAAGCAGTTCGGGGTACCGTCCGTTACTGAACATAAGTTCAACCAAAGAAGCAAATACGGGTGAACTCTTGGCTGCCTGTTTGATATAATACGTGGGACTGCGGTCTAAATAATGCTGATGGTGTGAACACAAATGTTCTTTTACGGTAGAGTAACTGCCAGGCTTGAAGCTCCGCCCATGTGTGGCAACCAGTTCGTTTTTTACGTAGATACGCACAATGCTCCGGGTAAATATCAGTTTTGCCTTCATGCCCGTGTAAGCATACGGTACACTGTAATAATGCTTGTCTTGAGCCAGATACACATGGTTGTTTTGTGCTACTTTGAGCTCTTTGTAATACTTTAACTCAAAAGGGGTTTGGGGCAGCGGTTGCAGGAGCATTTTTTCATCGGCTAAAAACTTTTCTTCCCGCGAGTAAGGCTTCTGCTGCATACGCGTTTGTGTATGCTCCTTGTTCTTTTGAGCAATGGCCATATTAAGCGATTGCAAGTCAAAAAACTGCTCGTTGCGCAACTTGGCATAAACTCTGGCATAGATTAGTTTTACCTGATTTTCTACCAATGCTTTATCCCGTGGTTTGCGCACACGAGCCGGTATAACCGTTAAGTTGTAATGATTGGCAAAATCTTCCAGGGCTCGGTTTATATCCGGATCGTAACGGTTGGCTTTTACAATGGCTGCTTTGAGATTATCGGGTACCAGCACGTGTGGAGTGCCTCCAAAAAATGCCAAAGCGCAAGCCAATGCATGAATAAAATCTTCGATACTTTGGCTTGCCACAGCCATGGCAAAACTGTAATCGGAATATGGCATGCAGGCTACAAATACCTGACAAGAGATTATCTCACCGGTTTGGGGATTAACGTATGAGAGTTTATCACCCGCAAAATCCACAAACATTTTCTCTCCCGGTGTATGGTTCAATACCATAGTGGGTTTGCCCGCAATTATTTGCTGAGACAAATGATAACAGAACTGCGTATAACTGTAACCTTGTGGTTGTTCACTGCGGTACTCCTGCCATAGAATCCTGCGGCTTACATGCTTGCGTTTTAATTCCTTTTGGTAATAGCCCAAATGAGACTTGAAATAATCAAACCGACCATCGGAATAAGCAGGATTACCGGCATGAAACCTGCCTTCTAAAATTGGATCATCCAACGCCAGAAGTATATCTATATCAACGCCTAACAACAACAACTTGTGAAGGTAGGACTTCACCGTGTTGCGACTCATATTAAGCGTACGGGCAATGGTATTGATCTTCATGCCCTGCTTGTGTAACTGTAATAATTGTTTTATCTGACTCATGGGTCTTGTTTTTCCTGCCATAACCGATTGTGTTCGTGAATAATGGCTGCGAAATAAAACAAAACCTAAGACAGTGAAGGATATAAACTGGTCAATATGCTCCGTATTCCCGGTAAAACGGGCCCGAAACACTATGAAATGATTGATTCTTTTTGAACAAAAGTGGTCAACATGCTCCGTAATTTTGAAGCCCGCCCGCCAACAAAATACATTGATCTGCTTTTGCTTGCGTGCTAAAATCAATCTAACATTAAATTTATTCCCTTTTCTTGTAAAAGTGGTCAGTATCCGCCGTATTGTCAGTAAAATCTTCTTATTTTAAACCAAAATTACGGTATCTTTGTTCCGGATTTAGGTGGTCAGTATGCTCCGGTTTATCCA
>JAQTTH010000009.1 GCA_028710895.1 Paludibacter sp.
AGCTGTAACCAAACTCTTTCATTAAGATAGGAACGATACGTTCTCTGTAATCTTGTTTTAAACTTGCTGTATTCATTCTTAAATCTCTCCTCCTGATTTTTTAGAAATACGCACTAATTTTCCTTCTGCGTTTAATTTGCGACCTACGCGAACTGGTTTACCACCTTCTACCGGGTTCAAATTTGAGATATGAATAGCTGCTTCTTTCTTGATTATTCCACCTTGAGGACTTTTCGCGTTAGGTTTGGTGCTCTTTGACACCAAGTTGATACCTTCTACAAATGCGCGTTGTTCTTTCACAAGAACTTCCAACACGCGACCGGTTTTTCCTTTGTCAACCCCGGTATTTACGTAAACGGTATCACCTTTTTTGATATGTAATTTACTCATCACTAATTGTTTTTTCGAAGATTAAAGCACTTCAGGTGCAAGTGATATGATTTTCATATTTGTATTACGCAATTCGCGTGCTACCGGGCCGAAGATACGGCTACCACGGATTTCACCGGCATTGTTCAACAATACACATGCATTATCATCGAAACGAATATATGATCCATCTGGACGACGAACTTCTTTTTTCGTACGAACGACAACTGCTTTTGAAACAATACCTTTTTTGATGTCGCTTGAAGGAATTACACTCTTAACGGCAACAACGATGATATCGCCCAATGTAGCGTAACGTTTGCTGGTTCCTCCTAATACACGAATACAAAGAGCTGTTTTAGCTCCACTGTTATCGGCTACTATGAGTCTTGATTCTTGTTGTATCATAATTACTTAACTCTTTCGATAATTTCAGTTAATCTCCATCTTTTTAATTTACTCAACGGACGTGTTTCCATAATGCGTACAGTGTCTCCAATGTTACATTCGTTTTTCTCGTCATGAGCGTGATATTTCTTGGTTTTATTTACGAATTTTCCGTAAATAGGGTGTTTTTCTTTCCATTTTACAGCAATGGTAATGGTTTTATCCATTTTGTTGCTGAATACTACACCCGTTCTTTCTTTTCTTAAATTTCTTGTTTCCATCAGGGTCTGAATTTTATTGATTAATTTCTCTCTGACGTAACTCAGTAGCAAGACGTGCGATAGTTCTACGAACCTCTTTGATTTGCAACGGATTGTCAAGAGGAGAAATGGAGTGATTCAATTTCAAACGATCAAGGTGGCTGGTTTCAACCTCCATACGTTCTTGAATCTCTTTGTTGTTTAATTCTTTAATTTCTCTTGTTTTCATTTTCCTAAGCATTTAAAGAGGTGAAATCATAATCGCGTCTAACTACAAATTTAGTAGTTACGGGTAGTTTTTGAGCAGCTAAGCGTAATGCTTCTTTTGCAATTTCGTAAGAAACACCTTCTACTTCGAATAACATACGTCCCGGTGTAATTGGAGCAACGAATCCTTCCGGAGCACCCTTACCTTTACCCATACGTACTTCAGCTGGTTTCTTAGTGATAGGTTTATCTGGAAACACGCGTATCCAGATTTGTCCCTGACGTTGCATATAACGGGTTACAGCAATACGGGCGGCTTCAATTTGACGACCAGTTAACCATTTAGACTCTAACGATTTTATTCCAAAAGATCCGAACGCCAACTGATTACCTCTTTGGGCATTTCCTTTCATGCGCCCCTTCTGCTGTCTCCTGAACTTTGTTTTTTTAGGTTGTAACATAATATATTTTCCTTAAATCAAATTCATTTATAACAGTTATTTATTTCTCTTTTTAAAACCACCTTTGCGGTCACCACGGTCATTGCGATCTTTACGATCACCACGGTCGTTGTTATAACGATCGCCGCCACGAGATGCTTCTTTGGTAGCTGTAAAATTTGGAGCTAAGTCTTTTTTACCGTAGATTTCACCACGACAAATCCATACTTTTACACCAATTAACCCTACTTTGGTCAACGCCTCAGCATGAGCATAATCGATATCAGCCCTGAAGGTATGCAGAGGAGTTCTTCCTTCTTTATACATTTCCGAACGTGCCATCTCAGCACCATTCAAACGACCTGAACACATGATTTTGATACCTTCAGCTCCCATGCGCATTGTAGAGGCAATAGCCATTTTTGTTGCACGACGGTAAGCGATTTTGCCTTCAATCTGACGAGCTACGTTGTTTGCAACGATAACTGCATCCAATTCAGGACGTTTTACTTCGAAGATATTGATTTGTACTTCTTTATCAGTAATTTTTTTCAATTCTTCTTTCAATTTATCAACTTCTTGGCCACCTTTACCGATAATGATACCGGGACGAGCTGTACAAACTGTGATAGTAACAAGTTTCAACGTACGTTCGATAACAATACGAGAGATACTTGCTTTTGCTAGACGGGCATTGAGATATTTTCTGATTTTGCTGTCTTCAAGTATGGTATCACCATAATTGTTTCCACCATACCAGTTTGAATCCCATCCACGAATGATTCCTAAGCGGTTACTTATTGGATTAATTTTTTGTCCCATCGAGCAATTAAATTTGATTATCGTTAGTATTCTTTGAATCAACAAACAATGTAACGTGGTTTGAACGTTTGCGGATACGGTAGCCGCGTCCCTGAGGAGCGGTACGTAGTCTCTTTAGCATTGTAGCTGAATCCACAGAAATTCCACTTACATATAAGTTTGCGTTATCGGCTTTTTGCTCTGTTTTGGTTTCCCAGTTAGCAATAGCTGATTTAAGCAATTTTTCCAATCTTCCTGAAGCTTCTTTAGAAGAAAACTTCAGAACACTCAAAGCTTTGTTCACTTCCATGCCACGAATCATATCCGCTACAAGGCGCATTTTGCGTGGTGAGGTTGGAACTCCATTGAGCTTAGCAAAATAAAGAGTCTTGTTAGCTTCTTTTTTTGCGTCGGCTGATATTTTTTTTCTTGCACCCATTTTCTTGAAATGTTTATTTTTTCTGATTTAAAATTTCAATGGATTATTTTTTCTTACCACCGTGACCGCGGAAGTTACGAGTAGGAGAAAATTCGCCTAACTTGTGTCCTACCATATTTTCGGTTACATATACGGGGATGAACTTGTTACCATTGTGAACTGCAATTGTGTGACCTACAAAATCAGGTGATATCATTGAAGCACGTGCCCATGTTTTGATTACGGTCTTTTTTCCGCTTTCATTCATGCCTAAAACTTTAGTTTCGAGCTTCAAGTTGATGTATGGTCCTTTTTTTAATGAACGGCTCATATTATTTACTTATTTCTTCGATTATTTTTTCTTTCTTTCAATAATATATTGACTAGACTGTTTCTTTGGAGCACGTGTTTTGTACCCTTTAGCTAACAAGCCTTTGCGAGAACGTGGATGTCCTCCTGAAGCGCGGCCTTCACCACCACCCATGGGGTGATCTACCGGGTTCATAGCAACACCACGAACGCGTGGACGACGTCCAAGCCAACGTGAGCGACCTGCTTTACCTGATCTTTCCAGTGCATGATCAGAGTTTCCTACACTTCCGATGGTAGCTTTACAAGACAATAAAATCTTGCGAACTTCACCTGAAGGTAACTTGATAATTGCATACTTATCTTCGCGGGAAGTAAGTTGTGCAAACGTTCCTGCCGAACGTACCATCGCGGCACCTTGACCCGGGCGTAATTCAATACTATGAATTATGGTACCCAGTGGAATGTTTTGCAAAGGCAATGAATTACCAACTTCGGGAGCTGCTTCAGCCCCTGAAAGTACTACCTGACCAACTTGCAATCCGTTTGGTGCAAGAATGTAAGTTTTTTCCCCATCAGCATAATACAACAAAGCGATACGTGCCGAACGATTCGGATCGTATTCGATTGATTTTACTGTTGCGGGAACACCGTCTTTGTTACGTTTAAAGTCAATTACTCTATATTTCTTCTTGTGTCCGCCACCTAGGTAGCGCATGGTCATTTTACCATCATGGTTACGACCTCCGGATTTGTTTCCGCCTACAACAAGAGATTTCTCTGGTGCACTCGCAGTAATTGTGTCGAATGTACCAATAATCTTGTGTCTTTGCCCCGGTGTTGTGGGTCTTAGTTTACGTACAGCCATTTTTCTGTTTAAATATTGCTATAAAAATCAATTTTATCTCCTTCTTTCACTGTAATGATGGCTTTTTTATAAGCTGATGTTTTGCCCTGAATAGCTCCGCTTTTTGTAAAACGGCTCTTTTTCTTTGGAGCAACTACCAACGTATTTACCTCTTCTACAGTGACATCATACATAGCTTCTACAGCTTGTTTGATTTCAATCTTGTTAGCATCTTTTTGAACTCTAAAGCCATAGCGATTCAGTTTGTCGCCCAGTTGAGTCATCTTTTCTGTAACGATTGGTTTTATGATAATTCCCATTATTCTGTCTCCTTATGCTTTAAAAATTTGTTCTACTGCTGCTACTGCATCCTCAGTTAATACAAGTGTTTGGGCATTAAGAACTGCATAAGTACTTAATTCCGAAACAGTTACCACGTTTACGCGTGATAAATTACGAGCCGACAAATATACGTTTTTATTTGCATTTGCTAAAATAATTAACGGTTTTTTATCAGCAACTTGTAAACTTTTTGTAATAGTGATGATTTCTTTCGTTTTTGGAGTCTCGAAATTGAATGCATCAACTACAGTAATCAGGTTGTTCAACGCTTTATACGACAATGCCGATTTACGTGCCAACTGTTTTACTTTCTTGTTCAATTTGAAGCTATAGTCGCGTGGTGTTGGACCAAACATACGACCTCCACCCACACGTACACCAGATTTGATGTCGCCCGGACGAGCACCGCCGCCGCCTTTTTGCTTTCCTAATTTACGTGTACTACCTGACAATTGGCTACGGCCTTTTGACGAGTGAGTTCCCTGACGTTGATTAGCCAAATATTGTTTCACATCTAAATAAATAGCATGGTCATTTGGCTCAATACCGAAGATTGTATCGTTAAGCGATACCACTCTTCCTGTGTCTTCTCCTTTAGTGTTTACTACTTTAACTTCCATGGTTATTTATTGATGATTACGATTGAACCTTTAGCACCCGGAACAGATCCTTTGATCAAAATCAAATTGTGTTCTGGAATAACTTTTAATACTTGCAGGTTTTGCATGGTAACTTTGTCACCACCGGTGCGGCCTGCCATACGCATACCTTTAAATACGCGTGAAGGATACGATGAAGCTCCTAACGAACCCGGTGCACGCAGACGGTTGTGTTGTCCGTGTGTAGCCTGTCCTACCCCACCAAAGCCATGACGTTTTACAACGCCCTGAAATCCTTTACCTTTTGAAGTTCCAACTACGTCGACAAACGTATCTTCTTCAAACAATTCTACGGTGATAGCATCACCTAATTTGAATTCAGTTTCAAATCCTTTGAACTCAACCAAGTGTCTTTGAGGCGCTACTCCTGCTGCTTTGAAAATTCCGGCTTCAGCTTTGTTGGTATGTTTTTCAGTTTTAGTCTGAAAACCTACCTGTACAGCTTCGTAACCGTCAGTTTCTACAGTTTTGATTTGAGTAACAACACAAGGACCTGCTTCGATAACGGTGCATGGTACATTTTTACCATCGGCACTGAAAACGGATGTCATTCCGATTTTTTTTCCTAATAATCCTGGCATTTCAATTGTTGTTTAAAGACCCCTAACCCCAATGCGGGGGATCGGCCTGTTTATTGTAATTTAATTTATTCTTTAATCAGCTGTGTAAAATACTTACACTTTGATTTCTACTTCTACTCCACTTGGCAATTCAAGTTTCATTAAGGCATCAACAGTTTTGCTTGTTGAGCTGTAAATGTCGATCAAACGTTTGTAAGAACAAAGTTCGAATTGCTCGCGTGATTTTTTGTTTACGAAAGTAGCACGGTTTACAGTGAAGATACGTTTGTGAGTTGGCAATGGAATTGGACCACTTACTACTGCACCGGTAGCTTTTACTGTTTTTACGATTTTTTCAGCTGACTTATCAACTAAGTTATGATCGTAAGATTTTAATTTGATACGAATTTTTTGACTCATTGTCGGTTTATATTTATTTGTTTTGTTTTATTGCCGGATAAGAGTCATTCACTATCCGGTTATTATAAGTCAACAGACAACAGCCGATAATCGACTATTGTCCGTTGTCTGTTTTTATAGTAATTCCACTTTACCTTTAGCTTCTGCAACAACCTCTTTCGCGATTGAATTAGTAACCTCAGCATAGTGATCGAATTCCATTGAAGAAGTTGCACGACCCGAAGAAATAGTACGCAAAGCAGTTACATATCCGAATGTTTCAGAAAGTGGAACTTTTGCTTTTACGATTCTTGCTCCTGTACGGCTCGATTCCATACCTTCAACTTGTCCACGACGTTTGTTCAAGTCACCAATAACGTCACCCATGCTTTCTTCCGGTGTAACAACCTCCATTTTCATGATAGGTTCCAACAATACCGGTTTAGCTTTAGCACAAGCCGATTTATATGCCAACGAAGCACAAATTTCGAAAGACAACTGATCTGAATCGACAGCATGGAATGAACCATCAATAACTGTCACTTTCAGACTATCCAATGGGAAACCTGCCAATACACCATTTTTCATAGCGTTAGCAAATCCTTTTTGAATAGACGGAATAAATTCTTTTGGAATGTTACCACCTTTTACCACGTCAACAAACTGAAGATTTCCACCTTCGAAGTCTTTATCCTGTGGTTCAACGCGAACAATCATATCGGCAAACTTACCACGACCACCCGATTGTTTCTTATACGTTTCACGCAATTCAACCGATTTAGTAATAGCTTCTTTGTAGTTTACCTGAGGACGTCCCTGATTACATTCTACTTTGAACTCACGTTTCAGACGGTCGATAATGATTTCGAGGTGAAGCTCACCCATACCACTAATAATAGTCTGACCTGATTGTTCCTGTGTATGTACAGTAAATGTTGGATCTTCTTCAGCCAATTTAGCCAAACCGATTCCTAATTTATCTAGGTCTTTTTGAGTTTTAGGCTCAATAGAGATACCGATTACAGGAAGTGGGAAATCCATTGATTCCAACGTAATCTGGTTATTCTCGTCGCACAAAGTATCACCTGTGCGGATATCTTTAAATCCAACTCCGGCACCAATATCACCTGCAGAAATTACTTCTACCGGATTTTGTTTGTTAGAGTGCATTTGGAAAATACGAGAGATACGTTCTTTCTTGCCTGTACGCGTATTGTAAATATACGAACCTGCAGGAAGCTCACCAGAGTAAACTCTGAAGAAACATAAACGACCTACATAAGGGTCAGTTGCGATCTTAAATGCCAACGCGCACAAAGGCTCATCTGCATTTGGATGACGAACAACTTGTTTTTCAGGATCACGTGGATCGAAACCAACAGTTTCGGGAGTATCCATTGGACTTGGAAGGTAAGCACAAACAGCATCAAGCATAGTTTGTACACCTTTGTTTTTGAAAGCCGAACCACAAATCATTGGGTTGATTTCCATTGAAAGAGTTGCTTTACGGATAGCTACTTTGATTTCGTCTACTGTAATAGTAGAAGGATCATCAAAATATTTTTCCATCAAAACATCATCATATTCAGCAACAATTTCCAACATTTTGTCTCTCCACTCTTCAGCTTCAGCCAACAGATCAGCAGGAATTTCCTCTACAGAATATTCAGCTCCCATTGTTTCGTCATGCCAAAGAATAGCTTTCATTTGTACCAAATCGATAACGCCTTTGAATTTCTCCTCAGCACCGATTGGAATTTGAATAGGACATGGTTTAGCACCCAAAACGTCTTTCACCTGACGAACAACTTCATAGAAGTCAGCTCCCGAGCGATCCATTTTGTTTACAAAACCGATACGTGGCACATTGTATTTGTCAGCCTGACGCCATACAGTTTCCGATTGTGGCTCAACACCACCAACGGCACAGAAAGTAGCAACAGCTCCATCAAGGATACGCAATGAACGCTCTACCTCAACGGTAAAGTCAACGTGTCCCGGAGTGTCAATCAGGTTGATTTTATATTTTTCACCTAAATAGTTCCACGAAGTAGTAGTAGCAGCCGAAGTGATAGTAATACCACGTTCTTGCTCTTGCTCCATCCAGTCCATAGTCGCAGCACCATCATGTACTTCACCAATTTTGTGTGTCAAACCAGTGTAGAACAAGATACGCTCAGAAGTTGTAGTCTTTCCGGCGTCGATATGCGCCATGATACCGATGTTTCTATTAAATAATAAATCTGCTTTAGCCATTTCTTACTTTAATTTCTTTATTGTTATCAATTAAAATCTAAAGTGAGCAAATGCGCGGTTAGCTTCAGCCATACGGTGCATATCTTCCTTGCGTTTGAATGCGCCACCCTGGTTATTGAATGCGTCAACGATTTCGGCAGCCAATTTATCAGCCATCGAGCGTCCTCCACGTTTGCGTGAATACAATATAAGATTTTTCATTGAAATTGATTCCTTGCGATCTGCACGGATTTCTGTAGGAACTTGGAATGTAGCACCACCAACACGACGAGATTTAACCTCTACAAGTGGAGTGATATTTTCGAGAGCTTTTTTCCAAACTTCAAGTGGGGATTTTTCTTCGTTCGGAAGCTTAGCTTTCACTGTTTCGAGCGATGAATAGAAAATGTCGAAGGCAGTAGATTTCTTGCCATCATACATCAAGTGGTTGACAAATTTTGTCACCATTGATTCATTGAAAACGGGATCAGGTAATACGATCCGTTTTTTTGGTTTCGATTTTCTCATTTTACTTAAAAATGTTCGTTTTTGTTTTTTTGGTTGCTTTAGTCTTACTTCAACGACTCCTCCGAGCCATTTACTCAACCTTTCATCTGCTACCTTAAAACGCAAACAAGTGTTTAAACTTGATTTTGTTAGTTTCTTTTTTGAAAGGAGATTGAAACTGACCGTTAGTGATTCCGAAAAACCGCTAACTATCGTTTCGGTGTTCTACTTATTTCTTTTTCCCTTTTGCAGGTGCACCCTTAGCGGCTACTTGACCTGGTTTAGGACGTTTTGCTCCATATTTCGAACGACGTTGCGTACGGCCATTAACGCCGGCTGTATCGAGTGTTCCACGAACCACGTGATAACGTACTCCCGGAAGGTCTTTTACACGACCACCACGTACCATTACGATAGAGTGTTCTTGCAAGTTGTGTCCTTCGCCCGGAATGTAAGCATTCACTTCTTTTTGGTTAGTTAAACGTACACGAGCTACTTTACGCATAGCTGAGTTCGGTTTTTTGGGAGTAGTAGTATACACACGAACACACACACCGCGACGTTGAGGACATGAATCCAACGCTGGCGATTTGCTTTTGTCAATGAGTTCTGCTCTTCCTTTTCTAACTAATTGCTGAATTGTAGGCATTTTACTTTGTTTTTTGTAACTTAAATACTTTATTTATATCCCTTTGGTTTTTGTCCAAAATGGGTTGCAAAGATAGACATAATATTTTAATTGACAATGAAGCCCCGAAAAATATTTTAAAATAATACAAAATCAATGTTAGAAGCCTAATAGAAAGCATTGTACTGAATGAACCAATTCGGAATTAACGCACGTAAAACAAATCATATAAGTCAGGTTTCTCTACATCCAAAAGTATCATCCAGCTAACCCGAAAAACTTTTTAAAACATAAATATAAAATTCCACAAAGTTCTTTTTCATTGCACAAAACGACACTCTATAAAAATATAAACAAGAGCATATTCGCTTAAAATGCCTAAAAACATCAAAAGTTACACACTATAAAACAAAATGTCCACATCCCGTTTGAAGTCAAACAGTAATTTTGCAGCACAATATTTATTGTAAAAACGGTTGACTTTATAAACTAAAAAATCACAACACAGATGAAAAGATTACTATTTTTTGCTTTTATTCTATTTGCCTCGGCACAAGCGTGGGCACAGTCGGTTACAATCAGCGAATCGGCCGGATGGCTAGAGTCTGCCTACGTAAAATGGCAACCTGTTTCCGGAGCCACCAGCTACAATGTATATTATACAGGTGGAGGGGCTACCGACAAAAAAATCGACACGCAGCTTATTCGTAGCTATGGCACATATTATCGTGCTGACGTATTGGGATTAGCCGCAGGAACGTATACTATAAAAGTTGCACCGGTTATTGCAGGAGTTGAAAGCACTGCCACCACCACCGGCAACCTCACAGTATTGGCTCAGGACCGTACAGGTTTTGCTTTCGATGGCGGACGGGTGCCGGGAGCATACAAAGCCGATGGAACACCCAAAGACGCTGCTGTTATAATGTACATCACGCAAAATACAAAGAATACAATTTCAATGAATATTACCGGTGCAAGTGCAAATCCCTGTGTCGGTCTGCAAAATATCCTGTACGCTATCAAAAAAGGAAAAGACACACGCCCGTTTATAATCAGGTTAATCGGAAACATTACCGACATGACTGTCATGGAGGGCGGCGATATCACAATTGAAAATGCAAACAATGCTTCCAGTTACCTTACACTAGAGGGTGTCGGTTCCGATGCGGTTGTCAACGGAATGGGTATCCGCCTGAAAGCTGCTACAAACGTTGAAGTTCGCAACATCGGTGCTATGAACTGCAACAGCACTGCCGGCGATGACTTCGGATTGCAACAGGACAATGATCATATATGGGTTCACAATTGCGATATGTTTTATGGCGATGCAGGTAGTGACGCCGATCAGGTAAAAGGTGATGGTGCATTAGACAATAAAGGATCAACCTACATTACCTTCTCTTACAATCACTTTTGGGACAATGGTAAAGCAAGTCTGTTGGGATTAAGCGAAGGAACCACCACAGGTCTCTATATTACCTATCACCACAACTGGTTCGACCATTCCGATTCGCGCCACCCACGCGTTCGTTACTACTCGGCACACGTTTACAATAATTATTACGACGGTAACGCTAAATATGGCGTAGGTTCTACAATGGGTTCTTCGGTTTTTGTTGAAGGCAACTATTTCCGCGACTGCAAACACCCCATGATGACTTCGTTGCAGGGAACAGATGTTTCGGCCGGCGTTGCTAACGGAACTTTCTCCGGCGAAGATGGCGGTACTATTAAAGCATTCAATAATGTTTTTGATGCTTATAACGGAACTGCAGCTACCGGTTATAACGATATGCGCTTTGTTCCGTACGGCGATGCAAGTGGAAAATACACAAACACAACAGTAGATTTCGATGCCTATGTTCCGACTACAAGAGGTGAGGCAGTTCCGGCTACCGTAAAATCTTTTGCAGGAGCAAATACCTACAACAACTTCGATACCGATGCAGCTTTGTATGTCAAAAACATGGTAATCGATGAGCCGGCAGTGGCAAAGGCTAAAGCTATGCAATATGCCGGTCGCGTGGAAGGGGGCGATTTGAAATTTACATTCAATAACGCTGTGGACGATGCTGCCTACCTCGTAAACACAACGATTAAAACAGCGCTGACAAACTACACAGGTTCTTTAGTTGCCGTACAAGGCCAAACTACTGTGGTTGTTAGCAGTCAAACACTTTCAACAAATACGGACAACAACCAAACAGTAGCTGCCGACACAGCTATCCAGCCAATGATATTCACATGGGGTGGCGATGCAACCGATGCAACTGTTACAGGCCTACCTGCATCCGGAATTACGTTCGTGAAAGATGCCACTGCTAAAACAATTACTGTTTCCGGAACTCCAACAGCTACTGTTTCTTTCTCGGTAACAACAAGCGGTGCCGCAGGTACACCTGCCACTTTGTCGGGCAGTATTACACTATCAACAGGAGGTACTACAAACAACGACGTCATTCACGACTTTACCGCATCGGGCAAAACAAGCACATTCTTTACAATAACAGGTAATTTGTCAACAAGCTACGGTAGCGCAACCTATGCAGGACTTACGCTCACCCAATGTCTGAAAATGGAATCAAGTACCAATATCGCCTTTACTACAACCGCAGCAAGCACACTCACGCTTGTTTTCGGAAGTTCATACACAGGAGCAGTTTCGGTTGATGGCACATCCTATACACCTGCATCGGGTATTGCAACAGTTTCGTTGGCAGCCGGTAGTCACACTATCAAAAAAGTAGGTACAAACTACCTGTTCTACATGGCGATTGCCTACGGTCCTACTGCCGTGCAAAATACTGAAGCCACTAAACTCACTTGCTATCCAAATCCGGTAAAAAACAGCCTGAGCATTGTATCGGACGAAAATATTACCGGAACCGAAATCTATAGCATCACAGGTATGCTCGTTAAACGTACCGAAGCAAACGTAAGAACAATTGACACAAGTAATCTGCGCAGTGGTAGCTACCTGGTAAAAGTACAAACACAACAGGGCGTATACAATACGAAGATTATCAAAGAATAATTGCGGGAATAACATAGCCGTATAAAACAAAAAGAGGATGCTCAATGCATCCTCTTTTTGTTTTATAGTTCCATACCTTCATAGTAGCCACATCCATCACTTTAGTTCTTTCCACATCTCATAATGGGGAATATCAATTTCCAGAAACTCATCACCCACCGGGGCATATCCTTGTTTCAGGTAAAAAGGCACTGCCGTTTTTCGGGCATGAAGCACCATAGTTGTATATCCGGCTGCGCGGGCAACATTCTCTGCAAAGCTCGCCATCAGGGTTCCAATGCCCTGCAACTGCATTTTTTCTGCCACCGCCACCTGCCGCATCTTCACATCCGTATCACTCAGCCGGGTAAGCACAAGCACACCCACCAACTCTTCACCCAAAAACGCTCCTATATGACTATCCTGCTCGTCCACCTCCAGCTTATCGTTGTAGATACTCATGCCCAGGGGTTCCCTCAGCACAGCATCCCGTAACTCCAACTCCCGGCGGTAATCGTCCGAATGGTAGTATATCTCCCGTATCTGTAACTTATCGTTTACGTTCTTCATGTTTTTTGACCCCTAGCTCCCCAAGCACTGAGCAAAGCATTTTTTTTAGTACAGATTATAATTCGGAGAAGTTTTCAATTTTGGGATACTGATTTTAATATCGTTCATCCAGAAAGCCGGTTTTGGATCTTGTTTCTTAGCAAGCATTTCCTGCCAGGCTTCATCGGTTAGGCGTGAGCTGATAGGTTGCTGAAATTCGTGATGACTAAATACAGCTCCACGGGTGAGATACAACAGGCCGTTGATTTGAGCAATCACATAGATCTCATCTCCCAGCCCCACACATTCTTCCAGAGCCTGACCTCCCGTTCTGGGATCTATATACGTATATACATCTGCGGCTATAGCCATACATTTATCGGGTGTTGTCACTGTGGTCATATCCATTTCAGTTGAATTAATGATATCCAGCGTCAGGCTTTCCACCTCACCGCCCATTTGTGTCAGGCGGTTGAACTCGGTATTGGTGAGGTATTTTCCATGTAGTTCTTTTTCACTCATCTTCTTCAGGAAGTCAGCAATAGATATCAGGGATTTGTTCCGTTGTGCCAGTTTTGGAGTCATCAAATTGTGTGAATACAACATTTTTGCATTAAGCTGCAACAACTCAATACACTTTACCCAAAACTCCACCTGAGGTTCTACATAGGCCACTTTTTGAGGAGGAGGCACATCGCCACCATCGCCCATTTCGGCTCCACTGGGCTGCTCTACATACAGTAACATATCGTGGCGTAATCCGGTCCACGAGGCCAGCATGGTATTCAGATTTTTCTTCTCCCAACTTTTGGTTTGCATAAAACAGGGTGCCATCGGATCTTTTTCATTCAACGCAAGCACAGCATCCATGGTTTTATTATACACATTATCATTCCATTTACCAAAATAATGGAACTTGTTTTGCAACAATCGTAGCGAATCGGTATACTGAGGCCAGACTAGCTGTTCTTTATAACCATTCAGCAAGATATCTTCGGCCTGTTTGTTACCCATGGCAGCAAACACATCAAGGGCTTTTGGAAATTTCCGTTTGGGTTGAGGGTTAGTTACATGTACCAGGCGTTGCATAATTTCACTGTCGAAAGTATAACGTCCGGCAGTAAAATAAAGCCGCCTACGGGCGAGAAACTTTTTCGTATTCTCGTCGGCAGCTTTTGGTGCGTATTTTCGGGGGTCAGTAGCAAGTAAAGCCTGTCGGATATCCGCTAATTTTTCGTCCGCCAGCAAGGCATCCGTGCTTGTAGAACCAGAACCCTGCAACACGCGCATTAGATGGGCAAACGAAAGGTTATTTTCCTCACCGGCCAGAAACCCGATAATGCCCGATAACGATTTATACTTCTGGTAGCTCTCCACATTGCCAAGCAGAGCTTTTCCCATCACAACGGCTCTCGCAAGTCCATCGTCTTTGTCGATATAAACCGATGCTGAATTCAACCATTTCATGCAACGAAAATAATGTTTCAGGGTATCGGTTCGCGTATAGTTAGCCCGGGGTTCAAATTGAGTATAATCCATCAACGAGTCGCCCAGGTAAGTCGACGACCGTCCCGAAGCACCCGAAGTACACTCCATCTCGTAATTGTATGCCGACTGGTAAGAAGCAGGGACAGTCTGCTTGTCATCATTAAGCAGAGAAAGCGCCACTGCATAATAGGTTTGACTCCACTGAGCGGCATTTTTCAGGCGGGCACTACCTCCCGAAGAAGCCATTTTACGGGCTGCACTCAACTGTTCTGTCAGCAAATTCTGTAACAGTGGATATATCTTAGCCTCTTCAAGTGCCTGCATTTCTTTGCTCACATGCATGTGCATTACCTGCAAAAACAAATCGGTGGTAATAAAGCTGGGGGTATAATCGTAGTAGTTTTCGTCGTAAGCATAAAACAACTGCTCGTAGGCGGCTTTATTAATTACAAACCCATCCCTACTCAGATGGTCGTGCATCACCGCAGGTATTTTCTCAAACTGATCCCAGTTTACAACATTCTGCAGATTAGCCCTGATAACTCCGTTCGATTCGATATAGTTCTGTCTGTATAGCTCCTTTTCGCGTACCAACACCCTGGCAATAAACTGTTTTTCCTGCTGGTTTAGTTTTATCTTGAAATTATTATCCCAAAATATCGGTTGATACCAATTGGTAGCATCGAAATGTGCCCGCAGCACATAGTCCATAAACAGAAATCCATGACGTGCCAGAATTTCGGCACGCAACGCCCGCAACTCATTAAAGGTTTTCCCTGACAGGTCCATATCGTATTGAAACGGAAATGGTTGTTTCTTATCTTTATAAAAATCCTTGTAATACTCCTGATAATCTTTCAGCTGATAAGGAGCCATTGAGTCAACCTTATCCTCGGTAATCGGATACCCCTCGTCATAAGCAGCCCATCGCATCAGCTTTTGGTTTAGCTTATAGTGTATATCGGCCAGTTTTTTTTCTTTCTTGCATCCGGTCATAAACACCGCGAACAGCATTAACGCAAAACAAGTTTTTTTCATCAGATAATCGTTTTTGTATTGATATTTCTTTTTTATCGGGTCAATTCCATATTTTTCTCAGCTTCTTCGTAGGTCACCAACCGGGCCATCCGTCGCACAAAACCCAGCCCAAAGCAATGCCAGCGATACTCGCTCACCGACCATTTTCCATTCTTTTCTTTTTCCATCGTTCGCACCACACAGTCGGCTGCAGTTTCAATCACTTTGAAACGCTCAAACGAATAAGCCAGTCGTGAACCCAGCCACAAAGGTCGTAGATAATCGCTGTCAATCCTGAAAATAAACAGTCGCTTTCGCAACACCGGATCAAAAGGCGTTGGCTTAATAAGCCCCACGAAGATATCGGTATGCCCATCCCTGTTTATGTCACCTGTCTGAATATCGTAAATTTCATACGGAATAATAATCCGGTCGCTGTGCCCACTAACCGAATCGTACAATTCAACCGTATACCAGTCATTCTTATCAACCCACTGAAACGTTACTGTTCCTCTAAAACTCTTATCGGAAATATGCAACTGCTTCCGGTTCATGTGCCTGCTGCAACTGCTAAAGACCATTACTGCCAATAGCAAACCCAACCAATATCCCGTGTTTAATTTGCTAACGACCATATCCCGAAAAAACATGAAAACTCACTGTATCCATAGCTACAACATGCCCCTGTCCTATTGCTAACCGCACCATCAAGCCTCTGTCTTCGGGAGGCCGATTATTATCGAATATAAAATTACCCAAGCTATAAAAGATTAAACCATTTTTATAATGCTCCACAGGCTGCACAACATGTGGATGTGTCCCTAACAGCACATCAACCCCGGCATCTATCAGGTTATGCGCATCCTGCACCTGTCCGCTTTCAGGTTTTGATTTCCCCTCTACGCCCCAGTGCAACAGCAGTAGTATTACAGTACCGGGATGGCCTTCTTTATAGGTATGTATACGCTTTATCAACGCTGCAACCGGGACATGACACATATACCGGCTATCCGCTTTAAGCAAACTCGATGAAAACAAGGCAATCCGTATCTTTCCACGCGATATTACAAGCGGAGCACCGACCCATTCAGGGTTCGCATTAGCTCCTACAGCGTACATATCCGCCCGCCGAACATAGGCCAATGTTTGCAACAATCCACTTTCACCACAATCGCCGCTATGATTATTGGCCACCGAAACAATATTGATTCCATGTTTCCCAAAATCGGGTAACCAGTCAGGATTGGCCCGAAAAGCAAATCGTTTATTCACTTTCTGTATCCCCGAATCGCAAACAGCACACTCCAGATTAGCAACCGTGTAATCAACCCCATGCAGATCGTAAGGCAGATTTCGGAACAACGGTTCCATCCCCTTTTGCCCGATAGCCGTGCGAATTCCCCTGTCAGGCATCAGATCACCCGTGAACACGAAAGTTACCGAAGGCTCCTGCTCCCGGCAACTGCTCAACAAACACGAAAGGAACAATATTTTACCGAAGCATGAAATGTAACCCATAAGCATCAAAAATCACATTATCCTTATATTTCGCAGGTTTCTTCACGGGAAATTGTCGTTGTTTTTCTATTTCGGTATTTTTATCCCCTCGCGAAAGTTCTTTCAACATATCTGTAGCCTCCTCCAAACCAAGCCAGGCAGCATTCGACAAGTCGGTAAGGGCCTGATATTTTTTGTTCAGTTTCAGATAACACATTCCACGCAGATACCATGAGTTATCCAATTCCGGACTCAACCGGATAGCATCCGTCATGTCGTCAATGCATTTCTGGTATTCGCCCAACCCATAATACCCCGAACCCCTTGTATCAAGAGTATGTGAATCTTCCCGTCTTAATAGAAGCGATTTATTGGCGTATTCCACACACAATTCATACTGTTTTGCCAGATAATAGTTCCAGGCAATATTATTCAATAAAATAGCTGAATCCAACATCATCGAAACTGGTTTGGCTTGATACAAGCTTAATACCTGCTGAAAGTCTGAATTAGCCCCTGTATAATCTTTCATTCTCTCTTTCACATACCCACGATCATACAATGTCTCCACATTCTGCGGATCTTTTTCAAGCACCTTGTTGATATCATCAATGGCCAGTTGATGCTGATTCCGGGCTTCATAAATCCAGGCCCTGATTAAGTTAGGTTGAATACCTGCAAAACTAATCCCGTTATTTAATTTGAGTAGTATCTCAACATCCTCAAGTGCCTTGGCAGTATCGTTTGTTACTTGCAGTTCGTCCATTATCACAAAATAATAATTCTTCCAACGGCCCGGCTCCTTTTCTACTGCTTTTTTAAAACACTGATAAGCACTATCCCGCTTATTATCTTCATACAATCGTATTCCATTGAGCACAAGTTCATCGGTGGCATCCTGTTTATGAGCGAGTAGTTCCTTACGGATTATCCCATAGGGCGACATTCGCTCGTTGTAATTTTTCCAGGCTTTGTTTACAGCAGCTTCCAGCTGGAATAGCCGTTTATCCACAAGAGCGTAATTCACACCGGGTTTGCAATACACGTTTAATTCACTGTATATTGTATTAAGTTCACTTAGATAAACTGAATCATTATTCAAACTCCTCACACCCTCAATCCAGTTCATCATACCCGTAATTCGCGACAAATTTCCTACATATCTACTACTGTAAATACTGGTTGTATCCACGTAATTGTAGTAACCACCCCGACCATAGTGTACTTTCTGCCCCACAGCAAACATACTGCACAGAATCAGAAAAACCAATGCAAATTTTATTCCTCTCATCATCCCTCCCTACAATATATTCCGTGGAAAAACCTTCTTCGTAAAAGTATTCAGGCGTTTCAGCCCGGCAGCTTTTGAGTCGGGGTTAAAACCACGAGTTACGTGCCACGAGTTTTCAGCTTTATATTCTTCGTTCATTCCCCGCAAAATGCCCTGCGCTATCCGTTTCGAATACACAAGCGCAAAACACTCTGTATTCAGATTGGCGCTGCGTGGATCCACATTAAATGTACCAATAGCGCTCACATCACCATCTATCACCATTGTTTTAGCATGCAACCCGAAAACAGGTTTGTAGTTCAGCTTTTTCTGCAAAGCTCCCGTGGCAATCTTCACCCTTTCGGCAGCATCCGGTCTGAACTCATAAATATCAACTCCCCCGTCAAGCAATGCCCGGCGGTTTTTCTGATATCCCGCAAAAGCTTCCGGGTTATCGGTCGATGCCAGACTGTTCGTCAGTATCCGTATCCTCACACCGCGGGCTATAGCCTCTTTCATCAGCTGCAGGGCTTCATCAGTCGCAATCAGGTAAGGACTTTGTATGTCTATCGAGTAGTTAGCCCCGCCAATAAGCCTTGCCAGTGCCGAAGTAGTAACGCCGCCACCATCCATTCCATGCCTGCCGTCATTTTTTCCCGGCTCGTCCGACACAAACGAAACACGGTCCAACCACACCAACTGCCCCGACTCCCTGATTCGGTGAAACACCTTCGGCAGTTCCACTATCTCACTGCGTATCTGCGACCAGAAGTTTTCGGGGTTGCAGGCATATTCGTGCAGGCGGTCAAAGCTGGTGCTGTCAGCCGTCTCCGTATGCTTTCCCTTTTGTAACTCATCCACTGCAACGGCAATCGGACTATTCCAAAAACGTTCAAACGAACTCTCCACCTCTCCCACAACCTTTCCAAACAACAGCACATCCCGGTCTCTGAAATTATAGGCATGGTCGTAATCAAAATATTCATCCGCCATATTTCGCCCGCCCGTAATCACAACTTTCCCATCCACAGCAAAAACCTTATTATGCATTCGTTGGTTGAAACTCCGGTAATGTGTTGCCAGTTTACCAAGTTTCTGAAACACGTTCTTTCCCAGATTCTGCCCCGGATTGTATATTTTAATCGAAATATTTTTGTGCGAATCCAATGCCAGCACGTCCCTTATACCCGCTTCCACCATCAGGTCGTCAAGAAGTATCCGCACCTTCACGCCCCTGTCAGCAGCACGCACCAGATAATCGCACGCAATAAGCCCCACATTATCTGTCGAAAAAATAAAGTACTGTATATCGATTGTTTTCTCGGCATGTTCACACAGCCACGCACGCGTCACCAACGAACCCCCGCCATCCTCCAGCACATATACACCCGTTTTAGTGCGCATACTGTCTGCCAACGGCTTCAGTTCATTACCAAGTCGCGAAGTATCTGCTGAATGTATCGAACTGCAAAAATCGGCTTCCTGCGGCAACACGCTGCCCTTCGAGCGAAAAACAGTGTGCCTTAACACAAGTGCAATCGAAACAACTACACACACGATTATCAGGAATCCTTTTTTACTTACCATAATATTCTATCCTATGCTTACGCAGGTATTCTTATCTCCCCTCATTTGTTACGTGGGCTTACCGGGGTCAATTGTTTCCTTCTCTCTTCCATAGGCTGAAAGCCTATTATATCATCAACCCAATGGCAACACCTTGAAAATACAAGCCGAATGGATTCTTAAGCCCCACCATCGTATATCTGTTACTTGTGCTTCTTTTCTAGTATTTGGATTCAAAATTAGTAATTATTTTTTTACAAACAAATATAAAATGTAAAAGCCATCTAGTTGCTTGCGGACTATAAGTAACATAATGTTTTATAAATTAAACCTTAGTCATCAAAATTCTGCTTATCCAACAAAATAATCATCCCAACCCTGACAGCATCTGCAAGATTTATCAGCTGTTGAAACAGAACACAAAAAAACCGGGCTCTTACTACGAAGAACCCGGTCTGTATCAAAAAATGCTCCAGCTCAGTTACACAACCATGTGAAACACCATAAGCATAATCATAAACAGCATCATGTAAATATTGATACTAATGAACGACTTGCGAAAATTAAGCTCCTGCACCTTTCCAAACGACAACTTCACAAACACGGCAATAAAACCAATATTCAGCGCAAAAATAAGCAGGAAAAACGGCAGAGACACATTCACCAAAAACACCGGAACGATAATCGACGAAAAAGACGTAGCCAGTATCCACGTAAAAATCATCAGCTTCAAACTATTCGGACTCACTGCCTGATTAATTGTTGGGAAACCCGCATCCTCATACTCTTTGCCGTACTTCAGCATCAGCAACCAGAAATGAGGCACCTGCCAGATAAAAAGGAAAAAACCGATAAACAAAATAGTAGGTTCAAACACATATCCACCCGCAGCCGTCCAGCCAATAAGCGCAGGCACAGCACCAACAAGCGAACCCGGCACCACAGCAAAACCCGTTACCCGTTTCAGGTTGGTATAAATAAGGTTATACCACACCACATTAAACGCACCGAGCAAAGCAGTCACCGTACCAAAAGCAAAATACAAAACAGCCACACCGGCTACAATAAAAAACAGCGACACCAACAAAGCATTCAGCGAACTGATATCTCCAACTGGTATAGGACGCATCTTCGTACGGGGCATCTTAGCATCGTAATCGCTTTCCTGCCACTCATTTAGCGCACTCGATCCACCTGCCAAAAGAAAAACACCAAGCACCATAAGCAATACAGGCCAGTCGAAGTGCCGGGCATACACAACGTATCCAGTAATTCCGGTAAAAGTAACAGCAATGGATACTTTAAACTTTATAAGTGCAAGCACTATTTTAGAGAAACTTTTTTTCATTATAAAAATGCTGTTTATTCTTTTATATAAGTAAGAGGAAAAATTAAATGTCATATTTTTCAATCACATAGTTGCACTTAGTTACAGAGTAACACAGAGTATCTTTGTTGAAAACATAGTACATTTAGTTGTATCGAATATGCAATGTGTTACTATGTTAACTTGTTTTATTTTTTTCTATGTGGCACTATGTCACTATGAATTCTAAGTGGTTAATTTTTTCAGTATGAAATACAACATGATATTCTGACCATTACTTAATTATCCACAAACCAATCTCCGTTAAATACAATTTCCAATTCATCTAAGATAGGAAGGGGCGTAGTCCTGATATCTTTGTAACACAATATCTTTTGCGAAAAACAAGCCGCGTTAGCGGTGATATCTTTCTATTCTATTCAATCAAAGATATCAGAGCTACTCTCCTGTATATTCAATTCAACAAAACAGGTCAACATGCCGATAATCATTTCCTTTTATTAAAAATCCCTCTCGCAGGGAGAAGGATTTTCAATAAAATATCTTTTCTATCAATCAATTATTTCAATGATTTCAGGTATTCCTGTATCAGCTTCAAATCTTTTTGCTGAACAATACCTTTATACGATTTCATCACACCCTGAGGATATCCGTTGGCAACATCTGCGTTTGGTTCGTAAATTGATTTTTCAATATAAGCATCGTCAACAGTTACCTGACGTGCTGCTCCGTTTGTCAAAACATTCGATTTCGAACCATACAATCCTTTAAACGTCGGACCTACCAGTTTTGTTCCGTTCATTGAGTGACAAGCTAAACATCCATTTTTCTCAACAGCCTGAAAAGCCAGGTTATTGGCTTCTGCTTTCTTCACAGGAACCTTCGCAATCCATTTCTGGAAATCTTCTTCCGACACCACACGGATAGTCGCAAGCATGCTTGAGTGATTCAGTCCGCAATAAACGGTACAGAACAAATCAAAATCACCAAGCTCACCCGGAATAAACCAGGTATAGTTTTTCTTCACCGGAACAACATCTTCCTTGATGCGGAAAGCAGGGACCGAAAATCCGTGAAGAACGTCGGTTGATACTAAATCAATTTTCACAGCTTTGCCAATAGGCAACACAAGTGTATCGGCTTGCTTATTACCTTCATATTCAAAAGTCCATTTCCACATTTTGCCAATGGCTTTCACGTGCATGGCATCCTTCGGAGCCTGACGCATAGGAATAAATCCTTCCCAACCAATGTAGAACATATACAAAACCAGAATCAACGGAATAACAATCCAGGTTACTTCCACCCAGGTATGTTCCTTAATCTGAACAGCTTTTACTTTCTTGTTACGGTTGTACTTAATAACGAAATAAATCATGGTAGCCGTGAGGGTTACCAAAAAGAAAATAGAAATTCCAAGGATCACTGCAAATGCAAAATCGACGCCCTGAACAAAATTTGATGCATTAGTAAACATAGTTGTTTATTTTTATGATTGAAACGAATAACCGGAGACTCACTGATTCTGTAAGAATGAGTTATAAAAACAATTACCGGAAAGCGTAATCAATAAATGTAATAAGTATTATTAAAACAAAAAGTACAAACACAAAACCCACAAGGAGTTTCAGCAATAGACTCTCATATTTTAAGTGCATAAAATAAGTCATAACTGTATAGGCCTTTGCACAGGCAATAAGAAGTGCTACAGTAACACTAAACGGACCTAAATGAATACCTGTTACGGTGATAGTAAGAAATGTGCAAAGCATAAGAAATAGCAACACTTTACCAAGCGTTCTGTACTCTGTTGTATGCGAAACGTTATTTGCCATGGTTGTACTTTTGAATTATGAGATTAAATACATCAACGGGAATAAGAAAATCCAGATTAAATCGACCAAGTGCCAGTAGAGCGCTCCGTTTTCCAACAGAGCATATTTCTCGGGGTGAATGCTTCCGTTTTTTACTTTAAACAGACAAATAAACAACAACACCATACCCACAATAATGTGGAAAGCATGCAATCCGGTCATGAAAAAGTACAGACTGAAGTAAAGCAGGTGACCTCTGTCGAGCAATGGCATCAAAGCCGAACCGGGATATAAACCATGTTCAATTTTATGTCCCCACTCAAAGTACTTGTTCACTAGAAAGACCAAAGCCATCAACAGGGTAATACCAATCATGATCAGGGCCGTTTTTTTGTCGTTCTTTTGCATGGCTGTAAGGGCCATAGCCACAGTCATACTACTAAACAAAAGCGCAATAGTATTAATAGCGCCAATAGTAACACTCAGCTCCAGACTACTTTCGCGAAATGCCTGATAATATTCATGTCTGAATATAGAATAAACAATGAATAAACCGCCAAACAGCAGTAACTCGGTAAAGATAAAGAGCCACATTCCTAACTTCGACGCTTCGTCGTCTCTATGCTCTTCTACATGATTGTGTTTTTCACTCATAACAATTGTTTTATAGACTATCAATGCCCGTCGGTCAGCGAAAAATTAAACCGGCATAGTCAATTTTATTACTGATAATTTGTTTCTATCTTTTTAAACACGCAGCCTTCCCCCGAAAGGGAAGGTAGCTGTTTATTCATAATCGTATGGATTTTGTTTGATAACCGGTTCTTCGTCAAAATTCTCCAACGATGGAGGCGAAGGAATTTGCCATTCGAGTGTAGAACCATTCCATGGGTTTGCCGGAGCAATTTCACCCTTACGGGCACCCAATACCAGGTTACGAACCATCAGGAACAAACCGGTAGCCAGAATAAATCCACCAATAGACGATACAAGCTGTCCGCCCTGGAATTGTGGCAGGTAATCAAAATACCTTCTTGGCATTCCCTGGAATCCAAGGATGAATTGTGGGAAATACAACATATTGAAACCTACGAATATAATTCCCCAGGCAATGTTTGCACGTTTAAAGTCGTACATTCTGCCGTAGATTTTGGGCGACCAGTAGTGAATTGCAGCAAAAAAAGCAAATCCCATTCCACCAAAAATAATGTAGTGGAAGTGTGCAACAACAAATGCTGTATCGTGAACCTGAATATTGGTTGCCACGGAGCCTAACAAAAGCCCGGTAGTTCCACCAATAATAAACAGGAAGATAAACGACAATGCATACAGAAACGGTGGCTTCAGATCGATAGACCCTTTATACATAGTTGCCAACCAGTTGAACACCTTGATAGCACTTGGTACCGCCACAACAAAAGTAAGCAGCGAGAAAAACCAGCGAGCCTGTTCGCTCATACCCGAAGTGTACATATGGTGACCCCATACAAGGAAACCTACACCGGCAATAGCCAGACTTGATAAAGCAATGGCTTTGTAACCGTAAATTTTACGTTGGGTAAATGTTGGAATAATTTCGGAGATAACACCCATGGCAGGCAATATCATTACATACACAGCAGGATGCGAGTAAATCCAGAAAAGGTGCTGATACAACAGCGGGTCGCCACCCAGATTCGGATCGAAGAAACCAATACCGAAAAGACGTTCGGCAATAAGCATAACCAATGTGATACCTACAATCGGCGTTGCCAGCAATTGAATCCATGCGGTTGCATAAAGCGCCCAAGGAAACAAAGGCATATTAAAGAACTTCATGCCCGGAGCACGCAGTTGGTGAATTGTTACAATAAAGTTCAACCCGGTAAGAATAGACGAGAATCCCAATACAAAAGCGGCACTGGTAGCCAGAATCACACTTGTACCGGTAGTTGTACTGTAAGGAGCATAAAATGTCCAGCCAGTATCGGGAGGACCGCTTCTCAAAAACTGCGAAGCAACAGCCATAATACTACCTACAATAAAAATCCACCACGAAAAACGGTTCAGTTTCGGAAACGATACGTCCTTGGCACCAATTAATATTGGCAAAAAGAAGTTTCCAAATACGGCTGACAAACCGGGAATTACAACCATGAAAATCATAATAACCCCGTGTACGGTAAATATACCGTTATAGGTTTGTGGTTTCATGATAGTCTGGCCGGGTGCCGCCAACTCAATTTTCATCAACAATCCCAATATTACGCCTACAAAAAAGAAGGCTGCTATTGAATACATGTAGAGCAATGCAATACGCTTGTGATCGGTTGCAAATATCCAGCCCAAAATGCCTTTGTATTTGCCCTGATGATCCAGGTAACTTACATATTCTACTTTTTCAGTTCCACTACTCATGTTTATTTAATTTTTAATTTTCTTTTTTGGTTTGAGAAGAAATATGACAATAAATACTAATATGAAAAATACAATAATAATTCCGGCAATTTTAATCACGTCCAGTGTAAAATGCTGGCTTGTTTGATCGTAACTATAGCACAACAATAATATTCGTTGAATAGTTGGCCGCGGCTGTTCTTTATTGGCTTCAATGATAGCCATTTTGAAATCCGTTGGTTGGAAAGTAATACCGTACAAATAACGGGTAATCATTCCTTTTGGACTAACAGCAATAATAGCCGATGGATGTACAAAGTCGAGACCCACTGCTTTTGTTTTGAAACCAGTAGCATCGGTGATTTTAAAAATCGTTGCACTGTCGGTTGTCAGAAATATCCAACCATCACCTTTGCCCTTCGAATATTTATCTACAAAACGGGTTTTCTTTAGTTTGGCTTTCTCGGGTGTATCCCTGAAATTAAAACTGATAGTGATAACCTGATAATCTTTTCCTAAAACCATGTCGGTTTTTTGGATAACACCACCAACGCCTTCGAGCAACGGGCTACAAAGTCCCGGACAATCGAAATACACGAATGACAAAATAGTAGGTTTATTGATAACCTGTCTCAGTGTAACGGTGTCGGATTTCTCGTTCACAAAAGTCAAATCGAGTGGAATAGTATTGCCTAAGTGCTCAATAACCCCTACTTCGGGCGATTGATCTACCTGAGCAAATGCTCCTGTACTGATTTGAAAAAAAAGAAGGACTGCTAATGCAAGTTTTTTAGTCATAATATTATTTTTTAATCTCCTTTTCAGATCCGAAATAAAGTGCAATGGTAATAGCACCACCTAGCAGAGCTGTATCTTTCAGCAGATTAATAAGTGCCATGTTCCAGTCTTTTCCCTGGAATGGTAATGAAACTAAATTTGGAATGTGGATGGTTGCAATAAACAGGAATAACATTCCCGCTAGCCAGTAACAGGCAATTTTGATATTCTTATTCAACATGATACTTACACTGGCAATGATCAGCATAGCTCCTGTAAGCAAAATTGTAAAACCACCCCCGGGGATAAACGTTGACATCATTCCTGAGAAAATGTCAGTCATTAAAAAATGGTTCAATCCCATGATGGTGAAAGGCAATGCAAATAAAATGCGTCCAATGATTCCAAGTTTTTTCATAATACTTTATTTTTGATTGTTGTTACCCGATTTCCATATTTTCGACAAACTAAATACGAGATATGCCAGTACAAGTGCAAATACTAAAACACCAAGCGAATATAAGAAAATAATCCAGAGTGGAGCCTTTGTAACTACGTTCCAGATAGCGCGATCGGCTCTCAACGAGGGTTTATCAGTTGGCACACCTATTTGCAGGTTTTTCTGCAATTCTATTTCTCCATAATTCTCATCGGTAACTTTCACAACCAGTTCAACAGTACCTTTTTTGTCGCCCGGCAAATCTTTCGGGAAGTTGAACACGGCCAAACCGGTAGCATCAGGACGGATCGATTTTTCAATCTGCAAACGACCAAAATAACGGGTAGCAAACAACGAAATCTCAGCATCTTTCAGCACAACAACACCCGATTTCTCGTTGGCAACAGCTTTCACTGTTACTTTATTTGTAGCGGCATCGTAAGATAAATCAAGTTTCACCAGTTTGCTCTTATTCGGATCAAACTTAGAAAGAACCTGTGTATAACCTTTATTGAAACTTCTCAAATACGATATCACTTTCCATCGTTCGTCTTCCGACAATACGCTTTTGAAAGATGGCATCACCCCACGACCTGTTGTGAGAATGTAGAACAATTCACCATCAGTGAGTTCCTGGCTTTTAGCAGACGACAAATCCGGTGGAATAGGATTCAACGTTTTCATGCTGTTGCCTTTGCCCGGATTACCGTGACACGAAGCACAGTTCTTATTGTATAAAGCCTCACCCTGTCCGGCAGAAGTAGCATCAAATTTAATGTAGCTGTTTTTTGCTTTCTTATCAGCAGGTACATTCCAGTTGTTCTGACTAAATGCCTGCAAAGAAACAAGGACGGTGAAAACTAAAGTTATCGTAACTTTCAGGTTGGTATTTTTTCTAAACATAATGCGGTTCTTTAGTTGTTTTCTTCGTGTTGCTCAATCGTTTCGTGAACAGGAATGATTGGAATAACTTTCGCCAAAACAGTAATTATAATCAATACTAATATAAAAGGCAGAATTGTAATCGATATCTCGGTAAGCGTTGGAGAATATACTTTGAAATTCAACGGTACATTCTGAATTGGCAAATAAGGATGTTCCATGGTAGGCACTACAATAATATAGCGTTTAAACCAGGCACCAATCAACACGGCCGTTCCAATAAACAGCATAGGCAATGGCTTCCGCATAGGTTTGAAGATCAATAAAATGATAGGTAGTACAAGTCCTAATATCTGAACCGACCAGAACAATAACGCATGAGCTCCCACAAACAAAGAGTTCAGGTGCATAGCATCAAATTTCTTCATTTTATAACCCGGAACCATGTATTCGTTGAGGTTGAAGTACAAATACACCAACGACACCAGCACCAAAAGCTGACCCATTTTATCGAAATGAAAATCAGTAATATAATCCTGCAATTTGTAGTTTTTGCGGAAGAAATACATAGCAATAATGACCGCTGCTGTACCTGCTACAAAAGCACCTGTCACAAAATAAGGTCCGAAAATGGTTGAATCCCAACCAACACGCGACGTATTGGCGAATAACCACGAAGTGACTGTATGAATGGCAAATGCCACCGGAATGATAAAGATAGCAATAACGCGGGTAGTCTGTTTAATCAGATTTGCCTGTTCGCCAGAGCCTGTCCAGTTGAGCGACAACAACTTATAAATATTGCGTGCAAAAGGAGGAAGTTTATCGAGTTTATCGTAACAAATTTTCAAATCGGGAATGAGCGGAATATACAGGAACAAGGTACTCATTATAATATAAACCGTAACAACGGTAATATCCCACACAATAGGTGACTGAATACGTCCGTGAATAATTACGTTCAAAAGTCTGTCAGGGCGTCCCATGTCCATGATAATAACCAAACCGGCAATAGCAGCAAAAGCCAAGGCAATGATTTCGGCAATACGTGCCAACGGAGCTGCCCACTTAATTCCGGTGAGTCCAAGCACAGCGCTTATCAACATACCGATTAAACTGGTAGCCACAAAAAATACGAAGTTGGAAATGTACATTCCCCACGACACATAATCACGAAGTCCGGTAACAACCAGTCCGTCTCTTAACTGTAAAAAATAGGCATATCCGCATATCAACAATGCGGTTCCCAGGAAACCCATCCAAACCAGGAAGCTCTTGTTTAATCTGATTGACCTGAGTAGATCGGATGTTATTTTGTCTGCTTTTAATTGATCTGACATATTGTATTAAATTTCAACCATCTTCCGGGAAACACCGGCATAGAGATTCGTTTTATAATTGTATGTTATTCGAAAAAGAGTTTGTTTTTATTTACACCAAAGGCATAACTACGGATATTCGGGACTAATTATCCCAAATGTTCTGCAGCTTCTTCTTTATCTTTATCATGGAAAGGATAATCTTTGCCTTTAGGAGGTAAATAATAAACCCGTGGATGTGTTCCGAGTTCCGGCATAAGTGTGTAACCACCATTGTCTTCCAACAATTTCTTAAACCTGAAGGTCTCTTTTGTTGTTCCGTTGGTTACAGCATCTTCGTTTTCGTCGCCGAAATAATACACTCCGTTTGGACAAGCCGAAACGCAATAAGGCAACTTACCTTCGCGCACACGATCGGCACTAAACAAACATTTGCTCACAGTTCCTTTCTTTTGCGGAACATTCAGTTCAACGTTGTAAGGCATATTTTCTTCTTCGAGCGTATGAATTGGTTCGGCCCAGTTGAATATACGGGCGCTATACGGACAGGCTGCAATACAGAAACGGCAACCGATACATCTTTCGTTATCAATTAAAACAATTCCGTCCTGACGTTTGAAGGTAGCATCAACAGGACATACAGCAACGCATGGGGGATTATCGCAATGCTGACAGGGTTTGGGCATGTAATAAGCAGGAGTCTCTTTGGTTTCCTGCATTTTCAACACATTCATATGGTGCTGATCTTCACTCAAATGGTGTGCATTATTACATGCATTCATACATTTACGGGCGTTCCGGCATTTCGACAGGTCGATAACCATAACGAAACGTTTTCCTTCGAGTCCATCGCGTCCGCGTTGTTGCAGGTAAGTGAAGTTCTGTTCTTTTGGGATAACAACTTTCGAACCATCAGCTCTTTCAATTTCGAGAAGTTCATTTTCGGCTTTAAGTACCCGGCTTCTGTCAAACGGTCGTTTCCGTTTATCATAATTAATACCGGCAAAGATTGCAGAACCTGCTAAAACTGAGCCCACACCGATAATTCCTAAGTCTTGTAAGAATTCTCTTCTCGATTTTTTTTTGGGCTTTTGCTCTTTTTCACTCATCCTGTTATGGAGTTATATTAGTAATTAATTTTATCGTTTAATGGACAAAACAGTTTTATTTAAGATTATGTTCAACGGAAAACAGTTAAAACAAACGCTTGTTTTATTTTTTAATACTCCCGTGAAACTGCCACAAATATAGAATAAAGATTTTATTTTACAAACAATTCTGAAATTTTAATCACTAAATATTTGTAACGAATACAATTAATAATCGGATTTCAGATTAAGCAAATAATAATATGTGGCTATTATTCCTAAAAACAGTGAATACTAAAGCCTGAAATTTCACAAATCAATCAAAATAGCTTAAGTTTGTTCTCCGAAATATTCATGATGAGTTTGTATACATTTCTAGTATAATGTACGAAGTTCTATTTCGGCAATCCCCAAAGCGTTGTTTATTTGCAGCTGAAATGAATCATTTTGTAGTAACATTTTAAAGTGTTATTAATCAACATATAATAATGGGACAAATTAATAAACTACCAAAAACAATAGGCATAATATCAAATAAGATAATTAATCTGTATTTGCGAAGCTCTACATTTGCGGCGTAATCTGGCTAATCCGCTCTTATGATGAAAAACACAGTCGACAAATTACAATAAATCGAAAAACACAAAATATACATATAAAACAATAATTAATTAGAAATATCATGAATGATCAAATCCAGAAATCGTTTGATTTCGCTGTAGCTGAGTTTGCCTCTATAGGCGTGGATGTAAACAAAGCACTTGAACAACTAGACAAATTACCAATATCATTACACTGCTGGCAAGCCGATGACGTAACAGGCTTCGAAAATGTAGAAGGCAGCCTTACAGGTGGAATACAGGCAACCGGAAACTATCCGGGAAAAGCCCGCTCAATAGAAGAACTTCGTGCCGACATAGACAAAGCCATGGAACTTATACCCGGAGATCACCGTGTAAACATACATGCTTTCTACGGCGATTTTGGTGGTGAAGTAGTTGATCGCGATCAGATTGAAATCAAACATTTCCAAAGCTGGATTGACTGGGCGAAAGAAAAAAACTACAAACTTGATTTCAACGCAACCTGTTTCTCTCACGACAAATCATCGGATGGTCACACATTGTCTCACCCCGATCCTGCTATCCGGGCATTTTGGGTTGAACACGTGATTCGCTGTCGCAAAATAGCAGAAGAAATGGGACGCCAGTTGGGTTCGAAATGTATGCACAATATCTGGATTCCTGATGGTTCGAAAGATGTAACTGTAAACCGTTTACAATACCGTCAGAACCTGAAAGATTCGTTGGATAAAATCTTCGAATACAAAACCAACGATGAATACATGAAGGACTGCATTGAAAGCAAGGTCTTTGGTATTGGACTGGAAAATTTCACTGTGGGTTCACATGAGTTTTACATGGGCTATGGTATCAAAAACAATATTCCAATTACGTTGGATGCCGGTCACTTCCACCCTACTGAAATTATATCCGACAAAATATCTTCCTTGTTATTATTCACTTCGGAAATCATGCTTCACGTTACCCGCAGCATCCGTTGGGATAGCGACCACGTAGTAATTCTGAACGAGGAACTTGTAGCTATTGCTCAGGAAATTGTGCGTGCCGACGCCATAGATAAAGTACACGTAGGATTGGATTATTTCGATGCTTCTATCAACCGTATCGGTGCTTATGTGGTAGGTGTTCGCGCTACTCAAAAGGCATTATTACAGGCGTTGCTTGAACCAATTGTAACATTACGCCAGTACGAAGCAAATGGTCAGAACTTCGAACGCATGGCTTTGCTTGAAGAAGTAAAATCAATGCCTTGGGGAGCGGTTTACAACTACTACTGCGCTAAAAAAGGCGTTATTGTTGGCGAAGCGTATATTGCCGACATCCAACAATACGAAAAAGACGTAACGTCTAAACGCTAAAAAAATCAGTCACAACAGACACAATGGAAAAGATCATTGTGTCTGTTGTAATTTTATACCTTTTCTAATTTAGTACTAATCAACTTTGAACAGTTGGACGCTTTCAACTGCAAATTGCAAATTAAAAAATCATGAATGCACTCTTAGGAATTTTGTTTCACTCCATCGGGGGCTTTGCTTCCGGTAGTTTTTATATGCCTTACAACAAGGTAAAAGGTTGGGCCTGGGAAAGTTTCTGGATAGTCGGCGGACTATTCTCGTGGCTGATTGTCCCACCACTTGCTGCGTGGATCACCATTCCTCATTTCGCAACGTATATCGCTGCCTGCTCAAGTCAAATTCTTACCATTACATTTATCATGGGATTGCTTTGGGGTATCGGTGGTTTGACATACGGTCTGGGTGTACGTTACCTCGGAATGTCCCTTGGCAACTCGGTAGTTCTTGGATTCTGCGCTGCCTTTGGCGCTATCGTTCCATCTATTTATTACAACATTAATCCAACAGTTGGTAAAGTCACATTTACCGATATGCTGGCACATCCCGGTGGCCAATTGGTTCTATTGGGAGTTCTTGTTTGCGTAACTGGTATTGCTATTTCAGGAAGAGCCGGTATTTTAAAAGAAAAAGAACTTACAAAAGAACAACAAGCTGCTTCAGTAGCCGAATTTAACCTTGTAAAAGGATTGATTATTGCTATTGTTTCAGGTATCTTAAGCTCATTTTTCAATTTTGGTATCGAAGCCGGAAAATCAATGGCAGAAGCTGCTAACGAAGCATGGAAGGTTTTACACCCGGGTCAGGGCGAATTTTTGTATCAAAACAATGTAACGTACATCATTATTCTTTGGGGTGGTTTGACTACCAACTTTATCTGGACAACCATTTTGAGTCTGAAGAATAAATCCTACAAAAACTTCACCGACAAAAAAACACCAATTACCAAAAACATCATTTTCTCGGCATTGGCCGGAACAACCTGGTTCCTTCAGTTTTTCTTCTACGGAATGGGCGAAAGCAAATTGGGTAATGGTGCTAGTTCATGGATTCTACACATGTCGACTATTATTCTGACAGCCAATATGTGGGGAATAGTTCGTAAAGAATGGACTGGCGTTTCTTCAAAAACCAAATGGACAATCACTACAGGTATTGCCCTAATTATGTTATCGGTAGTATTGGTTGGTATCGGTAATTCAATGTAATGACCAATCGATTTTAATCAAAAACTACAAAGGGACAAGCAAAAACTTGTCCCTTTTTTATGCCATATTAAGGTACAAAAGCCAACCAATTACGTCATTAAGTCTGAATATAATTAGAAACAAAGCATGAAAAAACGATTCTCGGGCATTGTGGTGCCAATGATTACTCCACTAAACAAAGACTTCACCGTAGATGTAGTTGCAGTTGAACGCATTATGAAACTCTTTGCCAAACACGGCATTCATCCACTTTTGTTGGGAACAACGGGCGAATCGAGCTCCGTTAGCGAAACAGAAAGCTATCGTTTTGTGGAAGCTGCTGTAAAAGCAAAAAGCGAGAATCAGTGCATTTATGCAGGGTTAGTGGGTAATCAGGTTTCAACCCTGATTGAACGTGGAAACAAATACATAGCGCTGGGAGCCGATGTGGTAGTTGCCACATTACCTTCGTATTATATTCTGACTCCCGCACAGATGGCAACATTCTACACCCAACTCGCCGATCATATTTCAGGTCCGGTAATGATGTATAATATCAAAGCAACCACCCAAATGACAATACCGCTGGCAGTTGTCAAAGAACTCAGTACACATCCCAATATTTGGGGATTAAAAGATTCAGAACGCGATGCCGACCGCATGAAAGAATGCATCGAAACCTATAAAGGCCGTGCAGATTTTGCTTATTTTTGCGGCTGGGGTGCTCAAAGTTGTGGCAGCTTACAACTCGGAGCCGATGGCATTGTTCCAAGCACCGGCAATATTGTTCCCGAAATGTATGGCGAATTATATAATGCCGCAATGACCCGGGATTGGGGAAAATGCATTAACTATCAGACTTTTACAGATGAAGCAGCTACAATATATCAGAAAGACCGTACATTGGGCGAGTCATTGGCTGCTTTAAAGATTTTAATGAATGCGGAAGGTATTTGTAACACGACCATGATGCCGCCACTAACTGAACTTTCTCAGGACGAATTACAAAAAATCACTGAACAATACAGTAAATTTAAAAACAAACAGGCATGATAGAGAACCCAATACACTGGATTGATACAGCTATCGTTATCATCTCCGTTCTGTTTACAATAGGCACCGGCCTGTACTTTTCAAGAAGACAAAAAAGCTCAGACCGTTACTTTGCCGGAAGCAAAACAATACCTGCCTGGGCTATTGGTATTTCAATTTTCGCAACTTTACTAAGCAGCGTAACATTTTTGGCTTATCCTGCAGCTGCATACAAATCAAACTGGATTCTGTTGGTGCAGGGATTAATGGTACCTGTTATTTTGATTGGCGTTATCGGGTTTATTGTTCCGTTGTTCCGAAAAGTCATCCGGCTCAGTACGTACGAATACTTCGAACGACGTTTTGGCGTTTTTGCCCGAATTTACAGTTCTGTGGCATTTATGCTCACTCACTTTTCAAAAATGGGAACCGTATTATACCTTGTAAGCATTGCATTAAGCAGCTTTACGCATTTTCCGGTACTCACCATCATGCTTTGCCTGAGCTTTGCCATCATTACGCTCACTATGCTTGGTGGTATGGAAGCAGTTATTTGGATGGATGTGGTGCAGGGATTCCTACTGGTTGGAGGCGGTTTGCTGTGTTTGGGCATCCTGCTTTTCAAACCAGCAGGCGGTGCAATGGTAACCTTAAGCAGTGCATTCAGCATGGGCAAAATCGATGTAGGTCCTTACAATTTTAATTTGTCGCAGCTTACATTTTGGGTAATGGTTATCAATGGTGCATTTTATGCCATTCAAAAATATGGAACTGACCAAACCATTGTACAACGCTATCTGGCTGCGAAGTCAGATAAGGATGCTAAAAAAGCAGCTTATATTGGTGTATTTGCCAGTGTATCCGTTTGGACATTGTTTATGTTGATTGGCTCTTTACTTTTTGTGTTCTACAATAATGGAACAGCACATTTGCCATCTGATATTAGTGCTGATAAAGTTTTCCCCTATTTTATTAGTACACAATTACCGGTTGGAGTCGTTGGTTTGGTACTTTCAGCTCTGGTAGCTGCCGCTCTTGCCAGCCTGCAATCAGATTTAAATTGCTTATCAGCCATTGGCGTGGAAGATTATTACCAACGCCTGAAACCAAACTGCACCGACAAACAACGCCTGAACATGGGCCGTATACTGGTTTTCGCAGCAGGAGCCATCATGATGACAGTGGCCTATCTTTACGTTCAATGGGAAGGTGAAGGCGTATTGGGAGTCGTATTTGGGTTATATGCCATTTTCTCTGCCGGTATAGTAGGAATTTTCCTGCTGGGATTGTTATCAAGAAGAGCCAACAAGCAAGGTTTATATTTTGGAGTTGGAGCCTGTGTACTGTTTACAGCCTACGCTGTGCTTACAACTACTAAAATAGGTGATAATCTGATTCTGGATTTAGGAAAATTCAATTTCCCTCACCACAAATATATGTTGGGAGTGTATAGTCATTTAATTGTACTGATAGTGGGTTATATCGCCAGTTTATTCTTCAAATCAGAACCGGCCGAAGACCACTTGACAATTTACGGATACCTGAAAGAAAAAAAAGCAAAAGCAATTTAAACATCTTTTGAATACAAATTATTAATTACAAATTATATTTCACGTGAATTCTATCATATTACAACAACCAGGCAAAATTGTCTTTGGAGAAAACAGCTTGCAACAAGTTGCCGATGACACCATAATTCTGACTTCGGAACGTATCTTATTTCTTGTTGCCACACCGCTATTAAGTGCAGCAGAAGCTGTATGGGAGAAAATCTCAGAACAGGGCAAAAAGGTGGTCGTTATCGAATATAACTTTCCGGGAGAACCGACTTTCGGTCAATTCGACAATTTACTGAATAAATCCAGCTACTTTCGCCCCGATTGCGTCATAGGCATAGGTGGTGGCAGCGTACTCGACTGTGCCAAACTATTGGCAGCACTGACCGAAAACACTCAAAAGGTCGAAGAAATTGTGGGTATAGGATTTTTGAACGGACGGTCAAAGAAACTAATCTGTGTTCCGACAACGTCAGGCACAGGCAGCGAAATGTCACCCAATGCGATATTGCTCAACGAGGCCACATCTGCTAAAAGTGGCATCATCAGCCCGTTTTTGGTTCCTGATGCCTGCTACATCGACCCTGTATTGACTGTCAGTTTGCCCGCACGTCTGACTGCCGAAACAGGTATGGATGCACTTTCGCATTGCATCGAAGCTTATACCAATAAATTTGCTCACCCGGCTGTTGATACCTATGCTTTGAGGGGTATTGAACTCATTACAGCCAATTTGCAGAAAGCCTGCGAGGATGGAAGTAACCTGGAAGCACGTTCAGCTTTGTCACTTGGTTCGATGTATGGTGGATTGTGCCTTGGGCCTGTCAACACATCAGCCGTTCATGCTCTTTCGTATGGATTAGGCGGTAAATTTCACATTGCTCACGGATTGGCAAATGCCATTCTGCTGCCCGAAGTATTACGTTTCAACCTGGTAGCTGACCCAAAACGTCATGCCGACGTGGCAAAAGCATTGGGTGTAACCAATCAGGGTTCGGATGAGCAAACTGCACTTGCCGGCATTGAGAAACTAATTGAATTATCGAAAGCCTGTAAAATTCCACAACGACTAACTGATATCGGAATTACCGAAGAGATATTACCCGAACTGGCTGACATAGCCATGAATGTTACCCGCCTGTTGAAAAACAACCCACGCATTGTAACAAAAGAAGATGCCATTGAAATTTATAAAAAGCTATTGTAGATGAAACCAATCATAGGAATATCCATGGGTGATCCGGCCGGAATCGGACCCGAAATATGCACTAAAGCCTTATCAAATGCGCATGTTTACGAACGCTGTCAACCAATCGTTGTTGGTGATGCAGCCGTCATGCAGCAAGCCGTTGAGCTTTTAAATTCAACGCTCAGGATAAATGCCATTCAGGCGGTAAAAGATGCCAGGTTTGAATTTGGAACTGTTGATGTATACGATTTGAAAAATGTAGATGCCAGCGAACTTAAACCCGGAGTTGTTTCAGCTATGGCCGGGAATGCGGCTTTCGAAGCTGTAAAAAAGGTAATTGATCTGGCTCTGGCGGACGAAATTGATGCAACGGTTACGGCACCTATCAACAAAGAATCTATACACAATGCCGGACACAAGTTCTCGGGACATACAGAGATATATGCACACTTCACCAACACAGCCAAATTTGCGATGCTGCTGGCCGATGAAAACCTGCGGGTGATTCATGCCACAACACATGTTTCGCTGCGTCAGGCCTGCGACTTATGCAAAAAACCACGAATCCTTGAAGTAATCTCGCTACTGAACGACGCTTGCGTGCAATTTGGTATTGCAAAACCCAAAATAGCTGTTGCCGGACTCAATCCTCATGCCGGTGAAAACGGATTGTTTGGCGACGAAGAAATCAATGAAATTATTCCGGCTATAGAGGAAGCAAAACTACAGGGATTTAATGTGGAAGGTCCCGTTCCGCCCGACACCATGTTCGTGAAAGCAGTGCAGGGAAAATATGACGGCTGTGTGGCTATGTACCACGACCAGGGTCATATTCCATTCAAGCTCGAAGGATTTCAATGGGACAATGAAAAGCAAACAATGAAAAGCGTGAAAGGTGTAAATATCACGCTGGGTTTACCCATCATTCGCACCTCCGTTGATCACGGAACTGCATTCGAAATTGCCGGAAGAGGAATTGCTTCACCCGATGCTATGCTTGTAGCGTTGGATTATGCTATTTTAATGGCTAAACACAGAAAGAAATGATAACAGTTGTTGCTGATGACATCACCGGTGCTGCTGAAATAGCAGGCGTCTGCCTTCGGTACGGTTTACAGGTATCGTTTGGGATTAATTCGGTTCCGGAGACACCAGCCGATGTGCGTGTAATTGCTACCGACAGTCGTTCAGCAACTGAAATAGAAGCCTACAATACTCACAAGAAACTGGCAACAGAGATTTTTACCGACTCAGACTCTTTTGTATTCAAGAAGTGTGATTCGGTATTGCGTGGTTATGTTTTGACAGAGTTGGCCGCACTCATGGAAATCAGTGCAAAAAACAATGTCATACTTCAGCCAGCCAACCCTGCAACGGGGCGATGCATACGCAACAGTCAGTATTATATTGAAGAGAAATTGTTAGAGAAAACCGGGTTTGCTATTGATCCGGATTTTCCGGCTCACAGTTCAGAGGTGATAACACTTCTATCAGAGCGCTCCCCTCTGACCAGAAACCAGATTCTCATTACCACCAATGAATCTGAGAGTCAGGCAAAAAAAATTCAAATTGATGATTGCAACAGCACAGAAGAATTGAATAAAAATCTGAGCAATTTCGACAAGAATCAACTTTATGCAGGAAGTGCAGCCTTTTTTGAACAAATCCTGAAAAAGCAATTTCCTTTAAATACAATAAAGTCGGCTCCAAGCCATTCAATAGTTTCAGATTATTTATTGATTGCCGGAAGTACTCATCCTCAAAGTCATATATATATTGAATCTTTACGCTCAGCGGATTGTCCGGTGTGTTATTTTCCAGAAGAATTACTACAGGAGAACACATCAGATGTTGCGATTGAAAGCTATGCAAACACACTGGTAAGCATCTGGACAAAACATCGCAGACTTGCTCTTTCCATATCCAACAAGAAAGTAACATTCCCGGGAAGTTCTACAATACTGAAAATACGAATAAATAAAATTGTATCAATAATACTCGCTCAGTGCCCTGTAGCAGAGCTACTCATTGAAGGAGGAGCCACAGCCTATGACATATTGAGTACATTAAAATGGCAAACTCTGACCCCCATTCAGGAAATTTCACCCGGAGTTGTACGCATGCAGATTCAACACCCAACAACTATTTACCTTACAATAAAACCTGGCAGCTATCAGTGGCCGGAAGATTTAATTAAATACTAATCAACTGATTACGAGATGATTTTATATTTGTGCGTGCATTATTATCCATAAAAGTGTACGATTATACATACAAAACTATCAATTTGTATGTATAAATTACTAAATCCCAAGTCAATCGTATTTAATTCTACTACCTGATTGAATTTGTTTTAGTTATAAATACAACTATTCAGCTCGAAATTTTATGTTGTTGAATATGTTTTCAAGTGCAGAATAAGCGCAAGAGTCAATCAGAACAAAATCAAAGCACTGAAAATCTATCAGTTAGATACAACAAACCATATCTATATCTATTTTTCCTCCTCAATTAAAGATTTCATAGATTTTATACAGTCAAATAAAAATTGTATTTTTGTCAAACACTAGCTGTGTGCGAACACGGGCAAAACACCCGGGCATAAATGCTATTTTTTTTCTTAGACCTTCAGCACAGATTAGTACAGACAAAAGATTAAAACAGAATCTAAACAGATGAAAACACAAGCGGTTATGAATTACAATGAATTAGGTGTGGAATTCAAATATCTACTTGTCAACGAAAAAGACAAAAAATTTGGCTTATCAGTGAATACTGTTGGGTTTCAATCCATTCAACCCTATACCCCCTACCCATTATCTGATCATCCAATAGGATATTTTTTCAACGCTAAAAAAGGAAGAATACTACACGAATATCAACTGGTGTATATAACCAAAGGAAGAGGTTTAATTACACTTGATAAAGAAGATGAAATTCCAATTTCCAAAGGGCGTCTTTTTGTAATATTTCCCGGTCAGTGGCACACATATCATCCACTCCCGGAAACAGGTTGGAATGAGTATTACATTGGGTTCGAAGGACCTATGATTGAAAACATTGTTGAAAATTCATTTATCAGCAAAGGAAATCAAATACTCGAAGTTGGTTTCAATGAAGAATTGGTAAATCTGTTTGCCCGGGCGATTGAAGTAGCAGAAGTGGATAAAATATCCTCGCAACAATACCTTTCCGGCATTGTTTTGCATATTTTGGGACTTGTACTTTCAGTTTCGCAAAACAAAATATTTGAAGTTGGTGATGTTGTTCAGAAAATTGAACAGGCCAAAATCATCATGAATGAAAATATCTATAAAAACATTGACCCGGAAGAATTGGCAGAAAAACTAAATACAAGCTACTCCTGGTTCAGAAAGGTTTTCAAAGACTACACCGGCTATGCTCCGGCTAAGTACTTTCAGGAACTTAAAATCAGAAAAGCAAAACAACTTTTGGTTGGCACATCGCACACAGTAAAGGAAATTTCCTATATGCTTGATTACAATTCCACGGAACATTTCTTCTCCCTGTTTAAAAAAATCACAGGATATACACCGCTTGAGTATCGTTGTTTTGGCAGAAATACAGACGAAGTGACAGAAGATTGCAAATAAAACAAGTTTTCAATTATTGAAAAGCGGAGAGTTAAATTCAGTTTAATTCTCCGCTTTTCGTTTTAGCACAGTTCAGCATGGTTAAAAGCCTTCTATACAACCAACGGTAAAATCAAAAACAATATGAATAATATCATTGAATATATTTAAATAACATAAACAAGTCCATACATTTGTAAACCTTAAATACAAGAACAAACTAAGTCAAAATGAAAAAATTTCTCTATGCATGTTGTATGCTTCCTCTTTTTGCCTGTGCGACGCTAAAGCAAGCTCCGATAGACCGCAAAGCACTGACTGAAAGAAACAATCCACATATCAATTCTTTTGACTCTCTATCATCATTATCCGTTGGAAATGGAGAATTTGCTTATACTGTTGATGCTACAGGACTTCAAACATTTCCCAACCGATACACACAAGGCGTACCTCTCGGTACACAAAGCCAATGGGGTTGGCACAGTTTTGCGAATCCAAATAACTACTTACACTCAGAAACTCTCAAAAATTACAACTTTAGAGGGAAAGAAGAACCTTATTCCACACAGTTCAACGAACCGGGCAGACCCAAAGAAGCTGCTGAATGGTTTCGTACAAATCCGCATCGCCTCCATTTGGGAATTATTGGATTTGAATTGAACGACCCTAGCGATTACAATTCAATCAGCAATATCAAACAGGAACTCCAACTATGGAAAGGCAAAATTGTGAGTCAATTTCAACTTGCCGGAAAACAGATTTTGGTAGAAACGAGCTGCCATCCAACGAAAGATGCTATTTGCGCACATATTGTTTCAACAACTCATACAGGTATAAAATTTCATTTTCCTTACCCAAGTGGCGGTCATTCGGATGATGGCTGCGACTGGAATAACAATGATAAACACAGCACTACACTTATCAGCCAGACAGAAAATTCCGCATTACTGGAACGTAAGATTGATGAAACAATCTATTATGTTTCCGTTCAATGGGAAGGGAAAGCATCGTTGATTGAAAAAGAAAAGAACTATTTCGTATTACAACCAACAACTGACGACTTTTCCTTTTCAGCAGCTTTTTCGACAAATAAACCGTCTGAAAAACTACCGCAGACTTCAGACATGCAGCTTGCTGCAGAGAATTACTGGAATTCTTTCTGGACAAAAGGCGGAGCTGTTGATTTCTCGAAATGCAAAGACAAACGTGCTCCTGAACTTGAGCGTCGGGTAGTTCTTTCACAATATCTACTAGCAATTCAATGTGCAGGCTCTGTTCCACCACAAGAAACAGGTTTAACTTACAATTCGTGGTTTGGTAAATTCCATCTCGAAATGATTTGGTGGCACGAAGCTCAATTCGCACTTTGGGGAAGATCAGAACTATTGGAGCGAACACTCGATTGGTACAACAAAGCCTATCCAATTGCTAAAGAAATTGCACAAAGACAAGGATTTCAAGGTGCCCGTTGGATGAAAATGACAGATCCTTCCGGAGTTGAAGCACCTTCAAAAGTTGGTTCATTCCTTATTTGGCAACAGCCACACCTCATCTATCTGGCTGAATTGGTTTATCGCAGTCATCCATCACAGGAAGTATTGGATAAATATGCCAAGCTGATTGATGAAACAGCGAAGTTTATGTTTTCGTTTGCAACTTACGAACAACTGGAAGGGAGATATGTGCTCAAAGGTGCCATTCCGGCTCAGGAAACATTACGGGCTTCCGAAACAGTAAATCCGCCTTTTGAACTTTCATATTGGTATTTTGCCATGAATACAGCTCAAAAATGGCGTGAAAGAATGGGACTGAAACGTAACCTGCAATGGGACGAAATGATTGATAAACTTTCGCCTCTTGCTTATCAGGATAAACTCTATCTGGCTGCAGAAACAGCAACAGACACATACAAAGACATTCGATTTACTTCCGACCACATGGCCGTATTGGGTGCTTTAGGTATTTTACCCAAATGTCCGTTGGTGAGAACAGATTACATGCAAAATACGCTAAACTGGATTTGGGACAACTGGAACTGGGGCAAAACCTGGGGCTGGGATTACCCAATGACAGCTATGAATGCGGCCAGACTTGGCGATGGAGAAAAAGCTGTTGGCGCCTTGCTAATGGATAAACGGACAAACACCTATTTGCCAAACGGGCATAATTATCAGGATACACGCTTACGAATCTATCTGCCGGGAAATGGTGGTCTGCTAACAGCAATATCAATGATGTGCGCCGGCTGGGATGGCAATAAAATAAAAAATCCAGGTTTCCCAAAAGATGGAAACTGGAATGTGCAATGGGAAGGTTTGCAACCAATGCCTTAAGGGATTCATTAAAATAATTGAGACTAAAACTTTTTGTAAAGGCTCAAAAGTAAAATATTTAGGACTAAAACTTTTTGCAAAGGCTCAAAAATAAAATATTTGAGACTAAAACTTTTTACAAAGCCTCAAAAATAAAATATTTGGAACTAAAACTTTTTGCAAAGGCTCAAAAATAAAATATTTGGAACCAAAACTTTTTGCAAAACCTCAAAAGTAAAATATTGGGGACTAAAATTTTTTACAAAGGCTCAAAAATAAAATATTTGAGACTAAAACTTTTTACAAAGCCTCAAAAATAAAATATTTGGAACCAAAACTTTTTACAAAACCTCAAAAGTAAAATATTGGGGACTAAACCTTTTTACAAAGGCTCAAAATTAAAATAATTATAAAATCTAATCATCAATATAACAAAAATGGGAAAAATCATGAAAAAATGGACTCCGATTTTAGTATTCTTTCTGCTTTTGCTTACATCCTGTGTAAGCGAGTTGGACAAATACTATGCAACTCCGGACTGGTTAAAAGGTAATGCATGGGAAGTTCTTGAAAAGAAAGGAAATTTCAAGTTATTTCTTTCTGCAGTAGAACGAACCTCATACAAAGATCTGGTTCAGGGCAAAGGTATTATTACCGTAATGGCACCTACCGATTCTGCATTTCAGGTATACCTGACTAAACACAATTACGCATCTGTAGCCGCTATTCCCGATTCTGTAGTAACAAAACTGGTTGGTTTTCATTTGTTGTTTTATGCATTCGATAAAGATAAATTTGTTGACTATAAGCCAAATGGAATTGAATCAACGAATGAATTGAAAGGAATGTATTACAAGTTCCGCACAAAAAGCCGTGATGACATTTCGGTGGAACATGACCCCGCTTTTGGCAACGCTGCGAGAAAAGTAATGCATAAAGACCGTTTCTTACCTGTTTTCTCATTCAATTTGTTCGACAGTTACGGTTTAAATGCAAAAGCAAATTATGAATTCTTCTATCCTAATTCTACATGGACTGGTCAGACCGGTTTTAATGTATCAAATGCTTCGGTAAAAGAGTATGGAATTGTAACCGACAATGGCTATGTCTACACAGTAAATCAGGTTATAGAGCCCCTTGGTACTATTTATAATGAATTGAAGGCTGAAACCAATTATACCATTTTCAAAAATGCTTACGATCGCTTTGTAACATTTGAATACGATGCAACATCTACGGCCGATTACGGCAAAGGAGACTCACTTTTCATCATGTATCACGGAAGTCAGCTACCTCCTATAGCTTCCGAATGGCCTGTTTTCAGTTACACACAGCTTGATATTTTATCATATGGTGCCTATAGTTTATTTGCCCCAAGCAATACGGCCATGCAATCGTTCTACGATCAGTATTGGAGACCATATTACAATAACAAAGGAATTGATAGTGTGAAATTTGAACCACTCCTTACATTGCTTCAGAACCACATATATAGTGGTACAGTTCTTTTCCCGGAACAAATTGAATCTGGTAAAATCAAGTCTCCATACGGAAGTACAATCCAATTTAATCGCACATCTGCTCAAATGAAACACATTTGTGTAAATGGTGCTTTATATGGACTGGATCATGTCATTGTTCCGCCTATGTTTGAAAAAGTCACTTCACCCATGTATTGTAATCCGCAATATAACATGATTTTGGACATGATGAAAAATTCATCTTACGTGCAAACTCTCATTACCGATGCAGCCAAATTCAACGTTTTCTATCCAACTGATAATATGATTCTTACCTACACAAACTTTGAAGGTAAAAGTATGTACTATTCAAACAAAAATGATAAACGTTACGGTTCTCAGGATTTGCAGATTGATGGTGATGATGGCTTTCAAAAATCGATGACCGTCAACCAAAAGAAAACTTTTGCCGGAGGTCATATCGGGACTGAAATTATTTCGACAAAAAGTGCAACTGAATATGTATACCGTACTCTTCAACCATACAACTACCTGTATGTCAATGGAAGTAAGATATACTCATCCTCATTATACAATTTAGGCGTTGACGCAAAAGTTCCAACATTCACCAAGATAGATGGTGGATGGACCAATGGAAATGCCTATGCATTGTCTGGAGCAACAGCTTCTGCTTTGGTTCCTGAAGCAAACCAGTTTAAAAACTTAACAGCTACAAGTAGTCCTGCAGATTTGAAAAATATGATTGCGTATTTAACTGCAGCTGGCATAACATCTTCTTCACCACCCTACAATTTCTTACAAGGTGAGCGATTTATCGTATTAGTTCCTCCTGCAGCCAGCCTGCTGGCTGGATATAATGCACTACCAACAAAGACTCCGGATAAGGTTGCTGCCTTTTTGAAACCCTATTTTATCAATGTTGGCTCCAGCAACTTGCTCGATTACCCATTTCCGGGTGCAGGAGTACAAGGCACTCTGGTATCGTTTGGGAAGAAAGCGGATGGTTCTGCCGCTACATTTACATTGGTTGATCGCGGTAACGAGTTGGTTATTATCGATGCAAAAGGAAATGAAGCAAAAGTCACCAGTTATTTTCCTAAGATTTATGCTGATGGTGCAGCCTATCTGATTGACAAATTATTGGTAGTAGAATAATGAAAAAAGAACTAAATATGAAAATATTTCGCAAGATATTTATTTCGGTGATTGTGCTCGTAGCAGCTCAATCATTAGCTGCACAGACTGTATTGACAGGGACTGTAAAGGATTCGAAAACCAACGAACCCTTAACTGGTGCAAATGTATATGTATTAAATGCAGGAAACAGATCGTTGGGAGGTTGTATTGTTGATCTGAATGGAGAATACAGGTTACAGATTCCAAATCAACAAGATTTAAAAATCACGTTTTCGTTTGTGGGTTTTAAATCGAAATCAGTTAAATACACAGGACAAAAGACCCTGAGTATAGAATTGGATGATGCAACCACTTTTGAAGCAGTAGAAGTTACAGCCAAAAAAACTGACAAAAACTCGCTTGGTCAAACAATACGCGAACGAGTTTCAGCAATTCAAAAAGTGTCGATGGAAGGACTTGAAACTGCGGGTGTAACAAATGTAACAGAAGCTTTACAAGGTGCATTGGCAAATGTAGACGTATTGACAGGCGCTGATCCGGGGTCAGGAAGCTCAATTCGAATTCGTGGAACTTCGTCATTAAGCGCATCGTCTGAACCATTATTTGTTCTTGATGGAGTCCCAATGCCTGTAGACGTATCATCGGACTTTAACTTCTCGACAGCAAACTCCGACGACTATAGTCAGTTGCTCAACGTATCACCAAGTGACATTTTGAGTATTGAAGTATTGAAAGATGCTGCTGCAACAGCAGTTTGGGGTTCAAAGGGTGCCAACGGTGTGCTGCTGATTACTACCAAAAAGGGATCGAAAGGAAGAATGTCATTTACATACTCAACAAAATATGAGTCGAGTAAAGAAGGCAGCTCAATTCCAATGTTGAATGCGAAACAATATGTTTCCATGATACAGGATGCACTTTGGAACTCGATTAACGATGTTGGACAAGGTACAAGTGAAGCCATTAATTACATGTCATTATTATACGACACCAAAGAAATTGGTTTTGATCCGGCATGGGTCTATTTCAAAGAGTACAATCAAAACGTAAACTGGCTCGACAAAATCACCCAAAACGGAATGTCGTTTGATAATAACTTCTCGCTTTCGGGGGGTGGTGAAAAAGCTGATTATCGTTTATCATTAGGTCATTTGACCGATGAAGGAACAACTGTGGGAACTAAATTTGAGCGTTTCAGCGGAAAATTCAACATGCAATATAAGTTTTCTGACAAACTTGATATCTCTACCAATTACAGTTTTACACGGGGAATCAGAAATGCAACCTACGACGACAGCTACCTGGATGTATCAATTCGTGGTCAGGCACTAACAAAAATGCCTAACATGAGCCCTTATATCATTGGCAAAGATGGAAACCCAACCAGTGAATACTTTACTCCATTTTCGTATTTTCAGGGATCATATGCGACTAATAAAATATTGAATCCTGTAGCCATGGCTTATGAGGCTACAAACAGAACTATTTCTGTATCGAGTCTTATGATTTTCAATTTGCATTATAATATAGCAAAAGGATTCGATTATTATGGAATCATGGGATTTCAATCGAATCTGAATAAAACGGATAAATATTTACCTCAAAGTGTTTCAGGTGAGTCATATATTAGCAGGTACACCGGTATGGGTTCTGAAGGTGGTTCTGATGCAATGTATCTTACTACCGAAAACAGATTAATTTTCAACAAAACATTCAATGATGTACATAAAGTATTATTGAGTGGCGTTTGGCAAACAACCGATCAGAATACATCTTCATTCTCCGGAACCACAACAGGCAATTCAAGTTCAGGAATAACGGATTTGATTGCAGGAAGTAATTCGAAAAACTATGGAGGTGGTTCAGGTCATGTAAACTACCGTAGTGTAGGTGGATTAATGAACGCACAATACTCATTCAACGAACGCTATATTTTCAATGCCGGATTCCGTATGGAAGCCAGTTCAAGTTTACCCGTAAAAACACGTTGGGGAGCTTTCCCTACTGTGGGTGTAGCCTGGGTATTTGGCGATGAAAAGTTTCTGAAAAGTGCCAAAGCACTATCATTAGGCAAAATTCGTGTAAACTGGGGTCAAAGCGGTAACTCTCCTTCGGGTTCAGCACCTTATGTAGGTTCACTAAGTGCTATTGCTAATGGATATGGAGAAATGGCTGCCATTCAACCGGTAAAAGTTCAACTGGACAATATTGGTTATGAGAAATTAACTCAAACAAATATTGGTATTGACTTTGGACTATTCGACAGTAGGTTAAACATGTCTTTAGATTTGTATGACAAGTTCACAAGCAATATGTTGCAAAAAAACGTAGATGTACCGTCATCAACAGGTTACACTATTGTTACCTATTACAATTCAGGAAAAATGGATAACAAAGGTTGGGAGTTTTCAACTGATTATCAGGTATTCAAAAACAAAAACTGGAGACTGAATGTCAACTTCAATATTTCACAAAACAGAAATGAGATTGTCGAATTGCCTGAAAACAAGCAAAACATCAACTATACATTCGGAAATAAGAACTACGCCTATAAATTTACTGCAGGTGAGCCTCTTGGATCATTCTATGGTTACAAGTACCTGGGAGTTTACCAAAACACTGCTCAAACTTATGCCCAGGATGCAAATGGTGGTACAATTTACGACATTAACGGTAAACCAGTTGTCATGAAGAACGGTACTGTGAAAGTTTACCCCGGTGATGCAAAATATGCCGATGTGAATAATGACGGTGTTATCAATAAATACGATATCGTTTATATTGGTAATTCAAATCCACTATTCATTGGAGGTTTTGGATTTAATTTATCGTATAAAAATATGGGTATTGTTGCCACTTTCCATGGACGTGCCGGACAAAAAGTTATCAATGCTGTTCGCATGAACAACGAATATATGTATGCCAAAGATAATCAGAGTACTGCTGTTCTACGCCGCTGGAGACACGAAGGCGATAACACAGAAATTCCACGGGCTTTATATAACCGTGGTTACAATGACCTTGGATCCGATCGTTTTCTGGAGGATGCATCATTCCTACGTTTAAAAACACTGACGTTGAAATATGATTTACCGAAAAAAATATCTGAGAAACTGCATATCAAAAAATTGCAGGTGTATGCAACCGGATATGATTTACTGACATTCACAAATTACAAAGGACAAGATCCCGAAATCAGTCTTTCATACATCGATAAATTGTATCCAATGTATATGGATAAAGCATCTACACCAAAACCTATGCGTTTTGCAGTCGGTCTAAATCTTAATCTATAATAAGTTACAGATATGAAATTAAATCAATATATCGTATCGTTAATGATACTTGCACTAGCAACTACTTCGTGCCAGGATTATCTGACAGTTCTCCCCGAGAACAATCAAAGTGCTGTTCAGTATTGGAAAACCAAGGAAGATGTTGAGGCTGTACTTGGAGCCGGATATGTAAAACTCAGGGATGCTCAGGAATATCTTATGCTTTGGGGAGAATCACGTGGTAACGGAATTTATTTCGGGACATCATTTACAACAGGATCATCTGCTGGTCAAAAACTCCGTCAGTTTGACATTTTAGCCACAAATGATCTGGCTAAATGGGATAAACTATATGCTATTATCAATATGGCAAACTCTGTCATTAAATATGGCCCATTAGTAAAGGATGCATCATTCAACGAAAATGTAATGCACTCTTATCTATCAGAAGCTTATTTCCAACGCGCGTTAGCCTATTTCTATTTGGTTCGTATATGGAATAATGTTCCATTTGTAAAAGAACCTTATGTTGATGATTCAGCACCTTATGCTATTGCTCAGACGGCCGGCGATGACATCCTAAAAAGCTGTTTGGCAGATTTGAATAATTCGTTGGAATATGCTAAAATCAAATTCCCTGAATCTGACATAACAAATCCGATAAATACAAAAGGACGTGCTACCAAATGGGCAATTTATTCGTTAATTGCCGATATGAATCTTTGGCTTGGCAATTATGACGAATGCATTAGTGCCAGCGAAGCTGTAATAAATTCAGGTCAGATTGGATTAATTGGTGGTATCAATTGGTTTACAAATTTTTACCCGGGCAATAGTAACGAAAGTATTTTTGAAATTCAATACAGTTACAATCTTGGGCAAACAAATAACCTTATTTCGTATTATTCAACATCCAAGATATGCTATATTTCTCCTTACCAGCAATTACTATATGAAGCAAATCCTACCGACATAAGAGGAAACAAAGCATCTTATACAACTACAGATGGTAAAATATGGAAATATATCGGTGTAAGTGCTGATGGTACAACTGCCAGAAATACAAGCTCACAAACCGATCAACACTGGATAATTTACCGCTTAGCCGATATTTATCTTATGGAAGCCGAAGCGTATGCAATGAAAGGTGACTCGACAAGTATGAGCAAAGGATTGAGTTTGCTTAACACTGTACGCCTTCGTGCCGGGATTGGTGCTTCTGCCGGGAATTCTGAAAAACTGGGAATGATAAAACTAATACTGGAAGAACGTCAGCGGGAATTTTTCAGCGAAGGTAAAAACTGGTTCGATTTGGTTCGCATAGGTCGTAGAACTGATGCAGGATTTAAGGAACTGTTTATCGATCAGGTAATACAAGTTGCTTCGGCCAGTACAAGTGCTATGGTGCGTTCAATTCTTCAGGATACCAATGCCTGGTACCTGCCAATTCATTCAGACGAATTAGTGACAAATGAATTATTAGTTCAAAATCCGTATTATGCAAACCTGGGTAACTAATTGAAAGGAGAAAAATCATGAAAAAAATTATTTATATATGTTCCATTGTAATCGTCGCACTCTACTCATGTGTCGACCCGTATGCAGCTGATTCATCATATCTGAAAGATACAAGTGCATTACCTGCAGCTTCGTACATGGAAAGAACCGATTCGCTCAATGTATCACTTTGGGTAGATTTGCTAAAGTATACTGATTTGTATAATTCTATGAATCTTGCTGCAAATTATACGTGCTTTGTACCAAGTAACGATGCCATGCAAGCTTATTTAGCTAAAAAGGGAGTTGCAAAAGTAACTGATTTGAACATGAATGATGCTAAAATACTTGTAAAGTATCATACAATCAAAGGCGTACTTTACAGCTCAGTGAGTTTTGAAGAAGGAGTTATATCTGATACTACCGCAACAGGTGATTATCTATCCACTTCGTTTCAGGAAAATGGTGGAGCAGTGAGAATTAACCTTGAAGCAACTATAACAAAGACTGTAAAAACAAACAATGCATATATCCACGTGCTAAATGCAACTCTTACTCCTGTAACAGAAACTATTTGGGAAAAAATGCAATCAGGCAAGTTCTCCATCTTCAGTCAGGCAATCGAAGCTGCGGGATATAAAGACAAACTTAATACGATATCCAATATTGTCAATAACATCCAATATAAATACCACTATACTTTGTTTGCTGTTCCGGATAGTGTATATAACGCAGCCGGAATAACTGATTTTTCGGCATTGGTAACCTATTTAACTGCCGGAAGTGATTATACGGTTGCTTCCAACAAACTAAACATGTATGTTGCGTATCATCTTTTCGGACAGCAGGTTTCATATGCTTCACTAGCCTATTTCACGCAAACAGATACAAAACGTTCAAAAAATTACAATACACTTGCAGTTGATCAACTATTGAATATTACCGAGGTAAACAAAGTGCTATATGCCAACTATAATTCAACAACTAAAGTGGGAGTAAAACTTCTTGAGGTAAATAGAAACTGTAAAAACGGTGTTGTACATATTGTTGACGGTGTTTTACCTGTAAAGATTCCAACTCCAACAACGCTTCAGTGGGAGTTGACTGATTATTCAGTACTTGCATCTACTCTTTCCAAATATAGAACTTCCGGATTAACGTCGAATTATAGCAGCCAGTTATTACCCGATGTAGCAACATGCTACAAATGGTTATCAGTTCCTGATTCGAAACCGGGACTATACTATGTTATTGCCAACAAAAATGATGCAACACCATATAAGGCGCTGAATTATGATTATTTGCGTTTAAGTCTTGGCACTTATGGCTGGGTAGAAATGACTACTCCTACGATTGTTGCCGGAACCTATAAAGTAACAATAGAGCATTACAATTTGCTTGCAGCGCAGGCCCAGGGTAAAATCTGGTTTATTGTGGATGGTGTCTACTTAGGTAGTCAGGTTGCAACACAGGGTGCTTCTAAAACGGCAAATCAGTTTCTGAAAACATCTGTGGGAACTATCACATTTGCAACAACGACTAAACATACAGTACGCATATTAGCGGCTGATAACTATACTTCTGATCTCGACTGTTTGACATTTACTCCTTGATTTTTGTACCAAGATAAAATCAAAAGTGTAAAATTAAAAATTAAAGCAAATGAAAAAGATATTTTATTATTTAATCTGTGCGGTTCTTTTATTTAGTTCGTGCAACGAAAAATGGGGCGAGTATTACGGAAGTTCAAAATCAGAAGAACAACTCGATATAACCTTAGTTGAATATTTTAATGCTCATCCTGAGTATTCGAAATTTTTTGACATGCTCAAAAAAACAGGTTTAGATAAAGAACTTGGAAAAGATCAACAAATCACAGTTTGGGCTGTGAATAATGATTCTATGAACATATCCGGTATTACGGATAATGATACATTGCGGATGCAGTATCACATCAATCATTTACCTTTTCTACGTACTGACCTGAAAACAGGGTTGCGCATCCGTTCTTTGAATGGGATTTATTTTCAAATAACCCAGAAACATGATTCTGTTTTTGCAAATGCATCACGAATCATGAAATCAGTCAAGTTGAAAGATGGTGTTGTACATGAGATATCAGCGCTTATGAAGTCGAGAATAAACATCTATGACTACCTTAAAAATCTTGATAATAGTTACTCAATTATTCGCGACAGTATCTTTAAATACAATGTTGAGAGATTTGACAGAACCAATTCAACACCAATAGGTGTGGATAAAACAGGAAATACGGTTTATGATTCTATTTTCTATGTGTATAATCCTATTTTCGAAACAGTTAAATTCGATTCGGAATTTCAGCAATTCACTGTTTTTCTACCAAGCAATACTGTTATAAACAATTGTTTTGAGACACTCAAAACAATTTATGCAAAAATGGGCAAAACTGTAGCAAAAAGCGATTCCACCATTGCTTTTCAATGGATTAAGCAAGCCATGTTTTACAATGGAGAACTGACAGATTTCAGTGTTCGGGATATTAACTCGGCTTATGGACGTATCTGGAGAACCACTGTACAAGAAATCGATATCAACAATCCTGAATATATGAGCAATGGGCGGGTTTACAAAATACAAAAAGTAAAAATACCAAACAACGTCATTATCAGCAGAATAAAATCGTTGGTTGAATATTGGGAGTATCAGGATAAAGTATATCCGGACCCGGAAGATTTATACACATTCAAGGGAGTAAAGGGCAATCCATCCATTTATGTTGCCGATGCCACACCAAAACCGGCTGTCATGCCAAATTATGTTGTAATGAACGTACCGGGCGATGCTACAGTTGAAAATGAATTGTCGGTGGAGTTTCCACCTCTTGAAAAATACTTTAGTGCCGAAGATGGGAAAAATCACGTGCGGGTTATGCAGGTACCAACAGGAGAATACAATTTATACATGGGATTTTGGAGTTCAAGTCATCCTTACATAAACATATATTTCAATGGTGCAATCATAAAAAGCAATATCAAAGCATCAGATTCATCGCCTTGGAATTACGACCGTGTAACTGAAACTGATAAAGATTTGAACCCTGTGAACGGAGTAGCTAAATGGGATGGACTTGGTGGACTGATTGGAGTTGTCACGGTAGATGGAGATGGAATGGCATCATTCAAAATAAAAGTAGAATACGTAGGTCCGGCAGCCATTGGAACAAAGAAAACCCTCGATATTTATCACTGGGCTTTGAAACCAACAACCAATAATTATTAATCGACAAAACACAATACGATATGAATAAAATCAAAATATTTGCACTTAGTGTTGCATTGGTTTTTAGTTTAGCGTTATCTGCACAAAATACAAACTTAAAGCTTGTAGGTACTGTGTTGGAACCATATTATAATAAACCGGTTGAGGGAGCCGTTATCAGTGCCACCGGCCTTAAGAAATCTGTAAAGACTGACAAAGATGGAAAGTTTGAGATAACTCTGAGCTCCCCGAAAGGTGAAATAAGCGTTTGGTTTCCGGGATATTACACGAATATCCAACCTATCGATGGAAGAACTAAAATGAAGGTAATTCTTATTCCGGAAGAAAAAACCGGTTATTCTGAAACCATGTTATTACCTTTTAAAGGGTCGACAAACATACGTGAAAAACAAACTAACTTGTTTTCAATCCAGAAAAAGGACATTGGATTGAATAAAAATGATGTGGAACAAGTTCTGACACAGATTCCCGGCTTACAAATAATCGGAAAAGGGGGAATGCCCGGTGAAGGAAGCTACTTCAGCATACGGGGTGCAAACACAATGACAGCAAATTCTTCGCCACTCATTGTAATTAATGGTATTCCATATATGCCCGATATGAACGAATCAGGGATTATCGGTGGTTTTTCAAAAAGTATTTTAAACTCTTTAAATACGCGTGACATCCAGAATATAACTGTCTTGAAAGGTTCGGATGCAACTCTATACGGTTCGTTAGGCTCCAACGGGGTTATCATGATTGAAACAGATAAAGCTGTCGATTTAGATACAAAAGTCGAATTCAGTTCACAATTTGGAGTAGACATGAATCAGTCGAAAATGCCGGTAATGGGCGTAAAAGATTATAAAAACTATATCAGCAATGTTGCATTAACCAAATATGATGATATGGCAAAAGTTCTTGAACTATTTCCATATTTAGTCGACGACAACAGTTATTATTATAAATATCTGTATAACAACAATACAAACTGGCAAAACCTAATCTATTCTCCCGGGCTTACAACCGACAACGTGCTGAAGATAAAAGGGGGCGACGAAATTGCAAAGTATGATGTTTCTATTGGCTACAAGAACAAAGGTGGTCAGATGACCGGAACAAATTATACGAAATACTATGCCCGAATGAATTCCGATGTGAATCTAAGCCGGAAAATTTCGTTCAATTCTTCCATTGCCATGTCGTATATGAATTATGGATTGCAGGAACAGGGAATGCTTGAGGGTACAAATCCAATGTTAGCCGCTATGAAAAAAGGACCTTTGTTTTCGGCCTACGAAAAAGACGCTGATAATAATCTCCTGCCCGATTATGCAGTTGTACGCGACGCAGATGGAAGTTTGATAGAGAATAACATGATAAGTAATCCGTTGGCCCTTATTAATGGTATAAACGCTTCTGAACAAAATTATGATATTCAAATTAATGCCGGTTTAAATTATAAGATGAATGAGAACATTAGTATAAACGGTATTATGGGTTTATACTATTTCTTCAGTCGTGAAAATATGTTTGTACCGGGTGTTACCGAGCGCAGCGTAATGCCATTGTTCTATCAATTGGCAAACAATACAGTGCGTTCGGCACAGGGTATCACGTTCAATACTTATTTCAATCTGAATGCGAATTACAACAAAACATTTAACGACATACACGCCGTTAAAGCTTCGGTTGGTGCTCAGGTTGCAATGAATGGGAATGAATATGACGCCGGTACAGGATACAACACGGCAAATGACTTTTACAAAACCTTAGGATATGTAACTTCCAGCAGTCGTAATTATTTTGGTTACGACAACGCCTGGAACTGGTTGAACTACAATGCCAATGCTCAATACATTTACAACCATCAACTTGCAATTGGCGCAAACGTTTCGGTTGATGCTTCATCATCTACGGGAACAGATGCTTCAATGTATCAGGTATATCCGGCAATAAATGCTACCTGGATGGCTAAAAATTCCGTGTTGAAGGATGTAGACTTTGTAAACAAACTGAATGTTCGTGCGGAATATGCAACAACCGGAAACAGTCGTTTTTCATCTTCATTAAGCAAGTATTACTATATCAACAAAGTATACCGCGATTTATCGGGCTTAACCCGTGCAGGAGTACCTAATACGAAAATAGTTCCTGAGCTCAATCAGACACTTGATTTTGGAGTTGATGTTTCTTTATTCAACAACCGATTGGATTTGACAGCCGATGTTTATACCACCAAAAACAGCAATATGATTATTCCTGTTTCGATATCTGCTGCTTATGGAACCGATTATTTGTACAGCAATGCAGCAACAGCTAATAACAAAGGTTTTGAGCTAGGTGCACAGTTTGCAGCCATACAAACAAAAGATCTGAAATGGTATATTGGTGGAACAATTTCGTCGAATAAAAGCACCATTTTATCGCTAGGTGGACAAAAAAATATGGTAATGCAAATGGCTGATGGTTCGGCTGTTATTTCAGAAGTTGGACAATCACTCTATAGTTTCTATGGTTATAAAACCGACCAATCAAATCCTGTATTTGCAACTGCTGCTGAAGCAAAAGATGCAAATTTAAAAACAGCCGCCGGAAAAGCGTTTGAAGCAGGTGATGTTCATTTTGTTGACACAAAGGTTGATGGAACAATCGATGACCGCGATCGGGTAAACCTCGGTAGTGCAGCACCCGACTTTTTTGGAAATCTGAATACAAGTCTTCAATACAAAGGATTTGAAGTTTCGGCTAATTTTGGTTACAGCGTAGGCAATAAAATGTACAATGCAGTTCGCCGCAACATGGAATCGATGAATGACTTCGGCAATCAGTTGATATCGGTAAATAACCGCTGGACAAGCGAAGGTCAGGTAACAAGTATGCCTCGTGCAACTTATGGCGATCCACTTGGTAACAGCCGCTTCTCCGACCGTTGGATTGAAGATGCTTCGTATATTAAGCTGAAAGAATTATCAATAGGCTATACATTCAAATTTATGGGTGGAACTACAGTATACATTGCTGGAGAAAATCTGTTCACTGTAACAAACTACCTGGGATTAGATCCTGAAACAATGTATTCATACGATTCTTCTTTACGTGGGTTTGATTATGGAAAAATTCCACTGGCTCGCTCGTTTAAATTAGGTTTTAATGTAAAATTATAATATGCAGCATATGAAAAAGTTAATATATTCATTTTTAGTTATCGCTATAGCAGCCTCTTTCAGTGCCTGCAGTGATTTTTTCAATCCTGACACTTCAGAAATATTGCTTGAAAAAAACTATGTTGGCGATTATACCGAACTTTATTCGGGCTATATGGGTCTTGCAGGAACAGTACAGGATGTTGCCGATCAGGCATCGTTTCTTGAAGGGTTGCGTGGCGATTTGCTGGAACCAACACCCAATGCTCCCCGCGAAATTTGGGATGTGTATAACTATCAGGACATGAGTGGCAATACTTTTGCAAGTCCAAAGGGTTACTACAATGTGATTATGAATGCAAATGATTATCTGCAGCACGTCTTCACCTATCGTAAAAAAGATTCAACTTCCATTTCAGTTGCAACTTACAAGGGACTTGTTGGTGGTGCAATTCGTTACAAAGTATGGGCCTATTTGCAGTTGGCAAAAATTTATGGTGAAGCTATCTATTTCGATCAACCGGTTACTTCTTATGGTGATATCAGCAAATATCCCGTGTTGAAATTTGATGAACTTATTTCAAAATGTATCGATTTAATCGAAGTTGGAACCAATGGTATTGATGGAAAAGGCGATGTAGTTTGGTCAACAGAACTATTCCCGGGTCAGGCCCAATCGCCTACTTCTCTTTCGTGGGATCGTATTTGTCCTCCAAAAGAATGTTTATTAGCTGAGCTTTACTTATATAAAAATGAGTTTCAGAAAGTGAAAGAAAATTGCATTGCTATTATCAAACGTGGTGGCGAGAACGAGGCCTCTTATCAGCTAAACCTGAGCGAATACAATGGCGAATGGAAAAACTTCGGCTATACATTTACACGTAAAGAGCATATTTGCGTTCAGTTTTATGATTATTCACTTCACCAAACCAACCGGTATGTACAGTATTATTCAAACACTTATCCAAACAACTATTATTTACGTCCAACCGATGTTGCAGTAAATCGCTTCGAAACACAAACAATTTCGGGTATTCCCGGAGATAAATACCGTGGTTCGGGCGTTACATACAGAACATTGAACGGAGAAAGAGTTATGTATAAGTTTCTTCCGGGCAATCTTACATCGGATAAAATTTACACAAACGATGTTCAGATTTGTCTATACAGGGCTGCCGAAATTCATTTATTCCTCGTTGAAGCATTAATTGGACTGGGACATTTCAAAGAAGCAACATCATTCCTTAATGAAGGGATTGGAGCTTATTACAATAAAACTACCGGTAAGTTTGAAGGCGCATTTACTGAGTATCCAAGTTGCTTATATGCTACTTCATCAACATCGGAAGGTTCAAACCATGGAGTTCGTGGTCGCGTTGGATTAGATGGTGTTGGAACATATGCTTTGTCTTCTGCAACAGCATTAGATACGCTTACAAATATGCGACGTCTGGATTCGCTTGTTGTTGAAGAAACAGCGTTAGAATTAGCCGGTGAAGGAAAAGCATTATATGCTATGAACCGCATGGCTCGCAGATGGAGCAGCAATGCAGATAGAAGTTGGGCAACTGGTTGGACAAACAGAGCCGGAAGTACTAATCCGAATAACCTGTGGGGAACAACAGTTCAGGAAAACTGGGCTAACAAAATCGGAGCAAAATATACAAACGGATCCGGAACTGCAGTTTCGTCCTCGTTGAAATCAAGTTTAGAGAACTGGTTCCTCAAATATAGTTTGACAGAATAATTTTCAGATATACATTTTAGAGGTTCAGGATTTTCGCTAACTTTGGGGAATTCCTGAACCTCTATTTTTTTACAACCAAACAGAAAGACAATGCGTTATCAGATTCTAAAACAACTGACAGCACTCCTACTCATTTCAGGATGTTCATATTCTCACGCCCAAAACCAACCAAGCAAAGTTCAGGTTTACGATCCGGAATTAAATCAACTTGTTGATAAAAAGACTGTGAACAAGGACCGTGAATTACGTTACAGGCCCGAAGGAGATGATTTTGTTATTGTGAATGGAACTTCACAGTTCAACAGGGCGCTTTACGGAACCCATACCGGCTTTCGGGTGGAAACCGGGGATGTTCCTGAATTTGCATTGTATCTGCCACGTATGGGCGGAAACCTTAGTTTCAGCATTGAGAATAAACAGAAATCAATACAACTGAATGCAGCACAACGGATTGAATGCCGTTATCGTGCAGGTTCGCGCATATACTACATTACCGACCCGCTACTGGGGAAAGGTAAAATCACGATTACCGCTTTGGCTATGAGTGAGGCTGAGGGCATGATGTTGAAAATTGAAACGCAAAATATTCCAACAAACACAAAGCTATCGTGGGTATTTGGCGGTGCTGCCGACAAACGATTCAGTCGCGAAGGTGACATGGGCGTTGACCCCATTGATTGTTTTGAACTCAAACCCGAATACTGTAAAGGCAATGAATATCAACTTTTCAACAATTCGTTTCAGCTAACATTCGGAGCAAAACACGACCGCAAACTTATTGGAACATTTCCACCAAAATCAGAACTATTAGTTACTACCGGGAACACTCCTGTTCTCAAGGGGAAATTACCTGTATCCAATAACAACACATACTATCTGGCTATTCAGATTCCTGACGCAGGTAATCAATTGCCGTATACATCACTTTGTACAATTTTCGAAAAATCTGAAGCTGCCCGTGTGAAACTGGCTTCGACATTAAAAATAGAAACACCCGATCCTTATTTCAACACACTGGGAGGAACACTTGCCATGGCTGCCGATGGAATATGGAGTGGTGAAACATGGTTACACGGTGCAGTTGGTTGGCGTATGCCGTTGAGTGGATGGCGTGCAGGTTATACAGGCGATGCATTGGGATGGCACGATCGTTCACGTCTGCATTTCGATGCTTACGCGGCTTCGCAGGTAACAAATGTGGAACCCGTGTACCCGCATCCCAATCAGGATACTACCTTAAATATGGCCCGTGCCGTAAAACAATGGGGAACGCAAATGTACAGCAACGGGTATATTTGCCGCAATCCGCATGAGAACAACAAGATGCATCACTACGATATGAATCTTTGTTACATCGATGAACTACTCTGGCATCTGAACTGGACAGGCGATTTGGCATATGCACAGAAAATATGGCCCGTTATTGCAAGCGATTTAGCCTGGGAAAAACGAAACTTCGACCCCGATAACGATGGGCTTTATGATGCGTATTGTTGCATTTGGGCAAGTGATGGACTTTATTACAACAGCGGCGCAGTTACCCATTCGTCGGCTTATAACTACCGGGCAAATAAAATGGCAGCCGAAATTGCACAAAGAATAGGAAAAGACCCGAAACCATACGCCAATGAAGCTGATAAAATACTAAAAGCACTCAATGCAAGACTTTGGATTACTCCCAAAGGTCATTGGGCTGAATTTCAGGACTTCATGGGCGAAAAGAAAGTTCACGAAAGTGCTGCGCTCTGGACTATTTATCATGCAATTGATTCCGAAACTGCCGATCCGTTTCAGGGATATCAGGCTACACGCTATGTCGACACGGAAATTCCGCATTTTCCGGTAGTGGCAAAAGGATTGAAGGATGAAGGATATGCAACTCTCTCAACAACAAACTGGATGCCTTATTGCTGGTCGACAAACAATGTTGTTTTTGCCGAAGTGCTGCATACGGCCCTATCCTATTGGGAAGCCGGCCGAAATGAAGAAGGTTACAAACTATTGAAGAGTTCTGTCCTGGATGGAATGTACCTGGGTGGAAGTCCGGGCAATGTGGGTCAGATAAGTTCTTACGATGCTGCCCGTGGCGAAAGTTACCGCGATTTTGGCGACCCTATCGGAGTCATGTCCCGTGCATTGGTTCAGGGACTTTTCGGTATAATTCCCGATGCTATGAACGATAGATTGATACTCCGTCCCGGTTTTCCACAATCGTGGGATCACGCATCTATTAGCACATCGGATATAGATTTCAGCTTCAAACAAAAAGCTAAAACGGATATCTACACAATCAAACCCCATTTTCAGAAAAAGCTGGCAGTTGAACTTCAAATAAAAGCTTACTCCGATAGTATTTCGACTATTCTTATCAACGGCAAACCTACCGGATGGAAATTAATGGAATCAGCTGCTGGAAATCCTGTCATCAGCATTTCAATTCCCGAACCGGGCACAGTAGAAATCGTTTGGACCGGAAAAAGAATTGAGAAAACAGTTCCTGAAGTCGCTTTAGCCTCAGGAGCTTTGTGGCAATACGAATCAGCATCCGACATACTGAAAATCTTTGACCCGCAACAGGTAATCAGTCAAACAAAGCAAACGGGTAATACTTTAAGCGGAAAAATCAGTGGTGCAACAGGACACAGAACCCTGTTTCTTCAACTGAAACAAGGTCAAATGACCTGGTGGCAACCCGTAAACATTGAAATTACAGCTAAAAAAGGAGTTGAATTAAAAGCCTTTTCAGAAGTAAATGCTGCTACCTGCGAAGGGATAAATATCGATAAGTTTTTCAACGATTCAGTCAGTCATATTTTTGAGAATAAATACCTTTCGCCGCGGTCGCCTTATACAACACTTCAAATTCCAATACAGGGAATCGGTGAGTGGTGCCACCCAACCGAATCGGAAAAGATAGATGATTCAGGTTTACGAAAAGTTATTTTGAATAATACATTATCTACAAAACTAAATGTATCATTCCGCTCACCAGCCGTTGGAAAAAACATAGTATTTACATCACTTTGGGATAACTTCCCAAAGAAAATTGAGATTCCGCTAAACGGATCAGCTTCTCATGCTTATTTGCTTATGGCCGGAACTACCAATCAGATGCAGACGCATTTTGTAAACGGAAGAATTCATGTGGAATACACCGATGGAACACGCGACACACTGGAATTGAAAAATCCTGAAAACTGGTGTCCCATTGAGCAGGATTATTACAACGATGGCAAAGCCTTTAAACTGGATTCCCCCCGCCCCTATCGGATCCACTTATTAAGTGGCCTGGTAAGCAACGACCTGGAAAAAGACCTGAAGATAGAGGGCGTGTATGGACGAAAAATAAAGGGAGGAGCCGGAGTTTTACTGGATATGCCGTTGAACAAAGACAAAAAACTGCGTAAACTGGAATTGGAAACAGTTGCCAACGAAGTGATAATCGGATTAATGTCGCTAACGCTGCAACGGTAGATGAAAACCACTAAAACAGAAATGTTTAATTTGAACCTTGCAATTGGCATGTAAAAAAATCGGTACCGTATTCAAATAAAATGTTCTGATTAAGATGTCAGTGCTACGCACCTTATTAAATCATGTAATTCCATTTGATTACGAAGATATCACAACTACGTTGCTAAAAGGGGCGTAGCCCTGATTTCTTCGTAACATTGATAATAATTCTCAAAACCAGGGGCGTAGCCCTGACATAAAAAAGGAGCAACATTATTTCCTTAAACACGCGGTATTTGTCAACCCACCTTGCAGGATTGTGCAATAATAGGTATTTTTGTGCGTTTAAATAAAACTAATTGCCAACGTATGCTACTTAACCACATAAAGAAATTCGTATTAGTTTGCTTTTGTCTTGCCGAATGTAGTTCATTTGCTGGTGCTCAAAACCTTCCTTATGTCGATTCAAAACTTATTCATTTCGGATTTTCGCTGGGAATGAATACAATGGATTTTGGGGTTACGCCCAGTTTAGACAGCCTTGGAACAAATAAGAATGTATATAATGCTGCTGTATCTACCCTGAAGCCAGGTTTCTCGGTTGGGATTGTAAGTGACTTAAGGTTAAACAGGTATTTAAACCTTCGGTTTACTCCTACCCTGCATTTTGGCGACAGACAACTGAATTACATAACAGGCAGTTCAAAAGATTCAGTTTCGTTCACGTCTATTCCGGTTTCCGTACCCATCTATCTCAAATACAGCGCCGAGCGAAAAGACAACTATCGTCCCTACGTTCTTTGGGGTGCAGGAGCCTATATCGATTTGGGCAGAAACAAGGAAAACAAAGCCATGCTGCAACCTATCGACTTTTTTACCGAATTTGGTGTTGGTTGCGATATCTATTTCTCATTTTTTAAATTGTGTCCCGAGTTGAAATTTGCACTTGGTTTCAACGATATGCTCGACCACAAATTTGAACCTTCCGATCCCAAAAACAAGTTTTATACGCAGGCAGTTTCAAGACTTACTTCCCGCATGGTAACACTCACATTCAATTTTGAATAAAAAAAACAATTTCGTACTATCTAACATCCCCTTTAGAAGTGTATATTCTATTACTTATATTTTGGTAATTACTTGTATTTCCGTATCTTTGTACTTATTAATCAACGCCTAACAAGCCTACTTATTTGATACTTTTCGCTTAAGTTTTATCAAATGTGTAATGTTTGTGTAACGTAAAGTGTAACGTAAGTATGAAATACATTTCAATTATCCTTTACAAAAGCACCACTTTAAAGAGTGGTGAACACCCGATTGTTTTGAGAATTACCAAAGACCGGGTACGAAAATTCATCAGTTTAAACCTCTCTGCTATTTCCGACCAATGGAATGACGAGTTTTCTCAATTCAAGAAAGACAAACGTATCAATCCGGATTACGAGAAAAGCAATGCGTACATCAACAGCCAGTTTCTAAAAGCAAAGGATGTTATTGACGAATTCGACCGCAACAAAATCGACTGGACACTAAACCAGTTCGAAGAATCATTCCTCAATCGTACAAAGAAAGGCAAAGTTAAGCCTTTTTTTGAAAACCACATACAAACATTGAGAAATACTGGACATCAGGGTAATGCTCGTAGTTATGAAATAGCATTGAGGATGCTCGAAATCTTTGACAAAAAGTTTGAAAAGCGTTTGTTTCCTGAAGTTGATATTAAGTACGTGCAGGATTTTGATGCTTTCCTTCAAACCCCACGTGAATCGATTTATAAATATAAGAATGGGACAACCAAGATAGTACAGCGTAAGGGTTGTTGTGGCAACAGCCGTAGAGGCTATATGAAACAATTGCGCTCTATTCTCAATCTGGCAATACAGGCCAAGGAAGCAAATCGTTCCACCTACCCATTCGGCAAAGGAGGTTTTGAAGTGGCTAAGCTTGAAGAAGAAACTGAGAAACGATATTTACCAACTGATTATCTAGCTAAGGTAAAAGCAGACATTCAGCTGAAAGAACCGGTTCAATTTGCCCGTTTAGTATTCCTTTTTTCATATTATTGCTATGGGATGAGTTTTGTAGATATGGCAAACCTGACACCTGACAATATCAAACGGCTTGAGAATGGTCAATATATCGTTTATAAGCGACAAAAAACACAGTACAGCAAAAAGTCCAAGTCCATAAGTGTAAAGCTCACAGAAGAACTACAAACAATCATAAATGAGCTTTGTAGCCTGCAAAAGCCAGTAGAAAACTACCTACTGCCAATCGTATCACGCAAGGGCTATACCGGAGAGAAACTATACAAACACATTCATAACAGATTGACTGTGGTTAATGACAATCTCGAAGAGATGGCTAAAATCCTGGGTATTGCTGACATCAACATAACTTCGTATGTCAGCCGTCACACCATGGCAATGACTTTGCAAAACAATGGTATCAAGCGTGAATTGATTTCTCAGATTATGGATCACAAAGATATGAAAACAACAAACACCTATCTTGACAGCTTTGCAAATACAGAAATTGACGAAGCTGCGAAAGTTTTGTAATAAAAACGAAATATTTACGTTAAGATATTAAAAATGGCATGATAATTCATGTCATTTTTTTTGTCCGAAAGAAAACATTATATCTAATTACAAACTATAGAAAATATCAATAATGATTAAGCGAGAACTAACTAACACTTATCTATCGAGTTTTGATTTACTTACTGAGGCGTTGTATTTATGTTGGACAAATTCCTTTTGCGATGTAACGGAACAGCTAAACAAGAATAAACTAAGAGAACAAATACGCTCTTATGGTTTTTATGATCACAAGTATGCAATTAAAAAAGAAAAACCAATCAATTTTATAAATAACTTTGAATTTAAAACACTTGTTTGGGTAAACAAATTTTCAAATGCAGTTAATCAAGATGCTTTATGTAGTTATGTTGAGCTATATAAGCAAGTCGTGGATGAGATTGAGAATAATCTATTTACACTAAAAATAAAAACGGCTCAAATTGCTTATGCCAACATCCTATTGAGAAATCTTGACAAAAGCCATATTCATAAACGTAAAATTGACATTATCGAACGCGATAAGTTGTACAAAGAAATGTTCGAACTTGTTTTAGATCGTAAATTCGTTTTTAACGATGAGACCGCAGTATTAGAAGGTGACTTTTGCGATATTCATACAAATTACGATTTGACGGTTCGACTAATTAATCATCTTGATTTTATCGATAAGTTAATAGATGTATTTTTATGTTTCGACATCGACCTAATTTCATTAGCAAATAAGTCAAAACACAATTTATACATATTCAACAATAACAAAAGACACAACATGAGTTGTCCCGAATTGAAAAAATTTTCTAACGATGTTCATTTTAATAGTGACAAGTGTAAGAATTGCACTAAGCTCTGTTGTCGCAGACCAGACTATCAGAAAAATGGTACTTCAATAAACAAAGAGCTGATATTTTCAAATATACAAGAGCTCAAACAAGATATACTTCCAAAATTCAATTCTACACTTACTGATGATTGCCTAGTTAAAATAATGCAATACCTTTTTCATAAGAAGATGATGGATAATCCGAACTCAGATGTATGGCTTTTCTGGTTTAATCGAAAGTACATAAAAGTTCCTGAACCATTAAAATGGAAAGGTTCACCCTCAATGTTGTCAAATATCATTCAACATATGTGTGGAGAAAGCATTTCGAATACGATTAAAACAGCTTTTTGTACAAAAGAATATATCAAACCAACTAAAAGCAAATATGAACGTAGCAAAATGCACAAAGAAATAGAACAAATTATTATCATTTCAAAGCAAAAAAACAGCTAAATCTCCGACCCAACTTCCGACCTATCCTTAGCCTCTATTTGAGGCTTTTTTGTATTATTTCCGACCTAGTCCGACCCGTCCGAAGTCGGAGTCCGACCCAATAATTCCCATGATTTCATAGTATCCGCTTATATTTTTGATGATACATTTGTAGCAAGAAACCCAATAGACTGCGCAGCTATTGGCTTTCAAAAATCAAAAATAAGTACAAATATGGAAACAAAATTTCAGCCAACAAACGAGACTCCGTTAGCAGCTCTTACCATTGGTCAGTTCAAAGATTTATTAGGAGAGATGGTAAAACCGCAACTTATCGTACAAACAAAACAAGAGTCTTTTCCAGACACATTCGGGAAGAATGAATGCAGTAAACTTACCGGCTATGCAGTCAACACCATCAATAAAATGATTTGCGAAAAAGCAATTCCATTCTATAAGAGAAATGCGAAAGTTCTTTTCCGAAGAGATGAAATTGAAGCATGGTTACTGGCTAACCGTATTCAAACTGTCGAAGAATTTATTGAAGAGAAAGAAAACCAACTTTCAACCGGAAAGGGTAGCAAATGAACTTCAAAGAATATTTCGAAAAGTTTGAAGCCGATATCAGGAAGAAAATGCTCGATGATGAAACAATCATTGAGTCACTAAAAGAAATTGGTCAGAAGCACGAAGAACTACTCAAACGATTAGACAATTTGATGCAGGGATTAAACGAGAACCGTAAGCTTCCGGATGATCCGTTTTTCTCGAATGATGAATTCATTGATTTAATGAGTATTAGTGTACGTACTGCTCAATTGTGGAGAGACCAGGGCTTGATTAGTTATTCTCAAATCAGTGGGAAAATTTATTACCGGATGTCAGATATTCAGAAACTATTGGACGACAACTATCATAAATCAATTAAAAAGGCCAGGAAGCCATGATAGAAAAAAAAGAAGCCCCTTCGAACCTTGAAGTATCCGAAGAGGCAAATAACCAAGAGCAAAACAAAACTACAAATTTCATTCAACAACTGAAAGCTGAGATTCATGCCAATAGTATGAATTCAAGTGCAAATGATTCCGTTTTTCCAATAAACGGACTACCACAAGTAATTCTTGATTTTGCTTTGGAGGTTTCAGAAGTGTACGGTGTGCCCATTGAATTCCCGGTCATGTCAGCTTTATGTGCCGTGAGTGCAGCAGCTAGAAAGAAATTTGTAATAGATAGCGGTAAATACAAAAACTTTGGGCAACTGTGGGTCATGCTCGTTGCTCCTCCCGGAGTAGGAAAAACTGAGCCGGTGGCAGCTGCTTTCCGTCCATTGCAAAAACTGGACAATGCCAGTTACGATGATTACCAAGTAGAACTAAGCCGTTGGAAAGTGGAATGTGCGGAAGCAAAACAACTCAAAACTCAGGAACCGGAAAAACCCTTTTTCAAACAATGCCTGATTGACGATTTCACACCTGAAAGTTTATATCAAACCATGTTCCGCAACAGCGGATCTATATCACTCTACAGGGATGAACTCTCTGGTTGGTTTGCCGACTTTGGCAGATACAATAAAAATGGTGAGATAAGCCGGTATCTGTCTATTTTCAACAATGCACAATTCTGTATCAACCGAAAAAGTGAAGAACCGTTACAGATTCCAGAGCCATTTCTGACCATTTGCGGAACAATTCAGCCAGAAGTATTAAACATAGCATTAAGCAGCAATACGCTCAAAGAAAATGGTTTTGCAAGTCGCTTCCTGTACGTCTATCCCAAGGAAGTAAAGAAGCAAAAGTATTCAGAAAGAACACCCGATAAACTGATTATCGACAGATATGAAAAACTGATTACTCATTGCTATTATCTGTCAAAGCTTGAGAATCCATTTACGCTTTCCGCTGAAGCGAAAAAACTGTTCATTGAATACGCCAACCAAACCACCGATTTGGTAAATAGTTGCTCAAATAACTTTGTTCGGGCTACCTATGCAAAAATGGAGATTCAGGTACTACGCTTAGCCCTCATTATTCAAATCATTAGGGGTATTTACGACAACACCGAATGGCAACAGGGAATGATAACAAAAGAGGCAATGCAATATGCCATTAAGCTTTGCGACTACTTTAATTCAAAAATACTATTAATTGACACAACCAACACTCCAACAAAAATGAATGCTACTGAAGCAATAAAAACGATACAAAAAGAATATGGCATCAAGAACAAACAAGCCTTCGCTGATGCCATTGGTTTGTCCCGGCAATTTATCTCAAAGATCTGCAAAGAATAGAAAACAACCCTTGGTTGCGGTGTTGCGGTTGCGGCCTTCTGAAACCCTTTACCAGTATGGCTTTCAGAAGAAACACCCCGCAACCAAATCAAAAGTAAAAATGAACTAAGAACATATTTTAGTTGCGGTCAAATATCGCTACAACTACTTACAGTAAACGATTTCAGCCATTTTACACCGCAACCAACCAATTTCCAAAGAAGACACTTAAAAAATATAATCACAAGAACTGTCTTCCACTATCAACTGTCAAATATCAACTATGAACTACCCTCATCCATACCTCCAACCCTACAAAGGCAAAGACACCCGCCACGATTGTCCATCATGTAAAGCCAAACTTAGTTTTACATTGTATTTAGATGGTAACACACATAAACCCATTCATGACGATGTAGGCAAATGTAACCGCGAAAGCAAATGCGGTTATCATTATACCCCAAAACAATATTTTTTGGACAATCCATCTTCTCTTACTCCTCCCCTTGGGGGAGGTGGGGTGGGGTCTAAACCAATCGAGCCGCCCCGCCCAATTGGTACTATCCCCTTCAGCTACGTTCAAAAATCTGCAAGCTATAAAAGCAATTTTGTACGCTTCTTGTTCGATTATTTTTCCGATAGCCAGATTCAGAGCGCTACCGAGAACTATGCTTTAGGTGCAACAAAAAACAAAGAAGTTATCTTTTGGCAAATCGATATTCAGGGAAAAGTCCGAACGGGTAAAATCATGCAATATAATCCCGCAACCGGAAAACGCATTAAACACGAAAGTGGTGCAATTGATTGGGTACATAACAAACTCAAACAAAAGAAACAACTCCCTGATGACTTCAATTTGCAACAATGTTTCTTCGGGGAACACCTTTTGAAGATTTATCCGGACAAACAGGTTGCGATAGTGGAAAGTGAAAAATCCGCTATTGTTGCCAGCTGCATAGTGCCCGATATGGTTTGGCTTGCTGCTGGAAACCTAAACGGATTATCAATTGAAAAATGCCATGTTCTGAAAGGTCGAAATGTGATGCTTTATCCTGATTTGGGAGCTTTTAGTAAATGGAGTGTAAAGGCCACCGAAATACAAAACCAAAATATTTGTAGAATATCTATATCCACCTTGTTAGAAGACGAAGCCACCGACACTGACCGTACCAACGGTTTAGATATAGCCGATTATATTATCTCTGAACTAAAATCAAAAAAAACTATTCCAGAGATTCAAAGTTTCTTCAGTCCAATACTACAATCTATGATTGAAAAAAACAAGGCTTTGTTGGTTTTGATTAATGAGTTAAATTTAGAAGAAATTTAGCTCTAGATTTTAACCTCTATCTGACAAATTTGAAAATACTTCTCCGTTTTTATTGTCATATCAAATACTGTTCGTATTTTTGCGAACAGTATCACAATAACACTCATTTATCATGGATTGCTGCAAAAACAAAGATTATACAATTGACAACGAGCAGCTGGCTCATTTTGCAAAAGCGTTGGGGCACCCCGCACGAATTACTATTTTGAATTTCTTGGGAGCAATGGACAGTTGCTACTTCGGTGATTTGCATAATGAATTGCCAATTGCAAAAGCCACTGTATCACAACACCTGAAGGAATTAAAAGAAGCAGGACTCATACAAGGTGAAATTGAGGGTCCCAGAGTAAAGTATTGTATCAATAGGGAAAATTGGGAAAAGGCAAAAGACTCTTTTGATGTTTTCTTCGATTCCTGCAAAGTGAAAGCAACTTGTTGCGATTAACGGAACACAAAATCACAAGTATTTCAAACCTATAATTAAAATATAGAATTATGATGATCGAAGTATTAGGCACCGGCTGTGCTAAGTGCAAAGCACTTGAAAAAGTCACTCGCGAAGTAGTAGAACAAAATGGTATTGATGCCGGAATCCGAAAAGTGGAAGACATTATGGAAATAATGAAATTCAATGTTATGACCACGCCGGCTTTGGTAGTCGATGGTAAAGTGGTTCTCAAAGGACGTGTTCCTTCAAACCAGGAATTAAAAGAAATTCTAACCAACAAAGTCTATAGAATATGAAAAAGCTAATAGCATTATCGGTAGCATTATTTTTAATTGTTTCATTTTTCACTGTAAATACGTTGGCAGCTGACAAAAAAACGCAAGTAGCAGCTGCAAAATCGGCAAAAGTCGAAGTGTATTACTTCCATTTTACACGTCGTTGTGTAACATGCCAGGCGGTTGAAACCGAGACACAAGCCGCCATTGCAGCCCTTTATCCTGTACAAGCAAAAAAAGGGTTGATTACCTTTAAGGCAGTGAATCTCGACGAGAAAGCAAGTGAAGCTTTAGCTAAAAAATGTAATGCTGAAGGTCAGGCACTTTTGGTAATTAGTGGTGGCAAACGAATTGACTTGACAGAACAGGGGTTCATGTACGCAAAAAGCAGCCCGGAAAAACTGAAGGCTGAATTAAAGAAAACGATTGATCCATTTTTGTAATCTGATCCTGCATTTACTCCCAAATCAACACATTGGCATATTATCTTTTTAGCACATTATTCTCATGGAATTTCTCCAAAACATATTAGAAAATTCGCAGTATGCATTTGTAACAGCCATTTTGCTTGGATTGATGACAGCCATCAGTCCTTGCCCCTTGGCCACAAACATTTCTGCTATAGGCTTTATCAGTCGCGACATTGAAAATCGGCGAAGTGTTTTTATCAATGGTTTAGTGTATACACTTGGTCGTGCCATAAGTTACACCGGGTTGGCTCTAATCATTTTCTTTGGTGCAAGCAAGATGCATGTCTCCATGATGTTTCAGGGATGGGGCGAAAAGCTGTTAGGTCCTGCACTCATTCTGATTGGCTTATTTATGCTCGATGTAATTAAAATTAATTTCCCTGGCTTCTCAGGCTTAACCGACAAAATTGGAGAAAATAGCAAAGGCAGTTATTGGAGTACACTTTTGTTGGGAATGGTTTTCGCCCTGGCATTTTGTCCGTATAGTGGTGTACTGTATTTCGTGATGCTTATTCCAATGACTGTAGCAAGTGCAAGCGGGTTGTATCTACCTGTTTTATTTGCCATTGCCACAGGTCTACCTGTCATTCTTTTTTCATGGCTGTTAGCTTATGCAGTTGGAAATGTAGGCAAACTGTACAATCAAATCAAAACCTTTGAATTATGGTTTCGTCGGGTAGTTTCGGTTGTTTTTATCATAGTAGGTCTTTATTATACGGCTATTTTCTTTCTATAATCATTACATTATCACATCAAATCAGTATGGACGAAATTATTTGCTATTGCAAGCAAGTTTCAAAAAGCGAAATTGAAAAAGCAATTTCTGATGGAGCAAAAACGCTCAAAGATATACAGGAAATGACCGGAGCTTGCACCGGAAATCAATGTAAAAAACTGAATCCTTCAGGTAAATGTTGTTCGTCAGATATAAATGCAATGCTACCAACACCAAAATTCAAGATGGCTTCAACTTGTGGTTGTGGCCATTGCTAAATAAAATTTTTTACCTAAATTGTTCGTATTATTACGAACTAAATAGATATAATAAAAATAAAAAAAATTATGAACTTCAACAAAAATCTAATTATACCAATCATTCTATTACCTGTATGGTATTTGGTATATGTCAATCTCCAACCAATGACCGATTGGCTCATTGACTCTGTTTTAGGAATGACAAAAGGCTCTCACCTCACAGAAGCTTTACGATTCTTTATTTTCGAGTTTCCAAAAGTATTAATGCTGTTAGTATTGATTATTTTCTTTGTCGGAATTCTACGCAGCTTCTTTACTGCCGAACGTACCCGAAAAGCACTGGAAGGTAAATCAACATTCATGGGTAATATTATGGCCGCTATGTTGGGTATAGTAACGCCTTTCTGTTCGTGTTCAGCTATTCCGCTGTTTCTTGGTTTTGTTGAGTCAGGTGTTCCACTGGGTGTAACATTTTCGTTCCTGATTGCAGCTCCAATGATTAACGAAGTGGCTGTAATATTGCTGTACGGTATGTTTGGTTGGAAAGTAGCAGCCATATACATTGGCACAGGCTTAACTATTGCTATTGTAGCCGGTTGGATCATTGGCAAACTCAAACTTGAACATTGGGTGGAAGAATGGGTGTATGCCACCAAATTGGGCGAGGGAGAAAGAGAAGACGGAAAAATCGCTTTTTCGCAACGAATTACAATGGGCTATGATGCCGTGAAAGAAATTGTTGGTAAAGTTTGGTTGTACGTGGCATTTGGTATTTTGGTCGGTGCAGGTGCGCACGGTTATGTCCCTGCTGAATTTATGGCATCTTTTATGGGTAAAGATGTTTGGTATGCTGTTCCGCTTTCCGTTCTCATTGGTATTCCGTTATATTCCAATGCTGCGGGTATTGTTCCCATTGTTTCTGTATTGATTGAAAAAGGGGCTTCGTTGGGTACTGCCTTAGCGTTTATGATGTCAGTAATTGCATTATCTTTGCCCGAAATGATTATTCTTCGAAAAGTACTGAAAATGCCTTTGATTCTGACTTTTATTGCCATTGTTGGTGGTGGAATAATGATAGTAGGTTTTTTATTTAATTGGATATTTTAAAAATAGTCAAAACATAGAAATATGAAAGTAAGAGATAGTGGAATGCCAAATGAAGAAATGTGGTCAGAGTTTTTTGATGCACAAACCATTTTAGAACAAATGCAACTTACTTCAGAGGTTGAAAATGTGGTTGACTTAGGTAGTGGCTACGGTACATTTTCCATTCCGGCAACACAGATTATAAGCGGTATAGTTCATGCTTTTGATATAGAGCCGGAAATGATAGAATTGCTTGAGAGAAAAGCCGGTCAATTGCTGATTAAAAATATTGAATTACATTTGCATGATTTCATTGCAGATGGAAGTGGATTCATTGACAATTCAATAGACTATGTGATGCTTTTTAATATCATGCATCATTCAAATCCCAAACAAATACTTGACGAAACATTCAGGATATTGAAACCAGGTGCAAAAGCAGGTATTATTCATTGGCGAAGTGATATTTCTACTCCCCGTGGTCCTCAGTTGGATATTCGTCCTACGCCTGAACAATGCAAACAATGGGCAGTAGAATCCGAGTTTATTATCAGCAAAGAATTGCTGTTAGAACCCTATCATTTTGGCATTATAATTCAAAAACTTTAAATAGTATTACAATGAAAATCGGAATTATTCTCGAAACAAAAGAGTACGAAAAAGCATGGAATGCTTTTCGTTTTGCCGTAACAGCTAAGAAGCAAGGTCATGAAGTGAAATTATTTTTAATGGGCGAAGCCGTAGAGTGCGAAGGCTTGACACACGAAAAATACAATGTTGATGAACAACTAAAAAAGTTTGTGGAAGTGGGTGGGGAAATTTTGGCTTGTGGAACATGCTTGAAATCACGTCATTTAGACAGCACTGAGGCTTGTCCCATTTCCAACATGATTGATTGTGTGAATGTGGTGGTTTGGGCTGACAAAACGGTTACTTTCTAAGAAACAGATTCATTTAAAGGAGCAGGCTGAGTTTCGATATTGAAATTCAGCCTGTTATTGTTTATTTTGCTTTCAATCTATTCCCCTTTACTGGTCATAATTTGTAACACCATTCTGTCCGTTTCATTCATTGCCTCCGAGCCTATTTTGGTAAGGTTATGAATGGTTTTGTCTACATCTTCATCGGTTATTCCTTCAATGGAGGTCACCACTTTATTATCTATAGCCATAAGAGCCGACAACGTAGCAGTAGAAACTCCATTAGAAACCTTCAGTGCGCAACTGGGTTTTGCACCGTCACAAATCATTCCGGTTATATTCCCAATCATATTTTTAATGGAGAAAGCAATTTGCTCACGTGAGCCACCCATCAGGTAGGTTATGCCGCAAGCCGAACCGGTTGCAGCAACCACAGCGCCACACAATCCCGACAGTCGCCCGAGGCTTTGCTTAATATAAATGGTCATTAAATGACTTAACACCAAAGCTCGAATCAGCTCTTCTTCTGACTTGCCGGTTTCTTCAGCAAATACTGACACCGGAAGTGTAGCTGCTATTCCTTGGTTTCCACTTCCTGAGTTACTCATTACCGGAAACGTGGCTCCTGCCATACGGGCATCGCAGGCCGCAGCCGTAACCGATAACATCCGGGTGAAAATAGTATTCCCCATCACGTTTTGCTGGCTGCCGTGCCGTACAGTTTGAGCTACACTATGACCGTATTCGCCTTTCAGCGATTCGTTAGAAGCTGCCGTGTTCATTTTAGCTGTTTCCAGAATAAACCGCAACTCCTCAATGGGACTTTCGAATGCAAGGTCACATACTTTTAGGAACGATAAATCCACAGTTTCATCTTTTTGCACATCACCATCAATTTCATCCTTCAAATGGAGGAGTATTGTACCATTCTTTTCAATATAGGAAAAACGCGTATGATCCCGACTGATAATAACTTTTACGTTATCTTTTCCGCATTTCGCAATAACTTCAATGTAAAGCTTTTCGGTAATATCTTGTTTTAAGTAAACCGTTGCTGGTTTATTTTCAATCATCTTTTTTCCTTGCTCTAATGCATCGGGTGTAAGGTCTTTCAGTACTTCAAGTCCATATTCCGATTTGCCGATAAGTGCACCCAGGGCAATAGCAATGGGTAACCCTACCATTCCTGTACCCGGAATGCCCACACCCATTGCATTTTTGAGAATATTGGGACTCAGAAAAACCTTAATCGTATCGGGTAAACAACCTAATACTTCCTGCGCTTTTGCAACTGCTAATGCAACTGCAATGGGCTCTGTACAACCTATTGCTGGCGTAACCTCATATTTAATAAGTGTGATTATATCAAACCGTTCTTGTTGTGAAAGCATAGTTTTTTTGATTTGAATTTCAAGTATGTTTATACAAAGATACAAAACAATATGACATTTCTTCATTTGTTGTGTTTTACAAAACTTATAGACAGTAATGAACATAAGTTCAATACTATTTGTATCTTTGCAGTCTCAAAACTTATAAAATTCAATATGCCCCGCCCAAAACAAGACCGAAAAATATGCAATCCTCCACTAATGCAGGGTTTTAAGCCTTACGGAATTCAACGGCACACACTAAGCTCTATTTCATTGCTATACGATGAATATGAAACTATTCGATTGCTCGATTACGAAGGAATGAATCAGGATCAGGCAGCGGAGCAAATGAATGTATCCCGCCCCACACTAACCCGCATTTACGAAAAAGCACGTAAAACCATTGCTCAAGCTTTGGTGGAAGGAAAAATGATTGTTATTGAAGGTGGAAATGTACAGTTTGAGAAACAGTGGTTCAGATGTAAAAGATGCTTTAAACTGATAGGAGGATTAGAGAATCATGTTCGCTGCAAAGACTGTAAAACGTTTTGCAAGGATGAACTAACACCAATAAATAAATTTTAATTATATAAAATGCTACTGAACTATATAACCTGGGATGTAGATCCTGTATTAGTCCAATTAGGACCGCTTACAATTCGTTGGTACGGCTTGCTTTGGGCATTGGGTATTTGGGCCACATTATTGATTACTCAACGTATTTTTAAAAACGAGAAATTACCTGAATCATGGCTCGACAAGTTATTTATCTACACGGTAATAGGAGCTATAGTTGGCGCACGTCTCGGACACTGTTTATTCTACGAGTGGCAATTATTGCCTGAACCGGTTACATTCTTGGGCATAACGTTTAAATACGGAAATCATTATCTTTCAAATCCGTGGGAATTGCTGTACGTTTGGCAAGGTGGATTAGCAAGTCATGGCGGAGCAATCGGAATTCTGATTGCCATGATTTTGTACAATAAAAATGTATCGAAGAAAGGGATCAATTGGATTTTTGACCGGTTATTGATTGGTGTTACCATTTGTGGTGCTTTTATTCGTTTGGGGAATCTGATGAACTCCGAAATTTATGGGAATGCTACTTCACTTCCGTGGGGATTTATTTTTATTCGCGCTGGAGAAACACAGCCCATGCATCCTACACAGATTTACGAAATACTTTACTGCATTGTTACGTTCGTTGTTCTTTGGTGGTTGTATTGGAAAAAGGAAGCTTACAAAAGAAACGGATTCCTTTTTGGAGTATTTCTAATCGGAATTTTCGGATCGCGTTTCGTATTTGAATTTATTAAACTCAATCAGGAGGTATTTGAATCTAATATGTTGCTTAATATGGGTCAGATACTTAGTTTACCCTTTATTCTTTGGGGAATTGGACTAATTATAAGAAGTATGAGAATTCCAAAATCAATTTAAATCAACATAATCATTAAAAATATGAACGATAATTTTAAAGCTAAAGCAGCCCAATGGGATAGCCCCGACAAAATAGCTATGACCAAGAAATTTTTGAGTGAAATGCTGTTCAATGTCAATCCGATGTCAAGTTGGAAGGCAATGGAGCTTGGAGCAGGAACAGGTTTAGTCGGGCTTAATGTAGAACCACTGGTGGCTAAAGTAGTTATGGTTGACACTTCTGAATCTATGTTAGAAGTCTTAAAGCAGAAGCTTCATAACGAAAAAAAGGTTGAGATACTACACGGCGAAGTGTTTGACTACAAAAAACAAGATATTGATTTTGTATTTTCGGCTATGGCATTTCATCATCTTACCGAGGTCGAAAAAACGTTGGAACATTTGGCAACAATAACAAAACCTGGCGCATGGGTGGTTGTAGGTGACTTAGTTGCCGAAGATGGGTCATTTCATAACTTTGAACCTATTCCCTATTGTGGCTTTGATACGGCTGTATTATCCAAACAGTTTGTCAAGTCAGGTTTTGATGTAAAGATGGTGAAAATATATAACGTTATAACCCGAACCGTTGAAGAAAAAACAACTAATTACGAACAATTTATGCTCATTGCTAAACGTCTTTAAAAAACAAATCAAATGAAAATTGCAGTACCAACAAAAGAGAACAATCAGATTGATGCCCATTTCGGACATTGTGAGTTTTATACCATTTTTGCTATTTCGGATAACAACGAAATCATAGCGGAAACGATGCTTGAATCTCCACAGGGTTGCGGTTGTAAGTCGAACATTGCTTATGATCTGGCCGAACTGGACGTGAAAATCATGCTTGCCGGAGGAATTGGTGATGGAGCAGTCAACAAATTGGCTTCGCAAAACATTCAGGTTGTTCGCAACTGTAAAGGCGATGTACACCAACTGGTAGAAGATTATCTGGTAGGGAAAATTCAGGATGGTGGTTCAAATTGCGCGTCACATGCTCATGAAGGAGACCACGTTTGCAGTCATTAAGTTGAAATGAATGAACCGGAAATTAAAAAAAGAACATCAAAGGCTATGACCTTTTTCGAGAAAGGTTACAACTGCTCTCAAGCTGTTTTTATGGCTTATTCCGATATTTACGGTATTGAACCGGAAATGGCAGCCAAACTGGCTACTTCCTTTGGTGGAGGAATGGGGCGGTTGCGGGAAGTCTGCGGTGCAGTTTCAGGCATGTTTCTTGTATTGGGGTTACAGTATCCTTTTACTGATACTAAAGATAAAGGCGCCAAAAATACCAACTACAAAGCTGTTCAACGAACTGCTAACGAGTTTAAAACCATTATGGGTTCATATATCTGTGCCGATTTACTCAAGCTTAAACACGAACCACAAAATCCTGAATCGTCGGAACGAAATGAGGTTTATTATAAATCCCGCCCTTGCATACGGTGTGTGAAAGTTGCGGCTGAAATAGTAGGAAAAGAATTACTTACAAAAGGTTGAGATGGAATTTAATCTATATAAAATACTGTGCAAACAGATACAACTTACATTTTAGAGCTTACAAATGATTGAAATTGGTTTATTATTTTTTGGAATCCTGGTCGGCATTTTATCCGGCTTATTCGGCATTGGCGGAGGAATCGTATTGGTTCCTTCGCTCATTGTTATTTTTGGAATGAACATTCTCGATGCGAATGCCACATCATTAGCAGCCATGTTATTGCCTGTAGGTGTTTTAGGAGTCGTATCGTATTATAAAGCAGGACTCATCAAAGTTCGTGAAGCTTTATGGATAGCGTTGGGTTTATTTCTCGGCTCATTTGTTGGTGGAGAATGTGCCGTTAATATCAGCGAAAGTCTCTTGGCTAAGCTGTATGCAGGTATTCTGCTATACATAGCATTGAGCTACTTCGATGTTTTTTCATACTTCAGAAAAAAGAAAGATACTGTCGTGGTGGAATATAATACCAATAACAAGCCTTTGTGGATGTATCTTCTGGTGGGAATAGGTGCCGGAATTTTCGCCGGTCTTTTTGGTAAAGGGGGAGGAATTGTTATTGTACCCTTGCTTATAGCAGTTTTTCATTACGACCCAAAAGCAGCTGCCGCCACTTCATTAGCCGCCTTACAATTACCTGTGGGTTTGCCTAGTGTGATTATTTATGCCAACAACGGCCATTTGAATATCTTATACGCAGGTTTAATCGCTCTCGGTATTTTAGTGGGTGCATTTTTTGGTTCGAAACTTGGTGTGAAATTACCTTCCACATTGTTCAAAAAAGTGTTTGCTGTATTTTTACTCGTTGTGGCAGTCTATATGGTTTCAAAATATATTTAGTCGAGTCTAATAAATGGAAAATATATAATTGAGTTAGTTCTTACGTCAATTAACTTTCATTCTTGGTATGTTTTTTGCTACTCTGTACAACTAAAAATATAAAATTTCAAATGTTACATAAAACATACTTGTATGCAAAAAAATAGCATTTTACTACCGTTCTTAGTTTTGTTGATAATAATACTTACTGCAGGTTGCTCTTCAAAATCCGACAATACCGTTAGAGATGAAGATGGTAATGTATATCATACGATCAAAATTGGTAATCAAACATGGTTGGTGGAAAACCTGAAAACGACTAAACTAAATGATGGAACTCCCATACCTGTAGTTACAAATAATACTGCATGGGCACATTTATCTACACCTGGTTATTGTTGGTACAACAACGATGAAACCACTTATAAAAAAACGGTTGGTGCTTTGTACAATTGGCATGCTGTAAATACTGGAAAGCTGGCGCCAATAGGCTGGCATGTCGCTACTTTAGCTGATTGGGAAAACTTGCAAAAATACTTAAACACAAAACTTGCAAAGTCCGGGTCTATGGCTAAAGTATTGGCTTCTGTCTCTAATTGGACAAATGATACTATACCCGGATCAATTGGATGCGATTTAAAAAGAAACAATACTTCAGGTTTCGATGCTCTTCCGGGAGGATATCGCGGCAACTATGGTGGTTTCCACAACTTTGGTTTAGCCGGCTATTGGTGGCCAACAGATATGGATAATCAAATGACTGGCGTATGGTACTTCAGCTTGTTTAGTAGCTCCACTAAACATCTTTGCCAGTTTTGTACTTTAAAACAGAGAGGCTTCTCTGTAAGATGTGTGAAAAACCCGGAATAGTCTATTGACATTCCGGGTTTTTTTATTTCGTTTTAACTTCCTCAGTTTATTCTTGATTACATTTCATTAATCTGTGCTCAGGTGACTTTTTAATTGATACATTGTAGATATTGCCTGAAGAAAATCGAGATAATCTCCTGGATTCAAAACATAGTCGACATCTATAGCATTAAATCCTCCAAATGCATTTCCAGCCCAGCCTGTTTCCGTCATTACCAGTAGTGGCTTATGCTCTAATTGGGATAGCTCTTGATGTCCAAATGCGTTTTTAAATTCAGCAGACATAAATACAAATTCAATTTTATGCTTCATTAAAAAATCGAATGCCTGCAATGGGGTCGAAAATTTTTCAACTAAATCTATCTGTTGAAATGACTTAATACTATCTTCCAGCACATTCAACGATTGTTGATTATCATCTATTGCAATACAGCGTATATTCATGTTTGTGGTATTTGAAATGTAAAATTAATACTTTTAATAGGTTTTCATTGCTAAAATAAATAATTAAAATGTATTTACTGTCAGATAATATATTTGTAGACCATAAATACGCTCTATCGTTTAATACGGCTATTTATTTTGTTTGATATTATTTGATCTCAGTAAATAATCAGGCCAATCCAAAAATTGGGAAATTCTGTTCCCAATGAACTCAATAAACATACCACTTTTGGCGAATCTCCTTTAGTTTCATATTCCATTGTTCTTTTTTTAGATAAAGGCTTCAATTTTTAATATGTTTTAGATAATTGAAAAATATATATTGTACAATGGAATTTCTCAAATAAAACCTATCTCTATTGCGATAAACTATTTCCCGATATATTGTTTTTTCAACCGTCCATTGTATTGTGCTTATTACTAACACTTCTAGAGTTGGTCGTCCTGAATTATTTTCTTTCACAATCCTTTATTCCAAATTAGTCATACAATTGTAATACGTCTGTATTTACCTTGTAACCTGATAGCCATAATTTTGCGACCATAATTTCATATTAAATTAAAATCAAAAAAATGAAAATGAGAAAAGTTTTAATTAGTGCCATTTCAATTATGTTTTTCGGCTTGAGCATTTCTGCTCAAAATTCTACTAATGAAGCAAAAGATAGTTTCAAACCATCAGGTAAACCTATTGTAACTGTATTTAGTGATTTTTCTAATACAACGACAGGTAGTACTACTAACAATGCTTTTGAATTATCACGTGCCTATTTTGGTTATGGATATAATTTTAGCCCTGATTTTACAGGTAAAGTTGTATTTGATGTAGCAAACGCTGCTGGTTTAAACCCCTCAGCCTTCACTGCTTTCTTGAAAAATGCTTATGCTGAATATTCACATGGTATAGTAAAAGCAAATTTGGGATTAATTGGTACAACAATGTTTAATGTACAAGAGTCATTCTGGGGAAAACGTTATTTGTACAAATCATTTCAGGATCAATACGGTTTCGGAAGTAGCGCAGACCTTGGAGCAAGTGTAAAACTTCAATTTATTCCTGAAGTAAGCTTGGATTTGGCAGTTTTCAATGGCGAAGGTTATAAAAAAGTTCAGGCAGACAGTACCATGCAGTTTGCTGCTGGTTTAACCCTACAACCTATTAAAAATCTTTATGTACGTGCTTACTATGATTATATGGCCAATCAGTCTTACGCAACTGCTAAAGTAGCTCAAACTTCATTCAATGTCTTTGTAGGTTATAAAACTGACAAAGGCTCAATTGGTGCAGAATACAACTCGCAAAACGGAAATAAAAATACTTCAGGCCACAATTGGTCAGGTTTGTCGGTTTACGGCACACTTCCTTTTGCAAACCAGTTTACAGCAATCGCTCGATTTGACAATTTAATGTCAGACAAAGTTGGTACAAGCACTACAGGTTGGAATACAACCACAGATGGACAGGTTTATTTGGCTGGTGTTGAATATGCTCCGGTTAAAGGCATTCAAATTACTCCAAACATTCGTTATTCAAAACTTACCTCTGGAACTTCATCAACTTCATTAAACGTGAACTTAGGAATGAGTTTCTAATTTAGTTACAAAAACAATTAAAAAACAATTAAAATTATCAGTATGAAAAAAATTGGTTTATTCTTAGCTTTCGTTCTTGTAAGTGCTGCTGCATTTTGTCAAAGCGAAATTTCATTATCAGGAGCTGGAGCAACATTTCCACTTCCTTTCTACAACATGGCTTTCGAGCAATACACTAAAACTACCGGACAAAAAATCTCTTACGGTGGTGTAGGTTCTGGCGCCGGTATTAAAAGTTTATCCGACAAAGTAGTGGATTTCGGTGCTTCTGATGCATTCCTTTCTGATAAAGAATTAAGTGCAATGCCTGCTTCTGTGGTTCATATCCCAACTTGTAGTGGTGCGGTTGTTGTTGCTTTCAATCTACCGGGAGTAGAAGCTATCAAATTAACTCCGGCTGTATTAGTTGATATTTTTATGGGTAAAATCAAAAACTGGAATAATCCGGCTTTGAAAAAACTGAATCCAACAATTAAGTTTCCAAACCTTGAAATGACTGTTGTTTACCGTTCGGATGGTAGTGGTACTACAAATATGTTTACCGACTATTTGACCAAAGTAAGCAAAGAATGGGCTGCTAAATTAGGCTCGGGCAAAACGGTTAACTGGTTGACTGGGATTGGTGCAAAAGGAAATCCGGGTGTTGCTGGTACAATTAGCCAAACAAAAGGTGCTATTGGCTATGTAGGTTCTGAATATTCATTTGCTCAAAAAATTGCAACTGCTTATATCCAAAATAAATCGGGTAAATTTATCAGACCAACAATGGCTTCTATCAGTGCTGCCGGTAAAGGTACAATTCCTGCCGATACACGTGTTATGCTTACAAACTCTGATGCACCGATTGCTTATCCGATTGCCGGATTTACATGGATTCTGTTGTATAAAGATCAGAATTATGCGAACCGTTCTTTGGCTCAGGCTGAAGCTACACTTAAGTTGATTGACTGGATGATGAGTCCGGATGCTCAGTCTATAGCTGGAAAAGTTAACTATGCTCCGCTTCCTGCTCCTGTAGTATTAAAAGCTAAGGCTATTTTACGCTCCGTAACCTACAATGGTAAGCCTGTTTTAAAGTAATCAAAGATATTTATCTTACTAATAAATAGTCCTTCACGTTGCTGCCTTTACAGTAACATGAAGGACTAAAATAGTAAATAATCAATACCAATTCAAGTGAATAGCGATAAAATATTAAAATACGTTTTATTTTTTGCTTCGTTTCTGATATTACTCATTTCCGGGGGAATGCTATATTCCTTAATCCAGGGATCTATGCTTTCAATGCATCATTTTGGATGGAAATTTCTTATCTCTTCAGAATGGAACCCAACAAAAGGACAAGAGCATTACGGTGCGTTATTGTTTATTGCCGGCACACTGTTTACCTCCATACTTGCCCTAATCATTGCTTTGCCAATGGCTTTTTCTACATCACTATTCATTGGTGAGTACTTCCGAAATACCCGCATGGCTTCCATCGTAAGTACCTTGGTCGATTTGTTGGCAGGCATACCCTCAATCATTTATGGTTTGTGGGGTTTTTATATTTTACGCCCTTTTATTGTTTCAATCGGGTTGAGTGCTCAGGGATATGGAATTTTTACTGCAGGGCTGATTTTAGCCATTATGATTATTCCTTATGCAACTTCATTGAGCAATACATCAATTATGATGGTGCCCAACGAATTGAAAGAAGCTGCTTATTCATTGGGTGCTACACGACTCGAAGTTATTTGGAATGTAATTCTTCCCAATGCTCGTTCAGGGATAGCTGCAAGTTATATTTTGGCATTTGGTCGGGCACTTGGCGAAACTCTGGCAGTCACTATGTTGATTGGGAATGCCAATATTATCCCCACCGGACTCTTTAGTACCGGCAACACAATGGCCAGTGTAATTGCCAACCAGTTTGGTGAAGCGAGCGGATTACAATTGAGCTCACTAATTGAAATTGGATTGCTCTTATTCGTAATCACAACCCTAATCAACGCAGCGGGTAAGTTTATTATCAAAAAGATGGCATAATGGGAATAGTTAATAAACATACAAAAATTAACCGGGCTGACATTTATCCTGATCATTTCGGAAGAAGAAAATTTAAGAATAACCTTTTTTTAGGTACAGTTATATTCTTTTCGCTCATAACCATTTCTTTTGTCTTTTTGATAATAGGAACATTAGTGGTAAAAGGGTATCATCAAATCAATTGGGCTTTTTTCACTCAAACTCCGCCTGATACTTTCACGGCAATGATGGCTAAATCGAGTGGTCAACTCATTCCGGGAGGTATTATCAATGGTATTACCGGCACACTCTATCTGGTAGCTATTGCATCGCTGATAGCTATTCCATTCGGAATTCTTATTGGTATATATCTTTACGAAAACAGCAGTAAAAGATACGCCTCTTTTATAAGAGACATAACAGATGTATTGCAAGGAGTGCCATCTATTGTGGTTGGTCTTATTGTTTATCTGTGGGTAGTTGTGCATATTACGCGCGGCTACTCCGTTTTAGCTGGTAGTACAGCATTAGCTATAATGATGCTTCCGCTAATTATACGTTCTACGGAAGAAGCAATGAAAATGATTCCTGATACGCTAAAAGAAGCTGCTATTGCATTAGGTACACCTTATTACAAAGTAGTTTTAAGAGTACTTATTCCAACTAGTTTCAGTGGAATTATGACGGGTATTTTGCTTGCTATTTCAAGGATTATGGGCGAGACAGCTCCTCTTATGCTAACAACATTGGGAAATCCTGCTATCAACTGGAATATAACAAAGCCGGTTAGTGCTGTCCCATTATTAATTTGGCAATTCTATAACGATCCCAATATGGTGGATTTGATTTGGAGCTCGACTTTATTCCTTATGGGTTTTGTTCTTATACTAAACTTACTTGCTAAATGGATTGCCGCTAAACGCAATTTTTAGATATCGAATTTATATATTGAAAAGACTTATTTTTAAACACAAATGAACGAAAACAACATAAACACTCAACCCGCAATTTTATCTATTGAAAATCTTTCAATAGCATACGACAAAGATAAACTTGCCGTTAAAAATGTTTCGGCCACGATTGAGAAAAATTCTATTACGGCTATCATGGGACCTTCCGGATGTGGTAAAACAACTCTCTTACGTGCCATTAACCGGATGCATGAACTTTACCCAAACATTTCTACTACTGGCATAATAAAACTTTCAAACGACAATATATATGAAATGTCAACTATTAAGCTGCGCCGTAAAATAGGGATGGTTTTTCAACGGCCAAACCCATTTCCAACCTTAAGCATCTACGACAATGTAGTGGCTGGTTACAAAATGAATGATATTCATTTAAAACGATTGGAACGTGATGAAATAGTTGAAACTTCGTTGAGGGATGTTACGCTATGGGATGAAGTGAAAGATTCGTTACACAAAAAAGGGACATTTTTATCTGGAGGTCAGCAACAGCGTCTTTGCATTGCCCGTGCATTAGCATTTAAACCGGATGTGATTCTACTCGATGAGCCTACTTCGGCACTCGACCCTGTTGCTACAGCTAAAATTGAAGATTTATTGGTTGATTTAAAGAAGCAATACACAATCGTCCTGGTAACACATAATATGTCGCAGGCTGCTCGTATCTCAGATAATTCAATGTTTATGTACATGGGAGAATTGATTGAATACGAAGATACTAAAACAATGTTTACGAATCCGAAAGATAAGCGGACAGAGGGTTATCTAACAGGGAAATTTGGATAACTAGGCATGATTGCTTGATTAAACAGTATAAAAAACGGTAATAGATAAGTTTATGAATGTACAAAAAGAAAACGCGATACAAAACATACGAATCTTATTTGATGATATGTCAAAAGTCGTATTGCAACAATTGGAGTTATTAGAAAAAATCATCAATGGCAGCGGAACAACCATTTCTGCTGATTTATTGGAAGAATTGAATGGGAACGAAGAACGGATTGACCGTTTTGAAGTACAAATTACTGAAGAGATTATTGATACTATCGTGTTGCAGAAACCGGTTGCTTCCGATTTACGGGAAGTCATGGCTGTATATCAAATGGTATCCAATTTAGAACGTGTGGGAGATTTGGTGATGAATATCGCCAGGTTTATACCTAAGATTCAGGATATAGAGATCTACACAAAAATGTCAGAGGTTATATCTAATATGCTAATTGCAAGTGTTAGCATGGTACGGAAATCAATCTTATCTTTTGCACTAAGCGATAAAGAAGAAGCTATCTGGACTATCAAAAACGATGTGGTGGTGGATGAAATGAATCACAAACTGATTAAGAAAGTGATTCTAAAAAGTAACTTCCCGGAAGAAACGCAGCACTTGCTTTTTACCTTTATTCATTTAAACAGTATTATTTCAAATATCGAACGCATTGCAGATCATGCAACCAATATTGCCGAAGCCTCCATTTATGCGTTGGAAGGTAAAGATTTGCGACATCAAAAGGATATAGAAAATTGAAAATTACCTGTTATTCCTTTAAATGTCAGATTGAAAACATTTTAGTTTTGTTTCACAACAACAACCAAAATTTATAACTATCAAAAATGTTTGTTTAATAGAAGCGTGGTCGGAAGAAATTCCGACCACGCCAATATAAAAACACATTCAATGACCTGTTTATATCCAATTAATTCCCGCAATTTCCACCTCTTCCTCTTCCGTAACCAGTTGAATTTACTCCGGAAATAATGCTGGAGTAATCTGTACTCGAAAGAATTTGAGCTTTGTAGGTTATCCCTTGCCTGTAGAGCACTCGTACAAATGCACGGAGATGATTTTGAGAGCCTCTGAGCAGGTTATTGTATACTGCCAGAATATCTGCATTACTTGTTTCTGCAATGAGTCTTTTCAAGTCGGCGATATCATATTCTTCAATATAAGCACCGGTGCTTAATGCCTCATTACTGCTTGTCCCTGCAGCAAGTAACTGATTATATAAAGTCTGAATAGCTTGATTGGAAAATTTGCCTGCACTGCTTAACGCTGGATCTATTAGTCCAAAATGATTGATTAGTGCTAATACTGCCTCAGTGTGGCGGGTTTCACTAGTTGATATCCTATCAAAGTTTATAACTCCATATGTTCCGTAGAAACTATCGTACACATCTTGCGCCATTTTTTCTTCTTCACGCATCAAAAGTAACCCATTAATATCCGTTTGTTTCAAATCACTCGTAGTGGTTGTAAACGTTGTAATTTGAGGAAAATCTAATACAATTTCTCCCTGAGCGTCATCAAATAGAGAACTGGCATCGCTTTGAGTGCATGACACAAATTGAAACGCTGCCAATATCACTGCTGGTATTAAATAGTTGGTTTTCATGGTTTGATTATTTTGATGGATTACTTAATTGTTTCTTTATTATCGCAAACTCCATTTTTGTTCGTATCAACATAATTGGTAGCTTTTGATGTTTTGCAACCTTGTCTGTTGCAATTTCCATTACCTTGTCCATTACCTTGTCTTTTTCTATTACAGTTAGCTTGTCCCTGTCCATTTCCTTTGGTACAAGTCTTATTCTCATAATTATCGCACACATTATTTTTATTCGCATCAACATAGCAAGATTTCTTGGATTCAGATTTTGCGTTTTGCGCCTTGGCTGTTTGTGCCGATACAATTCCTAACGAGGCAATGAATGCCAGTGCTGTCAAAATTACTTTTGCTTTCATTTTTGATTAAATTTAATTGTTTAGTAATTATTTTGTTGTTGATTTCGAAATCCGTTTCCTTGACATTTCCCTTTTCCATTCATTCCTCTTCCGTTACAAGGTTCACGTTGAAACAATGGAGTAAAAGTTGTTTGCAATTGTTCCAACTGCTCAGGGGTACAAACCGTTTTTATTTTCAGATAAAACCGATTGGTTTCTCTTTTAAGTTCTGCATGTAAAGCACCCGTTTCAATAGATAAATTATTTAATCTGACTGTGTCCGATTTACTTTTCTTCAACTCGATAAACATCTCATTTTTCAATGAATCTATTTGAAGAATAATACTATTTGCTTTGGGTCTGAATTCCTGATTTGCCTGGCGGAAAACAGTCATTTGAGCCTGATTAAACCCAAGTGTTTGCCTAAAAAAACGACCATTCAGCATATTACTCCCTTCAGTGCTGACCACAACCGTTTTACTGTTTGCACTTTCAGAATAATTGTGATAAAGAATGGTGCTTATCGTTGTTATATTCAATACAACCAGCAAAACCACAGCCCATATAAGTATTTTTGTTTTATTCATTGCTGTCTGTGTTATATAGTGCAAAGTTCTCCATCTCACTATCGTTTATATTAATACCTGCATATTTTTCTGGTACGACTACATAACTATTTCCAATTACAACACCCATCGTTATTACCAGTGAGATACTGGCAGCAACTGCAAGGTATTGGAATACTCCTCGTTTCATTTGTTTCGGAGTTTCTATTTTAGCCATTATTCGGGTGGCTAAGTAGGGATTGTGTTCCATTTGTTTTTCCCTATCAATAAGTTTGTTTATGTAATCATCTGTTTTCATCTCTGTAGATATTATATGTAGTTAGACAATCATTCATTTATTTTCCTATTAGTGGTTTCAATTTTTTTTGAAGATTAGTTTTAGCCCGTTGTAAAAGTTGCTCTACCGAACCCTCGCTACATTGCATAATAGCAGCAATTTCCTTTTGAGCTAAATCATCGTATTTGCTCAATACAAAGGCTGTACGTTGTTTTTCTGGAAGCGAGTCAATGGCTTTACGAATAGCTGTATCCTGTTCTGTTTGCTCCAATTCCTGATGCGGATTTTTATCTCCGGTTTCTTTATTAAACATACTTTGAAGCATGTTTCCGGCTATCTGTAAAAAAGCCCGGTGTTTATTTCGGTTCAACTGATTAATGGAAGTGTTTACCGTAATCCGATAAAGCCATGTCGGAAATTCGGAATTACCTTGAAAGCTTGAAAGCGATTGGAATGCACGAATAAAAACATCTTGTGTCAAATCCTCTGCATCTTCTTTGCTGTGAACAAATCCCATAGCCGTACGAAACACCATAGACTGGTATTTCACAACTAACAATTCAAATTTTGAATGGTCACCGTTTAATATGGCTTGAATGATTTGTTGCTCCGACATGCTTATTTGAATTCAATATTGTAAAGTTAGACACATATTCTTGAATTTTCCTACGTAAGAAAAAAAATCAGATATAATTTTTCGTTACATGTGATTAATTTGTGGTGTTATATCTGAACAAAACGAAATTTCGTAAGCTGAAAAATAATTTAAATTGAAAGTTTCTTTCTTCAAAATTCCTTTAGAATCAGTATATAGTTTTGTCGAATAATCAATAAAAAAACAAATCAAAATGAAAAACTTAATTTTAGTGATTGCCGCTTCGGCATTAATTAGTTTGAACGTTACTGCTCAGACAAGTAAAAACGTACCTGTAAATGTAAAAACTGCATTTTCCCAAAAATTTGCTAAAGCTACCGATGTAAAATGGGGTAAAGAAGGTAAAACAGAATGGGAAGCTGAATTTAAACTGGATGGCAAATCTTATTCCGCTAATTATGACTTAAAAGGTGAATGGTTAGAAACAGAATACGCTATTACAGCAAACGAAATTCCTGCTGCCGTAAAAACAACCATCGACAAAGATTACGCCGGTTATAAAGTGAAAGAATCTGAAATTTCAGAAACAGCCAAAGGAAAAGTGTATGAATTTGAATTGGCAAAGGGAAAAAGCAAAGTAGAAGTTGCTTTTGATATGAATGGAAAACTAATAAAGAAATAGAATTTCTAAATCCTCAATTAGCTACACTAAATAATATAATGCCTGACAACAAGATTAAGTCTTGATTGTCAGGCATTAGTTGATTTTAATTGCGTTAAACTTTCATTAATATTTAAAACCTTTCCCAACCTTTTCTCTTTACGTTTCTCTTTAAATATATACAATTGGATAAACAAGGTTTAGATATAATTATTTCAGGCTGTCTGAAGGATGACAGTAAGCATAAAAAGGCGTTTTACGTGTTGTTTGCACCACACATGTTAAGCGTTAGCCATCGGTATGCCCGAAATAAAACCGATGCCGAAGATATTTTTCAGGAAAGTGTCCTCAATGTATTCAACTATTTACATCAATTAAAAGACCTTGAGAAGATTGAATGGTGGATTAAACGTATTGTAATTAATGAAGCTATTCGCTTTTATAAGAAAAATAAAAATCTGACTTTCTTTGAAGATATACAATCATACGAAACGGCAGAGTTAGTAACAAGCGATATATTCAAAAAAATGGAAGTGGATGAAGTGCTTGCGGTAATCCAACAGTTGCCGGATAAGATGCGTTTAGTAATTAACTTATTTGCAATTGAAGGATTTTCGCATGAAGAAATAGCTGAAATGTTGGACATAACAGTCGGGACATCAAAATCGAATTTGTTTGATGCGAGAAAAAGAATAAAGCTATTACTGAAAGAAAAAGAAAGGAGAATAGTATGAATAACGAAATTCTACACAATGACTTAGATGATTTCCTGAAAACTAAATTCGAAAATCACGCTATTATTCCCGATGAAAAGTTATGGGAAAAGATTGCTCCTCGTATTTCAACGGGAATGGTTGCTTACACCAAATACATTCGGATGAGAAATGCTTTTATTGGTACAGCTGTTTCGTTAGTTGGTGCTGTATTCTTGTTACTTGCGTTAAATACAAATCTATTTAACACCAAAAATCAAAATGATATTTTGCAAAGTAGAACTCCCGAAATGGAAAATAATTCAACGAAAGATTTGCCTATTCAAGCAATAAATACAAACACGAAAAACGACAAAGCTGTAGGTTCTAAATCAACTTATTTATCTTATAAATCCAAGGAAAGTGATAAAAAGAAAGCTCTTGCGACTGTATTATCAACAAATTCAGTAGTGAACACAATTTCAGAGATTGAAGAGCCAAAAACGATAACCGAGCAAATTAGCCAGATTAAGTCAATTGTTACAAACATTAATGATTCAGTCAAAAGTCAGAAATCAAAATCTAATCAACTCGTTGCAGTAACTGATACGAGTGCTAATAGTATATCAAAAACATTGGATACTAAAATTGGTAAATCAAAAATGAGCAAAAGCAAACCTGAAAAACCAATATTAGAGTTACCAACAATTGATTTAAGTGCTCTCAGCACTCCACATCTAAATCCGTTTTCGAGTTCTGGTAGGTATCAAAATAAAGGAACTTTCAGTTTTACTGAACTCTTGAAAAGAATTGAGATAGGTGGTAGTTTATCCCCTGAGCTTTCAACTCGTACGTTAAGCCAACCACCAAATACTGAAAACACAACATTTGATAGCCAGTACTATAATAACATTGAAAAATCGCTTATAACTGGTTCGGCTGGTCTCGACCTTACATTAAGAGCCAACGAAGACTGGAGTTTCAGAACTGGAGTTCACGTTTCAGGCTATCAACACGAGACACAAAGCGATGCACTTCACCGCGAAGTCATTTCGCCCAATGAGCTTATGCTATTTACTTCCGCTGGGAAAGTCCCTATTTATGGCACCGGAGTGGATCAACTGCCAAGTCAATCAGTTTTAAATACTAAAATTAATCTGACGTACATTGAAGTTCCATTAATTGCTCGCTATTATTGGTTTCAGAATCTATTCATTGATGCTGGAGTGGATTATTCCTATTTAATGTCCTCAAAAACAACAATCACTGCCGAAGAATTCAGTGGGAGTTTTACTCATTCCGAAATTGCAGGAATTCAAAAACATTCATTTAAGGCAATAGCTGGTATAGGTTTAGATTTCAAAATAAGTCCCCGACTTAAATTAGAAATTGGTCCTGAATTAAAATGGCAGATAAATTCTATGAACGTATCAGGAATAAATGCCCACCCATTTTATATTGGATTACGCACAGGCTTAAGATTCAAACTGAAATAAAAAAGTTTGATAAAAAGAAACTACAAACCCAACCTTTTTGTTTCTCAAACCTCTTTAATAATATACACTCTAAAATAACCCTTTAATAAACAAGAAACAGTATGAAAACTCAAAAAAATGTATTAAACATTCTGCTTATTGGATTTGCAGTATTACTTACCAACTGTTCAAATAATGCAAATTCTGTCCCTGGATCTTTGACTTTAAAAGCAAGCTCATTTGCCTCTAGTCAACTTTCAAAAGCGCCATCAGTTCTTGCCTCTGATATTACTATCACTTCGGCAGTGGTACAAATTCAAAATCTGGTAATTGAAGAAAATACCGGAGAAGGATTGCAAAGTAACAATGAAAACAACAATAACAATGATGGCTCTGATGGTATAGAAGGATTAAAGGGAGAAGATGGTGGCGATTTAACTCTTACCGGTCCCTATGTATTAGATATTTTTAGTGGTTCAGCTTTAATTGACAATGTGAGTTTACATGTGGGAACATATAAAAAGGTTGACTTTAGTTTTGTCCCCGGAACTGGTAATACACACTCAATTACAATTGGCGGTAATTACAATAAAAATGGCGTAGCTGTTCCTTTTACTTTAATTGCTGACCTCAGCAGTTCTATTCAACTTCCTTTAGCCGGAACTGGTTTAACTATCACTGCGGGCACAGCATCTTCTATTTCAATTGTTTTTGATATTAATTTATGGATTAAAAACCTTGATTTTACAACTGCTGTTGTGAAAGATAACGTTATTACCATTAGTCCAACTGAGAATAAGGCAATTTATGACGTTTTCGTAAGCGCATTGTCAACCAATATTGATGTAGAAAAAGAATAAAAATTAGAAGTTTCATGGTCGTTATGTCTCAATCACCAATACATTGAAAAAATACGCGCTGCAGATTCAAATTTCGTAGCGCGTATTTTAATGTGTTTTTCACACTCGTTTCCGATAAACCTTGTAAAAATCTAATATCTTTATCAAAACAACAAACTGAGTTCACTGTTTAAATACTTATAGTTGAATTCAATTTTATTTGTGATATTTATTTTACAACAATATAAACCATGACTTTGAAAACGTATTTTCATTTTATTATTTCACTTTTAATGCTAAATGGTTTCTTCATCGAGGCTACTGCTCAAAATGTATTGAAAGGAACTGTAACAGATTCCATTAGCAATGAACCGTTACCATTTATTTCTATTTCGATAAAAGGGGGTACAACAGGTACAATGACAGACAATTCCGGGAAATTTTCATTAAGAGTTCCGAATACCACACAATTAATAAATGCTGTTTCAATAGGTTATAAAGAAAAGTCTATTTCACTCAAAAGTCAGAAGTTAAGCAATATGAAAATTCAACTTTGTCGAGTTTCATATGCAATGTCAGAGGTCATTGTTCGACCTAAAAAAACAAAATACAAGAAGAAAGGAAATCCAGCGGTTGATTTTGTGAAAAAAGTCATAGCTACTAAGTCAGTATACAATCCCCTCAATAAGGATTATTATCATTATGACCATTATGAGAAAATTAATTTTGCAATGAATGGTTTTGAAAAAGATAAAAATAAAGGATTACTAAAAAAGTTCAAATTTCTAACTAATTATGTAGATACTTCGGAACTTTCCGGTAAACCGATTCTACCGATTTCTACCAAAGAAATGATGGAAGAATATTACTATCAAAAATCTCCCCATTTGGAGAAAAAAATAGTTAAAGCCAAAAAAAGTTCTGGAATCGATGAGATGCTTTCGGAAGATGGTGTAGACCAATTTTTAAGTGAAGTGTTTAAGGATGTTGACGTTTATGATAATAACATAACTTTATTTCTTAAAGAATTTGTTAGTCCACTTTCTGCAGGGGGGCCAGATTTTTATAAATACTATCTGCTGGATACAGTACTAGTTTCAGGTGAAAAATGCGTTGATTTAGGTTTCGTTCCTTTTTCCTCTGAATCCAGCGGATTTACAGGGCATTTATTTATCACACTCGATTCTACAAACTTTGTAAAAAGAGTAAAACTCAACTTTCCCAAGGATATCAATCTAAATTTTATTCAGAATATGTCAATTGAGCAAGAGTTTAATAGGGCTTTGGATGGAACACGGTTATTGATGCGTGATGATATAATTGTAGAATTTTCTTTATTCGCTAAATCTGACGAACTTTATGCCAGACGAACAAACACATACGCACATCATTCTTTTACGCAACCAATTGATTCAACTATTTTCAAACAAAAAGAAAATATTATTATACGAGATGATGCAACCCAGAAATCTGACAATTACTGGACAGAGAGCCGCCTTGACACTATTCCTATCAAAGAAAACTCTGTTGATAAAATGCTCAAACAACTTCGTTCAAATCCATTATTCTACTACTCAGAAAAAGTATTTTCAGCTTTGGTTACTGGATACATCCCAACATCTAATAAGGATAATAAATTTAATCTTGGTCCAATGTATAGTACTATCAGTGCAAACACTGTAGAAGGGTTGCGACTTCGTGTTGGAGGATTGACAACTGCACAGCTTAATAATCACTGGTTTGCAGGTGGCTACTTAGCGTACGGAGTTAAAGACCAGAAACCAAAAGGATTGGCTCAAATCGAATACTCGTTTAACAAGAAAATGAAACAAGCCAATGAGTTTCCAATTAATTCAATACGAGCATCCTACAATTACGATTTGAATCGATTAGGGCAAAACTATTTATATTCAACTTCCGATAATTTATTTCTATCGCTTAAAAGACAAAAAGACGACAAAATTACATACTTAAGAAAAATCGAATTGAGTTATAACAGAGAATTTCATTCACAATTTTCTGCTGGACTTGATTTCAGATACAGGACAGAATTTGCTACTCCGTATATTCCTTTTATAAATAATACAACCGGAACAAATTCTGCGTCCTATTCATTGGGAGAAGTGCAGTTAAGACTGCGTTATGCTCCGGGAGAAAAGTTCTATCAAACGCTTGGAAAACGTCGTTCATTTACCCGCAATGCTCCCGTTTTTACATTCTCACACACTCAGGCATTCAAAGGACTTTTGAACTCGGATTATGATTATAGCCATTCCGAAATCAGTTTTCAACAACGGTTTTGGTTCTCTGCTTATGGAAATGCCACTGTTATTCTCAAAGCCGGAAAAGTATGGACTAAAGCACCGTTTCCACTACTTATTAGTCCTAATGCGAATCTTTCCTACACAATTCAATACGAATCATATCCAATGATGAATGCAATGGAATTCATTAACGATCAATACGTTTCATGGGATTTAAATTATAATATGAACGGCATTATACTGAATCATATTCCGGTGCTTAAAAAACTTAAATTAAGGGAAATATTATCTTTTCGCGGTCTTTATGGCAATCTGAGTAGCAAAAATGATCCGTCGTTAAACAATAATCTCTTTGAGTTTCCAACTACTACCTACCGAATGGGAAAGGAACCTTATATGGAAGCAGGCATTGGGGTAGTAAATATATTCAAGTTTCTGCGGGTTGATTATATCTGGCGGTTGAATTACCTGAACCACCCGAATATTGACAAAAGTGGAATACGCATTAGTATGGATTTTTATTTCTAATTATCAAATAATACTTTAAACTCAATTATAATATGGAATACAAGAGCATTTCAAGAAAATTAGTAGCATTAGGGTTGGTGATTTTTGCCACTAGTTATGTCGTTGCTCAGAATATCACACTTAGTGGATATATCAAAGATGAGCACTCAAAAGAATCATTGGCTGGTGCCAGCGTATTTTCAACAAATTATAAAATTGGTGCCTCGACCAACGAATACGGTTTTTTCTCCATAACCATTCCAAAAGCTGACACATTGGGTTTGGTTGTTTCCTACATTGGTTATAAACCACAAGCAAAAAAGCTATTTATAAAAAATAGTTTACGATTAGATATTCTATTAGAACCAAATGCTGCGGAACTATCAGAAGTTGTGGTGTCGGCCAATCGGAATGATAATAATGTAAATCGGGCACAGATGGGCGTTTTAGATGTTCCCATAAAATCAATCAATACACTTCCTGTTCTGGCTGGAGAAAGAGATTTAATGAAGATTTTACAATTCTTACCTGGAGTTCAACAAGGTCAGGAGGGTACAACAGGCTTTTTTGTCAGGGGTGGAAATTCCGACCAAAATTTAGTGCAGTTAGACGAAGCCACCATTTACAATCCCAATCACATTTTTGGACTGTTTAGTACATTTAATGTGAATGCATTGAAGGGTGTATCGCTCATAAAAGGTGGTTTCCCTGCAAAATATGGTGGCCGGTTAAGTTCTATCTTAGATATTAGTATGAAAGATGGTGACAAAGAGAATTTTCATGTAGAGGGTGGTATCGGTTTATTGTCGTCCAATCTAACCATTCAAGGTCCATTGGAAAAAGGGAAATCGTCGTTTATTGTTTCCGGTCGCCGAAGTTATATTGATTTGCTTACAAAACCTTTTATGCCGGGCGGTATAAATGGAGTGAATTATTATTTGTACGATTTTAATGCTAAACTGAATTATGAATTGGGTAAAAACGACCACCTATTTTTAGGATATTTTACAGGAAAGGATAATGCTGTTTACACAGGTACTAATAGTTTGAATTTCAATATCGATTTTGGAAATACGACGAGCAACGTTCGTTGGAATCATATTTTTGGCGATAAATTATTTAGTAATACATCGTTGATTTTCAACGATTATCATTTGGGACTGGCTACCGACCAAGGTAATTATTATTCAATGCTTTATACAGGAATTAAAGATATAACGCTAAAATCGGATTTTACTTTTATGCCGGGACCTAATCATGAAGTGAAAGCAGGATTTAGTTATACCAACCATACCTTGTTTCCGGGAGCTGTATCGGGTAAAATACCAAAAAAAGGAAACAGATTGGTTGTAAACCCTGACAGTATTGCACAGCAATATTCCAACGAAGCCGCCTTTTACATCAGCGATGAATTAAAAATTAACGACATGTTGAGTGTATCCTATGGCATAAGAGCACCATTCTTTGTTTCAGGTTCAAAGACCTATACCTTTGTTGAACCACGTATTACAGCAAAGTTGTCATTGAACGAAACCACATCCCTCAAGGCTTCATATACAGAGATGAACCAATTTATGCATTTGGTGCCAAACAGTACAGCTTCCATGCCAACCGATATTTGGTTGACATCAAGTGCCAAAGTAAAACCCGAAAACAGCAAACAAATTGCTCTTGGACTATTTAAAAACTTTGACAATAATGGTATAGAGACCAGTGTGGAAGTCTACTACAAAACAATGACCAATCAGGTATTATTCAAAGAAGGAACTCAGATAACCTTAAAATCAAATATCGAAGATATGCTTACTTTTGGCGATGGGAATTCGTATGGTATAGAATTTTTTGCAAAAAAGAATTTCGGAAAACTTACCGGGTGGGTTAGTTATACCTTGTCAAAAACAACAGAGTTATTTCCAGACCTCAATTATGGAAAAGAGTTTCCTTTTACTTACGATAGACGGCATAATCTATCAGCAACAGCTATTTACGAACTTTCGAAACGTTGGACGGTTTCTGCTGATTTTACACTCTATTCAGGTTCGGCATTTACACTTCCATCGGGTAAAGTTTTTGTTTCAGACGAAGGTTCATTGTACGATAATATCTATTACGATTATACTACCCGTAACAATGCACGTCTTCCGATTTATCATCGCCTGGATGTGAGTTTTTCAAACAAAAAACACGTTAAGATATTCGGATTGCCCTGCGAAAGAGAGTGGGTATTTGGAGTTTATAATCTATACAGTCGCCAAAACCCATATTTCGTGTACTTAACAACCGATTATATTACCAAACAACCGGTAGCCAAACAAGTTTCGCTTCTTCCAATTATTCCAAGTGTATCATTTAATTTTAAATTCTAGTAAAAATGAAACAGATAACAATTATAATGCTTTTGAGCATCTTATTTTTGACGGCTTGCGAGAAAGACATCAGCATTCAAATGCCTCAATACACCAATCGTGTAAGTATTCAGTGTGGATTAGAAGTTGGTGTTTCACCAAAAGTTTTCTTTTACAGCACAGTTCCATACTTTGATATTACATCGCTTCGCCAGGCTTTTGTAAATGGCGCAAATGTAAAAATTAGTAACGCCACTGAAACTGATAGTTTAATTAAAGATAGCACATATAATTATTTAAAATGCGAATTTGAGTATTACTATCAGGGAAAAACTCCAATAAAAGCGAATCAAAGTTATCAATTAACAATAGTAAGTAAGGGCGAAACTTATAAAGCTACTACCAAAACAAACTTAGTACCTGTATCAATCGACAGCGTTGGTTATACACAGCAGTTTAGCGACATCTATGGCGAGCATGAAGGTGTAATCCCATATTTTCACGATAATACGAATTTGACAAATTATTATCGGTACGAAATGAAAAGAGACATCGATACTACCATGAAATACCGGGAAGGGAAAATATATAGTCCATGTATCGGAGGTGGAAAAGTTACCGTATTAGAACTTGGACGAAGCGTTTATAATAACGCTAACTTAAGCAACAGTCAAATAAAGATTGTCATAGAACCTGCATATTCACATAAAGCCGGAATGGTAGGAATAGTTCGTATCCGAACAATTGACAAAGTTACTTTTGACTTTTTTGACCAACTGGATAAACAAAAACTGGGGCAAACAAATCCATTTGTGGAGCCATTATTTTTAATTGATGGACAGTTTGGGAAAAAAGCAGTGGGATATTTTGGAAGCATAGTTAGGAGTGCTCCGGTTCAATTTATATTTCCCGAATAAGTCTAAAAAAATCTTGTATTTTTCTAATTACCTGATAATTAACTCTAAATTAGTTGTCAGGTAATTTTTATTGATATAAAATTGAGTATGCTTTAGAATTACTTTAGAATTAAATCGTTACTTTGTAGTATGAAAATTTTAATAATTGAAGATGAAATTGAATTGTTGATTGGTGTCAGCAATTATCTTACAAAAGAAAACTATATCTGTGAACTCGCAGATACTTTTCAAAATGCAGAAACAAAGCTCTCTGTCTATGAATACGACATTATCCTGATGGACATCACATTGCCTGATGGAAATGGATTAGAACTGCTAAAAACCATCAAGAATCACAATATAAAAGCAGGTGTAATTATTATTTCAGCTAAGAATTCCACAGACGACAAAATTCAAGGGCTTGATTTGGGCGCAGACGATTACATAACGAAACCTTTTCAATTATCTGAATTGAATTCGAGAATAAAAGCAGTCATAAGAAGACGGCATTTTGACGGCAACAACACCTTAGTATTTAATGAAATAGTCATTAATACAGATAGTAAATCAATTGCTGTAAATGGTGCTGAAATTACATTTACAAAAAAGGAATACGACCTGTTACTGTTCTTTTTTATCAATAGGAACAGAGTCATGACAAAAGAAGCCTTGGCAGAACATCTATGGGACGACAACATTGATCTAGCTGATAATTTTGATTTTATATACACTCATTTGAACAATATCCGAAAAAAGATAAAACTGGCTGGTGGAACCGACTATATAAAAACTATTTACGGGATGGGCTATAAATTCACAGAACAATGAGATTTCTAACTAAAATAAATCGTAATTACCTGCTTCTATTGACAATTACGTTGTTGATAGCCACTGTTTCGGCCTATTTTATTTTACAGTTAATATTACAAGACAACGCTAAAGAAAAACTTTTTGAAAAAGAAGTTTTAATTAAAAATCAAATTTATAGAACTGGCGAAGTTCCCAATATTTACCCTATTGTAGAAGTAAAAAGGGAGATACAAAAAATAAATCAAAAACCAATTTTCAAGGAAATACATATTAACAACACCACGGAAGACGAATTTGAGGTTTTTTTGGAGTACTCTAATCAAATAAAGGTAAGGGATGCTTATTATTCAATAAAACTACGCCAATCTTCTTTCGAAAGTGAAGATATAGAGCTTATTCTAACAGGAGCAATCAGTATTTTACTCCTTACGGCATTTGGCATTTCGTTTCTTGTATCCAAAAAAATCAACAAAACAGTTTGGGCTGACTTCGAAAAAAATCTACTAGCAATTGAAAAATTCAGTTTTGTGAGTGGTCGTCGACTATATCTTGTGGATAGTGATATTGAAGAGTTTGATCGACTAAATTTAGTTGTCGAACAACTTACCGATAAATTGAATGCTGACTATTTATCCTTAAAAGAATTTTCTGAAAATGCATCGCACGAAATTCAAACACCTCTCTCAATTGTGTTATTAAATCTTGATGAAATTTTGCAACAGGATCTTCCTAAAGAAACATTTGAGAAGGTGGTTGCTTCAATTAATGCATTAAAACGACTTTCTACGCTGAACCAGAGCCTTATCTTGTTGACAAAGATTGAGAACAGACAATTCGTAGCCGATAAAGTGATTTCAATCAGTGATTTAGCAAAAAGCAAATTGACTGAATTTGTATCTCTTTTTGAAGCAAAAAATATAACTGTAGAGCTAAATCTTGAGACAGATTTTTCGATAAAAATGAATGAAGAACTTGCCGAAATTTTAATCAATAATTTATTGTCGAATGCGATAAAACATAATGAAGATAATGGCAAAATTCAATTATCTATCCGAAAAAATGAGTTCAGAATTTGTAACAGTGGCAAACCAAATTCATTAACCAACGAAACTATCTTCTCACGATTTACCAAGGGCGATTCAAAATCTTATGGTTTAGGGTTGGCCATTGTCAGAAATATTTGTGAAACTAATAAATTGGAGATTCATTATGCTAACGATGAACTTCATTGTTTTACAATTACTCCCAAACTTAAGAATTAAACAGATGAAAAAAAGTATAATCTCCTTGTTGTTGCTACTCGTTATAGGGATCGGTTCTGCGCAACAACGCGATTTGAATTTTTACATTGAGCAGGCAAAAACAAACAGTCCGCTTATTCAGAAAAATAGAAACGATGCTAAAATCATTCAACTTGATCTACAGCAAACTGAGCGTATTTTGAAAAGTCCGGTAATCAGCTTAGAATCAAGTGTCCTTTTTGCTCCTGTTATTTCGCACGACACATATCCTAGTACCTTTCAATTAGCTACAGCCAATTCAGGAAAGTACTCCGGCTACGATTTGGGAGCTACCAATGGGGGACAATATCAGGCGTATATCTCAGCCAGCCAACCGCTTCTCGGGAGAATGAATTACAAGGTTTATTCAGGTAAAGCAGATATAGCCCGAAAACAAAATGACAATTCAACAACCTTAACTATTCACGAAATAGAGCAACTCGTAGGCTATCAGTACATTCTTTGCCTGAAGTCTAAGTCACAAATTAAGAATAGTGATATTCTGCTTAAACAACTTGATGAACAGTTGAGTATTCTGCATAAACTAGTCCTAAGCGCAGTCTATAAACAATCGGATTTAATGCTTTTGGAAATTGAGAAACAAAACTTGGTAGTAACCAATACATCTTTTAAAGACGAATATACTAGCAATTTGTACGATTTGAATCTTATTTGTGGTGTTACTGATTCAACACAAGCTGAAATTGCTGAAATTAATTTACAGATTAAACCCGAAAATCCCTCAAACTCGCAATTTCTGACTTCTTACAAACTCGACAGTTTAAGTATTATTGCCAATCAATCTATCAACGAACTGAAATACAAACCGCAACTGAATGCTTTTGCAAATGCAGGTTATAATGCAACTGGGATACCTACTTTTGATAGATTTGGATTGAGTGCCGGACTAACATTTAGTTGGAATATTTATGATGGTGGGCAACGCAAACTGGAAAGGCAAAAATCTAACGTTAGTATTAATACACTTCAATTTGAGAAAAATCATTTCATATCTCAACAAGAAATCAATAAGGATAAAATCAAAAATCAGATAAAATCACTTGACGAGCGTGAAATAATACTGAAGACCCAATTGATCCAATACGATAAACTTTATAAAATGTATGAAAATGAGCTTTCGCAAGGATTGGTATCAGTTATGGATTTTAAAAATCTATTGAAAGACTTTACCAGTAAAAAACAGGATTATCTATTACTGAAAATGGAGAAACAATTATTGATAAATTCGTATAATTATTGGAACTACTAAATTAATTTACAATCAACAGATGAAAAATATATTAACTTTATTTGGAGCATTTATAATCTCATTTATGATTACTTCTTGCACCAAACATGATAGTAAACAAGAAGATCAAACACCCATAGTTTCGGTAAAAACAATTCCCGTTAAATTTGGTGACATTGAAAATAACATTAGTTTAAATGGAAAAACCATTTACCTGAAAAAAAACGTTGTTGTTTCGCCCATTTCGGGTTATATGCTTAAGGTGCATATCAAATTTGGCGATAAGGTACAGAAAAACGATGTATTGTACGAGATACAAACTAAAGAAAATAGGGCGTTAGCAAATACGAATGCTGTAACTGGCGGCATTATAAAAGTATTTGCACCGTCAAGTGGAATTATAAATGAGTTGACTGTAAATGAGTCAGGTGGTTATGCAGTAGAAGGTGCTACGCTTTGTAGTATAGCCGAAAATAGGAATGTAATGGTTCAGGTTAACGTGCCTTTTGAATACAATTCGTTGCTAAGACCGGGGACAAGATGCGAATTGTTTTTGGGCGATAAAAGCTCTATTAGTGGTATAATTTATCAAATACTACCGGTTATTGATGAGCTAAACCAAACCCAAAACGTATTGATAAAACCAATTACGAACAGACAACTGCCTGAAAATTTAAATCTAACTGTACAAATTTCACAAGCTAAACACAATCGTACCTGTCTCGTTCCCAAAGATGCAGTAATGACTAATGAAACCCAAACCGAATTTTGGGTAATGAAGATTGTAAATGGTAAGCTAGCTTTAAAAATTGACGTTAAGAAAGGAATTGAGAATAACAATTCAGTAGAAGTTTTATCCTCAGATTTAAAGAATAACGATTTGGTTATCACTGAAGGTGCTTATGGTTTGAATGATAGCACAATCGTCAAAATGGAAAAATAATATGGAAAAGATATTTGTCCGGTTTAAAAGTCCAATAGCTGTAATTCTATTGCTAATTTTGATTGGAGGCGCTTTTTCATACTCCAATATGAAAACATCGCTTTTCCCTAATGTGACTTTTCCAAAAATCAAAATAATTGCTCAAAATGGAGAACAGCCTGTCGAAAAAATGATGGTTACTGTTACCAAGCCATTGGAAAATGCTATAAAGAGAGTAGAGAATCTTCATCTTATCCGTAGTACAACTAGCATGGGAAGCTGCGAAATATCTGCTTTTATGCAATGGGGTTCAGATATTGATTTGGACAAACAACAGGTTGAATCACAAATTGCACAAATAAAAAACAACTTACCACCCGATGTGCAAATAACAGTAGAGAAGATGAATCCTTCTATTCTGCCGGTAATGGGTTATTCGTTGCAATCAACTATCAAAAGTCAGGTAGAGTTGAAAATGATAGCTGAATATACAGTTAAACCCTATTTATCAAGGATAGAAGGTGTTTCGTCGGTAGAAGTTATTGGAGGAAAAGTAAAAGAATACAGAATAATTTTAGATGAACAGAAATTAAGCACCCTCAGAATAAGTCCGCAAGAAGTTCAAAACACATTACAGCAAACCGATTTTATTAAGTCAACCGGTTATAGTGTCGATTATAATCGACTTTATCTAACTGTTACCGATGCAACTATCAAAAACAAAGAACAGCTGGAAAACTTAATTGTATTCGATAATGCTGTACGGAAAATCAAGATCTCTGATATCGCAAAGGTTGAAATTGCTGAACGAAACGAATATATCAAAATAAAAGCCGATGGTAGAAATGTGCCTTTGATTGCAGTAGTTAAACAGCCTAATAGCAACTTGATTGATGTAGCCAATCAGGTTTTGGAAAAGGTAAGCGAACTAAATAAGATTTTACCCAAAGGAGTTGTTTTAAAACCCTATTATAATCAGGCAGAGTTTGTAAATAACAGCATCCAAAGCATTATCGATGTACTTTGGATTGGATTAGTATTGGCAATTATCGTTGTTTTGTTGTTTTTACGTTCTTTCAAAGCAGGCTCAGTTTTATTAATAACCATTCCACTCACTTTAGCACTGACTTTTATTTGTTTGGCTTTTATCGGTTTCGATTTCAATATTATGACCATAGGTGCCATTGCTGCTTCTATTGGATTAATTATTGACGACGCCATTATTGTGGTAGAACAAATACACCGAACTCACGAAGAATATCCCGACCGAAAGCCTAAAGAATTGGTTGGTAAAGCCATTCACTTTCTTTTTCCGTCCATGGTGAGTTCTTCACTTAGCACCATTGTTATTCTTATTCCATTCGAATTAATGTCTGGAGTAGCTGGCGCTTATTTCAAAATTCTTACTGAAACAATGATAATTACCCTCATTTGTTCGTTTATCATTACCTGGCTTGGTTTGCCTGTTATTTATTTGCTTTTTTCCAGAAATAAAGGATTAGCGGAATCCAAGGTACAGGCTGTAAAAAGTCATAACTGGATTAATATGTTTATAACCCGCCCTTTTTTAAGCGGTAGTTTTGTTTTAATTTTGATAGTTAGTCTAGTATTTGTTTTACCTAATTTAAAAACTGGATTCTTACCCGAAATGGACGAAGGTTCCATTGTGTTGGACTATAATTCACCTCCGGGAACTTCGTTGGAAGAAACAAATCGCATGTTAAATGAAGTGGACAAGATATTGGATAATACGCCTGAAGTAAAAACTTATTCACGCCGAACAGGAACGCAAATGGGATTCTTTATTACCGAACCTAATCGGGGAGATTACTTGATTGAATTGAGCAGCAAACGAAATAAAACGACGGAACAAGTATCTGATGAAATTCGTCAGCGGGTTGAAAAAGCATTGCCATCTCTTAAGGTTGATTTTGGGCAAGTGATTACAGACATGTTGGGCGATTTAATGAGTAGCGTACAACCTATTGAGATTAAGATATTTGGCGATAATAATACTAAATTGAAAGCATTATCGAAACAGATAGCCGACAGTGTGTCAACCATAAAGGGTACAGCTGATGTATTTGATGGGATTGTGATTGCAGGTCCGATGGTAAGTTTTACGCCAAAAGAAAGTAAGTTGAAACAAATCGGATTAACTCCTGCCGATTTACAAAGTCAGGTTGAATTCAATTTAGCCGGTCAGCTAGTTGGTTCTATTCCTGAAAAAGAACAATTGACTGATGTACGTATGATTTCTCCTCTAAATAATAAAACACCGATTGAAAAGATGAAGCAAATGAAAATTTGTAGTAAATCGGGCGATTACGTATCAGTCAATCAACTGGCTGATTTAATTATTCAAAGTGGCGTTTCGGAAATTGAACGTGAAAATCTTCAAACAATGGGAGTTGTTTCAGCCCGGTTGAACGAAAGTGATTTAGGAAGCGTAATGAAGAATATTCAGAAAAAAATAAAGCGAATCAATTTGCCTCCTTCTTACCAAATTGTTTATGGAGGTTCGTATGCCGAGCAGCAAAAATCCTTTTCTGAACTATTGAAAATCCTTTTTATTGCCGCTCTGCTGGTGTTTCTAGTTGTTCTGTTTATGTTTAAAAGTTTGAAACTTTCGCTGACAGTAATTTTTGTTAGTTCTCTGGGTTTAGCGGGTGGAGTGATTGCTTTATTTATAACCAACATGCCCCTGAATGTCGGTAGTTATACCGGTTTGATAATGATAGTGGGAATTATTGGTGAGAATAGTATTTTTACCATTCAACAGTTCCTAACTGAATTAAAAAATTCTACCGTTAAACAAGCACTTATCTATGCTATCTCGGCACGTCTTCGCCCCAAATTAATGACAGCCTCAGCAGCAATAATTGCGCTAATTCCCTTAGCATTTGGTATTGGCAGTGGAGCACAAATGCACCAATCTCTGGCAATTGCTGTAATTGGAGGATTAATGGTGGCATTACCTTTATTGCTAATCGTCTTGCCCAGTTTACTTTTGTTAATAATGAAAAAACCAAGTAAAATAAAGATAGTATTATGAATCTAAAACTATTCACTATCCAAATTCTATTAAGTATTACTCTTTTATCACATGCTCAAACGGATTCAACAGCTTTGAAAAAAAATAGTTTTTGGAACAATAAATCTATATCTATTGGTTATCAGAACGGTTATATCTTTCAAACCAATGATTTTATAAAGGGCAATAATGTTCAGGCAGCTAAGTTGGATGAGTTTCAAGCCTTTTCACTCAAATTATCAAAACAGACTAATGGCGGAAGACTGTGGGAACAGTTGTACAAATATCCAAGCTGGGGTTTGGGTGCGTATATCGCTGACTTTCATAATCCAACTGAAATAGGAACGCCCATTGCACTTTATGGTTTTCTGAATGCTCCATTTGTAAGGTGGGAACACTCAACGTTCAACTACGAGCTCAGCTTTGGTGCAACTGCTAACTGGAAATCATTTAATCCGCTTACAAATCAATACAATATCGCTATTGGAGCCGGACAATCTTTTTTCATTGATGCCGGACTTAATCTTGAATTTGAAATTAGTAAACACCTAAATTTGGTTACAGGTTTTAGTTTAACACATTTCTCAAATGGTGCACTGAAATATCCAAACAAAGGGATTAACTGTATCGCACCTAAAATAAGTTTAAAATACAATTTGTACGAACGACCAAAATTCATAAAACAAGAACTACCAAAATTTAATTCCAGTAACGAATGGGAGATATCAACTTTCTACGGGGTAAAGAATCTGATTTTCATTGATTCGGTAAGGAAAGATATAATCGAACAATACGAAGGCCAGGGTTACCCGGTTTTTGGTGTCACAGCTTTATTCAATCATCAGATTAGTCGTAAATCTAAAATCGGATTGGGATTCAATATCGACTATAATAGCACTGTAAATGCTGAAAGTGCAGCAGTTTTAGCTAAAAGTTCAAGTGATTTTGATCCGGTTTCAGGTCCTTTTACTGATAAAATTCAAATCAGTATTTTTCCTTCTTATGAACTTGTAGTGAATAAAATGTCACTGGTACTTCAACCTGCTTTCTACATTTATCGCAAAAAAACGAAAAATCAATCACCTAACTTTCATCAGCGCATAGGGTTGAAGTATTATTTTTCTGACAACATTTTTGCAGGGATTATTCTTCGTGATTATTCATTTCATGTCTCGGATTTTGTTGAATGGACTGTGGGGTATCGGATAAATGAGAAATAAACACTATTTACTGGATTTATATTCAGCAATTATATAAATCAGTTTTTTAATTCTGTACACTAGAATACTAATAACTCAAATAAATAATATTAAGATGAAAAAATATCTCTTATTACTTTTGCTTTTCCCTGCTATCGCTGGTTTTTCCCAAAACATTGATATTAATATTCTCAGAGATATAAACCTAAATAGAAACAGACAACTTGATGGAGTTTTCAAAGGTATTACCAACTCTGCTGCGCCGATTTCGATAGGTACACCTATCATCTTATATGGCATTAGTCTGCTTGAAAAAGATTCTGTAAATAGGCAAAAGGCAATATTTATTGGTGTTTCTGTGATTTCAGCAACAGCCATTGCTACAATTTTAAAATATGCAGTTAATCGTCCCAGGCCGTTTGTGACATACCCATATCTAGAAAAATTAAGCGATGGCGGAAGTCCCTCTTTTCCATCCGGTCATACTTCCGATGCTTTTGCGCTAGCAACTTCAGTTAGTATGGCTTACCCTAAATGGTATATAATTGTTCCGTCCTTTGCATGGGCAGGAGCTGTTGGTTATTCTCGCATGGATTTAGGGGTTCATTATCCGAGCGATGTGTTAGCAGGTGCAATTCTCGGTGCTGGATCAGCTTTTTTATGTTATAAAGCGAACGAATGGATAAATCACAACAAAAAGAAAAAACTCAAATTCAGGTTAACCAATTTCTAAGGAAACAATGCTTTTTGATTAATCCAAACTAAATAATTGTAAAGTTAGGCACATATTCTTGAATTTTCCTACGTAAGGGAAAAAACATTAAAAATTATTCAGTAATAATTGCTTGTTATCAGAAAGTTATATAAAAATTGAACACCAAAATATCTACATTCTGCAGTAGAAATCTAACCTTATTTTGATTTTAAATTACAAAAGAATAATAATCACATTAAAATACCGAATTTTATGTTTTACATAAAATATATTACATACATTTGCATATAATTTAATACTGAAAATTATGTTTGAAACAAGTCATCTTCATCCCATGCTGGTGCATTTTCCTATTGCACTAGTCGCTATTGGTTTTCTGGCCGATTTAGTATCAATGTTTGTAAAAAAAGAACTCTGTTTCTCTAAATTGAGTTTCTATCTCCTGATAGTAGGTACGTTATCTGCTATTGCTGCTGTATTTACTGGTATTCTATTTACTTCCGACATGTCTGGCGAAGCAGGAAAAGTGATGGAAACACATGAATTAATTGCATTTATTACACTAGCATTATTGGTAATTACGTCATTATTTAGGATTCTTCTGCTTCGTAAACCCGAAAGCAACAAATTCAAATGGCTATCTTTCGGTTTTTATGCACTGGCCGCAATTGCTGTGAGTGCTACCGGCTTTTTTGGTGGCACATTGGTTTACAATTACATGATGCCTTTATAAAATCAATATTAATCATTTAAAAACAAAAATGTTATGAAAAAAAGTTTATTGTTTATTATGTCATTGGCTATATTAGCTTTTGTAGGCTGTCAGCCAAAACCTGTAAAAACCATCGAAAACCTGAAAGCAGGTATTAAGGGTGAAACAACAGCAAGCGCTAAATACAAAGCATTTGCAGATAAAGCCAGAGCAGAAAAATTAGACACTATTGCCAAACTATTTGATGCTGCTTCAAAATCCGAATCTATTCATGCAGCTAATCACATGAAGGTGTTGGAAGGCTTGGGAGAAAAAATGGAAGACTTTAAACCTGAATTTGAAGTCAAAACAACTGCCGAGAATCTACAGGCAGCTATTGAAGGAGAATCATACGAGGTGGCAACAATGTACCCTGAATTTATTGCTACTGCTAAAACTGAGAAGGTAGATAAAGCTGTGAAATCTTTTACATGGGCAATTGACACCGAAAAGAAACATGCTGAGTTCTATAAAAAGGCATTGGAAGCATTGAAGCAAAACAAAGAAAATACATTAGCTTTCGATTATGTTGTTTGTCCGGTTTGTGGCAACACATACGAAAAAGCAACCATGGATAAAAGCTGTGCTTTCTGTCGGACAGGTAGCGAAAAATTTATTGCAATTTAAATTTCAAAGAATCTCATTTCGGAATGACAAAAAGAGCAACAGAGAAGTTATAAAATTCTCTGTTGCTCTTTTTATGTAGAAAAAAATAGTTGATTAAAAATTAAACCTTATACTTTAAACTTCCATTTGGGCAAACCGCCACACATTTCAAACATTTCGAACAAGAGTAGCTATCACCCGATTTTTGTTTGTCAGGCTTGTATAAACTGAATTTGGCAGGTTCAAGTGTGGAAATGTAACATTCTTTGTCACATTTTCCACACTTGATGCACGAGTCGGTATTGACTTTGATTTTGAATAGCGACCATTTATTCATGAAACCGGATGCCCAGGCTATAGGGCAGCCCATTTTGTGATACTGATACATACTTGCAAATTGCGTACTTCCGCCCATCATAAGTTCCATCATAAAACCTATCGGACACATCCAACGGCAAAAAACTTTTCCAAAAATTACTCCTGTCCCAATTCCAAAAAGAACAATATACCAGATAGATATATTAAAATGAACCTTGGTAAAATAGGTCAATGCACCTAAAACCGCAAGAATGACAATACGCTTTGAAACAATAAATTTGGTTGTTTTTTTCATCTGATTAAATGTTGTTTCCTGATAATACTGCAATATGATTTGTATGATTTTTAATCTCTTTCAGAATCGACAATCCGGCTTTATCAGCCAGGTACTGGATGCCGCCATTTGCTTCATACGTTCTGAAATTTCGATAGTGCTCTGCCCCGGCAATAAATTCAACTGTTTTTACAATTTTACCAGCTAAGTCGTTCGGACAAGGAATCAGGTAATCACCTATGATAATTTTATCTGCTACCTCAGCCATTTCATTCAATAACTGTATACGATCTTCTTCATTCACTTCGTGAATTACATAGGTCAAAACGGCATAATCAAAATGCTTCTTCTCCTGAGAAACAATATCATGTAAATAAGAATTCCTGAACGATAATTTAGCGTTTGGTTTCTTTTTGAGGTTTTGATTTGCTTTGTCAATATTTCGTTTCGACAAGTCTATACCTAAAGCAGATTTACACGTATCTGCAACAGAAAAACTAAAGAAACCCGTACCACAACCGATGTCAATAATGTCACTATCCGGCTCTATAAGCCCAATGATTTGCTTGAAAAGATCTTTCTGATTCGGGGCTATAAATCGATCATAGAACCCGCCATCATACCAATGGTATTTATTTACTGAAGTAGGGGTTTGCATACCTGAACTTTATTTCTTTTCTTCCATTTTGCGTTCCAATTCATCCAACCGGTCATTAGCCGAATGTATCATCATCATAGCCCGGGCAAGAGGTGCTCCTATCAGGAACAAAGCAATCGAAACAAGCAAGCCTGACAAATTAAAGTTCACACTGTTTAGTATAATCCCCGTCAAACCAATTAATGTGGCTAAAATTCCTCCTGGCACTCCCAGTGGACAACGTAATTTCTTCTTTTCTTCCATCTTAGTACTTATTTAGTTTGTTTATTAGCTCCTGCTTTGCAGGCACTTGTTTAAATGCTATTTCATTATTTATTAGAAGTGCCGGTACAGCATGAATACCCAACCTCATTGTCTTAATCATACCTAAAGGCCCATTTGCCATAGTTCTCTTCAACACAAACTTATCTTCAAATAAGGGTAATATCTCGTCAAGCATTCGTTGCAGTATTTTGCAGTTCGGACAAGTGAGCGTATAAAAAAGCTCAATTGTTATCGGTAGGCGCTTGTCCATCCTTATTTTTTCAACAAAACGTCAGCTATTATTCTCTTAAAAGAATCTTTAGGCATTGCACCTTGTGCCATTTGCGGTGCTCCATTCATAGGACAAAAAAGGATTGATGGAATGCTTCGGATTCCAAAAGCCCCGGCTAATTCCTGTTCGGCTTCGGTATCTATTTTGTAAATATCTATTTGTCCATCATATTCTTTGGCTAAATCTTCTAAAATTGGTGCAATAGTTTTACATGGTCCACACCAGGCTGCATAAAAGTCAATAATACAAGGTTTATCACCCAGGAAAATCCACTCTGCTGGATTCGCTTCGTAATTGGCAACTTTTGATAAAAATTCTGACTTGGTTAAAAATTTTGTTCCCATTTTTTCTCTGTTTTAATTATTTTTCGTGTAATTCCTTATCCCTTTAGTTTTATTTCTTCAATAAAACATCAGTTATCATTTTCTTGAAATCTTCTTTTTGCATAGCACCTTGCGATACTTGTGGATTACCCGTCATAGGGCAAAAGAATATAGTTGGTATGCTTTGAATACCAAAAGCAGCAGCTATATCCGGTTCGGCATCTACATCTACTTTATAAATGTAAACCTGACCATTGTACTCTTTAGCTAAATCGTCCATAATTGGTGCAACCATTTTACAAGGTCCACACCACGTTGCATAAAAATCAATAATACAGGGCTTATCTCCCAGATATTTCCATTCGGTTGAGTTGGCTTGAAAATTGGCAACCTTGGATAAAAATTCAGCTTTAGTAAGATGAATCGATGCCATTTTTTGTTCCGTTTGTTGTTTGTCTTCAATTTTACTTTCCTTGGGTTTTCCTGTGCAAGATGTTAGAAAACCAACTAACATGATGCTTGCAAAAATTAGTTTTTTCATTTTATTTCTATTTGAGTTGAATAAATTTATTTTAGTTTACCCCGTTGTCTATTTATCGCATACGGCTTGCCAACGACTGACCTCGTCCGGTGAACCGAAAAACAAGTAAGAAAAGTGAAAAAATACCCACTGTTTGACGACCGCAGGGAGGAGTTTGGGGATTTTCGCTTTTCGAGCGCCAGTTTTTCGAGTGAGGCGGGCGAAGTCTTGAACTTTTTTGCTTCGTTTTTTGGTTCAAGCCAAAAAATGAAGTGGGGTTTGGGGTAAAACCCCAATATGAAAAATAGTCTGTATTATTAATGCACTAGCGTCTATTTTACATTCCCGGTATTCTTGGAAATTTTCCTACTTTAGTCATTTTAGAATAAATGCCCCACGCTTGTTTCACCCAATGTCCGAAAACTGGCATAGGAATCATTATTTCTTTTTTATTGGTGCGATAAACAAAAGCTGCCCCATTACCCATATCCATGATACAAAGTATATTCAAATGTTCCTGATAGCCTTTAAAGTTTGAAGTTCCTTTTTCAATCTGCAAGATATTATGAGCTGCATTTCGTCCCATCAGTTCAGCAATGTGACCTTGTCGGGCAGTCCAATCGGGTCCTTCATACGCAGCGGCATCACCAATGGCAAAAACATTCGGAAACTCAGCCACCTGATTGTAATTATTGATTTTTACAAATCCGGCTTCCGAAAGGGGCAAATCGGAATCTTTCAGAATAGCAGAACCTGTCGCTCCGGCAATAAACATGATTAAATCTGCTTCCAGTTTCGATTCATCTTCGAAAATCACACCATCTTCAACAAACTCAGTTATTTTCTTTCCGAAACGTTTCTGAATATTTTGTTGGGCAAATAGGGTGTGAATAGCTTTCATTGCTCCTTTTCCCATTCTCGCTCCGGGTTCTTCCATAGGTGCAAACATGGTTAACTCGAAATTGTCCCTCAAACCTTTCTTTTTCAGAGAATGATGAATATTGAAAATCAATTCAAAAGCAGGTCCTCCACGTACAGCCGATTTATCTTTCGGATTACCGCCAAAACCGATGGCAATTTTGCCTGTTCCTTGCTGAATCACGCTGTCTAATTTATCTCGTAATTCTAAGGTTTGTTGCGGTTTTCCGCAAATAGTAAAGGTATTGTCAATTCCTTTGGGCTGCATTTTATCAGCACCAAAGGCAACAACCAGATAATCATAACTGAGAACCTGAGTAGCACAAATAACCTGATTATTCGAAGCTTGAATCCGTGTTACTTTATCAATGACTAAGTTGAATGGATATTTACGTTGAATTTTAGCCAGTGCAACTTTGGCATCTTCAAACGTATTCGTCCGTACCGGTATCCAGATTGATATGGGGTACATAAATAAATAATCACGATCTGAAACCAGCGTAACTTCAAATTGATTGCTTTTCTGCAATGCAATGGCCGTTTGCACTCCGGCAAAACCACCACCAAGAATAATTACCTTTTTCATAAAACTCAAATTGTAACTAATTAAATAGTAACTGACTGGATTTCTTTCAACAAAAAATCCTTTTGTTTTATTCCTACAAATCGCTTTACTTCTTTCCCATTTTTGAAGAGAATAAGCGTAGGAATACTGCGCACATTAAACTTTTGAGCCATAGACTGATATTGTTCAATATTCAGTTTGCCTACATGTGAGTTTCCGTTCAGTTCTTCTGCAACTTCATTCAACACAGGAGCCATCATTTTGCATGGTGCACACCATTCAGCCCAAAAATCAACCAACACAACCTTATTCTTTGTTTGTTGCTGAAAGTTCGTATCAGTCAAAGTCAAAATACTTGCATGATCAGCCACTTTGGGAAGACTCTTCATTTTGATACGGGCATAGATATTCAGTAACAAAAATCCCAAAATAATACTGCCAATGATAATTAAAGTTGTCTGCATATAATTGTGAATTATAAATTGTCCATTGTAAATTCTTTGTATGGGTTGTGCTTGTGTTCCCGGTCTTTTACCACCAAAGTGGTTGTAGGAGCCTTCGATTTCATATTGAACATAATATCATGCCCAACGCAAAGCCCGAATGACACATTCAGTTCAGTATTATTTTCTGCCAAAAACTCAGCTTGGCCGGCAGGATTACAAGATAACCCTTTTACGGTTTCGTCCTGCAACAATTCAGCTCCCGTTATTTTACCAAACTTACAATCAACCGAATACACTTCAAATTTACCCTCAAGTCTTGTTTTCAGGTCGTTGGCTTCCCGTTGCAAACTAATACAATTCGCAATCCCAATCCGTTTAATCCCTGACTTTTCTGCAAAACTGATTAATTCTTCAACACGATTTTTGCCCGGAATACGACCTTTTTCTGCCGCACGCATTGTTTGAATATCCGATTCCGTATAAAGCTCTTTTATATCTTCCATTTCTTTTTTACCTTACACTTTCCCAAAGCTTCTTTACTTTGGGAAAGTTAGTTACCTATTATCTTATTTTTCGTAAGCAAAATTATTGGCTGCCCAACCGGGGAAACCGTCCATCATTTGATACACGTTTTTAAAACCTTTTTGCATCATATAATCCACTGCCAAACCGCTTCGGTGATTGGTGCGGCAATAAACCAGATACGTGGTTTTTGGGTTGAGTTTCTCAAGTTTAGAATAAGCGTCCTGCTGCCGAATATCAATATTTTGAGCACCTTTCAAGTGGCCTGCAGCAAATTCTTCCGGTGTTCGAACGTCCAAAATTACAATGGCTTTGTTCTTTTTCAGAACTTCCTTCACTTCAGGAGAATTAAGCTCTGTCCGTTGAGCCGACACATTGCCAAATGATGCCAACACCAAAATCAATGTTGGCAATAAAAATTTCAGTTTCATAAATTATTCTTTTAAAGAAAATTATTTATTCTTACCCTGAGTGTTAATTCCAAATGGCCAATACAACGGGCAAAAACCAACTAATGTTGTCAGGGTAAAAACTCCGGCTAAAACAAGTAGCACGATGGCTAAGGTTCCTGTAACTACATTTGTAAAATACAATCCTACAAAAATCAAAGCTATCACAATGCGGATTGCTCTGTCAATAATTCCCATGTTTGTTTTCATAATTTTAATTTTTAAAATTGTTTGATTATTTAATTCCTTTTCCAAAGTTCGAGACTTTGGAAAAGTTTTAGTTGAAATCTTTCGAAATTGTTATCGCCGCAATCGTTCCATCAGCCACAGCAGTAGTTATCTGACGGTATTTTTTACTGATAATATCGCCAATGGCATACACATCCGGAATACTTGTTTTCATATCTTCATCGGTAAGAATATATCCCCAATTATTCATCTCAGGAAGCGTTTTACCAAATACCGATACATTCGATTTAAAACCAATAAATACAAATACACCATCCGATTCAAGTTCTTTTACTTCTTTGGTTTTCAAATCTTCAAGGGTTGTAATCATGATGTTTCCACGTTTTTCAAAACCTCGTGGCTCGTGTTCGTACATCACGGTTATTTTGTCGTTGGCTTGAAGTTGTTCAATAGCCGTTTGGTTCGCTGTCAACTTGTCAAACTGATGAATCATAGTCACTTTACTGGCAAACTTGGTAATAAACAAAGCTTCTTCCACAGCAGAATTTCCACCACCAATAACCGTTACCTCTTTATCTACAAAGTATTTGGCATCACAAGTGGCGCAATACGAAATTCCTTTGCCTTTATATTCTTTTTCACCCGGAGCATTCATCGTATTGGGAGTTGTACCGGTGGCAATAATGATCTTTTTTGCTTTGATGGTTTCCAACTCATCTATCACAATTTCTTTTTTCAATAAATCCACGGAAGTAATGTCCACTGCTACTTTAAAATCAATTCCCGTTTGTTTGGTTTGTTCGCTCATGTAATGCGCCAACATAAAACCAGGTTGCGCTTCCGTAAATCCCGGATAATTGGAAACCTGATGTGTTATTCCCATATAGCCACCCGGAAGTGCTGGATCAATCAACACCGTTTTGATTTTGGCTTGTCCAAGGTAAAGTCCTGCTGTCAGTCCTGCAGGTCCGCCACCCAAAATTGCCACGTCATATTCCGAAACAATCGGTTTTTGATTAGCTTTAATGGCTGCAACTTCTTCCGTTGTCAACATGGTATCAAGTCGCTCAATGATTTCGGACTTTTTAATGCCGCCACTGATTGAATCAATAACTTGTTTTCCATTTTCAAAAAACAACAAAGTAGGTGAAGAACTTACGCCCAATTCGGTTGCCAGTTCACGATTTCCCTGACGGAAAGCCTTCAAAAATTTAATTTTTTTACCGTAGAGTTCAGCCATAGCATCAAATTTTGGTGCTAATGCCTCACAAGGGGCACATTCGGTCGAATAAAAATCGACAACAACTTTTCCGCCATTCAATACTTCTTTTTCAAAATCTACTGCATTAATCTCTTTCATAATCTTATATTTTTATATTCCTGATACATGTTCATTCGTTCATGTATTATTCCACAAGTAGGGACAGGTCGTGACCTGTCCTTTCTTTCGAAAATAAATTAATCGTTTAAATAATACGCAGCTCCCAAACGCAACAATTCTTTTACCGGGCGGCAATCAGGCGAATTGGGATGTCCGTTTTTGTTTTTGGCTACTGAAGCACAACCTCCACCACAAGCCAAAGCTACATCGCAGGTCTTACATTTTTCAATCGTTGTAATATCGCGGTTCTGCCAGCTTTCAATGGCTGTTTCGTTTTTCGTAACTTCAGGATAAAATGTTCCAAGCTCATCACCCTTATTTCCAACGGTGGCCGTGCATGAATAAATTGTGCCCGTAAAGTCAAATGCCCACTCGGTTTTACAAGCCGGACATGAATCAAACAAAGCCATTGGCAATTCTTCGTGTTCCGAAATATATTTGGCAATAGAGAAAGCCGGTTTGTAGAACTCAGCAATATAAGGATGTACTTTCAGCAATTCATATAAATGCTGATAAAGCGTAGCACGGTCAAAAAGTTTCTCAGGTGTACTATTACAGAAATGCAGTTCGTAATTACGTCCTATCTGAGTTTTGAAAAGCGGCGACGAAGTCCAGCCCTTGTCAATCGCAAAGCGTGAAAGTCCGGCCAGATTTTCAATATTTTCTTTATCAATCACCATGCGCAGGTTGATATTGATTCCCGCTGTCAGGCAGGCGTCTATTCCTTCTACAATCTTATCAAACGTAGGTTGTTTCCCTTTCAGGTAACGGCGGCCATCATGTACTTCCTGCGTTCCGTCAAGCGTAACTTGTACTTCACGAATACTGGCTGTTTTCAGCAAATCAACATACGAAGCCAACGTGTAACCATTTGTCACAAAGGCTAAATCCAGTTTGACTTCATTGGCTTTGGATATAAAATGAGTCAACATGTTTCGCTGATTTTCGCCTGGCAAAAGTGGTTCTCCGCCAAAAACGGTAATATATTTCCGTCGGTCGGCAAATTCTGTATGGATATAACTGAAAAAGGCATCAACTACATCATTGTTCACCACTTTTTGAACCGGGTTGTAACCTTCCTGGTAGCAATACGAACAGGCAAAGTTGCACGAGTAATTAGGCACAAAAAACAATTGAATTTCATCTTCTTCACGCTTTTCGGTAAAATCAAGATAAGCCAGCTTAAAAGCTCGCTTTTCCTTTGCTTCATCAACCAGATAACCTTTTTGCGAAAATTCGCCACTCGGATCCAGTTTGTTTTTCAGCATTTTTACTTCGTTCGCACTGATAATATCAGCCGATTTACTCAACGGATTTACAATGAAAAAATCTTCAGAGTCAGCAATGGGAGTGATGATGTTATGTTGTGATAAAGCCATTTGTGTTTATATTTGAATTGACTTATTTTTGTTGATTTTAAAATTAACCCTGACCACCGAAAAGAAAATTTTCATTCCGGGGTCAGGGTCTTCTCATAGCTTAATCATGACAACCGGCTACGATAATCGATACTTTTGCACAACATTGTGCTACTTTCGATTCAGTGTTGTTGCTCGAACAGCAACTTTTCTTCACTACGCTTTTCATAAATAATTTATTTTTAGTTGGTGAATATTCGGCTTAAAACTAAACCTTTTTATTATTAACTCCAATAAAAACAATAGTTTAATTTCTATTGTGCCTATTGTGGTTTAAATCATTTTCTTCCTGAAATTGTAAAACTGGCAACTTCTGCCTGACCCTTTGCATAAGGTTCCGATTCTTCAAATATCTTTATATCGGTGAATCCTGCATTTTCCAACATGGTCAGATATTCTGCCCGGGTCACTGACCCTGCCCAACATTCGGCTACTGCTGCCGGATCATTCCGGTATTCTTCTGCAATAGGCTGCGTGGCATAAATATCACTGACTACAAAACGTCCACTTTTTTTCAGTATGCGATAAATTTCACTCCAAACAGCTGGTTTGTCGGTTGCATGGTTGATAGTGCAATTGGATATAACCAGATTCACACTGTCATTTCGCAATGGCAGACTTTCAAGCTCTGCTTTCAGTATTTTTGCATTCTGCACCTCAAACTTTTCAAGGTTTGCATTTGCTTTGGCAATCATTCCTTCCGAAATATCAATTCCAAAAACAAAACCCTTCACCCCAACCTCTTCGGCCAACCGTATTACATCGTTTCCACGACCACTGCCTAAATCAACACAAGTTTCTCCTGGCTGTGGTTTAGCGTGATTTATTGCACCGCCACACGACAAACAACAGCTGGTTTCACTCAGGCTGGTATATCGTTCATTTATTGCTTCTGTTATCATTTTTATAAAGAATTTTTTCTGTATATTTTAATTGACGCAGCAAAGATAAATGAAATATTTTGAATTATAATGGTATCACCGATAAATTATTATACTATCACTAATAAATTATTATACTATCACCAAATATTTCATTATCTTTGTACCGATATTTTTATTCTTACGAATTTAAATGACTGATAATATGATATTTAAAGAAAATTTATCAACGGAATTGGCAAATCAATTATTTAACGATAACGAAAAAGCATTGAAATTCATTGCTGATGCCAAATGGGAAGACGGTTTCGTCTGCCGGAAATGCGGTAATACAAACTATTGTGACGGAAAAACACCCTCGTCACGTAGGTGTACTCGTTGTAAAACAGAAGAATCGGCAACTGCCCACACCTTGTTTCATAATATCAAATTTCCAATTAATAAAGCTTTTTATATTGCTTACAATGTATGTGTGGAAGGAAAAGAATTTTCGTCATACGATTATTCCGACAAACTGGAACTAAACCAAATGACTTGTTGGAAATTCCGTAAACGGATCAAAGATTGCGTTATGAAACATAGCTCAAAAAAAAGCAAGGTTGCAATCAAAACTATTTTACTGTCGGACTACTAATGAAATCGGTCAATTTGAGAAATCTCTCAACTGCCATGCGTTGCCAAATATCGTTGTCAAAAATAATAATCTTTCATATTTTGTTGTATCTTTGTCGTTGTAATTTTAAAGAGAAAATACCATGAGCGATAAAGAAATTAAACAGCTCACAAATCTGGCTGTAAATCTGAGAAAAAAAGTCTCAAAGGAAAGTGCTTTAGCTACATTTGTTTCAGCAGGCATTCTGGATAAAAAAGGGGATTTCACAAGTCCTTACAACGACCTCAAAACTGTTGTTTTAGAATCGCGTAAAGGCTAATTGATGTACACCAATAGAAGTAATTTAATTATTGGCTTCCACGGCTGTGATAAAGAAGTACGCGACACCCTATTAAATTCTCCAAATGATATTCAAATAAGTGAAAAACCATACGACTGGTTGGGTCACGGCATTTATTTCTGGGAGAATAACGATGCCAGGGCGCTTAAATGGGCAAAAGATAAAGAAAAAAGAGGTGAAATAAAAGAAGCAAGTGTAATTGGTGCTGTTTTATCTCTCGGTAACTGTTTTGATTTATTGGATAGTCGATTTACGCACATGATTGGACAGTATTACAATTTAATGGAAGCCAATTATGAAGCACTGGGCAAAGAGATGCCGAAGAATAGAGATGCAAAAGCCGATGTCTATTATGACAAAATCCTACGGGAACTTGATTGCTCTGTAATTGAGTTTATGCACGAAACTATTGAACAGCAAATAAAAGATGATATTGCAGATAATGGCTATAGTACATTTAAAAGATTTGACTCTCTAAGAGGTGTTTTCACCGAAGGAGGTCCTGCTTTTGCCGGTGCAGGTATTCAACTCAAAAGCCACATTCAAATTTGTATTCGAAATACAAATTGCATAAAAGGATTTTTCTTACCTAGAAATGAAGTTTAAATATAACAAAAAAAAGTTTCACTTAGCTGTGAAACTTTTTTTGTTTTGTATAATTTGAAAGTAAATTTCTATCAAAATTTCGGAAATCACTTGGTTGCGGTCAAAATCAGCTGAAACTCTTTACTGGAAAGGATTTCAGAAGAAATACACCGCAACCAAAATAAAATTACAACTCCAAATAATTTCTGGTTAGTTGCGGGGCAAAATCGCTATAAACCTTTACAGTAAAGGCTTTGATGCCCTCCGCAACCGCAACTCCGCAACCAAGGGGCGTTTTATGAAATTCAAATGTAAAAAATTTATTTTATTGAGGAGTCAGAATCGAATCAGAAAGGAAGAGAGTTCGGAAGAAAGCGGTCAGGTTTCACCTGAAAGTTTATCACGGGCAGCTCCGCAGGTCAATCCCCGGCAGGCAAAAATCCTCACCCCTCGTACCTCTGGGTTTGCACAGTCTTTTTGCCTGCCTCCGCACAATCCACCCTGCTGTTGTTTTTTTCTGTCACACTTTTTGCAATCAACCCTACTTTCACAGTGTTGTTTTTTCAAAACCACTGTTTCAATCCACCCACAGGCAAAAAAGAAATCAGGCACTCCAACCGCCACCACCGTGCCTGAAATGCGCCAGAAAAAAAACAACTCAAAGCTATATATACATAATGCTTAGTTATGTGCGTTTTTTATAAGGAACTAAATTTCAATATTGATAAAGAATAAAAAAGCACATAAGCTGACACTATGTATAATAGCCGCACAAATATCAACGCTTTTGCCCCGCTTCGCTGCCCGAAGACCTCAAGAGTTCCCCACCACCCATCAGTTGTGCAGAAAATAAAAAATATACCGGGTTGGTTATCCATGTGCTTGCAGTATATGATTTCCATTTTCGCTCCATTTTGTTCCAGGAGCTGCATTCGTTCCTCATGCTGACCCCTGATACTCCATTACACTTTCATTCCAATCATACACTTCAGCACCCCCACGGCTTCGGTAGTAGCTGCCTGAAATACATTCAGCTATACCCAAGCCATTTTCCACGCACTTCCAATGGTATATTTTTCATTTCTGCGTAGAGTTTGCCCCATTAATCGCCTAAAGGCAGAGCGGAAAGTAATTACACCTAATCGGTGCGTTGTTCATGCTTCGCAAACCCGAAAATAAAGCCCCGAAAACCACTTGCAGTTTTCATTGAAGATAAATTTGGGTAGCAATGAAAACCATAACAGGTTTTCAAAATATGGGGACAGATGTCAAGCTCCTTTCAGCAGCTTGCAAGTTGTTTAGCACTTCGTGCAATTCCTCATTTTCCCCACCGCCCATTAGTTGTGCAGAAAAATAAAAACATTACGGATTAATTTATCCTTGTGCTTGCGGTCAGTGCATTCATTTCAGCCCATTCCATTCCAGGAACTACGTTCGTTCCTCACTCCGAACCCTTACATTTCATTCCGCTTTCATTTCCTGCATTCACCTCAGCACCGCACAGCTTCGGTAGTCTCCTTCCTTTCCATTCCGCAAGCTCCATTCATCCAGTTAGTCACTACCCAAGCTCTTTTCCCCCGCATTTCCAGCGGTATGTTTTATTTTCTGCGGCGAGTAAGCCCCAATAAAAAGTATCCTTTTGGTTATGAAAAGGAATGGTTTCTTTTTCCAAAAGGATTCAAAGAACAAATCTCAAAAAGACAAATACAACAAGGACTTTTTGAGTTGAAAAGAATGATCGACAAAAAAAATGTTCACAAAGATAACAGCAATAAAATAAGTCTGTAAAGGTCACGCACTTCGTGTTTTTGCCACAATCTCCACACCTCGTTTCACTTCGGGTAGTATTCTGACAAAAAACCTTGACAGCCTTAACGCTACATTTCATTTCGCTTTTTATTGCAGTAAGAGGATGTTTACATTTTCTTTTTCCTTTCAGTGTTTTTTCGCGCAGGAAAAGGTTTGCGGGAGGCAGCAGCTCTCGTGTATTCACCCTCTAATCATTTGGCTTATGTGTACCTTTATTTTAAAATCTTACAACCAGAAATCTGAAATTGAAAAACCTCATTTCTTCATTCTAAACAAAGGAAATAACAGCGGCAAGCCGCTCTCAGCTCCCTGTCCAAATTGCTTTGTAATTCAATTTCAAAGCGAAGAAGAAAAAGAAAAAATCTACTGGCTGTTGTATAGCTTGTGGCAGTCTAAAGCCTTTTATCCGCTGTTGCGTGGTTCAGTCATTCCGTTTGTTGTTCTTCGGGATGTAAAGTCATGCCTTTTGAATGGTTTAGATAAAGCCAATGAAAATCCGGCTCAGTTCGAAAAAGCCGTGGAAGCTCTCCGTAGTCTGGAAGCTCTGGAGAAAAATTATAAGCAAAACTTGCTTTTAATCTCCAATGCCAAGCGGATGCTTTTCTACAAGTACATTTCATAAAAGCTACATTCTCGCATTAGTTAGCTTCAGCGGAAAAACGAGAATAACTTTTTTCGGGCTCGATGGGACGGCCCCAAAAGTTATTGCCCGTTTTCCGAGTGATGGGTGCAAATAATCAAACGATACTCAAGTAATAGATAAGTGCTACAAAAGCCCTACATAAAGGCTACATAACTGCACTCATGATATCTCAGCCATAAGTCCACCTTAATTGCCAGGAATGAAAAAAGGCGTTCCATTCGGAACACCTTTTCACTAATCAATATCAGGTACTGGTTTTTAGAATGTGCTTTGAATCTTCAATGCGTGACCTGCATTAAACAGGTAGTAATCATTACCGGCTTTTTGATAGAATTCAATACCAACCGAGTTCAATACAGTTACGTCGTCATTCATTTCAGGAGCTCCCGGAAGAGCACTGGCAACAACTGTCGGAGCAGCAATGTCCAGTTTGATATCCAGATAATCTGAGTAAGCAACATTTGATACTTCATTCAGTTCCGGTTGGATGGGTTCGTAAATCCCGGTTGTTGCATTGAATGCAAAATCTGAAATTACCGAAACGGCATTAATCAATCGGAAGTGAGTTGCACCTGAAGGAGCAATCACTGATTTTGCCGGATTAAATGCCGGAACTGTCAACGTTGAATTGTTGCGGTCTGCGTTAGCGGTTAACTCAAACGGAGAAAGGAACGAACTGTCAAAGCTGAAATTTCTGTTGAAATTCAAACCCAACAAATACTTGCTTTGGGTTGAAACCAAAATCGCCCGGTAACCACGAGCTTCAGTCTGATCTTCGAGATTGATTTTTTTCATGATGCCTGTCAATCGTCCGGTCAGCTGTGCATCGCTCATTTGCTTCATGAGCAAACTTAATCCGACACGAACAGATTTCCCGGCAAGCGCACATGCCGCAAACTCATTCATGTTTTCTCGGGTTCTGACAAACCCGGGATCATTCTTGATTTGCTCTGCAGTTGCACCACCCTTTAATCCGGCAAAGTTACCGGTCATACCTTTAATCTTGAAATGGCGAATCTCGCCAATTGTACCTTTGTACTTTACATGTCCTAATTGTCTGGCCATAGTTGTAAGTTTTTAAATGTTTGTACTAATAATTTTGTTGTAAATTTACTGTGGCAAACACCTGTGTTATAAATATATAAATAATGCTAAACGATGCTTTTTGATGCTATTTAATCAATACAATAAATCTATTTCAAAATCAATCCTATAGTTTCAATAAATACAATTGCTCCAGCGACTTTGATTTTTACCTGATTCCAAAAGTTAGTTTTCTTCTTTTGAGTTTTGTAGAAGTTTATTATTGAATCTTTACAGGCAATCAGATTTTGTTTACTGTCGATAACACCCTTTTGAATATCCACTTTCTCCTCCAGCTCTTTCACTTCACAGGAGTAGTTTTCTATTTCTGAATCGAGGCTTTCAATAACACTGTCCTTTTCTATTATTTCAACCTTCAAACCCCGGACAAGATCTTCGCAAGTGCTCAGGTCCTTGTCTCTTTCGAATCGGTTCTGCAAGCTGTCGTTTAAAATATGCTGTTTCCTGGCATTGGCTTTTTGTGTTGCAGTGTTGACTTTTTCATTTGCCAGCTTTGCAATCAAAAATTTGATAATGCTGTCTTTCTCCTGAAGCAGAGTATGCGCTTTTACGGTGTATAGACTGTCTGCTTTTGATTTTTCTTTATCAGACTCATTAATGTCTGCCTGTTGTGGTTTTGATTGATTACCGCAGCTTATTTGAAATAGGGATAAACTGCAAACGGTGATTGCAAGAATCACCAATGAGTACTTTTTGAGAAATTCAATTGTTGTTTTCATACTACTTGTTTTTTGTTTTTAAATTTGAGGATTTGATTTCTATTGCCTTGGGCTTTAAAGCTCACATGAACCCAGTCGGGCTGCAGGTTGCCCCCTTCTTCCCATATCAATTGGTCATAGTTGAAATGATCCCGGATAAGATAAAAGAGCCTGGCATTGTCGGCACAATCCAAATCTGCTGCTTCTCCTTTGGTGTGTTGGCTGATAGGTTTGGTTGCCCCTCCAATGGCTTTGTTTACGGCCAGGGTTCTAAATCCGGAGTTGATACAAATAGGAAAACCATACATTTCCCGAACCGGATCTAATAAATTTTGTACAAGTATCTTTAGTTTTTGGGTTGCCAAAACGCCTGGTGTATTGTCTAAGTTCTCATGGGTTACTGTCAATTCTTCCAGTGAGAAGTATTTGCCTAGTTTAATCATGATTGTTTCTTGTTGAAGAATTGAAGGATAAATGCACACACTCCACCGGCAATGGCAATGTATTTCAGATAGCAGTCCGGAATGGCTTCTTTAAACTCCGTAGGAAGCGCAGCGTAATACAAGGGTAGTGCAGCAATGGCACTGGAAATAAGTTGGAAGAAACGAGCAAAAACAGGCGTTTCAGCTTTCCACCAATCAGGTAGTTTAAATAGTACTTTTTTCATACAGTTGATTTTTTTTCTTGTAAATGTACAAGTCAATCAACTGTGTAATAAATACATGAATAACGCTAAACGATGCTTTTTGACGCTATAAAACAAGCCCTGGTGATGAAATCACTAGGGCTTATAAAATGCTTATTGAGATTCAGAAAGAATTGTGTAACATTGCCGGAGTAAAGTGACAGAAAACGGCTATACAGTTTTTAAAGAATACATATCACGATATTCCCTCCAATTGTTATATCTTTGTATCTGTTTGTAAATAAATACCTTCTTTTGTGTAACGTTTGTGTAATGTTGGCAAATAAAAACGCCCCACGTTTATCACGTAAGGCGTTTATTATCAGATAAAAATATAATAAAATATAAATTTTAATTTACTTTCCCTTTAGGGGCTTGGGGTAACCACATCACACAATCCTCAGCAGCGTTGCCACCTGTTTTGCATCTTCCCTGGTTGTAACACTGAGTCGTTTATAGATATCCAGACAGTAGTTTCTAAGTGTCTGGTCATTTTTAAACAGCTTGTTGGCCACATCCCGCACCTTTGTTTCTTTACAACGCAAGTGTAGAATTTCAAGTTGCTTTTCAGTCAACTCATTCGGGTTCTTAGCATCGAAACGTTTAAACACCTCATGCGTTTCTTCCGAAATAAGGCTAATCGTACGATAAGGTTGAAATTCGTCCACCTTACACATAGCTAATTGCTGAGTTTCTGAAATCAGTATCCAGGGTACATCCCACTCATCGCTCAGCCACGGATAAATACGGTGCAGGTAAACACAATAACTACCATCTTTATGTTTCAACCTTATCGTATAAATCATTTGAAATAACTTACGCATTTCAGGAACAACCCCCATTAGGTATTCGTACCCCAGAATATCACCTTCGTAATAAAATTGCCTGTCATCCGGATGTATCAACGGATAAAGCTGATTCCAGTTATCACGCTCATGGGTCTTTACGCCTGGATAGGCCAAACAATGTTTATGAACGGATTTATAAAAATCATACCTGCTTTCATTCAGATCAATCAATGTAATAGACATTTTGCTGTGAATCGCCCGCTGAGTCAGGCCAAAGAGTCCCGTAGCCAGGGTGGTTCTCATCTGAGGAGTTACATCAGCTTCGTGATACGATAATAGATTTTTACGGCGAAAGCATAGTTCTAATAACGATTGAGATGAATTCATAGTACGTCAATTAAGGATTATTCCACTTCGGGTTGATAAAAAAAATCAGTTTGTCTGTTGCTACCCTACACAATGACTCATTGTGGTTTCAGCAATTTTTCAAATCACAAAATTAACTCCATAAATTTACATTTCATCATATTTCCACTCAAAACAGGTCAATTTGCTTAAAAAAAAGTACAGTGTCCCATTGATATCCGTTTTTTGATACGCTATTTTTGCTCCGTGAACCATAATTACGCTCTTTGAAAGCTCAAATCATATACAGGAAAAGGAAAATCATAGTCGGGAAATTGTCTTTCACACCAATGAAATGGAATATACCCAAAATAAAACGGGATTATTCAACATGAATGACCTTTTCATTTCGATAAACTGAATATCATCACTGTGAAATGCAATTTCCTTTACATGAAATCCATTTTCATATACATTAAATTCAATTTAATGTATATGATTTTCAATTTAATTGTTGTGATTTTCAATTTCCTTTGTATGAAATCGATTTTCGATAAAAAAAAACAGTTTCATATATATTATTTTCAATTTAATGTATATGATTTTCAATTTCACATACATTAAATTTAATTTTCTTTATGTGATTTTCAATTTAATTGTTGTGAAATTGAATTTAATTGTTGTGATTCTCAATTTAATTGTGCTGAAATGAGCTGTATAACAACGATAAAGAGTTTAAAAACAAAATAGAACGCTGATTTTCAGGAATTAAGCAAATAAGAACGGATAGCACCTGAATGAACTAAAACTCATTTTAGTTATGCTTGCATAACTGATAAGACCTATGTAATTGAGAATAATTAACTCTATCAATCTGCGTTTTATTCTGCTATTAATTACAATTTATTATACTGAATTGAGGAATGGGAAAGAAATAATGTCTCAATTTTTTTTATCAAAGACGGTGGTACAATACATCCCCTTTAGGGGCTTGGGGCAGTAAAATCAATTTAAAACTGCCCCTAAATCCCCTAAAGGGGACTTGAAGTTACATTCGTTTCATATAAATCAATTATAAAAATACTACATTAAACAGCTTCAAATACTTATATCTTCTAAATAATTATTTTATTGATTATCAACTATTAGTATTCATTTAAAACAAGGAATCTGTATGAACAAAGTAAGTTTAGATTTTTCGACAAATCAATACCCCGACCCACAGTTGAAGGTAAAAGCGTCGACAATTGCAAGTAGCTTGGATGGTAACCCCTATTACACAACTCTTGCCGAGAATGTAACAACAATCAGAGCCAAAATCACTACTTTCGACGATTACCTGTCGAAAATGGCGGATGGAAACAGACAAGTGACGGCACAGAAAAACGTTGCCCGCACCGAACTCACTGATGTGTTGTGCGACACGGGACGCCTTGTACAAAACATTAGCAAGGGTGACGAGGTGATGATTCTTAGTTCCGGTTACGACATGACCCGGAAAGCAACTCCGGCAGTGGATGTGTTGGATCAACCAACCAACATCGTTGTAAAAGCAGGAAAAATTTCAGGAAGTCTGGAAGTGAGCTGGGATGCAGTAGATCATGCACGGAGTTACGAAGTGCGTTACTGTAAAGCACCTAAAACTGATGCTAGTGTGTACGAAAAACTCACAACTCTGAAACGAAAAACAACACTCGACAACCTTGTGCAGGGACAACAATACCTGATACAAGTTGCAGGGGTTGGTTCCGATCCTCGCCGTGCCTGGAGTCCGGAAATTTCAAGTTATGTAATGTAAAGGTTCAAACCAAAAACGGATAAAGCCGCCCGAATCGTTTGATTTGGGCGGCTTTTGTATTTATACAATAACCACATAAAGTATTTTAAATTAATTCACTAAACGCTTGGATATATTAAGTGAAATTGCTATGTTTGCAAAATGTTTATTCTAAATCTGTTATGTTTCAGGTATAAGGGACGAAACAAACTCTGGTTTAAGAATGATCGAAGCAGGTACTGGGACTAAACAGACTGAAAAAAGACAAACTTAGAGGAAAAAAGGGATACACTATTGTATAAACATGAAATTTACACAATATCTATATTACAGCATTTTATAAATTTCAATTTATACTCATAAAGCGGAAGAATGCGCTATATAACAGCGCAGATATATGTTTTATAGGTCATGCTAGAAAAAGAACAGAAGCCAATTAACTAAGTCAAAACGAATAATTCATCAGAAAGTTAGAATTCATTTCCTTTTAATCCTATACTGAATAAAATATATCAATTATATGAAACTTGTAACACGAGATAATCTTGAAAGTTGGGCAAACACTGCTTTTTCTAAGTCAGTACTACCATACCTTATTTCGAGATTGGTTAGAGCAACAACACCAGCAAGCACTAAAGCAAATCTTCCTTCGGGAAGTGCAACCTATATTGGAGGTTGGGACGGCATTGTGAATTGTGAAATTGATACGGCTTATGTGCCTCAAGGAACTTCTTTGTGGGAATTTGGAACAGACCTAAAACCTAAAGTAAAAGCAGAAAAAGAATATATTAAGAGAAAAGATAATCCATTAGGGTTTATTCCTAAAGATTCCATATTCATTTTTGTCACTCCGAGACTATGGACGAAAAAAGTTGATTGGATTGCAGAAAAGAAGGCAGAAAATCATTGGAAAGATGTAATAGTTTATGATTCAATTGACTTAGAGCAATGGCTTGATATATCCTTACCTGTTTCAAAGTGGTTCGCAGAAGAACCTGGTGTTAATGGAATTCCATTTGAAGGTGTTTTAACTGCAGATGAGTTTTGGAATGAGTGGTCAATTGGTCCAATAAAATTGGAACCAGAAGTAGTTACTGCTGGAAGGGAATTTGAACAACAATTATTGTTTGATATTCTTCAAGGTGAAGCTTGTATTAAAGCAATTAAAGCATCAACTAAAGATGAAGCAACAGCATTTATAATCGCATCTGCTAAAATGTTTTCTAAAAATGAATCAGAAATATTTTTCTCAAAATCATTAATCTCAGATAATAGTAATTGTTTCCGAACAATAAGGTACAACACAAAATATCCACTGAATTTAATTCCTAGATTTAATGATGCAAGTCAATTTTATTCTGCAACTGGAGAGAAACATCACGTGCTAGTTCCTCTTGGGGCTGATGATGATTTTAATCAAGATACTATCAATTTACCCACTATAGATAGAGATAATCAAATTAAGTCATTAGTCAAAAGCGGGTTAGCACTAGAAGATGCTGAAAAATTCTCAAGAGAGTCTGGTCGTAATATTACTGTACTTAGAAAGCTTCTAAAATTTCCCTATTTTAAAGCAAAATGGATTGAGAAAGAAAATATTCGTGAAATTATCCCTGCACTTCTTTTAGGAAGATGGAACGAAACTTATGTAGGTGACATTGAATTGATTGAAAAACTTTCTGAACAGAAGTATTCTGATTATTTAGTTACACTAAACAAATGGAAGAATTTTGAAGAATCACCAATCATTCAAATTGGTGAAACTTGGCGATTAACTTCGCCATTAGATTTATGGACAAATCTTTCATTTCAACTTACACCAAAAGATTTTCAAATCATTGAAGAGTGTTTTTCTTTAGCATTCAAAAACGGAAATCCAATCATTGAACCTGAAGATAAAAACAGTTTCACGGCTTATTTCAACAAAAGAAATAAATACTCTAATTGGTCAAGAGAAGGGCTAACGCAATCTTTAATTTTAGTCGGCCGATTGAATGGAGTGAAGATTCCAAACCTAAATAATCCGCAAAATTGGGTTGACAACATTATTTTTGATTTGCTCAACAATGCAAATGGAGAAATGTGGGTTTCCATTGACCACGAATTACCACTTATTTCAGAAGCATCCCCTGAAAGTTTTCTTAAAGCCATAAAAAGTTCTTTGGAAAAAGAACAACCTGAAATAATGGATATGTTCAAAGAAGAAGATGGAATTTTGCATAAAACAAGTCATCACACTGGTTTGTTGTGGGCTCTTGAAAATTTAGCTTGGTTGCCCGAGTATTTAAGGGATGTTAGTTTGATTCTGCTAAAACTCTCACGACTTGACCCAGGCGGTAATTTGGAGAATAGACCATTAAATAGTATTACAGAAATTTTCAAACCTTGGCATTACCAAACTCTTGCATCCTATGATGAAAGAATGGAAATTCTGAAATACGTCTCAAAGAAAGAAAAAGAATCAGGTTGGAGTCTACTAATTAGAATGTTACCCGAGCATCATGGTATTGCCCACCCAACACATAAAATGCGTTGGAGAATGTTTGACAAGAACACAAATCAATCATATACTTATCAGGAAATATGGAACACGCATTCAGCGATCATTGAAATGCTAATAAATCTTTTTGATAACGATGAAGAAAAGTTTTCTCTACTCATAAAAGAAACTTTCAACAAAGAACTAAGTCCAAAAGATAGAAAAAAGGTTTTAGATTGGGCAGATACTGTTTGCACAAATATCGAACAAAAGAAATTTACAACTTGGGAAGAAATTAGAAAAATTTTAAATCAGCATAGGTCGCATCCTAATACTGAATGGGCTTTGCCTGAATCTGAATTAGCGAGGTTAGAGTCTTTGTATATTAAACTTCAACCAATAGATGTAATTAATAAATACATTTGGCTTTTTAATGACCAGTTTCCTGATTTTCCCGAAGGCTTTAAATATGATGATAAAGAATTTGAAAAACGACACGAGCAACATCAAAGGCAAATTGATGAAGCTAGAGATAATGCGGTAACTATTTTTCTCAAAGAATTAGGTTTAAATCATACTTTAGAGCTTAGAAAGATAGTCAAGGAATTTTGGCTTTTGGGTGGTACTTTAGCAAACGTAATTACAAATCAAGAAGAAATTTATACAGTTTGTGAATGCTTAAATGATGAAAAAAATCTCATTGGTTTTGTACACAGCTTTATTTATCGAAAGTCAATTGTTGAAAATTTTGAATGGATACAATCTTTGTTCAAAAAATTACAAGAAAAAAAGGTTAGCAACAAAGCACTTTCTAATGTTTTAATTCCTTTAATTCAAAATCAACAATTATGGGATTATATAGCTTCGTTAGATGAAGAAATCCAAAACGATTATTGGCTAAATATGATTCCACGTTTTTATCATATCACTGAAGATGAAAAAACTTTCGGAATAGAAATGCTTTTAAAATATAAAAGATTCTTTTCTGCAATTGATATTGCATCTCATTTCGCAGATTCAATTCCAAGTAATCTTCTTTCTGAAATGCTTCGAAAGGCTGGAACAGTAGATGCAAGCGAAACTCCACGTTTTAGAGGTTATGAGATTGAACAGGTTTTTAAAGAACTTGACAAGCGGACAGATGTTGAAAAATCAACTCTTATTCATTTGGAATGGTTGTATCTTCCAATTTTAGATTCCCATGGAGCAAAAAGAAAACCAAAAAATTTGGAAGAAGAATTAGCCAACAACCCTGACTTTTTTATTGAAGTTTTAAAATGCATTTACATTCCTAAGGACAAAACATTGTTGGAAAAAGAAAGAGAAGGTTTTTCTAATGAAGTAATTCAAAACAGAGCAAAACAAGCATTTCATTTGCTGCATTCTTGGAAGAAAATTCCGGGAATGAAAGAAGATAATTCTATTAATGAAGATGAATTAAAAAAATGGGTTATAAAAGCAAGAACTTTGGCAGAAACTATAAGTAGATTAGACGTTGCAGATGCAGAAATTGGAAAAGTTTTAGCACAATATCCCGAAAACAGTCCTTTTTGGCCACAGGAAAAAATATTTCAATTAATAGAAGAAATAAATACCAAGAGTTTAAAGCAAAATTATTCTTCTGCTTTATTCAACAAAAGAAGTTTTTCATCAAGAGCTGCATTTGAGGGAGGGAACATAGAAAGAGAAAAAGCGGCTTATTTTGAAAAGTTAGAGAATGACTTTAAAAATAAATTTCCTAATGTTTCAGAAATTTTCGGACATATGAAACAAGGATATTTAGCCGATGCAAAACGAATGGACGAAAGTGCAGAAAGGGATAAACTGGAATACTGACTGACCCTAATTAGTCTAAGTTTGTACAAGGTGCTTAGTTCAAGTCTGAACGCAAGGTGCAAACCTGACAGAATAAGGGGTTAAGCATGAGTCGATGATACACAGTAATGACAAAAAGAACTATCATTTTAGCAATTTACATAAAAATTGATAATTACAACGTATGAAAAAAATAGTTTTCGCAACAATAATTACTGCATATAGTTTTGTTAGCTGTTTTGGACAGATTTCTGATAGGCAATGGCTCAATCTGAATTATGCCGGTGATGATAAGGAGTATCACAACCTTGACATCTATTTGCCTAATCCAGAGAAACCTACATATAAGGCAATAATAGTAATTTATGGTAGTGCATGGTTTGGAAATAATTTGAAACAATTGGCATATAATACTTTGGGAAAGCAATTGCTCGAAGGCGGTTTTGCTGTGATTGCGATCAACCACCGGGCAAGTTCCGATGCTGCTTATCCGGCTCAAATCAATGATGTTAAGGCTGCTATACGGTTTGTAAGAGCAAATGCCTATAAATACAAAATTGATGCATCATTCATTGGCATTACCGGCTATTCTTCGGGTGGGCATCTTGCATCGTTGGCAGGAACAACAAACTCGGTTAAAGAATATACGGTAAACAAAACAACCGTAGATATTGAAGGTAAAGTAGGAAACGACACTTTAGCAAGTAGTGCAGTAAATGCTGTAGTCGATTGGTTTGGTCCTATCGACATGTCGCTAATGGATGAATGTAAAAAACCCAAAGTTGGAAACTCTCCCGAGGCTGCACTAATCAGAGGCAATCCGGCAGACAACCCTGATATGATAGCTCTTCTTAATCCGATTACCTTCATTGACAAAACAGATCCTCAATTTATAGTAATTCATGGTGAGTCCGATCATGTTGTACCACATTGTCAGAGTGAGCTTTTCGCCAAAGCATTAAAAGAAAAAGGATTATTGACCGAGTTTATTTCTGTTCCCGAGGGTCAGCATGGGCCGATTACATTCAATGAAAGCACCTTTAAAAAGATGACCGATTTTTTCTTGAAAGAAGCCGAAAAAAAATAATATTGACACACCCCCGACCTCATGGATATGCAATAGTCATTAAACTCGGAAAGTTGGCGGAATTTGCCAGAGTTTCCTGCATTTAATGAGCATATCCGGAATGACGACAGGGTACATATAAAATTCAACTTTAATATACGAAAAAAAGACATGGAACAATTAGCAAAAATACTAACAGCACTGGTGGCTATAGAGCACTTATACATCATGTATTTCGAGATGTTTGCCTGGGAAACTATTGGAAAACGAACATTTAAAACACTTCCGGCCGATTTATTTAAACCTACGAAAGGACTTGCAGCCAATCAGGGACTTTACAATGGTTTTCTGTCGGCAGGATTGATTTGGTCGTTCTTTATCTCTGATTCAAATTGGTCGGGAAACGTTGCTGTATTTTTTCTGATTTGTGTTATCATTGCCGAAATTTATGGAGCTGCAACAGCTAGTAAAAAGATTTTCATAACACAGGCTTTACCTGCCATACTTGCGTTGATAGCAGTGCTAATGGCCAGATGCTATTAGTTCATTATGTAGGGACACAAAAACAGCCCCGACCTCGCGGATATGCAATAGTCATTAAATTCAGAAAGTTGGTGGAATGGTTGGTGGGAGCTGTGATTCCTGTAACAAAACCGGAGCACGCTTCGAAAGACCTTATGAAATAGACAAATAAAAAAAGCTTGCTGAAATTCAGCAAGCTTTTTTTGTACGAGGAACAAGTTCTTTATCTTATTACAAATTTAGCGGCAGAAACAAAGCCGTTTGTATCAGAACAGGTAATCATATATATGCCTGACTTCAGGGTGGAGATATTGATTCTTTCTGTAGTCGTTGTTTGCTCTTTTTCGAGCAATTTACTTCCTTTGAAATCATAAATCGCTACTTTCATTCCTTTATTCGCAGCGTTATTCATTGTAACGTTCAGAAAATCGGTGGCAGGATTTGGATAGATGGAGAAAATCGGTGCAGCTTCATTGTTAGCAATAGCCGTAACTCCCCATTTGGCATTTAAAGCCTGTTTTTCGGCTGCCGTAATCGGAATAATTGTTCCGTGACGCGGTGTAAAATCAAACGAAACTGTATTCGGCACAACCGAGAAATTCATCAAATCGGTACTTGTTGTAAACTGATAAGCTCCACTTGTGTACATATCGTAAATCAATATCCAGTTATCGGTATTATACATACGGTAAACACATCCACCTTCCACGGCATTGGTAGTAGACTGCAGGTATTTGTCGTACAACACATATCCTCCGGTGAGAGTAGTCGAAGTTGCTTTTTTAATGCCATTTCCGTTTCCTTCAGTTTTGAAAAACAGGTTATACACGCCATCTTTCAGAACAATATCAGCATCAATGGTAGACAATCCGTTATTATCGAACAATACCTGAGGAGCGCTTTCCAATCCGGTAAATGTGCTGTTGGCATAAGCATAGTAAATCTTATCGTAATCGGTTGACCCTAATCGCATGGCAAAATAAACCATGTATTTACCTACTGTGGGGTCATAAATTGTTTGTGGCGCCCATACGCGATCGGCAGCAGCATATTGCGAATAGGTATTGGGGATATTTACAACAACCGATGTCCAGGTTGTCAGATTTGTTGATTTCAACAAGATCATGGCCCTGTTCGAATTCCAACCCAATGCCGAAACCATATCGGTGGCAACCATTAAATAATCGTTGTTCTGACCACGTAATATATGTGGGTCGCGTATTCCTCCTGAAGAACTCACAGCAGCAGAACTTATTACCGGATTATTTCCGTTCAATGCTTTATACACAAATCCATCATCGCTCAATGCAAACCTGAATGCCTCCTGCGATATGCTGTTTCCTGTAAAGTAGGCAAACAAGTAAGCAGAAAAACCTTCATCTTCGGCAACCGACACCGAAAAAGCCTTTGTTGCAACTGCAGTACCTTTGGTAACTGTTGCCGTAAGCGTTACCTGTGCGTTACCGTTTCCTTTTGCCGGACGGGTTACGATAGCACCTGCATTGGACAAAACAGCCGGGGTATTTGAACTCCAGGCAATGGTTGATCCTTCATTCCCCGAAACAGGCAATGATATATTGGAACGAAGATTCGTCAGATTCCCTATAAGAGCAATAGCAGCCACATCGGCATCTACCGAATTCTGATTGGAGTATGCAGGAATTACTGTTGCTGTGAAAGTTTTTGTTTTGGAGATAAAACTCTTTGTAATGGTGGCCGTAAGCACAACAGTTGCATTAGCCGATCCGTTTGCCGGACGTGTTACAACTCCTGCATTGGATATAACACCCGTGTTGGATGAACTCCACTGAATGGTTGTGCTATTGCTTCCCGTAGCAGGTAAAGTCAGATTTGTTGTCACAGCGCTTAAATCGCCTAATGATAAATTCATTACAGCTGTATCAACAACGTCTTTAAAGGTTGCCGTATCAAGTGCAGCCATATTAGTCGCCAAAGCGGCTACCTGAGTTGCATTAAGTGCCGAGTTATAGATTCGGAAATCGCACAGCATCGAATTCAACAGGATTTGATCGGAAGCATAAGCCGATTTACACAGGTAATTAAAACTGGTGGAGCCCAATGTTGTTGGTAATAAATTTATTGTTCCTGTTTTTTTCTGAACTCCATCAATGTATACAACACCGCTGGTTCCTGATTGGGTATACGTAATGTGTTTCCAACTTCCTTTGGTGGCTGCAGAAGCAATGTTGACAGTTTTCTCATTCGTATAATTGGTAGAACAAATAGCATATCGGCTATCTTTGGCAGTATAAAACATACAACCCGAAGCATTTGCATTTATATCGGCCGAATTGGAGAATGTCCATACAAAATTACCGGCATTTGTCAACACTGCAGAAGGATCAACGTACAGATAGGTTGAAATCGTGAAATTTGATAATCCACTAATCACCTGACCCATTTTGGCTCCTAAATCTACATAACCGGATGTGGCTCCAATTTTCAGCAAACTGAATCGGCCCAGTTTCTTTATCTGGGCACTTCCCATTAATTTGCCATTGTATCCGTTTCCTGTTTCGTCAAGAATAGAGTCGGTGTTTGCCTTAGCATTAAAACTGTATTGAACTCTCGGAGTTTGTGCAGCGACTTGTTGAATCATCAGAAAAGCCATAACTGCAACACCCAAAGGCATCAATACTTTCTTCATTCTAAAATTCATTTGTTGTTTTATATTTTTGTTTATCAATCTTTTATAACCTTACCCGAAAATTTATTTTTCCCTTGTTGAGCAACCAATAAATATACACCCGGAGTGAGCGAAGATATATTTATTGAGTTTCCATTCATAATTTCTTTTTTAAGCAGGCTCTTTCCTACTAATGTTTTAAGCTCAACCGATATTATTCCCGGTTCAACCCCTTTTATCTGAATGCTGTTTTTTGCCGGATTGGGATAAACCGACAAACCTTCATCTTTTTTTTTTAGGGTTGAAACAGCAGTGGGATTGGCTGTATTAAGCTTTAATATCGTCACTGAATTTGCTTTGAATGTGTATTTGAAATTGCTTCCAACTGAGTCAATAGTCGTTGTAACAGGAGAAATTTTAGTTGGTTCTGTCAGGGTGTTTTCATCCAAACCACTTGCTGATGAAAGCACAATGGCCGAACCATTGACTAAACCTGAATTCAAACCTGTTAGTTTCAGACTTGAAGAAACATCCGCATTGGCAGGATTTATCACTTTCACATACAGCATTTTACTTTGTTCGTCCAACGAAGCCGATGTATACAGCGAAGTTGTAGGTAACACATTGATAGTATGTATCAATGCATTATTTAAATAACACAATATCTGAGTTTTAGAAACTTCAATGCGAATGTCGTACCACACATTGGTTGTAATTGATCCTGCAGTTGTAGTTAAAGTTGATTTCGAACCATCAACACATTGTTCAACTGCATGTTGGGTATTTCCCCAGCCACCCAGATTCCACCAGTAATAATTATTGCTGTCTTTGTACCCGAACATAATCAGGAATCCCTCACTCCCACTCACCTTACGCGCCTTTACAGAATATGTATAGGTTGAATCTGTAATGGCAGTCAAAACAACCGATTGGCAATTGGTGGCTGTAGAAGTCTGAGAATAAATCCCACCTGACACAGCCCATGTACCTGTTTTTGGCGACCAGTTAGTAGTACTTGTAAAAAGATCAGTAAATAATGTAGCTCCGGAAGCATTTGTAACTGTTGGAAGTGTATAATCAGCCTTTGTCGACCAGGTTCCAAGTCCCACCGAACCAACGATAGGATTGCTTTTTTGGTTTAATGTATCTTTCACCGGAATATTTACGGTTCCGATATTGGTTGCAAACAACTTCTGAACGTAATACGATGGTGTACAATAAACAGTTGACGCATTATAATCAATCATATCGGGATTCCACTTTCTGTCATTTACATTCACAAAAATAGGTGCATACGAGTTCATTGTAACCACATCCGAATTTTTTTCCATTCCGGCCATATACACAGCTTCACCCAAAGCAGCAATTTGGTTGCCATTACCACAACCCGAAGTTACAGCATATTCTCCCGCGTAGATTTTTGCGCCCGTTCTGCTATAGGTATCGTATTTATTATACTGATTGATAAACCACTGTGGACTTCTGTAATAGTGCTCATCGAGCAGTTGAACAGGATGTGTGAAAGTCCATGTAGGATTATCGGTTCCCCAGGCAGCCACATTTCCAATACATTGAATTGCAGGATATTTTGCTTTGATGGCGTTGTAAAACTGAATATAGCGGTTACCGTAATTATCTCCGAAATAATTTTCGTTACCAATCTCAATATATTTTATGTTGAACGGTTCGGTATGTCCGTTGGCAGCACGCATAGCTCCATAAGTTGTAGTAACTGCTCCGTTGGCATATTCCAACGCATCCATAACATCCTGAAGATAATCGGTCAAAGCTGTCGACGATTGATTGTCGTTATGGGCAAGACCCACATTGACAACGTATAAAGGTTCTGCACCGATGTCTTCGGACAACTGAAGGAATTCATGAAAACCCATTCCATCGGATGTGCGATATGCCCAAAGATTATAATGTCCGGGGCGGTCTTCAATCTTTCCAATTGTTTTTTTCCATTGAAAACGGTTAGCCAGATAATCTCCTTCAACAAAGCATCCACCGGGGAAACGCATAAATTTTGGTTTCATATCAGCCAGCAATTGTGCCAACTCCGGGCGCAATCCATTTTCCCGATTCTTGAATGTAGGCGGGAACATTGAAACAACATCGAACCAAAGTGTACCGGATGAGGTTGTTGAAAGAACAAACCGTGCATTGGGGTCATTTCCTGAAGCAGATAGTGTACAACTGTATTTCTGCCAGCCTGTTGTAAGACCGGTAATACTGGCTTCGGCATATTTTATTGACGCACTGCTTTCGAGCGATACTTTCACAGTTCCGGTAAAACTTGCATCACATTTGGCAAAGAATGTCACCTTATATTGTCGGCCATAAACAGCATTAATACCCCAAAAACCTGAATTATAGATCCCGGCTCTTGTTGTAGAAGATGTACTTGTAACTGTCATCTTCAAAGCCTGAGTTTGTGCTGTATTCAATAGCCCTGTGGTTTCAACAGCAGTAGTAACTGAAGCTCCGCTTTGATTAAAAGAAGTCCAGTTATCGAGGGTTGTTGCGTCTTCGAACGATCTGTTGCGAATCAACTCTGCATAAAGTCCTCCATCAGCTGCATGATTGATATCTTCAAAAAATATCCCGTAGTGAGTTGGGCTGATTGCAATTCCCTTTTTACTCAAATCAATGGTTAACTTTGGTTGAGCAGCGATTGGCAAAGCCAGCAATGCAAAAAGAAAGAATGAGAGGAAAGTGAATTTAAAATTCATGATTTTCTGATTTTTAATAGGTTACAATTCTTACTGCAAAACTAGTTCATTTAATAATCATAGCAGGTCAAAATCTATTATAAAGAGTGGATTCTATTATTTACAATTATATCAAAAAAACAAACTCATCCCCAATTCGTTGAGTCGGAGAAGAGTTTGTTGTTTGTATAAGGTTTATTTTTGTCAATTACCAACTAGTCGGTAATCCGCAATCGTCTACTAACATTGCTTTAACCAATTTGGCATGCAATATCAATCCATTTGCTTGTGCGGTAGCATCTCCCAAACCTGTAATTTCTGATTTATAATTGATACCATAAGGCCAGAAATGCTGAGAGTCTCCTTTGAGTGTTTCACCTGTAGCTCCAAGCAATAAAGCAGCTGCAACACTTCCGGTCCAGGTTCCTGTACTTGTTTTACTTTGCCAAACCGAAGTTGTTCCTGAACCAAAATAGTGTGCAAACTCGTGCATGGCAGTTCCAACCCACATATAAGTTGTATTAGACCCGAATGCTACCTGACCATGATAACTGGCTTCAGCAGTTGGTACTCCCGAAGAATAGGCAATCCAGATATTATGAGAAAAAGTAGTATACCGGTTGTAATAATAACAGGCGCTATCAACAGCCGCTTTAATCAATCGGTAAGGCTGTGGGTAAGTCAATGAATCGAAGCCCATAGTATAAGTCACATTTCCCATTAGCGGTTTCACGGTAAGCTGCGCTCCATAAGCTGTACCAACGCAGTTAGTTGCAAAAGCCCGCACATAATACGTGGAGTTGAGACTTAAGTTAGACATCAAGGCATAAAATTGTCCGACTGTTATTCCGTTCGCATATTTCAAATCATTAATCGTCGGATTTTTCGAAGTTGACCAACAAATACCTCTTTCGGTCAACGTACAACCTCCATTACTTATAACTTTAACAACACAGGTTGCTTTGTTTGTGGTATAATTATAACTGGCCGAAGTAGTTTCCACTGTAGGCAAACTATAACTCAGGGTTGTAAAACTCTTTTGTTCCCCGTAAGCAGTTCCGGCCAGATTCGTGGCATAAGCTCTTATATAAATCACCGAACCGGCAGTTAATCCTGTCAAACTAAGCGTTGAAGCACTGGTTGCTGCAGATGATGCAATTTTAGTATTTTCAATGGTCGGATTAGGAGTGGTACTCCAGCAAATTCCTTTTTCAAGAATTGTAGTTCCACCAACCGATTTTATTGTAAGTCCCGATTGAGCTGTAGTATACGAAATTGTTGTTACTCCGGAAGTGGTAAGAACAGGTAAACTCTGTGCAACACTATCGGTGAATGTAATGCTATCGACGCTTGCAATAGTGGCATTTATAACTGTATTGTCCGATTTGTACACATCCAACTGAGTATCTGAATTACTGAATTTCAGACTATCAATTGACGAAACAATCACATTCAAGACTGATAAATCCGATTTATAGATGTTGAAGGTTTTTTGTGCAAAAATGCTAATGATACAAATTGCACCTATTATAATGAGTATGTTTTTTTTCATAGTTTTGTAAATTTGAATGCCTGATTTTCAAGTTTTAGAATATACATTCCCTTTTGAAGGCCCCGTACATCTATCTTCTCATCGATTGAGGTCAGTGTTGTAGACAGGACCAATGTTCCACTCAGGCTATATATTGCTATGTTAGATTTCGCAATCGCTTCCGCTTTCACATGAATAAAATCAGTAGATGGATTCGGATAAATAGCAAGGTCTTTATTATCGACTGTAATCCTGTCGACAGCCGTATATGTTCCAAAAATCATCTTACGAATAGATGCTAATGAAATACTCTCAGTTGGTTCTGTCTGATAATTCAACACAAGGTTAGTTCCCAAAAAAGTAATCTTCTTCAACTTAGTGAATGCTACAGTTTGATCTGTTCCATCTGTTTTTTTCAACATCAACGCATTACTTTGCGAGTGTACATTCATTACTGCAATCCCAAACAGAAAGAAAAGGGAGAGTATGCCTGAAAATAGAAATCTCATGTTTTAAAATTTAAGAATTATTGGCTTCGCAAATTATCAGATGAATTAATTTCACAACATGATAATTTCACCGAACAAAGATAGTTGTAATTGAATCAAACAAAGTAGATAAAAAAGTCATAAGGGTGGAATTTTCAATATCTAAAATCCAAATTTTAAAATTGACATATTAAATAATATGCCTAATTTTGACAATGCTAAACCTTGTTTGAATTTCTCCACCATATTGAATGAATTGTGCACTTACAATCTGTTTTGTGACAGTATTTTTGTATAGTTAGAATAATGAGCAAATTTTGATGTGCAATACACAACACAAACTGCTCATTACATTATAGTTGAAGTTGATTTCGATTTAAAAAAAATGAATAAATTCAAACACATTCTATTTCTGTTTCTTTTTGTCAATAACGTTGGTGCAACCCCAAAATTGCCATCGAAGCAAGACGTGATAAAAACGATAGAGAAAGTGAATGAATACTGGCAAAGCACCAATCCAACACCCGGAAATGCGTTTTGGGATGTTGCAGCTTACCACACAGGAAATATGGAAGCCTATTTCCTGACAAAAAATGAAAAATTTCGGGAATATTCTGAAGCATGGGCATTGAAAAACGATTGGAAAGGGGCTAAGGGAACAGACAAATCGAAATGGAAGTATAAATACGGCGAAACTGCTGACCATGTACTTTTTGGCGACTGGCAAATCTGCTTTCAAACCTATATCGATTTATACAATATTGCCCCCGACAGCAATAAGATTGCACGGCCCCGGGAAGTAATGGAATACGAAATGAGTATGCCTAACAATGATTTTTGGTGGTGGGCCGATGGTCTTTACATGGTAATGCCTGTAATGACAAAAATGTATCAGCTAACTAAAAACCCTCTTTACCTGGACAAACTGAATGCGTATTTTGAATATTCAAAGACTATCATGTACGATAAGGAAGCCAAATTGTTTTACCGCGATGCAAAGTATGTGTATCCTATGCATAAAAGTTTGAACGGGAAAAAAGACTTTTGGGCGCGTGGTGACGGATGGGTTTTTGCCGGATTGGCTAAGGTTTTAAAAGATATGCCTGCCGACTGTAAATATAGAAAAGCATTTGTGAAGCAATATAAAGTTATGGCCAAAGCAATACTAAAAGCTCAACAAAAAGAGGGTTATTGGACGCGAAGCATGCTCGATCCAAAGCATGCTCCCGGTTACGAAACAAGCGGAACAGCCTTTTTTACGTATGGATTGCTTTGGGGAATCAACAATCATATATTGAGTAAATGCCGGTATTTGCCTGCAGCAAAAAAAGGTTGGAACTATTTGTCCACCATTGCATTGCAACCAACAGGAAAAATTGGTTACGTACAACCAATAGGAGAGAAAGCTATTCCGGGACAAGTTGTTGACGCGAACTCAACGGCAAACTTTGGAGTTGGTGCATTTTTATTAGCTGCCTGCGAAATGGCAAGATTTTCGAAATAAAGAGATTATTTTAAGGTATAAAGAAAGATTGAAGAATCGGCAGAACAAATTAGGTCGATTGAAAATTGAAAGAATTATGAGCAAACACATTTTGTCAATATTACTGGCATTAGTACTATCAGTTGGTCTATCAAGTGCACAACAAGTACAAAACGGCGATTTTGCAGCCGGAAAAAACGAGTTTACACTGAATGGAAAACCATTTATCATTCGTGCAGGTGAAATTCACTACAGTCGCATTCCAAAAGCATATTGGGATCACCGCATCAAATTGGCCAAAGCCATGGGAATGAATACTGTGTGTATCTATTTATTTTGGAATTATCACGAACAGGAACAGGGTGTATTTGATTTCAGCGGCGAGAAAGATGTAGCTGAATTCGTTCGATTGATTCAAAAAAATGGCATGTATTGCATTCTTCGCCCGGGACCATACGTATGTGCCGAATGGGATATGGGTGGTCTGCCCTGGTGGTTGCTTAAAAAGAAAGACTTGAAAGTTCGTCGCCGTTCCGACGAATTCTTTATGGACCGTGTAAAAATCTACCTCAATGAAGTTGGCAAACAACTTGCTCCCCTTCAAATTCAAAACGGTGGACCTATCATTATGGTTCAGGTGGAAAATGAATATGGAACCTGGGGCGATGACCAGAAATATATGGAAATTATGCGCGATAACTTACGCGAAGTTGGGTTTAATAAAGCTCAGTTGTTACGTTGCGACTGGTCTTCTAACTTTTACCGTTATAAATTGGATGGTGCTGTAAACGCATTGAATTTTGGAGCAGGTTCAAATATCGACGATCAATTCAGAAAGTTCAAAGAAGTAAATCCTACATCGCCCTTGATGTGCGGGGAGTACTGGACAGGCTGGTTCGATCAATGGGGTCGACCACACGAAACACGCAATATCAGCAGCTTTATCGGAAGTCTGAAAGACATGATGGATCGTAAAATTTCTTTCAGTCTGTACATGGCTCATGGTGGAACTTCATTTGGTCAATGGGCGGGAGCTAATGCACCAGCTTATGCACCAACTACTTCTTCATACGATTACAATGCACCGATTGATGAGGGTGGAAATCCAACGGATAAGTTTTATGCTATTCGTGATTTATTGAAAAACTACTTACAGGAAGGTGAGACTTTACCTGAGATTCCGGCAAACCCGGAGAAAACGATTACAATTCCGGCTATTACTTTCAAACAAACAGCTAACCTGTTTGAAAACCTGCCTGCTGCAAAACAAACAGAGAACATTCAGCCGATGGAATTTTTCGATCAGGGCTGGGGTTCCATTCTTTACCGAAAACAAATTTCGGCTTGCGATCACAAACAAAAACTGATTATCCGTGATGTTCACGACTGGGCAATCGTTTATATCAATGGAAAAGCTATCGGAAAACTGGATCGTCGTCGCGGTGAAAACACGATTGAGTTACCAATACTAAAATCAAAAGCCCGTTTGGACATTTTGGTTGAGGGTATGGGACGCGTGAATTATGGCGAAGCAATTATCGATCGCAAAGGTATTACCGATAAAGTACTATTGTCGGATGGAAAAACGGAAACTGAACTTAAAAACTGGTCGGTTTACAATTTCCCTGTCGACTATAATTCTCAGCTGAAAGCAAAATTCCAAAACAAAATGGCTACAGGACCAGCCTGGTATAAAGCTACTTTCGAATTAACCGAAACAGGTTATACCTACCTCAATATGAGTGCCTGGGGCAAAGGAATGGTTTGGGTAAACGGTCATAATCTGGGACGTTTCTGGAAAATAGGACCAACACAAACGCTTTGTGTTCCGGGTTGTTTCCTGAAAAAAGGAGCAAATGAAATTATTGTATTTGATCTCGACAAACAACCAGCAAACACCATCTCAGGTTTGAATCACGCAATATTGGATGTAATAGGGAAAGATGATTCACAACAACACAAAGCAGCAAAAAGTCTGAATTTAAATGGTAAAAATCCGGTTGTTGCAGGAACGCTTGCTGCCGGAAGCGGTTGGAAAACTGTGAATCTGGATGAAACAACTACCGGGCGTTACTTTTGCTTCGAAGCATTAAACGCCCAGGATGCAAACGACAATTCCAGTTCCATAGCCGAATTTGAGATACTTGGGGAAGATGGAAAAGCGATTTCATCCATCAACTGGAAAGTAGTTTTTGTGGATAGCGAAGAAACAACAAAGGCAGCTAACGGTGCTGATAAATTATTCGATATTCAGGAATCCATTATTTGGCAAACAAAAATTGGCGACAAAACAAGTCATCCGCATCAAATTGTTATTGATATGGGCAAAGACATAAATGTAAAGGGATTCCGTATTTTACCTCGCTCGGATAAAAGCATAAAAGGAATTGTAAAAGATTACCGTTTTTATCTTGAAAAAAGTGCTTTCAAATTCCAATAATCATATTATTTTTGCTTATCAGTAATTACTTTTGTGAGATGTTTTAAAAGGAAGAAATTCGTTTTAAAACATTTCCATTTTAAAATATCCGTATAAATCTACATTAAAAAATTACCTATTCAAAAAAAACACAACGATGTTATTCAAAAACAAAAAACTATGGCTTTGCCTTTGTGTAGCTTTAACTACATTATTATCAACCAGTAATGCACAGAATGTAGCTGATCAGAAAACAAAAACCGGACTTTGTTGCAAGAAAGATAATTGTAGCGCTTATCTTTTTGTTTACTTCACTGGCAATCAAAAAGAAGAAGAACAAATTCGTTTTGCATTAAGCGACGATGGTTATAATTTCAAAGCCTTGAATCACGACAAGCCTGTTGTAAGTTCAAAGGCAATAAGTTTAACGGGTGGTGTTCGCGATCCACATATTTTGCGTGGAGTGGATGGAAAAACCTTTTACATGGTTGTTACAGACATGGTTTCGGCCAATGGATGGAGTTCGAACCGCGGCATGGTATTGCTAAAATCGACCGACCTCATTCACTGGACTTCAAAAGCGATTAATATTCCTGACGTTTTCCCAACAGAGTTTGGCGATGTACTTCGTGTTTGGGCACCACAAACCATCTACGATCCTGCAGCGAAAAAGTATATGGTTTACTTTTCGATGCTAAAAAGTACTGCCGGAGACTATGATAAAATCTATTATAGTTATGTAAACAAAGACTTTACAGCATTAGAAACAGTTCCAAAACAATTGTTTTTCAGCCCTGATAACAAAGCCTGCATCGATGGCGATATCGTTTATAATAATGGTAAATATCATTTGTTCTTCAAAACTGAAGGTCATGGCAACGGCATCAAAAAAGCAACTGCTGATAAGTTGACTGGCGAATGGACTTTGGGAGACAAATACCTGCAACAAACCACAAGTCCTGTGGAAGGTGCAGGAGTTTTCAAACTGAACAACTCAAACGATTGGATTTTGATGTACGATATGTACACGAGTGGTCGTTACCAGTTCACCCGCAGTTCCAACCTGGAAGATTTCAAGGTAATAGATCAGGATGTAACAATGGACTTTCATCCACGTCATGGAACCGTATTGCCCATCACTACCAAAGAAGCAAACCGACTTAGAACGAATTGGACAACTGCCAGCGATATTTTTGAATCAGCTCAATCAACCGAAATCAGAAAAATCAATATCAATGTAGATGTTGCAGCTAAAAAAGTAACATTTCCTGTTTCTACAACTACGAATTTAAGCTCATTCAATCCTGATTTCAAAACGTATAACGGAATAGAAATCAAGCCAAACACTGCTGTTGATTTCACGAAAGGACCTGTAAACTATACAATAAAAATTGCGGGTAAAACAGAGAATTATAGTGCCGAAGCTGTAAAAAACCACAATCCTGTATTGAATGGTTTTTATGCCGATCCGGAAATTCTGTATGCTGAAAAAACCGGAAAGTTTTATATTTATCCAACGAGTGATGGATTTACCGGCTGGTCGGGAACTTATTTCAAGTGCTTTTCATCCAATAACTTAGTCGATTGGAATGACGAAGGTAAAATTCTCCAGTTAGGTCAAGATGTAACCTGGGCAAACCGCAATGCCTGGGCGCCGTGCATTGTGGAAAAGAAAATCAACGGTCAGTACAAATATTTCTACTATTTTTCGGCTGCTCAGAAAATTGGTGTAGCTGTTTCGGATAATCCTACCGGACCATTTATTGATTTGGGAAAACCATTAATCGACAGCAAACCTGAGGGTGTAAAAGGTGGTCAGACTATCGATCAGGATGTATTTACCGATCCAAAAACAGGTAAAAGTTATCTGTATTGGGGTAACGGTTTTATGGCCGGAGCCGAACTAAACGACGACATGACTTCCATCAAACAGGAAACCCTGACCATTTTGAAACCCGATAACACTTTCCGCGAAGGAACTTATGTTTTTTATCGCAATGGAGTTTATTACTTTATGTGGTCGGAAGATGACACTCGAAGTGTGAATTACCGTGTACGCTATGCGACATCAACATCTCCACTGGGAGAATTCACAATTCCTCAAAATAACCTCGTAATTGCAAAAGATAAAGATGCCGGCATCTTTGGAACCGGACATAATTCGGTTGTACAAATTCCGGGTAAAGATGAATGGTATATTGTTTATCATCGTCTTAATTATCCAAAAGGAATTACTCAGGGCGATGCAGCTGGTTATAACCGCGAAGTATGTATTGACCGAATGGAATTCAATGCGGATGGAAGCATCAAGCAGGTAACACCAACTCATAAGGGGATTGAACCAATCAATTTGAAGTAATAAATCACAAACCATGAGAATCAAATCGTTACTATTTCTGTTCGTATTGACTTGCCTTACGCTTCAGGCTCAACAGAAGAAACAAATCAGTCCCGATTTAATTGGTGTTTTTTTCGAAGACATTAATTATGCTGCCGATGGCGGTTTATATGCCGAACTCATTCAAAATCGTTCTTTCGAATACAATCCTGCAGAACGAAAAAGTTGGAATTCATTCACAGCCTGGGAATATGTAACCGAAGGCTATGGCTATGGAAATATTTCGGTTGAAACAAGTTCACCGGTGCATCCAAACAATCCACATTATGTTGTAATTAATGTTGAAGAAACCGGGTTGAATGGAATCGGGTTGAAAAATCAGGGCTTTGACGGCATACCCGTAAAAGCGGGCGAAAAATATCAGTTTTCAATCTTTCTCAAACAACTTGAAGGCATTTCGATACCCATTAATGTAAAGCTGATTGGTAAAAAAGGAACTGTTTTAGGCGAGGTCAGCTTTAATTCTGATTCAAAAGAATGGAAAAAATACCAGTCTGAAATCACGGTAAGTGAAACACAGGATAGTGCAAGTCTGCTGGTATTAGCAAAGGGTAAGGGCAAAATTGCGATAGATAATGTTTCCTTATTTCCACAAAACACGTTTAAAAATCGTTCCAATGGACTTCGGGCAGATTTAGCTCAAACCATCGCCGATTTGAAACCTAAATTTATGCGTTTTCCGGGTGGTTGCCTTGTTCATGGCGACGGATTAGGAAATATGTATCGCTGGAAAAACACGATTGGTCCTGTAGAACAGCGTATCGAACAACGCAATATCTGGGGTTATCATCAAACTGCCGGACTTGGATACTTTGAATATTTTCAGTTTTGCGAAGATATGGGTGCGAAACCACTGCCGGTAGTTCCTGTCGGTGTGAGTTGCCAAAACTCAGGTGGTACCTGGCGAATTGGTGGAACCGGACAAAAAGGAATTCCACAAGCTCAAATGCCGGATTATGTTCAGGAAGTGTTGGATTTAATTGAATGGGCAAATGGACCTGTAAGCTCTACCTGGGGAGCTAAACGGGCAGAAGCCGGACACCCAAAATCGTTCAATCTTGAATACATTGGCATTGGTAACGAAGATAAAATTACTCCTGAGTTTAAGGAGCGATTTAAGATGATTTACGATGTGGTAAAAGTGAAATATCCACACATAAAAGTTATTGGAACTGTAGGACCAGCACCTGACGGGGACGATTTTGAACAAGGTTGGAAATTCGCCAATCAGGAAAATGTGCCCATGGTCGACGAGCATTATTATATGAAACCAACCTGGTTTATTGCAAATCAAAAACGCTATGATACCTATGACCGAACTAAATCAAAGGTCTATCTCGGCGAATATGCATCGCAGGGCAATACACTTTTCAACGCTATTGCTGAAGCTGCTTACATTACATCGCTTGAGCGGAATGGCGATGTGGTTCAGTTAGCTTCCTATGCCCCGCTACTGGCAAAAGCAGGACATACTCAGTGGAATCCGGATATGATTTACTTCAACAATACATCTATCTACAAAACACCAAATTATTACGCACAACAATTGTTTTCTGTCAATCACGGAGATTCATATTATCAAAATGTGATAGCTCCTGTAACCAGTCGGGCTGATTCTACCATGGCCTATTCATGTGTGAGAGACAGTAAAAGTGGCGATGTCGTTTTAAAGCTTGTCAATTGCGGTAAAACTGCCCAAAAATTCAAAATCGATTTATCTCAATTTAAGAATTTAGGAAATAAAGCTATTGTGAGTGTACTCTCCGGTGCTGCAGAAGCAAAAAATAGCTTCGAAAATCCAAATAACATTGCACCAGTCATTTCTGATTTCAAGGCAGGAAAAAACTTCAGTTATAATGTTCAACCGATTTCATTGACTGTAATTAGAGTTAAAAGTACGAAATAAGATACACTATATACAAATTCGAAACGGCTAAACAACAACTGATTGTTTAGCCGTTTTATTTTGGTCATTTTTCACTCATTATTGAACGAATTGTTCCCATCAAAACAGCATTAGTTTTCTAATTTTGTATCATTCAAAAATAGGATAGAAAAGATTTAAAAACTATTGATTCGAAAAGATGAAAAACCTAAAAAGCAGATTGTTTATACAGCTCATTGTTATTTCCATTTTGTCAGTTGTAGGTTCAACTACATTGGCCCAGACAAAAACTTCCATAAAACACATTCTTAATGGCGAAAATTTTACCGATACCAACGGAAATACGATTAATGCACATGGTGGAGGTTTCCTGAAAATTGGTGATTACTATTATTGGATTGGAGAAAACCGGAAAGCCGACGTATTTGTTTCGTGTTATCGCTCAAAAGATTTATTAAACTGGGAATTTCGTGGCGATTTGCTTACACGGCAATCACATCCTGAATTGGACAAAGCCAACATTGAACGCCCCAAAGTGATATACAACGAAAAAACGAAGCAATATGTGATGTGGATGCACTATGAGTATGGTCGTGACTATAGCTATGCACGGGCAGCCATTGCGGTTTCAAATGATATTGAGAAACCGTTCACTTTCCAAAAAAGTTTTAGGCCATTTGGCAATATGTCACGCGATTGCACTTTGTTTAAAGATGAGGATGGGACAGCCTATTTCTTTTCATCGGCACGTGAAAACTACGATATGATTATGTATAAACTTACAGATGACTATCTGGACGCCAAAGAACAGGTTACAACACTTTGGCCGGGTGGACACCGCGAAGCACCGGCATTGACCAAGCGTGGAGATTATTACTATTTTATAACTTCCGGTTGTACCGGTTGGGCACCCAATCAGGCAAAATATGCGTATGCTAAATCAATCGCCGGTCCATGGTCCGAACTTATTGATTTGGGAAATTCAACTACATTCGATTCGCAATCAACATTTATTCTCCCAATAGAAGGATCAAAAACAACAAGTTATATGTACGTTGGCGATCGTTGGGATGGAAAACAATATTTCAATTCAAGTTATATTTTCTTACCTTTGACTTTTAAAAGCGACACCAAATTGGAGTTGACATGGACTTCTAAGTTGATTCCAAACTTATCAAAAGGCGAACTGCTTACCGACAACGAGTAAACTTAATAAAAACACATTTCAAATTTATGAAAAACAAATGGATTTTTGGCAGCTTGCTTCTGGCACTGCTCACTCCTACCCACGCACAAGAAAACACAACTGTCAATGATTGGGAAAATCCCGCAGTATTTCAAATAAACCGTGAACCGGTACGCGCAACATTCCTTCCTTTTGCCGACAAACATTCGGCAGTTGCAGATGTATACGAAGCATCTCCCTGGTACAGTAGTCTAAACGGTCTGTGGAAATTTCAGTGGTCACCAAAACCCGATCAACGTCCGGCAGATTTCTACAAAACCGATTATAATGTTACAAACTGGAAAGAAATTCAGGTACCATCCAACTGGGAACTAAAAGGATACGGAATTCCAATTTACACAAATGCCACTTACCCATTCCCAAAAAATCCTCCGTACATCGACCATTCAGATAACCCCGTAGGTTCATACCGCCGTTATTTTGAATTACCTGCAGATTGGAATAATCGTCGCGTTTATGTTCATTTCGAAGCCGGAACCTCAGCAATGTATATTTGGGTAAATGGAGAGAAAGTTGGTTATGCCGAGAACACCAAAAGTCCGGCAGAATTCGATATTACTTCATTTGTAAAACCCGGCAAGAACCTGATTGCGGTAGAAGTATACCGCTGGAGTGATGGTTCTTACCTGGAAGATCAGGATTTCTGGCGCATTTCGGGTATCGATCGTAATGTGTATTTGTACAGCACACAAAATGTTCGGATAGCTGATTTCTTTGCCCGTCCCGATTTGGACAGCAATTACAAAAATGGCTCATTGGCTGTGGATGTAAAACTTAGCAATTACAATAAATCGGCAAAAACAGGTATCGTTGATGCTTCATTATTAGATGCCAATGGAAAAGAAGTTTTCAATCAAACAGTAAAAATTGTTACTCCGACTGCTGGAAAAAATGAAGTTACATTCACTAAAAATGTTTCGTCTCCAAATCTTTGGAGTAACGAAACTCCTTATCTTTATTCACTGGTATTGACTTTGAAAGACGAAAATGGTCAGTTTATTGAAACAGTTGCTACGAAAATCGGATTCCGAAAAGTAGAACTGAAGAATAGCCAGTTGTTGGTAAACGGAAAACGGATTTTAGTGCATGGTGTCAATATGCATGAACATAATCCGGTTACAGGACATTATCAGGACATTGCTACCATGATGCAAGATATCAGAATGATGAAACAGCACAATGTAAATGCTGTGCGTTGCAGTCATTATCCGAACAATACAAACTGGGTAAAATTGTGCGACAAATATGGAATTTTCCTTGTTGACGAGGCCAATATCGAAAGTCACGGAATGGGTTATGGACATGAAAACATGGCTTTTCATACTGAGTGGGATGCTGCTCATTTGGACAGAACAATCAGTTTGGTAGAACGGGACAAAAATTCACCATCAGTAATCTTATGGTCGCTTGGGAACGAAGCCAGCAATGGAGATGTTTTCAAAAAGACCTATAAATGGATAAAAGAACGTGACAAAACGCGATTAGTTCAGTTTGAACAAGCAGGTGAAAAGGAAAATACAGATATCGTTTGCCCGATGTATCCAAGCATTCGGTACATGAAAGAATACGCCGCGCGTGAAAAGGTAACCCGTCCTTATATCATGTGTGAATACGCTCATGCCATGGGAAACAGTTCTGGTAACTTTAAAGAATATTGGGACATTATCCGTAGCAGCAAGAACATGCAGGGTGGTTTTATCTGGGACTGGGTCGATCAGGGATTTGAAATGACTGATGAAGTTGGGCGCAAATACTGGGCTTATGGGGGCGACATGGGTAGCCAGAACTATACAAATGACGAGAACTTCGACCACAACGGATTGGTTTTCCCCGATCGTATTCCGCATCCGGGACTCATGGAGGTAAAGAAATTTTATCAGGATATTTATTTGAAAGCCTCTCAACCTGAAAAAGGATTAATAACTATTGAAAATGATTTCCACTATACAAATCTTCAGAACTACGCTTTCAAATATGAGGTTTTGAAAAATGGGGAAGTAATTAAAACGGGGAAATTTGATGTGAATCTGGCTCCTGAATCTGAAAAGCAGGTACAATTGGCTATGCCGGAAATGCCAGCAACTGATGGTGTTGAATACCTGTTGAACGTATTTGCTTATACGCGTGTTGGGTCAGAAATTATTCCTCAAGGGCATGAGGTTGCTCGCGAACAGTTTAAACTTGGCGAAGGTAAATACTTTGTAAAAGCTACAGCAACTAAAGGCGCAGTGAAAGTGACTGAAGACAAAGACCGTATTCATTTAAACGCTGCGGGTGTTTATGTAAATATAAACAAATGGTCTGGTTTAATGGGCGAATATAAAGTCAATGACGAATGGTATTTCTACAATAAACCGACTCCAAATTTCTGGAGGGCACCTACCGATAATGATTTTGGGAATGGTATGGAACGTAAATGTAACGTTTGGCGCATGGCCGGTGAAAACACATCGGTGAAAGACATTGCAGTAAAAGAAGTGGATGGGAATGCGGTTGTAACGGCCAATCTCTATCTGAAAGATGTTGCTTCTGATTACCAACTAGTTTATACAATGACTGCGGATGGTACGCTAACTATAAATGTATCTTACAAAGCGGGTGCAAATGAACTGCCTGAAATGCCCCGGTTTGGTATGATTATGAGTTTACCAAAATCATTGGAGAATTTTGCATATTACGGTCGTGGTCCATGGGAAAATTATGCCGACAGAAACTTCGCTTCCCAAATTGGAATTTATAGTAGCAAAGTTTCCGATCAGTATGTACCTTACACCCGCCCACAGGAAAACGGCTATAAAACTGATTTACGCTGGTTGACTCTAACCGATAACTCTGGTAACGGAATTCGTATTGAGGGATTGCAACCAATCTGTGCAAGCGTGTTGCAAAACTGGCCTGAAGATTTTGACCCGGGATTATCGAAGAAATATCGCCATATAAATGATATTACTCCTAATCGGGACGAAGTGATATTATCAGTCGACCTGGCTCAACGTGGAGTTGGTGGCGACAACAGTTGGGGTGCTTTGCCGCACGAACAATACCGTCTGAAAGCAAAGGAATACAGTTATGGATACACAATTAAACCTGTGAAGTAAATCCTATTCATTTTGATTTAAAAAGTCCTCATCAGTATAAAAACTAGTGAGGACTTTTTTCTATAAAAAAAGCATCAAATGCCAATGCATCGATGCTTAATTTTCTTTTTTACAAAAACTGATACCTGATATTCTTTCTAAATTCTATTTCTAATTCATTACAGAAATATTACATTCCTCAAAAATTCTCATTTTTATAGCCAAAGCTTCAAAAGCAGGCATTGGAATAAAATCTTCTTCACCAAGTAAGATTCGTTTTGCTTCGTCAGCATACGGAATCTGATCGGGATTATTTTTAAAGAACTTCTCCCAAACCTCAATAAGTGAAGTTGTAGGTTCAATCACATAATTAACGAAACTGTCGCTAACAAGAAATTCTTCTACCTTTTTATTTAATTTTATATTCACGTTTCAATGTATTAACTACTAAGGAAACGCTAAACATCAGAAATTGTACTCAAAAAAGTTCTATATTTCAATACTTTAACTTGCACACGTGCGCAATTTACTCATACCACGATGAATCAAATTGCGAACCGATTGGTAATTCATTTCAAGGATAACACAAATGTCTTCGTATTTCTTTTCCTCAATATAATATAATACAATAGCTTTCCGTTGACGGGGTGATAACTGATCGAGCATTCTGCTTACAAAAGCATTATTCATTTGCTCACTTTCATTCGCAATATAGTCATTCTCAACATGATCAGGAGAAATTGTATCTAACTCTTCTACAGCTACATCGGACAAGTGAATACGTTTGCGACTTTCGTCACATAACTTATTCTTCAAGGAAATCAACAAATAGGATTTGAAGTTCAATACTCCGTCCAATTCAGTTCTTTTATTATATATCTTGATAAAAACTTCTTGAATACAATCTTTCAACAGTTCTACATCGGTTGTCAGACGATATCCATAATTATAAAGCATATTTACATGCAAATCGTATAACTTAGAAAATGCAGTGGCATTACCTTGCTTAAATTCATTAAACAGTTGTGCTGATTTAGCATCAGAATCTGCATAAGACGATTTCTTCAAGTAGTTTTGTTCCATTGTGCTGTTATATATATTTAAAATCAACACGACAAAAATACTGTGTGCGCACATCAAATGGTTGGAAATTCTGATTTCGTTGTGGGAAAAATAGGTAATGTGCTTTAGAACATATTTTTCTGTGAAAATTGATTATAACGATAAGAAAAAAAGCCGATTCAACTAAATGGTTGAATCGGCTTTGATTAAAATAATACTATTTCACTTTAAATTTTTTGAAACCAGTAAGCTCCAAATTTATCTTTATCTATAAGTAAATCAAAGCTTTTACCTCCATTAATCAACTTATTCACAAGTTCAACGACACCTGTTTTAGGGTTTATATATTTCAACATAAACTTACCGGCTTCCAAAGGAACAGTAATTTTAGGTTCCGACTGGGAATAAATAATAATTCCTGTACCAATTTTTCCCAACGCCTTGTATTTATCAGAATTTACCTTCATAACATCCATCTGCGATGCAGCTTTCAGAAAGTCCTGATCTCTAACGGGTAACACTGGCAATGAACCACCGGCCATAAGCACTGCCCAGGCCATATCAGGATAATTCAGGCTATAAGTGTAATAGGTAACCGCTTTATCCGGATATTTTGTACGATATTCGTTCACGGCCTTGTAAGCGCTTTCAAAATTCACCGCACCAACCTTCATCAACCGGGCATGTTGACGTGGTGCCAGATTTAACCCACCTTGCGGAGCGTAAACAGTTCCATCGCTTTTATAATGCCAATAGCGAATATCGATAACATCAACCAAAGCGGCACGTTTCGGGTCAGCCAAAATGGAATCCTGCACATCTTTAGTACAACTAAGCGCAACAGTTGCATTTCTACCGGTTTCCTTTTGCCACTCATCAATAACATCCAACCAAAACTGCACAAAATGAAGTGGTCCGGTATATTCAAAACTAATAAGTTGAACAACATTTGTATTGTCTGCAAAATTATTCAAACACTGGCGAATATAGGTTCGGTAATACTGGCGACGAACAGGATTTGTCACATCGTAGAACATTTCGGCACGGAAAATACGTTTATCGCCTGTAAAATTCACGGGTTCAGGGAAACCAAGATCGTTGATATTATTTGCCGAACGCCACGGACTATCTACCCAGTGAGCACCGGCCTCAATAATATTATGCTGGAAAAAGTTTTCGTGGAAAAGCATCAAACCATTCCGCTGACCTTTATCGGCAAACTCTTTCAGACGCGACCAATACCAGGCATTGGGACGATTCAGATCATATTTCGACAAACCATCCCATGCCACACCTTCGCCGCTGCGGGCAAACGGTTGTTCGTAGCCCGGTCCCCACACATCGCCATCACGACGGCGAATACGTTCATGATCATCACGACGACGATCGGTCCATAAAGCATAATTATGATCCAAAACCGCAACGCCATTCGATTTCATATAGTTAACCACAGAATCAATCCTATCGGTCAGCCCAAAACCTTCGCGCCCCGAAACAAAACGTGTTACATGAGGCTTGGTCAGATAAGAGGCTATATAATTCGGCTTCAGTTTACCATTCCACCATTGAACATCAATTTTTCCACCAGCAATCAAAGCTCCATCGCACACCAAACGGCCATTTTGAATGGCAACAGTTGGCATATAAGCTCTAATTTTCATCGGTTTATTTTTCAACTCATTAGTTGTCATCAACTTTGTGTGATCAACCGATGGTGCGAAAACAGCTTTTTCAATCCACATTTCGTTAGTCAGCAAAGGCTCGTATGCTTCTTTCATCATTCGTTGCGCATCAACTACCGGAGGACTACTCGATGCATCTGTATTTTTTGGCAACACGCGTCCACGAGCCGACACATCCTGATTCAGGCGGGCTGCCAGCTGTGCATAATAAATGCTGCGTGGTTGAACGTGATTATTTGATTCGGCCCACTCACCATCTCCCGAAAATTGAGCCCAACAGCCGTAAGCACGGTTTTTGGCATCAGCCGAAGGTGAATAACATTCGATTTCGGCTGCCGAACATTGCCAGAAAAGGCTGTTAGCCGTATTCCAACCAGCACCGTTTTTACTTTGACCCAGATTTTTGAAAGTCAGGTTATGACCGTCGATATTTACAACATCAAACAGCAGTCCGCAAGCCCAAGCATCAATAGAACCACTAAATCCGAACGCATTTTTAGCCTCGCATTGTACAAAAGCATTTGGACCCGGAGCACAATAGCCGACCGCAAAGTTGTTTATACCGTTTTCGGAATAGCAACGTTGGAACAGGTTTTGCTGACCCATGGAATAGAAAGTTATCCTGCGAAAACCACCAATTTCGGAAACCGGATCTTTGGAAATACAATCTTCGACCGTAATTTGCGATGCCGTTGGTTGCAAAAAAACAGCACTACCTGCAAAATGGGAAAAATTGATTTGACGAACCCAGCAATTTTCAGCATTTTCAACCGATATACCTGTCCAGCAATGATCTTCGTCTTTTGGGTATTTAGTATTATAATCAGAAATCAGGGTCAAATTTTCAATTCCCGATTCGGAAATGCGCCCAGACCAATCATATTTGCGTACATAAGCTCCACCAAACTGAGCATCAATAGCAGCAGTAAGCGGTGCGTTCAGGGTAATTTTATTTCCTGCAATCGAAACAATTGTTCGATCCCAGGTCACATCAATATCGCCTTTTTTCCAGCCCAGGGCGCTAATGCCACCACCATAAATATCACAACCAACAGATTTTATCCATTCGGAAGTAGAGGGGCGAACGATATTTATCCTATCACCCACTTTCAAACTCGCAACTGAGCTCAGTTCCATTGTTTTTTCATTAACCGGAACATAAGCTGAAGTGACTTTAATGGAATCTTTCGAAACTTTATTGTTGATACCCTCGATATGAACAACTGCCGAACGATCGAATCCGTGTTTCAAAAGAACGGTTTCGTGCTTATCGGAACCACGCAAAACAACTCCGGAAACCTGAATCCACAGATTTTTTTCGAGGTTGTATGTACCTTTACCCAACAAAACCGCCCCACGAAAACCTTTTGCATCGGGTTTCAGTCCCGACACGTAATTAATGGCACGCTGAATGATTTCTGATGCATCACCGTCTTGTTTTGGAACAAAAATGGCGTTGTTTACATTCGGAATGTCCTGCTCAGAGCTTTTGTATCCGCAATATGAGAAGTCGAGAATGCTATTACCTTTTGCGTCTTTGGTGTAGGTAATCTTATTATTTTTCACCTGCAAGCCAAAATCCTGAGCCGTTGCAGATTGAAATAAACTGACAGTTATTACGCATAAGAGTGCAATTGAGTTTTTAGAATATTTCATTTCTATATGATTTTAAATTTGACTGATTTTAAATCAAACTCTTACGACCCGCAAGCGTATCGTGGTTGTTTTTTGGGTTTTTCCAGTCAACTTTCTTTTTGGTATCAATTCCGTTGATATATTTTTCGATATTGGTATAACCATCGCCGTTACAATCTTTTACAGCATCGGTTGGATCTTTTGGGTTCAAACCATTGGCTTTTTCCCAGGCATCAGGCATTCCATCCTTATCTGTATCAAGCATAGGTTTACCTTTATACGTGGGAAGTCCACCAACCTGACGGATATCGGTAATAATTCCTTTTTTATATGAATCGGCCGGCAAACGTCGTTTCACGTATTTGGGAATAAACAACGGAGCATCTTCCACATAAATCGCCTTTCCGGTCACAACAGTTTTTACCACGCGGGTATCAACAGCATCACGTTTCGGAAAATTAGCTCCGGCATTTTCAAGCACATAGTTATACGTTTTTTCAGTGCTCATGATATTTGCAGCGTCCATTGGCATATCGAATGCCTTATCGGAACGAATATCTTTGACATAATCGGCCAGTTTAAATTCTTCGGCCAATTGCACACCACCATCCCAGTTATCTTTAGTCACTTTCTCGTTGCCTTCTACAATATTTCCATTCACATAGGCTTTACCAAACTGAGTTGGATGAGTTTTATCACGACCTGCTTCTGGTTTCAACAGGCGATACGAAATTGGTTGTCCGAGTGGAGTTATTGGTCCGGGTTTAAAATAATTGTTGATGATGTTGAAGAAACTGCGGTGATCGCCACCATCCACTGAGCGATTCCACCAGTTATAGACAACATTGTTCACAAAATTGAAGCCACCATCCATACCCACTGAGCAATTGCGACTGATATTCGACGCCCATAAATTGCGTGTAAACAAACTGTTGTGTCCACCAATAGTTGAGCCAAAAGCATGGTTATAACTATCCATAGCTTCCGAAAAGATTGAATTTTGAATTGTTACATTCACAGTTGGAAGTTTTTCTCCTTTACCGGTTGAGTCGCGTTGGTACACATGGCGATAAATAGACATATTCTCGTCCAACCCCCAACTGGCCGAAACGTGATCAATCATAATATTACCAACGGCATTTCCACCAACAGCGTCGTCGCGAAAAGCAACATCCTGCACACCACGACGAAAACGAATGTGACGCAATATAACATCATGCGTATCAATAAGGAATGATGAACCGGTAACACAAATACCGTCTCCCGGAGCGGTTTGTCCTGCAATGGTAATATACGGAGCGCGAACATGAATAGGAGTTGAAAGGCGAATGACACCGGAAACATTGAAAACAATAATACGGGCACCGCCCTTTTCACAAGCTTCACGAAGTGTTCCGGGACCTTCGCTGGCTAACGAAGTTACCACAATAACTTTTCCACCACGTCCACCTGGAGTAAATGCGCCGCCACCATCGGCACCCGGGAAAGCGGGTATCTCTGCTTTCAACAAATCTTCAGGCTTCGATGCCCAGGGCTTGTAAGGACGACCTGCTTTTTCTTCTTGTTGAACGATTGGAAAGGCCTTTTCCCAGGCCAAATCCGACTTACGATTAATTTCTGCTTCCTGGCGTGCTGCCCGTTGTTTTACAGAATCCGGAATAATGGGATATTGAGCTGAAAGTGCTAATGTGCAAACACTTAATGCCAATACTGATACTACTTTCTTCATTCGATTTTTTGTTATTTACATTATGACTATAAAACGAATTGGAAACCCTTTTGTAATCAGTAAAATCACGTTTTCATCTTAGTGAATTAATTGCAATGCAATTAATTCATATATTCAAATCGCATCCATGGACTCATCAAACTCTTCTTCACCAAAAGGCACTTCTTTCAACTTAACAAACTCACCGTTTTTATAATTAACAATACATCTGAAATAAGAGGAACTCGTAAACCCTGAAGAAATGGCACCACCAACAAAACCAAACATATACATTCCCGGAATAGATCCAACCAGAGATGGCGCATACATTTTTCCAAGAAATGTCAATTCTCCCTTCATTCGTTTTAGCTCATAAAATCCAAATTCGGTGGCAATGTATGGAATTCCGTCAGAAACAACTGCATACACAGATTTTGGTTGAATTTTCTGTAACTCTCCTTTGGAGTCAGTTATTTTCACCCAATTAATCTTATCATTTTTTTTATTTAGAACACATTCTCTGTCGGGGATTTGATTACTAAAAGATTTATATGTATAATATAATCCATTGGCGAATTTTGTGTTTCTATAAAGATTAAGCTTTTGTTTTGCAATACTGTCAGCAAAAATAATCTCAGACAATGTAAGTGGTTCATTTATTTTCCCTTTATTCAATAAGTTTCGAGCTAGAAAATTAGTAACAATCGAGTCACCTAAAAATATCATACGTTTTGTAACATCTAATTCTTGTATCCGAATCAACGTATCTATTGATTGTAGGAAATAATAGTTTGAATCTAATTTGCTATATAAAGTTGCTGTAAATGAACAAAAACCTTCTTCGGTGTATGCGGCAGTACGTTCAGCTAAAATTAATTTTCTGAGGCAAAGAATCATTTGCCCACTTGTTGAAGTTGAATCTATTGATTCCATAATAATCCTCGAAAGTTGATCAGACAAGCATGGATTCGGCGTAATCGTAAGCCTTTTATTCAAAAGTCCAAATTGGCCAGTACCCATTCTTATTGAATCCTTTCTCAAATCAATTACTTTAATTTTATCATAATGACTCTTCGCATGTTTATGTGTTGGGGACTTAAAAATAAAGTTCCTGAATTGTTCTGGATATTGATGGTACTGCTGCGAATACGAAATTGCAGGAAAAATAAAGATAAAAGACAGGAAAAATTTAATTCTCATATATTTGTTTTTATTGCAAAAAAATGAAATTTATTTCACTTTTTCCGGTATTTGCTCATATACTCGGTTGGCGTTTGTCCGTATTTTTTGCGAAAGCATTTTCCATAGTAACCGGACTCTTTAAATCCTACAGCAAAAGCGACTTCGGAAACAGTCATATCAGTATTTTTAAGCAGTTCAATCGACTTTGTCAGGCGAACTTCCTTGATGGTATCGACAGGTGCTAAACCGGTCAAACTCTTCAGTTTTTTGAAGAAAGCTGAACGGCTGATGCCAATATTATCGGCAATAGAATCAATGTTGAAATCGCTGTTATCAATATTTTCTTCGATTACCTGATGAATTTTTTCGAGAAATTGTAAATCCTTTTTCTGCAAATAGTTTTCGTAAGTATCTTCTGTTTGAGGTACTTCATGCGACTCTTGTTTCCAAATTTTATCACGGAAAACCTTTCGGTCGCTGAGCAACTGTTCTATCCTTGCAATCAGATATTCTTTGTTGAAAGGCTTTGTGATATAGGCATTTGCGCCCATACTAATGGCCTTGATTTTTGCTTCATCATCGTTTTTGGCCGTGAGTATAATCACCGGAATATGACTTATCTGGAAATCGTTACGCATTTGCTGCAACATTTCGGTTCCTGTCATTTCCGGCATCATTTGGTCGGTCACGACAATGTCGGGATGATAGAGTTTTACCTTCTTCAAACCTTCCACACCATCACCAGCAGTATAAACCTTGTATTTGTCGTCGAGTTGCAAGCGCAACAAATTGCATAAATCCTTGTTATCCTCAACCACCAGAACGGTTGGCAAAGTTGTTTTCTTTTCATCTTCTTCGAGCTCTTCTGCTTCAGTCGATTCTGCATCCTCTACTACATAGCCTTCCAGTTCGGTTACTGTATCGCCCACATAGAAATTGACTTCCGTTGGATTGAAATGGTCCTTATTTAATAGCAATTCAACCACAAAAACAGAGCCCTGTGTTGGTTTGCTTTCCACATCGATAGTACCATGATGCAGGTTGACAATCTCTTTCGAAAGTGCCAAACCGATACCTGTTCCCGGATATTGTGCGCTTTTTGCATTCTCGCCCTGGAAGAAACGTTCGAAGACTTCAGACACTTTATTTTGAGGGATACCCACTCCGGTATCTTCCACACGAATAAAACAATGTTCACCATCTTCACTCAAACTGGTAGTCACAAAAATACTTCCTCCGGGTTGAGTGAATTTAAATGCATTCGAAAGCAGATTTCGAATCACAATTTCCAGTTTTTCCTTGTCGGCCCAAACCAGAATTTCCTCATCCGAAAGGTGGAAGGTGAAACTGATTTCGTTTTCTTCGGACAGCACGCTGAATTCTTTATGGAACGAATCAATCAAGGAGTTCAAATCCAGTTGCGACACATGCAGAATCATTTTGCCATTCTGAATTTTGCGGAAATCCAGAATTTGATTCACCAATTGAAGCATTTGGTTAGCATTTTTCTCAATCATCGATACATATTGACCACCCTTTTCTGTCAACTGTTGATGTTGCTTCAACTCCTGAATTGGTCCCATGATAAGTGTCAACGGCGTTCTCAACTCATGCGAAATATTGGTGAAAAATTTAATTTTCAATTCCGAAACGCGTTGTTCAACATACATCTCGTTGCGCATTTTCATATAGAAAAGTACTCCACGAATAGTCAAATAGATTAATGCCAATATTAAAATAGCATAAAAGGTTTTTGCCCACCACGTCAACCACCATGGTGGCAAAACAATGATTTCCAAGACTTTTTCCGATTTAAGCGACGCGTTTGCTTCGTCGATTGTCTGTACTCGGAAGGTATATTTTCCGGGAGGTACGTTTGGATATGACGCAATGCGGTTTTTGGCATTAAAGTGCCATTCATCCTCGAAACCTTCGAGAATATATTTGTACGAAACACGGTTTTGGTTATAATAATTCAAAGCAGCAAACTCAATTACGAATGTCGATTGGTTGTGTTTGAGTGTTATGGAGTTGGCATAACGGATTGATTCTTTCAGAATCGGGTCGTCGGTAAAACTCCGTAGATTACGATTTGAAACCAGGAAATCAACAATAAACGTCTTATAATCACAGTTATACGTTTCTATTTTTTGAGGATTGAAGGACAAGATTCCTTTACGGTTACCAAACCACAAATCGCCCGAATGCAACTTCAAGGCACTTTCTTCCTCCATCTGAACATTGAGGAAACCATCGTATCGGTCGAAATTACGGAAGCTCTCTTTTTGTTTATCGAAACGCGACAAAGCATTCTCTGTTGCCAGCCACAGCGCATTATCATTATCTTCGACGATTGACAAAATAACATCACTGTTGAGTCCTTCTTTTAAGCTATACGACTTAAAAACAGGCCGTTTTGCATCTTTATCGTATTTTACCAGTTTGTTCAGACCACCACCAAAGACACTTATCCAGATTTGTGACGACGCATCTTTGTAAAGCACATAAATATCATTGTCTGACACATTCGAACCCACCATTTCGCTGCGATAAATCTCAAAATCAATCTCATTCGGGTTCTTGAAATGACTATTAAACGACATCAAACCATCACTCGTGCCTACCCAAATACGCCCGTCTTTATCTTCAGTCATGTTACGGACTTCCATATACAGTCCGTATTTCGGATATTTCTCGAAACTATTGAATTTATTTTTAAAAGATACCTGACCATTCCGCTCTGTCAATAAATTTAAACCACCACCAAACAAAGCCACCCAAATGCGATGCTGTGTATCTTCGTAAGTATAATAAACATCGTCGCCACTAATGGCAGATGAATTACGTTCGTCACTCATGAAACGGGTAAAAGTATAACCAAATGGAGAACCGGAATTTACGACAGCACGTACCAATCCGTTACCTTTGGTCGAGAACCATAGGTTTCCACGGCTATCCTCCATAATATGATAAACATTTCCGATAGCATAATTTTTATTTGAAAAAGCCTGTTTCACAGTGCCGTTTTTGTCTAATCGATACACTTCGGCCTGACGGGTTGCTACCCAAATATCACCGTTTCGGGTTTGAAACATGGTTTTTACAGCACGGTCATTAATTGCAGCCGGATTTGCTGCCTGCAGCTGGAAAAGGTTGAACTGTTGTTTAGGAAAACTGACCCGAAAAACACCGTTGGTTGTGGACGACAACCACAAAATATTATCCTTATCGAGGAAAATATCGAAGAAAACTTTTTTATCGCCGTTTTGAGTCAAATCGGGTTGATTATTGAGCATGGTAACTGTCAACTGCGAACGGTCGAACCACATCAAATCGCCCGAAGTAGACAAAATAAACATGCCCTGCTCTTTGCCATCCTGAATTTTCAGGGCTTTATTTACCTTACCATCAGGTAGATCAAACGACTTATTGAGCCGATTAAAGGGATCGTAATAAATGATAGATGATTGATTGATCTCGAACCAAAGCTTGTCGTAACTATCGACAAACGAATTCGTCACAACATCACTGCCCGATAATCCCAGGGCTTTGATGCAATTTGAGGTTCGTTCGTCGTATTCAAAAACTCCTTTGCCCGCTATAGATACAAAGACACTCTTCCCGTTTAAACTAATAATATTTTGGACCAAACCCGCACCATGAAACAGGCTGATTTTAGTTACATTTCCGGTATTGTAATCAACTTTAAATAAATTTCCTTTATTGTCGCCTAACCATAGCATATTTCCGGACCAATAGGCACATGAAAACTCCTGACCAACTTCATCGCCGATTTTGCGAAGCACAAAATCCGATGGTTTTGATTTAAGCGCAGCACCTTTTTTGCACGAAATGATTTTGAAATCAAGTCCAATCCAGTTAATCGTATTGGCATCTTCAACTAAAAGGTTCGTCGTAAGTTTATGTTCGCGCTTGCTTTGTGAGTCGTATAGTAATGAGACTTCCAGACTTCCGTTACCTTTAGAAACAGCCCTGAGCAAATCTTTATTCTTGGTAAGAAGCAATAAATCACCGGTTTCAGTTTTCTGAATTTTGATGATTTTGGGGCTAACCGAGTACTTTTTCTTTATCTCGTTAAAAACATCGTAGTACAATTCATTCTTTTTATCGAAGAGATAGAGTTTGTGATCGATGGTTTTCACCCAAAGATTACCATCCTTGGCCTCTACAATGTATTGAAGTTTGTGTGGTGGAATATCCGTATTATAATCATCGCGACTGTTGTAACTTTTGAATTTTACACCATCAAAACTTGTTAAACCATACCACGTACCAAACCACATAAAGCCATCGACATCCTTCATGGCACAAAAAACAGTATTATGAGGTAAACCATTCTCGATAGAATAATCCTTCACAATCATGTTTTTATTGGCAAAAACCGATTGAAAAGCGGATAAAATAATTATAAATAATATGATTTTTCTCATTGGGGCAAAATACTTCGGATTATGTAAGGGAACATTGGAAGTACAAATGTATAAAACTATTTAGTATTAAACAATTATAAATGAAGAATGGTTTGAGGGCAGATTATTCAAAAACTTTCAGCCAGGGATTGTCGCTGCGGAAAGGAACTGCCGGAAGACCTTCACGGTTGATAAAGTTAGACTGAGCTGCCTCGTTCCAGGCAAACCGAACGTTCACAGGCGATGGAACTTCGGGCGAAGAAACAATTACTTTATTAGCACTGATTTCGGCCACAGCAGGTACAAATTTCCCATCAGCTCCTGCAATACTAAACCACGTCAGCGGCTTTCTATCGCGACTCACCAAACCGCCACCAATATTATTGAAGGTAATTTCAATTTTATCTTTTACAATTTTCATCGATTTATAAGTAGGTCCTGAGCAAACGAGATCTTTAAACCCATACGTTTTGTTCAATGCCACCAACGCCAATCGACGTCCCACTTCCCATTTATAGCCCGGATGCAAATCCACAATGCTATCGACTAAATCGGTAATGGTAATCATGCCCGTTTGAGGGAGTTTTAGCAACAAAGCCTGCGCTTCCCAAAATTCAGGCAAATTATCGGTTGTATGCGGACGAACATCTTTGGCTGTTGAGTAGGCATATGGAGCAATCTGCACATAATAAAATGGTAAATTCTTATCCCGCCAATCGTTTCGCCAACTCTCGATAAGTGTTTTTTGCTTGTAGGCGTACCGTATATTTTCATTCAAAAAGCAACCTGACTCGCCCTGATACCAAAGAAAACCTTTCAGTGCAAAAGGAATCACCGGCTGAATCATGGTGCTGTAAAACTTTCCGGCCTCACCTTCGTTGGGTTTCAACGAGTCAAGCACCTGACCGCTTTTCAGTTTCAACGACTTGTTCATTTTAGCAGCCTCAATCCATGGTTCAATACGACTACCCGGCACTGCCGACGATATCATACCAATGGGAATATGCAGTTTGGCGTACAGGTTTTTGGCAAAGAAATAGCCTGCAGCCGAAAAATCTTTGAGCAATACTTCGCTGGCAATAGCCGGACTCCAACCTGTGTGGGTTGAGTCGGGCGACATATACTTGCGGCGCACCAGAAAGATACGAATATTGCTGTTATTTGCAGTAATCAGGTCATCTTCGGCAGGATGCGCACCCCGCACGGTATTCTGAAGTTTGCTGTTTTTGCGCATGGCATATTCCATGTTCGACTGCCCGGAACATAACCACACCTCGCCCACCAAAATATTTTTCAATACAATGGTATTTTGGCCTTTAATAACCATTTCGCGGGGCGTTTCCGAAGCCTTCATCGGGCTCAGTTTCACATCCCAGCGACCCGAATCATTGGCTACGGTAGTTTTGGTTTGTCCGCCAAACGTTACAGTTACTTTTTCGCCCTTTGCTGCCGTCCCCCACACAGGTACAGGTTTATTGCGCTGCAACACCATATTGTGACCCAGAATTTTAGGGAGAATAATGTTGGCTTGCAACGCAATGCTGCAAGCCAATAATCCACCTAGCAAGAACAGAGCAACGGATTTATTTCGAAATAAAGAGATTGACACGATATCGTATTTTTTGAGTTCAAAAGAAAAGACGATAACAAACAGTTTTTGTTATCGTCTTTCGTATTATTAATGCTTAATTCTTGTTATTTCTTCTCCCCAAACTCAGTTTGTTGCTTTTCTACTTCGTCGAGCAGTTTTTGTTTTTCAGCGTCGGTGAGTTGTTTAATTGTCTTTGACGACGCAGTGGCTTTCGCACCTTTTACCTTTTGAACATCCATAGCGCAGAAAGGCAGGTCGGCAGGAATGCTTTCGAGTTCTATTTCGGAGGCTGTAGGTGCTTGCGTGCCTTCAAACTGAACGTGCGCTTTTACTTTGATTTTTCCGACTTTGGTGGTAGACCGAATCAACACCGGAGCACTTCCCCACTCCACTGCGCGCGGATTGGCACCAATGGTTTGATCGCCAATAATTTCACCTTCGCCTTCCACACTAAACTGAATGTTGTCTTTTGCCAGTCGGCGCACATTGCCGTTATCGTCGGTAATTTCGGCCACTATAATGATAAAGTCTGACCCATCTGCAACAAGTTGCTTGCCTAGTTGGTCGACATACAAACGGATTTTAGTAGATCGGCGCGAAGGCATTTTCTTTTCGCTGCACACCACTTTTCCATTGATAATTCCTTCTGCTAAAAAGCTTACTAACTCAGGCTTTTTGTGTTTGTAGGTAAAATCACGCATTTGCCAGAAATCGTACACATTCTCAAATATAACAGGCGCATACGGCATGTGACCTTTGGCATGAATCACCGGTTTGGTAATCGATTTTCCTTCGTAAGCAGTCAACCGCACTGAGTCGCAGTTACTAAACACAACCATGTCTTTGTCGGAGAATGGTGTAACCTCATTGGCTACATAAACCATTGGTCCTGAATCAGCTCCACCGTGTTTTTCGTTGGGAGAAACCTGGCTTTTGAACATGTAATAAGCATATTTGGGTTGACGGAATGCATCGAAAATACCGCCCCAATACGGATCGGGGTGATAACCACGCTGATGATCGAACGGATGCCATTGCGCACCGCCTACAAACTGTCCCGTAGTGTGAAACATGGCGTCGTAGGATTCTGCCAATGATAAAGCAGCCACCAACATGGGTCGTTCGCCCCAATTACGGGCAGCACGGTTATTTGCATTGTGAGCGTACCAGTCGTCCACGTTTTCACCAAACTCACGGGTGAAGAGCGATTGTTTCACTTTGCCTTCGTCGGTTGGCCAACCATATACCACGTCGTAGTTATCTTTTACACCTTCTGAATTCAAATCGGCAGCAGCGCCCGGAGCTCCGGGATAAGGAAATTCATCTTTGGTAATTTTCAATGAATTCAAGGAAAAATCTTTCGGAAAACGGGTTTCGTTCAGGATAGGTTCCCATAGTAATACCGATGGGTGGTTACGATCGCGGCGAATAAGGTTGTGGGTGTTTTCGTACACCAACTGTTCAAACTGCGGGTCTTTGTTCCAGAATTGCCATCCCGGCGTAGCTACAATAATAAATACTCCCAATTCGTCGCAGGCATCCATAAAGGCAGGGTCTTGTGGATAATGAGCCGTGCGGATAATCACACAACCGGCATCACGAAGGCGTTTCACGTCGCGCCATTGTTGCGAATTAGGTACTGCATTGCCCACATAAGCAAAATCCTGATGACGATTACCACCCAGCAATTGGCCATAAGGTTTATCGTTCAGATAAAAACCATCTTTGCCGCGAAACTCAGCTTTGCGAATTCCCACACGAACGGTTCCGCCATCAAGAGAGACTCTGCCTTCTTTCACCAACAAATTCACTTTATACAAATTCGGTGTTTCGGGCGACCAAAGTTGCGGATTTGCCACTGTGGTTTTCTGATTAATCGTTTTTGCTTCTCTGGCTTGTAGCGTTATCTTTGAGCTTATCGTTCTAACTATTTTGCCCGAAACGTCGGTCAACGAAGTTTCCAGTGTTACCGTTTTTGCTTTCGCAGCATTATTTTTCAATTCGGTATTTACAAACACATCGGCGCTTTTGGCACTGATATTATCGTAATGCACAAACACACCGCCACCGGCAGTTTTATTGGCCTCGATAGCGTCGGTAATGGCCACTTTATTTTTACAAATCATCCACACATCGCGATACATGCCACCATGGTATGCAAAATCCATGGTAATTTGTGGTTTGCCCGGAGGAAAAGATTTATCATCACTGTTATCGGCCATTACTGCTAATTGGCAAGTGTCGCCGGCTTGCGTTCCAAAAGCTGTCAGGTCAACAGTTATCGGTAAATAACCACCCACATGCTCTTTCACCAATTTACCGTTGAGGTAAATTTTTTGTTTGCCCATAATGGCTTCAAAATGGATCAGCACATCTTTGTTTTTGGCATCGGCAGGCACCACAAAACGTTTGCGATACCACGCGATACCCTGATAGTTGCGGCAACCGCTGGCTTCGGCAGGCATCAGTTCCACCGTGTGCGGAGCTGCCACTACTTCCCAGCGCGAATCGTTGAAAGCAGTTGCTTCGGCACCCTTTAAGTCACCACGAAAGAATCGCCAACCGTTGTTGAAGTTATACACTTGTTGTCCGCTGCCTTCGAGTTGGTAAAAGCCGGCTACCGAAGTGGCAGCAAATGAAATCATGCAAAGCTGCATGAACATGAGAATGAAAATGTGTTTAAGTTTCATTATAGTTGATTTGAGTTTTGATTCAAAAATACAATAATCAAATTTGTTGTGAAAGTGTAGTCGGTTGAAATGAACAATTAGCAAGTTTATTGGTACTATTTTACCTGCATTTAGTGTTGAATATCAATTTCAACATCTTGCCTGCGGCTTTCGGGATTCACAGCTATCACTGTTACTGTCCCATTTCTCAACTCAGCTTCCACCGTGGTATTTTGCGGAGCATGAAGTTTAAAATGCACATTCCACTCGCGTGGCCAGGCAGGGAAAAGAAGTATCTTTCCACCGTCGGTCGCTTGGAGCAACATTTCCTGCAGGCCTATCATGCCACTTCCGCCCCAGTTGTGGTCAGGACTCCAATCGAATCCCGGTCCCCAAAAGGCAGGAAAACGATACGGCCCATCGCCCAGTTTGAGCGTATTAAGGCGCATAGCCTCGTCGGTAAGCCCAAGGCATGCTGCAAAGATATTGTCCTGCTTCCAACCCACCTGGCTGCGAAACTTCAGTGCATCGGTATCATACAAATAGGTGTTTCGGGCAGTCTCCAGACTGTCCCTTCCAACGCCATAGACCCTCCACGGAAAAACCGGATAGAGCTGAGCCGACTCAGTATTATTCACCCGCTCCCACGTTTTGGCTGGCGAAATCATCGTCTTACCATTTATCGTCCGCAGTGGGATTTCAGGGATCCGTTTTAGCAACGAATCATTGCCCAATGACTTTAAAACTCGCTGCAAAGCAGCAATAGTGCTCGCCGGATTGTTTGCCATTTTGTAAGTTTCGCAACCCGAACCCGGAAATAGAATCAACTTCCCGTCACCATCGAGCGACTTTCGTCCACGGTGCTGAGCCAGGTAGCGATAATGCTCATCGAAGAAGCGCACACAACTCTCAATTAGCGGCTTATAGGCCGAAATATCCGCATTAGCATAGTTTTTTGTTTCCAGAATCATTTGGCAAAACTCCAGCACCGTATCCCATTCGTACTCAAGCCAGGCGTTGTATTCCACACCTTTATCGGCGTAGTCGGGGCGTTTCCAACCATATTCAGTTGCTCCGGGCAACCCAAAATTCTCAATCTGTTCGGCAAAACATGCACCTTCGTGTCCCCAATAAGTCTTCGAGCGAAGTTCAGCAGTAGCAAGCAAGCGATTGTAGAAGTCAAATTGAGGAATCATTAAGTCATAATCACCGCTTTTAAGCATGGGCCAATACACCAGCCGTTGATTTTGAGCCGTGAATATACCACCTGTCCATTTCCGATAGTCGGGCGTAAATTTGGACAAGCTATCTGTATAAACCGGGTCGAAGGTAAACAGTCCGCCATTGAACCGCGTTGGCCACTGACTGTGAGCATTGCAACCCAACATGTAACGGAACAGCGTATAATTGCGCGAAAGTTTCTCCGCTTCGCCATCGATATGAATAAAGCTGCGGTTCCAAAACTCGTTCCACCAACTAATGCTTTGATGTTTGTCTTTCTTTAGGTTTATCTGCGAAATGGTTTTGTCTAATCGCTTTTCCCACTCATTATGATTGGCAGTTTGCGATATTTCCAGCGCAATGCTGAAACACTGATTTGTTGCAGCCTTATTGCTTTTGAAAACCCATGCACGATAATCAGTGTTAGCATAAGCACCACTGGTAGTGCCTGCAAAAACAAGGTCCTGACTCCACATCGTTCCACCCGAAACCAGATTGGCAATAGGATTGTAAAGCTGATTTTTGATAGCTCCAAGTCCTTCGTGTACAGCCGTGGTGTCAAAGATTGTCTTCTCCGGATTTTTATGGAAAAAAGTAACCGAATGTTGCGTTGCGCTTACCGAATCTGGCTTCATCGATAATCCGGCTGGAATGATCCATTTCAGCGAGTTCTGCTGCCCTTCACCTTTTCTAATGAGTCTGTTGGCATAGCGCCAGTTCTCATAATAAACTTCGCAACTAACCGCTTTTTTATGCTGTAATTCCACATGAACAACCGGTTTATTCACGTCAGCAAAAATCCGCACATTACTTCCTCCTGCACTCACAAGCACATATCCGTCATTGAGCTTCAATGTTTGTCGAAAATCGGTAGCATGCAGGAATGGATTAGGGCTAAGTCGCACCCTAAATCGCCCTTGTTTGAGCATGGTGTTGTTTTCGTCGAAAGCGCCGCTCCGGCTTACATAAAACAGCAAATCACCATTCTCTACCCAAACATTCAGACCAATATCACCACCACCGCAGGGCATCGATTCCGATGAATTGTGCGAGGGGGAAGTCCATGTATAGTCGGGTTCAGCGGCTTTTACAAAAAAAGTAACCAGTAGAAAAAGCAATATGTATTTTATCTTATTCATTTATTCATATTTAAACCACATAGACACATAGTTCACAATAGTTTCTATGATTTCTATGTGCCTATGTGGTTCAACAAACTACCAATTATCACTTCTAAAACTCGATACCGGCAATCCTTCGTTGCTAAACAAGTCGCCTTCAACATAGTTTTCGAACGCATAGCGCACAGCTACCGGTTTCTTTACAGTTTCGCTTTTTACATACATTTTACTGCGAACAATCCATGCTTTGGCCGGATAAAAAACCTTATCTTCGCCCGCCACCGTAAATAATTTCGATTCCCCGGCTTTAGCTGTAATCCACATTGGGCAACGCTCGAAGCTTACCTGAACAGTGTCGCCATGTATTTCAATGCCTTTATAAAGCGGACTCTCCGAAGCCACTCCCCGAATGCCATATGTTTTGGTCAAAGCCAATAAAGCCAGACGCTCACCGGGAATTTGCTTTTTTGTAGGATGAATGCCTTCCTTCAATCCCGCATCGAGCAACACAGCCATACCCGATTTAGGTATCACCGTTTCAGCCTTCAACTGTGCTTCGCGCAAAAAAGCAGAATTAATCACGTCTTTGCCTTTTTCGGTAATAATGGAATAATCGTAAGGCGCAATTTGGCAGTAGTAAAACGGAATAGTATCACTCAGCGCCCAATTTTTGCGCCACTCTTTCACCATAGTGCTAAACATATCGGTGTACGAACTTGCACGGTCGTAATTCGATTCGCCCTGATACCATATAATTCCTTTGATGCTCATGCTTAAAATTGGGTTTATCATAGCCTGATAAAGCGTAGTCGGGGTACGGTTTTGCTCTTTGATATCGGCTTTTGTTTTCGGGATTTTAACCTGCGGAAATGCACGAAGCATATCCTCGCTCATCCATGCTTCTACACACGAACCACCCCAAGCACTCAATATCAGACCAACCGGAACATTGAGTGTTTGATTCAACAGCCTACCAAAATAATAACCTGTTGCACTGAATTCTTTCACCGATTCGGGAGTAGCTTCTTCCCATTTTCCGGTAACATCAGTCTGCGCTTCGATAGTGGAATTACGCTTCAGAATAAAAAGACGCAAGTTTGGATTTGTACTTTTCAGAACATCCATATTCGAACCTTCAACAGGTTGATTTTTAAATCCTTTCATGGGCATTTCCATATTGCTCTGACCGGAACATAACCACAGCTCACCCAGCAAAAGATTGTTCAAGGTTACAGCCTTTCCATCACTCAGCGTAAGTGAATGTTTCTTTCCATCAGCTTTGGGAGTGGCAATGGCTGTTTTCCAGTTTCCGGCTGCATCTGCTGTAACTTTTACAGCATTTTTGCTCCACGAAGCCTTTATAGTAACCGTTTTATTGGCATCAGCCTTTCCCCAGATATTCATCTGTGCATTTTGCTGCAACAGCATATTATCGGAGAAAATAGCTGGAAGTTTGATTTCGGCCTGAGCGATACCAAGGCCAAGGATGAGTAAAAGTGCGAAAAAAATGCGCTTCATTATGTTTCTTTTAGTTGTTATTTTGAACAATAAGACGAGTATAGTTCAACTTTGTTTCAATTTTATGTGTCCTATTCAGCAGCTGACTTTAAGTCACCTGTTGAATAAGTATTTATTTTTGAATAATCTTCACCGGCCCTAACAATCCCGCTTCAAGCAATTTATCTTCCTTCAAGCGGTATTTACCATCAGTCCATATTCCGGAAAATGGCGGCGTACCTTTGTCGGAACCATTAATGGCATTTGCCCAGGTGTTGGTCACCTCAATTTCGAGTGTATTTTGTCCTTTTTTCAACGCTTTGGTAATATCCACTTCGTAAGGTGCAGTCCAAGCTGTTCCGCAATCAATGCCGTTTATACGAACAGTAGCGAGGTTGCAAACTTTGCCTAAATCAATTAAAATCTTGCCAAAAATATTATTCCAGGAAAAACTACTTTGATAAATAGCTGTACCTGAATAGTATTTAACCAACGGATTATTCTGTTTGCTCCAGTCGAAAAGAGTGTCAGTTTCAATAATCTGATCATTCTTTTTAAAGTTAACTTTCCATTTAAAACTCATATCTGTAGTTGAATAACTATCCATTGGTTGCAGTTGAACTGCCAAATTTGCTGGAGCCAGATTTCCAAACACGACAAAAACTGATTCGTACGGTTTCAAGTTCAATGTCGCATTAACCCTGTTATCATCCGTTTGACATCTGGCAGGAATACTTATCTCACCGTTTACAGGATTCCACAATTGCGGAATTCCTTTTTGATCTCTAAAAGAAACGCCAAAAGATTTCATTGCATTATCCTGATTAGAAACAAAATAAATATCTGTATTTTCGCCTCTGCGATGAGTCCACGCAATACCTTGAGGAACTTGAACATCGGGCATGAAAAAATCACCATTTTGAAATGGAATATTTGGCATGAGTACACCTTGCCTTTTAAATTCTGCAATCTTTTCCTGAATGGCCTTGGAATACGAATTCCCTTTTGGAAAAATCACGGCTTTATACGAAGCTCCACCAGGCAACACCATTTGTCCATTTACGGCTTTGGACTGAAGCAGCACATCTTCGTTAAACGAGTCGTAGGCATAACCATTAAGCGGATTCACCCAATCTTCGGGCTTGAAGATATTGGCAGAATGACTAACGCCTGCCGGCATTTCACACATTGGTTGACCGATATTCGCAAGCCTTTTTTGCTCACTCTCCACACGCTCTTTCCCCATAATTCCGGGTAAATAAGGTACTAATTTATTAGGTGTAAATGCACGACGCGGCACTTCTTCGCCGGTAAATACGGCAATGTCGGTCACTGGTTTGCCGTATTGCAGCAAAGCCTGACAACGTGCCACATAATCAACAAATGCTTTTCCTTGCTTCCACCATGTCTGGTTTCGTTGAAACAACAAGCCCATACCCGACAACGTAGTACCAGGAGCTTTATCCATAGTTGGATTTTGCACAAAAACATGGAAAAACAATTTGTTTATTCCCAGTGCAAAATTCCGATCGAGCATAGATTTTAGCATGGCCGGATGTTCGTCCCAAGTGGTGCGTAACTGCGTAAACCCTTCGGCTTGCACAATGTTTTTTCCATAAATATGTGCGCCACTTATGGCATCGAACATATCGTTGGGCTTATCGTGCGTTGGGCTGCGAAACCAAAACTCTCCCATGGGACGATCTGCCATTTTGAAATGTTGCATACCGTCACTCACAAATGTAGGAGCCACACATTCGGCCATAAGTTCGCAGTCGTATTTATGAGCATTATCTCGCATAACCTTAAAAAATACATCGGTAACCAATTCGGATATAGTCGTGCGCACATCGAGCAATACCTGTTCTGATTTTTGAGCATTTTCGATAGGGAAACCAGCCAAAAGTGGCAAGTAAGGAATAAGGTCATACCCTCTGCGAGACTTAAATTCTTCGACAAAATTGCCTGTCCAGTTTTGACTACCACATTCCCAACTATCAATCAGGATTTGTTTCATGACCTTTTTTGCCAATACGGGGTCAGTTTTTTCGAAAATACTGCCTATCCAATTATCGAACTGTTTTTGAACAGCATTTTCCGATAGTTTATCACATTCCAGCCCTTTACCAGGGCCGCCGGTAGCATTCGTCATACCCGTTGAAGTATGCCCCATGCGTACAATTCGCCAATTGCCTTTGGGTAATTGGCAGTTAAGTTTTCCGTCAACAAAATTAGCCTTCAACTGCACAATATCTTTCAATGAGGCATATTCAGAAGCCTCATAATCGTTGGCAGGCGAAGCTATGCGCCAAATAATGCCCGATTTTCCTTCCCAATTATCAATTCGTGCTAATTGGCTCAACTCAATATTCTTGATTTTCAGCGTTGGTTTCCACTTGGCAGCATCGAGGTCTTCGCTACCAGGCTCTGTACCATCGGGAGTCCATACCAATCGGAAATATCGGGCTGTAGTTGGTTTTACCGAAAAAGTAGTTGTGAACCCGGTATTTTGCCAACCCTGACGAGGTGGTGTTAGCTGTTTTACAGTTACAAACCGAACACCATCGTTGCTGGCCATTACTTTAAAACGCTGCGATTGAATATTATTTCCCGAAGGAGTAATAGTAATCGTTTTTAATGTAAAATCTTTTTTATAATGATATTCAATGTAACAGGGTTTTTCAGAACGAAATTCTTTCTCAGGAACCGAAAATGGTTTAGGTTCATCTGCATTATCCGAACTAACACTAAATTCTACACGGTTATTGTAGCTTTTTAGCGGCAATGCATAAATTTCAATATCGCGGTAGTAACCGGCTATGGTTTCGGGTTGGAGAAGCGACAAGTTCTTGATGCTTCCGCCTCTTACAATCGTATCCGTAAAAACCACTTTTTGCATCGACTCGGCAGGCGAAATCCACGGACCACCGGCCAGTGCAAAACCATCGCTGATGTGCATACTGAATTTTAATCCCAGACTATCACAAATATGCATGGTATAGCGCAGCATTTCGTACCATTCGGGCGTAAGTTGAGCCAGCGGTTTTACATTTACAGCGCCCTCAGGATCTCGGATGGTAAACAACGAAGGGCCTTCCAGTCCAATTTCCTTCATCGCTATTAAGTCAGCTTTTATTCCCTCTTTGGATACCGCTCCTCGAACCCAATGCCAGAATGTACGTGGTTTAGCCTCAGCAGGTGGGTTTTTGAATATATCGTATAAAGTAGTTTGAGAAGATAAAGAAATAGATAAGATGAGAAATATGAGTATAAAAAAAGAACCCCTAGCCCCTAAAGGGGAACAGAGGTTACTTTTTTCAGGTATGTTTCTGAGTTTAGACATCATTTTTTTTGAAAACAAAGATAAGAAATAGTCCTAACTTAATTCCCCTTTAGGGGTTAGGTGTGATTTTAATTACTATCCGTCCATTATACACCCCATCCACCCATTTCGGTTGAGCCGAAGGTCCATTAAGGTCGGTGGTATTTACCTTGTTGCGCACAGCCGGAATTACATTCAGAATAGAGATGCCGGTTTTGGGCAATGTATAAAGCAGTTTATCACGACCATCGCGAGGTTCGTAAACGCCCACGTAGCTGTTTGGTGTTTCGTTGCAGATGCTGATTTCGCCTTCCGAAGTCTTGAGGTTCATCCAACTAACATTAGCAAAATAGCCTTTAAACTCCGGATAAGTGAACGATTCGCCCGGAATGGCATCGTTATAATCATTTTCCCAAACATCATATACTGTTCCGTGAATGCGGTTTTGCCATACACGATACGGACCGGCTCCTAACCAGCGTTTGTGCTGCATCTTTTCTTCAGGGTAATCAAATTTCACACCCATCAAATCAACCACCGCACTGAAATTATAGCTATAATCCAACGTCATTGTTCCGTCCGGAGCAATTGTCCATTGCGCTTTATCGAGATTCCCAAGTTTGTAATTGGCTGTTACAATCAGGTTATTGTCGCTTTGTTTCATCTCAAATCCTTTGAAAACAGCAGCATCAGTCCACTCTGTATAAGTACGTTCTTTGGCGTGTGCCTGTTCGTCGTCGTGGTTGTAAAACTGATCCAACGAACGATCGGCACGACGGGCAGCCACAAAGCGAGGACCATTGGCAAAGCTGATGATTTTTCCGTCTATACTCACTTGTTTTAACTCTCCATTTTTGGTGCTGAATGTATAGCGATTTTTGCCGGCAGTAACCGTAAGTAAACTATCTGTTTTGATTGAAGTTGGTGCAATACCCGCCACTTTTACCACTTGATTTTCTTTAGGCAATTCAAAAGACCAACGCCAAAGTTCTTCGCCGCGATAGTCGATAACCACAAGGAACAAGGCATCTGCTTGTGGGTCAATTTTGGTATTCAGGTTTAATTCTCCGGTTGTTTTAGCCGCTAACGACAACCCTTTTACTTCGCCCTGTTTCAATATCTTCACTTCAGCCTTACTGTCGGATTGAGCAGGAAATTTCACTTGTTTCCAAACAAACTTACAAGTGTTCAGATTCAGAAAATCATAACGGTTTTCGACAGTGAAAATTCCATTAAACTTGCGATCGATGCGTTGATTCATCACCTGAACCGGTGACCAAATCTGTTTTATGGTGTAATAGCTCCCTTCTTTTTCGAAATGTGGTCCCACAATGCCATCAGCCGCCCAATTGCCCTGATTATCGATAATGCCGTTTAAATCCAAACGTTTAAGTCCTTCGTCAGCCAAATCCCAAAGGAAACCACCGGCACAACGCGGATGTTTGCGCATCATTTCCCAATAATCGTACAGTCCGGCACCGTGACCGCCATCATACAAGCCATGAAGAAACTCAGTTGGCATAAAAATTTCCGGTTTGCGCATATATTCCTGCGACTCGCCATACGAGCGGTAATGCATGGTTTCAAAGCCACCAAAGTTGCCCTGCGGGTGAATGACCGGGCGTTTTTGAGTATCATATTTCCAAAATTCACCATTCAGCTCGTCGTTCCAACCACCTTCGTTACCATTGCTCCACCAAATAACCGAAGGGTGATTCACGTCACGCTCCACCATTTCTTTAGCCAGTTTCACGCCTACAGTAGTGTCGTAATGTCCGTGCCAGCCTCCCAATTCGTTTTCGACATACAGTCCCAATGAGTCACAAGCATCTAGAAAGTCAGGATCGGCCGGATAATGCGACAGTCGAACCGCATTCATATTCATGCTTTTGATCAGCAAAACATCTTCAATATTCTTTGCTTTTGATAAAGTACGACCACTTTCGGGGCGGAAACTGTGCCGATTTACACCTTTAATCAGTACTTTGGTGCCGTTGATATACAACCCATCAGAAGGTCGAACTTCCACGGTACGGAAACCGAATTTTTCAGAAATTTGGTGTAAAACAGTCCCATCGTTTGCCAACAATGTAAGCTGAGCGGTATAACGATTCGGAGTTTCGGCAGTCCACAAGGAAGGATTTTTCACGCTAACCTGAACAGCAGTCCAATCGGCAGCAGCTTTTACCTGGTTGGTATTTTCGACAACTTTATTTCCTTTAGCATCAAGCAAAACAGTTTTAATGCTTGCGCCTTCCAGTGCGCGGTTCAGGTAGCAATTTGCATTAAAAGTACCATCGGCTTTAGCATCAATGGTGAGTTGCGAAATATGATTGGCGGGTTTTACTTCCAGAAAAACAGGGCGAAAAATGCCCCCAAAATTCCAATAATCGGCACGACGCTCGGCCAGGTTTACACCCGCATTGGCACTTTCTTTACTTACGGTAACTTCGAGCAGGTTCTTTTTTCCAAATTTCAATCGGCGGCCAATATCATACGAAAAGCGATAAAACGCACCCTGATGTATTTCACCAGCCTTCTGACCATTGATTTTTACTTCGGTATCGGTCATGGAAGCCTCAAAAGTAAGGTAAACCTGTTTGGTACGCCACGCTTCGGGCACGTCGAACTCGTATTTGTACATTCCTTTTTCATTGGCCACGCCTTCGGGAAAAGCCTTGCCGTACCAACGCATACCGTATTGATAAGTACCAAATCCTTGTGTTTCCCAGCACGACGGAACACCTATTTTAGTCCATTTTCCGGAGTTTGCACCGTCAGTACAAAAGAAATCCCATTGCACCATATCGTCACATCCGTGACCGGAAAGATAGATTCTTTCAGCAACAAGAGTATTTTTTTGAGCAAATATTGGGCAAAAAAGTGTGGCAAAAGCAGCCAGAACAAGGATTTTAATGTAAGTCATGCTTAATTGAAATTATGTTGAAACAACTAATTTAAGACGAAAAAATATTGGTTTTGTACTTAAAGCAGATAGCCTCAGAGCGCAATTCACTTGAATATCTCTCCAATTTTCTCCTTTAACTCCTCAAAAATTCCGGCATTGGCAGCCAAAACCATTCCATTTTCGAAGTGATTGTTTTCACCTTTAAAATCGCAAACAAAACCTGCGGCATTCTGAATGATAAGCACTCCGGCAGCAATGTCCCAGGGTTTGAGGTTGAATTCGTAACGACCATCATACCGTCCGCAGGCCACATAGGCTAAATCCACCGCTGCCGAACCACTTAAACGCAAACCGTGGGTATTTTTCATGAAATAATCGACAGAAGCCAGCAGCTCTGGATAGCGATCCATGTAATGATGCGGACGACCAAAAACGATCAGTGCATCAGCCAGTTTATCGACTTTTGAAACCTGAATTTCAGCTCCATCCAGGTAGGATTTGCTTCCCTGCCAGGCATAAAAAGTCTCTGCGCGGGTAATTTCGTGAATTACACCAACGACAATTTCGTTTTTATAAGAGAGTGCAATGCTAATGGCGTAAGGTGTAGAGCCATGAATAAAATTGGTTGTGCCGTCGAGCGGGTCAATTATCCACAGATAATCTTCGCCGGTGGCTTTAGCGGTGGTGCCTTCTTCGGTAACGAAGCCAGCTTCGGGTACGATTTCCCTTAAAGCCTTTACCAGTAGTTTTTCTGATTCCTGATCGACATACGAAACAAAATCGTTTTTGCTTTTTGTCTCGACTTTGTCCAACGAGAAATTCAGACTTTCGCGGTTAATATAGGTGGCGACTTCTTTGGCTAGTGATATAACCTGCTCTGTTATTGATTGATAATTCTTGTGCATATAACCCCCAACCCCTAAAGGGGAGTTGTAATTGCAAAAATACTATTTATTTTTCAAAATGAGCAGGTTCCCCTTTAGGGGTTAGGGGTTCTTTCATTCTGTCATATTAATCGTTTTAGGTTTTAGAGCAGTTAGTTGCAACACAATGGTAATAACAATTACCACACCCAGCATGGCGAAGTTTTTTCCCAAATTTCCGGCATCAACCGTTTTACCTAAAAATCCCGTAATGACAGCCCCCGACGCAATTCCCACCAAATTCATTAATCCATAACCCGTGGCACGATAGCGAGGCGAAACAAATTGACAAAGAATAGGCATGTTATTTACATCAAACATTCCAAAGCCAAGTCCGAAACAAAGCGCACCACCCAACACAGTTGGAAAGCTATGTCCGTAACCGAGCAGTATCAATGCCGGAATGGTAAGCGAAAGACCTATAACGCCCGTATAAATCCGACCTTTCAAATGCTTTTGCACCCATTTATCGGAAAGAAAACCACCAATTAAAACACCTACGAATGAAGCCATTGCCATGGTAACAGTAGCTATTGGACCAGCTTCAGCCATAGGCAAATGAAGACTTTCAGAAAGCAGCGTTGGCAGCCAGTTTTTGGTAGCCCAACCCGGAAGACTTGGCGCAGAAAAATAGAACAGAATAATCCAAAAAGAGATATTTCCCAATAAAATTCCAAGGCCTTTGAACGAAACAGCAAACTCTCTCAAAACTGAACTTTGCTTTGCCGTTTCAACATTGTAGCCTTTCTTTTCTTTCAAAAATAAAATCAAAACCAAGCTGTACACAACGCCTACCAAACCAAAACCGTGGAAAGTGCTTTGCCACGAAAAATGATCGGCAATGGTAGCACCAAATCCACCAAAAGCCTGCCCGAGGTAAATACCGGTTGTATGAATTCCAATGGCGATAGAGCGCGTTTTACCGTCGTGATAATCAGCAATGAGCGACAGTCCAGCCGGTATGTAAAATGCCTCGCTGATTCCCATTAATGCCCGCAACCAATATACCTGATCGTAGGTATGTGCATAACCCATCAGCAAGGTTACTGCAGACCAGACAAACAAACTTACCACTATCATCCATTTGCGGTTCAACCGGTCGGCAATAATACCCGAAACAGGGCTCATTAGCGCGTAAATCCATAGGAATACAGCCATCAACCGACCGAAATTTTCTGCCGATATCAGTTCATGAATGTCCGCCATCATCGACGGTTTCATGGTAGAAAGCATTTGTCGGTCGAGGTAGTTGAGCAGAGCTACAAACCAAAGCAACGCCACGACAAGCCAGGGATAGAATTTATTTTTCATCAGATATTAGAACCAAGGTAATAGACAAAAGCAAACTTTCCCAAAGTTTTATACTTCGGGAAAGTTATTAAGAGGCAATTATAATTCTAAAGCTTCAATAGCTGCACGGATTTTAGCTTTATGTTCGTCATCGAATTTATTGAACGGAGCGGCCAAAAAGTCATTGCAGATACCCAACACTGACAAACCTGCTTTCACACCTTTCAAATAGCTTGAACCATAACTTCCAACTGTATAAATAGTTGAACTGAGTTGCATTACTTTTGCATGAAGCTCGCGTACTTTGTCAACGTCTTTTGCTACAGCAGCATTGTACAAAGCAACATATAATTTTGGGAACATATTGGCACCACCATTTACACCACCATGTGCACCCATCAAAACTACTTCTCCCATCATTTCTTCCGGTCCTACAAAGATTGAAAACTCCGGACGATCGCGGAATTCATGCATTACCGATTGGAAATAACCTCCGTTAGCAGAACTATCTTTAAACCCGATAACTTTTGGGTTTTCGGCAATGCGACGAATGGTCGAGGGCGCGAAGGAAACCTTGGTGTGCGTTGGCATATTGTACAAAAAGACTGGTAGAGGTAACTGAGGAATCAGTTCTTCGTAAAACTCGGCCAATTCCGGTTGGGCTGTTGCATAATAATATGGAGGCGCGGAAACCACAGCATCAGCACCGTTATCTGCTGCCACATTAGCCAAAGCCACACTGTCAGCAACCGAAGTATCAGAAATTCCTACCAGTAAAGGCAAGCGTCCTTTCAGAATACGTGCTGTTTGTTTAATCATATCGCAACGAAGACTGAAACCAAGACTTTGAGCCTCACCGGTTGTTCCTAAAATAAATACTCCATGAACGCCGCCTGCAATGACGTGTTCAATCAATCTCTCAAGCCCCTCAACATCAAGCGTGTTATTATCTAAGAGTGGCGTAACTAATGGTGGAACTATTCCACGTAAAACTTTTTCCATACCTGTTATTTATAAATTTTGTATTCGAATATGTAATGTGTGTTCTTTCTTTTCAATGGCATATTTCCTTAACACTCCCGGGCCACAACTACTGTTTCCTAGTCCCAATACAGCACAATCAAGACTCAAAATTACTTCTTTACGAGGAATGAGGTTACAATCGTGCGCTTCGTTAGCCAGATCGTTTACAGCAAAATGTAAAGCGGAAGCGGAAAATGTTTTTTCTATTGCAGAAACAGTTATACCATGTCCATCGGCATTTTTCAATATCAAATAGCGGATATCTTCGTGATTTCCCGTTTCCTGAGGACGCGGGTAATGGAAAGCCTGTTCAGTAACCGTACTTTTCCACCATCCAACCGTTGTTGAGCTTTTGCGATCGGGGTAATTCTCCCACGGACCTTCGCCGTACCACGCGTAATTCTCCAACTCAGGATTCAATGCCAACGCAATTCCAAGACGAGGCAACTCGGGCAATGTACCGATAGGATTGAACTTTATTTCTACATCTATTTGCCCATCAGCGGTAACCATATAAATAAATTTAGCAGTTACTTTTCCATTTTTATACTGATTGGTTTTGTGTATTTCTACAACCAATGCACCATCTTTCCTGACAGAATGAATCACTGAATCAACAATTACTTTAGATGAATCGAGCCCCTGCAGTTTCCAATCTTTAGCTAACCAGTTTCCAAATCCTTTATCATTGTCGGTAGGAGCGCGGAATGCCTGAACAACCGGTTGAAGTTCGAATCCGGCAGAAGTTGCCAGCATTTCTTTTCCACGATAAATCAATGAATTCAAACTGCCTGTTTTTGTATTCCAATCTGCCGAAAATCCTTTACCGGAAACATTCAACGTATTGTTTATTTCTGTTATTTTCAGATTGGCTTTATTTTCAATTTCTTTCTTCAGAAGATTTCCTTCCTGAATAGAGAATTGCTCCCAAGCCACTTCTGAACCAGCTTTCGCCCATACAGTGTTATTTTTCAAAACAATACTAATATTCAACCGAATATCCACTCCTGCTTTTTGCTTGTCGATTTTTGGGCAATCAACCAACGCACTATCACCGGGCAAAATTGCAGGTAGAATTATTTCTCCTTTTTGCTCAATTTTTCCATCAACGGTTAATGTCCACAAACAACGGTATTGTGATAAGTCGGTATGGTGATTTCTATTTATAATCAACAATTTATCATTCTTTTTTTGAATAAAAAGCGGTTGATACACCTTTTTCACTTCCCAATATTTAGGTGTTGTTTCACGCTCGCCGGTAACAATGCCTTTGATGCAGAATGCTTTCAGATTAGGGACATCGCCAAAATCACCACCATACGAAACCTGTATTTTGCCATTTGACAGAGTTTTATACAAACTTTCGTCCGCCCATTCCCAAATAAATCCGCCCAACATGCGCTTATTGGAATACATTTCGTCCCAATAATCCTGCAAATTTCCGCCGGCATTACCCATCACGTGGGCATATTCACTGGTCATCACGGGGCGATTGTCGTTAGTGCGATTTGCAATATCCAGCAATCGTTCCCAACGCGCATTTTCAGGACGTTCAGCGTCACTCTTTGCCGAAACACCCGGATTCAGGTATTCCTGTTGCACACGCGGATAAAAGCGGCTGATAACATCCACGGTTGATGGATCTGGTTCACCGTTCAAACCTTGTGCTCCTTCGTAATGGATAGGTCGCGTTGGATCAAAATCCTTTAACCAGGCTGAATTGGCCGCAAAGTTTGGCCCGTAACCAGCTTCGTTACCCAGGCTCCACATCACCACCGAAGGATGATTTTTATCGCGTTCGGCCATGCGGATGGCGCGGTCGAGGAAAGCCAGTGCCCAATCCGGGTCAGCGGCAAGTCCGCCACGTAAACCATGCTCCTCAATATCTGCTTCGTCCATAACGTACAAACCCAGCGAATCGCACAATTCGTACCAGCGAGCGACATTTGGATAATGACAGGTTCGAACGGCATTTATATTGGCTTGCTTCATCAGCAAAACATCTTTCAACATCAGACTTTCGGTCATCACTTTACCCAATTTCGGGTCGTGTTCGTGACGGTTTACACCGCGCAAGCGAATAGGTTTTCCGTTGACCAAAAATTGTCCATCACGAATTTCAATCGCACGGAATCCAATGCGCTGACGAACACGTTCAACGACCTTTCCCGTGCTGTCTTCCAATGAAATATTCAGCGTATATAAATTAGGAGTTTCAGCCGTCCATTTCAGCGGATTTTTAATTTCGGCCTTCAACCTGCCCATTTTGCGCGGACCACGTTGCGGATTCCACTCATTCATCAAAGCCGCTTTGTGGTCGAGATTCAGAATAGATGCGGCATCGGCAGTGATGTTCAGTAATTGGTCGATAGCAGCACGTATTTTATAGCCTTTACCGCTTGCAGCGCCATAAACCGAAAGTTTTGGATCAATCTCAAGTGTAAAATTCTCGTATTTTTTATCGGGCAAAGTCCTGATTTGCAAATCGGCAATTCGAATGTCCGGTGTATGATAAAGCGTAACATCGCGCTGAATGCCACCCATGCGCCACATGTCCTGATCTTCGAGGTAGGAACCGTCACAATATTTATAGACTTCCACAGCAATCTGATTTTGTCCGGCTATCAGGAACGAAGTCACATTAAACTCGGAAGGCTCCATGCTGCCCTGACTATAACCAACTCGTTTGCCATTTACCCACACGTAAAATGCGCTTTGCACACCGTCGAAACGCAAAAAAAACTGACCGCCCGATTTCCAATCGGCAGGCAATGTAAAAGTGCGACGATACTCGCCAACGGGATTGCGTTCTTTAAAGGCAGTATATTTTTCGGGAGGTGTGCTTGTTACACAGGGCGGATCAATTTTGAAAGGATAACCGGATGACACATAAATAGGCGTTCCGAAGCCATTCACTTCCCAGTTTGCAGGAACCGGAAAGGTTTTCCAGTCTTTATCGTTGAAAGTAGTTGAGAAAAAGTCACTCACACGACCTTCAGGCGTTGGTGACCAGTGAAACTTCCACAAACCATTCAATGTCAGCGACGCATCGCCAACCACATTGCGATAGCCAATAAAAGCATCTCTGGCAGGTTCGCGGTTTATTTGCAATACGTGATGATTTTCCCAGTCGGGCTGTTCTGCCTTTAGGGAGAAAAAACTTGTAAGAAAGAGTATGATTGGAAGAATTTGCTTCATTTTTTTGAATCTGATTTTTCACAGAGAGTATTAAAAAGACGATAAAACAAGGTCAATGTACTCAAAACAAAAAGCTCAGAAACCTTCAAATCGGGCTCTGAGCTTTCAGCCATTTTTTCCTTCTATTTCTTTATCAATTTCAGATATGTGCTTTGCCCACCGTAACTAATTCGGCAAATATAGATACCCGTTTGAGTTGTTTCAGGAGACCAATCGAACTGATTTTCGCCACTGAATGCTTTGCCTTTGAACAGTTGCCGTACCAATCGTCCGTCGATACCATAAATGTCCAGTTGCAAATCGCCATCAGCAGGCAAGGTCATGTGAATACGCGTCGATTCGCCGAATGGATTCGGATAATTGGAGCAAGCCAACAGGTCGGCAAGTGGTAACTGAACAGCATTCGGACCGATATAAACAAAGGTGGCTTCGGTAATGGCCGACCATTCTGTGCTGGTTTTAGCACGGGCTTTTACGGTAATACTACTGCCCACACTGAAGGCATTTGTATAGGTTTTGGCCTGTATTGCAACCGTTCCGGCAACTAATGTACGAGGGTCTGTTCCATCAGTTGTATAATAAATTGTTCCGGTATTGGAACTCATTCCCAAACTGATAGCAGATGTAATTGTTCCACCATTATTGGTAAATTTAGGTGCATTTACCGTAGGGAAATAACCGGCCTTGCGTAATTGCTTGATAACAGTGTCAGTTCGATATGGGAAATAGCTTGTCAACAAGGCATTTTTGCGTGGCAACCAATGTCCATTTTTAGTATAAGGACCGGTGTTGTTGTACCAATCGCCCCAACGTGCCGATTCAGCTATTATGGCTAAGTCAATTTCGGTAGCTAATTTCGTATATCGCTCTGCCACAACTTTAGGCGTAAGCGCACCACCATCGTTAATTAGTTGTTTCTGAATGTGATCGGCCAAAGTCACCTTAAAATCAGGATTTTTCTTCAGAAATTGTAAAAATGCTGTCGGATTGCCCAGTGTCGGAGCAGCCGAAACAAGGTCTGTTCCAATAGCAGTCATCGTGGTTTCAGCGTCCCAACAGAAAAATTTAAACCCTGAAGCATTTGAAACAAAATTACGACCGGCCGACCAGTTATTTTTATCCCAATCCTGATTTCCCAGGTAATAGTTTACAAGCATATAATCGATATAATCTTCAATATCAAGCAGATTGCTGTAATTTACATTTAGTGTGCCATCGGGGTTACGTCCCTTCAATTTTTGGTAATTTGCATTTGTTGCAATACTATCAGTTTGCACCTGACTTAAAAGATCTTTCCATGCAACCAGCGTTCCGGCAGTAGGCATCGTGAATTGTTGCTCTTTAACAACGTCGTATTGCGTTTTATCTCCGCCCAGATATGACTCCATAAAATCTTCGTCATACTGTTCGGTGATATTGTACAGCCCCCAATATAATCCATTGATATACAAATGAACAAAACGCTCGTGAGCCGAAGGATAGCCCATTTCGAGCTGGGTTGTTTTTGCCCACGAATCCTGAATATACTGAGCGGCAATTTGTTGCGATGCTGCATTCTTTGCCCAGGTATAGTTATAACCACCACGAAGAACCAGTGAATTAAATTCTTTCACAGCGTTCTTTTCTTCAAAAACATCGAAGTTTAGTTTTGAAGGACCGTATGCCGATTTGAAACCGAGTTCAAAACCATGTTTCATGCAATTTGCCGGTATCCGGCTATTTCCCCCATGCAATTTGAGTTCGCAGTTAATCTGAAACTGTTTACCTGTTGCCGGGTCAAAATACTCAGCCGAAGTTGGTCTAACCCAGTCTGCACCCAGACTTAATGGCCTCCCTGTATAAATATATATGCCACCTGTTGTGGCATTATTCACATCCGAAAAAATATAACCCGCATTTGTTACAATCGATACAGTCGGAATCGATTTCAAACTATTCTCCATCAACGATTTGTAATCTGCACTATTACAAATGTCCGGATCCATTTCATAATCAGCCTTGATGGTGGTTGTGCTTGCAGCCTGTTTCCAATCGGTAGGATAGCCCACAGGAGTTGACGATTGCTTTACCACATCGGCAGGATAAATATAGGTATTTGTTATAACTTCGCTCAGGAGTCCGGCCGAATTGATGGTAACTGCACTCAAAGGAGTGGTAGTAGTAATATGTATCGGAGTGCTATATAATGTCCCGGTTGCCAATGTTGGACGTGTACCATCCAATGTATAATAAATAGAGCCATTACCTCCGGATAAAGAAAGAACTACATCAATGGGAGCATTATAAAAACCACGAGCAACGCTAAAAGTTGGAGCAAAAGGCAAGCTACCGGCCACGTTCTCAGCTCCCGGAGTGGCTGTTGTAAAATAAACAGCTTGTCCCTGATAAAAACCATACGAAACATCCTGACGTTGAGCCGGAAACATGGGACTAAAAGAGCAGGAAATCGTAGAGTCGGGCTCCGAAATTGCCAGAAACTCACCGGAGCCTGAAAGTTTGAAATTAGTATGAAGCTTTTTGCTTGGGTCAATGCGATTTTTACCCGAAGCAAAAATCACCAGATAAGCACCTTTGGGAAGGGAAACTGCCGGAAACTGCCATTTTTTCAAATTTGCAGCATCGTCAGTCAAAAACCAACCACCCAAATCAATAGTACCAGCTGAGTTATTATACAATTCCAGCCAATCGGAGTGCTCCAGGTCTTCGTCGATTATGCCATTGGAATTAACTGCCATAAATTCACTGATAATAACCTTGTTACTATCAGCAAAAAGCAGTGTAGGCAATACTGAAAACAGCATTATCAGGCAAAACCTGAATTTGTTGGCAACGTGCATAGTATGTAAAAAATCGAAGGTTATGTGATTTGCAAATATCAGAAAAATTCGAACACCGATAATACTTAAAACTGATATTCAGACTATTGAATTTGCCAGAAATATATTACTGCACTTCCAACGATTCAAATCCCAGCCCTTCCGGATTTTCAGCCGTTATAATCACTTTATACAATCCTGCATTTATATAACCACCTGTTGTAGTGCTGATTTGTTTCCATTTCTCAGCCGTTTCGGGGAATGTTATTTCATCGTTTTTCAAAACTGTACCATTAGCCGCCACAAACTGGAACTTAGCTTTAATGGGCTTTCCACTTGTATTCAGGTAATTGAACCGTAGCGCATAAACTTGCGCCAAGCCTGTAGAAATAGTCCACTGAATGGAACCTGCTTTTCCAAAACGAATACCCTCTTTGGTTTTTATTGTCACCTTCTCAAATTTCCCTTTCAACGACGCTTTTTCGGCTTCGTAAATGGTACTTGTACGGGCATTTTTATCTTCGGGCAATAACTCTTTGGGTGTTTTTTCCAACACGTTTTTATCAGCTTCAGCCCATGACCAGCTAGTTTGCAGGCGAGGTTTTGGTTCTATTGTTTTATCGGCTGTGGCTATCGCAATGGCTGAAATCAGTGCTTGTCCGGCTTTTACTTCCGGAAAAGAGATTTCCAATTCGCCACCCTTTACATTGGCATAAACTACTTTTTTCAACGCACCATCATGACCGCTTTCAGCCCAAATATCGAGGTCGTTCAGTACCACAGAGTCATTCACTGCCACATCGAAAATGCGCAAACCTTCGCAGTCGGTTTTCATGCCGCCACCAGTTCCGTGCCATGGCTCGGTGAAGTAAAGTTCCACGCGATACTTGCCATCAGGCACGGCAAAATGGTATTTCAGTTTATGCCGACCAAAGCGGAAATGTCCGAACAATGCCCAATCGCGTGTTCCGTGAATTGGATCGTATGTCACACCCTGACTGGCCTGATACGGATTGAGCTCCTTGAAATCAGCTGCCCACGAGCAGGAAACGGTGCTATCGTCTTTTGCCCAGATTTGCCCTAACACATCTTTGTATTCATCGCCACCACAGTTAAGACGGTACAAATAATTATAATTTTTTTCCCCTCGAACAATATTATAAAACCGAGGGAGCGATGACAAAATTTTATCAATCTTATATTCAGCTTCATTTTCGAAATATAACTTTTCAAAATTTGGAGCTTTCTCTAAATTATTTAGTGAAATTACATCCTCTGCAACTGCTTTTCCACCAAAATAGCCAACAGCACGCAACACATTATAGCGAATATCGCGGTTTTCCCACATAAAATGCGAGCCACGACCGTTGTTTTTCTTTTTGCCCATGTACACCGAATCAACGGCATCGTTGTACAGTTTTACGCTGTCGCAATTGCTGTAAACTTCCACCGTGGCACGACTGCGCTTCGCAAATCTATCCGGCCAGGTATGCGAAACAATGTACACCATTGGATCGTTTTTAGCCGAAACATAATTGGCGCGATACATATAATACGCATCAGTTGGTTGCTCCCAGGGCGAAATAAGTCCTTTGTAGTTGAATGGACCCACTTTATCAATAGCTCGATATGCCTCATCAGGTTGCCGGCGACCGGGATTATCATGCGAACTAAACACCCACTGGAACTGCCCGCAAACACTGTCTTTTACCGATTCGACCAGTTTAATTTTCTTTTCGAGCAATTGGCACATGTGATCTTCACTCCACTTTCCGTTAGCATCAAAAGCCGCCGGTTCGGTATGGAAACCAAGCGAGCGCCACGCACCGTATTCGCCGTTAAGCAACTGGTTTTTCTGCGCCAATTCATGACCATAGTTTTCGATATTTCCACCATAGGTTCCGCTCCAGTTTTGCACGACGTTCCAATCTGTGCCTTCGCCACCGTTGCAAGTGGTAATGACACGCATCGATTTAGCAGTCGGATCCATTTCGCGGATAATATTGCAGCATTCTTCTGCAAAGTCTTTAGGCAAAACGCTTTCGTTTTGTAAGCCCCACATCACCAGCGAAGGTGAATTTCGGTGCTCTTTTACCCATTGACGAAGCAAGGTTTTGAAATTATTACGGAATTCGGGGGTATCGTACCATACATGAGCCGAAAACTGGGACCATTCCAGCAATCCGCTTTCGTCCAACAAACGTTGGTATTCCAAATTATGCGGTTGATGTGCATCACGAAAAGCATTAAAACCGGCTGCTTTAATTTGCTTGATGCGGGATGCAATTTGCTCGTTACTAAACGCATGCGATTGTCCAAACTGGTGCTCATACTCGCAAATACCATTAATAAATAACGATTTTCCATTGAGGTAGAAACGACCATCATTGTCGTTGCGCTTCGCCGGCCAACTAATAGTACGAATTCCATAAGGAGTAGAAATTTCGTCGGTAGTAACATTATCACCCCGCTTAATCATTGAAGCAAGTTTGTACAAGTATGGTTTATCGGGACTCCACAATTTCGGATTTTGAACAGCCGAAACCTGTCGAATAGTCTTTGTTTCTCCGGCTTTCAACGTTATTTTTTGTGCCAGACGGAATACCGCAATTCCATCTTCGTTGTTCAATTTATTTACCACTTCAATATCAGTAGTTTCGGAGGAATAGTTCTTTATTTCTGTTTCAATAAAAACAGAATCTGCCTTATCATTATTCCAAATATGAACTCCGAATGGCTCAATCCGAACTTTATCTGTTGCTTCTAATGTAATCGGGCGGAAAATGCCAAAAGGCTGCGAACCCTCGCTAAATCCCCATTCCGACGAGCATCCGCCACATACCCAGGGCATGTCGGCAATCATTTCGGGGTGCTCAGCAACTACGGTCAACGAGTTGAGTTGTCCGGGTTTTATTTCATTGGTAACATCCAGCGTTTTAGTAGTTCTACCACTCGGAAAACGGTCGTATTTCTTCCCATTCAACGTAACTGTGGCATACGTTCCAACTCCATCGAAGCGCAAAAAATATTGTTTATTTTCACCGGCATTGGGTGCTGTAAAAGTCCTGGTATAAGTGGCTGTTCCGTGCAAGTTTCCATGCGTAAGCTGACGGTATCCGTAGTAATCATCCCAGTTGTGAGGAACGTTTACCTTCAGTGTATCTTTGCCCATCCATGTTTTCCAGCTCTCGTTCAAACTCATTGTTGTGCGACGATCTTTCACTTCGGGAGCAGGAAAATGCACTTCCGATCGTCCCATTGGTTTACTGGTAGCCACACAAATACCGCGTTGGTCGTTTTTATTTACGCCACAATAAAAATGATACACCACACCTTTGTAGTTGATCACATAACTCTTGTGTGCAAACAGGTTATCGTATTCTTTGGAAGGTGTAATCAAATCCTCACCCTGCCAATCGTACCAATGAATAAGGTCGTAGCTGCACGCAAATGTATTGTAGGCTTTGTAGGGTTTATTGGTATTGAATGCCGAGAAATAAAACATGACATACAAATTCCCAAACTGCTGAATCTGCGCATCGCCGGTAATCATTCCCTGAATTTCGTGTGCAGAAACAGGATTCCCTGCGTAGCGTTTCCATGTTTTTAGGTCGTTGGACAATGCAATACCAATGCGTTCGCCTTTCAATTTTGTTTCAGGATGCACGCCTCCGGCATTGTAATACATCACAAAAGGTGCGCCGAGGGTTTTCTTCTTGTCCCAATAAATGGTGCTTTTGTATTGAATCAGGTTTTCGAACCATTGAGCATCTTTATCTTTATTTGACAGAATAGGAGCCAGAGCCGATTGCCATTCAATGGCTTTACCAAGGTTTGCAATATCCGTCCATGCCAAACCGATGCTTAGTGGTCCCTGCTCATAGCCGGCAGTCGGGCCGCCGATATAGGTCATCCAATATTTTCCCTTGTAGGGTTGCAGTTCGTAACTGCCGCCCCAAGTCATATCCGGCAACGCAGGGAAACCACCACGTTGATTACAATCCCACATACCATCGCGATACGACAGCAACCGACCTGTAATATTCCAGTGCAATAAATCGTCACTTTCGGCCATCCAGGTTTCGTAGCCTCGGCCATCGGTACCTGTTTTACCATTATAAATCACAAAAGTCATGTACCACTTCTCGCCCTTGCGGAACACAGTGGGGCAATCCATTTTGTGGTTATTGTCGGATGGAGCAAGTGCCAATCCGTATTTATAAGGCGTTTTTACCTGCTCGTAGATTTCTGCCATTTTTGACTGAGAAACTTCCTGAGCTGATAAAATTGTGGAAAGAAAAAGGATGGAGAGTAAGTATATTTTTTTCATTTAAATCTGCCTTCAAGGTTTATCTTTCACACACCGTACTGACCAGGCATTTTGCGGGTCAGAGGCACCAAGGTGATTTTTATAACAGGACTCGTCGAACGATAAAAACATTCGGAAAGCATATTCTGGAGTTTGCATATTCGAAGCCCAGTAGTGTCCGTATTTGCCCAAAGCGCCATACTTGCCTTTTGCAGCACGCCATCCTCCCGGCAGACCATTGAAGCCACTTTGGTTGGTAGCATCTGCATTCGGACTCAACCAATATTGAGTTCCCGTAGCTTTCAGCTTTCCTATGGCTAACTTTTTTCCACCAAGTGAGTCATCCAGCAGTTTAAATTCCTCGATAGTAGGCATATGCCAACCTTTGGGACAGATATTCCGGCTATCAGTTACAGCATACCAGGTATAAAGTCGTCCGTAAATCGGTAAATTTTTCGGATCATTGTTATAAATAAACTGATACTTAGGCGTTGCTTCTGCTGTATAATTCAAGGTATCGGGAACGGTTGTCAGAATCGGATCTCCATTTCGGTAATGCGTTGTTCGCAAATTTTCAGCCATCCAAACCTGATTCCCGATTTTTACAGTTTTGTAAATGTTCCCATCAATATCTGTAACAGTGTTGTTAATTACATTGTTCTGCGCCTGAATCTTTAGCAAGGAAAAACTCACAAGAAATAGTAATCCAATAGATTGACAACTCTTCATACACTGTGAAATTTAATTTCAATAAAACATCCAATCCATGGTCGCTTCATCGCCTTTACCAGCCAATCCGGCATTACGTGGAGCGATTTTACCATTGGTAAAGCCCAGTACCAAGCAATAACCTTTTGGTAAAAGTAGTTTATTTTTTCCTGCTTTGAAACTGTAAGCATGCACGTTGATAGCAGGCAGGTCGTCTACTTTCAACGCGTTTAGTAACATTGGATCAGCTTGACCGTAAAGGTTGGCAGCGGCATCAGTTTCGAGCGTTGGTGCTTTAGCGTATTTACGTTGGTCGTCACGGAAGAACCCGACAAGCAGCTTCACCGGTTCTTTGTTTTCAAATTCAAGCGTTGTGCCAGCATTAGCCTGCTCGGTCGATTTCAACAGAATTGCATTTAGCCCCACTAATTCCGGTGCAATTTCTTCCACATCCGATTCCATATCGGTATACAACGAGACTCCGGCTGCAAGTTTTACCGTTTTATAATCACCGCTCAATTTTACATCGGCAGCAGGTAATGCTGAGATAATTGCTGCTTGTTGAGTTCCTGCGCTTTGTTTCGATTTCAATAAAACAAGGTTATTCCGGAAGTTCGTAATCTCTTTTTTATAATGCACCAAAAGCTCTTCCCAGGTTTTATTTTTGCCATCGTCACCACCAATAGGAATGCGACGCTGAGAGGTTTGCATGCTGTTGGCATACCAGTACGAGTTTTTGGTTAGTTCCACCAATTTGCTGTAGTGTTCCAGGCTTTTTTCAAGATATGCAACTGCTGCATCAAGGTTTTTAATGTCCTTTCCCCACTGATAATCGAGTACAAGTTTAGCTGCTTTTACTTTGTTATTGAAAAAATAAGCAAATTCGCGATAGCAATGCATATCGTTGCGCAGTCGCTCAAATTCGGCTGTGTTTTTGGTGGTTTTTCCCTCCACCGAGTCGATGGCCGCGATGGCTTTATCACCATGAGCAATCACCTGAGCAATAATATCAAGCGGTAATTCACCCACATGCGGCTGGTGTTTCCACTCTTTTTCCACATATTCAATCAGTTTTTCACCTTCAGGACCGCAGCTCTCATAAAATCCGGGGTAGATTTTATATTTATACGGATTCACCAACTGGCTCATAAACATACCGAGCAACAAAGTTTGGCGATTGCCTTCGGTGATTCCAAAACGACGCAAAAGCTTGGGGGCAATTTCGCCACTCTCGTCGTAAGCCGTTTGTATTTTGCGGGCATCAGCATCCGTAATTCCATAATAATCGTCCAATTGCTGATTCCAATAACTGATTTCATTATTTCTATCGCGGTGGCAATTCCACGCATAACGCGCCCAGGTTTTGTACCACATCCAGTCACGGTCAATTTGTTTCAGTCGACTGCCATCTGCCAGTTTGTCGGCCGTGTACGGATAATCCCAAAAAGAAGCCTGCGGATAAAGATGAAGCCCGTTGGCACCTTTGGCGGTGTGCATGGCATTTACCGTTTTCTGAATAAACGATGGCGAACTGTAACGCCACGGTTCGAGATTTGCCAGAATGTGTATGTTGCTGATGTGCACCGTTCCGAGCTTACTCAGATCTCTGTCGGTTTGCGACCACGGACCACCCGGTTCGTAAGTCGTGAGACTCTCGCCGGTGTATTTGTTCATGGTGTACAAGTTCTTATACAACGGTTTAGCTGCCGCAATATCCATTTTGGCATCGGTATCGTGGGCACGAAGAATAATCGGTGGCTCGTCAGTGCGACCAAGTGCTTTCAGTCCATCTTTCACGCCGGGAATGATTGTTTCGGTAAACCATTTCACGTCATCCTCGTAAGTGTCCATAGCTTCGCCCAGCGTGATAAGGAAACCAATATTCGGGTATTTCTCCACAAATGCAGCAATACTTTTTCGGGTATAATCGCTGATAAGTGGCGTGATCGGGCGGTTACGATCCTGCGTTGCCATGCCGTAATGTTCCGCAAAAGGTTTGGAAACAATGATATTGTAGAACATCTGAATCACAAAAATACCGCGTTTGTCAGCCTCTTTGGTGAGAAAAGAATAGATTTCTTCGTTCTTCTTAAAAGTGGCATCGTCCACTTCCACGGCAAACGGATAGTCCTTCAGTTTCACCAGTGAAGCAAACGGATGACCATTCCACAAATACAGGGAATTCATACGATTAGCCACCAACATATCGAGGTAGTTAATCCATTGTTTTTTGTCGTAAAACCAGGGGAAAGTCTCAGGAGTGTAGGGATATTCATACACCGTACGCCCGGGCAGGTAAGTCGTTTTTTGCACCCCGATACAGGTTCCACGCATCACCATTTCCGGTGCATCAGTGAGCGAAACGGGCAAATCGAGTTTTTTGGAGTTTTGCAGACGGTCGATGATTTCGCGGCAACCGTAAATGGCTCCGTTTCCATCGGCACCCACAATCAGGGTTTTAGAACCCTTTGTTTCAATATGAAATCCTTCTTTCTTGAGTTCCGGAAGTGTAATTCCTGACTTTTTGAGGAGAGCAATCCCTTCTTTGCTGTTTTTTTCAAAAACGATTATCGTTCTTTGATTAGTCAGTATACATTTTTTCTCTTTATTATCAACTTTATAGCCAACCTCAGTCAGCGATTTACTTAGCATATCCACTCCAAACTGCACCCGGTTAGATGCATTCTGAAAAGTGAAAACGTGAATATTTTCTGACTTCAGCCCGACAGCAATCAACAACACAAAAACTAAAACCAATCCTCTAAACTTCATACCTAAAATATCTTTCTTTTTGCATTAAAATGTTTAATTCAAGACGGTAAAAGTGGGACTTTGTACTCAACAGACCTATACAAACAAAAACCACAAATACTGCTTCAAACAGTATTTGTGGCTCTTTAATTACAAATCAACAACTATTTTATTTTCAATACCAATGCCAGATTAGATGGGTATTTCTGAGGTAGTTTTACCAATAATCCTTCAGTAGTCTGCGTGAAATCAACTTTCCCGGCACCAAGTAATTCTACTGATTTTACCGCTTTCGGATAAAGCGAATTGTTGGTCGAAAAAGATTTTATGAGTAATTCCGGCTTTTCGGATATGGCCATCACAATGGCGTAAACCGCCGATTTTTTAGTGGTAAAACGCACATCAGCCGAAGTGTATTTCACACGTCCTTCATTGAAACCCTGTGCATTAATCGGGTTTGCTTTATCGGCCGCAGGTCCTTCGCCATAGATTTTCCAGGGACGTGTATCGAAAATTCCATCGCTATTTATGGCCATCCATGCTCCAATTTCTTCAACTACTTTATGTTCTTTCTCATCAATAGTTCCATCGCCACGAACAGGTACATTGAGAAGCAGGTTTCCGTTTTTACTTACCACATCGGCCAGCATTTGCACCACGGTTTTCGCTGATTTATAGCGATTCTCATCGTAGACCGAACGACGGTAATGCCATTCGCCAATGCAGGTACAAGTCTGCCACGGAATGTCCTGAATTTTATCCGGTGCACCACGTTCTACATCCCACAAAATGGCCTTTTTCTGGTCGTCGGTAAGGACTTTTCCAAAGATAACTCCTTCGTTTTTCTCTCCGTGTTTTTTTATATTACGATTGTAATAATGCGCTGCTACGCGCAATCCGGCATCGCTGACAGGCCACAATGGCAATGCTGTATCATCAAAATAAAGCAAGTCCGGATTGTATTTGTTGATCATATCCACCGTGCGGTCGTAGAAATTGTTGCAATACCCCACAGAAGGCACTGCCACGCCATTACCCCAGTTCCATTGGCGGTGAATACTGCCCAAATCGGCACTATTTTCACTTAGTGGATGGTTTTGAGCATACAATTCTTGCGGATCAAGTCCTTCCCACCATTTCTCCTTGCCATCAGCTTTGGTTAGTTTGCCATCGTAAGGCACACCGGCTTTGTCGCCCGTTTTGTCGGAACCCTGAGCTGTTTCGTAAAACCGCCACGCATGGGCCGCATGAATACTCACGCCAAAATAAAGTCCGTTGTGGCGGGCTGCCTTTTCCCAACCTCCGAGAATGTCTTTCTTTGGTCCAACATTCACCGAGTTCCACTGCTGATATTTGCTGTTCCAGTTATCAAAATTATCGTGATGATTGCCCATGGCGAAGAAATAGCGCGCACCGGCTTTTTTGTAGAATGCCACAAGCTGCTCCGGATTCCAGTTTTGAGCTTTCCACGCGTTGCAAATATCTTTGAAACCAAATTCGGAAGGATGCCCCAGGTTTTTCACTTGCCAGTTGTATTCACGACTGCCTTCGGCATACATAAAGCGGGCATACCAATCACCTTGTTCGGGTTGGCACTGAGGCCCCCAGTGTGCCCATATTCCAAACTTGGCGTTTCGAAACCAGTCGGGTATTTTGTATTGTGCCAGCGATTCCCATGTGGGTTCAAATTTACCACTTTGCATTGGCTCATGAGCATTCTGGGCATTCATAAAAATACTGAATAAAATAGCTGAAAGAAGAATGATTAACTGTTTTGTCCTCATAATATGATTGGATTGTTAGTATTGAAATGTACGGTTGATACAATATCCGAAATTGTATCAACCGTAAAATTATAGAAAAAGAAAAGATGGACAAAATTATTTAGTTCCGGTCATCCAAAAAGCCTTTATTGTAGTGATATTTGACCAGATATTTATCAGGGAGAACAAAACCGGGTAGCATCAGACTTTCTCAGACATCAACCTTGAGTTACTGGATACGCTTGTTTTTCGGGCAACAGAACACTGTCAACGTACAAAATAGAATTGCCAAGTAGCGGGCTGAGAGCGTAAGACATAAAAATCAAATTTTATTTTTTATTTGATATTGCCTATAATACATTATAAGCAATATATTTCATGTGTGATATTGCTGCTGAAGTATCATTCGCAATATAATCTTCGTACAATATTGCGGCCAAGATATCATAGGCACATTCGTACGTGTACAATATTGCCGCTAATATATCATTCGCAATTTCATCCTTGTGCAATATTGCCGTTAAGCTATCATTGGCAATTTCATCTTTGTACAATATTGCGAATGATAGCTCATTCGCAATATATTCTTAAGAAAGCTCAATGAATCACTTATAACTCACCACCACTTCCTCTTTTCCATCAATCAACAGTCGGTAATTATTTCCTTCTAATTTCTCGATTGTTCCTTTCGAGGCTTGAGGTTGCGATTCACTACTGAAAGTCAGGTAACCACGGCCTTCGGTAGCAGTCACTTTGATGGTATTTTCGTTCATGTAGAGTTTGATTTCTCCATTGGGTGTTGGAACAGCTCCTTCCATCCATTTCAGTCCGCCAAGTGTTGGGTTGATAGCAAATTCGCTATAACCAGCTTTTGTGGGCTGAATGCCAAGGTAGTATTTTCCCAACAGGTAAATAGGACTCGCTCCCCAGGCGTGGCAAAGGCTTTTCCCGTACGGACGACCATACATAGCCAGGTGTTGCGTGCCTTTGTCGGTAGGGTTGTATTTTTCCCAAAACGAGGTAGCTCCTTCGCGAATCATGCCGCCCCAGTAATCTTTCATTTCCTTCATCACTTCCTTTTGCTCGCCCAGTGCACACAGGGCTTCCAACTCGTAGAAACGCATGTAAGGTGTGCTGATCTTCATCACCGAATCGTTGAGTAATACCGATTCTTTGATTTCCTGCTTTTGCTCCGCACTCAGGTAGTTGAAAAATACGGCAAACATATTGGCATAGCGGGTAATCTGTTCCTGTGGCTTGTCGTTGAGGCGATTGTGCACCAATGCTTTTTGGGTTTCGTTCCAAAATGCAGGGAGCAGTTTCGCGCGCAGGTCAACAGCCAGTTTTTCGTATTTGGTTTGGTCGGGCGTGTTGTCGGCAAGTTTCGCACACAGCGCCATTGTTTCCAGACTTTTGGTAAACAATACCTGCTCGAATGATAACTCGCCGTGTTTATCCATAAAGCCATCGGCCCAATCCACAAACACCCAGTCGCCGGTGAGGCCTTCTACCATGCCGTTTTTGTTGGTACGACCAAGCACATAATCCATCAGGGTTTGCATACGCGGATATACCTGCGAAATAAAATGCTCATCGCCGGTGTACAGGTAGTAATCGTAAATGCCCAGGAACCAGAAGAAGGTGTAGTCCAGAATGGTATTGGTGTGACTCGTTACCGGGTCTTTTCCACGCAATGCCCAGGTGGTATTCTTCACGGTCTGCGAGTCGAAACACAGGTAGTAATTCATCAGGTAGCTCTGATACGCATCGCCACTCCAAATCCAGCGGTCGCGCTTGATACCGTCGATAAAACATTCGCGGGTGGTGAGTTCCATGGTGTAAGCTCCCACTTCCCATATCCGGTTCAATTCTTCATCGTCGCATGTAAAGGAGCCACGTTGTTCCTCAGGCTTGAATTCATACAACATGCTGATTTCGCTGAAACTCACTTCATCATCTTTGGTTACATACACGTAGCGGAATGCTTTGCTATTGGCCAGGGTATAAATACCTTCAAGGATTGAAGTAATAGCCAATGCTTCGTCGGTAACGTTATTTCCGTCAACAGTCAGCACATCCAAGGTTTCGCAGTCATTTGTATCGAGTGCTTCTTCTTTACTTTCTCCGTAAAAGATATTGATTTTTCCTTTGCCCGAAAGCGCGTGAAAGCGCAGAAATCCAAAAGTTTCCTTACCAAAATCAATCAGCTGACCACCCTGAACATTGGTTACAGTTACTGCTTTGTGCTCTTCAATGGCCAGTTTGTATTGCGATGGAAGTTTATCGACTGCGTCAAAATCAGCCCAACCTTCGGCATCCATATAAATCGTAGCCGAAGTATCGCTGGCTTTTCCGCTTTCGTCAATCCATTCTTTATCCTCGTAGGTTACTTTCCAACTGTTGTCGGTCTTTACAGTTTTGCCGTTTACGAAAATAGCCGGTGGAGTAGCCTGATTCCAGACTTTTATATTCAGACTGTGCTTTCCGGCAGGCAACATGAATTTTGTTGGCATACCAAATTGAAGCTTTCCGTCCAGCTTGATATTAAACTTCCCTTCCACGGCAATTTCTATTTCCTCGGGAGCAGCTAAATTAATCTTTTTGCTGAACTCGACTAGCACGTAATGACTGTCCATTTTCCAGAAATGAGGAAAAAAGGCACCCCGTTCGGTACGTCGGTTGTTCATTTCGTTAGCCAACCAAATTTCATAATCGCCCGGATACCATATCCAGGTTGCAGCAGAATTGTTGTTCATTTACTTCGTGTTATTTGTTTCACGTTACTTACTTCGTGTTATTAACTTCGTGTTATTAACTTCGCGATATCAATTAATAACGGCGTAGCATAATAACTATCTATAAAATGTTTAGTCAACGGGTGACTTTGAGTCACCCGTTAACTACCATAACCCGTAGTGCATTTAGAGAAATAGCATAAAAAAAGTTGTTCATTTCGGATAAAATCCGTATATTTATCTGACTACCAATCATATAAATACCATGAACAACTTTCTAGCAAAGTACGAGAAAAT
>JAQTTH010000037.1 GCA_028710895.1 Paludibacter sp.
GACAATTATTTTCTTAGTCTCATGTAACAATAATGAACCGGTTACTGACATTGGAACAATACAAAAAGAGTTGCAAACAGTAGTAAAAGATAATGCAATAACAAAATGTGCAGTCTTTTCTTCACAATATACTGAATACGTTAATTGTGATTTTTTAATTTCAAACGGTACATTGATAATCACCCGGAATGAGTATGGAATTATAACTAAACATAGCTTTAATTTACTGTACCTGTCAAGTTATAAATATTCAGGGAATTATATCAATTTTTACTTTTTAAATTAGACTAAATAATCTTCTTCCCCTCATTACAAACGAGGAAAGTGATAAACTAATTCGAATCTATATGAAAAATCTATTGATATGCACATTTCTTTTTATTGCAACACTTCAAAGTAATGCACAAGCTGATTCATGCAAAGTACTGCTTGATAAAATTAGCGGAATATATACAGGTGACTGTAAAAATGGCTTAGCCAACGGAAAAGGCAAATCAGTGGGAGAAGACACCTATACAGGTAGTTTTAAAGATGGTTTACCGGATGGTAAAGGAAAATACACATATAAAAATGGAGATGTTTTTATTGGCAATTGGCTCCGGGGGAAAAAAGACGGACAAGGAAAGTTTGAGATTTCGATAAACGGAAAGAAGAATACGATAAATGGGTACTGGAAAGAAAATGAATATGTTGGTTTGTCGGAGCCTGTCGTTTCTTTCAAAGTTACAAGTTCCACCGGTATTTTCGATTACAAGGTTCAAAAAATAAAGCCTGTAAATGAGTTTGATACTGACAATAAAATTACGATTTCGATTAAAAGTGCATTCACCGATTTTCTTCCCTTCGATTTGAAAATTGAAAAGTCTTCGGGAGAAATTGCTCAGGTTGGAAAGAAATTCGTACTAACAAACTATTTCTGCCCGGTTCATTGCGAAATAAGTTATACGGTGTTAGTTGCTTCAACCCGAAAACAATGTCGTTTCTCTATTGATATTGTAGAGAAAGGGAATTTTACAATCAACCTGAATAATGATTGAAAGAATTAGTAGAATCTTTCCACTTGTTGTAATCCTTACCGGTTGCTCATTGTTATAAACGTGGAAAAATAGGATTGAAATTATAATATAGATACTACCAACAAAAATCACAATTACTTTATGAAAATTCAACTAATTTATTTATCCGTATTGATATTATTAAGTTCATGTGCCTACCATACTGGTGTTGTAACATCAAGTAGCATGCAGGGTCGAAAAGTTCAGTTTGTTGATATGGCTATAGGTTATAGCAAATCAACCTATTTTCTTGGATTCGGAGGACTTCGTCAGGATGCTTTAATTAATGATGCTAAACGCTGTATGTATGTGTCGTATAAATTATGTCCCGGACTTTCATTCGAAAATCTGACACTTGATATAAAAGTAACGCACGTTTGGCCTTACAAAAAGTGTGAAGTATTTGCAATATCTGATGTTGTCAGAGGAGATTCAACTCTTACTGACATTAGTTTTTCTAATAGCTATTTGAATTTGCTGTCAGGTGTAAATTCCCGATTTAATACAGACTATTCGCTGAATGAAAATATCCTGTATTATGATCAATACAGTAATAATGCGAAACCGAGAAAAATTATTAAGTTGGAATCCAGAAGAGTTTCTGTTTTTTATATTGATAGTAAGGCTACATTCCATATTCAGAATGTGTTGTGTGAGAATATCTTTAAAATATCGGCTGTCGAAACATTATCGTCCAAAGTGAAGTTTAATTTAAATCAACCTGTCACCTGTAAATCAAATGTAGGTGGTCAGCTCGTTGATGTTGCCGGAACGATTGTTGGTTTAAATAAAGATTATGCATTACTCAGAGTAGCACCAACTACTTTTGTAAAGGCACAATACAGTAAACTTAAAACATTGTAACTACCTCCCTCTTTCTTTGCAGCGAGGGTAAATGAATTTGACAATAATGATAAAAGAAAACCAGAACGAAGAGAATATATAACGAATGAAAAATAAAATTATTCTGATAATTATTATCCTTGGATTTTTTAGCAGTTGTATTACTTCCAAATATACAGTAATGAAACAATCTCAAATTGAGGTTCAGGATTTAGACAATTCGGTGATAAATTATATTCCCATGGCGGATGAACTTATTGAAAAATCGGCAGTGCTGGATTCGTCGTACAAACTGATACATGACAATAAACTTTATACTTTAGAGAATTATGTATATAAGCTTGAAAGATCAGGAGCAAACTCTTCCGATGTTTATCTTGCTAAAACCATTTGGGCCATTACACAACTTAATTATTCGCAGGCACAGCAAAGCCTTGCCAGGGTGACTGAGAAAGACTATACATTGCTGAAAAGTTTACTAACAATTGATCTGAATTATGAAATTGAACGTACAGGTAACGAATTTAATTTCAAAACCTATCTCCAACGGTATCAGAATTTGATTGATACATATCCGGAGAATATTGTGCTGAGAAAAATAGTTGCCATTCGCCTCAGATACCTGCGATACAAGTATTAACCCCCATATATTTTTAAAACTATGCGTAACATTATCATTGGCATTTTCTGCCTGCTTCTGGTTTCCTGTTCCGAAACTAAAATGCTTCAATCCAGTCTCCTTAAGTTGAATTCTTCTGTTGAATATCTTCACGATAGTCCTGAAACAAGTTGTTTCAAACCCAAACAGGTATATGTAAACATTGACAACGCTCCTATCGATACTATTACTACAGTTTCGAAATTGAACGGATTGTTGATACCATTAATCGTTTTCGATTATTATAATATCGAAATGAAAGTAAAACTCGGACAGAGTTCCATACAGGAAAACTACAACAACTTCTTTTTCAACTCTATTGCCGAAGAAAGTAAGAGAAGCGGTTGCTTTAATGTGACCGATGAAAAAACAAACGATTCGATATATTCACTCGACTTAAAAATAGATAGCTGCAATACAATATCAAAATACAGGAAATCATTTATTTTTATGTACCTGTTTTTTGCCTATAGTTATAGCTACAGTGAATCGGGAAGTCCGGCAGAAACAAACCTTCAGGTATCGGCAAAGCTCCGAAAGGGCGATTCGTTGATTTACGAAAAGAAGTATATTGTCAAACGGAATCAACCATTTGTACCTCAACCCGGAATGAACTCCAATAAATTACGTGCCGATTTTACAACAAATATGGTCGAAGGTCTTTCGTTATCTACCAAAAATTGTATTGAACAGATAGTGGATGATGTAAACACCTCCATCCATGGATCGAAAGGATCAGTTATACAAATTGACGAGACACTAAAAACGGATAACCAGCAGCAGGAAGTGATTACAATTCCTGTCGAAAAGAAAACGTCTGCCATAAACAACGAAGTAGCGACTGATCAACTTGAAAGAGGTGATAGTGTGACGTTTTATAATTTCGGAACCAATACATACCTAAAAGGAGTTGTGAAAGATATAAAAGCTGATACACTCATTATTGAATATGAATCGTTCGGCAAAACGAAAACTACTGAAGTCAACAAATCAGATATCAAACGATTGTAGTATGGATTTTTCAGTGTTTTAAATAGTGATGTACTATGTACCTGGGATCCGGAATATAGTAATGTATAAGTGGTTGTATGTTGATTCAATCCAATTTGAATCTCAGTGAAAACACGATAGACATTGTAAAACTGGACAAAGGCTTATATCTGTATCGTATTTCTGTAAATGGAACATTACTGAAAGCAGGGAAAATTGTAAAACAATAATTCCTAAAACGGATTGTTTCTCAAATTACTGACTATTACCTAATAGAATAATAATGAATGATAATCTAATTAAACATATAAGAAAACACATTGACTTAAGTGATAGCGAAACAATGATTTTGTCAAAATATGTGGAGCAAAGCAGCTATAAGAGAAAGGAATTTGTAATGCAGGAAAATAGCGATTGTAAGAGTCTGTTTTTTGTAGAAAAAGGTTGCTTACGTATGTACTTTATAAACGAAAAAGCTGTTGAGCAAATTGTTCAATTCGCTTTAGACAGTTGGTGGATTTCGGACCTGAAGAGTTTTATCAATAACACTCCTTCCGACTACTACATACAAACCATTGAAAATTCGATCATCACATCAATAAACAGTGAACAACTGGAACAATTGCTCACTGAAATACCAAAACTAGAAAGGTATTTCAGAATTATTATGCAACAAGAACTGGCTGCTGCCCAGTTTAAATCCAAATTGATGTACGAAATGTCAAAAGAAGATTTGTACAACCATTTTGTCACTTCATTTCCCGAATTTATACAACGTGTTCCACAATATATGATTGCGTCCTACCTTGGTCTGACGCCTGAATATGTAAGCGGGCTTCGAAAAAAGAAGTTGTAATTGCAATTTCTTAAACCAGTTTAATTTTTTGAGACGAGTAAAAGGATAATTTTGCAACACGAAACAAGGGCGTTGGGCAACAATAAAAAAGTGAGTCTTAATAATGCTTACAAAGCGTGCCAACGACAACCTGAATGAGTTTACTAATTACTTTTATTCAAATAAATTATGACTGACGAAAAAAAATTATCCGAAAAATTCCTGGAAGTAGTAAAATGTGAAGGAATTGTATCAATTACATCTTGGGGTGTCGAAACACATGTTGTAAATACATGGAATTCATTTCTTGTTGTTACCGACGATGAGCGTATTTTAATTCCGGCGTACGGTTTCAGAAAAACAGAGAAAAACGTGAATGTAAACAACAATGTGCTGTTAACTTTAGGCACAAGAGAAGTTTTGGGCTATAAAGATTATCCCGGAACAGGATTCCTTGTCAAAGGGACAGCCAAATACATTAGTTCCGGTAACGAATATGACATGATGAAAGAGAAATTCTCGTTTTTGACAAGGGTGTTAGAAATTACTGTAACTAAAGCAACTCAAATGTTATAAGCACTACGTGAGTATCTGTATAGCAACTAAAACGTTATATTTATTTCGGTTTTTCAATTGAACTTATATTAAAACATTATATTTGTACGAATGAAATACTGACCTAAATGGATAGACGAAATACAGATGTAACGAAATTTTTGGATGAACTAAATCATCCATTCAGAAATGAAATTGAACAATTACGTTTGATAATATTAGGTGCAAACCAACATCTTACTGAAAACATAAAGTGGAATGGTCCGAATTACAGTATCCATTCAGGGGATAGAATTACAATGCGTATTCAACCTCCAAAACAGATTCAACTAATTTTTCATCGTGGTGTAAAAGTAAAAGAACAACCAAAAGACAGGCTTATAACTGACGATTTTGGTATTTTGACATGGAAAGAAAATGATCGGGCAATAGCTACGTTTAAAAACGGGCAGGAAATTGAAAACAATCAGTCTGCATTGACAAGTATTATAACAGCCTGGATAAATGTTACCAAATAAATAGAAATAAAAGAGGCTTTCTCACGAAGGCCTCTTTTCTTTCTATTTATTCTCAGTATTAAACCGCTAAACTATGTCTGTGCTGTAAATATATATCAATTATTTAGAATGATTGGTATTTTGCGATATTTTTTCAAGCTTATGTATGAACGAAATAATACAATTTAGGGTTAGAATACAAAAACATTAATGAATGGAGACAACTAACGACTTACAAAAGAATACTATCTTTTATCATGGTACAAAAGCCAATCTGAAGCAGGACGACTTGGTTGAACCAGGTTTTCAGTCGAACTATGGTAAGAGAAAAAAAGCAAACTATGTATATTTTACAGCCACACAAGATGCTGCTGTTTGGGGTGCAGAACTTGCATTGGGAGAAACTCCCGGAAGGATTTATATTGTAGAAACAACAGGACCTTATGAAGATGATCCGAATCTGACAGATAAGAAGTTTCCGGGAAACCCAACAAAGTCATACCGCTCTCAGAGTCCGCTTCGGATTGTGGGCGAAATTACCGATTGGGAGGGACATTCACACGAACAACTCAATTCCATGAAAGAAAACCTTGAGCGGCTCAAGAAACTTGGTATTGAAGCAATTGAGGATTAGAAAAGTATAGTTTCAATCAAATTCATTATATTTGGGGTCTTAAATCTAATACCCGTTTTAATGAAGAAATTGCTATCAACTAGATTTGTTGGGATAATTACCGTCATTCTACTTCTCGTTCAGCTTCACTCCTACTCGCAAACTCTTCGTATCAATGAGTTTATGGCACAGAACGAATCGTCGTTAACCGACGAAGATGGAGCTTTTTCAGATTGGATAGAAATTTATAATCCTACTGCTACTTTCATCAATCTGGATGGTTGGGCACTGACAGATGATATTGCATTACCATTTAAATGGAAGTTTCCCGCGACTACAATTGCTCCGGGGAACTACCTAGTTGTTTTTGCTTCATCGAAAGACCGTGCTATTGCCGGACATGAATTACATACAAACTTTAGCCTCAAGGCAACAGGCGAATACCTCGCATTGGTTCAACCAACAGGTATTGCTACAACAGAATTCAATCCTGTTTTTCCCGCACAACAAAGCAACTATTCGTACGGATATTACAAAGACACTTACACCGTTTTCAGTGATCCGACTCCGGGGAAAGACAATATGCTTTCGGCAGGCAGAATAATTCCTGCGCCCGTTTTTAGTCAGAAACATGGCATATACGAAAGTCCTTTTCAGCTTTCAATTACTTCAACAATTGCCAATGCGCTTATCTATTATACTACCGATGGCAGCGTACCTTCCAATACAAATGGTACATTGTACACTTCGGCCATACCCATTTCAACAACATCCATTATTCGTGCAGTGGCCTATGTTGGCGGCGAAGCTCCCGGAAAAACGTCTACTCAAAGTTATTTATTTCTGAACGATGTACTGAAACAGTCGAATACTCCCGCAGGATATCCTTCTGCATGGGGACCTTATACTGCTATTGCCGGAAATGCCATTGCTGATTATGAAATGGACCCTGAACTGATGAAAGATGCAACCTTTGCGGCAAATGTAAAAAAAACGCTGGCCGAAACACCTACTATTTCGCTTGTTACCGATAAAGCAAATTTCTTCTCACCCACCATCGACCCCAATACGGGAGGAATTTATATATACACCGGAGCCCCTATTACAAACACCACTTACGATACGGGTCGCGACTGGGAACGCCCCGTTTCATTTGAGTATATGGCAAAAGACACAAGTTTCCAGATAGATTGCGGTATAAGGCTTCAGGGAGGGCACGGTCGCCGACCAGAAAAATCACCAAAGCATTCTTTCCTGTTGGTGTTCGACAGTAAATACGGACCTTCAAAACTCAATTATCCATTACTGGATAAAAATGGAACACAAACATTTGAGAACTTAATTCTCAGGGCTGGCTTTGGAAATACCTGGGTGCATCAGGATGGTGCTGCCCGGGCAAAAGCTACCTATCAGGAAGATATCTGGACGAAAGATACGCAGCGAGCCATGGGGCATCCGGGAAGTAATTCAATTTATGCTCATTTATATATCAATGGCATGTATTGGGGCATGTATGCTCCTTCCGAGCGCATGGATAAAGAATTTGCAGCAAGTCATATGGGCGGAAACGAAGATGATTATGATGTAATAAAAGATTACGCAGAAGTATCGGATGGCAATATACTTGCATGGAACAGCATGATGTCTATGGCCAATGCCGGGCTTGAAACAACTGAAAAATATCAGCTTATTCAGGGAAAAAATCCGGATGGACCACCCAACTACAATGCCGAAAGTCTTGTTGATGTCGTGAACCTGGCCGATTATATGCTTTTAAACTTCTATGGTGGAAACACCGACTGGGATCATCATAATTGGTCGGCTATGCGAAATCGATTGAATCCGGGTAAGGGCTTTAAGTTTATGTGTTGGGATGCCGAAATAATGTTTACAACACTTACAGGAAATGTTCTGGCTGAGAATAATGATAATTGCCCGAGCAGAGTATATCAGCAATTGTTGAAGAATGCAGACTTTAAACATTTATTGGCCGACAGAATTCAACGTCATTGTTTTAATGATGGTGTACTTACACCCGATTCGGTTATTGCACGCTGGTTGAAACGAAAAGCACAGGTTGAGAATCCAATTTATGCCGAATCAGCCCGTTGGGGCGATTATCGTCGCGATGTACATATTTATCAGGTTGCACCTTATGCACTTTACACCAAAGAAGGTTACTGGACTCCTCAACAAAACTTTTTGTTGAATACCTATTTTCCACAACGTACAAGCGTATTCGTTTCGCAACTTCGTACTGCAGGATTGTTTCCTTCGATAGATGCTCCCGTATTTTCAATCAATGGTAAAAATGCTTTCCAGCATATTGTTTCCGGCACCGATAAACTAACAATGACAGCCACCAAAGGTACCATGTATTATACTACCAACGGTACCGATCCTGTTGACTGGAAAACAGGAACTGTCAGTAAATCGGCGATTCTGTATTCACAGGCTATTCCATTGATACAATCGTCGCACATAGTAGCCCGAACATTCTATAATAACGAGTGGAGTGCTTCTAATAGTCGCTACTATGTTGTTCCGGCAAATTATAGCGATATAAAAATTACTGAAATTCAGTATCATCCGCTTGGCGAAAACCTGATTGACGATAGCGGTTTTGAATTTATTGAACTAAAGAATACTGGAACATCATGTCTGGATATGGGTGGATTGAAATTTACACAAGGAATTGATTATACATTTCCGGCAGAAACACAACTGGGTGCAGGTGAGTTTATTGTACTGGCTTCCAACAGCAATAACTTTTTTTCTCGTTATAAGTTCAGACCTGTTGCCGAATACAACGGTAAGCTTGACAATGGTGGTGAACAATTAGTATTAATTTCGCCAACTAACGATGTAGTATCTAATATAAGCTACGCTACTTCCGGTATATGGCCTTCGTCGCCGGATGGTACTGGTTACTCACTTGTTCCAACCGATTATAATCCTAAAGGCAATCAAACAGATGGAGTTACCTGGCGTGCATCGTACAAAGTTGGTGGTTCGCCGGGTACAGATGATGTTCCATTGACAGCCTTGTCCGCCATTCAGATTCATGCGAGTAATGGAGTTGAATTGTCTCAGAATTATCCAAATCCGGTTAATCAAAATACATATATTGATTATGAGATACCTGAAAACGCCTTTATAGAACTTTCAATATATAATCTAGTGGGTCAGAAAATCTCAACGCTTGTTCATTCCAACCAATTTGCAGGTTTGAATCAGACATCGTGGAATGGATGTGATCAAAATAATAACCCTGTTCCTAATGGCATTTATTTCTATCGTATTAACGTCAGAATTGGTAATAACCAGCAAACAATTACCCGAAAAATGTTGTTGAGTCATTAATAAAACTTGCCCGTTGTTTTTTCTACATTTAATATCAAATAATGCACATGATATAAACCAGAGATTCATATATTTGCTAATCAAATTATAGCTATATTAAGAAATAACCGTTTATTAAAATATCAAAATACGAAGTACTACAATCAAAATAAACAGTTTTATTTTAGACATAAACCCCTTTATTTGTATTTAAACCAAAAATAATTTATTACTAATATTTAAAATTTAATCTTATGAAAAAAACATTACTTTTTGCCCTATTGATTGTAAGCATCTTGAGTGTACAAGCACAAACAAAGGTTGCTTATATTACTTTTCAAAAAACAATGGATGCAACAGCCAGAACTGTTCAAAATGACCCTATTATTCAGACTTTAAGTGCCGATCCTAATTTGGCTGTAACTGTAAAAGTACTTACTTCTGTTTTAGCTACAGATGTTATTGCTGACTTAGCAACTTACGATGTAATTATTGTACAGGAAAGTTTTGGTGGTGCTGCAGCAATGCTTACACCTGCTGGTGCATTAGCCCTCAAAACAATCCCTAAACCATTTATTTATAACAAGATGTATGCGCTTCAAAAAACAAGAGCATTGACAAATTCTGCATCATTAGGTGCTGGGAAGGAAGCAGATGGAACAACTTCTGGTACACTTACAATTACTGTGGATGCAGCTTCTTTGACTAATGACTTATTTAAAGCTTGTACTATTGTAAATACAAATCAAATTAAACTTTTCAATGCATTGTCTACTGATGCAGGTCTTTTGGGAAGCGGAACTTCTATTAAAGCAATTAACTATAATGCAGGAACAACTCTTTCAGGTGGTACTTTGCTTGCTCAACCATCTATATTAGCTTCTGGAACTACAGTTGCACTGGCTATTAATAGTTTACCTGCCGGAACTGTAATAGATGGTACTGAAACAACTCAGGCACCAGCCATTTTTGTAGGTATGAACTTTGGAGCTATTTGCGCAAATAATGGAGCAAATATCACTTCGGATGCATTAACTATCTGGAGAAACGCTGTTTATATCCTTGCAGGTTTATCAGTTCCAGCTACACCAGCCAGTTTACCAACCGCTTTAAATAATGTAAGTGCATCTTCAGAAGTTGTTTCTGAAATGTATTACAATGTAAATGGTGTTCAGGTTAGAGAACCAAAAAATAATACAAACGGCGTATTGATAAAAAAAGTAACCTAACCCGTAGTGCATTTAGACCACAAATGATTTTAGATTGTTGATATTTCTGTTTAATAATTTGTTTATCATTTGAATAACCGTTACAGCGGTGATTTTTGATAGTATTCTTGTTTTATAACCGTCA
>JAQTTH010000010.1 GCA_028710895.1 Paludibacter sp.
TTATAAAACAAGAATACTATCAAAAATCACCGCTGTAACGGTTATTCAAATGATAAACAAATTATTAAACAGAAATATCAACAATCTAAAATCATTTGTGGTCTAAATGCACTACGGGTTATATTATCATTTACTCGTTGTATATTTCAATCTATTTAGTTTTTACAAAGATATAAATTATTTATTGACCAATAGATTTCATCAACCATTTGTTCACCTGTTGAAAACTTTTTTTAATATTTCTGGCCTTAACTATTGGATTTCTCGAATTAACTTTATATATTTGACCCGTTAAATTTATGAACGCCCGTTTTCCACCGGATATTTACACGCAATGTCCTGTAGGATAACGAAGAAAGATACATATTTCCGTTCACTATACACTAGGTTCACTACCACTATCGAGGTTTGCCAACGGGCGAACAATTGCTTTTTGTTTCTGAAAACAGCGTCCCAACATTGGGAATGTTCGGTTAACCCATCGGCGAAGCGTTCCCAATATTGGGAATCTTTGTTTGACCCCTTAGCGGAGCATTCCCAATGTTGGGAAAGCTATTCTGACCCCTGGGAACTACATTCCCAATGTTGGGAAAGTATTTTTCACCCCTTAGTTGGAGTTTCCCAAGTTTGGGACGCTGTTTTGGAACAAAAGCTACCAATAGTCTCAAGTGTTTTCTAAATAGTATGTTTTATCCTTTTTATTTATTTGCTTATGGAAATAGCAAGTTTGTATTTACACAATCAACGTAATGCAGCGCATTACCAGTTTCAAACCGATTTCAACAGTACTGTTATCAAGTACACACCCCAGGCACTTGGTATTGTTGACGATTATGCAGCGTATCTGCCGTTGTTGAACGACGAGGGTGTGGCGTTGGTGGCTATCACAAAAAGTGCTACTACCGATGAATTGGAAATTGCCGACAATAACCGCGACTTTACGTTTCGGGGCATAGCCGACAAAGTGACTAACAGTCTGAACCACTTCAACCCCGAAGTGCGTGAGGCAGCCAAACGTGTGAAAGTAATTTTCGATACGTATGGCAATCTGGCCCGCAAACCGGATGATGAAGAATCGGGACTTATCACCAGTTTGATTGCCGATTTGAGAACAAAAGTTCCTGCGGAAATTGTAACTGTTGGTCTTGTGGATTGGATAGCTGAACTCGAACGGCTCGACAATGCGTTTATAGCGTTAGAAGCTACCCGTAACTCCGAAGAGGCTACCCGCTCCGAACTCCGCATGAAGCAAGTGCGCGTAGTGGTGGATGCGGCTTACAACAAAATTGTGAAACGTATCAATGCACTTATTGTAGTGAACGGCGAAGCTCCTTACGCTGAATTTGTACGGGAACTCAATGCCCGTATCGGTCGTGCTCAGGACTCGATAGCACTTAGCAAAGCTCAAAAGGCGAAAGCTCCTGCTACCGAAGCTCCAAAAGCGTAATCTCTGAAAACGATCATCCCCTCCTGCTGCTTATGGGGTAAGCGGTGGGAGGGGTGATTTTTAATTAAAAAGATTATATTTGTGTCTGAATTTTTATGAGTGAATATCACAAACTAAATTAAACGTGTTATGAATAAAAGAAATCTTGTTCTTCTTTTTGCTATTTTACTCTGTAAGCTTTCAATTTTTGCACAAGCTGATTTCATACCGGGGTATATCCAAACCAATGAGTATGATAGTATATATGGATTAATTGATTTCAGAGGAGATCAAGCGAATAATATTGAATGCAGGTTCAAAAAAACTGCAACAGACGCAATTCAAACATTCAGCCCAAGGCAATTATACGGCTATGGGTTTGAAAACAGCAAGCATTATGTTTCAAAAGAACTAAAAAGCAAGGAAGAAACGAAAACGATATTTCTTGAATATCTTGTAAGAGGTGTTGTGGATCTCTATTTTTATCGTGACCTGAAAGGCGATCATTACTTAGTAGGAAAAAATGATTTACCGATTAAAGAGGTTTCATTGCCAGATGAAATAATAAGCATTGATGGGGTAAATTACGAGCGAAATATTTTAATAAACCCGAATCTCCTCAAATTCTATTTGCATGATTGCCCTGAAATATTTCCCGACATAGATCGATTGAAAATTGCAACACACAAATCCCTTATTCAGTTGATTAAGAAATACCATGATATACATTGCCCGAATGATGTTTGTTTGATTTATCAGAAGAAAATGCCTAAATTCCGGGTTGACATTCAACCGATAGTTGGCTTTGCAAATTTCAATATGAATGGTCCGCTTGGTAATTTATACAATATCAATTTCCCTCTCAATAAATTTATGTTTCAATATGGGGTTTTATCCTATTTCTGGTTGCCGTTGGTAAATGAAAAAATATTTCTCAAAACCGGTTTGATAATAAATAGAATGAAAGGCTACATAGCTGATTCTTATTCGGTTCAAAGAACCTATTTGGAAGAAAGTAGTATAAAAATTCCACTGCAGGTTCATTATCAATTTCTCAACACCAATATAACTCCGGTAATAGGCGGTGGCTTGAATTTATATTCAACGCCAACTTTACCATTTGCAGTGTTTCCAACATTAAATGCAGGAGTGAATGCCCGGATTACAGAGAAAGTTTATGCAACACTTTCGTCAGACTTAGATTATTTTAGTCCAATCTTTATTGTACCAATAAATGCGAGTCAAATAATTTCGTACTCTTTTAATTTGGGTTTAGCTATAAAGCTGTAACTAAATTGTCTAACTTGCTTTTGGGTTTCGCCAATTTATAATCGCGTTCTTATAAACCGCGATTACAAATTGCGAAACCCGCTTGTGAGAGAGTTTTTATTTCCGCTTATTCACCAGATAAATCCCTGCCAATACCACCACAGCCCCAACAACCTCGTGGAGTAGAAGCATTTCACCCAACACAGGGATAGAAAACAGCGCTGTAAATACCGACTGGCTGAGCAAACTGACGGAAGCAATGGTAGGTGGGATATGTCCCAACGCCTGATTGATGGCCAGCCAACCCAGAACCTGCGGAACTAGTCCGAGGGTGATTAACGCCGCCCAACTGCCTGCGCTGAAACCCCACACCGGTGTGGACGTGAAAAGGCAGATAAGCCCCAGCACCACGGTGCTACTCACCATGGAAATGGTGGTGAACGAGAAGGTATCGAGCGAGTTGCGACCTTTGCGCACGGTAATAAGGTAAGCTCCGTAGAACATGCTGGCAGCAATGGCAAGCATATTTCCGAGATTGAGGTTGGCGCCCATCACTTGTTGTATGCCCACAATTATGCTCACCCCGAGTATGGAAATGGCTGTCCCAATCCAGAAAATACGCGTTGGTTTCTGTTTCAAAAAAAGCAACGACCCAAGACCCACCCAAACAGGTGCAAGATTGGCCAACAGGGTAGAGATACTTGCTTTTGAAAGCATAATGGAGGTGTTCCAAAGGGCAATGTCGCAGGCAAAAAGGATGCCGCATACGATGGCTACTTTCACGCCTTTGAGGTCGGTAATCGGTTTTTTGAAATAAAGCCACACGGGAATAATGCCCACCATGCCGAAAAACATGCGGTAAAATGCCGAACCAAACCCGCTTATGCCTGCAATTTTGACAAGTATGGCCGACCATGAAATGCACAGAACACCGAAAATTAATAGCGCGTAATGAATCCAGGGGTGATCTTTGTGCATTTTAATCATAAAAGGGAATGTATGGGGCTGTTGAAATTTGAATTGCAAAGGTAAATAAACTATGACTCCAAACAAACGGAAAGTATAAAAGTTGAAAAGGGATGCGAAGTTTTTTGCATTTTTCCCAAACTGCCTGTCGGATTGACTAATCTTTAAAATGATGTTTGTATCTTTGCGTCACAAACGCCATATCCTAACACAAAATGACCGAACTCGAATCACTTTTTCAGCAATACACCCACGAAAAGCTTTTTAATCAACTGGAACTTTCTGCTTCCGGTTCCAACCGAAAATACTTCCGACTGCAGGGCGAAAAATCAACCCTGATAGGCGTTGAAGGTACTTCGATAGAAGAAAACCGCGCTTTTATTGCCATGTCGAAACATTTCCACCAACAGGGTTTGCCCGTACCGCAGGTGTTGGCCGAATCCGCCGATAGCAAATTCTACCTTCAGGACGATTTGGGCGATACCCTGCTTTTCGATTACATTGCCGGTGGGCGCAAAACAGGTGTTTTTGCCGAAGGCGAAAAGGAAATGCTGCGCAAAACCATGCGTAAACTGCCCGCCATTCAGGTGTTGGGTGCTAAGGGTTTCGATTTTTCGGTGTGTTACCCGCAGCCGGAGTTTAATGAACGGTCGATTTTGTGGGATTTGAATTATTTCAAATACTGTTTTCTGAAATCAACGGGGTTGGAGTTTCAGGAGAACCGCCTGGAAGATGACTTTGCCCGCTTGTCGGATGTGTTGTTGCGTTCTAAGACTGATAGCTTTATGTACCGCGATTTTCAGAGCCGGAATGTGATGGTAAAGGACGGCGAACCTTATTTCATCGACTTTCAGGGTGGCCGGAAAGGGCCGTTGTATTACGATGTGGCTTCGTTTCTGTGGCAGGCCAAAGCAAAATACAGCGAAGAACTGCGTGAAGAATTACTCCAGATTTATCTGGACGCACTCAACGAATTTGTTCCTGTCGATGAAACCGATTTCCGCAAGCAGTTGCAGCATTTTGTTCTATTCAGAACGTTGCAGGTATTGGGAGCGTATGGCTTCCGGGGTTATTTCGAGAAAAAGCCGCACTTTTTACAAAGCATTCCGTATGCCATCGAGAATTTGCGTACTTTGATAAAATCCGATGATTCGGAATATCCGTATCTGCTCGAAATCTTACAAGAAATGACTGAACTGGAGCAGTTTCGTGAAATGGAAGTAAGCAAACCATTGGTGGTGAAAGTATATAGTTTCTCTTACAAAAAAGGAATCCCGCAGGATAATTCAGGCAATGGCGGTGGCTTTGTATTCGACTGTCGTGCTGTGAACAATCCCGGCAAATACGAGCGCTATCAAAGCCTCACCGGACTGGACGAATCGGTAAAAGTGTTTTTGGAAGATGACGGCGAAATTCTCACTTTTCTGGATCATGCTTATGCGTTGGTTGATGCTTCGGTGAAGCGCTATAAAGATCGTGGATTTACCAACCTGATGATTAGTTTTGGTTGTACCGGTGGACGTCATCGTTCGGTTTATTCTGCCCAGAAAGTAGCAGAACGCATCAACGAGAAATTTGGCGTGGAGGTACAGTTGGTTCATCGGGAACAGAATATAGAACAGGGGTTTGCTGCACGTTAATTGAAACCTCAAAGCGTGTGAAACACCTTTGAGAGTTTCTAATTCATAGATATTAATACTTTTTCGGGAGCTTCGCACTCCGAAAGGTTTCATAAAATAGTACTAATTTGAGTTTCAATCTCGATCTCTCAACAAAATAGAATCAATTTGAAAGCAATGATATTCGCCGCAGGTTTGGGGACGCGGTTAAAACCAATTACAGATTCAATTCCGAAGGCTTTGGTTCCAATAAATGGAAAACCGCTACTTCAGTTAGTGATAGAAAAGTTGAAGGCAGCAGGTTTCGATGAAGTCATTGTAAATATTCATCATTTTCCTGATCAAATAATTGATTTTCTGAAAGCGAACGATAATTTCGGGATTCGGATTGAAGTGTCGGATGAGCGTGATCAGTTGCTCGATACAGGCGGTGGGATTAGGAAGGTTGCTTCGTTTTTCGATGATGGAAAACCGTTTCTGGTTCACAATGTAGATATTTTGTCGAATGCGGATCTGAGGGAACTTTACAATCAACATCTTCGTACAAACTCGTTGGCAACGCTGGTTGTCAGTAAGCGTGACACTTTCCGATACTTGCTCTTCGATGATAACCTGCGGTTGAATGGCTGGATAAATGAAAAGACGGGCGAAACAAAACCAGTCGGATTGCATAAGCCGGAACTTTATAATAAACTGGCATTTTCAGGTATTCAGGTACTATCGCCTCAGGTTTTTGATTTGATGAAAGAGTTGGAACCTAAATTTCCGATTATGGATTTCTACTTATCAAACGCGCCAACGCAGTTGATTAGCGGTTTTATTCCTGCCGATTACAAGATGTTGGATGTTGGGAAGTTGAATGTGTTAGACGAAGCAGAAAAGTTTGTCAGGGCACAATCATTTGAATAGCATTTGGAATAATGCTGATTTTAAAGGGTGAGCAACCATTTACAATAATCCCATCGGCTTCCAGTAAAGCACTTTTATCGCATTGAACCAGCAAACTTTGGGTCCGAAACGATTCTATTAACGGATGCTCCAGCAGTTTGCCATTGAAAATGCGCGTTAAAGCTCCAAGTATATCAAAGAATGTTGGTTTTTTAGCCATCATCGTATCTAGCCATCCATCGTAGGGTAGGGCGTTGGGGTTTTGTTTCATACCTCCACCACTGTAGCATCCGTTGGCTACATTCATGGTAAACATGCTATCCGTGATGTTTCTTTCCTCTGAGAATATCCTTATTTTATGTGCTTTGTAGCTGAAAACCGCTCCAAGTAAAGCAATTGTGTACATAAAAGAGTGACTGCCGAAGATTTCTTTCAGTCGGTGTGTGAGGTTCACGACGGCTGCATCGAGTCCTAAGCCTATGGAGTTTATGAAGTAATGTGCCTGTTTTTCACCTTCCAGTTCAAACTCTACTTTACCAATATCAATTACCTGTACTTTGCCTTTCAGAAATACATCAATGGATTTTTGATAGTCGCGGGTAAGTCCCCAAAAGCGACCCCAATCGTTGCCTGTGCCACGTGGTATCAAAGCAAATCGTAGGGATGCAGTATCTTCAATGTTTGCGCTGAAAATGCCGTTAATCACTTCGCTCATGGTGCCATCGCCACCTAAAATCAGGAAGTTTTTATATTGTTTTTCGGCAAAGTATTTAGCAATCTTTATGGCATGACCAGCAAACCGGGTAACGCGATAATCAAACTCAATTCCGGCATGTTTCAGCGTCAGGAAAAGATATTTTCGTTGTTGGCGAAATTTCTTTTTTCCCGATTTCGGATTGATGATGATAGCCCAATGTTGCGGTGTGATTTCCATAATATGACCCAAAACCCCTAAAGGGGCTTAAAGATAAAATTAAAATTCAAAGATACTAACTTCATTTCCCCCTTTAGGGGATAGGGGTCAGTTTTTTGTCAGATACAAATCAATCAAAGTCAATGCTGCCATTGCTTCTACAATGGGTACTGCACGTGGAAGAACACATGGATCGTGACGACCTTTGGCTTCTAACTCCACTTCGTTTTGATGAATATCCAGTGTGTCTTGTCTTTTTGAAATAGTGGCAACCGGTTTGAATAATACGCGGAAATAAATATCCTGACCATTGCTGATGCCGCCCTGAATACCACCGGAATTATTTGTTTTGGTCGAAACTTTATCTCCATCCTTGACAAACGAATCGTTCATTTCGGAACCTTTGAGGCTTACACCTTCAAATCCACGACCGTAATCGAACCCATGTGTTGCATTGATGCTTAACATTGATTGAGCCAATCGCGACTGCAGTTTGTCGAAAATTGGTTCTCCCCAACCTACAGGCACTCCCTTGATAATGCATGAAATGATACCTCCGATAGAGTCACCATCTTTTTTCAATTCTTTGATGTATTCAATCATTTGTTCGGCAACTTCAGGTTGCGGACAACGAACTACATTACTTTCAATTAAGGCTAAATCTGCAGTTTCGAAAGTTTGCGACATAGCAATATGTCCTACCTGCGAAGTAAATGCTGTAATTTCAACTCCCAGTTTTTTCAATGCCAGTTTGGCAATGGCACCTGCTACAACGCGCGAAGCTGTTTCGCGGGCTGAACTGCGGCCCCCGCCACGGTGGTCACGAATTCCGTATTTTTGTTGATACGTAAAATCGGCATGCGATGGTCGATATACTTCTTTCAAATGGTCGTAATCAGAGCTGTGTTGATTTTCGTTCCAGATTACAAAGGCTATTGGTGTTCCGGTTGTTTTTCCTTCAAAAATCCCTGACAGAAATTCTACTTTATCACCTTCTTTTCTTGGAGTAGATATGGCTGACTGACCCGGGCGGCGACGATTTAATTCGTTTTGAATAAATTCTTCGTCCACCTCAATTCCCGAAGGGCAACCATCAACAATTCCTCCGATTCCTTTTCCGTGTGATTCTCCAAATGAAGTGAAAGTAAATAATTTACCGTGTATATTCGACATAATTCTAAGTGTGGGGTAATAAATTTTTAAGCTATGCTTTTAAAATCATAACTAAAGTACAAAGTTATTCAAAAGTTTCAAACTTTTGAGCTTCTAAATAAAAAGGATTGAAATCAATAACATACAACAATGGATATTAAGTGATGCAAAACCACTCAATATCCACTGAATATATGTTGAAAATGAACTGGGGAGATTAATGGCAACCACAGCCACTTCCGCAGCTACCCGCCATTTCTTCTTCACCGGTTCCGCAACCGCCATCGCCACATCCGCCGCCTTCGCCGCTTCCGCAACCACATCCGCTTCCGCAACCACCGCCGCCCATAAGTGCTGCCAGTTCTTTTTCTGAAGCTTCACGCACTTCGAGTACTGTTCCTTTGAAGTGCAGATTTTCACCAGCTAAAGGATGGTTTAAATCAACTTTTACATGTGTATCAGAGATAGATACAACCTGTGCGTTGATACGGTTTCCTTCGTTATCCATCAATGGAACAACATTGCCTTCGAAAATAACTTCTTCGTCAATTTTACCATCAATTTCAAAAATAGCGCGGTCTAAATCCAAAACATTTTCATCTTCGTATGGTCCGTAAGCATCCTCGTTTTCAATAGTGAAATCGAATGCAGAACCAACTTCTAAACCAAAGATATTTTCTTCGAATTTTGGAAGCATCATGCCAACACCATAAATAAAACTTAATGGTTGTTCGGCAGTTGCTTTTTCCATTAATTCTAATTCTCCTTCAACTTCACCGTCTACGTACAACTCGTATTCGGCTGATACTGATTTGTTTGCTGTAATTTTCATTTTTTCTCTCTTATTGTTTTTGTTGTGATAATTTTTGTTTCTAAAATTCTACAATCTTATATATAATAATACTAATTGTATAATAACTCAATACCAGGTAATATTGTTCGTGCCATATCCACTTTGTTTGTCATATTTTAAATCCTTAAGCATGCTTGCATTAACACCTAAATGGAAACTGTAGGATTTGTAATAACCAAACGGAACTATGTTTGCAGTCATTGTCCAGCAATGCAGGTTCCTTGTTACACTTAAATTTGTATATGTGAATTGTTTGTATTTAAAATCATAGGAAGAACTGGCATTTATTTTCCAGTTCTGAGTCAGTGAAATATTCCCTGATAAACTCAGGTTATGAGTAAAATCCATTTTGTATTCTAATGGATTTTTAGGATCAATCAAATTTGTTTGTCCATATCGGATTGAATAGTTGATACTTATGCTCCATGGGATTGTCAGTTTTTCATAGCCATCTTCATCTAGATCTACTTTTTTATCCTTACTGTCGGTCTTTTTTCCATTATTGGTTTGATCTTGTGGAGCTGTATTTGGCTGACCGGAATCAGTTGATTTATCCGATTTACTTTCTTTGTTACCAAATAGCTTTTTGAACGTGTCGTTATTCAGCGTGTAACTGTAAGAGGTGCTTGTTCCCAGGAATCGCGGAAAACCGCCATGATCCCAGCGTAGTTTGTTTACCCGCACGAGACTTGTACCCTTAAGTTCATTCATATATGGATCAAAACCACCACTTAAACTTAAACTGTAGTTCTTTATTTTTATGCGCAGGCTGGCATTTAATATTGACCAACGCATAGAATCTGCTGCCAGGTTATAGCTTCCGTTGACGGCAAAATTATCTATTAGACTTACTATGTTGAATGGTTTTGTTCCGGTAGTGTCTTTATCATTCCGAACTTTCATTTCAACGTTGTTACTCAGCGAAAAATTTAAGCTTCCCGATTTTCCCACACCCGGGGTTCCATATAAACTGTTGGCATAATGTGAATATTGGACCACTGTTGGGTTTGCATTGTTAACGTCTGTTTTGGTGTATTTGCCATAATATCCCCAGCTTGCATCACCAAAATCCGGCATATAACTAAATCCAATGGACGGTGTCATAACGTGACGTATACGATCTACTTTGTCTCCAAACAATGATCTGATTGGTGTATAGAATCCATAGATTTTTGTGGAAGCAGATACGCCCAAATTGAAATCGAATACACGCTTAAATCCATAAACTGTATCTGTTTTTATTTTCTTAGTAACAGAGTCTTGATATTGATTTGTCGATTGAGTATACCACCGTTCAGTGTAATTGAAAGATGGAGAGACATTTATGTATTTTAAAATATTAAAAGTAGCACTTACAGGGATGCTGTGTCTCATTCCATTTTTCCAATCTTTTACAAAGGAAGATGTAAGTAGTAACCTTTCTTTTGTATTTATACTGTTCGCAAATGTTCCGGAATATGACATCGAAATTTTTTCGTACCAACGTTCTTTGCCAACTCCATTCTTACGTTTCAAAGGGTAGATTCTACTCATAGAAATACTCAGGTTTGGCAGTGTCAGGCTAATCATCGAGTCCTTAGTTTGCTGATTTATTAACATGCTCCCTGAAAGGCTGAACGGGCTGTCAGGAAATCGCTGTGAAAACGAAATACTTGAACCTTTTGTGTTCTCTGAATTTAATTCGGGCTGATAATACGAGTTTATATTGCTTCGATTGTATCCGCTGGTTGAGAAATTTACACTTCCTGAAAGCGTTCTGTATGGATTTGCTTTTGTGTCTTGTGAATGCGACCATTGAATCCGCAAATTAGTTGCCGCATTATAATTTGGGAGGTCTTTTTCACCTGTCACATCATTCCTGAAGCTAATATTTAAATTTCCCCTGAATTTATAGCGTTTCACATATTGTGTACTTGCTGATACTGCCCAGGTTCCTTTGGTGTAAATGTCACCCCGAAGTTCCATATCCATGTAGTCGTTCAGTGCAAAATAATAACCACCATTTGTAAGTCCAAAACCGCGGGTTAATTCATCGGTGTATGATGGCATTAAAATACCTGAAGAGTATTTGCTTGTGAATGGGAAAAATCCAAATGGTACTGCTATAGGTAATGGAACATCGGCTATAACCAAATGAGCCGGACCCGCCACAATATAACTGCCTGGTTTTACTTTTCCTTTCGATAGGCTTAAATAGAAATCAGGATGATCGTGGTTTTCGCAGGTTGTGTATTTTCCGCCTGCAATACAAAGAGTTTCATCAGTAGTCTTTTTGGTTCGGTCACTTATCACGTAACCTTCACCTTGTTGCGTAACTGCCTGACGGATATAGCCTTTCTTTGTTTTTAAGTTGTAAGTGAGCTGTTTGGAAACATATTTTGATTCTCCTTCGCTAAATTCCGGTTCGCCTATTTTTTTTCCAATGCTATCTGTAGTTCCTTTTGCAAATATGAGACTACTGTCCATTTTTACGCGAATAAAATCAGCTTTTAAATCTATGTTTTTGTACTTTATATCACTTTCGCCATGTAAAAATCCTGTGCCATTCCCCAGAAATACAATTGAATCTTTGGCTGAATAATCAATTTCGGCATCTATCTGGTTTGGTTTAGGTGTTTTCGCTGATTTTGAATTGATTGTGTCTTTGACTGCGTTGGTTGTGCTATCGATGATGGCTGAATTAACTTTTTTACTAGTAGATATGAGTTTTCCTTGGCTGTAACCCCAAATGGGTAAAGCTAGCAGAAAAAAAAGAAGCAAAAACGAACGTGCTTTGCTGAAATATAGTCGGTTACAGATTTGCATCCGGGCGGTTTCTGGATTTCAAAAATTAGGATGCAAATTTAGTGAAAAAAAAGTAGTCTCTTTTAGTTGTATTCTTTTTTTATGATTAATTTGAAATTTTACTGGTTCATTAGGCATAATAAACTAGATAAAAAGATTACTTTTGCATAAAATTTTACACCTTATTTTCCAGTAATTAACGGAATTTATATGAAATTTATAAAAAAGTATATTCTTGTAAGTCAATGTTCTATCATATTGCTTTGTGTTTTGCCCATAACCTCACTCTTTGCTCAGGATGCAAGATTTACGGTTGTGCTGGATGCAGGACATGGCGGACATGATCCGGGTGCAATTGGTTCATTTGCCCGTGAAAAAGATATAAATTTAGCAATAACGCTCGATTTAGGTGCAATTATCGAGCAAAGATTTAAAGATGTAAAAGTAGTATATAGCCGTAAAACGGATAAATACCTAACACTTCAGGAACGTGCTGATGTTGTAAATGATCATCATGCCGATTTATTTATTTGCGTACATACTAACTCCTCCCCAAGTGCCTCGGCTTATGGTGCTGAGAGTTTTACATTGGGGTTAGCGAAAACAAAGGCGAATTTAGATGTAGCGATGCGTGAGAACTCCGTAATTACGCTTGAAGATAATTACAAATCGAAATATCAGGGTTTCGATCCTAATTCGGTTGATTCTTATATTATGTTTGAATTTATGCAGGATAAATACATCGACCGAAGTGTTGATTTTGCTTCAATTATTCAAAAGCAATTTCATAGTTATAGTAATCGATTGGACCGTGGTGTTCGTCAAGCTGGTTTTTGGGTATTGCACCGCTCAGCTTGCCCGAGTGTATTGGTAGAAGTAGGTTTTATTTCAAATCCTGCCGAAGAGCGATATTTGTCATCAGATCAGGGCCAAAAAGAGATGGCTACTGCTATTTTTAATGCGTTTGTTGATTACAAACGAGATCATGACAAAAAATCAGGAAGACAGTCATCAGCCGTTTCGAAAATTGAACCATCAAACAAAGTTATTGAAACTGAGCCGGAAGATAAACCTGCTGTGGTAACACAAGAACAGCCTCCTGTTGAAACAAAAGTAGCGACTCCACAGCAAACAGTACCTCAAACTCAACCAAAAATTTCAACACAACAAAGACCTGTTGTGAATACAAAGAATGTCGAAACCGATATTCAGGCAAAACAAATTCAAACTGCTGATAGTGAAAGAAGAAAAAACAGAGTAGTGGTTTCGACAAATCAGAATTTGCCGGTGTTTAAGGTTCAATTGTTGGCAACTACCAAAAAGCTGATTGAGAATTCATCTGAATTTAAAGGAGTTGAGGGCGTTGATTTCTTTGAAGAAGGAGGTTTAAGAAAATATACTGTTGGCTCAGAAACTGATTATCAGAAAATAGAAAAAATAAGAGCAAGTGTTCTTTCTAAATTTCCAACGGCATTTATCATTGCGTTTGTTGGGGATAAAAAGCTATCACCAGCAGAGGTCATGAAATTGGCTAAATAAAACATGGTCAAATACGATTAAAGATTAGCAGATAAAAAATAAACAGAATGAAAAAAAAGTTTTTTACCCGTGAAGTAAAAGTGGGTATAATGGCATTAGTAGCCATTTTTGTATTGTATTTTGGACTTAATTTCCTCAAAGGGATAGATATATTCTCACCTGTGAGTTATTACTATGCTTCATACGAAAATGTTGGTGGTTTGGTTCCATCTTCTCCCGTTTATGTAAAAGGGTTTAAAGTAGGACAGGTGGAAGAAGTAAAATATGATTTCAGCAAAAGAGAATCTTTCGTAATCAAGATATCTGTTTCAAATGATATTAAATTACCAAAAGGAGCTAAAATAGAATTGTATGATGAAGGATTGATGGGTGGAAAAGCCATTCAACTGGTTTATGAGCCAATTACTGCATCACAAACAATGTATCAGCCCGGCGACACAGTTGAATCGCAGGTAGGAGTTGGCTTAATGGATAAAGTCACAGCCAATTTATTGCCAAAAATTGAGAGTATTTCAACACAAACAGATTCATTGATTCGCTCTGTTCGTACGCTGGTTGCAAACAAAGATCTGACTAAAAGTCTTGCCTCAATTGAACGTACAACATCGGATTTAGCTGTAAGTTCGTCTCAATTGAAGAAGATGATGAGTAGTGATGTTCCTCATATTCTAAGTGATGTGAATACTGTGACTTCAGACTTTAAGCAAATAAGTGGGAATTTGAAAAAAATTGATTTTGCCGCAACATTTGCGAGCATCAACCATACCATTGAAAATCTAAATTTAATTACCGATAAGGTGAATAACTCAGAAGGAACTATTGGCATGTTGTTGAACAATAAAGACCTGTATATCAATCTTTCAAATACAGCAGCAAGCTCAGATAAATTGTTGATTGATTTGAAAAATAATCCAAAACGGTACGTTCATTTTTCGCTTTTTGGAAGTAAATAATCACAGCCTGTTATTTATAATCATTCTAAATAGATGCAGGGGTCGAAAATAGTTTGATTTAGAATTTATAATAGCCGAAACCTTTTATTAAGAAGAGTTTCGGCTTTTTTAACCGCAAAAATATGAATTTTGCTTTCAAACTGTTAACCCCCTTACTATCAGCGATGTTTCAAAATTGTTACAGCTAACATATTGATTTACATCTCTGTAGTCTAAAGTTCTGATACTAAAACTGATGATTAATCAAGCATTGTTGCTAAATAAAAATGATTTTTTTATGTCAGAAAAGTTTTAGATTTTTGTAGTGCTGAAAAAAGCCCGTTGTAGAAACGTTTTTTGGCAACACATTTTTTCCTTGTATGTATCACTTGTAGTCTTTAATTTATTTTTTGAAGTATAACTAAAATGTCAAATAATCACGATCAATTATGGAGTCGCTGTCTGAGCGTAATTAAAGACAATATTAGCGAGGCATCTTTTAATACATGGTTTACCCCTATCGTTCCGTTGAAATATGAAAATAGCATATTTGTTTTACAAGTGCCTAGTCAGTTTTTCGTAGAGTATATAGAGGAAAAATACATCGATTTGTTGAGAATGACTCTTTATCGTGAGGTGGGAGTTGGAACTCGTTTGGAATACCGCGTTCTGATTGATAAATCCAGCGGAAAAGGTACACAGATACCAAGTGCAAGCGAACAGCCCAAACCAAAGGCTACAAACGGCAATAATGCCTATGTGAGTCCTTATCATAAACCTCAGTTACCCGAAATAGATCCACAATTAAATCCGTCGTATAATTTTAACAATCTAATTGAAGGAAATAGTAACAAGCTTGCCCGTACTGCGGGTATAAGCATTGGCAACGAGCCTGGAAAGAACATTTTCAATCCGTTATTCGTTTACGGACAATCAGGCGTTGGTAAAACTCACCTTGCAAACGCAATAGGTGTAATGACGAAACAATTGCACCCCGAAAAACGGGTACTTTATGTTTCGGCTAATACATTTCAGATTCAATATACCGATGCAGTTAGAAGTAATACTGTAAATGATTTTCTGAATTTTTATCAAACAATTGATGTGTTGATTGTAGATGATATTCAGGAGTTTGTGGGAAAAACCGGAACTCAAAATACATTCTTCCATATTTTTAATCACCTTCACCAAACAGGAAAGCAACTGATTCTGACCTCTGATCGTTCGCCGATTGTAATGGTAGGGTTGGAGCAACGATTACTTACCCGTTTTAAGTGGGGTTTGTCTGCTGAGATTGAAAAACCGGATTTTGATTTGCGTAAATCGATTCTTCAGAGTAAAATTTATCGTGATGGTTTGGAAATACCGGACGAAGTGGTTGATTTTATTGCAGAACATGTTGTCGACAATGTCCGTGACCTTGAAGGAGTTTTGGTTTCACTTTTAGCCCACTCAACATTGGCAAATATGCCAATTGATGTAACCCTGGCAGAAAAAGTAATTAGCCGCATTGTGAATATAACTCACAAGGTTAATACAGTTGAAAAAATCCGTGATGTTGTGTGCGAATATTTTTCTTTGTCGGTTGATGCAATTTCGACGAAGAGTCGTAAGCGTGAAGTTGTTCAGGCTCGCCAGATTGCCATGTATCTTTCTAAACAACTGACAAAGAGCTCGTTGTCGAGTATTGGGAATACAATTGGACAACGTGACCATGCAACGGTTTTGCATGCATGCAAAATTGTAACCGACTTGATGGATTGCGACAAAAATTTCCGCTTAAGTGTTCGTGAAATTGAAGAGAAATTGAAACGATAATGTAGTTTTAAGTGTTTTGTAAACACTACGAAATCCAATAATTCTTTAAGCTGCTATTGTAAATGGCAGCTTTTTTTGTGGAATAACTTTCGTCAAGTTCTATGCAAATAGGAAAAAAAGTATTATTTTTACAACCGAAATAAAAACAAAAAAACATGGTTTATAAATTCACAATGCTATCCGATGAGGTAGATGATTTTGTTCGCATTATTGAGATTGATTCAGAAGCTAAATTCATCGATTTACATAATGCTATTCTCGATTCGGTGAATTACGAGAAGAATCAGATGACAACTTTCTTTATCTGTTCGGATAATTGGGAGAAAGGGCAGGAAGTTACTTTAGTAGAAATGGAATCGAGTTCGGAATATGACAATTTAGTCATGGATGAGACAACACTGGAAGAGTTATTGGTAGATGAAAATCAAAAATTACTTTACGTGTTTGATATGATGTCTGATCGGGTATTTTTCCTTGAATTGACGGAAATTGTACCGAGAAAAAATCTAAGTAAAGCTGTTTGTGTATCTTCAGAAGGGGATGCACCCATTCAGATAATGGCTGACGAAGGAATAATTGCAGTACCAAAAGCAAGTCTCGACGAAAATTTCTATGGTGATGAAGATTTTGAACTAGACGAACTGGACGAAGAAGGATTCGGAGAAATGAATTTTGATGACAGCAGTCTTTTTGCTGAAGATCCGAAATTTTAAAAACTCCTTGAAAAATAAATGAAGACAGAAAATAAATGTGTATTATTTTCTGTCTTTTTTATATGAACCTGATGGATAATAAACCAACATTACTTGTGATTCTCGGGCCAACAGGGGTCGGCAAAACAAATATCAGCTTACGATTAACTGAATACTTTGCTTGTCCTATTGTTTCGTCAGATTCGAGGCAATTTTACCGTGAATTGAAGATTGGTACTGCTGCACCAACAGAAGATGAACTGAATCGGGTAAAACATTATTTCATTGGCTCACATTCGATATTTGATGAATATAATGCCGGCCAATATGAGCAGGACGCTATGAATTTGCTCACCGAATTGTTTCAGAAGCATAAAATTGTGTTGTTGGTAGGAGGTTCGATGATGTACATTGATGCAATTTGTAACGGAATGGATGATATTCCCACTGTGGATGCCGATACGCGATCTTTCTGGCAAAATCAATTTGCTGAATTTGGTTTGGAGTTTATTCAAAATGAATTAAAAAGACTTGATCCAACGCATTTCGAAGAAGTTGATCTGCTGAATCCGAAGCGTATAATGCATGCATTGGAAATTTGCAGCATGACCGGTAAGCCTTATTCAGAACTCAGAACCGGACAAAAAAAGGAACGTCCGTTTAATGTCGTCAAAATAGGATTAAATCGTCCCCGCCCGGAACTTTATGAACGAATCAACTTTCGTGTGGAGGAGATGATGGCAGAAGGTTTGTTGGCAGAAGCAAAACAATTCTATGAGTATCGACATTTGAATACCCTGAATACAGTTGGGTATAAAGAGCTTTACGAATATATGGCCGGGAATTGGCCGCTGGATTTTGCTGTGAATATGATTAAACAGGATTCCCGTCGTTATGCTAAGCGTCAATTGACCTGGTTCAACCGGGATAAAGAAATTCATTGGTTTCATCCAACTGAAGAAGAGAATATTATGGGGTTTGTAAATGAAACTTCTAAAAAGTGACAAGTTTAGACTTGTGACTACGAAAAACCGATAAAAATGGAAATACTTCGAAGTGCTTCTTTGCTTGCTTACAATACTTTTGGCATTGATGCCATAGCTGATTATTTTGTAGAATATAGTTCTGTAGAGGAGTTGCAAGAACTTCTACAATCAGAACTGATTAAATCAAATCGTCTTTTGGCTATTGGTGGCGGGAGCAATCTATTGTTTTTGAATGATTTTAAAGGTGTTGTGCTTCATTCTGCCATTCATTCAATAAATATAGTCTCAGAAAATACTGATTCAGTTTGTTTGGAAGTTGGTGCCGGAGTTGTTTGGGATGATTTCGTAGCGTATTGCGTTGAGAATGGTTGGGGAGGAGTGGAGAACCTTTCGCTCATCCCGGGCGAAATTGGAGCTTCTGCCGTTCAAAATATCGGTGCGTATGGTGTAGAGGTGCAAGATGTGATTGTGGAAGTGAATGCTGTGGAGATTGAAAGTTCCACAATTCGTAAATTTCCTAATGTAGACTGTAAGTATGGATATCGTGAAAGCATTTTCAAGAATGAACTTAAAGGAAAATATCTGATTACGTCTGTAATTTTTAAATTAGAAAAACATCCTGTCTTTAAATTGAATTACCAACATTTGGAAGAAGAAGTACTGAAAAATGGACTTGTTGATTTGAAAAATATACGTCAAACCATAATTGCAATTCGTGAAAGTAAATTGCCCAATCCTAAGGTGTTTGGGAATGCAGGAAGCTTTTTTATGAATCCTGTTATCTCAAGAAAACAATTTGATAGTTTGTTGGCTCAATATCCTCAAATTCCCCATTACTTTGTTTCCGAAACGGAAGAAAAAGTACCTGCGGGTTGGTTGATTGATCAATGTGGGTGGAAAGGGAAGCAAATTGGGAATGCTGGAGTACACGATAAGCAAGCGCTTGTACTGGTAAATAAAGGTGGAGCAACCGGTGCTGAAATTGTATTTCTGGCAGAACAAATTCAGGCTTCTGTAAAAGAAAAATATGGTATAGAATTGCAACCCGAGGTGAATTACATTTGACGAAGTCTACCCGACAGCTCTAAATGCCTGCTCAACAACCGCAGAAGCAACTTTACATTAGGAAATGCTTGCTCGACATTAAGAAATGTCCGCTAAACTTTTGCGGAACGGACTTTACATTAAGAAATGCCCACTTTACAACCGCGGAAGCAACTTTACATTAAGAAATGCTCGCTCGACATTAAGAAATGCCCGCTAAACTTTCGCGGAACGGACTTTACATTAAGAAATATCCACTTTACAATTGGGGGAAGCAACTTTACATTAAGAAATGCTTGCTCGACATTAAGAAATGTCCGCTAAACTTTTGCGGAACGGACTTTACATTTAGAAATACCCACTTTACAAATGCTGAAGCCGCTCGACAATTGGAAATGGACACTCAACATTTCCATAAGAGTATTTTATACGAACGAAGGTGTTTCAAAATATATTCTGAAACACCTTCGTCGGTTTTTTATAATCTTCTGGATTGATTTAATGTATATTCAAAGCATTTAATTTTGCCTGATATTTTTTTGCATTTGCCTGATGTTCTGCCCAGGTTGAAGCAAATTTATGCTCACCATTGAAAGTTTCGGAAGCACACATATAAATGTAATTATGATGTGTATAATTTAGTACGGCGTCAATGCCACTTTCGGAAGCAACACGGATGGGTCCCGGAGGTAACCCATGATTGCGATAGGTGTTGTATGGTGAAATATACAGTATTTGCTTTAAAGTAAGGCGTTTCAGACCAAAATCACCAACTGCATATTTCAACGTTGGATCGGCTTGCAAAGGCATATCCGATTTCAACCGGTTGATATATAATCCGGCCACTTTCGGACGATCGGTTTTATTATTTGTTTCTTCTTCCACAATCGATGCCAATGTGCTTACCTGAACCGGCGTCATTGGGATTGCTGCTGCTTTTTCCTTACGTTCGTTTGTCCAAAACTTAGTATATTCTTTGTTCATGCGTTCAAAAAGATCTTTGGCGTTCAGATTCCAAAAAACCTCGTACGTGTTGGGAATAAACAAAGCAATTGCCGTGTTGGGAGTTAATCCGTATTGTGACAGAAAAGCAGTGTCATTCATCAAGGCTAAAATACTAACAGAATCGGCCATAAGTTGTGTCCCAAGTCTGGCTGCAAGTTGTTCCTTGGTACGAATATTATTAAACGTAAGTTTAACGGGTGTTTGCCGGCCACTGCGCAAAATACGAACCAATTGGAAGTTGTTCATACCTTTTTTTAGTTCATAGCGTCCTGAGCGTATTTTTGAACCATAATGAAGCAATGATGCTACTTGTTTAAAGGCTGACATATTTATTATTTTAGCATCTTTTTTCAAGAGTACTTGTACATCGGTGTAGGTGCTACTATCCGGAATGCACAGATAGGTTTTTTCCTCAGTTCGGGGGAAGATATTGGGGAAAAATAAAATATAAGCAATGTAAAGAATTATTGCTAGTATTCCAAAGCCAACCCACTTAATTGCTTTTTTGAGGGAATCAGGCTGTTTTTTACTTTTTTTAGTCATAATCTAATGGTATTTCAGGCGTTATTTGGAATACAAAAATACGGAAATGTTTTGAATTAATTAAAAGGAAAACGAAAAGCAAATAATTTAGAATAGATTTTGATACCTAAATTACAGAAAGTCAATTGAAAGTAATTATGAATTATGAATTATGAAATTTGTAATGCAAAAATGGTTTTGATAATCAAAAATTCTTTCCTATATTTGCACCCGCTAAAGCGAAGTTTGGAAGTTTGGGTGAGTGGCTGAAACCACCAGTTTGCTAAACTGACGTACGGGCAACCGTACCACGAGTTCGAATCTCGTAGCTTCCGCTGAAACGCCGATTCCTGAAAAGGTTTCGGCGTTTTTTGTTTTAAACTACTCATGACGGATTGAGTGTCAGTTTAAAATGAGTATCTTTGCAGTATATTAATATATTTTCAATGAGATTTGACGAACTTCCTCTTTGCGATGCCGTGTTAGACGGGTTGCAAGCCATGAATTTTAAAGAAGCCACTCCGGTTCAGGCCGAAACTATCCCCGTAATTTTACAGAAACGTGATGTAATTGCCTGTGCTCAAACCGGAACAGGTAAAACTGCTGCTTTTATTTTACCACTTTTACACAATTTACAATCCGAACCGCATCCCGAGGATAAAGTAAATGCCATTATTATGGCTCCAACCCGTGAATTGGCTCAGCAAATTGACCAACAAATGGAAGGATTCTCGTATTTTACCTCTTTCTCGTCGGTGGCGGTATATGGTGGAAATGATTCTTCGGCCTGGGATGTTCAGCGCCGTGGATTGCAAAAAGGAGCCGATGTGGTAATTGCCACTCCGGGCCGTTTACTTTCCCATATAAATCTTTACGATATTGATTTTTCGCATGTAAAATATTTTATTCTCGACGAAGCTGACCGCATGCTTGATATGGGATTCTTCGACGATATAATGACAGTTGTAAACCGATTACCAAAAGATCGTCAGACAATTATGTTTTCGGCAACCATGCCTCCCAAAATACGTTTGTTGGCAAAAACAATTTTGAATAATCCGGTTGAAGTGAAAATAGCCGTTTCTAAACCGCCCGAAAGGATTATGCAAACGGCTTATATTTGTCATGAACCTCAAAAGCAATTGATTATTCGTCATTTATTTGCGGGGCAAGAAGCTAACAAGGTGATTATTTTCTCAGGTTCGAAACTCAAAGTGAAAGAACTCTTCAAAACGTTCCGCCAAATGGGGCTTTCGGTAGGTGAGATGCACTCAGATTTAGATCAGGCGCAACGCGACCATGTTATGCACGAGTTCAAAAATAACCGTGTAAGCATTTTAGTGGCTACTGATATAGTATCCCGTGGTATTGATATTGACGATATTTCGTTGGTAATAAACTACGATGTGCCTCACGATGCCGAAGATTATGTGCACCGTATTGGCCGTACGGCTCGTGCAAGTGCCAAAGGGATGGCAATTACTTTTGTTTCGATAGAAGAGCAATATAAATTCAAACAAATTGAAGATTTTCTGGAAAAAGATATTTACAAGATACCTCTACCTGAAGAACTTGGAGAAGCTCCTGAATATAACCCGGAGAAATATAAACATTCTAAAAAAACTTTCTCGAAAGGAAAAGGTTCATTTCATAGAAATAAACCAAGAAAATAATAATTTAAATTCTTTGATAAAGGCTTCACTCAACGTGGAGCCTTTTTTGTTTTATACTCGTTATGTCTTTTTTCTGCCAATTTTGTGTCTGTGGCAAATAATATGATATGTTGTAGAATATATTTCAATAAATCACACTAAAATATAATGAATTGTGTATTTTTGTACTGTACTTTTAAAATATGTATTTAATTGATAACAACAACTCTATTTATTTTAAAAAATTATCAACATGAAAACAACCATTACACAATTAGGAAAACATTTGTTTGTCTTAATTCTTGCTTTGCTTAGCTCGCAAACCAATTTTGCGCAATTCACACCCGGAGCCGGGGGGAGCCTTCCAACTTTTACTCCATTTACTGCTCCTACAGGAAAAATTGGTGGTCTTTTTGTAACTAAAAACGGAAGGGAAAACAATGTATTCTACACTGGCACAAAGTCAATTGTAGAAATGTCATTCCCTGCACCTTCCACCATTGGAGCTGATAGTTATACACTACAATGTTCGACTAACGATGGAGGAACCTGGATTAATTACAAGTATGGTAATGCCGACCTTACAACCACTGGTGATAATTTCAGTTTGAATCTGTTCGAAAACTACAAATTGCGGTTGTTGGTTAACGGTGGTCCGAAAAACTGATATACTTCCAACGAAGTGTATGTACCACTTTCTTCTGTGGACTCCTGGTTCTCGGGATGGTCTCTCGACGAAAGTATGTTCCTTACGGGTGTAATGACTCCCTGGGTTGGTAGGGGATTACTGACTTCTTTTACTGTTAAGAAATTGCCCGATTATAGTGCTATAACAGGAGGAATGAATTATCAGTGGTATAGAGTGAATCCTGCAACCTATGAAATGACTCTTATACCTGACTCAACAAGGCTCGGTTATACTACTACAATGGCTGATGTTGGATATTTGTTGGCTATACGTGCTACAGGGGATGGTGTAAATGTGGGTGGATATGCTCAAATTATGTCATCAAATCCAACTGTTGTGTCAAATCTGGCAACAGTGAGTAATATTACCAGCACCGGGCTCACCCTTAATCTGTATAAAACAGTTAGTAGCCTAACACCATCAGATTTAATTATTTATGACAAAACTCATACTCCGATTACTATAAATTCGGTATCTCAAGGTGCCAATGCTGCTATTTATAATATTGCAGCTGCTTTAGATACTGCAAGTAGTCCTTATTATTTGCAAGGTACTTCTAATTTCTGGCGCATAGCCACAGAATTTAAAACACCTATGTTTACCGAGTTTATGGAAGGTGTTAGTTTTAGTTACACACTTCCTACAAAAACAGATATGGTTAAGGATAATGAATTATCAGTTTATCCAATTCCAGCAAAGGATAATGTCTGGTTTAAAACAAATGATAGAATCAGTGAAATCACAATTTTCAATGCAAAAGGTGAGAAATTGCTTCAATCATCAATCAACAGCAATGAAGGGGTTTTCAATACTTCGGGGTTAAGCAATGGGATGTACATTTTGAGATTAAAATCTGCGGATGGAGTTCAAAACAGAAAGATTCAAATTCTAAAGTAAACTTTTTAATTCTAACGGCTTCGCTTAAAGTGAAGCCGTTACTGTTTCGCATTAAATGCAATTTGAAAAGTTTATGTAACTTTGTGCTCACTTCGGTTGTATAAGATGAAAGAACAATTTCCGTATTCGCTTTTAAACAAGGATCAAATTAATAGTCAGATGAATTATTTGGGAGCTCTGGGCATCTCATTTTTGTTTATTATTGATTATAAAGCGGAATATGGCTATGTGATAAGGGAAGATGAACTGGATGAGCGGTTTATTCGGTTTCAAAGTCAGGAGCCGGGAGCCAAGAGCCAAGAGTCAGGAATCAGGACTGAGCAAATAGAATGGGAAGTAAAACCAATAAGCCCGGAATTGTATAAACAGAAGTTTGATTTTGTTCAACAACAAATTCATCAGGGAAATTCCTTTCTCACCAATCTCACACAACCTACTGAAATAGTTACAAATCTTTCGCTACTCGATTTGTTTCAATTATCTTCGGCCAAATATAAACTCTGGGCTAGTGGACAATTCACAGTACTTTCTCCTGAAACATTCGTTCAAATTCATGCCGGAGAAATATCTTCTTTTCCCATGAAAGGGACTATTGATGCTGCAATTCCAAATGCAGCCGAAATAATTCTGAATGACCCGAAAGAACAAGCAGAACATGCAACCATTGTTGATTTAATACGAAATGATTTGAGTTTGGTTGCGGATCATGTGGAGGTAAAACGCTATCGATATATCGAGAAATTGACAACAAACAAACAAAACCTGTTACAAGTCAGTTCAGAAATTTGTGGGAAGTTGCCTGAAAACTATCGGGAACGATTGGGTGATATCATTTTTTCGTTACTACCTGCAGGATCTATTAGTGGAGCACCTAAACCCAAGACACTTGAAATCATTGAAAAAGCAGAGGAATATAACCGTGGCTTTTACACAGGAATTTGTGGCTGGTTTGATGGTAAAAATCTGGATTCGGCAGTGATGATACGGTTTATTGAGCAACAGGGCGAAAAATTGATTTTTAAAAGTGGTGGAGGAATTACTGCTAAAAGTGAGTTGATAAAAGAATACGAAGAATTAATCCAAAAAGTATATGTGCCGGTTTTTTGAGTCGATAAAAATTAAGGATGGTGTGGTTTGTCGGTTGAAACTACATCAGGACAGGGTTAATAAAGCTTTTGCGGCTGGCTATCCTGATGAAGATATTTTAAGTCTTTTTGAAGTAATAAACCAATCTGTTATACTTCAATCAGGTATTTATAAATGTCGGATTGTGTATGATTCTGACCTAATTTCACTCGAAATTGCTCCCTATGTGCGTCATGAAATCAAATCTCTCCGCATGGTTGATACGGATATGGAAAGTTATTCGTATAAGCAGGAAGATAGAACTCAGTTTAATGAAGCTTTTGCAAAACGGGGTGAGTGTGATGATGTTTTGTTGGTGAGAAATGGTCTTTTGACCGATACTTCTTATTCAAATATTGCTCTTTACGATGGAACTAATTGGTTTACTCCTCGCATTCCACTGCTGTATGGTGTAAACAGGGCCGAATTGCTCGAGAGTGGAAAGTTAATAGAAAAAGATATTGCTGCAACTGAGTTGAAGAATTACAAGCAGATAGCTTTATTTAATGCAATGATTGAGTTTGGTGAATTGATATTGCCGGTAAGTCAGATTTTTTAGTTCTCAATTCGACTGTTTGCTGTTTGAAACAACGAAAAGTACTTTCCTTTTAAAGCCATCAATTCCTGATGTGTTCCGGATTCAACCACTTCACCTTCGTGAAAGAAATAAATCAAATCTGCCCACTGAACTGTGCTGAGTCGGTGGCTGATGATGACAGCCGTTTTATCCTTCGCTAGTTTTCTCAAGCTACTGATGATTTGAAGCTCAGCATCGGCATCAAGGGCACTTGATGGCTCATCCATCAGGATTAAGGGAGAATCCCTGTAAAAGGCGCGTGCTATGGCCATTTTCTGCCATTGCCCGATACTCAGTTCTTCGCCGCCTTTAAACAGGTTTCCAAGTAATGTATTGTACCCGTCGGGTAACCGCTCAATTACATCAGCAATTCCTGCTTCCTGAGCTGCTTTTCGGGCTTTTTCCATATCAATTGGGCTGTTGATATTTCCTAAGGCCAGATTGTCTATTGCAGCTAAATTGTAAAGTGCAAAATCCTGAAATACTGCAGTTATATGCTGGGTTATGCTTGTTTGACCGAGCAAACCTGCATCTACACCATCAAAAAGTATTTTCCCTGAATTAGGTTGATAGAAACCACAAAGCAATTTAATCAATGTAGTTTTTCCTGATCCATTAGCCCCTACAAAAGCAACCGTTTTTCCGGCAGGGATAGTTATATTGATCGATTTTAAAGCATCTCTTTTACTGGATTCGTACCTGAAACTTGCATTTTCAATCCGAATTTCTTTCGTCAATGTAAACTGTGATTGATTGTTTGTCACAGTAGCGGATCGGGTTGGCATATTTAGAAAGGCCATAAAATCATTCAGGAATGTATTGTCTTCCAAAATTTGGGTCAGTGACATAAAAAACTCATTCAACACCCCATATCCCCGCTGAAAGGCGAAGAAGAACAGCACAACCGTTCCAATAGAGATTTCGCCCTTTATTTTCAGATAGGACACAAAACCCAATGATAAAAATATCAAAGAAACCGAGAATATCTGAGCAGCAATGTTGAGACTAAGTTCCGATTTACGTAGTGTAATTCGTTGTTCGAACAAAGTGTCCTGAACCGTTGAATATCGTTGTTTGAAAAAATTGAAGAATCCAAAAAGCTTCATTTCTTTTGCAAATGGAAAACCTGTCAGAATCCGGTTGAAATAATACATTTCACGTTCCTTGGTGCTTTGAATTTCTTTCAGTTTGTATAATTTCCTTGAAAATTTCAATCGAATATACACACCCGGAATGATAGCAATTATAAGAATCAGTATCAAATACCATTTTATTGATATAAACATGCCAACTAAAAACAGTGCAGAGGCAACTGATTTTATAGTTGTAAGTAATTCGTTGATTATCTTAATAGGACGGAATGAAGCTTCCTGTACAGCTCTATGAATTTTATCCTGTTCTGCAGGATTCTCATAGTGCGATAAGTCCAGCGAAGCATGTTTTCGGTGTAGTTTTTCGAAAACCTGACGCGTGATTGATTGCGATAATTTCTCAGAAAAATAGGATCTGATTTCGGACAAAACACCACTTGCCAGAAAAACAAGGGCTGTAAGTATTAGAAGAAAAACAAAATGGATTTGTTGGTTATCATTCAGGGCGGAGAGGCTTGTGAGATAATCGATCAGGGATTTTATGCATACAATAACAACAAATGGTAATATGCCCTGAAGTGCCGAAATAACAGCATTGATAGAAAAGATTTTACCTGAACCTTTAGCCAGCAAAGAAACATTACTCCAAATAGACTTTAACACTGTATTGAGTGTCTCTGTTTTTGATTTGAAAAGGAGTTGGATATTGTGAAAAGGTATAACAAAACTCGATAGATAGTTTGCTATGAAACGTTGTATTTTCATATACCGGCTATCTATACTAATTATTTTGTTTTTTCGTTCGAATGAAACCAGTTTTCCAACTAAAGCATCGCTTGTAAAAGGGGTATCTTTATATTGATTTTTATCACCTTTGGCCGTGAAAACCTGATATTCATTTTTTTTTGAAATATCGATTAGTCTATGCGCCACAAGTTTGCCATGTGCTTTAAATATCACGATATCACCAATTTTCAGTTCATTGGGTGAGCACTTTTCCACTTGTCCCAATTCTCCTGCTTTCAATGTAGGGTACATGCTGTTTCCCGCCATACGGAAACTCAGCGTATGATTGTCATCTAATAAGGACTCGGCAAAATCCAATAAATTGTTATTTATTGCCTCCTTTTTCATGGGCTAGGACATAGTTTACAACACTTTCATCCGGAACAAATCCAAGTTCGCAAACAGGAATATGCATGCATAAATCGCTGAAAAAGTTGAGACGGGATTGTATAAATTGTTTTTCAAAATTATTTTGAATGCAAAAGGCCATTACTTTTGAAATGGCTAAAGCACCTGATAGTTTATTTAGTATGTTTTCCGGCGAATGACGAATCAAATAGATTGCACCCAAAGGAGCTCTTTTTGATATGTCTTTGTAATACATGGGTGTATTATAAACAAAATAACCATCTTCTTCCTTTCGGATAATAATTCGGTCGTCGTTTATAATCTGATTACCCGCTTCCGACCAAAGTTTCGAAATTGTACTTTTGCCATTGCCTGAAAAACCTGTAAACAACCTGGCTTTAGTGCCATCGAATGCACAGGAAGCATGCATCATTACCGCATCTGAATTAATTGTCAGATAGTGCATAATAATGGGCCCTAATGGATATTTTAAGGGGAAAAGACGATTTTCAGAGTTTGGTTTCGAAAATACCATCCATTTTGTAAAGGATTTATCTAACACAGCCATCTGCTGCACCTTTCCGAGATTCTGTTGGTCGTAAATGAGAAATCCTAAATCATTTCTCGCATGGAATATCGAATAGAATTTTTGGTCTTCATTTTCTGCTTCAAAAACCAATTCATCTTGTGAAAAAGGCCATATAGGCATATCATCGAAGCAACGGATAGTAATGTCTGCTTCGGTTGTTTTTTTATCTGATATAAATGGCTCATAACCTTCTTCCAATTCAAAATTAGAATTGGAATAAAGCATAATAGAAAAACCTGCAATATTTAAGTAAATCGTATTCTGTTGATTTTCCATAACTGATTCATCGCTTTTTCAAAAACATGACTTCCAGATGATTTAAGAAATTTTCAATATCTCTGGATGCTGTTTCGCTGTCGATATCGAACGTTTCAGTCATTGAATTTTCCAGTTCTTCTAAAGTAGTTGTTTCGGTTATGTTTTCCCAAATAAATTTTGCTGTCTCGTTCATTGTAAACATTTCACTCATTTGAGCTACATTACCGGTTAGAGGGACCAGAATTAGTTCATTACCCACTTCACGGGCAACAAATTTCGATTTCAGATTGTAAAGTGATTGAATTTCCATGAAATTTATTATTTGCTTATTAGCAAGTTGTTATAACTGATTGATATGTTTAGTATATATGCAAAGATAAGTAAATTTTCAAATACACATACGATAAAATAAGAATCCCGGAATACTCAGGGATTTTTATTCATGTTGTGAGAAATAATTCTTACACAGTCAACCTGAGAATGGACAGTATTAATCAATAATCACTCTTTTTGTTGTACCATTATTGCCATTATTTGCAGTAACTATGTACATCCCCGGCTTTAAATATCCAATGACTGTATGACTGTTCGTTATTTGCTTTGTAATCAGTTTCTGTCCTAAGATATTGTAAATAGATACGAAAGAAGCGTTACTAATATTGCCTTTGCAATTCACAGTAATCTGATTGTTGCTGTCTTTGTTAATATCGATTGATTGGTTTATTGTTGAAGAATAGTCTGTTGTTATGCCTACTGTTTTAAAAACTATACTAAATCGATTACCGGATGAAGTAACTTCTGATGTAAAACTATAGTTTGAGACATCAGTAAGTTCTGTTTCTTTATTCAACAGATCATCTTTCAAATAAACCCCTACAGTATCAAAATTGCTGATTTCAGTAGTTTTAATGCTAAAAGTATTTGTCTCACCGGTTGTGAAACCTAATGGGATTGAATAATTTACGGATTCAACGCTATTTAATCCATTTATAACCATTTTTTCCGACCCTGAATTTGTATATATTTCAGGCTGTGCAGCATTAGAATTACTCATTTTGTAAGAATCATAGGCATCAATCCCGTTTGAGGCATTGGCATTAAACAAAATTATAGCTTCATCGCTATTCACATCATTTGAAACAACCAGTCGTAACACTTTTTGATTTAGGTTCTGAATAGCCGGAACTTTGAAATTTATATCAGGAATAGTGACCCCTACGGTTTGGGACTCTTTGTGAGAGCGCATTGAATTCCGGAATGTGAGTGTGCCTAATGTGTCATGTGCTAAAACCGGGGCTTTTACACGCACCCAGAATGCCTGCATGGGTGGAATGTGACAATTAATCTGTTCACCATTATTACTCGTACCCAATTGGCTTGTCGAATTATAAGTGTCGAAAACGTATGCAGTATTGCCAGCATTTTTTGTTCGATACCAAATCGTTGGTTCCAGATTTGATTTTTCGGCTGCATCCCAGTTTACATATGATGGATATGGATTCCCAATCAAATTAAAACCACTTTTAGTAACACCATGTGTGCGGGTTAAAGATACTGTTTGATTTCCGTCGTTCAATGAACCACTAAAGTTTACAGGACCACTTGTTTTTGTTGAAACCGCTATATATCCTTTCATGTGGGTGAGTGTTGCAGTTGCCGGTGATTTCCAGGTTGCGCTAGGTTCATCATACATAATAATTGCTTTGGCAGATGTACTCAAAGCTGAACTATCCACACCCGTTACCGGAATAGAAATGTACCAATTACGCCCGGAACTTAGATACTGTTGTACAGTAGCCGATACAATCTGTCCATTTGCATTGCTATTTACAAAGGTGGCTGTGCCGGTATTATCACTTTTGATTTGAATCTTTGTTGAAGGTAGATTTCTACCCGAATTCAGACTTACTTTTGATCCCGGCATAAGAGCCAAATTAGACAGAGTGCCGGCTTTATCAATTGTCAGTAATCCATTGTCGACGGTCAGATTGGCATTATCAGGAATTGTTGTTGCAGAATAATTATTGATACCTGATATATGGTGGCCTGTGTAGGTTAGTATTCCTGTTGATGGTTCGAACGTATATCCCGGGCAATTTACAATGGAAAAACTCCCAGTGGAACTCCCGGCATAGACTATTTTTATTTTTGTACCAAGTTCAGGAGCTGAAGCTGTAACATTAATATTCAAAGTTCCACCCCTGGTTAAAGCTCCTGAAACCGAAATTGAATCATGCTGTCCCTGTCCAAAACCACTGACTGAAAGATTGGTTGTTGAACCACTATTCAGAGCCAGATTATTTCCAAAATGTAATTTCCCTTCCAAAATTCCGCTGATAGTCGTCAATCCACTTATTGTTCCCGTTCCGGATAATGTAGCTCCCTGACTAACTGTAACACCACCTTTTAAACAAGCTTTGTCTCCTAAACTAAGTTTTCCTCCGGTTATCAAAGTTGAACTTGTATAGAAACAGGTATCTGTAACAGTAAATGTTCCTGTTCCTACCTTTGTTAAGGCGTTACCTCTAATCTTTCCGTTAAAAACTGAACTGGAGTTTTTTGCACCGATAATCCAGTTAGCTCCTGATAACTCACTACCTACAACGCCTGCAAGTTCACCAATTGAAACAGAAGTGCCTGTAGTTATATGATATACATTGATACGACTGTCCAAAACATTGATGGCAGCATTTGCATAACCATAATTGTTGCTAATTCTAAAATCCCCTGCAGTAGTTCCTTTTCCCTGCGAATCAAATAATAAATTCAATTGTCCTGAAAACCCTGACCAGTTACCAAATAACGTGGTGCGAACATAGGGTATATACATATTCAGGGTTCCTGAACCGGTCAAACTTCCATAGTTATCACTCCGGTAATCCACATTATACCGTGATGTAGTTCCCTGTGGTATGATGAGATTAAAATAGGTACTGTTATACGAATCGCTACTGAAAAGAGAAAGAGTTCCTCCACTCAGTGTTACGTTCGTAGTCTGTGGTCCCATTCCGTATCGGTTTGCTGTATCATCACCCATAATCAACGTTCCTTCTTTGATCTCAACTCCACCAGCAAAAGTATTTGCTTGTTGTTGTAGAGTGAGTGAACCTGCCCCCGTTTTAATCAGCCGACCACTTCCTGCAATCAATCCTCTAACAGTCATAAGCGCAGTGTCAATTGCAATAGTGTCGTTTGTGCCTCCTAATGTTATTCCTCTGTTTGTGTAAATTCCGGGTAATGATGCATAACGGAGTGTTGAGTTATTTAATGACAGGTAAGATGGATCTGTAGAAGTAGTGGATCCTACTGAACTTTTTAATCCGGCATCGTCCAGATAACCTATTTCCAGACTTCCTCCGTTTACAATCGTTTTCCCTGAATATCCATTTTGTGTGAGAATTGTAAGCTTTCCATTTCCATTTTTTGTCAATCCTCCTGAACCGGTTATTGAGCCTGATCCGGTAAATTTAAAATTTGCTTTTGAAGTTTCAACCCGAACACCTGTTACCGGAAGAGATGTCCCAACAGGAGTTGTAAGTGTAGAAATATATGTACCTGAACTAGATGGGTCAGTAACTTCGCCTGATAATGCAGGTGGTATATAATCCGAATTTGTTTTGCCAATACCATCGAATATGACTGAGTCGCACGGAACAAAAACATCACTAAGGCCATCACGTAACCAGTTGGAACTGGTTGCAAGATCCCAACTCTCACCAGAGCCGGACCAGACAACGTTAGCAGCTGCACGCATGCCTTTGACTTTGAGTAAGATTGAATTGTTGGAGTTTGATAGGCTAAAAGGATATTCAGATAATCCCTGAACTTTTATTTTTGATAAACTACCGGTAAAAGTTCCTGTATATGTAAATAGTTTATAATCACCGGCACTTACTTTCTGGCTGAGTAAATTTATTAACACAGTTATCGTGTCATTAAGTATCAGATTACCATGTATCCGAATGAGGTCATTCTTTTTGATAATACCTGTAGGATCATCTGATAAGTCAATATAATTTACGGCATTCAGTTTTTCTGTCAGGTTATTGAAAGTAATAGTATCAGCATTTCCAACTCCGCTTCCGGGTACAACTGCACCTCCATATTCAATAGTTACATTTTGAAAGTAAGGGCCTTTGCCGCCAATCCGTCCTCCTGTTAATCCCATTGAAAGTGGTCCACCCCACGTTCCTCCATAAACAGTAACCGGACTGTTTGAAAGTGAGTCATTTACAATTAGGGCTCCATCCCATACTGTTGTATTACCAGAATAACTGTTTTTATTATTTAGCGTTAATGTCCCTTTACCAACTTTTGTCAACGGACATGTTCCGGTTATTTTTCCGGTTCCACCAAATGTGTAATTTATCGGAGAATAAACAGTAACACATGCCGGAGCAATAGTGCCGGAAACAAGAATAGGAGAGGTGTTGTTACCTGTCAAATCAAATGATACAGAATCATTAGCTGTAAAGGCTGTCGAAACAGAATTGTTATCCCAGTTTGTTGCTGAATTGTCCCACAAATTTCCGGATGTACCTTTCCAATGCAATTTGGCTTTTGTAATGGGTGGCGGTGGTGGAGTTTGCATACCACCCCCAAGGTAGTAGTCGGGAAATGCACCTCCAATACGACCTTTGCAACTGACTTCAGTTTTATAACCCGGGTTTTGTATAAGAGTATACAGCCGGTTGATAGCAGGATCCCAGCTTGAATAAATACGAAGTTCTGACCGGTCTGTTTTTTCTACTATGATTTCCTCGCGCCAGTCGCCCAGAATGTCGCCCCAAAATGGAGGATGCCCACCGTATGGGATATCACAATATCCATTATCACTGTAGATGCTAAATAAACGAGAGTTTGGCCATTTATCAATAGCCGGTGCAGTCCCTGATCCATTAACGCCATTGATAAGTTCACGTTGCAAATCGCTATCCCACCAGATTCCCCATACAGGAAATGGTTTACTATCAGTGATTTTATCTCCTTTTGAATTAAATACCCCTGTCATGGTTGAATAAAACTCAGCACCTTTTGAACTTGCAATATAATCGCCTGCATCACCACGACTGACATCGCCAAATTCTGGTAAGTACTGTTTCTTTATAAATTGTCCGGTGGCTCCATCGATGATTGATTGTCCGAGTAACCCATTGTTGTTTTGTTGGATACTATATATCTCATAACCGGGACGGTCGGGATCCATATCTAAAACCCTGAAATGGTCACCGTGCGAAAAATCACTATTGGCATACAACACTGTACCATCATCATCCAATGCCGATCCCAAAAATGCGATTTCATCTTTTCCATCGTTATCAAGGTCATAAACCAGAATATTGTGAGCCTGATGCAATCCTTGTCCTGCCGTAGGAACCCAGCGCCAACGTTCTGATATTGTACCGTTACGGAAATCGAAAGCAAATGCGGGTGTATTATCACCACCTGCACCGCGTACACTGACTAAGCTGGGTAAAACACCATCCAACCAGGCTACTGCCAAATAGATATAAAGTGGTCTTTCGTTTACCCCGAAAGTAGCTGCAGCGTCGTTATTGGTTGATGGTTGAAAAGGAGTACGGGCGAGTTCTTTTCCGGTAGCTCCTTCGAGAAATGAAAGAAATTCAGGACCGCTGTTTACTGTTCCATCAGCCAGATGGTAATCCGTTTTTCCATCACTGTTTGTGTCTCCAATGCGTGTACTGTCGGCACTACCATATCGGAAGCAGGTACCTTCGAAAGTACGAAGGCCAATCTCAGCCTTACCATCGCCATTAAAGTCCGCAACAGCTAATGAACCACTACCATTTGCCGTATAGGTGAAGTTTGGACCAAGATCCAGCCGCCACAATAATGTACTATTTAGTTTATAACAATCTATTTTTGTACTTCGGGTCAATGGGGGAGTTGCTCCATCATAAGTACGCATACAAATGTATTCATATTCACCATCTCCGTCTACATCGCCTACATGCACCTGCCAGGATGTATATACGCCTCCATCTGGTTCGTTTTGTTGTGAGATAGCAAGATAGCGCCGAACAGGAGTATTGGCAGTTAAAAGGAAAGGTGCACTTGCAGCTTGTTCCACTCCTTTTATAATTGGTTTTACATAGTAGCTGTTTGTTGCGGTTGCATTCAGACTATTATCAACATAGTCAGTCGTTAAGGTCAATGGTCCTGCAATTTTGGTGGCAGCTGCTCCGTTTACCGATTTATACAGATTAAATGAAATATCAGCCGGGTCGGTGCCAAGTAAGCGCCAGCCCACATAGGCTTTTCCACCTCCCTCATTCAGAACAATCATCCCGCGTCCGAGATTCTCCATTTTACGTTGTGCCGAGATTTCATTTGTTGCTGTTTGACAACAAAGCGCAATGAACAGGAATATGGCATAGATGAAATTTCTTTCTTTAGCAATCTGAAATAAGGTGAGTAAGGATTTTTTCATGTCTGATTGATTGGTATATTATTTAAATTAGCCCGAATTCTGTTTTACAAAATCCGGGCTAATTATACTTACTGTTTTCTAAGACAATTTAAAATTGTTTCAGAAGTTTTTTTTTGCGAACGCTTCTACGTTAATAACTTTTCCATTATCCTACGTTTGTTTTAAACGGATCGTTGTTGAAGTATTCAGGAGCATTTGAACCCTTTACAAGTTCAAACATGGGTGGATTTGATTCCAAGGCCAATGAAATTTCATTATCCAGTTTAATTTGCTCAATTAATGGCGAGCTATAGGTACGTTTCGGAGTATTTTCTTTTGTTGTTTTCATATTGTATGTGATTTTAATCAGTTCCCCTTCTCTGCTTTGAGAGAAGGGAAAGTTGAATATTAGTTAAGTATTACCTTTTTAGTTGTTGTTTTATTACCGTTGTTTACTGTAACTACGTAAACACCCGGCCTGAAACTGCTACTGATAATTGTATTGCTTGCAGTAATTTGCTGAGCAGACACTTTTTGGCCTAATGCATTGTAAACCGACACAAATGAATCGTTTATAGCACCTTTACAATTTACTGTAATCTGATTGTTAGCATTTTTATTAATAACAACAGCCTGATCAGTTGAAGCGTTGATACCGGTAGTAACGCCAGCCGCTTTAAATACAACACTAAAACGGGTAGTAGTTGAAGCAACATCCGAAGTGAACGTGTAGCTTGATGCATCAGTTAATTCTTGTTCGGTATTCAATACATTGTCTCTCAGGTAAACTTTCATACCATCAAAGTTAGCAATTTGTGTAGCTTTGATTGAGAATGAATTAGACTGACCTGTTGTAAATCCAAGTGGCAATGTCTCTTCCGGAGTAACAACACTAAGACCATTGATAACTAACTTTTCAGTTCCTGCAATTGTATAGATTTCAGGAATAGCTGCATTAGCATTCGACATTTTTGGTGAATCGTAATCATCAAGACCATCCGAAGCATTTGGATTAAAATAAACTACTGCTTCATCAATGTTAGTTCCGTTCGAAACCTGAAGGCGCAAAACCTGTTGAGTTGCATCTGCCACAGCACGTGATTTCAATTTTAAATCTGATGCACCTTTATGTGAACGCATAGAGTTGCGGAACGTCAATGTACCAGTTGTATCATTTGCCAAAACGGCAGGTTTAACGCGTACCCAGAAGGCTTGCATTGGTGGAATATTGCTATTTACTGTTTCACCATTTAAGCCTGTTCCAATTTGACCTGTGGCATTATAAGTATCAAATACATAAGCCGTAGCGCCTGAGTTCATAGAACGATACCACATGGTTGTTTCAAGGTTAGATTTCTCTGCAGCATCCCAACTTACATACGATGGGTATGGGTTGCCTACTAAATTGAAACCACTCTTAGTTACACCATAAGTGCGTGGTAATGTCACCGTTTCTTCACCGCTATTAAGTGCTCCTGAGAAAGCGACATTACCTGTTGTTACTGTTCCTGCCGAAATATAACCTTTCAACGGAAGTAATGAGCTTTCTGTTGAAAATTGGACAAAGGCTGCTGCAGGCTCATTATAATAATTAATTGTATTTGCAGAACTTAATGCCGAAGTGGTAGCCGTAGCAACCGGGCTTGAAACATACCAGTTACGACCTGAAGTAAGATATTGCTGAACAGTTGTAGTTCCACTTACTGTTAATCCACTTGTTGTATTAGCATCTACAAATGTTGCTGTTCCGGTTGCATTACTATTAATTGCAAGGTTTCCATTTACTGTAAGACCATAACTGCTATTAAGTGTATACTTTACTCCCTGTTCAATAGTGAGATCACCATCTTTAGTACAGTTATTGTTAATTATAATATCTGTAGTTAATGTGCCTGGTAATCCCGCACTCCAATTTCCATATGTTGACCAGTTTCCTTCAGTATTGAAAGTTGTAGTCGTTGATGCAAGTGTTGCAAAAGTAACTCCAGCTCTTGCTGAATATTTTTCAAGTCCGGGTATACCATTATATGTACATGCTCTCACCTGGTATGAAGTATTGTACTTTAGTCCTGTAAAAGTAGAGAATGGATTAAAGTTTCCGTTACTCAAGTAGGAAGAATTACCATTATAGACACAATACCACCCCGATGTTTCAACCTGAGTACCTGAACCAAATACTGTATTTCCAGTGTAAGTTGTATTCGAAGCAACAGAAACATCTTCTAAAGCATCACTTCCTTCTTTGATAAAAACAACAGTTGCATATCCAACATTTGGAGTGGTTCCTGATTGACTAGGTTTAATAGAGACTGTCGTAGTTGTTGGAAAATTCGTAGCTACTGTAAGTCCCGATGTAACTGCTGAGGTAGGAACTACATAGTCTAATGAGGATAAAATAACGGGGTTATTTGTACTTGTTGTTGTTAAATAATTTATAATTGTATTATCTGCAGTTCCGTTATACGAGATGACCATAACCTGAAAATCTCTCTTTCCAGTCAATCCTGTAACAACGACAGATCCAGCTGAAAGTGGAGTAACTGGTCCATTATATACACAATACCATCCAGAAGATCCAATTTGGCTACCGCTATTACCAAAAACAGTATTTGGAGAATATGCTGTATTTGCGCTTGGTGCAGGATAATCACCTAAATTTGTACCTTCTTTCATGAAGACAGCCGTTTTATATCCATCACCATTTGTCCAACCCATTGTTATCGATGTTTGAGTTGCAGTCGTAGCAGAGAGATTTATTGCTTGTGCAGAAGGAGTTGTTGTAGGACTTCCAATTGTAAATGTACCTTCAGTCGCCCAAGTTCCTGATACATAGGCAGCATCAACAGCCTGTACGCTCCAGTAATATGTGCCATCCGCTAAGCCCTTGACATTTGCAGATGTCAGATTATATTTTCCAGGACCATAAATAGATGAAGTTAGGATATTAGAAGACCCAGAGGTAGTTCCAATGCGTACATTATACGTCAGGCTAACGTTAGGCGTGTGATCATCAGCTGATGCTGGCATTGTCCAAGATATGGAAGCTACTGAACCAGAAGGTATTGCGGTAATTGTACTTGGAGCTGAAGGTGCTGTATTTGCCGTTGCCGTTCCATTTAAATACACAATAGTTGCCGGAGTAGAAGCAGCCGCATCGCTATATCCAAAAGTAATTAAATCTGGTTTATTGTCTCCATTAAGATCCGCCCATACTTCACCTCCGTATTGTAAGCCTGTAAGTGTTAAGCCAGCACTTATAAATGTTGGTGTAGTGGTTTCTCCATTGTTTAAATACAAAACTGTAGTAGGTGTCGCCGTTGCCAATCCATGTATAGATAAATCCAAATCACCATCATTATCATAATCTACAGCTGAAACAATTCCACTGCTAACATATGTTCCGTTAGATCCTAAAGGAGTAATCGAACCTGGAGCTGTACTTGTATTAGCATATGTACCGGCTACAGTTGTTGTATTGATTGACAACTTAATTGCTGGAGCAGGTGTGCCTGATGAATTAATGTATGATTGGATGTAGTCAATTTTCCCATCCTTGTTAAAGTCGCCATATACCATGTTTGAAGCCCTTGGTGTATTTGTTGTACCAGAATATGAAGTGTTTGTAAATGTACCTGTTCCATCATTAATGCCTTGGCCACCTATGTTTCCACCTCCATAAAATAAGTAATCAGGGTCGCCATCAAGGTCTAAATCTGCCATCAATGTTTGTCCATAAGCTGCTGCATTTGTTGGTATTGCAGAAGATGTAAAAGTGCCATTATTATTGTTCTTATACAGTTGAGTTATAGTAGTCCTTGCTCCTGATGAACCTGGGTAGGCTAAGGAAGTGTATGTTCGTCCATGAATAAGCAAATCAAGGTCTCCGTCATTATCAACATCAGACCATTCAATAGATCCAAAATAACAACCTGTAGGAGCTGTAGTTCCTGTAAATGCAGCAGTTGTATTATTCGTAAATGTTGAGCCGGTATTTCTATATAAATACACTACGTTTGCTCCAGCAGTGGTACGTCCAGCATAGCAAAAATCTAATTTTCCATCTTTGTCATAATCAGCTACACCTATCATACCGCTGTTTACTGCGGTAGGGGTTGCAGGTGTTAACCAAGTAGCTGTTGCATCCGTAAAGGTACCATCTCCATTTCCAGTGTAAAAATTTATTATACATCCAGAAGTTGCAAAAGCAGCTGTTTGACCAACAACTAAAGCGTCAAGTTTTCCATCGTTGTTAAAGTCCGCAAACTTAATTTGTCCTCGCCCAATATTGGGCAATCCTGATGCGGTTACTGTTAACTGAGCATTTAGCATCCCAGTAGACATAACCAACATGCATAAAATAACGCATGCTTTAAATAAAGTAATTTTTCTCATAAATAAATAGATTTAAAAAGGTGTTATAAATTTGGTTGTTTTTAAATTTCAAAATCAGGCAGACTTAAATAACTCAAAAGGATATTCCGATGAAATAAGTCAGGTGCAAAAGAAGTACATACAGTTATTTATTACAATGGAATTCTATTCATTTGTATGGATTATTATTCATTAAGTTAATGTGCAGTTTTTCAGCATGTTATGAGAGCAATTTGTGAGAGGATAAAATGTTGAGGCGGGTGGATAAATGTGTAACTAAAGAATTTGTAGTAAATAAGACTACGAAAAAAGAGGATTTATTGCTACTGATTTGTAGCTAGTTAGAACGGAAAAACAACCCCAAATATTCGGAAATGTTTTTCTGATTGAGTGTTGTTATGCTATATGTGTTTTAAAAGAATTATTAATATTGAACTCCTGTAAATCTGTACTTTTTACAATTTAGTAAGCAAGTGAAGACTCAACTGCCAGCGATATTTCATTATTAAGTTGTATTCGCTCTATTTTGGCGTGTGGTAATTGCTTTTAGTTGATTTTCTGTGTTCGTAAATGATTTGTGTTTTTTTAGCGACTTATTGTATGATTTATATTGCTTGAAATATTTATTTTGACTATTCAATTATTATCTTTTTAGTAACAGAAATATTTGAATTATTTACAGTAATAAAATAAACTCCTACAGATAAATTGGTTTTGATTATTGAGTCGGCTCCTGCTATTTGTTTGTGTATTAATTCTTGGTCCGCTATGCCAAAAATTGGTATAGTTGAGTTATTGTATAATTTGCTGTTGATGCAATATCTGAGCTGAGGTTATTGAACACAATTTGTATTCATTCGATGTTAGCGGATTATTCATTCTTTCAAAGCTTCCCGTAGTTGCTTGTTTGACCAGTACTGGTCAAGCTATTTGACCTATACTAGTCAAATATTTTGACCAATACAGGTCAAAGTGTCATAAACGAATTATGGTATCCTTGTAATAGGAACGAATGTGATCCTACGTGGTTTGTTTGCAGAAATGATGATACGTTATTTCTAATAGTAAAAAAGGAAGAGAACTTGTCGGCCGACAAGTTCTCTTCCTTTTTATAGTGGTAGAAGAAAATAATTCATGCTGATTGAGTTAAAATACTCTTTCTTCCTATGCCTTTTTGATAGTCTTACACCTTTCGTGCAATTAGAATCACATAATATTTGTTTTAAATGGATCATTGTTGAAATACTCAGGCATATTTGTATTTTTTACAAGTTCGTATGCCGGTGGAGACTCAAGGGCCAGGGATATTTCATTATCAAGTTGGATTCGTTCTATTTTAGGCGTACAGTAATTGCCTTTCAATTTATTTTCTGTGTTCATAATTTTTCTCTGTTTTTATTGATACCTAATAATTTATATAAATGAAAAATGATAGTATCATTTAATCAATTATTATCTTTTTAGTAGTACTGTTAGTTGAATTATTGACATGTACGAAATATACACCTGATAATAAATTGGTTTTAATTACAGAATCAGCTCCTGAGACTTGTTTACTCATTAGTTCCTGACCCATGGCATTGTAAATTGTAACGGTTGAGTTATTGTATAATTTGCTGTTGTTCTTAATTGTTATTTGATTGTCTGCATTTTTGTAAACAATAACATCATTGTCAGCAATCGTGTTAGTGGCTGTTGTTACTCCTACCGATTTAAACACAATACTAAATCTGTCTGCTGTTGATACAATATCTGAACTAAAGCTATAGGCTGTTCCAACTGTCAGTTCCTGTTCGGTGTTCAGGTATTTGTCTTTCAGGATAATTCTGGTATTGGCATCAAAGTTATTTATTTCAGTTGCCTTGATTGAGAATACATTTGACTGCCCGGTAGTAAAACCTACTGGTAGTTCTGAATTTGTACTAACACTGTTTAATCCATTAATCACAACCTGCTCATTCCCGGCCAGTGTGTAAATTTCAGGGATTGCGGCTTTGGCATTTGACATTTTTGGAGAATCGTAAGCGTCAAAAGAATTCGAAGCGTTGACATTGAAATAAATAACAGCTTCATCGCTGTTTACGTCGTTTGATACCTGTATACGTAAAAGTTGTTGTTCAGTGTTCTTCAATGCCGGAGCTTTCAACGGATTTGCTGTACCACTGTGTGAACGCATACTGTTGTTTAATGAAAGTGTCCCACCTCCGGCATTTGCTCTTACCCAGAATGCCTGCATGGGTGCAACAAGTCCTGTAACCCCTATTGGAGTTCCAATACCGCCGGTTGCATTGTAAGTTTGAAATACATAAGCGCTTGATACATAAGTACGATACCAGATGGTTGTTAGCGTATTTGATGCAGTAGCAACGGCTTCCGACCAGGTAAGATGCGATGGATAAGGATTTCCAACTAAATTAAAACCTTCTTTCGTTTGTCCGCTTGTTCGGGTTAAAGCAATTGTTTGATTCCCCGTATTCAATGCCCCGCTAAAATTGACTGTCACTCCTGTTTCTCCCACTGGTGCAACAGCAATGTATCCTTTTGCAGGAGTGAGTGTTCCGCTTTCGGTCGGCCACGGAGTTGTTGATCCATTAGGTTCATCGTAACTTACCATGGAAGTACCTGTAGTTGTATTTATTGAGCTTACTGTTGCTGCTGCTATCGGACTCGATATGTACCAGTTTCTACCGGTAGCCAGATATTGTTGCACATTCGTAGTAGTTGCACTCACAGTTCCATTATCTATAAATGTACCGTTTCCGGTTGCATTGCTTTGTATATTAAAGGTGGTGGCAGTCAAAGTTTGGCCTGAGTTGAGTGTGAGTTTAGCACCCGGGTTGATTGTCACTGTTCCTGCAGTTAACGAAGTAGCAAGAGTAACTTTTGCTCCGCTTGTTTTGGCAATAACCAGGTTGTTCATTGTGGCACCACCGGTGACATCAACTGTGGCATCGCTGCTTCCACTTAGTGTGATTGTTCCGCTTCCTGCAGTAAAACTACCAGCAGTTCGGGTCCAGTTTCCCTGAATTGTAAGATTTGGGGTATTGTTATTTAAAACCAACGTGCCACCATCAATAAGCAAATTACCGGTTGCCGTTCTGTTAGCGTTCAGGTTTACTGTGCCGGAACTGATTGTAATGTAATTGGGTACTACAGTAGTCGACCAGGAATTGTCACTTCCATTCACATCGTAGATTGCACCTGTTCCCTGATTAAATTTGAGAATCGCACTTGACCCATAAAAGCTTGTTGGAGGTGCAGTTGCTACATAACCTCCCGATCCAACTTCTAATGTTCCTGTTACAGATGTTCCTGCGCCAAATGACGCACCAACATTACTGGATCCTGATGATTTATTGATTGCAATACGATCAAAATCGATTGTACCTGCAATAGAGTGTATTGCATCTCCTGAACTTGGTGCTCCGGTAAATATAACTGTATTGCCTCCGGTACCATTAGCCCAGGTTCCACTATTTGATAATGTTGTTGCAGAGCCAGCTGTTGATTTCGAAATTGTTATAGTTCTGGCAGTATTATCACTGGCAGTAAATGTTGCACCCGAATTGATAGTTAATGAACCTACTGTTACCGCCTGATCAAGTGTGATATTGTGAGCAATTTTGAAATTAGCAGATTGTGACGATGGAACAGAGCCATCGCACCAACTTGAGGCGGAACTCCAATCCCCATCTGCTGCAGTAGTTGGATTAACAATAAATGAGAAATTGGCTCCCCCATTGTTTAAATACATACTTCCTGACCAATCATCATAACCATGAAAATAGCACAGGCAATTGTTTGAAGAGTTTATTTTTTGTGTAACCGACCAAACGCTGTTTCCTGAATTATTCCCACTATAATTCATTTGGTATTCTGTCCAGGTTGCACCGCCATCTATCGATACGCCTACTTTACAATGCAAACCTACATAATCTTGATTTTGCCAGACACTTAACGTTACATCCTGAGATGAAGTGCTCTGAATGTAAGATTGATTTCCCATCCATGAAGGGAAGGCATGCATAATGATTGAACAGGAAATGAATAATCCGAGTAAAATTTTCTTTTTCATAAATACTATATTTAAAGGTTGAATTAAGAAATACAAATGTATATTCTATTGGTATTGAATGTAGTATTTTTTGTGAAATAATTTAAAATATCTGTCGCAAACGTTTGCAATTCAGGTCCGAAATGTATTGTGGGGAAAATAGAATAGCCTGAAGTTTATGATAAACATAAACTTCAGGCTATTCTATAATTTCAAAATGACTTTATGAAATTATCAATCTATTTCCAGTTGCAATCCGTTTTTCAGAATATCAAGCGCGGGATTCTGTTCGGCCATTAGCTTATAACGGTCTTCAGGAGTGTTTGCACGTTGAACTTCTGTTTCTTCGGCCACTTTTATGGTCATTTTTATGCTGTTGTTTTGAAGCTGATGGTGTATAAACTCCTGGATGTCGGCATGAAGGCGTTTTAGTTCTTTTTCTTGTAGAATATTACTTACAGTTATTTCAAAAGTTATGGGAGATGTTAGTATGGGTATTGTGGTCTGAAAAAAACTAACCATTCTGGCTTGTTCCGGAATTGTATCGGCGAATTGATGCCAGGCTTTCTCCAACTCTTCTGTTGTAAATGATTTATTTAAAACAACGGCTTGTTCTACAACTTTTGTTTCGTTGTAGGATGTTTGTGGGGCTGCGGCAACAGTAGGAGCCGAAATTGAAATTCGTCCGGGCCGTTGAAGGCTTGGTTTTGAGTCAGACGCAGCTTCTGCGGGTTTTACTGGCGCTGGAATTGGCCTCGATGGCGTATGCGTCTGAGTAGTTGTAGGTGCTGTTACAGTCTGTTTGCTTTCGGTTGCTATAGGGGTTTCTACAGCTATTTTCTGAATAGGAGCAGATTGATCGTCAATTAGTAGGGATTTTTTTTTTTCATCCGTCAGTTGACACTGACGAATTAAAGCAAGCTCCACTAATAGTCGCTTGTTTTTACTTTGCCGGTAATCAATATCGCAATCGTTACTTATTTTCAGAGCCTGAAAGAGAAATTCGGGCGTGCAAAGCTGAGCCTGACTTTTATAACGTTCACCTATGTCGGCACCAACTTCGAGCAACGAAATAGTTTGCGGATCTTTGCTTACCAATACATCGCGCAGGTGAGAACTAAGACCGGTGATAAAATGATGCGCATCAAAACCTTTGTTGAGTACTTCGTTGAAAATAAGCAATGATTGACTAACATCTCCTTTCAGAAACGCTTCAATCAATTTGAAATAGTATTCGTAATCGAGCACATTCAGGTTTTCGATAATGCCCTGGTAGGTAATGTTGCTACCACAGAAACTTACAAGTTGATCGAAAATGGACAATGCATCACGCATACCGCCATCGCTCTTTTGAGCTACCACATTCAATCCATTCACATCGATAGTAACGCCTTCTTTTTGGGCTACCATTTGCAAATGAGCAACTGTATCGGCTACAGTTATGCGGTTGAAGTCGTAAATCTGACAGCGGGAAAGGATGGTAGGAATGATTTTATGCTTTTCGGTTGTTGCTAAAATAAAAATAGCATGAGCCGGCGGTTCTTCAAGCGTTTTCAGAAATGCATTAAAAGCACCTGCCGAAAGCATGTGAACCTCATCAATAATATATACGCTGTATTTTCCAATTTGGGGTGGGATGCGAACCTGATCTATCAATGACCGAATATCATCTACACCATTGTTGGATGCAGCATCCAATTCATGAATGTTATAGGACCGTTGTTCGTTAAACGAAACACATGATTCACATTCGTTGCAAGCTTCGTGTTCGGCAGTTAAGTTCTGGCAATTTATTGTTTTGGCAAAAATACGGGCGCAGGTTGTTTTTCCAACACCACGTGGTCCGCAAAATAAATATGCATGTGCCAAATGGTTGCCTTTGATAGCATTTTTAAGTGTGGTTGTCAGGGCTGACTGGCCAACAACAGAACCAAATGTGGATGGGCGATATTTACGTGCTGATACAATGAAATTATCCATAAACTGAAAACTTGTGCTTCTTTTGTCTGCAAATGTACAGAAAAAAAGACGTACTTTTCTTCAAAAAAAAAGATTTCTCAAAAAAAAGTTGGTTCGTAAAAAATGCTTACCTTTGTCCGATTATTACCGAAATTTATCATCTCATTCAATCTCAACTCACTGCCATGACTGCCTTTTTAAAAACAGGAATGAAACTAAAAAAGATATTTTTAAATAAATATCTGATTGTTTTTGTTGCGTTTGCAGTGTGGGTAACTTTTTTCGATGAGCATAGTTTGATTCATCGTTTTCAGAGCTACAGAAGAATTAGCCAAATGGAAAATGAATTGAAATTTTATCAGGATGAGATTAACGCAACGAAGCAAAAAAAGACAGAACTTCAGTCGAGTGATGATAATCTGGAGAAATTTGCGCGGGAGCATTATTTCATGAAAAGACAAGACGAAGATATTTTTATAATTAAAGAATGACTCAGAAAAAACAATCTCAAATCCTTTTCCTTATTGGTGGTACAATCACTATTTTGGGAGCTTTTGCCCATTTATTCAATGTAGAATACGCACCTTATGTCTTCTCGGTTGGCTCTGCTATCATTATTTATTGGCAATTTATGCAGGCGCTTCGTTCAAAAGGCTTAAGCCAACGCATGCAACGCTTGATTCGCATGGGCTTTCTTTCTAGTTTAATGTTGGGATTGGCTGCTTATTTTATGTTTGTACATTCCAATACATGGGTTGTTGCAGTATTGATATATGCACTTACAACTCTTTTTTATTCTTTCCGGGGAGAAAAATAATAAGATTTACTTTATATAAAAAGCGCCATTCCCAGCAATTGAGAATGGCGCTTTTTTATATATCCGGCTATCTGCTATTTTTTAGCACAGCGTTCGTTTAAAAGTTTTGTTACTTCGGATGTGATATCATACCCTTTTCCGGCATATAATACATTGTCGTTGGCAGTATTACTGATAATCATTTCGTATTTATGATCTTTGTTGAAATCTTTCAGAAAAGCATTGATAGTATCACGTAGCTCTTCACTCATTTTTTGTTGAACCTGCATCAATTGTTGGCTCAATTTACCATCAAGCTGTTGCAATTCCTGTTGTTTCTTTTGCAGGCGTAGTTGCTCTTGTTCGGCACGTTCGCGACTTAAAAAAGCATTGTTTTCTAATTTTTTCTGAAACTCAGCCATTTCTGTCTGAAGCTCACGGGCTCTTGTGTTGATTGTCAGGCGCGAATCTTCTTGTTTTTTTGTGAGTGACTCATTAGCATCTTTCGAAAACTGATAATGTAATAACAATGAGTCAACATTGATGTAAGCAATTGGTAGTTTACCTGCTGCAACGGCTGGTTTTCCTGTAATCAGTTCTTTAGCTGTTGAGTTTGACTTGGTTCCTAAAACTAACCAAAAGAGGATAATTACAGCAATCGCCAATACGGCATTCAAAATGAGTGATAGGTTTTTCATTCGGGTAATTTTCTATGTGTTTAATGTGAAATCCTATTTAAAATTAGCATCGAAATACACTTTCAAATAAAATTCGACTGCAAAGATAATTTTTTTAGAACACATCGATACTAAGGCCATTCAATTTTTAGTAAAATGAATGTTTCATTGTATTTATTAACCTTTATTTAGGTTTTGTATTCTTTTTGTATCAATTTTTTACTCAATAAAAAAGAAAAAAACCGAACTGATTTGAATCTGTTCGGTTTTTACAATAGAGTTACGGATTTTAGAATCTGTCTGAAACAATTTTCCAATCGACTAAATCCCACAATGCAGCTACATAGTCGGCACGACGGTTTTGATAGTCAATGTAATAGGCATGTTCCCATACATCGAATGTTAGCAATGGAATTAAACCACGGGTAAGTGGGTTTCCGGCATTACTTTCTTTTACGATTGATAGTTTACCTTCGCCATCTTTAACGAGCCAGGCCCATCCGGAACCAAATACGGTGATAGCGGCTTTGTTGAATTCAGCTTTGAAATTATCAAGCGAACCCCATCCGGCATTAATAGCTGTTGCAAGTTTATCGCTTAGTTGACTTCCCCTGGTAGGTGTCAATGACAAGAAATAGAAATTGTGATTCCAGATTTGTGCAGCATTATTGAACATGGGTCCCTCTGATTTTTTTACAATTGTATCCAAATCAGCATCAGCAAATTCAGTTCCTTCAACCAGTCCATTCAGGTTATTCACGTAGGTTAGATGATGCTTGCCGTAGTGAAAGCTAATGGTTTTTTCGCTTATAATAGGTTCTAATGCATTGTGTGCATAAGGTAATTCGGGCAATGAGAATTTCATAATTTTGCTATTTTATAGGTTAGTAATTAATTTACTTGATTCATATTAGTTCTTAAACGTAGATCGTTGTCATTTTGTTTGAACACTTGGCTGTTTATTTTACAAAAAAGCTAAAGACATTTGGTTTCCTGCATTTTTCTTATCATCTTTGCAGTCCGAAACGAGTATGAATGATAGATGTTTGAAAAAATATCAACTCCCGGTCTAAAATAATTGTGTAATTCGTTTGAAACAGTTAAATTTGTATTCAAAATAAATAAACAAAAAAATATGAACAAAACAATCAGATTAATTGTCGCACTAGCCATAGTAATGATGGCCACATCTGCCTGTAAAACTAAACAGAAAATTGCAGAAATACCTGCAGGAGCGAATATCGAAGCTAAGTCTACACCGAAAGTTGTTGAAACCACTCCGGTTGTGAAGGAAGCTGTAGTAAAAGAAGTAGTATCAAATGAACCCGAAGTTACACGTAATGAGAATTTTAGCTTAGTTGATGGCGAAAGCGCTTCGATGAATTACAAATACCACGTTGTTGTAGGTAGTTTCTCAAAACAAGACAATGCCAAAGGATTGAAAACCACATTGAAAGCTGAAGGTAACAATGCATTAATTGTTGTGAACGAAAAAGGTATGTACCGCGTATTAATTGCTTCGTTCAATGACTACAAAGAAGCTCACGCTCGTATCAAACAAATCTCAACACGCTTTCCTGATGCCTGGGTGTTGGTAAAGAAATAATTCTGAGTTTATAATTGGCTCACATAGAAAGGGGAAAAAGCATTGCTTTTTCCCCTTTCTATGTTTCGGACTGAATACTATTTTGCCAGATTATCCAATATTTGATGCATTCTCAGGTTGTTTGAAGCAATAAATTCAGTTGTCAACAAAATCTTGTCGGCAGATTGAATCGTTTCACCCTCTATCAGTTCTGAAGTGCCATTTTCAACCATTCCGCGCAGTGTTTCTGCGGTAACTTCGAAATGAAACTGAAGACCCAGTACTTTATCGTTGTACAAAAATGCCTGATTGTTACAAACTTCAGAACTTATCAAATGTGTGCTGCCATTGGGCAAATCAAAGGTATCGCCATGCCAGTGGAAAACAGGGAATTTGTCCTCAAATCCGTCAAATAATGAGGTTGTTTTAGCCTTTTCGGAAAGCGCAACGTCAAACCACCCAATTTCTTTTTGCTTATTCGGATAGACTTTTGCCCCGAGTACTTCAGCAATCAATTGTGAGCCAAGACATATTCCCAGGACCGTTTTACCGGTATCAATGGCTTGTTTTATAAACGCTTTCTCTTCCGATAACCATGGGTAAATAGTTTCATCGTAAACTCCCATGGGACCACCCATAACGATTAACCAATCAATGGCATTTATATCAGGCAATTCGTACTTTTCGTAAAACCGGGTATACGAAACTGTATGATTGTTTTTCGTAATCCATTGTTCTATACAGCCCAATCCTTCGAATGGGACATGCATAAATACTGCAATACTTTTCATTATCTGATATGGATGTGTATGTTTGTTGAATCGCCTGAAACAGTGTCGGTTTGAGATTTTGTTCCATTTGTATTCTCAATTTCTATGCTTTTTTTGGCTTCGCTTTTCAACACTATATTGCCTATAATCATGCTTACTACTATGAGAGTAAATAATCCGAGCAGTAATTTATTGCTTGTTTTCATAAATTTGAAATTAGTTGATTGATACTTTTATTTATAAAGGATTTAGTGTAGATATAAAGTCTACTTTCATTCGTACGAACGGTATCGCTCTTTACCTGGTTTTTATCAAATTCAGCTGTTATTTCACGCAGTGGATCCATAACAACGTTTTTATCTTTCATGTTGTGAAGTAAACCGAAGCCTACAACAACTATCACTGCAACAGCTTTTGGTATTCTATGGGTTGTTTTCATTTGAATCTGAATTTATTGGTTGTTTTTGATATAATCGTCGTAGCGAACTTTTAGTTCATCAAAACTCATTCCGAGTATAGATATATTCTTGAAAAATACCGGAAGCTCGTGATCCATAAACTGATTCCGACGGTACTTTAATATCTTTTCTTTGGCTTGTTCTGCAACGAAATAACCTACACCACGTTTGTTGAAAATGATTTCGTTGTTTTGTAAAAAGTCAAATGTTCGCATCACTGTATTGGGATTGACCTGCAAATCCACTCCCAATTCCCTTACAGACAGAATGCGGTCGCCTTCGTTCCAACGGCCCAGCAATATCTGTTCGCAGACGTAATCGCCTATTTGCAGGTAAATGGCTTGTGTTTCTTTGAATTCCATAATGTTATACTTCTTTTTCGGTTAAACGGAAATAGGTCACTACCCAGAAGAATGGGATTAAGGCATATTTAAATATAGTTCCAACTGTTTGGAGACTTCTGAATAAATTATGTTCGGGTGTTATCGAAATATCCATCATCTGCCCATTTATATGATAGGTGCCAAATGTAACTTTCAGTAAGAATAATTCAATAAGACCCAGTACAATAGTCAAAGCGATGATTGCCAGCATTGTTTTTCCAACGGCATTACCTTTGAAATAAATTGAGCCAAGCATAAATACAGCCTGAATTCCGGCAAAGGCAATAAAAGTGTTCAGTAAATTTGGGCCGGAGTTATATACAGCATGACCATTTACAACAAATTCAGGAGTAGCTGATTGTAATAATGCAAATTGAATGGCATTGTGTGTATCAAAAAACAAATTGCCAAGCGATGTTCCTAACACTGTTCCGATAATGTAAGTTATCAATATCATGGCAAAGTAATAAAACGTGCTCAGGATAATGGACGTTGTCAGTTTCTCGAAATGTGTTGCAGGTATCAATAAATAATGCATTCCGCTTGGTGTGAAATTGAAAATTTTGAATGTCCGTGCAGCAAAAATAAATCCGGAAATGTATAAAAACATTTCAACTGAAATTGCTTTTTCTCTGGAACCGGCCAGGTGCATAAGGGTAAACACCACTGTTGTAATTCCCCAAAATGTCAGTTCGCGTTGTTTGTTTTCGGTAAAGTATCGCTTGAATAATAATCCTAAACGATTGATATCTAGTGTTGTATTCATAATGGTGTTGTTGAATTAAAATAGTTTGACAATTTTGTTTTTCTCAGTCAAAATAGCGTTGAAGAGTAGCTCAATATCCAGTTTGCTTTCTTCGCCGGTGGTGTTTACACACACCTGATAAAGTCCGCGAAGCGTATCTTCGCTGTAAATCACATCTTCAGTTTTTTCGTTGCGGTCGGCCACACGGAAGAATAGCTTTTTAGTAATTTCCTCAATGGGTTGATTGAAAACAATTTCGTGTTTTTCCATTACCGTAATGCTGTCAATCAAACTATCAAGGTCGTGAACCTGATGGGTAGAAATAATCAGACAACGGCTTTCGTCGATTGCCGAAGCCACCATGCGGCGAAATTGTCCTTTCGATGGAATGTCCAATCCGTTTGTTGGTTCATCCATAAGCAACAGTTTGGTATTTGTAGCCAAACCGAAAGCTACAAAGACTTTCTTTTTCTGACCGTGTGACAACTTGTTGAGCATCGATTTCTTGTTTTCAATATCAAACTCTTTGAGGTAAGCATTGAATTGCTCTGTACTGAAATTTGGGTAAAACGGAGCATACACCTTTTCGTAATTTTCTATACTCAACGAGAGTTGAGGTAATTCTTCGGGTAGGAAGAAGATATCACGAAGCATTTCAGGACTACGTTTTGCCGGATCGAATCCAAGTGTGTTGATGGATCCTGCTTTCGGAAAATCCAGGCCCGAAATGAGTTTCAGCAAGGTACTTTTGCCTTCGCCGTTTTTGCCAAGTAAACCGTGAATGCGTCCGGCTTCGAGCTTCAGGCTCAAATTGGTCAATAATTCTGTTCGTTTTGTGTAACTAAACGTTACGTTTTGCACATTTACCATAATCGTAAATTATTAGTGTTGTTGTTTGATTTAGTGTTCTAGTTTAATAGTACACCGCAAAAGTATGGCAATATTTTGAATTACAAATAGCAGAAGGGTTAAAAAAGCTTAATTCGTTGAAAATATTTTTGAAATGCTCATTTTGTTGGGGTACTTGCATTGAGTTCGTCTTGACTTTTTGACAATAGAATAATGTCGCTCCTACGGAGCTTTCAAAAACTATAAAATCAATATTACTACCATAATACTGCTCCCATGGAGCATTTAAAGAGCTTCGGAGAAGCGAATACCGATAGCTATCGGTAGGTAGAATATTTGTTTCAATGAACATAAAAGCTCCGTAGGAGCGACATTATTCTATTGTCAAAAAGTCAAGACGACTTCATTTTAATTAAAGCGAACTCAAATCTGAAAGTTTTCACCACAAGTCTAAAAATGCTTACCTTTGTCCTAATTATTAATTATGAATTATTAATTGTGAATTGAAGAAATGCATACAACAGAAGAAAAACTACAGGAATTCAAACGCCTGCTCGAAATAATGACCGAACTGCGTGCTAAATGCCCGTGGGATAAGGAGCAAACTTTCGAAAGTCTGCGCACCTTGACGATAGAAGAAACGTACGAACTGGCCGACGCCATCATTCGCGATGACAAAAAGGAAATCCGCAAAGAACTGGGCGATATATTGTTGCATATTGTTTTTTATGCCGAAATGGGCTCTGAAACGCAGGATTTCGATATTTACGATGTGTGTAAAGGTTTGTGTGAAAAGCTGATTTACCGCCATCCACATATTTTTGCCGATGTTACAGCCGAAAACTCGGAAGCCGTGATGCAAAACTGGGAAACGCTGAAACTGAAAGAAAAAGGCGGCAATAAATCGGTGCTGTCAGGTGTGCCCATGTCGCTTCCGGCGCTGATTAAGGCACATCGCATCCAGGACAAAGCCCGCAGTGTTGGCTTCGATTGGGAACACCGCGAGCAGGTGTGGGACAAGGTGCAGGAGGAAATCAATGAGTTCAAAGCCGAAGTGGCAGCTATGGACAAAGACAAAATGGAAGCCGAGTTTGGCGACCTGATGTTTAGCCTGATTAATGCCGCCCGACTATACGACATTAACCCCGAAAATGCCCTGGAACGTACCAACCGCAAGTTTATCAGTCGTTTCAACTACCTGGAATCAAAAACCATCACCATTGGTAAAGACCTGAAAGAAATGACTCTTGCCGAAATGGATGTGATATGGGACGAGGCGAAGAAGAATGAAAGAACCCTTAACTCCTAAAGGGGAATTTCGACGAAGATTGAGTGGCTATCTAAAATTTTTATTGTTTAATTATATATAGAAAAACCATGGAAAAGCATAATCCTGAAGAAGAAAATTCCGAATCGAAAGAAAGATTACGGGAGCAGTTGGGTTTTGACCCGGATAGACTATTTAAATCATTAGAGACATATGCGGAATTATATCGCAAGATTAAGTTGTTGCAATTTCCATTGACGGCCGACCTGAAGGAACAAATGAAAGAATTGTTCGAAAAGCAATATCCAGGAATAAAGCCTTATATTCAAATATGGCATGTTAACTGGGTTTTCGAAGCCATGGAGGGAGTAGCTAATAATTTGTCCATCCGGTTGGTGAATTTTTTCGAGAAAGTGGAGAAAGGTGAAAACTACAAGGAAGGGTGTGATGAGTATTATCAACTAGTGGAGTTGTACACCAAGCCTTACGAGGCACATAAAAGGGAGATTGAATACGACGAATTGAAACTCAATGCCGAACAGTTGCGGATATATGAAGAGGTTGTTGAAGAATCGTATCAGGAGGATTTGATAGGATTCAAAGATATGAACCTGAGGAGAAATGAATTTCTGAATGTTGTGAACAAGCTGATGCTTCGCTATTTTGGTGAACATAACGACACACTCACTGCTGAAGAATGGTTACACTACGACATCATTACAGGCATGGGGTATGAAGATTATTTTGATGCATGCAAAGAATTAAATCACTATTTGATAGAAAAAAACATGCAGGAATATCCCGGGTTGGATTATGATCATTTCCTATTAAAAGAATGCGAAAGATTCCATGAAGAATGGGAGCTCAAAAAACAAACTATTTGAAAATATTAGTGCTCTGTAATTTTGCAGAATCGCAAAAAACCGTCAAATAGTTCTCTGTGAAATTTTGAAGTTAAAATAATTCGTCAATTATTCCTTCTTACTTTTTTGAAGTTAAGAAAAATGAAAAAATGAGACCTCAAAAAATTTTGAAGTTAAGAAAAACGGAAAAATAAGACTTCAAAAGATTTTGAAGTTAAGAAAAGCGGAAAATTGGGACCCCAAAAAATTTTGAAGTTAAAATAAACGAAAAAATAAGACCTCAAAAAATTTCGAAGTTAAAAATAACGGATAAAATACGTATCTGCACAGCCGTTGATTCTTAAATAACGAATAAAAAGCTTGCTATAAGCTATATAATCAGGTATTATGAATAAATTAGTGATTATTGGAAATGGATTTGACTTGGGACGAGGCGAAGATAAATGAAAGAACTTAACAGGTAACACAATGGAATCAAAAGAATTTAAATCAGGATTTTCAGAAGTAGATTATAAATGGGATTCAAGAATCAGACGTTCGATTTTTCCATCATTTATCATATTTTTTATGTCTATATTTTTGACAGATAAGTCTTTAAAGTACGGAATTGAGCAGGTGCCTATGTTAACTGTTTATGTGTATTATGTTTATTTTTTTGTTTACACAGCATATGTTTATCCTCAAAGAAAAAAATATAATCAACAATTAATTGATCAAATTAAAATACCATACTTTCTAAAGTTAATTCCAATTGCTTTAATTTTCGTTTGGGTGATTTCAGTTGTTTTTTGGAGTTTTCTATAGACATTCATTCATATGCTTTATCCTTCTCATTTCGAACAAAAAATAGCTTTTACCACGATTCGCCAACTGTTGAAAGACAAGTGCGTGAGCACGCTGGGCGAAGAAAAAGTAGATGAAATTCAGTTTTCGTCGGACTACACTGATGTTATGCGCCTACTAAGTCAGACCGACGAGATGCTGCGTGTGCTCACCACCGACAGCGACGAATTGCCGATTGGTGATTTTTACGATGTGCGTCCGGCTTTGTCGCGTGTGCGCATCGAAGGGCTTTTTCTGGACGAGTTGGAAGTTTTTAATCTACGCAGGGCATTGGAGGCTGTGCGTTTGTTGGTGGCTTTCCTCACCCGGCACGAAGCCGAAGTTTATCCGCATTTACACGAATTGGTAAGTGGAGTTGAGACTTTCCCGTTGATTATTAACCGCATCGATAGCATTCTGAATAAGTTTGGAAAAGTGAAAGATAATGCATCCAGTGAATTGGGGCGTATCCGCAAAGACTTGTTTCAGGTACAAAGTTCTATTTCACGCACGTTGAATTCCATACTACGTCAGGCGCAAGCTGATGGTTATGTGGAAAAAGACGTGGCGCCCACCATGCGCGAAGGTCGTTTGGTGATTCCTGTTTCGCCGGCTTTTAAACGTAAAGTAAATGGTATTGTACACGACGAATCGGCCACGGGTAAAACGGTTTATATTGAGCCACAACAAGTGGTGGAAGCCAACAACCGCCTGCGTGAGCTGGAAGGCGAGGAGCGGAGGGAGATTATGCGCATTTTGCTGGAATTCACCAATTTTGTGCGTCCGCATACCGAAGATATTTTTGCTTCGCAATATTTCCTCGGGCAAATTGATTTTTTACGGGCTAAAGCGCTTTTTGGTCTGGAAATAAATGCCATTAAACCCCGTGTTGACGATTGTTGCCAACTGGAATGGGCCAAAGCCATTCACCCGATTTTGTTTCTTTCGCTCAAAAAACAAGGGAAAAGTATCGTTCCACTGGATATTACATTGAACGAAAAACAGCGCATCTTGCTTATTTCAGGGCCTAATGCCGGTGGTAAATCGGTTTGTCTGAAAACGGTGGTATTGCTGCAATATATGCTTCAGTGCGGGTTGCTGGTGCCGTTGCACGATAGCAGTCGCGCAGGTATTTTCGAACGTCTGTTTATTGATATTGGAGACGAGCAATCCATTGAAAACGATTTGTCGACTTACAGTTCGCACTTGCTGAACATGAAATATTTTATCCGTAACAGCAATGATAAAACGTTGTTACTGATTGACGAATTTGGAACGGGAACGGAGCCCATGATTGGTGGAGCCATTGCTGAAGCCACGCTAGAACGCTTCAACCGGAATCTGGCATTTGGTGTGATTACAACGCACTACACCAACCTGAAACATTATGCCGAAGATGCCGTAGGCATTGTAAATGGCGCCATGCTATACGACCGTCAGCACCTGCAACCATTGTTTCAGCTCAGCATTGGCAATCCGGGAAGTTCGTTTGCAGTGGAAATTGCCCGCAAAATCGGATTGCCCGAAGATTTGATTGCCGAAGCAGCCGATAAAGTTGGGGCAGAGCATCTCGATTACGATAAGCACTTGCAGGACATTGTCCGCGATAAACGCTATTGGGAAAACAAGCGTCAGCAAATTCGGCAGAAAGAAAAAAAACTCGAAGAAACCTTGGAAAAATACGAAGCTGAAATGGCTTCTATCGATCGTCAGCGCAAAGATATTACCAATAAAGCGAAGGATGAAGCTAAGAACCTCTTGAGCGAAGCCAATGCGAAAATTGAAAATACCATTCGTCAGATAAAAGAAGCCGATGCGGAAAAAGAAAAGACACGTTTGGTTCGAAAAGAGTTGGAGGATTTTAAGGCGAAGATAGGCGTTGAACAATCGGAAACTGGTAGGGACAGGTCGCGACCTGTCCTCAATAAAAACCCAAAACCAATCAATAAGGACAGGTCACGACCTGTCCCTACGCCAATTGTTGAATCCGAAATATTGAAAATTGGCGCTAATGTTCGCTTAAAAGGTCAAACGGCAACGGGGAAAATTATCGAAATTCAGGACAAACAGGCTGTTGTGGCATTCGGGCAAATGAAATCGACCGTGAAGTTGGCTAAACTGGAACCCATAAGTAATACGCAATTAAAGAAAGAAGCTAAAAAATATGATTCACTGGGTACAACCAGCTCCGACGAAGTTCGTCAGCGAAAGCTCACTTTCTCGTCTGAAATTGACGTCCGCGGCATGCGTGGCGACGAGGCTTTGCAGGCTGTGATGTATTTTATCGACGATGCGGTGATGGTAGGCGTGGCTTCGGTTCGCATTTTGCACGGAACAGGAACCGGTGCGTTGCGACAAATGATCCGCCAATACCTGGGCACAGTGCATGGCGTAAAAACCTATCGCGACGAGCATATTCAGTTTGGTGGAGCGGGGATTACAGTGGTGGAGTTTGAGTGAGCGGAATTATACCGTTTGAAAAATATACCCTTTCGGGTGTTAATTAATAAACAGAAACGGATTTTATACCCGAAAGGGTACAAAATCCGTTTCTGTTTTATTTATTTCTTATCCAACTGCCCAAAAACTCTCTTCAATAAATCGTTAACTCGTGCCAATGGATTGGTTCGGATTGATTTTTCTTCAGCAGCTACTTTTACAAACAACGCATCCAGGGCTTTTTCAGTAACATAATCAGTCAGATTTACATTTACTGTTTTCAGTCCGGCAATTGAACCAACAGCCGAGCCTGCTACCTTATTGTAGTTAGACGTTAATGTATTCCATGTTTTGGTTGTGGAGACATTGGCAACCAATGGTTTCTCCAACGAAGTCTGAATTTTCGGGGCAAAAGCAGCTTTCAGTTGAGTATAGGTGCTTTTGCGCAGATACTCGGTTGCTGCATTGTCTTTTCCAAACAAAATACCAACTGCATCGGTAATGCTCATACTGCTGATGGCCGTTTTGAAAATTGGTGTTGCTTCTTTTACCGCATCCTCGGCCGATCGATTGAGCGAAAGTACGGCTTTGTCCACCAATGCCTCTCCACCCGGAATCAACCTGATATTATCGATAATGGGTTGAGCATCCTTAGGAAGCAACAGTTTAAATGCTGCATCTTTGTAAAATCCATTTTCAACTCCCAGGTTTCCCACAGCTTTTTCTATACCCACATTCAACGAACTTTTCAGTCCCGAAATGTTTTCGGCATTTGTAACTACTCCCGACGTTGTGCCGGTATTGGCATATTGTGAGGCAATTTGCATTAATTCAGAGCAGGAGCTTACAGTCAGTAAAATGATAAAGGCTAAGGCAATGTTTTTTTTCATGGTTGGTTTAATTTAAGTTGCTGATAAAAATGAGCTACAAATATAAAGATTATTCCTTTAAATAAAGCCGTTATTTGTCGGTGTTAGTACGAACAATTTTATTATTTGCTTGTTAGTAAAGTACGAAATCATATTCAAATAAAAATTAAAATGAGTAAAATTGAAAAGATTGTAGCGCGCGAAATTCTTGATTCGCGTGGAAATCCTACTGTAGAAGTAGATGTTTTATTGGAATCCGGCGTTATAGGTCGTGCAGCAGTTCCATCCGGAGCTTCAACAGGCGAAAACGAAGCTATTGAACTTCGTGACGGTGATAAAGGTCGTTACCTGGGCAAAGGCGTTCAAAAAGCTGTTGCAAACGTAAATAACGTTATTGCTCCTGCTTTGATTGGCATCAGCGCTTTGCAACAACGTGCTATCGATAAATTGATGATTCAGTTGGACGGCACAAAAACTAAATCTAATTTAGGTGCAAACGCTATTTTGGGTGTTTCGTTGGCAGTTGCCCGTGCTGCTGCAACGTATCTTGATTTACCTTTGTATCGTTATATCGGTGGAACAAACGCATTCACATTGCCGGTTCCAATGATGAACATTATCAACGGTGGTTCACACTCCGATGCTCCTATCGCTTTCCAGGAATTTATGATTCGTCCGGTTGGTGCTCCTTCTTTCAAAGAAGGTCTACGTATGGGGGCTGAAGTTTTTCACTCATTGAAAAAAGTATTGCACGACAAAGGTCTGAGTACTGCAGTAGGCGATGAAGGTGGTTTTGCTCCAAACTTAGCGGGTGGTACCGAAGAAGCGTTGGAATCAATTCTTACTGCTATCAAAAATGCCGGTTACAAACCGGGTTCTGATATAACGATTGGTTTGGACTGTGCTTCGTCTGAATTCTTCAAAAACGGCGTTTACGATTATTCAAAATTCGAAGGTCCTAACGGCAAAAAACGTTCTTCTGCCGAACAAGCCGATTATCTGGCAGAATTAGTTGCCAATTATCCAATTGATTCTATCGAAGATGGTATGGGTGAAGGCGACTGGGATGGTTGGAAATTGTTGACCGACAAATTGGGCAAAAAAGTTCAGTTGGTAGGCGACGATTTATTTGTAACCAATGTTGATTACCTGAAAAAAGGTATCGATTTAGGTTGTGCAAACTCTATCCTAATCAAAGTAAACCAAATTGGAACATTGACCGAAACATTGGATGCTATCGAAATGGCTCACCGTGCAGGTTATACTTCAGTTACTTCTCACCGTTCGGGTGAAACTGAAGATTCAACAATCGCTGACATTGCCGTAGCTACCAATTCAGGTCAAATCAAGACCGGTTCATTGAGCCGTTCGGATCGTATGGCTAAATACAACCAATTGCTTCGCATCGAAGAAGAATTAGGCGATTTAGCTGTTTATGGATACAAAAAATAAGAAAAAGTGGCAGATTGATCTCTGACATTATTTTACTTCTATTAAAAGCCACCTGTCAAAAGGGTGGCTTTTTTTGTTCATGCTTTTTAGATTTTTTTACGAACGAATTTCTGAGCGTTAATACCCGTTAAGCCTGCAAAAGAGAGTGTTAAACTACGAAAAATATCAAGCAGGTTTGTATTTGCGGGTGCAACTTTTGTTTATTTTCGCATCGGTTTTTTCAACACTCTGTCTGTAATTAGAAATAATAATTTATAAATCACTTAATAATCAGAAAAAATGAAAACAATGGATGTATCAAAACGAATGAAGATGCTCGGATTTTTTGGTTTAGTAGTAGTTGTTAGTGTAGCTACAAATTTGACAACGAGCTTTGTTGCCAACAAACAGCATGATGGTTTTGGCGATGACAATGTATCTGTTCCTGCCACCTATGCTAAATTTGCAAATGCTTCAAGAGCTATGGAAACTGATTTTACCGTGGCAGCAGAACTCTCTATTCATGCTGTGGTTCACGTAAAAACAAAAACACCGGTTCAACAAATGCAAATGGATCAGTTTGGTTTCCCCAATGACCCTTTCTTTCAATATTTCTTCGGACAACCTAATCCGGGTCAACGCCAGCAGAGGCCACAAGAAATGCCTATGCAGGAAGCTTCGGGATCTGGTGTTATAATCTCCAACGATGGTTATATCGTTACCAACAATCATGTGGTTGATAAATCTAAGGAAATTGAGGTGACGCTGAATGATAAAAGAACATTCAAAGCCAAACTAATTGGTGCAGATCCTAACACTGATATTGCTTTGATTAAGATAGAAGCCGAAAAGTTACCTGTTATTCTGTTTGGGAATTCCGATTCGTTGAAAGTTGGTCAGTGGGTGTTGGCAGTTGGTAATCCGTTCAATCTTACTTCAACTGTAACAGCAGGTATTGTGAGTGCCAAAGGACGTGACATAAACATTATCAACTCCAAAATGAAAATAGAATCGTTTATACAGACAGATGCGGCTGTGAATCCCGGAAATAGTGGTGGCGCTTTGGTAAATACCAAAGGCGAACTTGTGGGTATTAATACGGCTATTGCATCTCAAACCGGTTCTTATGCCGGTTATGCATTTGCAGTTCCTGTAAGTATAGTTCAAAAAGTGGTTGCGGATATTCGTCAGTTTGGTACTGTTCAACGTGCTGTACTTGGGGTTTCGCTTGCTGAAATTACTGATACGCTGGCAAAAGAGAAGAAACTAAAAACACTTGTTGGTGCTTACGTAGCAGAAGTTGTAAAAGGAAGTGCAGCTGAAAATGCAGGAATAAAAGCAGGTGATGTTATCAACAATGTAAATGGTGTTGCCACCAGCACAAGAACCGAAGTGATGGAACAAATAGGCCGTTACCGTCCCGGCGATAAAATTACAATAACAGTAGTGCGTGGTAATGATGAAAAAGAATTCAAGGCAGAGCTGAAAAACCGTCAGGGAAATACCGAAGTTGTTTCGTCGCAGGGAAGCGAAGATAATCTTGGAGCAACATATAAACCTGTCAGCGACAAAGTAAAAGAACAACTTCGTTTAGAAGGAGGCATCGAAGTTAAATCAATCAGCAAAGGTAAGTTTGCCGATGCAGGTATTAAGCCCGGATTCATTATCGTGAAGATTAATAATCAGGCTATTCGTTCTGCTGAAGATGTTCAGTCGGCTTACGATGCAGTTTTAAATAACGGAGAACAGGATAAACCGTTCTTTATAACCGGCGTTTATCCGAACGGAAAAGTAGCTTATTACGCCATTAATCTGGCCGACGAAAAATAACTTCCAATCACAAATTTCTTTAAAACAGAACAGATACAACAATGTTTGTATCTGTTCTGTCGTTTTATCAACAGTTGAAAACAATTTTGAATATTCAGTGTTTAAAGAATAATTATTGCAAGCAATGAATAGAAATTTAAGCTGATTAATCTTCGAATTTATAGCCAATCTCTGTTTTAATTTTAAAATAGTAAGTGTGTTTGAAAGAATATACATTTTTTTATTAGAATAGTTCCTGCAATGCAATTCTTTTGGATTTTACATTTTGGCAATCCGAAAAAAACAACTACTTTTGCAAGCTAATTTTCATCAATAAAATGAGACAATTAAAAATTACCAAATCAATCACGAATCGTGAAAGTGCTTCTCTTGACAAGTATTTGCAAGAGATTGGACGCGAAGATCTTATCACAGTTGAAGAAGAAGTTGAGTTGGCTCAACGGATACGCGCAGGTGATAGAATTGCGTTGGAAAAACTGACACGAGCAAACTTACGTTTCGTCGTTTCGGTGGCAAAACAGTACCAAAATCAAGGCCTCAGTCTACCCGACTTAATTAATGAAGGCAACCTTGGACTGATTAAAGCAGCCGAAAAGTTTGACGAAACCCGTGGATTCAAGTTTATTTCGTATGCAGTTTGGTGGATTCGTCAATCTATCTTGCAGGCTTTGGCCGAACAGTCACGTATTGTTCGTCTTCCGCTTAACCAGGTAGGTTCATTAAACAAAATCAACAAAGCATTTTCTAAGTTCGAACAGGAAAACGAACGTCGTCCATCGCCGGAAGAACTGGCAGATGTGTTGGACATTCCTGTTGACAAAATTGCTGACACAATGAAAGTATCAGGCCGTCATATTTCGGTGGATGCTCCGTTTGTTGAAGGTGAAGACAACAGCTTGTTGGATGTAATGATTAACGATGATTCTCCGAACGCTGACCGTGTGTTGATCAACGAATCACTATCTAAAGAAATTGAGCGCGTACTGGCATTTACTTTGTCGGACAGAGAACGCGATATAGTAAAAAAATTCTTTGGTATTGGTGTGGCTGAAATGACACTCGAAGAAATTGGCGACGAATTTGGTTTGACACGCGAACGCGTTCGTCAGATTAAAGAAAAAGCGATTCGTAAATTGAGACCAAACGCTAAAAGCAAATTATTAAAAGGATTTTTGGGATAATCGGAATGATAGTACGATTTTTCTAAAACATAAAAGGAGCAACTTCATTGAAGTTGCTCCTTTTATGTTGTGTAATCTTGATTGATTAACCCAGTTTTACATCCAGATTACGTTTTAATGCAGCTAAGAAACCTTCTGTACTCAGGTAGTTCTCACTGGTTACATTATCACCGTAAATCAATACTGCCAAATCCTTTGTCATTTCGCCGGATTCAACAGTTTCAATACAAACCTGTTCCAGTTTTTCGCAGAAGTTTTGCAATTCAGCATTACCGTCCAGTTTGGCGCGGTGCATCAAACCACGGGTCCACGCAAAGATAGACGCAATCGGATTGGTTGAAGTTGATTTGCCTTGTTGGTGTTGACGGTAGTGACGGGTTACAGTCCCGTGAGCTGCCTCAGCTTCCACTGTTTTGCCATCAGGCGTAACAAGTACTGAAGACATCAAACCAAGGGAACCAAAGCCCTGTGCAACGGTGTCAGACTGAACGTCGCCGTCGTAGTTTTTACAAGCCCACACAAATCCACCGTTCCATTTCATACACGAAGCCACCATGTCGTCGATCAGACGGTGCTCGTAAGTAATTCCTGCTTCTTTGAATGCAGCCTGGAATTCTTTTTCGTATACTTCCTGGAAAATATCTTTGAAACGTCCGTCGTAAGCTTTCAGAATGGTGTTTTTAGTAGAAAGATACAATGGCCATTTTTTCTCCAAAGCAACCTGGAACGATGAACGAGCAAATCCATAGATAGATTCGTCGGTATTGTACATGGTCATTGCCACGCCATCGCCTTCGAAGTTATATACTTCCCATTCTTTTGTTTCGCCGGCTTCGTTGGTAAAGGTCATTTTCAATGTTCCTTTGCCTTTGATAACGGTGTCGGTAGCTTTGTATTGATCACCAAAAGCATGACGACCAATAACGATAGGTTTTGTCCAGCCTTGTACGTAACGTGGCACGTTGCTCATTACAATCGGTTCGCGAAAAACAGTTCCACCAATGATGTTACGGATAGTTCCGTTTGGCGATTTCCACATTTTTTTCAAACCGAACTCTTCTACACGTGCTTCGTCGGGTGTGATAGTGGCACATTTAATACCTACATTGTATTTGTTGATTGCATTTGCCGAATCAATAGTTACCTGATCGTTTGTCAAGTCACGATTTTCAATACTCAAATCGTAATATTTGATGTCTAAGTCGAGATAAGGGAGAATAAGTTGTTCCTTGATAAATGCCCAGATAATACGGGTCATTTCATCTCCATCAAGTTCAACAACCGGATTTTGTACTTTAATTTTGCTCATATGGTTAGTCTATTGACAACAGTCAACGGACAACAGTGAAATCTGATATTGAGTCAGGTTCTGAACTGTTGTCCGTTGTCTATAGTCTAATTAATTTATCTGTCTTTCAATGGGATAAACTCTTTACGTTCTCCAACATTTTTGTAAGCAGGACGAATGATACGTTTGCTGGCGAAGTTCAATTCTTCGATACGGTGTGCAGCCCAACCTGTAACACGCGACATGGCAAACATGGGTGTATAAATTTCTTTCGGAAGGCCAAGTGCTTCATAAACAAAGCCTGAGTAGAAATCGACGTTTGTACAAACTTGTTTGCCAATTCCGTCACCTTTGAATGTCATGAAAGCATTTACAGAACGTTCGTCTAACAATTCAAGAAAGGCAAATTCTTTTTCAAGACCTTTTTCATGAGCCATTTTACGAGCCATTTCTTTTAGCAATAATGCACGTGGATCAGAGATGGTGTATACAGCGTGACCGATACCATAAATTAAACCGCTCTTATTATATGCTTCTTTGTTCAGCATTTTCTTTAGATAAGCATCAATTTCTTTTACGTTTGTCCAGTCTTTAATGGCTGTTTTCAGGTGATTGAACATGTCAATTACCTTGATGTTTGCACCACCGTGAAGTGGACCTTTCAACGAACCAATACCGGCTGCAATAGCAGAATAGGTATCAGTCAGTGTTGAACTTACTACGCGAACAGAGAATGTAGAGTTATTACCACCACCGTGATCGGCATGAAGAATCAAAGTAAGGTCGAGCAATTTTACATCTAATTCAGTATAGTTGTTCGGACCTTTCATCATATACAGGAAGTTTTCTGCGTATGACATATCTTCGTTCGGGTGACGAATGTGTAACGAGCGCCCTTGTTGACTGTGGCGAAGAATATTGAAAGCATAAGCTACGATGGTAGGGAACTTAGCAATCAAATCGATAGACTGACGAATCAGGTTATCACGTGAAATATCATCCGGATTTGGATCGAAAGTGTATAATTCCAATACGCTGCGAGCCAAAATATTCATAATTTCCTGTCCTTCCAGGTCAATGATGTTCATGGTAGCTTTTTGAGCCAATGCCATGCTTTCAACCAAAATTCTTGAGAAAATTTTCAATTCTTCTGCATCGGGTAAATACCCAGCCAACAAAAGAAAAGCAGTTTCTTCGAATCCCAAACGGTCTTCCTTTATCAAGCCATGAACTAAGTCTTCAACGTCCAATCCACGATAAAACAGTTTGCCCGGAACAGCTTTTAAACCTCCTTCAGGTAGTTTTTCGTAACCAACAACATCACCCACTTTTGTCAAACCAACTAACACACCCGAGTGGTCTTCGTTACGTAAACCACGTTTCACGTTGAGTTGCGTAAACAAATCCTTGTCAATCCGACTGGTAGTTTTAATCGTTTCCGATAATTTGTAAATTAAATAATCCCTTTCCATGCACTTCGATTTTGTATTGTTTTTTTATTTTATATTTTTATTTCTTCTATTAAACCAGACCATTCAATGCGCTACCCGCTTTAAACCACTCAATCTGCGCATTATTATAAGTGTGAATTGCCTCAAATTGTTCACTGGTTCCGTCACTATGTTTCAACTCAATTACAAGATTTTTGCCCGGAGTGAAAGTTGTTAGTCCGAGAATGCTGATTTTATCGTTTTCGCGTACTTTTTCGTAGTCATTTTTATCGGCAAAAGTAAGAGCCAGCATACCTTGTTTTTTCAGGTTTGTTTCGTGAATACGGGCAAAGGATTTTACCAGAATTGCTTTTACATTCAGGAAGCGTGGCTCCATGGCAGCGTGTTCGCGGCTTGAGCCTTCACCGTAGTTTTCTTCGGCCACAACCACCGAACCAATACCCTGAGATTTGAATTTACGGGCCAAAGCCGGTACAGCAGAATATTCGCCTGTTTCAGGGTCGAGAACAGTGTTTGTTTTGTTGTTGAATATGTTTACAGCACCAATAAGCATGTTATCGGAAATGTTATCCAGGTGACCGCGGAATTTCAACCACGGACCAGCCATCGAAATGTGGTCGGTTGTACATTTTCCGGTAGCTTTAATCAGCAACGGTTGTTCAATGTAGTCTTTGCCATCCCATGCCGCAAAAGGCTGAAGGATTTGAAGGCGTTTTGAATCGGGGCTTACGGTAACTTCCACTTTGCTGCCATCGGCAACGGGAGCAATGAAACCTGCGTCTTCTACAGCATAACCTTTTATTGGCAATTCGTATCCCGAAGGTTCTGTCAGTTTTACCTGTTCGCCTTTGTCGTTGGTTAATGTGTCTTTCAACGGATTGAAGCACAAATCGCCGGCAACAGTCAATGCAGCTACCACTTCGGGTGAGCCGATAAATGTATGTGTATTGGGGTTGCCATCGGCACGTTTTGCAAAGTTGCGGTTGAACGATGTGATGATGGAGTTTGCACGCTCAGGATTGTCGGTTTCGCGTTTCCACTGACCGATACATGGTCCGCAGGCATTAGCCATAACGATACCACCAACTGATTCGAATTCAGCCAACACGCCATCGCGCTCTGCTGTGTAACGAACCTGCTCCGAACCCGGATTGATAATGAATTGTGCCTGTACTTTTAGTCCGTCTTCTTTGGCTTTTTTTACCACCGAAGCAGCGCGGGTCAAATCTTCGTACGAAGAGTTGGTACATGAGCCAATCAGGCCCACTTCCATTTTTTGAGGATAGCCTTTTTCTTTTACAGCTTTGGCAAATTCCGAAATAGGATAAGCCAAATCGGGGGTGAAAGGCCCGTTGATATACGGTTCGAGTTCGCTCAGATTGATTTCAATCAGGCGGTCGTAATATAATTCAGGATTTGCAACAACTTCGGCGTCGGCTTGCAGGTGAGCTGCATTTTTCAGAGCCAGTTCGGCTACAGAGCTACGGCCTGTTGCTTTGAGATAATCGGCTGATTTAGCATCGAATGGGAAAACTGAGGTAGTAGCACCCACTTCGGCACCCATGTTACAGATAGTTCCTTTTCCGGTAGCTGATAACGATTCAACGCCTTCGCCGAAATATTCAATGACCGCATTGGTACCACCTTTTACTGTAAGTATGCCGGCAAGTTTCAAGATAACATCTTTTGGTGAAGCCCAGCCCGACAGTTTGCCGGTTAGTTTCACACCTATGATTTTTGGCATTTTCAGTTCCCAGGGCATTCCGGCCATTACGTCAACCGCATCGGCACCACCCACTCCAATGGCAATCATACCCATACCACCTGCATTTACAGTGTGCGAGTCGGTACCAATCATCATTCCGCCGGGGAAAGCATAGTTTTCGAAAACAACCTGATGAATAATCCCTGCACCCGGTTTCCAGAATCCGATTCCGAATTTGTTGGACACGGCACTCAAAAAGTCATATACTTCGCGGTTTGTTTCGTTAGCCGTTTTCAGGTCGGTTTCGGCCTTAATATGCGCCTGAATCAGGTGGTCGCAATGAACGGTTGAGGGAACAGCCACTGTTTTACGTCCTGAGTTCAGTAATTGTAACAGTGCCATTTGAGCTGTTGCATCCTGCATAGCTACACGGTCGGGCGAGAAGTTCACATAATCAGTTCCGCGTTCGTAACTTTTGATCGTTTCGTCGGCAGAAAGATGCGAATAAAGGATTTTCTCGGTAAGTGTAAGCGGACGTTGAAGTTTGCTTTTAATCTGACTAATTTTTTCGGGTAGGGCAGCGTAGACACGCTCAATCATTTCTTCATCAAAAACCATAATTTTGTATTTTTAATCAACTTGTAATTATTTCAAGGACAAATATAATAAAAAATAAGCCTGTTGGGTGACTTCAGACCATATTTTAATTTTTAAACAAATGTTTATGCAAAAAGTTCAACCAATTTTGTGAAAAAGCAGGCAAATAAACGGCTTTTATGCAGTCGTGACTTCTTTATACAAAAAATAGTGTATAAAAATGTAGTAAATGGACTGATATATATCGAATATTCATAAAAGGGAATCTTTATAAATAAATTGCCAGAATTTATTTTGTGTTGCTTCTGCCAATCATTGAATGTTTTTTACCGCATTATGTTCAAAGCTAGCGGGTAATTTCACAAATTTGTTTTTCGACAACGGAATTTTCATTATTTTTGCAGAAAATTTCTGTTTATGCAAAAAATACTTTCATATCCGCTCTCGCTTATAACGTACACGTTGTTTTTGTTTTTCATTTGTTTGTTTCAACCGATACAATACATTTGCCTGAATGTGTTTGGTTACCAGGCGCACAAAAAAAGTGTAGATATTCTCAACTTTTTCCTGATAAATACCTTGTTGGCTACGCTCAATACGGCCTCGGTTGAATTCAGAGCTGAAGTGCCGGAAGGTAAACCGCTCATTTTTGTGTCAAACCATCAGGGAACATTCGACATTATCGGGATGGCCTGGTTGCTACGCAAATACCATTTGAAATATGTAAGTAAAATTGAGTTAGGGAAGGGCATACCGAGTGTTTCGTATAATCTGAAACACGGTGGATCGGTGCTTATCGACCGGAAAGACCCCAAACAGGCTTTGCCACAATTGAAAAAATTGGCTGAATATATTCAAACGAACAAACGCACGGCTGTTATCTACCCCGAAGGAACCCGGTCGCGGGACGGTAAACCCGGAACTTTTGCTCCAAACGGATTGAAGATTCTGTGTAAATATGCGCCCGATGCATTGGTAGTGCCTATCACGATCAACAATTCGTGGAAAATATTCCGGTACGGCGGATTCCCGTTAGGTATCTGCAATCGCCTGCAATTTATAGTTCACGAACCTATGGCTGTGAAGGATTACGATTTCAATACCTTGTTCGAAAAAACCGAGAAAGCCGTTGTTGGTGATATTGTTTGACCACCCCTAACCCCTCCAAAGGAGGGGGATTTTTTTGATTTGATGATATCTAATTGGAAACGGGTTTCGCGATTTTTAATCGCGGTCAAATTGTTATATCCGCGATTAAAAATCGCGAAACCCGGAAAAAATCAAGTCCCCTTTAGGAGAACCAACGGTCAGCGACCGAGGGGAGATAATTAGGGGTTTTTAATCCTCAAGATACCCGAACTTCCCGTTATTCCAATCGTCGTACGCATCCACAATTTCCTGTTTTGTGTTCATAACAAACGGTCCGTAGGGAACAATTGGTTCGTGAATTGGTTCGCCGCTCAGGATAAGTACAATCGCATCCCGGGTTGCTTCCATGTAGATATCCGTTCCGTCGTTGGCAAACAAAACGAAATGGTCGGTTTCAGCCGTTTTTTCGTTCACAGTTACAGCTCCTTCAATTATTACGAAGCCGGTATTGTAAGTTTTGGGAAACGAGAAATGAACCTTTGCTCCTTTTTTCAAGCGGGCATTGTACATCTCAATGGGCGAGAAGGAGGATGCCGGGCCATGAGTGGCATTGAAATTACCGGCAATGACTTCCACTATCCCTTTTTCGTCGGGTAAAACAACCCTTCCAAATTCATTGCGACTAATGGGTTGGTATTTGGGCTTACTCATTTTGTGTTTGGCCGGCAGGTTCACCCACAGTTGCACCATTTGAAACTCGCCACCGATTTTGCTCCATTCCGCTTCGTGATATTCCTTGTGCAAAATGCCCGAAGCAGCCGTCATCCATTGCACATCGCCCTCGCCAATTACGCCGGAATTGCCGGCACTATCGTGGTGTGCCACTTTGCCTTTGTAGGCAATCGTCACCGTTTCAAATCCGCGATGCGGGTGTACACCAACGCCCCGGGGAGTGTCCGACGGTGGAAATTCAATTTTTGAACCATAGTCCATCAGGAAAAAAGGACTCATGCGTTGCAGGCCTATCTGCCCGTTGCCCGGGAAGAAATTGTGTACCCGAAAACCATCGCCAACCATGTGGGCCGGAGGTGGTGGCAAAATTCGTTCTATCGATCTTAGTGTGTTCATAATTGTATGTTTTTTCATTAAAACAAACAGGAAGGTATTTGGTTCTGGAATTTATTGGCTGGAAACAATATTCTGCTTATCATTGTGGAAGGCGAAGCTGCTTATGCCGGTTTTGTAAAAGAACTGAACCAACGCATTGACGAATATGATAATACGATTTCGATAAGACGTGCAAATGGAAAAAAATCAACAGATACTCCTGCCGAAGCAAAATAAAATCATGAGAATGAGCGCGGATGCGTGTTCGCGCTCTTTTTATGTGCAATATGAATATATTTTTCACATAAATCAACTGAATTTAAAAAGAAGTATTAACTTTGGAGTTGGAAAAGTGGAGTAGCGAGCAACTTTAGTAATAATCAATTTAGAGAATGAGAGGAAAGAGAATAAATTTTAAAATAGCAGTCGTATTAATTGTAGCGTTGTTGTTGAGTGTTAACGCAAAAGCACAGGAAGTAAAGTACGGCATTATGGCAGGAATGAATTTAGTTAGTTTATCAATAAGTAATGCTTCAGGACTTGGTTTCCACTACGATAATTATTCAGGTATTACGTTTGGTGTTAATGGTGTTGTAGAATTTAGAAGTGATAGTTGGTGGGGAATTAGTTTGGAGCCTGGTTATATAAAAAAAGGTGGAGGACTTGATTTGACCTATTCAAAGCCTGGTTACAGATTTTTTTCCGACAATAGCAGATTGTATTCTAATATTGAGTTACCGGTTTTATTAAACATGGACTTAAATAGTAAGTTCTATTTATCTGCTGGGTTTGGCTTAGATTACACTTTGTCAAGTTCAATAAATAATCAATTCAGAGCTATTGCAGTTATGACTCCAGGACCTCCAAATTATGAACTATTAACTAATTTAGATCATAAACTCAGTTGTAGTACTATACTTGGTATAAGTTATAAATTCAACGACACATATAATATTTGTTTACGATATAGTTTCGGTCTGACTAGACTAGCGGCTGTAAGTTTGATAGACAATGTAAGAAATTCAGTCTACGCCAACTATTTACAATTATCACTTAAATATAATATTAACTAACTTTTCTCTATTATTTTACTCAAGTATAAAACAAAAGCAAGTCTTGTTCAAGCCTGATTAAAACGTCTCAATAGCTAATGGGATTGGAATAAATACAGCGTGTGAATAGAGAAAGTTGGAATTTAAAAGGTATTTCACCATCTCTTATACTTCGTCCTTACTTCCTTCCGTTTCTTCTTCGGTACTGGTTTCGGCATTAAAGGTTTTAATTACCTCTTCTTTGTCTTTTTGGTTGCGGTAAACTAAGTAAATAACCAACGCAATTGCAGCCACTAAAATAATTCCGATGATAATCCAATTTGTTTCCATGGTGTTTGTTTTGTTTGTGCTACAAACCTATATAATAATTGTTTCGAAGCCATTAAAATTGTATTACATTTATATGAAATCAACTGGCACATTGTAAACGATTTGTACCAAATTACGAAACATTAACGTGTGCTTTGAGCGTTTGCCTGACTTTTTATTCTACTTTTGCCCCAACTATTTCAGTATTCAGTTGTTTTAAAGCTAAATGAAAAAGCTATTCTCCATAGTATTTGCTGCATTGATACTCCTTTCGGGGATGCATCTTTCGTTTGCTGCGCATTTATGTGGTGGAGAAGTTTCGGCTGTAAAGCTATCGTTTACGCACGAAAAAGCCGGCTGTGGCATGTGTGCCGCTGAAACAGCACCAGCAGATAAAACAGTTAGCAACGAAGGTTGCTGCAAGGACGAAATGTCGTTTTATGCGGTTGACAGCAATTACAGTCCGTCAACTTTACAAATCAATCACACTGCCAATCAACTGTTGCAGGTGTTTGATATTCCCAAAGCTGTTGGAATTCATTCAATCTATACGAATTCTGCTACCAACGCAAATGTCCAGCCCCCCGGCAACTATATTGCCAGTGCTGTCAGCCTCCCTGACATTTGTGTATTCCGTATTTAAAAACCCCTAATCCCCTAAAGGGGACTTTAAGACGCAGTTTCTTTATTGATTTCAGTATCAATGAAGCAATATGTCGTTCCTATTATTCCATTTATTTATAGCAAACCAGGTCTTTAAGTCCCCTTTAGGGGATTTAGGGGTCATCAAACAAAAATTCAAAATGAAAACATTAAAATCAATATTACTAATTCCGATAGTACTTGTAACTGTTGGGTTGTTTGTAACTGCCTGTAGTAATACCGATGAGGTTGCTCTTATCACCGATAAAACATGGGTTCTTGAATCGGTAAATATGGCTGGCATGGACATGTCTGCTGCCGAAATTTTGGCAACTGAAGGTAGTGAATATCAAATGACTTTAAAAGCAGATGGTACCGTTACCTATACCGACAATATGGGTATGAATCCTGTATCGGGCACCTGGAAATTCCAAAAGAGTAATACACAATTTGTTGTATCGGGTATCGAAGTTGGTAAGTCGGATGTAAATACGATAAACAAACTTACGGCTACCGACCTCTGGTTTTGGCACATGGATGGTACCGATAAAATGATTATGCATTACAAAGTAAAATAAACAAATTAAATAACAAGACCTTTGAATCCGTCAGCCGACGGAGCAGGAGGTCATAAAATTCAACTAAAATGAAAACTTTAAAATTCTTTATAGCCATTATGGCTCTTACTATCTCTACTGTTGCATTTGCAGCAAACAAAACAGAATCTATCAAAGTATCGGGCAACTGCGAAACCTGTAAAGCCCGTATCGAAAAAGCCGCTAAAGTGGCTGGCGTTGCTAAAGCCGATTGGAGCACAAAAACAAAGGTGTTGACTTTGGTTTACGATCCTTCGAAAGTGAAAAGTGATGATGTGCAGAAAAAAATAGCTGCTGTAGGTCACGATACTCCTAAATACAAAGCTACTGCTGCAGTGTACAATGCACTTCCGGGCTGTTGCAAATACCGATAGACTAATATTGATTCAAGTCAAAAGTCTTTTTTACCATTATGAAACAGCTGCCCCCAATTATCTCCCTTCGGTCGCTGACCGTTGGTTCTCCTAAAGGGGACTTTAAGAGTGAGTTACGAGACGATACTAATCAATAGTCCCCTTTAGGGGATTTAGGGGCGGTTTTAAAATGTTTCCTGCATTTGTTAGAAATGCAACAACTCGAAACTTGAATTAAAATGTTTTACAATTAAAAACTTACAAAAATGAAAAAGATACTATTAATATCAGTTCTCACAATGGCAATCATTGCCGGAATCACCGCAACAGTTTCAGCACAAGATGCAAAACCAAAAAAAGATGTTGTAAAAGTTGAATATACCTGCTCTATGCATCCAGAAGTGGTTTCGGATAAACCGGGACAATGTCCGAAGTGTGGAATGGATTTGGTGAAGAAGGAAGTGCAAAAGGTTAAGGCAATTTATACATGTCCAATGCACAAAGATGTAGTTTCCGATAAACCCGGTAAATGTCCAAAATGTGGCATGAAACTACAAAAGAAAGAAGTGGCTGCATCGGATTCTACTAAAGTGAAAAAAGCGTGTTGTGGGATGATGGGTATGTAATAGTTAGTCATTCTCAAATCATCAAATTAGTACATCAACTAATAATCACATTAGTATTATGTTCAATAAACTCGTCAAATATTTTCTCGAACACAGGCTGATTACCTTTATTTTTCTGATTGCCTTCGTGGTAATGGGAATCATGTATTCGCCGTTCAATTGGAAAACGGGGATGATTCCCCGTGATCCGATTCCGGTGGATGCCATTCCCGATATTGGTGACAACCAGCAAATCGTTTCTACCGAATGGATGGGACGTTCGCCCAAAGATATTCAGGATCAGATCAGTTATCCGCTTACATCGGCCTTGCTGGGTATTCCGGGAGTGAAAACGATTCGGAGTACGTCCATGTTCGGCATGTCGTTTATTTACATTATTTTCAAAGATAATGTGGAATTCTACTGGAGCCGGTCGCGCATTCTGGAAAAACTGAATTCGCTGCCTGCCGGAACGTTGCCGCAAGGTGTTCAACCTGCGTTAGGACCTGATGCAACTGCTTTGGGGCAAATTTTCTGGTACACGCTGGAAGGGCGCGACCCTAAAACCGGGAAACCGAACGGTGGCTGGAATCCGCAGGAATTGCGCACCATTCAGGATTTCTATGTGAAATACAGTCTGTCGGCTGCCGAAGGTGTTTCTGAAGTAGCTTCGGTGGGCGGGTTTACCAAGGAATATCAGGTGGATGTAAACCCCGAAGCGTTGAAAGCTTTTGGTGTTTCGGTGATGGATGTGATGAATGCCGTCCGAAAAAGTAACCTCGATATTGGTGCAGAAACTGTGGAACTGAATAATGTGGAATACATTATCCGGGGATTAGGCTACGTGAAGAATCTGGATGATCTGGATAATTCGGTAGTTTCGGTGCGGAATAATATTCCGGTGCGTATCAAAGATGTTGCGCGTACTTCCTTTGGCCCTGCTACCCGTCGTGGGGGACTGGACAAAGCCGGAAGCGAAGCAGTAGGAGCAGTGGTCGTAGCCCGTTACGGTTCTAACCCGATGGAAGTGATTGGCAATGTAAAAGCCAAGATAAAAGAAATTGAAGCGGGGTTGCCGCAAAAGAAACTGGCGGATGGTAGCATTTCCAAAGTAACCGTTGTGCCGTTTTACGACCGTACCGGTTTGATTAAGGAAACCATTGGAACACTTGAATCGGCTCTTTCGCACGAAATTCTGATTAGCATTATTGTTATTATCGTGTTGGTGCTCAATCTTCGGGCTTCAGTGATTGTTGCCGGATTGTTGCCGTTGGGCGTGCTGATGACATTTATTCTGATGCATTTCTTCCATGTGGATGCCAATATCGTGGCCTTGTCCGGTATTGCTATTGCCATTGGCGTAATGGTGGATATTGGAATTGTCGACGTGGAAAATATTCTGCGACACTTAGAAATGCCCGAGAACAAAGGCATCCGTGGTAAAGAACTGATGAATGTCATTTACCTTGCTACAACTGAGGTGCGTGCTGCGGTGGTGACTTCCATTGCTACCACCATTGTCAGTTTCTTGCCGGTGTTTGCCATGGAAGCAGCCGAAGGAAAATTGTTTCACCCGCTCGCGTTTACCAAAACATTCGCTTTGTTGTCGGCCTTTATCCTTGGTATCGTGGTGTTGCCGACATTGGTGCATATCGTTTTTGATGTACGGATAGATACGAAGAAAATTCGCCGCTATTTTAATGGTGGATTAATCATTGCGGGAGTGTTGTTCGTCGCTATCTGGCAGGTTTGGCCGGCACTGGCGTTGGTGGCTGTGGGAATCAATAACCTGCAGGATTATCGTTGGCCGAAAGAAAGGAAAGAGTTTCCAAACTATATCAATATCGCGATTACCGTTCTGGTGGCGGTGTATTATTTGTCCATGGAATGGTTGCCGCTGGGTGCGCACAACAGTTTATTTGTTAACTTCCTGTTTGTTGCAGGAATCGTTGCGGTTATTCTGGGTGCGTTGATGACGATGGTTCATTTCTACGAACCGATTCTGCGTTGGGCATTGATTCATAAATGGAAATTTCTGATACTACCTGCTTTTACCTTGTTCTTCGGATTGCTCGTTTGGCAGGGATTCGATAAACTGTTTGGCCCGGTAGCTACCGGTTTTGAAAAGATAGGTTGGAAGGCACCTGCAAAAGCATTTCCCGGAACAGGCAAAGAGTTTATGCCGTCACTCAACGAAGGGTCGTATCTGCTGATGCCAACCAGTATGCCACATTCGAGCATTGAAAAGAACCTGCAATATATCGAAACACTGGATAAACGGCTGGCTTCCATTCCCGAAGTGGAAGTGGCAGTGGGTAAATGGGGGCGTGTGAATTCGGCGCTCGATCCGGCTCCGGTGCAGATGTTCGAAAACACGATTAATTATCGCTCTGAATATATTTTGGATGAAAATGGTCAGCGCGAGCGTTTCAAGGTGGATAAAGATGGTGCTTTTCTGTTGAAAAATGGAAAGACTTTCAATGCCAAGAAAGAAACATTCCGTGCCATTCCTGCCGATAGTTTAATTGTTTCTGCAAAAGGAGAATACTTCCGTCAATGGCGATCGCAGATCAAAAAGCCAAATGATATCTGGAATGAAATTGTAAAAGTGACAGATATTCCCGGTTTGACTTCTGCGCCGAAACTACAGCCGATCGAAACTCGATTGGTGATGCTTTCTACCGGAATGCGGGCACCTATGGGCTTGAAAGTCTATGGCCCTGATTTGGAATCGATAGAAAAAGCGGGTATGCAATTCGAAAAAGCGTTGAAACATGTTCCGTCGGTCAAAGGATCGTCGGTGTTTTACGACCGGGCAGTGGGAGCACCTTATTTAGAAATAAAGCTCAATCGCGAAAATATGGCGCGTTATGGCATGACTGTTAGCGATGTGCAGGAAATCTTGCAAGTGGCTATGGGTGGTATGGCGTTGAGTACTTCGGTGGAAGGGCGCGAACGCTTTCCGATGCGCGTGCGGTATGCCCGAGAGTTGCGCGATAATCCCGAAGATATCAAGCGGATTCTGATTCCCGCGATGAACGGAACGCAAATTCCATTGAGTGAACTGGCCGATATTAATTACACCCGTGGTGCGCAAATGATTAAGACCGAGAACACGTTTTTGGTGGGTTATGTTATTTTCGACAAAGTGGAAAGCAAAGCCGAAGTGGATGTGGTGAACGAAGCATCCGATATTCTGAAGAAAAAGTTGGATTCGGGCGAATTGAAATTACCTACCGGAGTGACCTATAAGTTTGCCGGAAACTACGAGAATGAGATTCGGGCTACGGAACGACTGTCAATTGTTATTCCGATTAGTTTGTTGCTGATTTTGCTCTTGTTGTACTTCCAGTTTAAAACGGTGACAGCTTCGTTTATCCATTTCTCGGGCGTGTTTGTGGCATTTGCCGGTGGATTTATCATGCTGTGGCTCTATGGACAGGATTGGTTCCTGAATTTCTCCATTGCCGGAATGAACCTGCGCGATCTTTTCCAGATGCACCCGATAAATTTGAGTGTGGCGGTCTGGGTCGGATTCATAGCCCTGTTTGGTATTGCTACCAACGACGGTGTGATTATGGGAACGTATATTCATCAGGTGTTCGAAGACAAGAAGCCCAAAACGGTGCATGATGTCCGCGAAGCTGTGATTGAAGCCGGCAAAAAGCGGGTTCGTCCGGCCATGATGACCACGGCTGTGGCGGTTATTGCCTTGCTGCCGGTACTCACTTCCACCGGAAAGGGTGCGGATATTATGGTGCCAATGGCTATTCCTACTTTTGGAGGGATGATTATTCAGGTAATGACCATCTTTGTGGTACCGCTGTTTCAGGCGATGTGGAGAGAACATGCTGTTTCACGGGTTTCGCGATTTCCGAATCGCGAGACCCAATTCTAATTCAAATTAAATGAATATGAGAAAACTAATATTATATATTGGCTTATTGGCTTTCAGCATGCAAGCTTATTCGCAGGATTCGCTCATGCATTACCTGGAACTGGCAACTAAAAATAATCCGACCGTTTTGCAGCGATACAATGAATATCAGGCATCGTTGCAAAAAGTACCACAGGTGGGCAGCTTGCCCGATCCTCAGTTGGAAATGGGCGTTTTCTTAAGTCCGATGGAGTTGATTAGTGGTAATCAGGTGGCGGATATCAAGCTGATGCAAATGTTTCCGTGGTTTGGCGTTATCAAAAATGCCAAGGACGAAATGAGTCTGATGGCAAAAATGAAGTTCGAAGCCTTCAGAGATGCCAAGTTGCAGGTCTACTACGATGTGCAGCGAGCCTGGTTCGATCTGTATAAAGTCCGTCAGAATATTCGTATCTCGGAGAAGAACGTTGAACTTTTGAAAACCATTGAGCGACTAACACTGGTGAAATTTAGGTCGGGTTCTTCGGGTGGTAGTTCTGCTGTTCCCGGTGGAAATATGTCGGGTAGCAATGCTCCGGCAAGCTATGCAGGCTCTTCGGGCATGAATAGCATGGGTGGCAGTTCAGGAACTTCAACAACTTCTCGGTCTGCAACTTCATCGGGTTCATCTTCCATGGGTTCGTCTTCGGGAGCTTCCGGTTTGTCGGAAGTGTACCAGATTCAGATTGAGGAAGCGTCTTTGGAAGATAATATTGCTTCGTTGAAGAATGAAGAACGGGTTGCGGTGGCTCGTTTCAATAGTTTGCTGAACCGTTCGCAGAAAACACCTGTTGCGGCAGTTGAGCTGTTTCCAACCGCCCCATTGGATAGTGCATATTTGTCGGTTACTGATTCGATGTTTACCCGAAATCCCATGTTGGGCATGCTGACGTACGAGCAACAATCGCTTACGGCGCGTACCAAAATGCAGAAGCAAATGGGATTGCCAATGGTGGGAGTGGGGCTGAATTATTCCGTCATCAGCAAAAGCGAAATGTCTACTTCGGCTATGAATGGGCAGGATATGATAATGCCAATGCTCACGGTGAGTTTGCCTATTTACCGGAAGAAATATAAAGCCATGCAAGCAGAAATCAACTTTCTGAAAACGGCTTCGGAGCAGAATTATCAGGCAACGGTCAATGCGCTACAGTCTGAGTATTATCAGGCTTTGCAGCAATACAACGATGCCGGTCGGCGCATGAAATTGTACGATAGTCAGAATCAGTTGGCCAAAAAATCACTGGATATTTCCATTAAAACCTTTTCATCGTCGGCTTCCGGCTTAAGTGATATTCTGCGTATTCGCCAGCAATTGCTCGACTATGAATTGAAACAGGTGGAGGCTGTGGTGGAATATAATAAGGCTGAGGCGTTGATTAAACGCTTGGCAACTCCGTAGGAGTTGAATGTGAATAACCCCCGGTGAAACCGGGGGATGAACAAATCAATACAAACTCAACCTAGGAGGGGTTGAACAATAAAAATTTAGTATGAAAACAATATTTTCAAACAAATACGTCCGTTACGGACTTTTAGTTCTTGCCGGACTATTTCTGGGTTGGTTGTTTTTCCATTCGCCAAAGACGGTGAAGGACGAGCACAATCATTCGGCAACCGAAACGAAAAAGCAGATGTGGACTTGCTCCATGCATCCACAGATCAGGGTAGATCATCCGGGCAAATGTCCGATATGTGCTATGGATCTTATTCAGGTTACTGACGGTGGTGGTGCTAAAGTCGATTCCAATGCTGTTCATTTCAGTAAAGAGGCGGCCGAACTGGCCAATGTAGCAACGTCGGTTGTCAGTCTTCAACAGCCTAGCAAGGATGTTCGACTTTATGGCAAAGTGCAGGCCGACGAACGTTTGTTGCAAAATCAAGTGGCGCATATTGGTGGTCGAATTGAAAAGCTGTTCGTGAACTTCACGGGTGAACCGGTTCGCAAAGGACAATTGTTGGCTATGATTTATTCGCCCGATTTGATTACGGCGCAACAGGAATTGATTGAGGCGGCTAAGACAAAACAAACGGAGCCCGAAATTTACCATGCAGCCATGGAAAAACTGATGCAATGGATGCTGACAGACCGGCAAATTGCTCAAATTGAGAAATCGGGCAAGGTGAAAACCAATTTCGAAGTTTATTCCAACACGTCGGGAATTGTAACTGCCAGACGCGTCAATACGGGCGATCATGTTTCGGAAGGAAGTGTGCTGTACGACATTGCCAACCTTTCGCATGTTTGGGTGCTGTTTGACGCTTACGAAAGTGATTTGCCTTTCCTCAAAGTGGGTAATACCATTTCATTTACGTTGCAGGCATTGCCCGGGACTAACTTTTCGGCAAAGATACAGTTTATCGATCCGTTGATTGATCCGGTGAACCGTGTTGCCAAAGTGCGTGTGGAAGTAAGCAATGCCGTTGGAAAGCTGAAACCAGAAATGTTTGCAACCGGTGTGGTAAAAGCCAATCTGAACGAGTTCAAAGATAAACTGGTTATTCCGCGTTCGGCAGTATTGTGGACCGGCAAGCGCTCTATCGTGTATGTGAAACAACCCGGTACGGAAGATGTCAACTTTAAAATGCGCGAAATAGACCTTGGACCCATGCTCGGCAATAGCTATGTGGTACTTGGTGGTTTGACTGATGGCGAAGAAATAGTAACCGATGGTACCTTCAGCGTAGATGCCGCGGCGCAACTGGCAGGAAAGCCAAGTATGATGAATAGGTAAGAAAAATGCTGTTAGTAACATTACTAACAGCATTTTTAGTTTTGTTCAGGAAACTATTATTTCACCTTGACTGGTTCTAATGTTTTACTCCAGTTTTTCAGGTATGCAAAGAACTGATCAGCAGAAGTAAAAGTGTCTTTTTCTTCTTTCCGGGCTGCCGCGGTAAGGTAAAAGCGAAGTATTTCGCCCTTTTTATACGGCATCAGTACCAAATTGTTCAACCCCTGAACCACTTGCTTTTTGGCATAAGGAACCGGTACAAAAACACCTAAGCCCACAGTTTGCATCTCGTATTTTACAGTGTCGGTTACCGGATAATCGGTTCCCCACGATCCTACAAGCCCTTTGTTATCGGTCATGGTAGGTCCGGCTTTTATTCCCTGTACGCCTGTAGCCAGGTTCTCAATATCTTCCGAAGCACGAACCTCGCAAACAGCATCCCTGTGACGGGCATAGAGAATGTAACGCACAGTCATATTTATTTTCTTCCCTTCATATTGCCAGCCTTCCACATCGCTTTCAACTACTGTACGAAGTTTACCGGTAGCTACAATCCGTTGCGTGCGCTTGTCGAACTTATCAATGTGAGTGGCTTTCGTTCCATTCCAGCCTTTCACAGTGCCAACACCCACTAAATCGAAAACACGCAGTGCATCATCTCCATATCCGGCGGCAGCTTGCTCGTCGGTTGGGTACCAGCCTGTAGTTGCCAGTTCGAGCTGTTGTTTTTTCTTTCCATAAAGGTCAATGGTGCTTTTGTTATCGAAATAGATGCGGTAACCAATCAATGCTGATTCGAAAGCCACACCATGATGGTGCATTTGGTTGTACATATCGTTTTTGGTCGACGACATTTCCTGTACAAATTTAGCTTCGGCGCCTTTAGGTTTGTAAATTAGGTCGGCATAAACTTCTGTGGGGAAACTATCGCGCTTGTTGGCTTGTATCAGTTTTAATTCAACAGGCAGTGTTTGTCCGCCTTTTAAATCAATCAGGAAAACCAGCTCATCAGCTATTCCGTCTTTATTTAGATCATCAATCTGGCTGCTGATTTGTTTTCCATTAAGTAATACGGCCAGGTTAGCACGATCTTTAGCCGGAATGGTTTTGTATTTATCCAAAACCACCACTACCGGTGCATTTTTTATACCCGTTTTATTCGGATTGCTAACTTTGAGGTTGATTGCGGGTGAAATAAGTGTCGATAGCGCTACAAGGAGAATTGTAATGGAGAGTTTCGTTTTCATGAATTTTTGGATGTGTTTTTTTGATTATTCAAAATTAAATCTATTCTGTAATACCCCGGTGTTTTTTTTGACTTTTATTGTGCAGTTATTGATATAATAATGCCTGTTGAATAAATATACCGGATTGAAACCCCATTTTTCTGTCGGAATTTGGACTATAATTTGTCGAATATTCTACAGTTCTGCGGCTATTTTGCTGTCTATAACAGACTATAAATTAAAAAATATATTAAATTACGAACTGTTTGTATTAAATAATGTAAAATTGAATAAGTCTTTTTGACTTTTTGAAGTACAAAAATAAGGAATACATTTTGTTTTGCTGTGATTATTCTAATCGGAGTAGTAATTTTTATGGATTAATATACTGATATTAATTCAATAGAAATAGAATGAATTTAACCAATGTGTTTTAAGCTGAATTGTACAAAATGCAGTATCACTTTGCATTAGTATGGATTGAAATGTAATCGTAATCCGGCTAAAATAAATACAAATTCAATAATTTTTGAGATTGATTGTATGTGATTGTAATAAATGCTACACGGCCTATATAGACTACTACAATTAATTATTTATTAGGATATTCTGTTTGTTGTGTATATTTGTAATACAAAAATGAGACACAAAATATACTATAATAAATATTCACTCACTTAATACTTCAGGAATATGGGAACTTCAAAAATTGAAACATTTGTAAAAACAGCATCAATTATTTTTTCAAGTTATATGTTAGTTCTTACAGTATTGGTACTTTTTATGCATTGATAATAATTCGTTGATTTTGATATAAAATCAGATTATATAACAAGCAATTCAAATGAATAAAAAAAACCGCCACAATTATGTTGTGACGGTTTTTTTATTTCAATTGTTTCAATCCTGAAAGTGCAGAACTATCATTAGGCCGAATTACTAAAGCCTGATAGAACAAAATCCTTGCATCCGGCGATTTTCCCAGGTTAAGCTTTGTCCAGGCAAGCATAACGATAGAATCATAATCCAATGGGTATAAATTAACCACTTTTTCAAATAGTTTCTCGGCAGTCGTATAATTCTTTCGATTGTAATAAATTACTCCCAACCAATAATTTGCTAGCGTGTTTTGTGGGTCTATTTTTAAAATTTGAAAATATTGAGCCTTCACATTTTCCCAACTTTCAAGCGCACTTAAAGGCTTAATGCAACCAAATCTGGCCTCAATGGCATAAGGCTTTAAACTGATAGCAATGTTGTAATATTTGATAGATTCACTGTACTGCTTAACAAGGTAATAGAGCCACCCCATTCGAATATTGACAAAGTACCCATCCGACTTATAAACAGGTTTTAAATCGTTTATTGCAAGGATATACTTACCTGCTTGTTCTGATTCATAACTTTTTGCAAAAGCTGCTTGTTGAGCCGACTGACTTTGTGCTATAAGTCCACTGCAGATTATACTAAACACAGCAATAAATGCGAATCGTTTTAAAGTTTCCATATTATTCCACCTGAGAATGAATGTTGATTATAATTGGTTTGATCTTCTTTTATTAGTTTAGTATCATAAGTATAATTCCCGAATAGCGTGATTTTAGGAAGCACGTTCCAAAATAAACTTAAACCACTCCGAAATACTGTGGGATCCAGCGAATTATAAATGTATAATCCGTTGTTATCTGAATAATTATCCAGGTTTCCAAATGTTACATTTCCTTCTACCCATATTTTTTTGAAGAATAATGCACCTGCCGATTGATTGTAAACCAATCTATTGTTATTTTTAGAGTCAATCAGACCATAGAGTGAGCTCTTTAAATAAATTCTATTTTTACCGGGTAATGATACTCCTGCATGAATGCCATATTGCTGCGTTAGCGTGCTATCATAGTTAAACACAGAGCCACTTAAAGCAAAATCAAACCGATTGACCGTATAGGTAAGTTTTGTGCAAAACAAATTACCGGGCAAATTCATCACTGTATCAAAAACTTCTTTGTAGTTTATTGAATTTATAGCATAGGTATTCTTAATATTTAATTTTGAGTTTACATAATGATAGCCTATGTCAAAATTCAGATGTGAAGTAATAGTCCAGTCGAGCAGGGCAAAATACTCAATTTGTCTGATTGCAGTAGAATCATTTACCTGAAGCTGCAATAATCCACTGGGTTCTTCAAAGCTTGACATATTCGTTTGAGTATAAGTCGAAAATGCCTGATACAGGTTTAGCCGATAACCTAATTGCGAATCAATTCCTCCACGTATATACGCTGGATTTCCGCGTTTACTATTGTCGTTGGATTTATAATTATATTCAAGATCCACTGAATTCAATATTCTAAACGGTTTGATTTTTAATATTTTTTTTAGCTCACTTGTAAGTTCTCCCGCATGATATCTTGTAAAGGATTCATTACCGCTATACAACCCACAATAATATAAATAAGTTCGGGTATCAACATCTCTTTCATCAAATTTTAGTGCTCTCTCATATTGCTGTTGAGAGGAGATGTAATCACCTTTGGCAAAATATGCATAGCCTAAACGCTGACGCAGATATTTAAAATCAATACTGTCCTTAATGGCCTCTTTTGCTTTGATAATTAAGTTGTTCCAATCACCATTCAGGTAATATTTATAGGTAATACTATCAACCTTCTGATTGTATTGTTTGTCCTGTGCATGAATGAATAATGGCACACTGAGTAAAATATAAATTATGTGTTTACGCATATTGCAACTATTTTTACACTAGCGCTTTCATAGCAAAATTCTGAAATTGAATTTTCTTTGATAGTAAGGGTACTACTGCTTTCGTGTTGTGTTTTTCGTAAGATAGAAATGTGTATATTAGATTTTAGATGAATCATCTTGCTATCAAGCTGGTTTGTTTCCGGTTCGGTATGAATTGAATAGCCAACTCTGATGTTATTGTAAAACGGAGCTATGAAATCGTGTAACCAGATACTAATCTTCTTGTTTTTTATAATAGTAAGTGGCATTGCATCTTTCACTATAACGTTTTCGGCATTACCCAAAAACACTTTGTATGCCGATAAGTAGAAATAATATAATAATGAATTTTTGTCTCCGTAGAATGCAGTAAAATAAAACATTAAGCCATCGTTTACGTAGTATGCACCCGACTCGGTTTCCTTACAATACAGATAATTATAGTTATAAGCATCAGTATGTGCCTCCCAATTCTCGTTTCTTTCTATTCCGTTCTTATCAGTAAATTTAAACTCAAAGATTGAATTTGGAATGATATCAAAAGCATTTTTCAATAACGAATTATCAATCACCCCACTGACCAAATCACCTTCAACAGGTTTTGTGAACTGTATCAATTCTGTTTCGTCGGAATTTCTCTTGTGATAATAGGCGAATGGGTAATCAATTGTTTTGGAGCCTAATATCGGCATTGTTTGAACCTGAAAATGTATATGTGGTTCGGGAGAACGACCCGAATTTCCACAGTTTGCAATCAGGTCGCCACGTTTTACGTAATCTCCTTTAGATACTTTAAATGTGCCTTTTTTTAGGTGTGAAATTTGTGTGTAAAGTCCGGTTACATGTCTGATTATAATTGTATTTCCCCAATTATTTACAGAGTTTATTTTCCCTATTTCGTTATCGTCAATGTTGTCGAAAATTTCCTCTACAAATCCATCTGCAGGTGCCAATACAGGTTTATTGTAGCAATAGTAATCTTCGCAAAGCATTCCATTGGAGTTGTAACTTTTTGATTTGTCATCGAGTATCATGAAATCAAATGCTTTTCCCCAGTCACCCTTATGAGTATGTTCTCCGTCATGTGCCTGGCTAATAGTCCATTCGCCCCAAAATGGAAGATATAATGGAAAATACAGGAAATGATAATTACGATCTTTACTATTGTTATTGTATGTGTACAGATTTATTTCCGGCGAATAATATTGGAACGGAGTTAATACCAGTTTGTTTGACTTACTTCTGAATTGAAGAAAATAAATAAAAAGTATAACAACTACGGAGAATGGCAGGGAGAATACGGGTAATAATATATAGCCAAGTAATTTATTGAAAAACAGCAATACAAGCGTTGTAAGCGGCACCAGCAGGATAGTCCATAAATAGGAATAGCGTGACGGAATTGTAAAGAAACCACCAATGGCAAGAGCCACCATAATGTAGTTTGCACCTATATTGTAATATGTAATACTGGCTGAAGCTGACCCTGAAAATTGAGCAAAAACATAGGCTGACAAAAAACCAACTATGGAAAGTGAGAAGGCAATTCTCGAGCAAATAAGCAAACATAAAGCAATAAGTAATCCTGCCAATAGGTTGTCCTGAAAGAAGATAGAGCTCATTGAACGTAAGTAGATGTCTACGAGATTATGCACTGGCAAATTGTCGATGGTTTGGAAAAAGCCTAAAAGCGAATTTCCACCAAGTGAGTAAACCTCATTCATCCAGTAAATGTTCCGTTGTGTTAATCCCAGGTTCTCAAATTGGGCTGAAGGCAGCACGATAAACCAAAAGGAGAACACAAATGGAATACTAAGTACCGGAAGATTGTATTTGTTTAGCCAACCGCCTAGTGTTACAGTGAAAATCAGAGATAGCAATGCAGCCAATGAGAGTAAACTGAAGAATACAAGGCTCGGATCGAAGAATGTCCCCATGCCAATACCAAGCAACAATGCATTGAAACTGAATAACCCCTTTTTCAACATAAACCGGTCTAAATCCATGAAATATGCAATAAGAACGGTGATTAACACTGCTATCAGGCCTGATAAACCGGCAAAAAAGTTGAAAAAAGTAACGAGCATTATCACTGCTGCCAACAACTTGTTGTTGAAAAAGAAAATAACCGAATAACTATTCAGCACGGCAGGCAGAATAGTAGTTCGGAGAGTATTTATAGTTCTTTTCAGCATGTGTAAGTTTTGTTGTTTGTGTATTAACCTGAATTTATTGATGGTTGTTTCCTACTTTAAGTGTTCGGGTACAAATTCCAATGATTCAAGGTATTCCAGCGATTCAGCCTTCCGAATTACATGGGTATTATTTTCATTATCAATTAAAACAACATTTGGTCTCAGTGTGATAAATTGCATCCATTGGGTCATATTGTAAGCTCCAACTTTATGAACAACAAGATGATTTCCTTTTTCGAGTGGAGGCATCGTTACGCTTTCTCGTATTACATCGATGTTCATGCAAAGTGGTCCATAAAGCACCATTTCTTCAGTGTAATCGCCAAATGCTTGTGCCGGACTTACTTTGTGCTCGTACCAAAACGATGTAAACAGCGAGTTTATGCCGAAATCCAGAATAGTTGCTCTTCGTCCATCCGATAACCGCTTGGTTGCCAGAACTGTTCCCAATAAAAATCCGGCATCATCTATCAGTGCACGTCCTGTTTCAAGAACTAATAATGGTAAATCCTCTTGCTTAAATCCAAAGCCAAGGATGACATCAGTAATGGCATCAGCAAATTGGTCGATTGAAGGCACGGTATCGGAACCAGGTAGATAAGCTCCTTTCAATGTGTTGGTAGATGGAAAACCACCCCCCAAATCGAGATATTGAATGGTTTTATTGAATTTTTCTTTCACGCTCCATGCCAGTTCGCAAAGGCATTTGGCTGCAATTGTATAGGCTTGTGGCGATAGCATAAACGTTCCTATATGGCAATGGAGTCCAACTAACTCCAGTTTTTCTGAGTTGATAATGCGGGTTATGGCATTCCAGGCCTGACCATTTTCAAAATTGAATCCAAAACGATCCCATTTTGGATATATTCCTGTATCCATATTTACTCGTATGGCCACACGAGGTTTTATGTCGAATTCTTCACTAAGTCGAATGAGTGAATAGAGTTCGTCGTAGTGATCGATATGTATTAAAGAGCCGTTTTGTGCAGCCTTTACAAGTTCAGAGTCAGTCTTAATGGGACCATTGAAGATAATTTTATTTCCGGCAACACCGTTACCTAGTGCCTTTTCATATTCAAAACCCGATACAACTTCAGCCCACGATCCTTCCTGATGAAAAATCTGACAGACAGCATTCATGTAATTGGTTTTGTATGACCAGGCAAATTGAACTTTGGGATAACGGGTTTTGAAAATTCGTGTTGCATTCTGAAAATTGCGTCTGATTTGCTTTTCCGAAATGACGAATAATGGTGATCCATAATCACTTATCAGGCTCTTTACAGATACACTTTCGATATGTGTAACAGGCTCGAACTCAGTTCGTGTTCCGAATTTATTCATAAGTCCGGTATTCATTTTCTGAATAATCGGTCGTTCATATCTTACTTTTTCCATAATTCTCTTCTTTGCAATAAACGATCAACTGCTTATAGTTCACCTGTCCCCGAAATTTTCTGAAACTCATTGATGTCCGTTATTAAATCCCATGCATAACGAACGAACATTTTTCCAATTTCATATTGTTTGAAAGGTTCTACTTTCTGTCCCAATGCCATTTTTACTAAAGCAACAGGTTGATTTTGACCGGCAGCAGCTGTCAAGTATATCCAGGCTGGAAACCGTGGGTTCACTTCCATAACATATGATTTTCCGTCAGCTTTTTGCATAACTTCCAGTTCGCAACCACCACGCCATTTTGTTGCACTTATAAACTTACGGGCAAGTTCTATGTATGTATCATCATCCAGTGTAATACCTGCCCAGGCCTTTCCCTTATCCGTAATATATAGTTTTCGCATTGGAACAATGCTTATAGCATTTCCATTACCATCGCCCAGAGCAGCTATGTTTATTTCAGTGCCCTGGATGAATTCCTGTACAATTATTGGTAGTCCCCATTTTGCCTGAATTTTATAGTAAGCTTTTTCTGCCTCTTCAAGCGTGTTTGTTATGATTGCATCATAGAATTTTCCTTTCACAACCAACGGATATTCAAATTCATCAGCTGCTTTAGCCAGATCTTTTATATTGTGAATAATTTTATCTTTTGGCATTAATAAACCATGTCGTTTACCAAAATCAAATAATTTCACTTTGTCACGAGCCTCAAATTGCGATAGCTCCGGTAAAAAAGTATGAATACCTATATTGTTGAGCTTGTCCTTTAATTTGATAAAATTGAAAAGTTCAGCATCAAAATTTGGAATTATCAGATCCAAATGTTCAATTTCATGTATATGTACCAATCGGGCAAATAAGCTGTCGGTTCCGCTTGATGGATAGGGTATTTGATATGTTTTATCAACAAGGTCGTGCATGTAAATACCCGGCTCGAGTGATTCGTATGATAGACCAATAATTCGCACTTCAAAGTCCTGACACTCCCGGATGGCACGTATTACTGCCACCCCTGGTCCGGGACTGTCAATTGCATTTAAAGCCGTAACAGCAATAACAATTTTTCTATTATTGATTTTGGTCATTATTTTGGGGTATCTTTTTCCAAATCAAGTATACTAAAATCTTTCAGTTGCGATACAAAATCATCTAAATCCTTTTCAAATTGAATCTCATTCACCTCGTATTTGACACAAATGGCTTTTATGATAGCTGGAAATGATTTCTCTTCCTTTAGCAGGGTCAGAATATCAGCTCCTATGGGATTTGTTGAGAATGAATCTCCCGTAGTCGGATTAAAAATAAATCCCTCTTCACTTGTTGCTATATTTTTTCTGAGCTTCATTTTAATTGTCATTATTTATCAAAGGTATAAAATGAATAGGTAATATGCAATTTTGTTTTGTCTGAAACATTAAAACGATTCTAATAATCCATTGTTTAGATTATTTCTAAATTCAGTCATTAAACTAAAAAAGTTTTTTCAATAAATGCCTGGAAAGTCTCTTTGTATTGATCGCCAATTGGTATATAGGTTTTCTGATCAAAAACAATCCGATTGCGGTCAATCACCTTTACACGATCCAGGTTCACGATAAACGAACGGTGAACGCGCATAAATTTATCTTTTGGTAACTGCTCTTCAATCACTTTCAATCGGATAAGTGTCGAAACCGGTTCATCATTAATCAAATGAATATGAATGTATTCATTGGCGCTTTCTATGTATTTTATTTCGGATAATAGAATACGCACCAATTTATATTCCGATTTTACAAAGAGTGAATCCTGAGTACTTTCGAGTGTTTCAGCTGGTCGTTCGTTTAATTCGAACCAGGTTTTCGCTTTGTTGGCTGCTTTCAAAAAACCATTATAACTGATAGGTTTCAGAATATAATCAATTGCATCTACCTGAAATCCTTCGATGGCATATTCGCTGTATGCAGTGGTGAATATTACCTGTGGTTTTTGTGCCAATGATTTTACAAAGTCTATTCCGTTTATATCAGGCATATTAATGTCGACAAACATTAAATCAACCTCATTGCCGGCCAGATAGTCCATTGCTTCGTAAGCACTTTGGCATAAAGCTACAGATTCCAAAAAAGGTGTTTTCTCAATATATGAGCTAATTTGCTCTAATGCAAGCGGCTCATCGTCAATTGCAATACATTTTATTTTCATACGTTGATAATTGAATATTAGTAAGTTGTTGTACGCTATAGTGCTTTGCTACTGATTATTACTTTTGGGAAATACCTGAATTCAAGTTTGTTTCATAAATAGGAATTGTGAGATATACTTCAAATTCCGTATCATTTTCTTTGATATCCAGTGTATAGTCCTTCGTAAATAGTAGCTCCAGACTTTTTCTGATATTGGTCAGGCCAATGCCGGAATAACTTTTGTCAAATTTTTCTTTATTCTTATGTTTACTATTCTTGATGATACATTTTAGCTGTTTTTCATCTAACTCCAGTTTAAACAGTACAAATGATTCTGCCTGATAACTTACCCCATGTTTAAAAGCATTTTCAACAAATGAAATAAAAAGCATGGGGGGGATCTGAATATCCGGAATTTTACCTGGTATGTCGAGCGAGATTTTTACTTTTTTTGAAAACCTCAATTGCATAAGTGTAATATAACTTTCAATAAACTCAACTTCTTTCTTCAAGCTTGTTTGGCCCTGCGCAGTGTCGTAAAGCAAATAGCGCATGAGGGTAGACAGTCGAATAACTGCATCCTTGGCCGTTTCAGTATTTATATCAATCAGAGCATGAATGTTGTTAAGTGTATTCATGAAAAAGTGAGGACTTACCTGATGACGAAGTAAAGCAAGTTCCGTTTTAAGTTGTTCTTTTTCAACATCTTTTCGTCTGTCTTCTTCGTTCAGCCACTGCGACAATAATTTGATAGTTGTACCCGCAGCCACAACCAATAATGCGATGATTAAATCTTCAGCAAAAATCATGTAAATTGATTTCTCCTCGGTAGGTGTTGGTGCCCTGTAACCCATAGGAGCAGGCATTTTCGAACCTAGCTCCATGGGTGGCATTCCCGGTCCAAGTTCCATTTTGGGCATGGAGATAGGTTCGTTGGGAGTTAGATAGAATTGCGTACTGATGCTTAGACCCACAACCAATAACAAGGCCAGAACTGTCGTGATGCTGTATGAAAGATATTTTTTCTGAAATAAAAGTTTTGGAACAAAAATAAATGCATTGAGAGTAAAAATGATGCAAAATGCAGACATTCTTATCCATTCCATACTCACAGCTCTCCAATCAACTGTGTTGATTTGCCTGTGCTGAAAGAACGGAACTGAAAATATGGCAAACCAGATTACGATATATGTAATTGATTCAAGGTGTTTTATACTGAATGTTTTTTTTTGTACGTATTGCATCTCAACGTTTTATAATAAATCAGGGGAAGTTATACACTTCCCCTGATTAGTTTCAATTTTCTGTTAGTTACAGTATTTTTATGGGGCGAATAAAAGTACAACGTTTTTTTGAGCTTTTATTCCAAAATGTCCAAATTATTCTTTATTGGTGTAAATATCCCAAGCAATCCAGTCTACGATTCCAACTGCGAAGGTAGATTGACGGAGTGAAGCAAAGAGGGTACGAATAGTTGTAACTGATGTTCCCAACAAGTCTGATATTGTTGCGCTTGTTCCATCGTCAAAGGTGATTTTTAATTCCCTGTTTTTGTTTATTACCGAGACATCATCGCTGTCATCATCACTGGTGTTTATATCAACTATTTCCACTTTTGCATTTTTCTGTAAAACACCACCAACATACACTTTTGCACTATCTAATACTTCGTGATTCAAACCGCGTACAATTTCCACATTCCCGATAGTTAACGTATATTGTTTCTCTTTGTGTTTACCGTTTTTTGAACCTCTTATTGCTGTGTATTTTTCAGAATACAGAACTTTCGACCCATCATTGATTGCATATGAGGTAACTGCTGTGTCGCCCGAAGCATAAGTGCAACTTGCTTTATAGCCATCGGCAAAAACAAATTCAGATGCATATTTATAGCCATTGGCAATTGAGCTTGATGATTGAATTGCCAATGCTCCAACATTCACATCTTTAATGTTTATAGTTGAAATCATTTGATAATTCCACCCTAACCGGCGATTGAAGTTATATTCATACTTCGACAAATCAATTATATAGTTATTTACAAGTAAAGTATCTGAAGGAGAATAATGTAACAAACCACTTGGATTTTTTAATTTAGACTCAGGTAAGCGGACAATCATGTGGTCACTTGTGCCAGACTTTGTAAAGAAACGAAATAATTGATTTCCACCTCTTTTGTATTTTACGGCTTTATAGTCATAGATGCCGGCAATGTCTGCCAATTTAATACTGCTATACGTTGTGTCGAACGCAGCAACTGATGACTTTACTAAACTAGCCGTGGTATTGCTTGGAACTCCGGAAGATATTGCCAATACCTGGTATCCGTTGGATGTAGATATCTTATTCATAGCTGTAGCAAGCTCCTGAACACTTTTATTCATAGAATCTTTCAATGATGCCTGACCTAAATCATTATTTGAGCAGCTCCAGGACAATATACTCAATAGGAGTATTACGGGGAAAGAAATTTTACTTTTCATATCTTTTTAAGCTTTAATAGTTTATGGTTTATTAAATAACGAACAAATATAATATCAATCAACTGCAAAAAAAAATAATATCAGTAAAAAGGTAATTTTTATAAGTATAAATTGTGGTCTGATTGTTAGATTAGATAATAATCAAAATGTTTCTTGCTGAATATCAGTGCTGTCATTCTCAAGATGATGAGCGTCTTCTGGTTCAGCGTGAATATAAACTTCACTACGTTCAACTCTCGATTGAATCTCAGACTCAATTTTATCACATACTTCGTGAACTTCACGCAAGCTTAAATCGGGATCAAAGTGTACATTAAACTTAATAAAGGTATCGGCACCAGCTGTGCGGGCTTTCAAGCCATGATATTTTTTTATTTCAGGATATGTAATAAGTATATCGTGAACTATCTTTTTTGTGTTTACGGGAGCTTTATCTAATAAAACGTCGATGGCTTTGCGCCCGAGTTGATACGAAACATACAGAACAATAACTGCTACAAACAAGGCTGCAATTGAATCTGCTGCATACCAACCAAAAAACTGATAGGCAATTAACCCAAATAAAACAACAGATGAACTCCATATATCGGTAGAAAAATGCAATGCATCTGCCTCCAGCGCCTGACTATTATATTTTTTTGCAACTCTGGATAAGGCTCTTGATCTCGAAAAATCGATAATTATAGATGAAATTACAACCACATAACTCCACACACTTACTTCAATTTTTGTTTGACCTGTTAGAAGTCGATGAGTTGCTTCGTAGATTATCCAGACACAAGTGACTAATAACAAAATTGTCTCAATAAGCGCTGATAGATTCTCAACTTTCCCATGGCCGTAATTATGTTCTTTGTCTGCCGGTTTGTCGGAAACTTTTACTGAAAAATAGGTAATTACAGCTGCAACCATATCTAAAGCAGAATGCAAAGCTTCGGATAAGATACCCAAACTCCCGGTTAGAATACCAATGATTAATTTGAATCCTGTGATAAATATTGCAGCGATTACAGATAGAAATGCAACCCTTCTTTTCTCTTTTTGCATAATTGGGTAAAAAATAAATTTGTGAAGAAATACTTGTCAAAATTAAACAAAGAATCCCATTTGACACCAAAATGAAGCGGTAATTTAATGATAATGGCCTAATTTAGAATGATACAAATTAGCGTGCCTGTAATACCTAAAAAAGATGTAGAAATTATGTTTGAAATGAGTTACAATTTTTTGCCGGAAATCGATTTATTTCGCTCTTTGAACTTTCGGATAAAATAGAAGATTGTAACGGCAGAAACGATGGAAGATAACCCGTCAGAAAACGGCATGGCAGTCCATGCTCCGGATAAACCATATAAAGGAGGTAAAACCAACAATGCCGGAATTAAAAATAAGAACTGGCGGGTTAAGCTGAGGAAAATTGATATTTTGGCTTTTCCAATTGATTGGAAAAAATTGGTGACAACAATTTGAGAACCAACAATCGGGAACATAAAAACAGAAATACGTAATGCTTTGGCGGCAATACCCTGTAATACCACATCGCGTGTGAAAAATGAGACAACAAACAGGGGGAAAAAGGTTCCGATAATAAATCCGAAACTTGTGATACAGGTAGCAATAACAGCTGCATACTTTAATGTTTTGAACATTCTTGAATATGATTTTGCTCCAGAATTATAACCAACAATAGGTTGAGTCCCTTGATTTAATCCAATGATAATCATAACAATCAACGTGTTTAAGCTATTGATAATGCCGAACGCGCCGATAGCTAAGTCTCCACCGTGTTTAATCAGAGTGGTATTGACAAGAATTATTACAAAGCATGTGGCTAATTGCATGCTGAATGGAGACATTCCTATGCTGATAATTGATTTGACGATTTCCCGTTCTAACCGAAAGTTTTTTCGGTGAAACCGAATATTCGATTTTTTATCCATAAAATGCGCCAAAACCCATACTGTACCAACCAGATATGCTATGTTAGTTGCTATTGCTGCACCCTGAATCCCCCAGTGAAATCCAAAAATGAAAATAGGAGCCAATATCGCATTAATGATTGCACAAATAATCATGGTGTACATCGCTTTCCTTGGGTATCCCGAGGCACGCATGATGTTATTAAACCCATAACTCAGGGCTGATAAAATACCCCCGGGAATAATGATTTTCATAAAGTCTTCAGCATATTGCATGGTTTTTTGAGTTCCACCAAAAAGACGCAACAAATCATGCATGAAAATATATGAGATTATGATTACTGTTCCGGATATTATAAAGGTGAGAGTAAATGCATTGCCAAGTATTTTTTCCGCTTTTTCTTTATTATTCTCCCCCAGCGTAATAGATATTCTGGAGGCAGACCCGGCACCAATCAACATTCCAAATGCCATAAGCAATATCATGAATGGGAAAGTAAGAGCAAGACCCGAAATAGCTAACGGCCCAACTCCCTGACCAATAAATATACGATCAACAATATTGTACAACGCCATTACAACCGTGCCAATGATAGCAGGGATAGAATATTGCCAAATAAGTTTGCCAATATTTTCTGTTGCAAGTTGTTTACTAATGGTTGTTGGGTCGGTCATAAAAACGTTGATTCCGGAAGCGTTTGATAGATTATTTTCAGATTTTAGCTCACAAAGATAAATAAAAGGTTGTTAGTTCAGATAGTCGTATTTTGAAATATTACGCACTTAACTGTAGGGCTTAAACCAATGGTTAATCTTCGGGTTTTAATCCTAAAGCCACGATTATCTTATTGTAACCTGTATACATTTCCATTACTGTAAGCATTTCCAGAATATCTTCTTCGCTATATCCGTAGTTTTTTAGTTGCTCAAAATCATCGTCGGTAAGTGTGACAGGTGTTTTTGTGGCTATACTAACAAACTGTAGTACAAGAGCCATTTTTTTATCAGTAACACGATTTAGTTCAATTTCACGTATTAATTCTTCCGACTGACCAAGTTTTTCGAGATTCTGCTTGTGAATAGCCATACAGAAGGTACAACCATTCTCGGTGGAAACGCGATAAGCAATAGCTTCTTTTAGCTCAATCGATAAATTACCTTTCCCTAATATGTTTTTAGTGCGATTCCAATTGGCTTGCAGGATATGTGCCTGGCGTGCAAAAGCCCTGTAGGCTGCAGGTACTTTTCCTGCCCGTTCAATAATTTCATCGAATACGGTCTGTATTTCAGGATCATTTGCTTGTTCAGGTTGTAATTTTATTCGTGCCATATATTTTTCTTTTTTATTTTAAACTGCAAAGCTACAAAACAATTTTTCATTTTCCGAAACCATTTTTGGTGTGAAACAGAAATTATTTCTCAAAATACTTCAACAAAAAATATCTTTTACATTACAGAATGCATTATTAAAAGACAATACCATTCCAACTGAGTCTGGAATGGTTTTATCTTTTTTAGGAGTATATATTTACGTCATTTCACAACAATTAAATTGAAAATCACAAAAGCCAACTACAGCAAATCGCTTGCTAATTCAGACAAATAGCTGCGTTCACCTTTTACAAGATTGATATGTGCAAAAATGTTCTGTCCACGCATACGGTCAATCATGTACACCAATCCGTTTGAAAACATATCCAGATACGGTGAGTCAATTTGTTGGATATCGCCGGTGAATACAATTTTTGTTCCTTCGCCGGCGCGGGTTATAATTGTTTTAATCTCATGTGGTGTAAGGTTTTGTGCCTCATCAACAATAAAAAAGGTGTCGCTTAAACTTCGTCCACGAATATAAGCTAACGCTTCAATTACCAGTTGGTTGTTGCGTTGCATTTCCTCTATCAGTCTGATTTCTTTTCCCTGATAGGAGAAATTATGTTTTATTACATTCAGATTGTCAAACAAGGGTTGCATGTATGGGGCCACTTTTTGCTTTTCGTCGCCGGGAAGAAATCCTAAGTCTTTATTCCCTAATGCTACAATAGGGCGGGCAAGAAGTATTTGTTTGTACGCATCGTTTTTGTGCAGTGCTGCAGCTAATGCAAGCAGTGTTTTTCCTGTTCCTGATTTTCCGGTTAATGCTACCAGTTTTACATCGTCATCCAGCAATACGTTCATTGCAAATGCCTGCTCTGCATTGCGGGGTTCAATGCCAAAACATCGTTCTTTTTCAACCCTTTTCACCATGCCGGTTTGCGGATTGTATCGCGCCAACACACTTGAACGGACACTTCTCAGAACAAAACATTCTTGTGGTTCAATATCGGATGCAAAATCTAACTCATCGAGTGGGAGAGTACCATCTCCCGTATATAGCCTGTCAATCAGTTCTGGAGCAATATTTTCGTATGTTTCGTATGTTTTTTCGAAAATATTAAAGTCGGTTACTTTGTCGTTTATATAATCTTCTGCTTCTAAACCTAATGATAAGCCTTTCATTCGCAGGTTTATATCTTTAGTGACGAGTATTGTTTTGCTGTTTTTCTTTTGTTCCCGTAAGGTATAAGTTGTTGCAAGAATCCTGTGATCCGGAGTTTTTTCAATAAACGATTTGGCAATAACATCGGGATATTCACCTCCGGTAAGTATAAAAAGCTTGCCCTTTCCTTCTCCCAGGTCTGCTCCTTTTTTAAAAAGTTTCTCGTCGGCAATTAAATCGAGTTCACGTGCAAATTCCCGAGCATTAAAGTTGATTTGTTCATTCCCTTTTTTAAAATGATCGAGTTCCTCAAGCACCACTATGGGTATATAAATATCATTTTCTTCAAAATTATGTACGCATTTATAGTCGTGTAGAATGACATTCGTGTCTAAAACAAAATTTTTCTTCGTTCCCATATTATCTAACTGTTTAAAAATGAATAAATTTCAATTAACAACCTTATTGCACTAAAAATACGAATTCTATTTGAATTAAACCAGTGTTTATAGAAATAGTTTTAATGTGACCTTCCCAAAGTATAAGTTTACAAGAATAATTAAAAAAAATACCTCTGAAAACAATATGGTTTTCAGAGGTAAATTATGTTTCGCTATTGAAAAATTGCTTATTGCATGATTTTAGCAGATTTGTTGCCAACACGTACAATGTATAAGCCTTTGCCTAAGTTTAAGTCAGCTGAACCATCAACCAGTTTTAATGATTGAACTTTCGCTCCAACTGTGTTGAAAATTTCAGCTGTTGAAGAAGGAGAGTTTGTTACAGTAAGTTTCTTTCCTGCAACTTTTACATCAAGAACATCTGCAGATAGAGAGTTAATCCCTGCAGTTGCTTTTTCTGCAAAGTACATATTATCCCAATATACAACAGCAGGTGTTTTGTAAGTTCTGAATTGGAAGCTGAAAGAATTGTATCCTGTAGCTGGAGCAGTTACATCACAAGTATATGTATGCCAAGCACCTTTTACATCTGGGAAGTATGCAGCGCCACCACCAGGTCCCATAAGTAATACTGAATCGGCGTGACTTAAAGCTGCATATGTTGTAGAAGAGCCAGATACAACATTACACCAGTCAGACCAAATTCTTGCGTCAGTTCCATCGCCAGTTTCAATGTAATAATCCATTTTTATTGTGTAAGTTTTTCCTGCAGTGATAGGAACTATTTGAGATACAGTATAAGTTCCACCGGCAGTTGCAGCAGCTGTTACTTTAAATGATTTTGAACCTTCACTAAATAATGTGCCAGGCGTAACTGTAGCAAAAGTTGCAGTTCCCATTGTCCAACCATCAGGAGCAGTACCACTTGTCCAAGTTTCAAAACCAGGGTTGGTAAGTAAGTTAGTTTGTGCGTTAGCCAAAACAACACAAGCAATAAATGATAATAATAGAGTAATTTTCTTCATGTTTTTTCTTTTTTTATGAATGAATAATATATTTATTAAAAAAACTAAGGGCAAAGATAATGGATAAATATTACAAAAACAATACATTTTTTGAAATATGATAGGTTTTTTGCATTCGCAAAACGATATTCTTGTAAAATGTTGATATTCAATTTTATTTTGTTTTAGTGTTGATGGTACTAATGAGATGAAATGTGTAAAATCACTGGATTCTACTTACATTTTGTCAGAATGACACAAAGTTATGAACAGTCTCAATTCTAAGTTTTTATTCTGCTTAAAAAGTGTTACTTTTGCAATCATTTTAAAATTGCAATACATGGCGGAAACTTTGAAGCCCGAATATATATTTGAAACAAGCTGGGAAGTCTGTAATATGGTTGGAGGTATCTACACGGTGCTTTCGACTCGTGCAGCTACTTTGCAGCAGCGATATCAGGACAAACTTGTTTTTATTGGACCTGATGTGTGGTTAGATAAAGTTAACCCCTATTTTGAAGAGATTCCCGAGCTATTGGCTGAATGGAAGGCCTTTACAGATAAGGAATATCATTTGAAAATAAGAATTGGCCGTTGGACTATTCCGGGAAAGCCATTAGCCGTATTGGTTGATTTCACTCCACTTATGATTCGTAAAAATGAGATTTACGGCGAAATATGGGAGCAGGCAGGTGTAAATTCTATGGCCGCCTATGGTGATTATGACGAATCATCCATGTTTGGATATTCAACTGGCATCATTATAGAGAGCTATTATCGTTTTTATGGCCTTACTGAAAAAGTTCAGGTTGCAGCTCATTTTAATGAATGGATGACAACTTTTGGTGCTTTTTACACACAAAAACATGTTCCGTCAATAGCCACTCTGTTTACTACTCATGCAACTTCCATTGGACGCTCAATTGCAGGTAATCACAAACCGCTTTATGATTACCTGAATGAATATAATGGTGATCAAATGGCGTATGAATTGAATATGGTTTCGAAACATTCAACCGAAAAGATTGCTGCTCATCTGGTTGATTGCTTTACGACTGTTAGTGAAATAACAGGAATTGAATGTGAACAATTGCTTGATAAAAAACCGGATGTAATTACTCCAAATGGTTTTGAAGATGATTTTGTGCCGCAGGGTAAGAAGTTTGCGTCAGCCCGTAAGGCTGCCCGTAGCACCTTGCGTCATGTTGCTGAAACCTTATTGGGCTATAAATTAGATGATGAAACAGTATTTATAAGTACTGCAGGCCGGTATGAGTATAAAAACAAGGGAATTGATACCTTTCTGGAAGGTCTGAAACAAATTTCCGGTTGTCCAAATATAAAGAAAGATACAGTGGCATTTATTATGGTGCCTGCGTGGATTAAAGGTGTTAGACCTGAATTAGCTCTGGCATTAAATGATTCAACGGTGAAATTTGAATCTACAAATCGTTTTACTACCCATGATTTACATGACTATTATCACGATAATGTTATGTCGGCAATCAATTGGTATCATTTCAAGAATGATCAGGCAGATAAATTGAAAATCATTTTCGTCCCGGCTTATTTGAATGGTGCTGATGGAATATTTAATAAATCATACTATGATTTATTGATTGGGATGGATTTGACGGTTTTTCCTTCATATTATGAGCCTTGGGGATACACACCGCTGGAAAGTGTTGCATTTTCGGTACCAACAATCACAACCGATTTATCTGGTTTTGGATTATGGGCTTCACATGAGCCACAAGGTATTGAGAAAGGAGTTGGTATTATTCACCGCTCGGATTATAACGGCTATAATGTGTCTTTGCAAATAGCTGAAATGATTTGTCATTTCGTATCTTATTCTGAGGAGCAAATAGAAGAAATACGAAGAAAAGCGTTTGATTTGAGTGAAAAAGCTTTATGGAAGCATTTTATAAAATATTATGATGAGGCGTATAAAATCGCACTTGAGAATAAAAATAAAAGATTGAAATGACATTTCGCCTCCTAAGCTCACTTTATAGTGTTTTTTGGAGGCGAATTTGATTATAAACAAGTTGGATTTCATGCTTTACGTTTTCTCAATGGGCTATCGATAGTAATATGAATTGCAAACGTTTGAGGTTATAATAAATCCTTTTGGTTCTGCAATCACCAATATATGCCCTTTTTTCACTATTTTTGCAGCAAATAATTAAATCCGTAATACAGCAATTCATTATATTTCAATATAGTTAGATAAAAATATTAGTTAAACAAAAAAGATTTTTAAGCGTATGAAAATTAAAGTTAACAACGTAAATGAATCGAATTTGAAGGAAATTACCGTAAAGTCGAATTTGCCTGAAAGTTTGAATAAATTAGAAGAAATTGCTCAAAACATTTGGTGGGTGTGGGATAGTAATGCCAAAAACATGTTCCGCAAAATTGATCGCGAAGCGTGGATTGAGGCTGGATCAAATCCTGTACAACTGCTCAATATACTTAGCTATGAAAAGCTGGTTGAGATGGGAAATGATGCCGAATTTGTGAAAAAGTTAGATGCAGTTTATGCTGATTTCAAGGAGTATATGAGTGCTCCTAAAAACACAGTTAATCCTTCGATTGCCTATTTTAGCATGGAATATGGATTAACGGAGGTGCTGAAAATTTATTCAGGTGGTTTGGGTGTTTTGGCCGGTGATTATTTGAAAGAAGCAAGTGATATTAATCTGGATTTGACTGCTGTTGGATTTTTGTATCGTTATGGTTATTTTACACAGTCACTTTCTGTAGATGGCCAACAAGTTCCTCTTTATGAGGCACAAAATTTCAATAACTTACCGATTCAACAGGTAAAAGACGCTAACGATCAGCCAATTATTGTTGAGGTTCCTTATCCGGGTCGAACAGTTTATGCTTATGTTTGGAAAGTTTCTGTTGGTCGTATTTCATTATATCTGCTTGATACAGATATGGATGCTAACAGCGAATTTGACCGTGTAATTACACACCAACTGTATGGTGGTGATTGGGAAAACCGCATGAAACAAGAGATTATGTTGGGTATTGGTGGTATGCTGTTGCTTAAGAAATTAGGTATTGAAAAACAGGTTTATCACTGTAACGAAGGTCATGCAGCCTTAATCAATGTTCAACGTTTAGTTGATAACGTTCAGGGAAAAGGATTAGAATTTAATCAGGCGCTTGAAGTAGTGCGCTCAAGTTCATTATATACAGTTCATACTCCGGTACCTGCCGGTCACGACAGTTTTACCGAGGAATTGTTTGGAAAATATATGAGTGATTATCCCGCGAAATTAAATTTGACTTGGGATGAATTCATTGATATGGGTCGCGAACACCCGGGAGACCATAATGACAAATTTAGCATGAGTGTATTCGCATGTAATACCTGTCAGGAAGTAAATGGTGTTAGTTGGTTGCACGGAAAAGTATCTCAGGAGATGTTTAATCCAATATGGAAGGGGTATTATCCGGAGGAATTACACGTTAGTTATGTAACCAATGGTGTTCACTTGCCAACATGGACAGCGTCTGAATGGAAGGCTGTGTATGAGAAGTACTTCACAAAAGCATTTTACGCTGATCAATCTAATTCAAAAATATGGCAAGGTGTGTATCAAATTCCTGACCAGGTAATTTGGGATACACGTATGACAATGAAAAACAGATTGGTAAACTTCATTAAGGAACAATTCCGCGAAAACTGGTTGAAAAATCAGGGTGACCCTTCGAGAATTGTAAATATTTTGGAGGCCATCAATCCAAATGCACTTATCATAGGATTTGGTCGTCGTTTTGCAACCTACAAACGTGCTCATTTGTTGTTTACCGATTTAGAAAGACTTGAGCGTATTGTAAATAATCCAAATCGTCCGGTTCAGTTCTTGTTTACCGGAAAGGCTCACCCTGCAGATGGTGGAGGTCAGGGTTTAATTAAACGCATTATCGAAATCTCTCGCATGCCTCAGTTCCTCGGAAAAATAATTTTTCTTGAAAATTATGATATGCGATTGGCTAAACGTTTGGTTTCGGGTGTTGATATTTGGTTGAACACACCAACACGTCCTCTTGAAGCGTCGGGTACATCTGGTGAAAAAGCACAAATGAATGGAGTTTTAAATTTCTCAGTTCTTGATGGATGGTGGTTAGAAGGCTACGTAAAAGGAGCTGGTTGGGCATTGACGGAAAAACGTACTTACGAAAATGATCTGTATCAGGATCAATTGGATGCAGCTACTATTTATAGTATGTTGGAGAACGAAATTGTTCCATTGTACTATGCAAAAAACACGAAAGGCTTTTCACCTGAGTGGATTCAGTATATCAAAAATTCTATAGCTCTAATTACTCCTCGTTTTACAACTAAACGAATGATTGATGACTATATCTCGCGTTTTTACACCAAATTGGCTTCTCGTTCAGCTATTATTAATGCGAATGATTTTGCAAAGGCAAAAGAAATTGCTGCATGGAAAGAGAAAATTGCTCAGGGTTGGGATGCAATTGAGGTTGTAAAAATAGATATTCCTGATAAATTGCTTCATAATCCACAGGTTGGTGAAGACTACAATATCAATGTCGTAATTGATGTAAAAGGAATTAACGATAAAGGTATTGGTGTAGAGTTAGTTGCAACTAAACTTGGGAAGAATAATGCAGATGTGCTATATGATGTTGAGGAATTGAAATTGATTAAGACTGAAGGTTCGAAATTGTATTTCAGTATTAGCTATCAATTAAACAGAGCCGGTTCATTTAAATACGGATTCCGTATGTTCCCCAAAAATGAAGACTTGCCGCACCGTCAGGACTTCTGCTTTGTACGTTGGATTTAGTAGCTAACGCTTACTTATTATAAAAGGATCGGATTTTAATCCGGTCCTTTTTTGTATCTATTTGCCTAATCATAAATATAGTTACAAAAAAAAGTCGTAGAGGTTATTCTACGACTTTTCTTATCAAATATGTTTATTGTTTCTAAAGCAATAATTATAAAGCGTTTTTTGCTTTTACAACAATTGCTTTGAAAGCTTCAGGGTGATTCATTGCTAAATCAGCTAAAACCTTACGGTTCATTTCAATTCCTGATTTGTGTAAAGCACCCATTAATTTTGAATACGACATACCTTCCAAACGTGCAGCAGCATTGATACGTTGAATCCACAATGCGCGGAAGTTACGTTTTTTGTTTTTACGGTCACGGTAAGCATATTGCAAACCTTTTTCCCATGTGTTTTTGGCTACGGTCCATACATTACGACGGCCTCCAAAATAACCTCTCGTGAGGCTTAGAATTCTTTTTCTTCTTTTACGTGAAGCAACGTGGTTTACTGATCTTGGCATAATTAAATGATTTGTGAATGTTAGCGTCGCGTTTCAATGCGAACTTTAGGCTAAAGGCATTCTGATTTTGACTAAGAAAAAATGAGAATTAAAAATCTGATAATTGACTATTTCAAACAAAGCATTTCTTTAACGTTTGTCATGTCGCCTTTGTGAACAAGGGCTGAATGAGTCAGGTTACGTTTTTGTTTTGTTGTTTTTTTAGTCAAAATGTGGCTTTTAAAAGCATGTTTTCTTTTGATCTTTCCTGTTCCGGTAAGGGTGAACCTTTTTTTAGCACCGGAGTTAGTTTTCATTTTTGGCATTGTTACTTATTTTTAGTTGTGTAATCCGAATTTTGGCAACTGCTTATTTTGTTTTCTTTGGTGAGAACATGATAATCATGCGCTTTCCTTCCAGCTGTGGCAGTTGATCTACTTTTGCGTAATCTTCAAGTTCGTTTGCAAAACGGAGCAATAATACTTCACCTTGTTCTTTGAATAGAATTGAACGTCCTTTGAAAAATACGTATGCTTTTACTTTGCAGCCTTCTTTCAAAAACTCAATAGCATGTTTCAACTTGAAGTTGTAATCATGATCATCGGTTTGAGGTCCGAAACGAATTTCTTTCAGAATAACTTTCGAAGTTTTAGCTTTCGCCTCTTTTTCCCGTTTTTTAAGTTGGTACAAAAACTTTTGATAATCAACAACTCTACAAACCGGCGGCACTGCACTTGGCGAAATTTCCACCAAATCTAATTCCAGTTGATCGGCAATACGCATGGCTTCATCATAAGAATATACGCCTTGTTCTACATTGTCACCTACCAAACGAACTTCTTTTAACCCTTTAATTTTCTCGTTTATACGATTGGGTTGCTCTTTTACCTTTCCTCTTTGAGGTCTGATGGTTAATTGTTTAGCTATTGCTTGTTTCCTCCCTAACTTTAAAAAGTGAATAAAATATGGTTCTGCTTTTTGAGCCTGCAAATATAATACTTTTTTTTGAATTACTAGCTGTGCACTAGAAAATATTTCTATTAAATTCTAAATAAGATGGATTCGTAACAAACAATCAATCTGCGAGTTGAAGTTTTAGTTGTTTTAAATATTCCTCCAGTCGGTCCATTCCGATTCTAATATTTTCCAGTGAGTTTGCGTAGGACAGTCTTATAAATCCTTCGCCGGCTGTTCCAAAATCGATGCCGGGAGTGATTCCCACATGGGCTTTTTCCAAGACATCAAAAGCAAAACGGTAGGAATCGGAAGTGAATTTTCGTGCATCACAAAATACATAAAATGCGCCCAGAGGTTCTGTGTGGATTGTAAGTCCCATACCCCTCAGTCGTTCAATTATATACATGCGTCTATCATTGTAAATTGAATGCATTAAATCAACATCTGATTTAGCATCTTTAAGGGCTGCTATGCCTGCTTTTTGAGCTGTACTGGGAGCACAAATAAACAGGTTTTGTTGAAGAATTTGTAATGAACGCATATATTCTTTAGGAGCAATCAAATAGCCAAGTCGCAAGCCTGTCATTGCAAAACGTTTAGAAAAACCGTTTATCACGAAAGCCTTATCTGTGAATTCTAGAATTGAACGTGCTTTGCCATTATAAACTAATCCATGGTATATTTCATCCGAAATTATAGGAATATTTAGTTTGCAAAGTTCCTCATATACAGAGTTGGCAACCAATGTTCCTGTTGGATTCATAGGAGAGTTTACGAAAATAGCTCTTGTTTTATCTGTGATTTTTTTCTTTATCTCTTCAATATCATATTGAAAATCACATTCAGCTTGTAATTGAACAGAGACTGGTTCGGCATGGCAGGCTAATGTGAAATTTCGATAGCATGGGTAGCCCGGATTGGACATAATGACTTCATCTCCAGCCTGACAAAGCAGCATTAAAGTCATAAGTATGGCAGGGGATGAGCCCGAAGTTACAACGATGCACTCAGGATCTACACTGACGTTGTATTCAGATTTGTAGAATTCACTTATTGCTAAACGTAATTGAGGGTCGCCTAATGAATGAGTGTAGTGTGTAGTTCCATTTTTATGCGCTTCAATGGCTGCATTTGCAATGCACTCCGGCATATCAAAGTCAGGTTCGCCAACTTCTAAATGAATAATGTCCACTCCATTTCGTTGTAACTCATTGGCGCGTTCCAAAACATCCATCACAATAAATGACGTCATTCGTTCTATTGTCTCATTCATCTTTTTATGCTTAAAATCTTATGCAAAAGTACAGAAAATGGCCTAAATTACTGCTTGTTTCAGGATAAAAATCAGAATAATAAATCTGTTGTGTTTTACAGATAATCTGATGTTGCACATTTCCAAAAATATAACTACCTTTGTCCCACTTTTTTGAAAAAGAAAGTGTGATGGGAAATTAGGCGACAAATCACTTAAAAATAACCGCTTAAATTTTGAGTAACACAATAATAAAAACAAAATGAAATCATTTGATTTAAAAGGAACAGTGAGAGCTGACCTAGGCAAAAAAGCCACAAAAGCAGAAAGAGTAGTTGACAATGTACCATGTGTATTGTATGGTGTAGCTGAAAACGTACATTTCACAACTACTGTTAGCGAAATTCGCAAATTGGTTTACACTCCGGAAGTGTTTGTTGTAAACTTGGAAATTGATGGAAAAGTAACAAAAGCTATCATGAAAGCTTTGCAATTCCACCCGGTAACTGATAAAGTTTTACACATGGATTTCCTTGCTATCGGCGAAGATAAACCAGTTGTAGTAAATCTTCCAGTTAAACTTGAAGGTTTGGCTGAAGGTGTTAAAGCAGGGGGTAAATTGGCATTGGAAATGCGTAATTTGAAAGTAAAAGGTTTATATACTCAAATTCCTGAAAACATTGTAATCGATGTTACAGAATTAGGATTAGGTAAATCTATTCAGGTTGCTAAAGTATCTGTTCCAAACCTGGAAATCTTGAATGCTAAAAATGCCGTTGTAGCACAAGTTAAGTTGACAAGAGCTGCTCGTGGTGCTGCCGCAGCTGCTGGAAAATAATTTTTGAACGCATGAAATACTTAATTGTCGGTTTGGGCAATATTGGTAGCGAATACCAGGATACCCGCCACAACATAGGTTTTACAATATTGGACGCCTTTGCCAGGGCGTCCAATGTTTTTTTTACCGAAAACCGTTACGGCTCCACTTGCGAAGTGAAGTTGAAAGGTCGCACGCTGATTTTGCTCAAACCATCTACTTTCATGAATTTGAGTGGAAATGCTTTGCGATATTGGATGCAAAAAGAAAAAATAGCAATAGAAAATGTTTTGGTTGTTGTAGACGATATTGCCTTGCCATTTGGAACACTTCGATTGAAACCTCAAGGTTCAGATGCCGGGCATAATGGATTGAAGAACATTCAGGAAATTCTTGGAAATAATAATTATCCACGTTTGCGATTTGGCATTGGAAATGATTTTGCAAAAGGTCGTCAAGTTGAATATGTTCTTGGAAAATGGACTAGAGAGCAAGCTGCTGCCATTCCCGAGCGTGCCGAACGTTGCGCAGAAATTATTCAAAGCTTTTGCCTTGCAGGAATGCAACTTACAATGACCCAGTTTAACAATAAATAAATGAAAACTGAAGTTCGTATCGATAAGTGGTTGTGGGCTGTGCGTTTATTTAAAACACGCACTCTGGCTGCAGATGCGTGCAAAAGTGGGAAGATTATCATTCAGAATATTCAGGTAAAACCATCACGTAATGTGAAGATTGGTGATGTGGTTTGTATAAAGAGGAATCCAATTTTGTTTTCGTTTAAAGTGTTGGCACTTTCAGAAAATAGAATGAATGCAAAACTGGTTACAGGTTTTATGGAAAATGTAACTACACCAGATCAATTGGAACTTATTGAGCTCGGAAAACTGGCCGGAGCTACCGGGCGTGACCGCGGAACCGGTAGACCGACTAAAAAAGAACGTCGTGATTTAGATGATTTTATTGAGCCTACTTTTATGGACGAAGATGGCGATTGGGATTTCTAATAAATTTCTTCAATTATGAATTGTGAATTATTAATTATTAATTGATTTCCCGTGTTTATAGCCCACAAACTCAAAAAAGAAAATATCTGCGAATATCTGCTCTATATGTGGCAGATAGAAGATTTGCTTCGTGCCTTTAAACTGGATATCGAAGTACTCAATGAAAGAATTATTAAACCTTATCCTGTTTCGGATGACGAACGGAAAGCATTATTTGGTTGGTACGAGAGTCTGATTGAAATGATGCGGCTTGAAAATGTTCAGATTGAAGGTCATTTGCAGCTAAATAAGAACATTATTGCTGAACTGGACGAATTACACGGACTTTTGTTGAAATCAGGACAAGATGCAGGTTATTCTGCTAAATTCTATCATATTTTACCATTTGTCAGCCAGCTAAGAACTCAGCAACCTTCGGTTCATTTGAGTGATGTAGAATTATGTTTCAATTTTCAATATGGAATCATGTTGCTTCGCATGAAAAAAGCTGAAATTACTTCAGAAACATTGCAGGCGCAAACTGAAATTAGCAAATTCATGGTGCTACTTGCGCGAAATTATCAATTGTATAAAGCAGGTGAATTAGATTTTGATGAATAATATTTTCGGAATATCCATTTTTTCGCAAATTATGGCTATTTTTGGAACTCTTAAAACTAAAACATATTTAAACCAATAAAACGCATTGTTATGAAAGGTATCGTATTGGCCGGAGGTTCCGGAACACGTTTATATCCGGTTACTAAAAGTATTTCTAAACAAATTATCCCGGTTTACGACAAACCTATGATTTATTATCCGCTTTCAGTTCTTATGTTGGCAGGAATTAAAGAAATACTTATCATTTCTACCCCACAGGACATTCATTTATACGAAAACTTACTTGGAAATGGCGAAGATTTAGGTATCAAACTGGTTTATGCGATTCAACCTTCTCCCGACGGATTAGCACAGGCATTTATCATTGGTGAAGAATTTATTGGTGATGATAGTGTTTGTATGGTTTTGGGCGATAATATATTCTATGGTTTTGACTTTTCCCGCACGCTTCGTGAAGCTTCACAGTTAGAAGATGGAGCAATGGTGTTTGGGTATTATGTGAATGATCCTGAACGTTATGGTGTAGCTGATTTTGATGCAAATGGAAAAGTTCTAAGTCTGGAAGAAAAACCGTTGCAGCCAAAATCCAATTATGCTGTCACAGGTTTGTATTTTTACAGTAACGATGTAGTGAAAAAATCAAAAGGGTTGAAACCATCTAAACGTGGTGAGTTGGAAATTACTGATTTGAACCGTTTGTATCTCGAAGAAGAACGTTTGAGCCTGAAAATGATGGGCCGTGGTATGGCTTGGTTGGATACAGGAACACATGACAGTTTGCTTGAAGCTTCGAATTTTATTGCCACCATCGAAAATCGCCAGGGATTGAAAATTGCTTGTTTGGAAGAAATCGCTTTCCGTAATGGTTATATTACTCGCGAACAATTACTCAAACTGGCTGAACCTTTGAAGAAGAATCACTATGGCGAATACCTGATTAAAATTGCCAACGAAGTCTTATAAATTCATAATTCATAATTATGCATTGTTAATTATGCATTAAATAAAATGGAAATAATTAAAACTCCTATAGAAGATCTTATAATTATTAAACCACGTGTGTTTAATGACCCACGTGGTTTTTTTTGCGAAACGTATAATCAAAAAACTTACAACGATGCTGGAATCAATCTTCAGTTTCGACAAGATAATCAATCGAAATCATCATACGGTGTGATTCGTGGTTTGCATTATCAGTTATATCCTCATAGTCAGTCGAAGCTTGTTTCAGTTGTACAAGGTGCGGTATGGGATGTTGCTGTTGATTTGAGAAAAAGTTCCCCGACTTTTGGCCAATGGTACGGCGTGGAGTTGACAGAAGAAAATCATTTGCAATTCCTTGTTCCACAGGGATTCGCACATGGATTCTCCGTTATCAGCGAAACTGCTGTTTTTTCATACAAATGCGATGATTTTTATAATCCCACTCTCGAGGGTGGAATTATGTACAACGATCCGGCATTGGCTATTGATTGGAAGATACCTTCAGATAAAGCTATAATTTCTGAAAAAGACACGAAACATCCTTTATTGAAAGATGCCGTTTTAAATTTCTAACCAATTTTAATATCGCCGAAGGCAAAGAACTCAAAAAAATGACAACTATATTAATTACCGGTAGCCACGGGCAACTTGGCAACGAAATGCAGCAAGCTGCTATTCGTTTTCCGGCTTTCAAATTTATTTATACTGATGTCGAAGATCTTGACATTTGCGATAAAGCGGCACTCGATGCTTTTGTAAAGAATAATGCTGTAAATGTTATTGTAAACTGTGCAGCGTATACGGCTGTTGATAAAGCTGAAGACGATGTGGAACTTTGCTATAAAATCAATGCTGAGGCAGTTCGCAATATTGGTGAGGTTGCTGCTTCAAACAACATAAAAGTCGTTCATGTTTCTACCGATTACGTTTTCGATGGAACCAGTTATGTTCCTTACACTGAAGACCAACTAGTTTGTCCTGCAACGGTCTATGGTAAATCGAAGTTGGATGGCGAAAAAGCCTTGTTAGAAGCAAGTTCTCAATCAGTAATTATTCGTACTGCCTGGTTGTATTCATCCTTTGGCAACAATTTTGTAAAAACAATGATGAAACTTGGTTCGGAAAGAGATTCATTAAACGTTATATTCGATCAGGTTGGCACTCCAACGTATGCTGCCGATTTGGCCGATGCTATTCTAATGGTAATAAGTCACGATACATTTGTTCCCGGCATCTATCATTTTTCCGACGAAGGTGTATGCTCGTGGTACGATTTCACAAAGACTATTCACCGCATTGCTGGCATTACTTGCGATGTTCGACCAATCGAAACCAAAGATTATCCGGCCCGTACACCTCGCCCACACTATAGCGTGCTAAATAAAGCTAAGATTAAAGCAATTTACGGTATTGTAATTCCACATTGGGAGGAGAGTTTAGTGAGGTGCATTTCTATTTTAAAAGTATAATGCAAATTTTAAAACGCAGATCAATTTCAATGATTTGCGTTTTTTTTTTGCAATAAATGGAAAAATAATCGAAAATACTTTGGTTATATAAATAATTCCTATAGCTTTGCAGTTCAAAGTACTTTTAATTTAATGATAAAATGGAAAAGCAAATTGAGGATTTAAAAGCAATACGTGAGATGATGGAAAGATCATCCAAATTTTTGTCATTGAGTGGTTTGTCGGGTATAATGGCAGGTGTTACAGCTATTACGGGAGCTGCAATAGCTTATTTCTATATTCTTGAACAACCCCGAGCTGTTGCAGTGCCATTATTGATTTTAGATGCATCTTTGACACTTATAATTTCTATCGGTTTTGGAATCTTGTTTTCAGTCAGGAAGGCTAGAAAACGCAATCTTAAACTTGTAAATTCATTGACCCGGAAAATTATTTACAGTCTTGTTATTCCGTTGGTGACAGGAGGTTTTTTTTCATTAATACTGATATCTCGTGACCAAATTGAACTTGTTGCGGCAATAACCTTAATTTTCTATGGACTTGGTTTAGTTAATGTATCAAAATACACTCTTGATGAGATTCATTATCTAGGCTTGACAGAGATAGTTCTTGGAATATGTGCTGCTATTTTCTTATATCACGGCATATTATTTTGGACCATAGGCTTTGGTCTTTGTCATATTGTGTACGGATTTATTATGTACCGGAAATACGATTAGAATAATTAGATGGAAAATATAATTGCAAATCTGAATAAAGCCTTCGAAAGCCGTATCCGCTTGGGTATTATGTCGATATTGATGGTGAATGATTCGGTTGATTTCAACACGATGAAGGATTTGTTGGAGCTAACCGATGGAAACTTGGCGAGTCATATTAAGGCGCTTGAAGGCTTGGAATATATTCAGTCAAGTAAACAGTTTATTGGACGTAAGCCTAATACCCGTTTTTTGATTACAGAGCTAGGACGTAAAAGCTTTCGAGATCATTTAAATGCACTTGAGAATCTTATAAGATAATTTTTTTTGCCACTTTACTTTGAAATACAAAGTACTTTTAAATAATAACAATTAATTCAAAAACTTATGGAAACAAACATGCAACGAGTTGAAAAATTCAGCCAATCAATTACTTTAAAGGCAATTATCATTGGTGTTATGACATTATTAATGCTTATACCCGGGGAAATGATCCAAAACTTGATTAGTGAAAGACAAAAACGCAGCGAAGAAACAATCGGAAAAATTAATTCGAAATGGAGTAATGCACAAACAATTAATGGTCCGGTGTTAGTATTACCTTACACAACCACTGAAACTGATGATAAGAACAAGGTAGTGAATTTGCAACACACGATCAAGTTCACACCTGAAATGTTGATTATCAATGCTAAATTAATTCCCGAAGAGCGTCATTATGGGATATATAAATCAATTTTATATAAGAGTGAAATTGAAATTTCAGGTAAGTTCAAGAAAATTGACTTTTCCTTACCTGCAAACAGTCAGATGAATAAAGGCGAAGCTTATGTTCGGATTGGTATTTCAGATTTACGAGGAATGACTAATAATCTGGATTTTATGATGAATAATAACCATTACTCAGCCGAAGCGGGAGGGGAGCAGGATGTTATAGGACAAGGGTTGGTTATTGCTCTCAAAGATTTTGATTTAAGCGAAGATGGTCCACTTTCATTTAAATGTATAATGAAACTTAATGGAAGCAGTGACATAAATTTTATCCCGATAGGTAAAACCACTCACGTGCAAATGAATGGTGCCTGGCAATCGCCTGGATTTATAGGTAGCTTTACACCAGAGTATAGCATGAACGAATCCGGATTTAATGCGAAATGGAATATACTCCATTTTAACCGAAATATCCCGGAGCAATGGTTTGATAATCAGCAGAATTCCTTTGCCGATGCCTCGTTTGGTGTAAATCTGGTCGACACAGTGAATCATTATCAACAAAATATGCGTTCAGCGAAGTATGCCTTCATGTTTATAGCGCTTACATTTGTAGTTTTCTTTTTCGTAGAAGTACTTACACGTAAAAAAATTCATCCTATTCAATATTTGTTAGTTGGCATAGCATTGATATTATTTTACAGCTTGTTGTTGTCAATTTCGGAACAAATAAACTTTGCCATAGCTTATTTGATTGCAAGTGTTGCTACTATTGGATTAATAACGATTTATGCTCATAGTATCTTTAAAAATAAGATGCAAACGACTGTTTTAGCTTCAATTTTGAGTATTCTTTATGTATTTTTATATGTAGTGCTGCAATTGGAAGATATAGCTTTGCTAATAGGTAGTGTTGGTTTGTTTATAATTCTTGGATTTATCATGTTCTTTTCAAGAAAAATTAATTGGTATAAAAATCCTGATCAGGCTGAACAACCCATATCTGAATAAAAAAAATCCGGCGAATCGATTTGTTGATTCGCCGGATTTTTTCTGAATAATTTTATACTACTTCAATGCTTGCACAAAGTCTGCAAATAAATCATCTATGCCCTCCAGACCAACCGAAATGCGGATTGTTTTATCTGAAACATTCATTTCCTTGCGTACTTCGGGAGTAAATGTCCCGTAAATGGTGCTTGCAGGGTGAATTGCGAGTGTTTTATTGTCGAATAAGTTTGTTGCACGTTTTACCAGTTTCAACTTGTTCATGAATTGAAAACAGGCTTCACGCGATGCCAAATCCATTGTGAACATTGCTCCGGGGAAGTCACCAAATTGTTCCTGGCTCAGGGTATGAAATTTATTTGATGATAAACCGGTGTAATTGACTGATTCAATTTCCGGTAATTTCTCCAGTTGCTCAACCAATTGCTTACAGTTGGAAGTTGCACGTTCGTAGCGAATGGACAAAGTCTCCAATCCCAATGTTTGCATATAGGCTGCTTGTGGAGTCATGTAGGCTCCCAGGTTGCGATGTACTTCTTTACGGAGTTTGGCGGTAAAGGCGGCAGGACCAAATTCTTTGGCCATTACATGCAGTTTTGGTGACGATAGCCAGTTGAAATTGCCATAATCGATGATGAGTCCACCCAAACCAGTTGCACCCCCCGAAATATATTTTGTGCTTGATACAATTTCAATATTTACACCAAAATCTTTTGCTTTGAATGCACAGAAAGGAACAATTGTAGTGTCGGCAACTACCGGCACTCCTTTTTGTTTGGCTATGACTGAAATGGCTTTCAAGTCGGCTACTTCCAGTTGTGGATTCGTAATAATTTCAAGAAAAATTGCACAAGTGTTGGCATCGACATGAGCTTCAACTTCGTCTACATTGGTCAAATCGCAAAAGCGAATTTCCACACCAAAAGCGGCTAGGGTAGAAGCAAAGAAGGAATATGTGTTACCAAACAAATGTTTTGATGTAACAATATTGCTTCCGGTTTGAGCCATCGTGAAAATAGCATTTGTAATGGCTGCCATGCCTGAGTTCAACGCTGTAACATTAAAGGCCCCGGTTATGGTGCGTACCCGATCTTCGAAATACTGAACTGTTGGATTTGTAATCCGTGAATAAGTATGATCTGCAGCTCTGCCTGTAAATGCAAGTCCCATTTGTTCGGCCGTATCAAACTCATAGGCAGCAGAGTTGTATACAGGCATACTCAATGCGTTGTATGCATCGGGTTTAGCATAGGGAGTATGTAATATTTTTGTTTCTAATGATTTTTCGTTCATTTCTATAAAATTCAACTTATCCTAAGTTCAAACTCCGGCTAAGTTATTTATAACTATCTAAGTTTCGCTCCAAGTTTTGATTCGAAATTTCCTTGCAGCTTTTTCATAATACCTTCGATTTGGTTATCAGTAAGCGTTTTCGTTTCGTCCTGTAATAAGAAACTCACGGCATACGATTTTTTACCAGCTTCCAGATTTTTACCTTCGTAAACATCAAAAAGATTCACTTTCTTCAATAATTTTCGTTCAGTTTCAAAAGCGATTTTTTCAATTTCAGCAAAAGCAATATTTTTATCAAGCAATAATGCTAAATCGCGTTTTACTTCAGGGAATTTTGACAATTCTGCATATTGCACTTTATACTCTCCAAGTTCTGCAAGGATAGCGTTCCAATTTAAATCGGCATAATAAACTTCCTGATCAATGTCGGCAACTTTGCGGATTTTTGGGTGGACTATACCATAAACAGCCAACTTGTGGCCTCTTGGACTATATATCGTCAATGCTTCGCTTAATAAATCATCGGCAAATTCTCCCGAAACCAGTTTGCGTAAGTTGAAGCCTAATCGTTTGAATATATTTTCTACATATGCTTTTAGTTCATAAATGCTCGATTTTTCATCTGTAGCTGTCCAGGATTGTCCGTGTTTACTTCCTGTAAGCCAAAGTCCAAGATGGAAATCTTCAGAATAGGCAGCCAATGTTTCACCTTCCTTTTTATTGTCGGCATTATAATAATAGCAATTACCAAATTCGTAGAATTTCAAATCGGCATTCCGGCGATTAATGTTACGAGCCATATTGTCCAATCCACCAAATAACAATGTCTGACGCATAACGTTCAGATCCGAACTCAATGCGTTGATGATTTTTACACTATGAGCAGCAGGGTAGGAGGTAAGGTCTGTATAATATCCGCCTTTTGTTAATGAATTATTCAATATTTCGTTGAAGCCTTGTGCGGTTAATTGTTCTGATATCAGGTTTTGAAGCTTGTAACTATCAGGTTTAGAACTGTAGCTTAATGTTGATTTTAGCGTTTCACCTATTTCTACATTGTTATACCCATAAATCCGAAGAATGTCTTCGATAACATCAACATCACGTTGTACATCTACACGGTAAGCCGGTACATGAAGCACATAACCTTCCTCATTCTGGCTTACAATCTTCATTTCTAATGCTCCAAGAATAGTCTCAATACTTTCTTTGCCAATGGCTTTCCCAATCAGAGTATTTATTTTACGTAATGAAACTTCCACTTCAAAAGGTTTTACTTCTTCGGGGTAAACGTCAACGATTTCGCTTGAAATTTGCCCACCGGCTACTTCCTGAATCAACAATGCACAACGTTTCAAGACATAAATAGTATTGGTCGGGTCACAACCACGCTCAAAACGGAACGAAGCATCGGTGTTTAATCCATGGCGACGAGCTGTTTTGCGAATTGAAACCGGATTGAAGTATGCACTTTCCAGAAATACATTTTGAGTTGTTTCGGTAACTCCTGAATCCAAACCACCAAACACGCCACCAATGCACATAGGTGCTTCAGCATTGCAAATCATTAGGTCTGCGGCATTCAGTTTTCGCTCCGTTCCATCCAATGTGGTGAAAGGAGCTCCTTCGCCCAATGTTTTCACTCGTACTTCTGAACCCTTAATTTTATCAGCATCAAACGCGTGAAGTGGTTGACCTAATTCGTGTAAAACGAAGTTAGTCACGTCAACAATGTTGTTGATTGGACGAAGTCCAATAATAAGCAGGTAGTTTTTCAGCCATTCCGGTGATTCTGCTACTTTTACGCCCGAAATTGTTACTGCCGAGTAACGTGGGCAAGCATCCGTATTTTCAACTGTTACAGGAATTGTCAGATTTGTATTTTGTACAGCAAAAGCTTCTACCGAAGGTTTTTGCAATTTTACTGTTTTATCTTTTAGTGCAAAAAAAGCAGCTAAATCTCGTGCAACCCCAAAGTGAGAAGCTGCATCAATGCGGTTTGGAGTAATGTCTACTTCCAATAAATAGTCACTTTTAATGCCGTAATAATCTTTAGCCAAAGTTCCGACAATGGCCTCAGCAGGAAGAACGATAATTCCATCGTGACTAGTACCGATTCCAATTTCATCCTGAGCACAAATCATTCCCAACGATTCAACTCCACGTATTTTAGAACGTTTGATAGTAAAGCTTTCGTCACCTGAGTAAAGTTTTGTTCCAACAGTAGCAACTACCACTTTCTGTCCTGCAGCAACATTTGGTGCTCCGCATACAATCTGAAGTGGTTCTTCTACGCCTACATTCACAGTTGTAACATGTAAGTGATCTGAATTTTCATGGTTGGCGCAAGTAAGTACTTCACCGATTACCAAACCTTCCAGTCCACCTTTTACGGTTTGTACTTCTTCCACACCACCAACTTCCAGTCCAATTGAAGTTAAAGCTTTCGATAAGTCATCGGGAGTAACATCAATGTTAATGTATTGTTTTAGCCAATTATACGAAATATTCATAACGATTTTATTGTATTTTTTTAAAGGCACAAAGATACTATTTATTTTAGAGTTTTGGGCTTGAACATTCAGAAAAATGAACTCATATTTACTAATATTTAGTGAGTTGCACTTGGGTTATTTGTTTGTAAACTTGATTATTTAAAGTTCTTTAATACTATAATTCTGCACATTAATTGATGATATGTGTATTTATTCATTATTTTTGTACGTAATAAAATTAAAACTAAAAGTCACCCTACAATGATTCAGGAAAACTTTATTCGTCTTTTCGAAGATTCATTTCGAAACAATTGGGAGCTGCCCGCATATAGTAACTATGGCGAAGATCTTACTATGACTTATGCCGATGTTGCCAAGCGTGTTGCTAAAATTCATATTTTGTTCGAGCAGTGCAAGCTAAAACCAAATGATAAAGTATCACTGATTGGTAGGAATAATGCAAACTGGGCGATTACCTATTTGGCTACAGTTACGTATGGAGCAATTGTTGTCCCAATTCTGCAGGACTTTAATCCTAACGATGTTCATCATATAACTAATCACTCAGAATCAACATTGCTTTTCGCAGGTGATAATATTTGGGAGAATCTGGAAGAAGAAAAGTTGACAACTGTAAAAGCTGTTTTCTCACTCACAGGATTTCAGTGTGTTACATTGTTGAATAAAGAGCCAAAGCCTGAATTATCAGAATCTGAAGTTCACGAGCAATTGGTTGTGAAATATTTACAGCCGGATTATATTAATAGTCTTTTCCATGCAAAATATCCACAGGGTTTTTATCGGGATCATGTCCGCTACATTGATAAACCGAATAGTGAGATTATCTCAATCAATTATACCTCCGGGACAACCGGTTTTAGCAAGGGGGTTTTGACTTCCGGAAATGCATTAGCAGGTAATATTACTTTTGGTTTGAGAACGGGGTTGGTTGCTCCGCGATATAAAATTATTTCATTTTTACCTCTGGCACATGCTTATGGTTGTGCATTTGAATTTTTGACATCAACTTGTGCCGGCTGTCATATTCACTTTATTGGAAAAATTCCATCGCCCAAAATTTTATTGACAGCATTTGCTGAAATAAAACCAAACGTCGTGTTTTTGGTTCCGCTTATTGTTGAGAAAATTTATAAAAAGCAAATTCAACCTCTTTTGGCAAAACCGTCTATGCGTTGGGTTCTGAGCATCCCATTTCTTGACCAGCCCATTTTAGCTCAAATTCGAAAGAAGTTGATGGATGCTTTTGGTGGAGAGTTTTCTCAAATTGTAATTGGGGGAGCACCTCTAAACGCTGAAGTCGAAGAGTTTTTTGCTAAGATTAAATTTCCATACACTGTAGGGTATGGAATGACTGAATGTGCACCACTCATTAGTTATGTTGATAGTAAAGACTTTATTCCAAAATCGGCAGGAAAACTCCTTGATGTAATGGAATTAAAGCTCCTAAATCAAGATTTGGAAACTGGTGTAGGCGAAATTTGTGTTCGTGGAGAGAATCTTATGTCGGGGTATTTTAAAAACGCAGAGGCTACTGAGCAGGTAATTGATAGTGAAGGTTGGCTTCATACAGGAGATTTGGGTACGGTTGATTCTGAAAATAACATCTTTATCCGGGGGCGAAATAAAACAATGATTTTAAGTGGAAGTGGTCAAAATATATATCCGGAAGAAATAGAGGCTAAGCTAAATAATATGCCGTATGTAATGGAAAGTCTTGTAATTGAAAGTAATGGCAAATTAGTAGCACTTGTTTGTCCTGATTATGAGGCTGTTGATTCTGAGGGCGTTGACCATAATCAATTGGAGGGTTTAATGGAAGAAAATCGCAGATTACTCAATTCGATGGTTGCTGCTTACGAAGGTGTTTCAAAGATTCAACTTTATCCACACGAATTTGAGAAAACACCTAAGAAAAGTATTAAACGCTATCTGTATTCTACAAAAGCATAAGGATTATATATGGTCTGATTATTAGATTGTTATGTTTCTGTCAAAATGACACTGAAAAAAAATAAAAAAAAGAACAGATTTAATAATGGATAATAAAATAATGTTGTATCTTTGCAGCGATTTTGAATAACAAAATTAACATGTTAAATTTTAAAGGTTAAAGAAATGAAAAAAGTATTTTTATTTTGCGTTGTAGCTTTGGCTTTCGCATCTTGCGCTCCTAAAGCAGCTGATCAAGCTACTACTGCTGATTCTACAGTTGTTGCTGTTGATTCTGCTGCTGTTGATTCTGCTGCTGTTGATACAGCTGCTGTTGATTCAGTTAAGTAATCAAGGCTCACGTAAACTTATTTACGAAGCAAAAGTCCGTTAGAATATTCTAATGGACTTTTTTTTGAACAAAAAATAGCAGAAAATATCGAATTTATAATAATTTTAGCTCTTGATATCATAAAAATGATTCAAACCAAAAAATATTTTAAAAAAAACCGATATTTATTAATGCGGATTAAAAAAATGATGTACCTTTGTGTCGATTTTGAATTGCAAAACAAACATGTTAAATTTTAAAAGTTTAAAACAAATGAAAAAAGTATTTTTATTTTTTGTGGTAGCTATGGCTTTCGCATCTTGTGCTCCTAAAGCAGCTGAAACTGCTCCTGCTACTGACTCTACAGTTGTTGCTGTTGATTCTGCTGCTGTTGACTCTGCTGCTGTTGATAGCGCAAAAGTTGATTCAGTTAAGTAATTTAAAAAGCTAACGCAAAAAGAAATTCTTGCTGGCATTTAAGTCCGTTATTTCGATAACGGACTTTTTTTTATGAATAAATGCCAATCCAAGCATTTTTTGTACCTTTGTAGAATTAAAAATTAAATATAGAGATTATGTTACGAATTGCTGTACAGGCTAAAGGAAGATTATTTGAGGAAACAATGTTATTGCTTACCGAATCAGGTATAAAACTTGAATCAGGTAAACGTTTATTACTTTTACCTGCCAGGAATTTTCCTATTGAAGTTTTATTTCTTCGTGATGATGATATTCCTCAAACTGTAGCCGATGGTGTTGCAGATATTGGTATTGTAGGTGAGAATGAATATGCAGAGAAAAAGAAAAATGCAATAATTACTAAAAGATTAGGTTTTAGTAAATGTCGTCTTTCGCTTGCAATTCCCAAAGAAGTAGATTATAAAGATATTTCATGGTTTAATGATAAAATAATTGCAACTTCATATCCGGAAATTCTGAAAGATTTTTTGAAAGAAAAAAATGTAAATGCTGATATACATGTAATTACTGGTTCTGTAGAGGTCGCCCCTGGTATCGGTTTGGCTGATGCGATTTTTGATATTGTAAGTTCCGGTAGTACATTGGTTACTAACCACCTGAAAGAGGTTGAAGTACTTATGAAGTCTGAGGCTCTACTAATTTCAAATCCTAATTTGTCAGCAGAAAAGCAAGCAATTTTAGATACGCTTTTATTTAGAATTGAGGCTGTACAGATGGCTGAAGATAAGAAATATGTGTTGATGAATGTTCCTACTGCGAATATCGATAAGATTATCGAAGTGCTACCGGGAATGAAAAGCCCCACAATTATGCCTTTGGCAAAGGAAGGCTGGAATTCACTTCATGTAGTTATTGATGAAAAGGGTTTTTGGGATATTATTGGAAAATTGAAAGCTTTAGGGGCAGAAGGAATTCTTGTGATTCCAATTGAAAAAATGATTTTATAGAAAATCAAAAGCATTTTAAATCTATAATTCAAAGTCAACTAACTTCTTATTTATTCTATAATTAATATGAATTTATGTATTGACCAGGGAAACACAAGTACAAAAATTGGCGTATTTGATCAGGATGTTTTGATTGAAACTGCAGTTTTCGATGAGTTTGGAGAAAATGAATTATCTCAACTTTTTACTAAATTTCCAATAAATGCAAGCATTTTGTCGAGTGTTAGGCTGGTTGATCAACAATTCTTAGAATATCTGAAATCAATTTCACCTTTTTTTATTGAATTGTCGCATGATACATCCATTCCAGTTGTAAATGCGTACGAAACTCCTGAAACTTTGGGAAAGGACAGATTGGCTGCCGTTGTAGGTGCATCTTTTCTTAAGCAAGGAAATGATATTTTGGTAATTGATGCCGGAACAGCTGTTACGTATGACTTTGTTGACTCCAATTCAGTCTATCACGGTGGAAATATTGCTCCGGGTTTAAATATGCGGTTAAGAGCAATGCATGATTTTACGCAGAAATTACCTTTGGTTGAACCTGTAACCGATACTCCCATGCTAGGGAAAGATACGCAGTCAGCTTTAGCCGCGGGAGCTTTAAATGGAATTATTTTCGAAATAGAAGGTTATATTAATCATCTAAAAATTAAATATCCTCAACTTTTAGTATTTTTAACAGGTGGTAGCACTTTTTACTTTATTTCGAAGCTAAAAAATGCCATCTTTGCAGAAAGAAATTTAGTGTTAATCGGTCTCAACCGTATCCTTCAATATAATGTACAAAAATAAGGTTTCTCTTCTCGTACTTTCATTGCTATTTCTTGCACAATTTGCAGTTGCACAGAATAATACAAATTCGCCCTATACCCGTTTCGGATTTGGCGACATAAGTGATACCAACGCCGGTGAGCAACGGGCAATGGGAGGTGTCGCTATAGGGTCGCGTGCAAATTACAGCATTAATACAGTCAACCCGGCCTCGTATAGTGCTGTTGATAGTATGACTTTTATGTTTGATATTGGAGTTTCGCCATTAATTTCACGGTTTTCAAATGCATCAGGTTCTAAAACCACTTATAATGCTAACCTGGAATACATTACTATGCAGTTTCCCCTGGCTAAGAATATAGGATTTAGTGCAGGATTACTTCCATATTCATTTGCCGGTTATAATTTTTATCGCAATGATACACTTTATACTGGAATTAAAGATTTTGATACTATTCCAAATCGAACTAAATTTTGGGGACAAGGTGGTTTTAGCCAGGTTTATGCCGGGCTTTCTGCCAATCTGTTTAATCACGTGTCATTAGGATTAAATGCCTATTACATGTATGGTAGTGTTGACAATAATCGCAGTATGCGCTTGACAAATGCTTCTGATTCAACTGTTCAATATAACACAATTACAGCAAAAAGTTTCCGTTTTCGCTATGGTGCGCAGTTCTACAATACTTTTGCAAAAAAGCATGATGTAACTTTAGGATTAATTTATGAGCAAGGTGCCAAATTAAATGGGAGTTTTTCTCAAATAACCAATAGTGTATTAAGCGAAACAACCGTGGCATCTAAAAATGATAGTGTTTTTGAGCTTCCTACAATGTTTGGAGTTGGATTATACTATACATACGATAAACGATTATCAATAGGTTTGGATTATACGTTACAAGAATGGAAAAACGCAAAATTCTTTGGAAAAACTGATTCGTTAAGTAACCGTTCTAAAATTGCTTTAGGTGTTGAGTATTTACCTAACCCAAGAGGACGTAAATTTGCTGAAAGAATTCGTTATCGCGCCGGATTTAATATGAGTGATTCGTATTATAAAGTAAATGGAGGCATTCAACCTAAAAATTATGGATTAAGTTTGGGAGTTGGCTTACCTCTTTATAACAACGTTACAAATACTGTAACCATGCTGAATGCTTCCGTTGAATATGGAAAAATTGGAGCCACAAACTTATTGAGAGAGGATTATTTTAAGTTCACATTGAATGTTGCATTTAATGAGCATTGGTTCTTTAAACGCAAACTTTAAAAATAACGGCTCACAACTTTTTGAAAATGATTTCTAACGTTCGCTTTTCTTATATCAAAGTTTTTATCCTCTTTTTTTCTACTTTATTTGCGATTGTTGCATGTAGTAATGAAGATAAACCGGAGAAGATAGGTGCTATTGCAGATCGTTCGGCAATGCCGAGATTACATGAAACCGAAATTACCACCATTATTTCTGACTCCGGAATAACACGATATCGTATGACAACTCCCCGTTGGGATATTTACGATAAAGCGAGTCAACCTCACTGGGAATTTCCAAAAGGCATATATTTTGAACAATTTGATAAGAATTTGAAAATTATTACGAATATTCAAAGTCAGCATGCCCGTTATTATGAGAATGAAAAATTGTGGGATTTGAGAGGCAAGGTAAAGATGACTAATGTTCAAGGTCAGCTTTTTGAAACCGAACAATTATTGTGGAACCAGGTGCAGGAACGATTTTATTCCGATAGTCTGATTAAAATTACTGAACCAACCAGAATTATAAAAGGGATTGGTTTTGAATCAAATCAGGCAATGACGCATTATACAATCCGAAAAATTCAGGGTATATTTCCCGTTGATGAAAAAAAAAAATAGCATTTAGATTATAAAAAAGGCCTTATTCATTATGTTGAATAAGGCCTTTTTTATTTGGAATTTTTTTGATTATATATTTGCTATTCGTTTAATTTCTTCGATAATAGCTTTCGCAAAGTTGTCTGCTTGCTCGGGTGTGCCCGACTCAGAATAAATACGAATAATAGGCTCTGTATTCGATTTACGTAAATGAACCCAGCCGGTAGGGAAATCTATTTTCACGCCATCAATGTCATTTACATCGAATTGTTTATAAATCCCTTTAATAGCTACTAAAATGGCATCCACATCGATGGCCGGAGTCAATTGAATTTTATTTTTGGAAATGTAATATTCAGGATATTTCTTGCGTAAGGCTGACACTGTTTGTTTCGATTTTGCCAATTGGGTAAGGAACAATGCAATTCCAACCAAAGCATCACGTCCATAATGACTGGCAGGGTAAATAACGCCACCATTGCCTTCGCCTCCAATAACAGCGTTTGTTGCTTTCATGGCTGTTACAACATTTACCTCACCAACTGCGGCTGCGGTATAGGTACAACCATATTTGTTCGTTACATCACGTAATGCCCGTGTTGAACTCAGATTGGAAACTGTATTTCCGGGAGTGTTTTGTAGCACGTAGTCTGAGATGGCTACCAATGTATATTCCTCGCCAAACATGCTGCCATCCTCGCAAATAATTGCTAAACGATCCACATCCGGGTCGACAACAAAACCCACATCTGCTTTACCTTGTTGCATAATGGCTGAAATCTCAGTCAGGTGCTCAGGAAGTGGCTCAGGGTTGTGTGGGAACTGACCATTCGGCTCACAATATAGCTTCTCTATTTTTTTTACACCCAAAGCCTCTAGCAAGGCTGGAATAGCCACTCCACCCACTGAGTTGACGCAGTCAATGGCTACGCTGAAATCAGCAGCTTTAATAGCTTCTACGTCCACTAAATCAAGCGCCAGAACACTTTCGATGTGTTTTTGAGTATATGAAAAATCTTCGGTAAGCTTACCCAGGTCATCGACCTGAGAGAATTCGAAGCTTTCTTCTTCAGCAATTTTTAGTACATTTTCACCTTCAAGAGCATTCAGAAACTCGCCTCTTTCGTTTAATAACTTCAGTGCATTCCATTGTTTTGGGTTATGACTTGCTGTAAGAATAATGCCACCTGCGGCTTTTTCCATAGTTACAGCCAGTTCGGTAGTTGGTGTTGTAGCCAATCCGATATTTACAACATCGAAACCAATGCCGAGTAAAGTACCGATGACAAGTTGATTGACCATTTCGCCGGAAATGCGTGCATCACGTCCAACTACTATTTTGTTTGAGCTTGTCGTTTTGCTTGATTTTATCTGAGTGGCATAGGCTGCCGTAAAACGTACAATATCTAATGGATTTAATCCATCGCCAACGGGGCCACCAATTGTACCGCGAATTCCGGAGATTGATTTAATAAGTGTCATTTTAATTATGTGTTTGAAGGTTATTTAAAGTTCGAAAGTTTCTGGTAGAAACTGAAAATAGTTTATAAGGTAGAGTTTCATTCTGAAGGAGCGGATATTTTGCTGCAATCGGATTAACCGGTACATTATAAACTATTTAGTTTTATGAGGGTTTATTTTTGAATTAGAATTTTCAAATGATATGCATAAGGTGTAACATCATTATTCAGGTAATAAAAACCAAGTTTTGATGGTATTATGATTTCTGCTATTGAGCCATTGCGTTTCATGTATGAAACTGCTTCCTGAAAACCTGAACAAGACTCAGATGTGTTGCCATAAATGAACGAACTCGGACGCGGATATTCCAGTGTGGACCAATTGTTGACAGTTGTGTCGGGAGTTGCACTCAAACTGTATTCAATGTAACGTGGTACAACTTTATCCTTCAACTCAAGCGTATCGCCTTTATAGGCTGAATAACCTGAATCAACCAGGTGAAAGTACAATCCCGTACTTGCATTGTAATAATAAACAGTACTATCACTCCATTCACTGAAAGTTTTAGGCAACTTGTATATCAACTTGATACCTTTGCGCTTGATGTAGTTTTTTATGGTTGTTTTTTCAATCTGCAATTCCTGCGCATACGTAAGCGTGTTGCTACATGAACTGATGATTAATGATACAACAAAAGCAAGTAAAATCAGTAATGGAATACGTTTCATATTAGTATATTAATTATTTTACAAATATCCGATTAATAAATGAGATTAAAAAGTTAATAAAACGAATAAAGATATAAGAATTGTAGTTAATGCATTAAATAGTATATTTAATCAGGCCGGTTTAATTGCCGATCCTCACCTCATATCTGAGTGAAGTATAGGGTGGTATATGTTCATTTCCCTTCATACCATAACCCAAATACCATGGAATTATGAATGTGGCAATGTCACCTTTATGTAAGAGTTTTAGTCCTTCCTCCAGACCCGTTACCAACTGTTTTTTCCCGATAACAACAGATTTTTTGCCATTTTCAATTACTTTCCCATCCAAAAATAATAGTTTGTAAGTAAAATTGCAAGCTGCTTTATTCTTAATTCCATTTCCATTTCCAGAATCGTCTATTTTGTACCAAAACCCGATTCCACTTCTTTTGAAAGTTTCATTTTTAGACTTTACATATATTTCAAGCAAGCTATCTTCTTTGTGAATCAGATCCTGATTAATAGTGAGTAACGAAGCAACAGCTGTATCCACAGCAATATTCTTGTTGGATGGCAATTGTGGTGCTTGTCTTTTGCAGGATGTTAATCCTGAAAATAAAACTAAAATGCAAAAAACAAAATATGCCTGTAACTTCATTCGAATGGGTTAATTGATTGCTTTTATCTGATATTGGCAATACTCATGATATCCGAGAAAACACCTGCAGCAGTAACACCTGCACCGGCTCCATAGCCTTTAATCATCATCGGAAATTCGTTGTAACGTTCAGTTGTTATCAGAATAATATTGTTACTTCCCTGCAGATCGAAGAAAGGATGCAGACTATCAACTTCCTGCAATCCTACGCTACAGCAGCCATTCTCCATTTTGGCAACAAAACGCCAGCGTTTGCTTTGGGCAGCTAATGTTTGACGTTTTGTTTCAAACTCAGCATCCAATTCGGGTACTGTTTTCCAAAAATCGTCCAGACTTCCTGCAAAATATTTATCAGGAATAAACAGGTTTTTGATTACGTCGGTTTGTTCCACTTTAAATCCGGCTTCGCGGGCAAGAATAACCAACTTGCGGATAACGTCTTTACCGCTCAGGTCGATACGGGGGTCGGGTTCGGCAAATCCAGCTTCTTTAGCCATTAAAATGGCCTTGCTTAGCGGAATTTCGCTGCTTAGGGTGTTGAAAATGAAGTTTAATGTTCCCGATAATACGGCTTCCATCTTTTCGATGTGGTCACCGCTGTTAATCAGGTTATTTATTGTGTTGATGATAGGTAAACCTGCACCCACATTGGTTTCGAACAGGAATTTTACTCCCCGGCGACGGGCAGTTTCCTTTAGATTTGAATAATTTTCGTAAGCCGAAGAGGCAGCCAGTTTGTTGGCTGTAACCACCGAAACGTTGTTTTCAAGCAAGTTTTGATACAAGTCGGCCACTTCGTGGTTGGCAGTACAATCAACAAATACCGAGTTGAAAATATTTAGGTTGATGATTTCCTGGCAGATATGTTTGGAAGTGGCATCAATGCCGTTTGTATATAATTCTTCTTTGAAGTTCTCCAGGTTGATTCCGGCCCGGTCGAACAGCATTTTTTTGCTGGATGCAATACCAACAACGTTTAGTTTGAGGCCGTTTTGCGACATCAGTTTTTGTTGTTGCTTTTTTATTTGGTCAAGCAAACTGCTTCCAACTGTTCCTACACCGACGATATACAAATTGAGAACCTGATATTCCGACAGGAAGAACGAATCGTGAATTACATTGAGGGCTTTGCGCAACGATTTCCGATCGGTTACGAACGAAATGTTTGTTTCCGAAGCTCCCTGAGCACAGGCAACCACGTTGATACCGTTTTTACCAAGCGTTCCGAATAATTTTCCGGCAATACCCGGGGTCCGTTTCATGTTGTCACCCACGATAGCCACAGTAGCCAAATCGTCCTCTGAGAAAATGTTGTCAATTTCGCCCAGGGCAATTTCGGCAGCAAACTCTTCGCGCAAAACCTTTACAGCCAATTCGCTGTCGGCATTACGTACCCCAATGGAAGTTGTATTTTCCGACGAGGCTTGCGAAACAAGGAATACACTGATTCCGTTGGTGGCCAACACGCGGAAAATGCGGTGGTTTACGCCAATAACGCCAACCATACCCAATCCCTGAATGGTGATAAGGGATGTGTCGTTGATTGACGAAATACCTTTAATAGCTTTGGATACTTCACCCACTTTTTCCTGCGAGATATAGGTTCCGGCAGCTTCGGGGTTGAAGGTGTTTTTGATAACAACCGGGATGTTTTTGTGGAAAACAGGGAAAATGGTTGGAGGATAAATTACCTTGGCACCAAAGTTACAAAGCTCCATAGCTTCGCTGAAGCTTAGTTTTTCGATAACGTAGGTGTTGCTGATAATGCGTGGGTCGGCAGTCATAAAGCCATCCACATCGGTCCATATTTCGAGCAGGCGGGCATTGAGCGCAGCAGCCAGAATAGCGGCTGTATAGTCTGACCCACCACGACCGAGGTTGGTAACGAAGTTGGTTTTGCTGTCGGTAGAGATAAACCCACCACAAACACATACGGCTGGCGCTGATGCGAATTTATCCTTGATTAAGGCGTTAGTTTTTTCGAAATCAACAATGTGCTTGTCGAACTGATTAACGGTTTTGATAAAGCTTTTGGCATCCACATGCGCTGCACCATTAATGGCATTGGCAACAATAATCGACGAAATTCCTTCGCCGTAGCTCACAATCGTATCAATAATTTTAGCCGAAGAATCTTTGATAAGGTAAATGCCGCGAAGGATATTCGACAAATCGCCAAACTGTATTTTTACAAGTTCATTGACATCCGTAATTTTCTCGGGTAGTACAACCGCTTCAATCATTTCGAGATGCCTCGAAAGCATTGATTGGTATTCGGTAAGATAGGCGTCGTCGCCTTCGGACGCCAATTTTGAAACTTTATATAATTGATCTGTTATTCCTGAAAATGCCGATACAACAACAATCACCGGTTCCTGCTCTGCCTCAACTATTTTTTTTACACTAAGAATACCATTGACCGAACCTACGGATGTTCCGCCGAATTTTAATACCTTCATCGTTACGAGTAATGTTAATTTGTTCTGATTATTTTACAGCAGACAAAATTAGCGATTTTTCGCCAATTAATGGGCTCTTTTCCCCATTTTTCGGCTAAAGTGTTGCATCTTTAGGAAAAATAGACTACTTTTGCACCGCTTTAAAATTGAAGCAGGATTGGTCTGGTAGCTCAGCTGGATAGAGCAACGCCCTTCTAAGGCGTGGGTCAAGAGTTCGAATCTCTTCCGGATCACACAGGTAAACCGTTTGACATTTTTGTCAGACGGTTTTCTTGTTTCTACACAGCTAAGGTTTTATATTTCAGTCGCGATGCTTTATTGCAACAAAATGGTTATCAGCTCTTCAATAAAGATATTCTCCACACAATCTGCCTGCTTATTTCTTTTATACAGTACATTTATTTTGTTCTGATTAACAAAAATATGTTGCAAAACATAATTTTTTGAGATACAGATTTAATAATTATCTCTTAATTTTGTGGCTGTCAATAACTAATTAACCTTGTTATTGTTGTTTACGCTTCACAAATCTATGAAAACATTGTTCTGTATTGTTCCCCGGGCAATTCCCACATTGGGCATCCGCATATTTCCACCCAATTCTGACTACAGAGTCAGGATTTATATCCATCCCATTCTCTTGGAGACTTTACCCCGCCCTGCATACACCCACTTTCAGACGGCAGGATACGGGGACAATTTAATCTGAGTCTGAAAAATAGCGGACAAAGTGAAAGTCCGTTATCTGTTCTTAGTTTTACAAAAAAAATAGATTTAAACAATGAATAATATTCATAATCAGAGTATTCCTCAGGAAGTGATCGATCAGGTGCTAGCCAAAATAGGAGAAGCGATTGCACTGGTCAAACCATTTTCGGTTATAATGACTGACGACCAACGTGCGTCGGTGCTTAAAGTTGGAGATAAAGCATTTACTTTCGTAAATAAGGCTTTTGCGTACACAAAAACAAACCCTGAGTTTGTTCCCTCTTTTTTAAATGTTGCCGATTTCGAAATTGACTTGAAAGATGCAGATGGTCATCCGGCTATTGTGACGGTGATTAATCAGTTATACAACTACTTCGACGATACCAAGCTGACATCGCGCAGTGAGGCCTATGCCGCAGCATTGTACTATTATGGGAATGTACAGCAGGCAGCTTCGGTAAACCTGCCGGGTGCAAAAGCTATTTATGATGATTTGAAGCAATATTTCCCACGTACAGGGAAAGCATCTGAAGCAAAAGCGAAGGAATAATTATCAACAGATAGTGTAATATATGTGTAAGTAGAGCCGCGGGATTTTTATCTCCGGCTCTATCTTTTATAGGCTGCTTAGCCTCCGAATGAAGGGCTGTTTGCTCGTGAAGAGCAAAGTTTTACTCCTCCCGGGTAAAGTTTTGCGACTAAAGAGCAAAACATTGCTCCGATGGAGCAAACGATTACAGCCGGGGAGCAAAGTTTTACTCCGATGGCGCAAAAAATTGCTCGTAATGAGCAAACTTCGCCTCCTGAAGAGCAAAAGACGACTAAGTTGTCGATAACTTGTTTGAAATTAGTGGAGTTAGGTATGTTAAGTGTGAAGATAAAGGGGTATATTTGCGGGGAGAAAATAAACATCTCAGTTTCAATAAATCCCTAATAAAAAACATATGAGTCTATTAGATGGAATGAAATTACCTAAATCTTCAATTAAAGAAGAATTAGAACAACTATCAAAAGATAAGTTAAGACCTTTATTTGAAAACTCATTGTTTGAGTTTAGAGAAGAGACATATAGAGATAAGGGTATTGATATTATATTTGAATTAAAGTATAAAGGAGTGTATACTAACTTTAGATTTATAGTTCAGTTGAAGTCAACAAATTCTAAGAAGCCAAAATCTGACGGTGCTTATAGCTGGCAAATTGACACATCAAATATTCAGTATTTATTGAATGCTGGGATACCAGCATATTACATCTGCTACGTAAAAGGTCTTGATACATTTTATTTCAAACAGCTAAATAGCTTTGTAGCGGAGATATATTCTAAAACCGCAGATTGGAATAAACAAGATTCCCATGCTCTAAAGACGATTGATGTATTGAATGAAAAATCAATTATGCAAATGTACAATGATGTGAGAGTTAGATGTGAAAGTAGTAGAAAGTTGAATGAAACTTTGCATATAATTAATACAGAAGTTGTAAATAAAAAAGTTTCAATTTATTCTGACTACAAAATCACTGATGAATCAGCAATTGTCGATTTAATTGAAAGAAATGGATTTGACTTGATTAATAAAGGTCAATTTAGAGACCTGATTTTACTTACTGATAAAGTTTCAAATGATATTGTTTCTCCACGTTTTAACTTGATTGCCGGAATAACACATTTTTATACTTCTCATTTGTTTGATGCTTTAGCTTATTTTAAAAAAGCCCAAAGAGAAAAGGAAAAACTTTCTATAGAATTACAAGAACATCTTTCGTATTTTCATGCGAATGCTAAGTATTCAATTGGTTATATCAATCAAGAAGAATATTTTAATGTTTTGAAAGAATTAGAATCTTCTCAAAACCTTAGTGGCTATGTGAAAATTGAAGAAGCCAAAAATATTTATGAGGATACTCTAACTCAAGAATCAAGTTTTGATTTGTTTAAGCAGAGAATTTTTTCAATCATCAATGATGAAAAATCTTCAACAAATATCAGATTGATAGCAAAGAGTGAATATCTATTGTATTGGGGTTCAAAGATTAATATGGATCACATAAGACAAGTAGCCATGATTAATTTCCTTGAAAGCCAGACAGGACCGAATCTTTCACTTCGTGGAAAATTAGCAAGACAATTAGAAAAAGAAAATAAAGAATGGGAAGCTTTTTATGATGACCTTGATAAAGAGATAATGGAAGCTAAAAACTTTTTTGCCTTAAACATGTGCAAATTGAACGAAATTAAAGTTCGATTTGAAACCATTGTTCAAAACTCAATCATCTCTTTTGAAGCTATTATACCAGATTATCCTGCTTGGTCTGATTATGATCATTCAAATAGTATAAACACAATATTGATTAACTTAGATAAGATAGCGAATAATTATAGAAATAAGTATTATGTGGAGAATTTGTTGGCTACATTATCTACAAAATACGAAGTGCTGATGTTTATTAAGAAACATAGCGATGCTGAAAAAGTTGCAGCTGAAATATATCAATTGATTGAATTTCATGATTTGAAGGAAGCAAAAAGAAAATTTGATTTTCTAAGAAATGATGGGACAATGGAGAATGCTCTTTTAAATATGCTTTCAGATACTGTTGGTAAAGCTAAGAAAGACAGGAATGAATATGATTTATTGATTGATGAAATGGTAGAACTCGATGAGCTTGAAAGCAAAATAGAAAATGATCAGAATGATCACGAGAGGGTTGTAATAGTAGAACTCTTTCCAATGAAACATTTTTTAATTCCTAAACAGAGATTAGATGAATTTTATGAATTGCTACACGTTAATAATTATCAGCTAATAAAACAATTGAATATGTTTTTTGACAACAATATTATTCCTGTTCTGAATATTTTTAATGAAATAGAACGCGAGGGATATTTAAATGGTATGGCTGATGATAAAGGTATTGAAAGTTGGAGAAAGATAAGAGATATTCGGGTTAAACTATTCAATCAAAAATTTAGAAGAGTATTAATGTAATTCTATTTGTAAAACTATTCCAGTACTTATTGGCTTGGTGAGATGTAAAAGTAAAAACTTCTGGTGACAGGATATGTAATATAAGAAACCCCACCCGCTTCGCTCGTCCCCTTGACAGCCATTCCCTTAGAGAGAAGAACTGTATGTTGAATAGAATGTGCCATGAAACGATAACGGTTATATTTGTTTTATTTATTGCAGTATTTTAAACTTTAACGTGTTATTATTTGTTTGGTGAGCAGAAACAAATATCTTTGCACGCAAAACATGAAACGGATTGGAGACACTGGGGAAAAATAGGGAACAGGTGCAACGGTTTTTAGATGATTTTCATCAAAAAACCAGGGTTTTCAGCATCGTGTTTCGTGATTCCCGTGATAAAAACTTCAACGCTTTATTGAAATTAGAAATTAGTTCGTATCGGCGGAATGAAATAATTGCCGCTTTGCAAGTGGAGGATTACTCGGAAGGTCCCTTGCCAGACACACTATATCACCTTTCTGATATGTGGGTGTTTGGAAAAATTGAGAAAAAGAAAGAGATATACATTAAAATTTCGATGGGTGCTCCTAATAGCCAAACCATTTGTATATCCTTTCATATTGCAGAAAAAAGCATGAACTATCCTTTCAAGAAAACAAAAAAATGACAAGTCCATTTACAGGAGGAGAAACCATCCTCGTCAAAGAACCCAGAGAATATGATTTTCGTGGTTCAAAGTTTCATATTATACACCATCATTACCAGTGTGTCGATACAGGCGAGACCTTTACCGATGCGCGGTTAGACAATTTAAATTTGAATCAGGTGTATAATCAATTTAGAGAAAAAGAGGGAATTCCATTCCCTGATGAAATTACGGAATACCGTAAACAGTATGATTTGGCAGCTACAAAAATGTCTCAGATTCTGGGTTTTGGTGTAAATATGTATGGAAAATATGAAGCGGGTGAAATACCAAGCATTTCGAACGGAAGGATGATCAACATTTGTAAAGATCCCGTTTTTTTTAAAAATTATTTTATCAGCAGTGCATCCCACCAATTTCAGGATAAAGAAAAGGAAGCCATTTTAAAAAAAATAGAAAAAGCTATTGATCACAAACGGATAAATATCAAGTCGGAGTTTGAAAAGTATGCTGCACTTGGCAATACGGAAAGAGGAATATATACCGGATTTGTAGCTCCAAATTTAGAGAAATCGAGACAGATGGTGGTTTATTTTGCCCGCAATTGCAGTCCGGTTACCACTAAAATGAATAAGTTACTTTATTATGCCGATTTTCTGAACTACAATCGAACAGGTTATGCCATTAGCGGAATGACATATCAGGCTAAAACATGGGGTCCCGTACCCGAAAGATATGATGGGCTTTATGGAAATGTGTCTGATATCGTTGAGCGGGTTGTTGAATTTTATAGTGGTGATGTTTCTGGTGAGAGGCTAAAGACAGAAGAGGAGTTTGATGCTACCTTGTTTAATGATGAAGAGTTGAAATCGATGGAGAAAGTAGTTGCCAGATTTAAGAATATGCCTACAAAAGATATAGTTTTAATCAGTCATGATGAACTGGCTTGGATTGAGAATGAAGTAAAAGAGAACTTCATCTCTTATCAATATGCTTTTGATTTGAAAGCATTCAGTTGATTTTGTAGAATACAAAAACCTCATTCCTTTTTAAGGGGATGAGTGTAGCTGAGAGGTAACGAAAAACACAAAGAAACCGTCTGACATAATAGGTCTGACGGTTTCTTTATGTACAGGCAAAATACCTTTTATTTCTGCAATTGATTTACTGATTCTACCAATCGTACAAATTCGCGACGATAACCGTGTGAATCTGTTCCTATGCCGTTGTTGGCCAGTTCAATTACTTTGTTGTACGAGCTTTCGCCTTTGAAATCGGATTCGCGAAGCAATTGGCCGAACATAGATACCGCCATAACAAACTGAAAATCGTCGGTTGGCTTTTTAGTGATGTTATTGGCTAAAACAGGTACTTCTAATTTTTCGCTGGTGGTGCTGTTTGGCTTTTTATAGCGTAGTTTCACGGTTAGCAATTCCCCTGAATTCTCAGTCGGTTTTTCAGTGTTGCTATTCTTTTGGTATTTCAGGTCATCTACTCCACCATAGTTGTTTTTTACACCTGCGGGTATTATCTCGTAGAGCGCCGTAACTGTGTGTCCCGAGCCCAGTTCGCCTGCATCTTTGGTGTCGTCGTTGAAATCTTCTTTGTTCAGTAAGCGGCTTTCGTAGCCAATCAGTCGGTAGGCATTTACGTGGGCCGGATTAAATTCTACCTGAATTTTTACGTCTTTGGCCACGGTGTACATGGTGCTCCCAAATTCGTTTACCAATACTTTGTTGGCCTCCTGAATGTTGTCGATATAGGCATGGTTTCCGTTGCCTTTTTCGGCCAGCGTTTGCAGCTTGTTGTCTTTGTAATTTCCCATACCGTAGCCCAATACTGTGAGATAAACGCCTGTTTTACGTTTCGATTCTATCATGTTTTCCAGTTCGTCGGTACTCGAAATACCAACATTGAAATCGCCGTCGGTACATAGTATGATGCGGTTATTGCCATTGGGTATGAAATTTTTCTCAGCAATTTTATAGGCCAGTGCTATTCCTTCGCCACCGGCTGTGGAGCCGCCTGCATGCAGACTTTCAACTGCTTCCATGATTTTCTGTTTGTCGGAACCTTCGGTCGACTCAAGGCGCACTCCTGCCGAACCGGCGTAAACAACGATGGCCACGCGGTCTTTATCTCTCATATTATTTGTCAGCAATTTGATCGACGATTTTACAAGTTCCAGCTTATTAGGTGCATCCATTGAGCCTGAAACATCCAGCAGGAAAACAAAATTGGATGCAGGTAAATTTTCGGAAGGAATTTCGCGCGCCTTTACACCAATGCGAACCAGTTGATGCGTTTCGGCCCAGGGGCAAACAGCAGTTTCGGTTACAATTTTCACAGGATCTTTGCCGGTGGGCTGCGGATAGTTATAACTGAAATAATTGATTAGTTCCTCAATACGGATTGCCTCTTTTTGCGGCATTTGTCCCTGATTAATCATCCGCCTCATATTGCCATAGGATGCGGCATCCACGTCGAGCGAAAAGGTAGAAAGTGCCTGATCTCTGGCCGAAAAGAAGCGATTCTCTTTGTAACTGCCATATTCCTCGGTATTTTCAGCTATGGCTGCACCGAAAACGACTGGTCTGATAATGTTGTTGCTTTTAAAATTACTTTTAAAAAGCCTACTGGGCGAATAACCAACAACGCTCAAACCTGCCACTCTGCCTTGTAAACCGGTGTTACTTCCGTAAGCAACAGTCACGCATTCCGACAAGCTTTTTGTGTCGGCAAAGAGCAAAATGTCCAGTTTAGGGCCGGTTACTTCCATTTCCTTTTTCATATAACCGATGTAAGAGAAAACAAGTGTCTTACCTACTTCAGTTCTGAGACTGTAGTTGCCCGCAGCATCGCTGACTGTTCCCGTAGAGGAACCTTTGATTGTAACATTTACTCCCACGAGTGCCTGTTGGGTTTGAGAGTCCATAATTTTGCCACTAACAAGAATTGATTGGGCATCGATAACAGTTGTAAATCCGAGTGCTAAACAAATTAGCCATGTTTTGAATGTTTTCATACGTTTACTTATTTAAATGATTAATGCTTATTGAAAATTCAATTTACCTATTAGATACATTTTAGAGGCAGATTCCATAAACGCATGTAATTTTTTTTTACTTTTGTAGAATAAAAAATATTGAAACGCTTATCTTATTGAAAAACAAGGATAAAATATCGGACCTTACCAACGAAAATTTGCTTCAGGCTTTTATCGAAAGCGGTGATGTGGCATATTTCGGTGAATTGTATCGACGATATATTCCGTTGGTGTATGGTTTGTGTTTGAAATACCTGAATAATCAAGAGTCGGCTCACGATGCTGTGATGGATATTTTTACCACACTTGTTGAAAAAGTGCCTCAATACGAGATTAAAAACTTTAATACATGGTTGTACAGCGTTGCCAAAAATCATTGTTTGCATGTGCTGAGAAAGGAGAAACAAACGAGCTTCGTTAATATTGAGGATGCATTTGTGGAAAACGAAGCCATTTTTACTCTAACAGATAAACCGCAATCGCAGGAAGAAACAGACGCGTTGGCATATTGCCTCGACACTTTGTCGGAAGAGCAACGGTTGAGCATTAATTATTTTTTTTACGAAGAAAAATCCTATGCCGATATTGTTGATTTAACCGGTTTTGCGCTGACTAAAGTGAAAAGTTATATTCAGAACGGCAAGCGAAATCTGAAAAGTTGCATTAGAAAAGTTCTACAGTTATCATAAGTAAACTATGAAATTAATAGATTACATACAAGGTAAACGACGCGGAAAAGAAGCCAATAAGCTCGAACGCGAAGCCATGAATGATCCGTTTTTACAGGATGCTATTGATGGCTTTGATGCTGTGCCTGGCAATCATGCTTCGGCTATTGAGGAACTTGAGGCTCAGTTGGAGCGAAGGATAAATAAACCAAAGCCGGTTATAAGTTATCGTTTTTGGATTATGGGTGCTGCCGCCAGCATTGTATTATTGCTGGGGATTGGAAGTTTGCTTCATTTCGATACGAAAGTATCGCCTGAATTGACCCGTAAAGAAACAAAAACAATTATTCAACCCCAAACACCTGTTGCTGTTACGAAGAGTTTGGAGCAACCAATAACCAAAGCAATTGCCCGGAACATTGAAAAACCAATTCGAAAATCTGTTCAAAAGCAAGAAGTGATAACGGCTGAGCCTGTTGCAAGTATTGAATCAATTAATATACAAAGACCGTCTGACTCAATTCAACAATTACAGGGAATTCAGGTAGCGACTAATCAACTGTCATTTAAGGCTAATCAAACAAATACATTTGGAGCAGCTAATCAGTCAACTCCAAAAATTTCAGTGTATAATAGTGGTCTGAAAGGGGTCGTTCTTGACGAAGAAAACAAACCTATTATTGGTGCTTCGATTCGAATAGGAGGGACCAGTTTTGGAACAATAAGTGACATGAATGGGCAATTTCATCTCAACGTTCCTCAACGAAATACGGGAAAGGTTGAGGCATCGTTTATTGGGTATGAAAAATTTGAAATGCCGATTTCGAACGATTCAAACACAGTGATTCGACTGAAGCCAACTAATCTGGCCATGAATGAAGTTGATGTTGTTGGGTATGGGGCTAAGAAACTTAAACTCCCTACAATTGAATTGAATGAAGCTTTGCAGGGACGACTGGCAGGTTTGGATATTTCGGGCAGATCAAGAAGGGCCACGTTTGGCGAAAAGGAATTCAGAAAATATTTTGCGGAAAAACGTTCTCAGACAATTTGTGTGGGTGAGGAGGGTAGCATTGATGCCAGTTTTACAATTGATGAATCAGGAAAACCTACGAATATCTATTTCAATAAATCAGCTTGCGAGGAGTTGAAGATTGAATTAACCCGCTTACTTCTTAACTCGCCCAAATGGACAACAATCGGAAGAAAGGTGAAGATGCATATTGAGTTGAAATGATAGGTGATTAATTTTGCGTATCTTTGTCATCCAATAATTTGAATTGAATTTATGCATCAGGAACTCCAATTAAGTCTTACTCCCGAACAAGCCGAAACTCCATTTCTACTAACAAAGCAAGCTGCCGATAAGCTGGAAATCTCTCCCGAACGTATTACACGGTTGAGAACTACAAAGAAGTCTATCGATTCCCGTTCATTTCGTCCGAAGGTAAATGTTACGCTTGAGGTATATTGGGACGAACAAGCCCCCGAATTTGTATTGCCCGAATTTCACTACGAAATGGTAGTCGACAAAACGCCAGTGTTGATTATTGGTGCAGGTCCCGCCGGACTTTTTGCCGCATTGAAATTGATTGAGTCGGGCTTAAAACCGATAATCCTGGAACGAGGAAAAGATGCTCACAGTCGCAAACTGGATATTGCCATACTAAATCGTAACAAAGGCATTGATGCTGATTCCAATTATTGTTTCGGTGAAGGAGGAGCGGGGACATTCTCTGATGGAAAGCTCTATACCCGTTCGAAAAAGAAAGGGAACACCGATCGTATTCTGGAAATATTTCATTACCACGGTGCTGCTGAGGAAATTTTGTACGAGGCACATCCGCATATTGGTTCGGATAAATTGCCGTTGGTTATCGAAAACATAAGCAACACCATTCGTTCGCACGGTGGTGAAATTCACTTTGAGCAAAAACTGACAGAAATACTGATTGAAGATAACCAGGTAGTGGGTTGCAAAACAGCTGATGGTAATACATACACTGCTAAAGCACTTATTCTGGCTACGGGTCATTCGGCACACGATATTTATGAAATGCTCCATAATCAGGGAGTTGCGTTGGAACCGAAAGGTTTCGCCATGGGTGTTCGTGTAGAGCATCCGCAAGCAATGATTGACAGCATTCAGTACCATTGCGATGAGCGTGGACCATACTTACCTGCTGCCAGCTATAATTTGGTCGATCAGGTGAATGAGCGTGGTGTGTATTCGTTCTGTATGTGTCCAGGTGGTCATATTGTACCTGCCGGAAGTGGTGTGAACGAAATTGTTGTGAATGGTATGTCGGCTTCGCAACGTAATTCGCCTTTTGCCAACTCGGGCATTGTGGTTGAAATTCGCCCCGAAGACATACCGGCTGATTTTCAGGAATACGGCGTATTGGCCGGACTGAAATTTCAACAATATGTAGAAAATCTGGCTTACAAAAATAATGGTGGACTTGGACAAGTGGCTCCTGCACAACGTTTGGGTGATTTTGTAAAAGGTCGTTTGTCGTCCGATTTACCCGAATGTTCATATTTGCCGGGGCTAATTTCCTCTCCAATGCATTTCTGGTTACCAGAGCATATCTCTTCCCGTTTGCGTGAAGGTTTCAAAAAATTCGACCGTAAAATGCGTGGTTATCTGACCAACGATGCAGTGGTGGTGGGAGTTGAATCACGCTCTTCGTCGGCTGTTCGTGTTCCCCGTAACCCCGAAACCGGTCAACATCCGGTTGTAAAAGGACTTTTCCCTGCAGGTGAAGGTTCGGGTTATTCGGGAGGAATAACTTCTTCGGCAGTTGATGGCGAAAATGCTGCAATTGCTGTTGTCAGAAGTTTGCAACCAAATGACTAAGTGAAATTAAACTTCAAAAATCTATCAAAAGAAATTTAAGTCAGGACAATAGACTCCTGACTATAGACTTATAAAATGAGACATAAACCCCAACAAGTTCCCGCTCCCAAAGCAACCAAACTGAAAGTTGCAGAACCGACTGAATTGATGACCTTTTTACTTGCCAAAATGGGCGGTATGAGTCGTAACTCGGTAAAATCGTTGCTCGCTCACCGTCAGATTATGGTGAACGATAAAGTAACTACACAATTCAATTTACCCCTGCAACCGAATGACCTTATAACAGTCAACAGCGGTCGTGGCAACATAGAACTAAATCACCCCAAACTGCGAATTCTTTTCGAAGATCAGCACCTGATAGTTGTTGAAAAGAAAGAAGGTTTACTTACTGTAAGTACCGGCGATAGTGACGAAACAACGGCTTTTTCTATCCTGAAAACACACGTAAAGAAAAGCTCTCCACAGAACCGCATTTATGTTGTGCATCGTCTGGATCGTGAAACTTCCGGGGTTATCATGTTTGCCAAAACAAAAGAAGTTCAGCTTATTTTGCAGGAAAACTGGCACCGAATTGTAACCCGCCGTATTTATGTGGCGTTGGTCGAAGGAAAAATGGAAAAAGAGCAGGATACAATTGTAACCTGGCTTACTGAGAATGAAAAATCATTGAAAATTCATTCGAGCGAGCAGGATAATGGCGGTCAACAGGCCGTTACACATTATCGTTGTGTGAAATCGAACGAGAATTTCTCTCTTTTGGAGCTGGAACTGGAGACAGGGCGCAAAAATCAAATTCGCGTTCACATGGAAGGAATTGGGCATCCTATAGCCGGCGATAAGAAATACGGTGCAGGAACAAGCCCGATAGGACGATTGGCCCTACATGCCCGTTTGTTGGCTTTCTATCACCCAATAACTACCGAAGTTGTGAGTTTCGAAACTCCGGTACCACGTAATTTCTTGAGCATATTTCATTGAGAACCCCTAATCCCATAAAGGGGACTTGAAGAGGGGTTTCAACTATCTTATTTTAAATTGAGACTAAACTATTCTTTTACCTGGAATTGGAAATAAAAAATCCCTTCACGAAAATTAATCGCGAAGGGATTTTTCTATTTAGTAGAGAGTCTAGAAATCTTGGTTCTTGGCTCTAAAATTCTCTTACAGTTCCCAGGCCAAAGCACTAGCACCCAATACGGCTGCATCAGCTTCTTTTAAATCTGAGAAAAATAATTTGATTTTGCCTCTCCACAATGGAAGCAGGTTTTTTTCCATACTTTCACGGATTGGATTCATGATCAAATCACCGGCTTTCGATAATCCTCCGAAAAGAACGATGGCTTCAGGAGCACTGAATGCTACGAAATCAGCCAGACTTTGTCCAAGAATTTTTCCGGTATACTCGAAAATCTCTTTGGCTATTTCGTCACCTTCCATAGCAGCGTCAAATACATCTTTCGACGTGATGCTATCAACCGGAATGTTACGCAATAAACTGTCTTTAGTGGAAGCTCCAAGAATTTCACGAGCTGAGCGGGCTACACCTGTAGCGGAACAATATGTTTCAAGACAACCGTTTTTCCCACAACCACACAAGCGACCATCTTCACGAATGGCAGTTGTGTGACCTAACTCGCCAGCAAAACCATCATGACCATAAAGGACTTTGCCGTCAATAACGATACCGCTACCAACACCGGTTCCCAGTGTAATCATGATAAAGTTTTTCATTCCATGAGCAGCACCGTATGTCATTTCGCCAAAGGCAGCAGCATTTGCATCGTTAGTCAATGCAGTTGGAATCCCGAATTTATCAGCCATTAAATTGGCAAAAGGAATGACACCTTTCCAGGGAAGGTTAGGTGCAAATTCAATGTTTCCGGTATAGTAGTTTCCGTTAGGAGCGCCAACACCAATTCCTTTGAATTTATCCACACCACCTGCAGCGTCAATCAACTTGATTAATTCGTCGTACAAATCCTGAATATATAAATTTACATCTGAGTGCGTACCGGTTTTGATAGCACTTTTTGAAATAACAGTTCCACGAGCATCAACAACACCGAAAACAGTGTTTGTTCCACCCATATCCATGCCAATTACATATGGTTTTTCCATTTTGAAATATTAATTAGTGATTAGAAATTTAAAACGGAATTACTCTACAGGAATATCTTTGTTTACGTTTTTAGAACCAACTAATCCGTAGAACAACAGATATGCTAATGCTGCAACAATAAGCCAATAACTAGCCATGTATCCAACTGAATCAGAAATAAATTGTTGAAGTACCGGTAATATACCACCACCAACAACCATCATCATGAAAATGCCTGATGCCTGAGCTGTATATTTTCCTAAACCTTCTACAGCAAGGTTGAAAATTCCTCCCCACATAACAGAAGTACATAAACCGCATAATACTAAGAATAATGCGCTAAGTGGAACTTGCGACATATTAAAGCCGTTAGTTACACTATAACCCGGCATTGAAACTGTAACTGTTTTTGGGATAAATATGGCAAATAATACAAAAAAGATAGCTGTAGCCGAAACCACAATAAGTTGAGTGCGACTCGATACTTTACCGCTAATAGCACTGCTTATCGAACGACCAACTAACATAAGCAACCAATAAATAGCAGCAATAGCGCCTCCGATAGCAGCTCCATTTGTTAGAATTCCTGCTCCTTTTTCGCTGGCATCTGAAAGGAAGAAGTTTAACGTTCCGGGAATACCAATCTCAACACCCACATAAATAAAAATACCAATAACGCCTAATACGGTATGACGGAAACTCCATGGGCTATGTGGAAATTGTTCTTTAATTGCACCACCTTTTTGTAAGTGTGGTTCAGGAATAGAAAGGAAAGAAATAACAAGGAATGCTGTAGCAAATACTCCCATTGCAATAAACAACAGCGGAGCAATATCGGTCATGGTTGTTTTTACAGTAACAGTTCCGATTAATGCACCTACGAATAAAGGAGTTAATGTGCCTGATAATGAGTTAAGCGCACCACCTGTTTGAATAAGTTGGTTACCCTTGTTGCCACCACCACCTAATAAATTAAGCATAGGATTTACAACTGTATTTAGCATACAAACGCAGAATCCGCAAATAAATGCACCTAATAAGTAAATGATAAAGTTCAATTTAATGATAAAACCGCCGGAAGTGAATACGGCTGTTTCAGCACCGATTTTGCTTGAAAGAAATTGTGTGAATAATCCTAGTACGCCTATTGCCATTGCAATTAAAGCCGTTTTTTTGTAACCTATTTTTACAAGCATATTACCTGCAGGTATTCCCATAAATAAATAAGCAAGGAAATTCATCATATTTCCCATCATTCCCAATACATTTGATCCGGCATATTCGTTTCGCCAAATAGTACCAAATGGTGCTGCAAGGTTAGTTACAAATGAAATCATTGCGAATAATGCGAACATTATTCCAATAGGCAATGCATAATTTTTCTTTTCTGTGCTCATGTTAACTGAATTAAATGAATAAATTGTGATTATAAATAGTTTGATATTTTTTCGACTCGCAAAGTTATAAATTTTTAGAACAGTAAGTACAATAAGTGGAGCAAGAAATGCCCTGTAAATACTGTTTTACAACATATATTTAATGCTTCAAAATCCACATACATTACAAATTTTTGAACAAAAAGTCGCTCATGCGGGTGTATAAATGGCGGCGGGTTTGTTGTCCGAGTATGCTGTGATTTTTATCGGTATAGATTTGCATTTCGAATTGTTTGTCGGCAGCCACCAGTTTGTCAATAAATAGCATTGTGTTTTGAGCGTGCACGTTATCATCAGCACTACCGTGGATAATCAGCAGATTACCCTGTAATTTGTCCGCACGAAGCAGGGCCGAAGATTTGTCGTAGCCGTTGAAATTTTCCTGTGGACGACGCATAAAACGTTCGGCATAAGCGGTGTCGTACAAGCGATAATCGGTAACGGGAGCTACGGCTATTCCGGCCTTGAATACTTTCTCGCCGGTTGTCATGCAAAACAAACTCATGGTGCCACCATAGCTCCAGCCCCAGATACCGATTCTGTCTTTATCGATAAAGGATTGATTACCGAGGTATTTGGCTGTTTCAACCTGATCTTTTGTTTCAAGCACATTTAATTGTTCGTATGTACATTTGCGGAATTCAGCTCCACGGGCACCTGTTCCTCTGCCATCAACACAAACTACCACATAACCCTGTGTAGCCAGGTAGTATTCCCAGTCGATATGCCAGCTATCAAGCACTTGTTGCGAATTTGGTCCACTGTATTGAACTTGCAAAACGGGATATTTCTTGTTGGGATCAAAGTTGGTTGGTTTTATCATCCAACCGTTTAGTTTCACGTTTTCAGACGTAGTGAAGTTGAAAAAATCTTTTTTCGGAAGGTTTAATGATTTGAATTGTGATGACAAAGCTGCATTGCTTTCTAACGTTCTTACCAATGCGCCTGTATTCGTTCTCAATGTAATAATATTGGGAGTTTCGAGGCTTGAAGCATTGTCGACAAAATAGCTCAACGTGGAGTTGAAGCTGGCATTGTGAGTGCCTTTTCCATCGGTTAGTCTTGTCTTTTTACCTTTTAAATCAATTGAATAAACATCGCGTTGCATGGGTGATACTTCTGCCGATTGGTAATAAAGAATCTGTTTCTTTTCATCAAAACCGTAAATGTTGGTAATGTCCCAATTGCCTTTTGTTAGTTGTTTGATAACGGTGCCGTTTATTCCATATTGATAGGCATGGCGATACCCATCTTTTTCACTCACAGCAATAAATGTCTGGTTGTCGCCGGCAAAGCGGGTGAAATCAATGTTTTCGTAATCGACATAATATTTGTCGGTTTGACGAAGAATAAGTTTCGAAAGTGTTGATTTTGGATTTGTCAGAAACATATCCAATTGGTTTTGGTTGCGGTTTAGCTTGAAAATAGCCAGTTGATCAACTGAATTTGTCCATTTGATGCGTGGAATATAAAAATCCTCACCGGCTTCGCCCAGTTTCATTGTTTTGATGTTTTTGTAATAATCGTCGTACACGCAAACGCTCACTACCGAGTTGTTTTCTCCTGCTTTTGGGTATTTGAATTTACTAAAAGTCGGATAGGTATTCAACTCGTCTTTCGATTTGTTGAGGTAAACAGGAAACGAGTATTCGGGCACTTTGGACTCATCGAAACGCACGAAAGCCACCATTTTGCTATCGGGGCTAAATTCGAAGTAACGGGTTTGCTCAAACTCTTCTTCATACACCCAATCCGGTGTGCCGTTGATAATGCTTCCAAACTGACCATCGGTGGTAATGGCACTTTCGGTATTGAAATCAAGTTTTTTCAGGTACAAATTATTTTCACGGGCAAAGGCAATGTAGCGACTGTCGGGCGAGAAAAGCGGAACTTCCTGCGAACCATTGTCCGAAAGCGGAGCTATTTCTTTCCGTTTAATGTCGTACACGTAATAATCGGCTGTAAACGTACGGCGATAGCGGTATTTCTTGTTTGTGTAAACAAGCAATTTATTCTCGTTTGGACTGAATTCGTATCCCGAAATTTGTTTGATTGGGCAGTTTTTTACACCCGTGACACTGAAAATGGTATCTACCGTTGCACCTGTTTTGTAATTGTACTTTACTACTGCTTTGTTGTTGACTAACAGGGTGTAATTTTCGCCGTCGTTCATCGACTGAGGCATATCTATATTACGCGCTCTGAACTTACCGTCAGTTATGTCATAAAGCAAATTGGCAAATGAGAAATTCACACACAGTGTTAAAACAAAAATAAGTTTGAAACGTTTCATTCTAAAAGTGATTTTATATGTTGAGCTGATACAGGAATTACTATTTTCACCTTGAAACAGAAAAGTATTGTTTCTGGATTTTCCCAATAATTCATACAAAAATAAGTCATTTTATCCTTTAAGTCAATTTTATTAGTAAAGTTTATAATTTCAATTAACTACTAATCGACATTTATTCGTATTTTGTCAACAATATTATACTTATAGAAATGATTGACGATTTATTTTACTTTTCGGCAGCCAACGATTCGCTCGGAATTTGCCTGAGTGGAGGAGGAGCGTTGGGGTTTGCGCACATAGGTGTGTTGCAATCGCTCGAAGATCATGGTATTTTTCCTACCCACATTGTTGGTTCGAGCATGGGAGCCATTGTGGGAACACTTTATGCTGCCGGATACTCTCCGGCTGATATGCTTCAACTGATAAAGGACGATAAGCTGTATAAAGTCACGAAACTAATGACTATCCGGCCGACTTTCCTTAAATCGGGTTTATCGACTCATGCCATGTTACAGTCATTAATTCGCGAGTTGATTCCACACAATAGTTTTGAACAACTCAAGAAGAAGATGCATGTTTGTGTTGTAAATCTCAATACAGCCCAATGGGAGATAGTGAGTACCGGAAGCGAACTGGATAAATGGGTTTCCGCCTCGGCTACCATTCCCGGTGTTTTCGAGACGATCAAAGACGGTGAGACTTTTTACGTGGATGGTGGTGTGCTCAACAATATGCCGGCTCAGGGAATTGCTGAGTTTTGCCAAACCATTATTGGAGTGGATGTGATTCCGCATATTATCCCTACTGAACTTAAGAAACCAATTGATGCACTGGCATTTTCGGTACGGGCCATGCAGCATCAAAACTCCAAAGCAGGACGCGATTTGTGCCGTTTTATTATCGAACCACAAGCCATTGTTGAGTTTCACGAGTTTAGCTTCGATGCCTATCTGGCTATTTATCATTATGGTTATAGCGCTGCTACAAAATACATTGTTGACAATCCGCACATGATGAAGTTGAGGAAATAACTTACGTTACATGTAAAAGAGAAAGGACGCAACCTGCTGATTGCGTCCTTTCTGTTTGGAGTATTCAAACTCATTAGAACTTATGAATCCTCAAATAATCAACATCTACTTCTGTTTGTGGACAGGAATAAAAACCAACGAATGGACCATATGGCGTTGAATAAGTAAAATCTGCTATTTTATGGTCGTTCAGATAAACCGAGCAATTGGTTTGTATTTTCACTATCCTGATAGTATTTTCGTTGTTTACAAAACCTGTGGCTTCATTTTTAATCGACGTATAAACGCCATTGGAAACCTGGTAAATTGTAAATCCGCCTAATGGGAAGATTAACAGCCGATAAAAATTTTGGGGGTCTTTTGCTCCAAATACTAATCCAAACGGTGCTGTTCCTGAAATAATTTTATAATTGGTTGAAATGATATAACTACCTGTAAATTCGGATATCAGTGATTTCACCCCAATAAAATAAGCATAGTATTTCGCTGTGTTTACTATCGCAAAGTAACCATTACCTATCGCGTTAGCCACCGAATCGATCTGTGTGGTCCAGCTTTTTGAATTATTGGCAAAACCTTCATCGAGTAATGTAGTACCACAGCTCTGACTGACAACAACAGTTTTAGTCTGTTTATTTGACCGGATAAGGATTTTTGCTTCGCGGGGCATTCCGCTAATGTTATTCTGACAGGTTAACCTAATACTTTTGCTGCTCTGTCCGGTAGAATCAGATAGCGTGCACCAACTATCAGAACTTTTAGCACTCCAGGTTGTGGGAGCGTTAATTGCCAGTGATCTGGTTCCGTTGAGTGCAACTACGGTTAATGTGTCGCTCGAAGTTGTAATAACATCAGCGGCTTCGTTATTGCAACTGCAAAACAGAGCAATAATTGGAAAGAATGGAAGGATGAGAATTTTTTTCATTGTGGATATATTTATAAAATGTGTGAGTAAATATATAATCTTCATTTTTACATAATTCGACCGCAAAAGAATAAAATTAAATTCAAAAAAGTGTGTACTATTATAATACTGCACACATTTGTTTGAAAAAAGTTGGATTACAGTTCCCACCAACTTTTCTCGTTTCATTATCGTATATCTGCAATGACTAAGTTATACTACCCAATCAAAACTTCAACGACCAGCTAAACGATGGTAGAATTGGAAACATAGACATCGATTTCAAAACAGGCTTATAGGTTTTATCCGGATTTTCGACTGTACCTATGTAATATATAAATGCATTCGCACGGTTGTATAAATTATACACACCTACCGAAACACTGCCCTCAAGATGTTTTCTTGCGGTTCTGTAATTATGAATAAACGAGACATCCAGCTTATGAAATGGTTTTGTCCGGTAATTATTGCGCTCTGTTATTACTTGCTGATAATCTGAACCTCTGTAATATCCCTGTTGAGGATCCACCGTTGGATTTAAAAAGATAGCTGTAGGAACTGTAATCGGTTTTCCTGAGTTATATTGCCAGGTAGCGGCTAAAATCCATGAGTCGGAAAGTTTAAGTTCCGACGTAAGCGATAGCGAATTCCGAATATCTGTTGGAGCTGCAAACGGTCGTCCATCGTTTAATTGGGCGAACTGACATTCGGCCTTCATAAGGGTATAATCTGCCGTGAGTTTCAGATTTTTAAGGCTATAGTTTGTTGAGAAATCAATCCCATAGGCCTTACCATTCCCCTGAGTAAGATATTGCTTCGTATCCCGAATAATATTACTTTGCATGGCAAAAAAGGCTGTAGCGGTGGCATCATATCCATCCTGAAATTCTACCAAATTTTCCATGGTTTTATACCAGGCATCCACTCTGACAGATAACTTTGCGTTTTTCAACGAAAAATCTTTTGCTCCACCAATTGAAAAGTTCCACGAACTTTCGGGCTTAAGCGTTGAACTCATAGGAAAGAACATTTCGAATGGAAAACCCAAACCTGAGTTAGCAACCCGATGAATGGGCTGAGTCATTCTGCCTGCCGATGCACTGATAGAATAATCGTTAGAAAAAATACCATGGTAAGCAATACGTGGTTCCAGATTTGTATAAGCTTTATCCGTATTGCCAATAGTGCTTAAACGCAATCCGGCAGTTAGGGTTTGTTGTTTCGAAAGCAGGTATTCACCTTCAGCAAAAACAATTCCTTCGGTTAATCGTACCTGATCAGTTGCTTTCACCTTATTTACGTTCGAATCATTCACATTCAGTTGATAGGGTGAAAATCCGAATGATTTAATCGATGCGCCCGTATTCAATTTCAATTTATCCGATACCTTATAATTGAATTTATCAACCAATCCCATAGAGTTTATTCCTGTCAGAACTTGCCCTACATGACTTTGTTTTGTTTTTATATTTTCATTTGAGATACCATAATCATATCCATAATTATCGGCATATGCCAACAAGTGATTTTCGGCATTTTCAGCAATTGTTTTATACCAGTTCAGTCCTAAATTCTGTTGTTTGTTTTTAGACCAGAATTTATCAACCGCATCATATGTGTTTTTAACTTCAATACCATCCGTATTACTCATAAAGGTTAGTTTTACTTTATCTTTTTCGGATAGTTTCCACAACAGGTTGGCATTGATATCGCCGAAATGAATACCAAACCGTGTATTATTAAACTCTGTAGTAAGAAATGGCGAAATGAGATTTGCTATGCTATAATTAGACAAACGTCCTGCAACCGATAAGGCTACTTTGTCTTTCACCAAAGGGATATTCAACGCCAATTTGGTTGTAAGCAAACCAATTTCAGCTTCGCCCCTGAATTTCTTCAGGCTGGCATCTTCTGTTTGCACATTGATAATCGAAGATATCTTTCCACCATACTCTGCCGGAAAATCGGATTTATATAGTTTGGCACTTTTTATTATGGTGGGATTGTAAACCGAAACCATGCCGAAAAAGTGTTCGGTGGAATAAAGGGGTATACCATCCAATAAATATAGATTTTGACCATGCAACCCTCCACGCACCTGCATATCGGCAGCTCCTTCGCTGCTTGACGTTACGCCCGATGTAAGTGTAAAAGCTTTTAGGATGTCACGTTCGCCAATCATGGCGGGCATTACCTTAAATGTGTGTTTATCTATTTGCTCTATGGCAGCCGGTGTTTCGGTAGCCGGTTTAGATGTAACTACCTCTACTTCGTCGATATACTGCGACGTGAAAGGAGAATGAAGTTCGATAAGCAATGTGGTGTCGGACTTTACGTCCAGTTTTACTTCCTGCTTATCGAATGGGTAATAATCGAACTTGAATGAATAGCTTCCTTTGGGCATATTAAACAGAAAGGCGCCTTTAGCATCAGCATTCAACACCCTGTTAAAGGGCAAAACCGTTACCGGTATTCTTTTAATTGGTTTTCGGGTACGGGCATCAATCACCTTCCCATACACCCTGAATCTAAGTTCTACCTGCTGTGCCTGCACATTAGCAATGCAAAAGTAACAAACCAATACCCAACTAAGGGCTTTAATTGTAGTCAATGTTTTCTTCATTTTAGTTGGCTGTAGGTTTTACTGTTACCCGTTTACTATCGGTTACTGTATTGCTAAAAAGCCCCACACCATTCACAATATTGGAGAATTGAGGAAGTACACCACCAAATGACATTATCAGTGCCATAACAGGTGAGTTGACACTATAATCATCCGATACCTCTGAAATAGATTGGGCATATAAATATCTTTTATAGTATCGGTCACAGGTTATTAAGTTCAATGTAAAGGATGTTGAGTCTTCTTTGGGTGTCCAAAAATCAGAAGATTGATACCTGTTTTCTGAAATATTGGTATAATCATTTGTGAGGTCCGAAAACAATGAAAGGAAATAACTCGATTCCGCATTTGATCCCGGTGTAATACTTACATCAATTTTATTGACATTGGCTTCCACTAACTCACCGTTCACATATATTGCACTATTCGAATCAATATACGATTCCAGCATTTGGCATGTAACCTCATTTATCACTCCCGGGGTTGAAGGAATAGTTGTTTGTGCGTGAACAGTTGAGTTGGCTAATACAACTTTTAACGAATAGGTTTTTCCTTTTTCAATAACCAATTGCTTTATGGTATCTTTGAAAATAGTGGTATCAGGCGATAAGCGGGTAAGTTCTACCCAATTATTGTCCGGGCCGCAAATATATACCTTGGCTTCGGGATAGGGATTTTTTACAACAGGAGAGCTTTGATTGTATGTTCTGTTTAAATAAACCTGAACCGGTGCGTTAGGCGAAATAACTGAGAACACTACCGGAACCGGAGCGTTATTCCAGGGAGCCACTTCAATTTCGGAGTTAGCACAGGCTGTCAGTAAACAGAGAAGCAGAAAGTAGATAGATTTTTTTACGTATAACATGTGTTTTCTATTTAAAAGTGTAAGCAGCACTCAGACTAATTCCTCTTGGATAACCTATATAGAGTGGATATAAATTTAGTTGTTTATTTATACTATATAAAGCTGTTGAAATGCCTAAAAGCGAAACATTACCTTCCAAAAACCATTGTTTTGATATGGCTCGCCGATAGCCTAAGTTTAGACCCGCACCAAAACCAACATAATTGATGTAATTTGATGAGCGATTATTTTTATTGGTATCAATAAGTCTTGTGCCGGCATTAACTGGTAATGAAAGATACCATCCTGAGTTAAGGGATGCTTTCCCTTGTTCATATCTACGCTTGTAGCCAAAATACCATCGGGGCTCTATACCTGCACCTAATTGCAAGGAGTATGAATTTGTATATTTGGGGTCTAAAAAGGAATAATAATATGTTCCATCCGATTGTTGAGTATAAAGATGAGACTTGCTAAAAACTGCACTTAGACCAACAACTGACATAAATGTTATGGTTGGTGCTACACGATTCTCGTTGAAATAACTAATGCCCAACGGAATATAATAGGATTTATCATTTGAAATTAAATTTTGAATCGTCGATAAAAAATCAATTTCAGACCCGATGCTGATGCCATGCATGGATTCAACTTTAATGGAATCTTTTGGAATGTTCGTAAAGAAAACTTCCTTCTGCCCAAAAACCGGCAATAAAACCAAAAGAAGCAATAGGGTACTGATTGATAATCGTTTCATGTGGGTTGTTGTATAGATATAAACGGGAACAATTGATAGAATGCCGATATGAAGTTCGACAGACTATTTAAAGGTATAAGCAGCTTTCACAGTAACTTGCGGATATACATTTGGGATTGATAGTTGCAATTGTTTGTTGGCAATGTAAAGCGAAGTACCAATGTTTAATCCGGCACTTGCTTCTAAAAACAATTGTTTTGAAATGGCTTGTCTATATCCTAATTTTGGACCAACGGAAAATGCTACCGAAAAATAGCTTGGTAACCATCCCTGATTAAAAAATGGTTCAGGCGAATTCAACAATAGTGTATTCAACGTCAATGGACACGATAAAAACCAGCCGGAGTTTAATTGTGACAATCCTAAGCGGTAACGGTTTTTATAGGTCCAGTAACAACGTGGTTCTATGCCGGCAGTTAAGATAAGGGAATAAGCATTTTTTGTCTTTAAATTTCCATAAAAGTAATAGCTACTATTGATTGAATCAAAAACAATGGTTGAAAAGTCAAAAGTCTTATGGAAGTTGTTGTAAAGCCCAATAGATGATGTAAGGGTCCATTTTGCTGCAATTCGCTTTTCGCTAAAGTAACCAATATAAACGGGAGTTGCAGGGAAGGGTTGACTAAACATGGATGTCAACTCAGTATGTATTTCAATCCCTTTAAGGGATTCAACTTTTATACTATCGTCACTTATATTGGAGAAAAAAACTTCGTTTTGCCCAAAAGCCGGCAATAAAACCAAAAGAAGTAATACGGTACTGATTGATAATCGTTTCATGTGTGCTGAATTGTAAATAAAATGTGTGAGCAAATATAGTAATACCGATTAACAGAACGGTTTGTTATTAATTTTTATTATGCATTTTAGTTAAGTATTAAGAGTTGGTGGTGATTTATACATCTCATATTCTTTGGTATCAACGCACATGACTGAAAGCAATAATTACAATCCAATAGTAAACTAAGATTAAAAGCGGATTTGTATTTCGGATTAAAAATCCTTATAATATAGAAGGTGGAATCACAGATCCCACCAACTATTCTAACAACTTTTCTCGTATAATTACAGGTGTATCCGCGATGACAGGAAACCTATTATTCTATGGCAAATCAAATTCCACAATATTACTGCTCGTATAGCTTCCCAAAATTCCAACTCCCCCATCAATATTGTTATGAACTTTAACGGGTTCTGAAAAAAAGTTAGATGCTGAACTGGCGGCACGAGTTTTCAAATACAGGTAGTAATCTTTACTAATGCTTTGCAGGTTGATATAAACCTTATGCTTTACATCGGTTAAGGTACCGTAATTAATATCTCTAACGTTTCTTGTTACGCCTGTGCTAAACTCAAGAACGTATGTTTTGCCATTAAAAATATCATCCGAAAATACATGATACTTATTCTCAACGTTCGACAACAGCGTACCTACCGGACTCGTTCCTTCATCAGAGAGTGGATCTTTTGTGTTACCGGAAACTACATCGGTGAAATCAAAGGCACTATATTGGGTTGTTCTTTCATCTATAATAGTGTCAACTTTATTCGTATTGTTGTTCCAAACACCCTCATAGCTAATGTATTTCACGATTAACCTATAATAATTTTTCAGATCTGCATTATCTTTAAATGTAAGTTTATAGTTGACTTTATATTTATATTTTACACAAAGCGTATCAGTTGAATTGAGATTCCAAAATAAAACCTCCTTACTTAGAACAACTTTCTGCGTATCAATTGATAAAACAACAGGGGCTTGCGTAAAACTGGTTGTAGCACTAACCTGCTGCATCTGAGGAACATTGACTGTTAGTTTTATTTGGTCGGCCGCAGTAGGTTTATATGTACCTTTATAGATACCATTGTTGCCGGATGTTAGTTTTTCTTTCAACACTCCATTTACCCATAGATTTACGTCTGCATTTTTAATTGACTGAAAATCTATACTATCTTGTAGAAAGAACCTGCTCAGGCTAATATATGCCGATACCGTTGAATCGGGAGTGACAAAACTATTGACTGCAACCAACGGATTGGTTATCTCGCCATTAAATTCGATGTCCCTTTCGCAGGAAACAAAAAGAACCGTAAAAAAGAGAAGGCTGATATATGTTTTGATATTCATTCGAACAAAATTATTTTTGAATGGTTGGATGGAATTCCGATAAGTCGGAATCAGCTTCGCATGACAATGTTCATACGTGTTTATATTTTTAGAAAACCATGCTCGTTTCATAATGATTAAAATTTATAAGAATAACTCACAGAAGGGATAATTGGTAAAATACTTAATTGAGTCAAAGTATGTTTTGCTGTTATTTGAGCTCCATAAATGTATGTGGTTTTTACAGAGGTAATAAATGGATTGAAATTATCATAGGCATTGTAAACACTTATATTCCATGTACGAATGCCATGCTTCAACTGCTTATGAAAATTGACGCTTACATCCAACCGGTGATAGGGATTATACCTGTAATTATTCCTTGAAGTAACATAAGGAAGAGTTTGAACCAATTGGCTTTGTGCCGGATTATTAACGTCTATATACGATGATGTTTCAATGCTATGATCAATTGGTGTACCTTTAAAGTTCTGTAGCGCTAAGGTTCCACAGTTACCGGTACTATAAACCCAGGTAGCTCCAATATCAAACTTACTACTGAATTTATGTGCAACTACCAGACTTACATCATGCCGCCGATCATACTTGGATGGGAAAGCCAACCCATCATTTATTTCCTGACCCGGTCGGTCAAAAAGTCTTTCGGACTTTGACCAGGTATAACCAATCCATCCGGTGGTTTTACCTACAGTTTTTTGTGCGAGGAACTCGATACCATAAGCCCGGCCCCTTCCCACATATACTTTATCCTCCCATCCGGTAGTTGAACCCATAAACGAAGCCCCATCCTGATATTCAATCAGGTTGTTCATTGACTTGTAATAACTCTCCACCGAGAAGTTGACAATGTTTCTGAAGTTATAAAAAATTCCCGCTGAGTATTGATTAGATTGCATAGGTGGTATCCGTTTCGTAACAGGCACCCACAAATCAGTAGGCAAACTGACATTGCTGCTGGATAACAGGTGTACGTACTGACTCATACTTGCATAGCCTGCTTTAAAGGATAAATTATCACTAAGCAAAATCCGTAATCCTACACGCGGCTGAGGAAGTGAGGTATATAACTTGTTTTGCACTAAAAATCCTGAGAAATGCAAACCTGCATTGAGTTGTACAACCGACCCTAATCGAATATCGTCTTCAAAATAAGCCGAGGTTTCCTGACTATACAGTTTCGGATCGCCAATGGTTGTGTCAGCTAGCTGTGTGGTCGTATTTTGAGTAGTTTTGTCTTGTACGACAGTAACGTTCGGCTGAAAGGAGTGAAATGTGCAATTTGCACCAAACTTAATATCATGATTGGGATTAGGCGACCAGTCAAAATCTGCTTTTGCAGTAAAATCTTCTATACCCGATTTATAAGCCATACTGCTGCTCTGACTGACAGTAGAATCGGGTTTCACAAATTTTGTAATCTCTTTTGTACCCATACTTAAATCGAAACGGTACCGGGTATACGAGGCTGTTGTGTTCATAAACAGTTTATTATTAATCACATGGTTCCAACGCAATGAACCAAGTACATTACCCCAATACCATCCCATTTTCAACCGCCCATTGGAAGAACTTTCAGTACTTTTGTATGCATATTGTTGCATATCCGTAGTAATTACATCGTCGCCCGAGTAAGCGCTTAAATACAATCTGTCTTTATCCGAAAAAGTATGACTTATTTTTGCATTTATATCATAGAAATAATAGGCAAAACTGGCATCGCCTCCGCCATTATTCTGCGATATAGTTTTTGAAATAAATGGTTTAAGCAGCAAATCGGCATACGTGCGACGGGCTGAAATATTAAAGGTGGTTTTGTTGCTAAACAATGGACCTTCGAAATTGAGTTTGGATGCAATAAGGCCTACTGTGATATTTCCGTGGTAATGTTGATTATCTCCATCGTTCATACGAATATCCACCACCGACGAAAGCCGATCTCCAAAACGAGCAGGAAAACTGCCTTTGTATAAAGTTACATCTTTGATGGCATCAGCATTGAAAACAGAAAAGAAACCAAACAAATGATTGACATTGTAAACGGGTACTCCATCCAACAACAGCAAATTCTCGTCCGGCCCACCACCACGCACATACATACCTGCCGATCCGTCCACTCCAGCTTTTACACCGGGAAGTAATTGCAGAGCTTTTATAACATCATTTTCACCCATGAGGCTTGGAACTGTTTTTATTTGTGCAATAGGAATATTAATTACACTCATTTGAGAACTTCTCACATCTACTCCTTTACTATTACCCAATACAGTAACTTCGCTCAACTCAGCACCTTCCGAAAGCCTGATATTGATTACGGTGTCTTTATCCAAGTAGAAATCATGACTTTGTGTAGTTAATCCCACATAGGAGTACTTTAAATCAACATTACCCTTTGGAAGAGTTATGGAATAAAATCCGTAAGAATTACTTACAGTACCACTCCCCGATTTTTTTTCAAATACAGTTGAATTTATAAGAGTCTCTCCACTTTTATTTATTGTAATATAACCGCTAATGGTATAGGGTTTAGCGAAGATAATGCTGGTGGTGAAAATGAGAAAAATTAAAAGAAAATGCTGTTTGTTCATTTGAAATGATAAAATTGATAAGTAAAAATCGGTATGTTATAAGAAAAATCCGACAACAAAATAACATAATTAAATTCAAAAAAGTGTGTACTATTATAATACTGCACACATTTGTTTGAAAAAAAGTGGGATCACAGATCCCACCAACAAAACCACCATTTTTTATATTTAATGATGATTGCATATCCGCGAGGGCAAGATTAATGTATATTTAATCTTTTTTATTTGACAAATATCCTACAAAACGCCCCACTCCATAAGAAACATATATAGTCACAAATGGCAGTTTAAATAATACACTTATATTATTTGTTTTTGTAAGTATTAGTAAAACAATGCTTAAAAGCAGAATAAAAAGAATATCCCAATATTTATTTTTCATATCAATTATATTATTTAGATTTTTATTTAAATAATTACTTATAGATAAAATCCCTCTTTGTTCCAGGTTTGCACTCACTGAGACTTGAACTAAGGTTAGTTTCGTCTCATACACTTGGAATAATGGGGGTCTTTATCTGCAAACCGTTTGTATAAAGATTTATAAGATATGCTACTGACCCCACCCTTTCGGTTGTGATGTCTTGTGAAGCATTATTGTCCTACCTGATTTTTCTGCCTCTTCAATATTTACTCCAAGTCCTGTTTCTACATAAATATCACATGCTTTTGAAGTGTCTGCCCAAACATAAACTTTAAATGAATACCAATCTGATTTAATCCGCTTTTCATTTTCGAAGAAAGAAACTATATAGAGTTTTCTACTTATGTTTACGCCTTCTTTTACTGTAAGAGTATCAATTTTCTGAATAAGATTCTCCGAATAGAAATCACTTGCATATTTGTTAACCGTATTTACCGCTATTTTGGTGAGTGCCTTCTCTCTTTTCAATTCATTCATTTTATCGAGATTGATTGTTTTTGTTGTCATGCAACTTGCAAAAACAAGACATAAAATTACAACGATATATTTCATTTTTTTTGTTTTTTAATTAGTACCGCGTGTAAGTCTTTTTCTGTCCTCCGGTATATATAAAATTAAAAATGATATTTGTCGTCACCGGATTACATTTCTCATTAGTCGTGCTGACAACTTTGCCTCATTTAATGATGATTGCATATCCACGAGGGCTAAGTATTGCTTATGCTACTAAGGGTCCTACAAATAATAGTTATTTTTAAGCCCTTAGTAGCTTTTTGAAATTTATCGAATCTGGTCCTTATGCAACAGTTATCGGCGCTTCGGTATGCACCTCTTTCCCTGCATTGCGGCGGGTGGTGCGGGCTTTGAGCTGCGTTTTATAATTCGTAATCAGTTCGTTCAATTCATTCGCCGGAGTCTGATAGTCGAGGGTATCGTATTCGGTACTGAAAATCTCAAATGTATCGAAAAAAGCAGTCAAAACTTTATCCACTTCAGTACGAATGGCACGGGCGTCAACTGTTTCAACAGCCGAGTTTTCCTGTGTGCGTTGTAAGTATAGCGTAGCAAATAGCGTGTTTATGTCGCGTAAATGCTCAATTAATATAGTCAGATTTAATGCTGCTACGGCAGCTTTCACGTCGGCACTCGCATCATAATCGGCCAACAGTTTATTAAACTTGTCGGTGTTATCGTTGTAATTCGATTCGCCGATATCCTTCCCGTGCTTATTCAAAAAGCGGGTGAGAACCTCCACATGTGGAGCAACGCTCAACGACAGTCTTCCAAAGGTTTTTACCTGCTCGGCAATGCCTTTGATAAGTGTTTTACGCTCGGTGTTCAAATCGGCCAACTGGTTACTAATGGCGTTGCCCAATTCCTGTGCTTTGATATTGGCCAGGTCGGGCATAAATGCCGTAAGCCGCTCAAACGCTTTTTTCAGGTGTAACACTTCGGGTTGATACTTCAAAAAAATGGCTACAATCTGGCTCACGAACATACAATACTCGTTATTCCTCAGATGAGTCAATTTCAAACGGAAAATTGTGACTTTCATAAACTTAAACTGTTTTATGTGTTAGTATTGGAGAATGTTTAACACAAAAGTATAAACAATATTTGAATAATTAATATAAAAACATTAATTTTTTTTATCACAATAGTAAATTTGTTTGCATAAACAGAACGTTGTTAATCTAAGTTTCTCATTAACAATGTTTTTGCCCTTGCGACTCAACTTCGAAATTTTATTCAGGCAAACTTGCGGCAGCGCCGCAAAGGCAAAATTGTTTGGAAGGGACCTTGCGGAAGTGCCGCAAAGGCAAATTCATTTCGAAGGGAGCTTGCGGCAACGCCGCAAACGTGCTTTTGTTTTCGGGGGAGCTTGCGGCGCGGCCGATTGCATGCTTTGGTTTCATTTCATGCCTGCGCCCGGGGCGCAAGGGCAACTGTTATAAAGTGGTGCTTGCGGAAGCTCCGCAAGGATAAAAAAACGGCTGAACCTGTAGGGAGATTCAGCCGGGGGTATTGAAAAATAGTGTTTTACTCTTTCTCAAAATAATTCTTCCGAATCATTAAGTCCTGATGTTGAGCGAAACGTGCCGCTTCGTTCAAGTTAAAAGGGAGTCACCTGACATGCCAGGAGTCATAATACATATCAGGAGCGAGTGAGTTAAAACAAAGCAATACCCATATTGGCTGAAAGATAGTTTACTTTGAATTTTAAGCTGCTTCCTAATCCTGTGCCATAGGTATATCTGAGGTCGAACGAAACGGGTATGCCAAATACCTTTGTTCGGCATCCTACACCGGCAAACGGTCCGGTTTCGAAATTCAGATAGGTACATTTGCCATTGTTTAAATCAGAAAATGCAAGTTTCCCATCCGGACTATAAGCATTAATCTGAACCTTCAGTTCCGAATCGAGTGTTGTTTTTATAAACAGTCCACCCAACAGCATTGGTTTGAACTTCGTTCTCGACAAATCATAGGTAAAATATACATTGTTTGCCATGTTGAACCGCTTTTCCCAAAACCGAACCGAATAACTATAAAAACCTGTTGAGTATGTTAGCTTGTTGAATTGCTTTTCGAGGCTGTATGCATTTTCAATCTTTAATCTGAGCTTCTGATTGTTGATAAACGGTACCGGAAAATCAACAAAAATTCCTAGCCTCGGGGAAAATATAGTTTCATAGGTATTAAGCGTGATAACATCTGTACTTTTGGCTGTATTGTTTACCTGCATGGAACCATAGCCGGCTAAAATACCCACATGCATCTTTTCAATTTTTTGTTTCTTTTCGTAAATCACGCATTGATCTTCGATACACATATCTTTGTGATAATATTTTATAAGGGATAAAAGTGAATTATAGTCAATAGTTGTACTCATTAACTTCTCGCAGGTTTTTGTACTGCCCTGAAGCAATGGTGCAAGTGTACTGACATATTCGTTTTTATTTTTCAAATACGATGCATTGTCTGTTTTCTCTATATACTGTGTATTTTTAAGTTCAGTTAACGTATCGTTATTTCTGACATAATAATAGCCACCTGTATTGTCCTGATAATAGAATAAATCAATAATACCATCGATTAAAAATTCCAGAAAATGTTTCTGATTGGTTGAGTCGTTTGGAATTGTAGCAGAGATATAATATTTCCCGTTATCATATCGGTACTGACTTATGTCGTCCGGGGTAAAAGTGCTTATTTTATCACTGCTTACATCTTTGAGAAAACATTTTTGGGAGCTCAGGTTATTGTTTTTAACGGCAATTAAACCAAAAATAGTATCGTTTTGATTGTTGATTACATAGCCACTTTCATAGCTTTGGGAATATAAACCGCAGGAAATACAAAGGCAAACTGCCATTAGGATAGTTGTGATTTTCATTAAAGAGAAATTTTCAGGATTTGTTATTAAGACTACTTTTTAAGCAGAGTTCAGTCACCGCACCATAAAAAAAACCTGCAGTCGCTGTTCGGCCTATGGCTCTTGCGAAACTCGCTGCTGGAAGCAAAGATACTTCGCTCAACTATTCATGTCTATTAAACTACGGCAAACTCTAAACAACTTAGCAAACTGGACTCGTATGGAATATAGTTGAATAATCTTGTAAATTGGCGCATAGGTTTATTATTATCGCACCAAATTTACAAATAACTTTTTAAATTAAAAAATAGGGTAATCTTATTTTTGTCTGAAATGCATTGCTTGCTGGTCTGACAGCCTTTTTTACTTTTTCTCAAAATAATTCTTCCGAATCATTAAGTCCGACACTTGCCAGGCTTCGCGGGTGTGGAGAACAAGCTGGGGTGAAAGTTTGGCGGTATTTCCAAATTCGTCGAAACGGGCATTTACGGCAAAGCCGGCCTTGGCTTTGCTGAAAAGGCTTTGACCCAATCCATGCCAGCCGTAACTTTTGAGACCAAGCATATCGAGCAGGGTAGGGTATACGTCTATTTGTCCGGCAACGGGGGTGTAGGTTTTTCTCACCGGACTATTAATGATGATAAGCGGTGTTTGACTGATGGAGGTATGCCATTGTTTGTCGGCGTATTTTTTCCATTGCGCGGGTTGTTGTTTGGTTCCGTCGTGATCGCCCGATATAAGGAGGATGGACTTATCCAGTACGCCGCTTTTGCGCAAACCTTTTACAAATATTCCGAGGCATTTATCCACATAATGCACGGCGTTGAGGTAGCGGGCCATCTCGGGCGGGCAGTCTTTGGGGGCTTTCAGGTAAATGCGGTTATGCAGCAATACATACGGATCGTGGGAGCTAAGCGTGACTAACTGCGCCAGAAAAGGCGTTTTGAAGCCATTCACTTTTTCCACCGATTGTGCCAGAAATGTGCTGTCGGTGAGTCCAAAATCGTAGCTTTCGTCGTCCCTGAACTGTTCAATGGCAATCAGTTCGTCGTAGCCCAGGGTTTTGTTCATCATGCCCTGATTCCAGAACGACCCGTTACCACCCAGCAGGGTGTGGCTGTTGTAACCCTTCGCATGCAGGGCTTTTGCCAGGGTGTTGTAGGTGTTGTGTTGATATTTGAAACAGGCTGCCCCGTTGTGAGGCGGAAGCATGCCGGTGTTGAAAATTAATTGCGTATCGCTGGAGTGCCCGATATTTACCTGAGGCACCATGTGCGGGGCGTAAAAACAAGTTTTTCCTTTTATCAGGCTGTTGAGGTAGGGCGTTATTTCCTGCCCGCCCAGCTTGTTGCCGATGGGGAACGATTCGAGCGATTCCACGATAACCAGTATCACGTTCTTTTTGGTACTATCGCACGGGTGATCGAAACTTTCGTACTTCTTGTGTTGGGCGAGCCATTGCTCAATCTGTGTTTTTTCGGCGGGAGTGAATTCCTTGTTTGTATCCACAAGCGATTTAAACTGCCATATCCAGCAATGCAGAAAACCATAGGTGGAAGCTCCATCCACCACGTCGTATTTAAACTCATTTTCGTCGGACAGCAGGTTACTCACTTCGTGGCGGTCGATATACAGATTTATGCCTATAGTTGCCGAAATGCCCATGATGATAAGTCCGGAATTGATAAGGCGTAATTTGCCGGACTCCAGCACCAGCCTCTTGCGAAAAAAGAGCAGATAAGCTACCAAAAGTGCCAGTGTAGGTGCTATGAACAAGATATCACCCCAATGAAAAGCCGAAACAATGCTGTCGGCCAGTTCGCCCAGATTGCCAATCATGGTATAACTGTCGAGCGGCAAAATGCTGAAATAGGTTCTGTAATAGAGTAAATTGCAGATGAGATAGAGATTGATAAAAAACAGGATGTAGAACAGGATCTCTTTTCTGATTTTCACGAAAAAGTAGGGCAGACTCAGTGCAAAGCAGGTAGCCAGGTGCAGAAATACCGTTGAGGGTAAATCGGTGGCAATTTGTCGTTCCACCACATCGAAAAATAACCAGAAATTGAAATACAGAATGGCAACACTAAGCCAATAGAATAAAATATTGTAACGGTATTTGAGTAGAAACTCGGATGTGGCAGAAATGGCGGTTCGAAACATTAATGTAATGCTTTTGTAATAAATTTGAAACCGCAAATTTATGGAAATAGTTTGGAAGATTAATGCAGGTTGGATATAATGAGAAAAATGGGGGGATTGAAGGGAGAAAAAAGTAATTAGGGCCTGCAAAAAAAACTCCGATAGGAGTTAAATATGCATAACCCCCAGTGAGCATAGCGATACTGGGGGATATGCATGACCTCAAAAATACAACCCCGTAGTGGGTTGAACTATTTATGTGATTACTGTTGAACCCCCATTCGGGGTTCGAATTTGTGTTTTGTATTACCCACGGGTTTAGCTTCGCTGATTTTCAATTCACCCGGGGTTATTCACATTAAAGTCCTTTGGACTTTTAATTTGGTTTTGAATTCAATCCACAAAATGAAGTAAATTGTGGACAAAACTCCAATAATAAAATACTACCAACTATATAAAACCCTGCACTTTTCGAAATGCAGGGTTTTAGGGATTTTATTGCTCTTTCAGTAGAAAGTCAGGAATCATGGCATCCACTTTTTTCTTGATTATTTTTCCGGCAAACAGCACATTTTCGTCTAATATTGTACCGTCGGACCTGATTGTGCAGGTATCACTCGCAAAGGTGATTGTTGAATTGATTTTCCCAAGGTAATTGTTATTGGATGTTCGGTAATCCAAAGCCGTTGTCCAGAATTTATCAACCGTACTATAGTTGAACCTTTTGTGGGTCATATCAATGGGTTTGTTGTTGTAATTAAAAAAATCGAAAATATAGAATGTTCGCCCTTTTAGTCCAACAATTTGCAATTCATTCCTGCTTTTATACCGCATATAATTATTGAAGTTTACAAATTCCTTCTCTATTTCCTGCGTTGAGTCATTGATATAATATTCTATCGCAACATAGCCATTTTGCTTGAGTCGGTCGCTATATAACGCCCTGCAAAAATGCTCCCTGGAATTGTAAAAGGCGCTGGTTCTGTTTTTCTGAAATTTACGTTCAACCATATTGTTTTTAAACGGATAGGGTTGATAAAAGTAATAAGCCAGGTATTTGCATATGCTGGCTTGGGGGCTTTCAATAATTTTGAATCCCACCAAATCAACCGATAGTTTAAATCCCAATTCAGGATAATCAATTTTGATAGGAGCATTTGCTCGTACCGAAAAGATATTTAAAATTCGTTGGTTATCTGCACTGTCATTTCTTACCAGGTCGGATAACTCAATCTTTTTTAGAAGTATGTCCAGGGAGTCGGGCTTATGTTTAATGGTGTCGGTATACCTGCTAAATTGCAATACAGATTCATTTTCGAGGATAATTTTTTTGCTCCAGGAGTCGCTCCCCAAAAATATATTCCGAAATTTCTGTACACTTTTGTCGCGTGAGTTTTTACCGGTTACTTCTACTTCCGAGAGTTGTACTGTTTTTTCTTGCAGGAGTATTGTAAATCTTTCGGGGTTATACTGCGCAACGTCTATCGTCGTTAACTCATATCCAATCCGGCTTACAATTAATTTGCAGGGGAATTGAACTTCTTTGAGCGTAAAAAGTCCGCTTTCGTTGGTTGAGGTTCCAATGGTTGTTCCGTTTATATAAACAGTGGCATCGGCTATTGGCTTCATGTTTACATTGTCGGATACAATGCCTGTTATTGTGTTCTGCCCGTAAACACAAGGGAAAATGAATAACAACAGGAAGACGGCAATTTGTATTGCCGATAGTTGTACATTGGGTTTGCAACGAAAATTCATATTCAGCGTATTTTCGGTTTATATTTTCTTTTTCAGGCTTTTGGCAAGGTAATACTAAATGTGGTTCCTTCGTCTACCGCAGAGTTGAATGAAATGGTTCCACCGGATATTTCAATAATGTTTTTGGCAATGGCAAGTCCCAGTCCCATGCCTGTTGATTTGGTCGTAAAGTTTGGTACAAACAACTTGTCCTGAACTTCATTGTCAATGCCAACACCGTTGTCGATAATCAGGATGACTATTTGGTCAATATCCTCGTTTAGCTTTACTTCAATTTCTCCCTCACGATTATCCGGAATTGCCTGAATGGCATTTTTAATCAAATTATTAAATACCTGAACCAACTGTTCGGGGTCGGCATATACAAACACATCCTTTTTCGGCCCGAGGTAGGTAATCTGAATATCCTCGTTGTTGTTGCTGAATAATTGTACGGCCGAATGCAGACGGGCAGCAATGTCCACCCGTTCGAAATTGGCTTCGGGCATGCGGGCAAAATTGGAGAAAGTGCCGGCAATGCGCGATAAATTGTCAATCTGCTCGATAAGCATTCCGGTCGATTTCTCGAAATAGTCATCAAACCGCCCATCGTTCATTTTATGGGTTCGCTGAAGCTGCTGAATGCTCAGTTTCATGGGCGTAAGCGGATTGTTGATTTCATGCGCTACCTGTCGTGCCATCGATTTCCAGGCCGACTCGCGTTCCGATTTTGCCAACAATCGGGCGCTTTGTTCCAGTTCGTCTACTGTGCGATTATACTGGATTACCAATTGTCCTATTTCGTCGTTGAAATTATAATCAATTTTCTCGTTTCGTCGGCCCAGACGCATTTCTTTCAGCTTGTTTTCGAGCACGATAAGTGGAGCCGAAAGTTGCTGACCGATAAATAAACTGAGCAAAATAGCCAAAACAATTATGATCAGGTAAATGTGGATAATAACTGTGAGGAAACTTTCAATTTCGTTCCGGATCTCGTCCTGACTGAAAAACTGCGGAATGGCAATGTACCCTATCTGCAGAAAATCACCGTTGTAAAAGTCGGTGTAACCTGTCAGATAATCCAATTTTCCAATGTGTTCGTATTGATTCAGGTTGGCATTTGGTGTAAAGTAAGCCGTTGGCGAAATTCGGTTGCTAATCAGATTTTTGTTGAAGATAATTGGTTGAGAACTGCCCACCAACACGCCCTTGTTGTTGTACACATGTATGTCGGTGTGATAAATGTAGGATAAATCCTGCAAATCGAAATTCAATGCCTGTGTATTGAGCGCATTCAAATCCTGATTCCAGTAATACATGTCCTGCAAAGCCTTCTGAACGTATGTTTTTTTATTCTCCAGGTTGGCAATTTGTTCTTCCTTGTACTTCTTTTTGATAAAATCGACGGATACATAGAATATACCAAGGAAACTGATTATGAGTAATCCAATAAAGGCATATTGAAATTTAGCTGTCAATCCTAACCTGTAATTTCGTTGTTGATGTGTGAGCAGATACATCCAGATTATCAACCAGCAAAGTGAGAAAAATGCTAAAAACGTATAGGCAAAATATAAAACGAATGAAGCCCGGTCGTACGGTTGTTGCTCGGTTATTACAATACAGGTGTTGGAATTTGGCGAATAAATATAGTGAATACGGTTCTTGTAGATTGTTTTGAAAAAATCCGATTTTAGGTTGGGTATCCAACTGTTATCAGCCGCGTATTCTATTTTCCCTGACGAATAAACAAGGCGTTGATGCTCGTATTTGGCAATGGCAATGTTTAGTTTCGACTGTATATCGGGCGACGAAGCAATGAGCAGATTCGGAAAACTGTAACTTTTAAAATTTCGGCGTGGATAGAATTCCATGAAGAATGCAATGGAGTCCTTACCAAATGGTTTGGTAAGGAATGAGCCAATATACGACATGTTATTCTCGTTAGCCGGAACGCTGTAGAAATGAGTGTCTTTAATTCGTGACCCTACACTTTGTATAAACTGATTATATTCATTGTATACGCTGCTATGAAGAACAGTTGCATTCAATCGCATCAAATATTTATTCCAAAATCCACGTAAATAGGTTCGGTTTAAATAGTTGTTTGCATTGGTCAGAGAATCTGTTTTCGAAACTAAATGGCTTATTCGTCTGTCTTTGAGTATTTGTACATCCAATTCTTCGAGCAGGATATCGGCCATCCGGTCGTTGTCGGTGTTTCCGTTTATATAAATGTTCTGAGCTAACACTTTATATTTGTCAACTTTTTTATCGTTGTTGATAATCAGTGAATTGATTACTACAAAAGCTGCGTAAAAAAATGTCCAGCAAGCTACGTAAATATAGATGTTTTTATATTTTGGGAAGTAATAGGGCAAGTAAAACGCAAGACTAAGTATCACATAAGAGAGTACTAATCTTATGGAGTCGTCACGCGATATGAAGAAGCATGCAACAAATAAAGAAGCGGCAATGAGCAAATCAATTAATAATGCCTGTTTTAGTCTTTTGTGTGTTTTAAACCAGTTATGTGTTTTGAAAAAGAGCATGACCAGACCGATACCCAACACCAATAGCAGAAAATGCAGCCAGATAGAAATGAAAGAGATGTCGTTGAATTGCAGAATATTGAGCTGGATGCTTGAATGATAAATGAGCCCGTTTAAAATGTTGTAGACAAAGGCAAAATACAATCCAAACGAAACCAGTAAGAAGGCATGTGTGGTGGTTGATTTTACCGAATCTGTGTTGGTATGAAAATAAAATAAATAAATAGTTGAAATAATAAATCCGGTAGCAATTGTCAGGTGACTAATGGATGCCAGAAAGGGATTGGAGGCATACTGAAACGGCGAAAAAAGCTTGTTCCAAAAGAGCAGCGCGGGTAGGTTGAAATATAAACAGATTCCCACTAACGCTCCTGTACCTACTGCAATTATTGAAAACAGGTTGAGCTTTATTCGCTTTTTATGAATGAAATACGGAAAGCGGGCATACAGGATGAAGAATACGAAAAATGCCAGTGCATATGCTAAAAGTCCGGGGATTGCCCATGTTTCGTTGTAAATTGCTGTAGTTGGTTCTGAAAGCGTGAATAAATAATCGCCGTGAGAGCAACGTATTGCATATTTATCTGTTATTTTCCCCGCTACAATGTTTATTTGTTTATCCAGTCTAAATCCCTGCGAGAAATTATTTATCAGTTCGTTGTTTTCGTAGGGATAGTTATTCTTTACTTTAATAAGAGCCAATAATTTGACGGAATCGAATGTGAGTAGCCTGCTGACACAGTGCGCATTGGGTAACTGGGCGTAATGCCAGTTGGTGGAGTCGGGTAGGGGCAGGCTACTAATGTCGAGGTTATTGTCCGACCAAAAGCTCATTTCGCCCTTACTAAAAACATAATATGAAATGTCGTCGTCGGCAAAGGGATAATGACTCAATGAATCGATAGATGTATGAGTAATAATCTCCTTCATTTTCTCCAATGTTTGTGCAGCCTTAGTTTCTTTCACATTCAGCTGAGCCTGAAATTCACTTACATTGATGACATGACTCGGGGATAATTGATAAAAATAGTCGCACATCAACCCACTCACAATGCTGATGAGCATAATGATAATGAATAGACGATTATTTTTTTTATTTTTCATGCTGAAATTTTTTATTCGTGATGATAAGGTTCCCCTTTCAGTATAGTCATGGCCCTGTAGAGTTGTTCTACAAAAATGAGGCGTATCATTTGATGCGAAAAAGTCATTGCCGACATTGAGATTTTACCGTTGGCACGCTGATAAACCCTTTCGGCAAAACCATACGGTCCACCTACAACAAAAATCATGCGCTTATGCGAAGCCAGCATCTTTTTTGAAATGAATTCGGAGAATCCAACAGAGCTATATTGCTTTCCTTTTTCGTCGAGCAATACTACTTCGTCGCTGTTATCCAGTTGTTTGAGAATTAAATCAGCTTCTTTTTCCTGCTGCTCACCTATCGATAAGTTTTTTGTGTTTTTCAGTTCGGGTATAACGAGCATTTCAAACGGAATATAAAACTTTAGCCTGTTTTGATATTCTTCCTGGAGTTTAATCAAATGATTATTAGTCGATTTACCGACTGTTAGTAGTACTATTTTCATTTATTTAGATAATTATAGCTTTCTGGCGTGTTATTTGTACAATTAAAAAACGGTCGATTTATTTGGATGCAACAAATTAATTAATGTACTTTTGCACTGTGATTATCAAATCCAATGCAAATATGGCATTTTTTAACGACAAAATAGTTGGTTTTACGCTATTTTTTGAAAAAAGTCGTATTCTTATATGAAATGAGTCTCATTTAGAAGAGATAAATTCCGTTCGACCATAATTTAAAAATTATTTACGAATGAAAACAATTAAATTTTTAGTACTCAGTCTCTGTTTGATTTGTGCTGTTCCTTTGATTCATGCACAGTCTGCAGAAGTTTCGTCGGATATTATTTCTGCCATTGGCAGTGGTAATGCAGGTCAGCTTTCGGAGTATTTAAATGACAATGTAGAGTTGGTTATTGATAACAAAAACGATGTTTTCAGCAAACAACAGGCAACCGGAATTATTGCTGATTTCTTCAGAAAGAACAAAGTAAGCAGTTTTCAACTTTTGCATAAAGGAAATAAAGATGCGGCCAGTTTTGCCATTGGTATGCTAAAAACTGCCTCAGGAACATACCGTGTATACGTTTTGACACGAAAAAATGAAATTCAACAACTCAGAATTGAACCTTCAAATGACTAACGATTTCGAACAACTTATCTCACTTTGGTTTGCCGAAGATATTGGTGATGGCGACCACACAACTCTCTCATGTATTCCGGCTACAGCGCTTGGAAAGTCTCAGTTAATAGTAAAAGAAAATGGTGTTTTAGCCGGTGTTGAAGTTGCGCGTGAAGTATTTCGCGCTTTTGATCCTGAACTGAAAATGACTGTGTTTATAAACGATGGCGCCGAGGTAAAAGTAGGTGATATCGCTTTTGTGGTGGAAGGTAAAATCCAATCGTTGTTGCAGACAGAGCGTTTGATGCTCAACATTATGCAACGGATGAGTGGTGTTGCCACCCGTACCCGCGAATACGTAAAAGCACTGGAAGGAACTAAAACCCGCGTACTCGATACACGAAAAACGACTCCCGGATTGCGCTTGTTGGAAAAAGAAGCAGTGAAAATTGGTGGCGGTGTAAATCACCGTATCGGTTTGTACGACATGATTTTGCTGAAAGATAATCACGTTGATTTTGCCGGTGGCATTGCGCAGGCTATTCAACGCACCAAAGCCTATCTGAAAGAAAAAGGTAAGAATCTGAAAATCGAAATTGAAGTGCGTAGTTTTGATGAACTGGCTCAGGTTATGGCCGAAGGTGGAGTTGACCGCATTATGCTTGATAACTTTACTCCTGAAAATACCCGCAAAGCAGTAGAAATTATTGCAGGCAAATATGAAACCGAATCATCCGGTGGAATTACGTTTGCCACGCTTAAAGAATATGCCGAATGTGGAGTTGATTATATTTCTGTTGGAGCATTGACTCACTCTGTAAAAAGCCTGGATATGAGTTTTAAGGCAGTTTGATAGAGTAAGTATTCCCCGTAAAATAAAAAGCGACCGGTTCTGAATTGAATCGGTCGCTTTTGTATTTTTAGTGTAACAGTTTATTTGAGAAATCCCTGTATTTTTAAAGCATCCATAAATTTATCAGAGAAAAATTCGTTGTTCTTTTTAGTATACCGAATGTCTGTAAATACCTGGGCTAATGTCTCCTTGTTGTTCTCGGCAACAAATTGTTTGTAGAAATCACTATTTTCTTTTTCAGCATAAATCCGATTGATGTCGGCAGGTGTGAAGTCGGTGTATGTTTCGCGATGAACTACGGCTTCCAATGGCAATCGGTCGGTCTGTTCAGGCATATCAGCCGGATATCCAACCGTGATAGTGGTTATAGGAACAACAAGTTTTGGTAATTTCAGTGCAGCAATTATTTCCTGAGCATTATAAGTCGTAGTTCCTAAATAACAAATTCCCAAACCCACGCTTTCAGCTGCAATACAAAATGTTTGCGCAGCCAACAAGGTATCGATTGCTGTTGCCATAAACGACTGAAAATTGTCGTAACCGGGTTCTGCCTGACGTTGTTCGCACCATTTGCTAAACAGGTTATAATCGGCACAAAACGTCAATACAACCGGAGCTTGTTTAATCATGGGTTGATTGAAATGAGCAGGAGCCAGTTGTTGTTTGATATCCGGGTCGGTTGTTACAACAACGCTGTAAGCCTGCATATTACCCGTGTTTGAAGCCCTGCAGGCAGTTGTGAGTAGTTTGTTTAGCAGTTCGTTGTCAATTGGTTGTTCGGTGTACTTGCGGATTGTTCTGTGTTGGTTGAGTAGGTCAAGCATAATTTTTATAGTTGATTGGGAGTGCAAAGATAGAAAAAATGTTTTGCGTTTTACCCGGACAGGGCTTGGCTTATATCAAAAGAATAAGAGGAATTTTTCGGAGTTGAAAACCGAAAAATTCCTCTTATGGTGATTTGCAAAATTATAAACAAGTCAAACAATTTCTATTATACCACTCCTTGTGCCAGCATTGCTTTTGCAACCTTCAGGAATCCAGCCACATTGGCACCTTTCATGTAATTGATATAGCCATCTTTTTCACGACCATTTTCGACACATTGAGCGTGAATGTCGCGCATAATTTGTTTCAGTCTGGCATCAACTTCTTCGGCCGACCAACTTATATGCATGGCATTTTGTGTCATTTCAAGTCCTGAAGTAGCTACGCCACCGGCATTTACGGCTTTTCCTGGACCATACATAATTTTATGTTTCAGTAGCAAATCAATTGCTTCGGGTGTACAACCCATGTTGGAAATTTCACCAACACAAATAACGCCGTTATCAATCAATTGCTTAGCATCTTCTTCATTCAGTTCATTTTGTGTAGCACAAGGTAGGGCAATATCTACTTTCAATTCCCATGGACGACGATCGGCAACGAATGTAGCTCCAAACTTTTCAGCATATGGTGCAACTATATCGTTGCAAGTTGCTCTCAAATCGAGCATATAGTCAATTTTTTCGCCGGAAATGCCATTCTCATCGTATATGTAACCATCGGGTCCGGATATTGAAACCACTTTGGCTCCCATTTCCGTTGCTTTTATAGCTGCGCCCCAGGCAACGTTTCCAAAACCTGAAATAGCAATTGTTTTTCCTTTTATTTCCATACCGGCAGTTTCCAGCATTTGGTTTACAAAATATAAGCCTCCAAAGCCAGTTGCTTCGGGGCGAATAAGTGAACCGCCAAATTCAAGGTTTTTCCCTGTAAGAACTCCGGTGTTTTCACGAGCCAATTTACGGTACATGCCGTATAAGTAGCCAATTTCACGGCCTCCCACGCCAATATCACCGGCAGGAACATCTGTTTCAGGGCCAATGTAACGCCAAAGTTCAACCATAAATGCCTGGCAAAACCGCATAACTTCAGCATCTGATTTTCCTCTCGGATTAAAGTCAGAACCACCTTTGGCACCACCCATTGGAAGTGTTGTCAGTGCATTTTTAAATATCTGTTCGAAACCCAGAAACTTGAGAATGGATAGATTGACCGATGAGTGGAAGCGCAAACCGCCTTTGTATGGGCCAATGGCATTGTTGAATTGTACACGATAACCCAAATTTACCTGCACTTCTCCACGATCGTCAACCCAGGGAACTTTGAAAGTGAAAATCCGATCCGGCTCAACCAGTCGTTCCGCAATTTTTGCTTTTTCAAATTCAGGATGATCGTTATATACGTCTTCAATGGTCATCAACACTTCGTGTATAGCCTGCAAATACTCTTTTTCGCCCGGGTGTTTTGCTTCAAGCGACTGCATCAGTTTTTCAATATTCATATCAATCAGATTTAATGTAAAACTAAAAATACATGATTTTTTTGCTTTTTCGATAAGCATAATTCACTGCAAGTTTAGCCTATTTATTTGGCATAATCAAACTTTTCGTTGATTATTTTTAATCAAAATGACGCTTTAATTTAACCACAACCAAATTGTAATTAATCGTTTCTTTAATCTTATCAACTGTAATTTTTTAAACAGTTTTTGTGGAGTTTGTATTTAAATACAGAAACCGGTTAATTTGTTGTATGGAGATAATTTCTTTTGATTTTAAGATTTATAACTACCTGAACATGGTTTTTGGTTTTATTAGATGTCTGAATTCGGCTCTGCCAATAAATTTTTGTATCTTTGTATTCGTTTCAAAAGTGCCTTATAATGTGGATTTGCAATTCAAATTTTAGTTAAGTATAAATACTTTTTTGGTGAGAAAGATTGTTGTTTGTTTTCTTTTTTTTGTTTTGGGAGTAGCTGTTTTTGCACAGGTACCACCCAATTACAGGTTTGTGAAAACCTGGCATATATCCGATCCTTTTTCAGTGGCCGATTCAATTCCTGTTGATACACTTCATCTTAATTTTCAGAATGACAATCCGATAGATCGTTTTAGTATCGCCAATTCGTTTAATGGGAACTTAATATCGCCGGTTCAGTCGAAATTGTATTTTGACCGACCAAACAATACCGACTTTATTTTTTCGAATGCCTATTATCCCTACTTAATGAATGTGGATCATGCAACTTTCTATAATACCAAAACTCCGTTTAGCAGTTTAAAGTATATTACGGGTGGATCGTTACACAATGACGAAGATAAATTTGACTTCATTTTTACTGGTAATGTCAATAAGAAATTGAATATTGGGACCACATTAGAATATATTGAAACCCCGGGAGAATATAATAATCAGGGAGCAAAAGAGTTTTCTGGCTCACTTTTTGGGACTTACGATGGTAAACATTATTCAGCAACAGCTTTATTTGCGACCAATAGCGTGAGTAATTATGAAAATGGTGGTATTCAGGACTTTTCAAAAATTTCAGCTTTTGAAACAAGCGCTGTACCTACTAACATGCAATCCAGTCCCGGCTATGCTAATTATAAGCAACAGGAAATCTTTTATAACCACCAGTATAGCGTTGGAATTGAACGCCCTGTTCGGGTTTCGAAAGATTCGGTACGCATGGATTATGTGCCTGTAACCCGTTTTGCACATACTTTTAAACTCGATGATGTACGTAAGCGTTACTTTGAGAACAATGTTCAAACTAGTTTTTACGATAAAACCTATTTGGTAGGAACACAAACGAATGACACTTCGGCTGTTCAAACTGTATCGAATAATTTATCGGTCAGCATGGAAGAGGAATTCAATAAATGGATGCAGTTTGGGCTGAAAGCCTATATCGAAAACGAAGTTCAGCGTTATACTTATTTGAAGGATAATTTATTGAACCTTCAGTTCGAATCAACAACGAAGGTTGGTGGAATTCTTTCGAAACAACGCGGTCAGCGATTTCGTTATAATGTAAACGGTGAATTGGCATTTCTGGGATATAAGGCTGGTAACTTCCTGTTACAGGGAAATATGGGCGGTTTTTTCAAATTATGGAAAGATAGTATTTCATTGGTTGCCAATGGTTTTGTCAGGAGCGATAAACCTTCTTTTTTCCTACAAAATTACCAATCAAACCATTTTCAATGGACAAATGATTTTGCCAGTATTTACCGGACTCATGTGGGTGGAACTTTTTCTATTCCAACACGTTCGTTCTCGTTGAATGTTTCGCTGGAAAATATCACACAATATATTTACTTTGATTCGAAAGCTTTGCCGGCTCAGTTTTCGGGTAATATACAGGTGGTGGCAGCTAATCTGAAAAAGGATTTTCATGTTGGCAAATTTACCTTAGAAAATAACGTGGTGGGGCAGGTGAGTTCGCAGCAGGAGTTGTTGCCGTTGCCGACAATAACTTTGTATCACAATTTGTATTATCATGATTTGTGGTTTGATGTGTTGAGTATTCAGGTTGGTGCCAATGTACGGTATCATACAGCATATTATGCTCCGGCCTATATGCCCGCAATTGGGCAGTTCTACAGTCAAACGACAACTAAAATTGGTAATTATCCCGTAATGAGTGCGTATATTAATTTTCACCTGAAACGTACAAGATTCTATATTGAGTACTATCATCTCAATAATATGTTTATGGCGGGTGACTATCAATCGATGCCAAATTATCCTGTAAATCCAGCAATATTGAAGATGGGAATTTCGTGGAATTTCTACGATTAATAATCTAAAATTTCAGCATATGAATCTTTTGACAAAACTGAATATAGACAGAAAGCTACAAATTCGGATTGGAATTGTGCTTGCTGCGTTTTTGATTATTCTTGCTGTAACTTTATTGGTTCGTCATAAGCGAAATCAGATTCATGATTTACCGTCAATTATGGCATCGGGCCGGTTGGCTGTGTTGACTGATAGCAGTTCGTTGGGTTTTTCAAAAAAAGGCGATAATATTTATGGGTTTCAATACGAGATTGTAAAGGCATTTGCCGATACCATGGGTTTGGAGCTGGTGATTACCGAAGAGAGTGATATTAAGGCCTGTATGGCTGATTTGAAGGAGGGCGATTATGATATTATTGCCAGCTTCGTGCCTGTAACTTCCGAATGGAAAAAAGAGGCACTTTTTACCAATTCATTGTTTACATCGCGCCAGGTGTTGGTGCAACGAATAGTGAACGATACAACTCAGGCTAAAGCTATTAAAAATCAGTTTCAATTGGCTAACGATACAATTTATTTGCCAGTGAATTCGCCTTACAAAATGCGAATTGAGCACCTGGGAAAGGAAATTGCTGATACAATTCATGTGGTTGAAGTGAAAGATCAGAGTTCGGAACAACTTGTACATTTAGTTGCCACGGGCAAAATTAAATATGCTATCTGCAACGAACAATTTGCTCAACGACTGAAGTTTATGTATCCAAATCTTGACTTCTCGGTACCTGTTGGGTTCGATCAGAAACATAGTTGGGTAGTTCACAAAGAGTCGGTTCAACTGTTAGATAAACTGAATGAATTTTTGGATGATTTTATCGGAAGTTCCGATTACTGGACAATCTATCGAAAATATTTCAATTGATTTTAAGTCCCGATAGGGGAAGTTTATAATAAAAACAATAAAACCAATCATTGATTTCCAGCTTGGAGCCAGTGATTACTATATATTTTAAAGCAATGCCACTAAATATTCCTTTTACATTACCGGCTGTTGATGCTCTGCGCGAAGAGAATATATTTGTTATGGACTCTGAACGTGCTTCGAGCCAGGAAATTCGCCCGCTTAAAATCGTGATTTTGAACCTTATGCCAGTGAAGATTACGACTGAAACAGATTTGATACGGTTATTGTCAAACTCACCTTTGCAGATTGAAATTGATTTTCTGCACATGGAAAGTCATACTTCAAAGAATACTCCAATTGAGCATTTGAATACCTTTTACAAGACTTTTGAAGAAATCAATCAGAGTAATTATGATGGTATGATAATTACCGGAGCGCCTGTTGAAATGCTGGAGTTTGAAGAAGTAAATTACTGGTCGGAAATCACTAAGATTTTCGATTGGGCAAAGACCCATGTAACTTCCAGTTTGTTTATTTGTTGGGCTGCACAGGCTGGTTTGCATTACTATTACGGTATACCTAAATATCCGTTGGATGCCAAAATGTTTGGTGTGTTCGAGCATAATAAGTTTGAACCCCACAATCCGATTTTCCGTGGATTCGACGATGTGTTTTATGTGCCTCACAGCCGCCACACCGAAGTACGTGCCGAAGATATTCGTCGTGTATCGGACCTAACTTTACTCTCGGAATCTCCCGAAGCCGGCGTGTATATGGTTATGGCACGTAACGGTCGTGAGTTCTTTGTTACAGGGCATTCTGAATATTCTCCTGATACTCTGGACACGGAATATAAACGTGACGTGGCGAAGGGATTACCAATCAATTTACCCCAAAACTATTACCGCAACAACGATCCGAATAATGACCCCCTGGTTCGCTGGCGGAGTCATGCCAACCTGATGTTCACAAACTGGTTGAACTACTTTGTATATCAGGAAACTCCGTACGATTTGACGAAAATACATTGATCAATTTATAATTCATAATGCACAATTATGAATTATAAATTGTGAATTATGAATTGATTATGTCCAAAATAGAACTTCTCTCTCCCGCCAAAAATCTTGAATGTGGAATAGCTGCCATCAATCATGGTGCTGATGCCGTGTATATTGGAGCATCGCAGTTTGGTGCACGTGCTGCCGCCGGAAACTCGCTGGAGGATATTGCCACACTAGTTCAATATGCACATCAGTTTCGGGTAAAGGTGTTGGTGGCTTTGAATACTGTGTTGACGGATGAGCAATTGCCCGATGCGGAGAAATTGATTTGGGATATATACAATGCCGGAGCCGATGCACTGATAATACAGGATATGGGCATTCTGAAGTTGAACTTGCCGCCTATTGCCATTCATGCCAGTACACAAACCGATAACCGGACAGTTGAGAAAGTTCGCTTTTTACAAGATGTGGGATTTTCCCGTGTTGTCTTGGCTCGTGAGTTGACGTTGGATCAAATTACTGAAATTTCCTCACAAACCGATGTTGAACTGGAGGCCTTTATTCATGGTGCCTTGTGTGTGAGTTACAGCGGTCAGTGTTACATGAGTGAGGCAAACTGTGGGCGTAGTGCCAATCGTGGTCAATGTGCTCAGTACTGTCGCTTGCCGTATCAATTGTTGGATGCTGACGATAATATTCTGGTCAAGAATAAACATTTACTTTCGCTAAAAGATTTAGATCAGTCGGATTCGTTGGAAGAAATGATAAAAGCGGGAGTGACTTCGTTTAAAATTGAAGGGCGATTGAAAGATGTTGATTATGTGAAGAATATTACTTCATTTTACCGCCAGAAACTCGATGCTATTTTGGCTGAAAACAATAATTATCAACGAGCTTCAGCCGGGAGAACAACTATATTATTTGAACCAAACCCCGAGAAAAGCTTCCGTCGTAATGCTACTGATTATTTCCTGCATGGACGAAAAAAAGATATAATTCAACCGGATACGCCAAAGTCATTGGGTGAGCCTATAGGAAAAGTAACATATATTGGCCGTAATTTCTTCGAAGTTCAAAACGGGTCGTTGCTAAATAACGGTGATGGGCTTTGTTTTATCAATAAACACGGTGATTTGACCGGATTTCGGGTTAATCGGGTTGAGCGTAAACAAATATTTCCGGCAGAAATGCCGAAAATTACGGATGGTGTAATGCTGTATCGAAATCAGGATCAGGCTTTTGAAAAGATATTAAAAGGAAAAACGGCTGAACGTAAAGTAGGAGTGAAGATACATTTCGACGAAATTGAATCTGGTTTTGCCCTGCAACTGACTGATGAAGATGGAATCTCAAGCATTTTCGAAGTTGTATGTGACAAACAACCGGCGCAAAAACCGGAAGCTGTGAATGATAATATTAAGAATCAACTTTCGAAATTGGGCAATACTATTTACGAAGCAACTGATGTTGACATTGAAATAAACGCACCCTGGTTTTTCCCGGCTTCACAATTGGGTGAATGGCGCCGACAAGCAATTGAACAGCTTGATGAAGTTCGTTCAAATGCGTACATTCGTGAAGTGAAACGTGAGGCAATTGCTGCTGACTTTTCTCAAAAACAGCTTTCTTATCTGGGAAATGTAACGAATAAACTGGCAGAGCAATTTTACCTTGAGCATGGGGTTGAAGATATAAAACCCGGTTTTGAGGTGAAGGCTGAAGAAGGTGTACCACTCATGTTTTGCAAGCATTGTATAAAATCCAGCATGGGTTGGTGTCCGAAAGAGGGTTACAAAGCCACATTTAAAGAGCCGCTTTTTTTGCGTAATAACGACCAGGTGTATCAACTGTCATTCGATTGCAAGGCGTGTGAGATGAGGATTTCGAAAGCGTAAAATACAAAAGCCCCTAAATCAATTGATTTAGGGGCTTTATAGTTATTAGTAGAAACTATTTATTCTGAATCGCTTCTACGATTTTAGCTTCCAGTTCAGCAGCTAATTCAGGATTATCTTTGATAACAGCTTTTGAACCGTCACGACCCTGAGCCAATTTGGTATCGCCGTAACTGTACCATGAACCACTTTTCTTGATAATGCCATATTCAACACCCAAGTCAATAATTTCACCTGTTTTAGAGATTCCTTCACCGTACATAATGTCGAATTCAGCTTTGCGGAATGGTGGTGCCACTTTGTTTTTTACCACTTTTACGCGGGTTTGGTTACCAATAGCTTCTTCACCATCTTTCAACTGACCGATACGACGAATATCCAAGCGAATTGAAGCGTAGAACTTCAAAGCATTACCACCGGTTGTAGTTTCAGGGTTACCGAACATTACACCGATTTTTTCGCGTAACTGGTTGATAAATATACAGGTTGTATTTGTTTTGTTGATATTGGCAGTCAGTTTACGCAATGCCTGTGACATTAAACGAGCCTGAAGTCCCATTTTAGAATCACCCATATCACCTTCTAATTCAGCTTTTGGAGTCAATGCAGCAACAGAGTCAATTACAACGATATCAACCGCTGACGAACGAATCAATTGATCGGCAATTTCCAGTGCCTGTTCACCGTTATCCGGCTGAGAAATCAACAATTCGTCGATGTTTACACCTAGTTTTTCGGCATAGAAGCGGTCGAAAGCATGCTCGGCATCAATAATGGCAGCAATACCACCGGCCTTTTGAGCTTCGGCAATAGCATGAATAGCCAAAGTTGTCTTACCTGATGATTCTGGTCCGTAGATTTCAATTACACGTCCGCGTGGATAACCGCCAACGCCTAAAGCCACATTTAAACCGATAGATCCGGTAGAAATAAAGGCAACATCTTCTACCTTGGTATCGCCCATGCGCATGATGGTGCCTTTACCGTGGTCTTTTTCAATTTTATCCATTGCCAATTGCAATGCTTTCAATTTGTCGGAAGTTGGAAATTTCAACTCCTCAGCAGCTGTTTTTGCCATGATTTTTATTTATTTTTATTTGTTGTTTCTGATATATAATTCGATGCAGATAAATTGTTGGATGTATTATTCATTACAAAGATAAAATTAATTCTTTCAATTTTACAATTAAAGAGTTATAATTTATCAACAGTTTTGTCAAACCCCGATTAACACTGGGTTTCAGATTATTCCAACACTTCCAGCTTTGCAAATTTCAATAATAATGATTTAATTCCTTTCTCACCAAAATCAATATCTGCTTTTTCGTTGCCATTTGAAATGCTGGTTTCCAGTACCTTGCCAATGCCAAAAATGCCATGTTTTACAAATGCACCGGTAGGGATGGAGCCGTTTTGAATCGGGGTTTTATCATTGCTTGTTGAGCTGACTTTTACCAACCGTTTAGGTGCAATGGGAAGCTCGGTACGTTCTTTAAACACGGGTTTAGAGAACGAACCCTGAAAGCGGTTACGCTCAGTTTCCAGGTCATCATCCCAATCGCCAATGCGTGCTTGTTTAGGTTTTTCTTCCTTCGGCATGTCCAGAAACTGCACATCTATGTCTTTAATAAACCGGCTTGGATTGGAAAAATTGGTTTTGCCATTTTTAAAACGTGATTTGGCATAACTGATAAAGCAGAGTTCCTCGGCGCGGGTGATGGCCACATAAAATAATCGACGTTCTTCTTCCAGCTCACGCTCGTTTTGTGTGCAGAAGGGTGAAGGAAACAATTCTTCTTCCATACCTACGATAAAGACAGCTTTGAACTCAAGTCCTTTAGCAGCATGGACTGTCATCAGCGTAATTTTATCTCTATCGGTTTCTTTGTCG